>NZ_QRDZ01000016.1 GCF_003386235.1 Cohnella phaseoli
AAATAAACCACAAATTACCAATAGCCGTCTTGAGAATGGCTTATTTGTTATGCGCATTTCCGTTACTACGTGCGTTGGCTAAGGATTTCAGACTTTTCTCTCCCTAGTTGAAAATAAAATCAAGCGGATTTCCACTTTAGCACGACTCTCTTCTCCAGAAGGTCGATGACAGCGATGATTAGGACGGACACGACTGTCACGACGGTAATGATGGCAAAGGCTTTGGCAGTATCATACAGAGAGGTGGCTTGAATCAGCAGATTGCCCAGCCCGTCTTTGGAAGCGACCATTTCCCCGAACAGCGCTCCGACAAGCCCGGTTGCCGCCGACACTCGCAAGGCTACGAAAATCGTAGGCGCCGCGGAAGGGAGAATCACCTTCACGATCGTCTGGAGCTTGGATGCCTCGAACACTCTCGCGACCTTCAGGTGATTGTCCGCCGTCTGTTTGATCCCCGTAATCGTATTAAAGGCGATCGTAAAGAAACAGAACAGGAATACGATAGCGACCTTGTGCGACAAGCCGATGCCCAGCCAGAGCATCAGCAGCGGAATGATCGTCACCTTGGGTACGGCGAGCAGTGCCGACAGAAACGGGCGGAAGAACGTCTCGGCCTTCGGGATAAGCACAAGAAGCATGCCCGTGCCGATGCCCGCCACTGCCGAGAGCACGTAGCCTGCGGCAAATTCCTTAAGCGTAACGAACAGATGATGAAAGATTTCCCCTTGCGTGAACAGCTTTACGATCTCTTCGACGACCAGCGTCGGCTTGGACAGGTATAAGCTTCCGACGATCTCCGCCCGGACGATATATTCGATTAAGCCGAGTACGATCAGGAGCAGCGCAATCTGTCCGGCAACAATGCGCCAACTGCTCTTGGCCGGTTTTCCGATTCCCATTGAATTCCCTCATTTCTCGTCTTGCGGCGCTCCCGGCCAATAGTTACGTTACTCGGCAGCCGTCTGCAGGACGGCCCGCTTCGCGAACCGATTGTCCGGACGGGACAAGCCGAAATGCTCGCGGAACGTACTGCCTTCATACTCGGTGCGGAACAAGCCGCGCCGCTGCAGCTCCGGAACGACCAGATCGATGAACAGATCCAAGCCTCCCGGCATATAAGGCGGGCAAATATTGAACCCGTCCGCTGCCTCCTGAACGAACCATTCCTCGATCTGGTCGGCTATCTGCTCCGGGTTGCCGACGATGAGTAAATGCCCGCGGCAGGTGGCCGAGAAGTAGTGGAACAGCTCGCGCACCGTAATATCCTCGCGGCCGGACGCCCGTTGGGCCAGCGTCACCAAGTCCTTGGCCGCGCCTCCCGGCAGAGTGGACAACTCGAGGTCCGGCAGAGGTCCGTCAAGCGAGTAACCCGACAGATCGATGCCAATGCGTGCTGATAATGGAGCCAGATTAAAGTCCGTCACGAGCAGTTCGTTCAGCTCGCGGTACTTCGCTCTGGCTTCCTCCTCCGTTCTGCCGACTAAAGGCACGAGCCCCGGCAGAATGGACAGCTCGCCCGGGTCGCGCCCGTACTTGGCCATTTTGCTCTTGATGCCGGAATAGAACTGCTTCGCTCCGGCGATATGAATCTGCCCGGTGAAGATGGCGTTGGAGAATTGCGCCCCCAGCTCCTGACTGCGCTCGGAAGTGCCTGCCGAGAGCAACGGGATCTGTCCTTGCGGAGGCCTGGCAACGTTCAACGGACCGGCGACAGAGAAGTGCTCTCCCGCATGGTTGATCTTGTGCACCTTGCTCTCGTCGACGAACACGCCCCCAGCCTTGTCGCGGACAAAGGCGTCATCCTCCCAGGAGTCCCACAGATCCTTGACGACCTGTACAAATTCGTCGGCGTAATCGTAGCGCTTGGCGTTATCCCAGTGCTTCTCGCGGCTGAAATTCAGCGCGGCCCTCGTATCGGCTCCCGTAACGACGTTCCAGGCGACGCGTCCGCTGCTCAAATAGTCCAGCGACGCCGTCAATCGGGCGATATGATAGGGCTCGGCATACGTCGTGTTCGCAGTCACGATCAAGCCGATCTTCTCCGTAACGGCGGCAATATTGGCGATCATTGTGAACGGCTCCAGCCGCACCATTTGCGATGGAAATTGATACTGCATGTCCGCGCTGGATGCCAAGGCATCTCCGAGGAAGAAGAAATCGAATTTGGCTTCCTCCAGTCTGCGCGCGACCCTGTGAAGAAATTTCGGATCGAACGCGCCGTCCGTTACGGCCTCCGGGAGTCTCCATCCCGCGGGATGATAGCCGGTCGAAAATAAAAACAAACCTAGGTGAAGCTGACGTTTCTGTGCGCTCATCTGTACGCCTCCCAAATTTTATATATTCAATCGGTTAACTAGGAATTAGCTTATAAAAAAAGACCGAGCTTCTTGGAAATCTCATCGATCTCTGTCAGCTCCTCCGGAGTAAGACGCTCATCCGCATAGCGCAGCGAGTCGCGAACGTGCTCCGGCTTGGACGCTCCGAGAATGGCCGAGGACACATAGGAATGACTGAGCACCCACGTGAACGCGAATTGCGCCAGCGTCCATCCTCTCGCTTCCGCCAACGGCTTAATCGCATCGACCAAGGCGTACGCCGGGTTTCCTTGCAGCAGCAGCTCCAGACGCTTCTCACCGGCGGCCAGTCGAGATTCGGCCGGCGGCGCTTCGCCTTGGCGGTATTTGCCGGTCAGAATGCCCCGGCCAAGCGGGCTGTAGACAAGAATGCCGACCTGCTCGGATTCGGCGAACGGAACCAGCTCCCTCTCCATATCTCGCGCTATCAAGCTGTATTCCGGCTGAACGCTTTCGAAGCGGTGCAAGCCGTTCAGAGCGCTCACCCCATGGGCCTTCGCGAGCTGCCATGCTGCATAATTCGAACAGCCGATATAGCGGATTTTCCCCTGCCGGATCAGATCGTCCAGCGTGCGAAGCGTCTCCTCGATCGGCGTCTCCGCGTCGAAGCTGTGCACCTGATACAGATCGACGTAATCCGTCTTCAGTCTTTTCAGACTGTTTTCCAACGCACGATAAATGTGATAGCGGCTCTGCCCGGCATCGTTAACGCCCGTCCCTACTCGGGCATGAAACTTCGTAGCCAGAATCACCTCGCTCCGGCGGCCCCGCAGCGTATTCCCTATAATCTCCTCCGACTCCCCAATGAGGGTCGGATCGCCCAGATCCATTCCCCGACCGTAAATATCCGCCGTATCCACCACATTAATGCCAGCCTCCAGCGCTGCGTTCAGCACCGCTTCCGAAGCTTGCTCGTCAATCCATCGTCCGAACGCCATCGTGCCCAAGCCGACTTCGGATACCTTTAGGCCAGTGCGGCCCAATCTACGATATTTCATCTCTTAATCCCCTCTAAATCCAACAAAATAAACAGCCGGAAGACGCCCACTTATCGTGAATAGCGTCTCTCCGGCTGTCCGGTCGAGCTTAATTATTAGTTTTCCAACCTGTTAACTAGTACATTAACATAGACCAATCGCATTTTCAATCGAAATTTGTTCCGCCAAACGCAGCTCTCGGCGAATGATCGTTCGACCGCGCACCGTCTCAGGCTTTGCTTTTGATCGGGATATAAATATCCATCTCCAACTGTTCGTTGCGGTCCTGCCAGCATCGCTCGTCGTAATGCTCGAACTCTGCGCCGCCGGAGTGCTCGTAGCCCGAGTTGGGGAACCATTCGCTGAAGATGGCTAACCACGTATTCTGGATGGAGTCCGTAAACTGATCGGGAGCAACCTTAGGCGTCGTGAATACGGCGTAGGTCTCCTCCGGATAGCTGCGCTTGATCGTCCCTTCGGGGGCTTGGGCGCCTTCTCTAGCCTCGACGCCGATGATATAGCTGAATTCGCCGGATTCCATGTCGAAGTCGCCGCAGATACCGTACTCCACATTCGATGCGGCCACCCCGTACAAGCTTTCTCCTTTTTTCTCCGCCATATATTGCCCCCAGAAAGCCGGTATGTCCCGATTGTTCTGCCCGTCTTCGTTTCTCGTACGAATCGAGTAGCCGATCACCTCGAAGGCCGGCTTGGTCTCAATACGATACTTCATGCGAATTCCTCCTAAGTACGGATTAATCCTTCGTTCCAGCACATTGACCTTAGCGTACTCCGGAGGACGAAGGCCCTTCTTCCGGTAGTCGCCAGGCGTCATGCCGTACAGCTTGCGGAAGGCTCGACTGAACGTCTCCGGCGTCCCGAAGCCGCAATCGAGCGCGATGTCCAGAAGTCGATCCTGCGAATAGGCGATGCGGCATGCTGCGCGCGCCAGCCTGCGGACGCGAACGTACTCCATGACAGGCAGCCCCACAAAAGTATGAAAAACCCTGTGGAAATGAAACTCCGAAAAGTTCGACAGCCGCGCCAAGCCGGAAAACCTCAATTCCTCTCCCAGTCTTTCCTCGATCTCATCTACGACACGCTGAATCTCTTCCTCATACGACGACACCTTGCGACCTCCCTTCACTCCTTATTGTAGCCGTACAAGAACTGATGTTCTTGATGTTTTTTGCTCTTTTTGCGCCACGCCCGTTAGCCTCGGATCATCGTGTACAGCTTGTTCTTAGAATCATAATTCAGCTTGTATTTATATTCAGGACTGACTACGGTCAGAAACTTGACGTCCGTATCCACTTTGGCGCCAGCTACCTTAAAAGTAATCTTCTTCGGCGGCTCTGTACGGCTCTCCGCCATTTTCCTCAGCAAATACACGCGCAGCTCCTCGGTCGTTTTCAGGTTCATGCCGTCCACTTCCGGATAAATGTTGATGTCCGGGTAGCCGTAGCCTATCCACGTCCGCGTCTTCATCATGAACATGGCGTCTTTCAGGTAATAGGTGTAATCGATGGTTTTTTTGCCGTCCGCCAGCGTTGTGTCGACATAGACCCATTTGCCGTTCAAATACACCATATTCCAGGCATGCTCCCCGACAAAAGAGGGTCCGGAAAGCGGGATCGTCGGAATGCCCGCCCTCGTAGCCAAATAGTGAAACAGCGACGTATAGTGGGCGCACACGCCCCTGCCTTCCTCGATCGCTTTCAGCGCGTTGGCCGCCGAGATATAGTCCGCTCCGCTGGAGTATTTGATTTGAGTCACAACGTAATCGAAAATAGCTTTAACCTTCTGCTCTTCCGTCATGTTCGGCTTAAGAATTTTCTTCAAAATCTGATCCGTACGGGCATACAGCTTGCGGTGAACGGAGTCCGGCTGCAGCTCCAGATTGGCCTTCTCTGCCGCCTTTAGCTCTCGCGGCTCGGCCAGATAGCCTTCTCCATGCCAGTTCGTATAGACGAAAGTGCCGTACAGAACGGAGTTTCCGCGAAAACGAAGACGCTCCAGGCCGTTCTTGAACGTGAACTTGACCTCGTGCGTCGGAGTCCATAGCTCCAAAATAGCGAAGCCGACGTCGATCCTCTGCTGCTTACCCGTCAGCTTCACGCCCTTGGTCATATTCTTGACCTGATATCCGATGTATTCTTTGGCGTCCTCGGCCGACTCGAAGCTCAGATAGGCGTAATTGGAGCCCACCGTTATGCTCTCTTGGCCGTTCAAGCCGCTAAAAGGCAAAATTCCGCGGATATTGCCCGACGAGTGCGCATCCATTCCAATGACGGCTTGTTCGCGGGTAAAGGGCTTGTTCGGTTGAAAATTGCCCTGAATAGCCGGGATGACGCTGGCAGACAGAACATTCCCGACAGCATGGAAATCGCTTGGCTTAACGGAAGCGAAATCCCGCGTAAAAACGTCGGTCCCCACCGTGTAGGTCAGACTCTTCGAAATCCGTTTGGCCGCCTCTGCGCGAGTCATCGTCAGCTTCAGATCGTTCAGATCGTCGATCATTCCGTACAAGAAGGCCGCTTTGATGTAATCGGGCGTATTTTCGTCGAAGCCCGGATGGTCGATCTCGATTTGATCCAGTCCCCGCTCCTCTCGGTAATACAGCCGCGCCAGCTCGTCCACCGTAATCGCCTGACGCAAATTGCGCTGAAAAGAATCCGGAAGGATGTTTTGAGCAACCAGCTCCTCCAGCCTTTCCCGCGCCTCCTCCGAAAGAGCTTCAGCGGCAGCAGCCGAAGAACGCTCGACGCCGGTCGAGTAGGCAATCGTAAACATCTGTATCGCAATCATGAAAACAAGAATGGCAGAAGTGCTCTTCTTCAACGCCCAATCTCTCCTTCAACTGGTTTCTCCCCTACCGGACGCGACAAACCGCGAAACTCGGCGTTAGATCAAGGTTACCATACGCCGTATGGTACATAAAGGAAAGTTGGGGACTTGAGGGGTATTTGGAGATCAAAATGAAATTGTGCGGTTTATCGTACAAATCCATTAATCCGACCTTTCTATCGCCGTATTTTGTACGAAAAATCACATGGAATGTACGCATCGACCAACAAAATCGCGGTGTTTGTACGATTTATCATACAGATAAATTCGAGTTCTTTTCAGAAAAAACAGCGCCCCTGCCCCCTCTACAGGAAGCCCGAAGGCGCTGCCTTTTTCAACAAATCATGATTCGAACCGAACCTCCGCCGCTTCTCCATCCCGTAAGGAATGCGTTTTTTCGCGGCCGTCCGCCGTCACGGTCAGGAGAACGGTCCCCTCGCCGGAACGACTCGCCTTCAGATCAAAGCTCCGTCCAAACGCCTGAATTTCCGACAGCGTCATGGAAGGCCAGCCTTCCGGCAAGCGCGGAGCGCAAGAGAAGGAAGCGAGCCCTGTCGGAGAAATGCCGAACAGGCCTTCCGTCACGATCCGGCCGTACAGCGCGCTTTCGGCGGACAGATGACGCTGGTTTCCTTCCGGGTACGCTTCAACCGCGTAGGGCACATGGTCTCCAAGTAAGCGCCGCTTCGAATACGCGGACAGCTTATCCAACGCCTTCTCGGTCTCGCCTGCTACGAACAGCGCGCGCAGTCCATATAGCGTAGAACGATCCCAGAACACGGTGTCTCCGGCCTCCGTCGCCAGCCCGTCCTCCGTCCATAGACGGGGGGACAGCATTGCCGCGATCGTACCGTCTTTTCGTTCCGTAATGCCGAGGGACAGCGGAAGACCGATCCAAGACCGCAAAACCTCGTTGCCTGCATAATAGCGGTACGTTCGGAAGCCTTCCACCTCGGCGCCGAAATAGGCTTCGATCGCCTCGCGCAGATCGTCCGCCGACTTCGCCGCCGCATCGGCTTCCTCCCGCATGCCCAGCTCCCGGGCGAGCGCCGAAGCGTAATGGAATCCGCCGTAAGCCAGCGCCGAAGTAGACAAGTTGGCCCCGCCGGTCGGGAATCTCCCTTCCAGTTCGTCGGAATCGGAAGCGACGACCCCCTCTGTAGTCAAACGGCTTCTGCAATAGTTCAAGCACCACGCAATTGCGGGCCACAGCTCCTCGGCAATCTCTCGGCTGCCCGTCGCGAGCGCGAACTTCGACGCTCCGTAGGCGTACATGGCCGCATCGCCCCTGTCACCCGCCCCTTCCCAAATATCGATGCCCTCGGAGATGACGGAGCTTGGGACCGGCACATTGTCCGGTCCCATGAAGGGCATGTAGAGCCGGAAGGCGTTTAAGCTGGCCTCAATCGCGGGTCGGTCCCCCAGGTAAGCGAAAAAAGGCGCCGCGTATTCGATCTGGTCGTTCGTCCAAACTGCGGCATAGTAATGCCCTCCGCCAGGGCTGTGCAGCAGTCCGTATTTCGTGCGGAACAGACTCTCCGAAGCGCGAAGCTTGGCGAATTCGAACATGCGGCCGAGAACCGGGTCGGGCGATTCGAAACGGAGCTTGCCCCGCAGCGCTTCGACCTGCTCCCTCCTTTTGTGCTCTTCCTGCTGATGATCTGGAGCTTCAAGACGCTCGCTCCATTTGCGCCCGACGTACGACACGTGAAATTCGACGCTCTCGCCTGGCTTCAGCTCGACCGGTCCGGTTGCATCCACGCAGACTTCCATCGCGTAAATTCCGCCGGTGCCTCTGCCACGGCTGGAGTATTCCGACGGCTCCGCTTCCAGGATAACAGGGGTGTCCGTCGCGTTCGTAATCGTCACCGTCTCTAGCAGCGCGGGACTCTCGGAAGCCGGAAACAGACGACGGCGCACCGTCAATCCTTCCCCTGTCTCGCTTTCGATTTCCAGCAGCCCGTCGAAAATGACTTGTTGCGGCCGCTCCGCGGACAGAAACCGACCGTTCGCTTTTACACGGGGAATCGCCTCTTCGGGATACTCATGCGTCAAGCTTGCATGCGTATTGTTCGGTATCGTGCGAAGCATCGGCCATACAACCTGTCTAACGAGCAGAAGTTCTCCCGCTTCATTGACGCCGTACCGGACGATCGCGGAGACGCTGCGGCCGCTCATCTCAAGCTGATCGTTGTGAGGCAGTCTGGCGTCCGATCCGATCTCCCACAGGATGCCGTTCTCGTTTAATTGCCACCGGGCATTTTCTAATCTAGCGCTCATCGTAATGCCGCTCCTTATCGATTGAAATATAAAGAAGTGCTTCCATTGTAGCGGAAGCCAGCGGCGGCAGGGAGCTTAGTCCTGTGTGATAGATCGGTAATTTTGTGTGTTTATTTTCGTAGAAGTCCTTAATATGATAGAGATATGGTGAGAAAAATGTGTCTCTCCGATGATTCGACGGGGAGCTGTAAAGGGGCGAAAAGATGGAGCGCGAATTCGGAGAACATTTTATTACTACCAGTTTACCGGGGCGGCCGATTCAATTGTACTACTGCGGATACCATCGCTGTTCCTCCGGCCATGGCTACGGTCCGGCAATGCGCGATCACGTGCTGCTCCACTATATCCGTTCAGGCAAAGGAAAGTTTCAAGTGAACAATACGTCGTACGAGCTGAAAAATGGGGATTGCTTCGTATTGTTTCCCAACGTGCCGGGAGCTTACCGCGCGGATGAGGACGAGCCGTGGCAGTATGTATGGGTCGGATTCGACCCGGAAGCTTTCGGCGCGTATTTGACCGCAGCAGGGCTGACGGAGGAGCATCCTACGTATTCTTTTCGCGAGCCGGGACGGATTTCCGATCTGTTCGAGCGGATGTTCGAAGGCACTTCGGACGAATCCTTCATCGGAGAGGCCGACGGTATCGGCCATTTATTTCGTTTCTTTGCCTGTCTAATGGAAGGGACAAGTCAGTCCTCCGTCGCGCTCGGCTCCTTGTCCAAACGCGACGCAGACGAGTCCGTGCAGCAAGCGATTCGCTTCATCCGGTCCAACTACTCTCGCCCGCTGACCGTAGCCGACCTGGCGAGCCATGTAGGACTGGAACGCTCCTATTTCTCCAAGCGGTTCCGCGCACGAATCGGCAAGTCGCCTCACGACTTCCTGACCCGCTACCGAATGGAACAAGCCGCTCGCATGCTGATCCACACCCGGGTCCCGGTCGGCACGATCGCGGCTTCCGTAGGGTTCGGGGATCTCTCGTACTTCTCGAAGGCGTTTCGCAAGCATCACGGCGCTAGCCCGGGAGCATTCCGCGAGCAGCATCGGGAGCGGCACTGATCCCGATGTCATGTCTCGGCGATTCCAATCGTAAACATAGATTAAGAAGCCTGTACGCGGCTTAATCGCTCGGGCCTCGGGGAGGGAATCGCGATGAAAATTACGTCCGGAGGATTCGAAGCCGTCTACCATGGCAGAGTGTTCGCCTACGACATGAACCCGATCGAGATCGTTCTTTCGGAAGAGCACGATCCGCTGAAATTCGTATTCTGCGCGGAGTATGAGCCGGAGAGGAACGACTTCACGACCGACATCAGCCTTGTTCGCTACAATGAAGTGCGAATCGCCTGCATCAACTTCCCCAGAGGCAAGCCGACAGGCAACCGCGACATGATCCGCCTCGGCGTCCTGAACAATCGGCCCCTTTCTCTTCGTTACGAGGTTACGATCAACTACGAAGCGACGAATTGGTCGCTTACGTTCACCTTTTTCGCGGGAGAGGGGGGGCCCGGGGCATGAATAAACTCGAAATTCAAGATCCGAAGGTCGCCAGCAAAATTATCGCCGCCAACTCGGAAAGCGAGAAGCGCAAAGCCGAGCTTGGCTTCCTGGGCCGATTTTTCGGCTCGGGGGACAACGTCCGCCTGTACATCGTGGGCACAATCGCGCTTGTCGTCCTGCTCATCGCGCTGGTGTACACTTTGACCCCCGACAAATACCGTTCTCCCGACTTCGGCCTTAAGGAACTGTGGACGCTTGTCGTTCTGCCCGTCGAATCGACGATTATCGGCTATTTAATCGGATCGCGCTCGAAGGAAGGCGGTGGATAGGATAGGGGAGTCGGAACATTGGGATAAGCAGCGGTGGAATTTAGCGCGAAGGCCGGGACGGAGAGGCCAAGAATGTGCCTTGGCGGAGCCGGGGTTGCGGCGCGGAGGCCAAGAATGTGCCTTGGCGGAGCCGGGGTTGCGGCGCGGAGGCCAAGAATGTGCCTTAGCGGAGCCGGGGTCGGGACGCGAAGGCCAAGAATGTGCCTTGGCGGGGCCGGGGTCGGGATGCGAAGGCCAAGAATGTGCCTTGGCGGGGCCGCAGCCGGGATGCGAAGGCCAAGAATGTGCCTTGGCGGAGCCGCAGCCGGGACGTGGAGGCCAAGAATGTGCCTTGGCGGGGCCGGGGTCGGGATGCGAAGGCCAATTCTAAACTGTGAACATAAGAAAAGGGAGCTGTCCCATAAGTAGGAACGTACAAGATTACCGATAAAAGAGAAGGGCATCTATCTCCTGAGATTGCCTCATACGGTCCTGAAATGACCCTGTCACAAGTCTAGCTATTCAAAACTTCAGGATCGTTATAGCATCGGAAGGAGATGGATGCCCATTCCCCTGCATCCATCAATAATCTTTCGGTACGGCTCCGTTAACTTATGAGACAGCCCTCTCCGATCGCGGGAACGTCCCGCAACTAGATTAAATCGGATTCTTTCAGCAGGCGTTGCACGAGCACGGCGACTTCGGCTCTGGAAATAAAGCTTTTCGGTGCCAGTCGGTTATCCTTCCGGCCATTTACGAGCCCCGCCTGCAAGCTTTCGGACACGCTTGCTTTCGCCCAAGCGGAAATTTGGTCCGCGTCGGCGAAGCCATCAATGGACGGTTGCGCGGACGATTGTAGCTTGTCCTTCAAACCGGTCAGTTTCATCGCCTGAGCAAGAATGACGAGCGCTTGCTCTCTGGTGATTCGCTCCGCTGGGCGGAAGGCGCCGTCGGAATAACCGTTGACGAGGCCATAGGCTTTCGCCGCCTCTACCTCTCCTTGATACCAAGCCTTCGAATCAACATCCGGGTAAGAGCTTATCCCCTGCACGGGCTTAAGTCCAAGCGCCCGGACGACGATCGCCGCGAACTCAGCGCGGGTAATGTCCAGATCTGGACTAAACCGTTCCTCGCCTACGCCTCCGATAACGAGACGCGAGCCCATGTCGTTGACCGCGTCCTTCGCCCAATGATCTGCCACGTCCTTGAATTCGATTGGATTCCAGATAACGGCGTAAGAGCTGTTCGTCAAGCTATGAATGCGGGCCGTTTGTCGGCCGTTCTCTTGCACGATCTTCGTCGGAACATGCCGTGCCGTGCCGTCCGGATCGACCGCTACTCCCGTCGTTACCCGATCGGCCGACGCGCCGTCGGGAAGAGCGATCTCTCGTTCCACGAAGGTACTGAAAACCGAAATCTCCGCCGATCGGCTTCCGTTAACCGCAGTTACGTGGAACTCCAGAGGCCGGGCAACAATCGTAAAACCGCCTTTGGAAGCCGCCCCGTTAAACGCGTTCGCGATCGCCTCGGAAGAATCCGCCATCTCGATCCGAAGCTTAATCTGCTGCAAGTCGGCCGACGCGCCCAGTTGGCGGGCAATCTCTTGAATGCCCAACTGGGATACGGGCAGAACGTACGACCCTTTGTCCGTCTTGAATTCGAGTATCGCCTGTTTGCTTTCCAGTGTCCTAACAGATTCGCCATTCAACTCCACGGTTACACTGGCTGCAGCGCCGGCGATCGGAATCGCAAGCTTGAATCCCTCGTCTCCGGACTCCAACAGGGCGGCCAGCTTCGTCCGGTCCAGCGAGACGAGCGAAACCGTACGCCCCTTATCCACCGCTGTTGTCAGCGTGCCCACGATTCCTTCTTTGCCGTTGATCTTAACTTTAAAAGAGTCTCCTTCTTGTGCAGCCGGAACCGTCGGCCCCCCTCCGCCGCCGGAGCTTTCGGAGTTCCGCGACCATTTGGCGTACAAATCTGTGTCGCCGGCGATCTTATCGGAATCGAAGCTCCAGGCCTCGGTCAACTGCTCGTCTTTATACCAGCCCACAAAGGAATATCCCGACCGGCTCGGGCGCGTCGGAGCCGCAAACGCCGTATCGTAGTCGATCTGTACGCTCTCTATCGCGCTGCCGCCGTTCGAATGAAACGAAACCGTATACCTATTAACGACCCATTTAGCATATAAAGTAATTGGTTCCGTCCCGATCGTCAGAGTATCCCCCGGCAAATAAACCGATCCTGAGTTCAAGGAATCAAGCGTCCAACCGGCGAAGCTATGGTGAGGGTTCTCAAGACTGCCCACGTTCCCAAGCACTGCGACGACGTCGCCTTCCTCATAGCCTTGCGGGGTCGTCGGCAGACTGCCGAAAGTCGCGCCATTGCCGTCGTAAGCGACCGGATAGGTCGGTGCTGCAATTTGTCCTGTAAATCCGCTTTTTACGGGAACACCGGGAGATGTGCCGGCGCTTGCCGCAGGCGTCACCTCGAAGCGGATATATTTCCCCTTATCTGCCGGCTGCAGCGTATAATCGCCTTCGCTCTCCCCGGAAATAAGCTGTTCGTTAGCCCCTCCAGCAGTATCTGCGCGATACCATTTGAACATGGATGCGTCTTCGGCGTCTTCTTCGTGATCCGAATACGAATACGTTCCCGTCATTGTCTGGCCAACGACTTCTGTTCCCGTTACGCTAACATTCTCTGCAACCGGAGCGAGATTGGATGTCACCTTGGCCGAACCTGGACGCGTATAGAATGGGGTCATAACGCTGCCTGTTGTATTTTTAAACACGGCTCCCGAAGCAATAGCCAACGCCTTGTCTCCAAGCGGCGAATCCGTTTTGATCTTGAACGCGACGTTGAACAGTTGTCCGTTCACGATTGAAGTGTTATCGGCTTGGCCGTCCCACGTCACTCTTAACGTCCCCGATTCGTCCTGATAGTCGAGATTTCCTCCGTACGTCGCCGTTACGACGCTTACCTCCAACGCATTCGGATCGTACGGAATCGTCAGATCGTAATAGCCGATCGGTTCCGTGGAATTGGTTGTCACGGGGACGTTCACCAGGCTGCCCGCTGTCCCGCTGACGGTGCCGACCGTCGCTTGCTTATGAACGGTGACCGTTCCGGCTACGTCCACGTAATCGTTAACCGGCTGGTTGACCGTATTGGATGTAGGGCCTTTATTTACTTCTGTGTTCTCACGATCCATGAACACGGAATAGCTGCCCGAAGGAGCATTCTCGTCGATGGTTAGAAAAATCGTGATCGAAGTGCCGTTTACCCAGCTTCCGAACCGATAGCCCGACGTCGGAAGCTCCCAATCTACAAAAGGGAGGTAGGTGTAATAAAACCCATCACCCGGAATATCGACCGTCAGATTCACGGCAACCTCCTCTCCCGGCTCTCCCGCCGTATTGGAGAGATTAAACGTAATTTTCGCCGGTGCGGCAGCCGCGACCGAGCATAACGAAAGAAATAGGCAAAACGTTAGAACCGCAATCAAGCTAGTCTTCATTCGATTGTTCATCTGAGATTCCCCCGGTAGATGTCAGTTATTCGGCTCATTATAGCGAAGCGCCTCTCAACCTTTTCTAAACATTTGCCAAGGTTCCGAAAAAAAGATGACAGCAACTGCAAAAATCCATTTAAGTTTCATTTAAGACTGTCCAGTTACAGTAGGGACATATCATAGTGAAGGGAAGTGCCCGATACACATGCTGAAAAGAACTTCATTCCTGCTTCTCGCCTTGGTGCTCGCGCTGTCCTGCGCCACGGTGTCCGCATCGGCCGCAAGCGCGGAGGGGGAGATCGCCATCCGGCTGTCCAACGATGGAGTAACGGTAGACGGTAAAGCGGCGTCGACCGACTTCGGATCCGCCGTATATGTGGGAGCGGATATCATCTTTTACGAGGCCGGACACGGCAGTGCATACGGAGAAGGAAAGACTGCCGACGAACACTCTTCCGAAGAGGCGGCCAGACACACTGTCGTAACGATTACTAAACCCGGAACTTATCGCGTCTCCGGTACTTTATCGGCCGGCCAGCTTGCCGTCGACCTGGGAGACAAAGCTTCCAGCGATCCGACGGCGGTCGTGGTCCTGATTCTGGACGGAGCGGACATTACCTGCACGGTTGCGCCTGCCGTCATTTTCTACAATGTGTACGAGCCTTACGACTCCACGGTAGATACGAAAGGCGCTACCGATCTGTCCAAGGCAGGGGCGCAAGTTATTCTGGCGGACGGTTCAGTCAACAAGGCGAACGGCTCCCACGTAGCCCGCATCTACAAGGAAGGAACGACCAAGAAGCTTCATAAGTACGACGGAGCGTTCTATTCCAAAATGTCGATGAACATTTCCGGCGAATCCGCCGGGACAGGCAAGCTGTATATCGAAGGAGACAACGAAGGGCTCAATTCAGAGCTGCACCTGACAATCAATGGCGGCCACATCGAGATCAAAGCGCAGGATGACGGCATCAATACCAACGAGGACCGCATCTCCGTGACGACGATCAACGGCGGCTACTTGAAAGTGAACGCCGGGCTCGGGGCGGAAGGAGACGGCATCGACTCCAACGGCTATCTGACGATCAACGGCGGGACGGTCGTGACCCAGTCCAACGAAAGAAGCCCGGACGGCGGAATAGACGCGGACATGGATATTTCCCTTAACGGCGGAACGGTCGTCGCGCTCGGCACTCGCAACGATGCAACGAGCTCCGGCTCCAAACAGACATTCATCGAGCTGGCTTTCGCGTCGACGCAAGCGGCTGGCAGCGTTATTAAGCTGACGGATGCGAATGGTAAAGCTTTGCTGACGCACACGGCGGATAAAGCTTTTCAGAGCGTAACCTTCAGCTCTGCGGAGCTAGCCCCGAATACCGAATACCATGTCTATATCAACGAGATCCAGCAGCAGTATACAGGTAATTCCTTCGGCATGATGGGTGGGATGGGCGGCCCCGGCGGAGTTCGTCCCGGCAACGGCCAAGCCCCCGGAGAAGCTCCTCCGACCGACGGCAGCGGCCCGGCGCCCGGGCAAATGCCTCCGGAAGGAAACGGATTCCCGGGAACGAGACCGGAAGGAATGCCCGATTTTCCGGAAGGATTTAATGCGTGGCAGAATGAGCAAACTTCCGATCCTAACGCCGTCGGTTCCGTAGCATTCGTCATTACCAACACAGTTCACAGCTTCTCCGGCATATCGGATTCCACCGACGCTTCGGGCAAGAAGCGCGTGACCTTCAGCGTCAATAACGGGGCCGGCCTGACCGGATTGGCATCCGGCAGCAAACCGCAGCTGACGTCCATTAAGGCTAGCGCGGACGTGCCCGCTCAAGACATCCAGGTTACTGTGACGGACGTGCCTTCGGAGAACTATTCCGAGACCCGCTTGCTGTCCGAGCTCCAAAGCTCCCTCTCGGACATTATGCCGAAAGCGGACGGAACTTATCGCCTCACCGTCGCCGTCGTGTCCGGCAACGCGGAATATGCCGGCGTATCGCAATGGCAATTCACGATCGGCGGCCTGCCCTTCACGGACGTTAACCCGGCGGACAGCGCTTATAGCGCGATCAAGGCGCTGTATGACAAAGGCGTCATGAACGGAACCGGATCGGCCAGCTTCTCCCCGAACGCTCCGGTAAGCCGCGCCGCCGCCATTACGGTACTCGGCAGGCTACTGGGCGCGGAGACGACCGAGAGCAATCGGTTCCCCGACATCAAGCCGGGAACATGGTACAGCGGCTACGTCGGCTGGGCGGTCGACAACGGGATCGTGCAAGGCGACAATACCGGCAAGTTCCGCCCCGACGAAAACCTCACCGCCGCGCATATGCAGCTGATTTTGGATCGTTACGCCGCTCTGAGTGGCAAGGAGCCGGCGACACTGAACAGCGCAGGCAACCAGCTCACCCGCGCTGAACTGGCTGTCGCCCTAGCCTCTTTGCTGTAGCCCGCGCGAATAGGATAAGGCAGCGTCTTCATTCCCCTTTATGGGGCAGAGAACGCTGCCTTTATAATTGAACCAGACCTTTCCGCTGCTCAGCTAACGATTCTAAACAACTCGCCTTGTCCCGGAGCTAGCCAGAATTTGCATTCGAACGTATCCTCACGGTCGGACTTTACGTGGCACTCCTCGCCCAACGCGGAATATCGGCCAAGCTCCGAAAGGCTTCCGAACCCTGCGGTCAATTGGACGGAATCCCTCGGGTTGGCATTCACGATGAAAATATACGATTCCGCCGTAGTCCGATGAACGAATTCGGATATCACAAGATGAGGGTCCAGGCCAAGGCCTAACCGAATGTCTTTGACCGCCCCATCCCCCAAGAAGCGCTCTACCCGATCAATAGGAGCTTCGGGATAATGACCTACCCGTGTCAGATCCAGATCGAGGAACAAGCCCCGCCAGCGATCGTGCACCTCCCGGTTCACATCCCGAATCGCTTGAAAGGTATCCGTCCTCTCTCCCCACCAATTAATGGGCCCTTGGCGATAATTGGTTTCGTATTGTCCTTCATTAATGGGCGTATATAACGTAAACATTAATATGCCTTTAGCGCCGTAAGCCAGCGACGTATTGATCTGCCACCTCATGTCGTCGTAAGACGGCTTCCGATACCGGAAGTGCGGCGTCGTCAAAATCGTATTCCAGAACCCAACCGATCTGCGAGAAGCAGCCTGTCGATAAAAGTTCAGGTTGGTATAATAGCCTGCTCCCTCCACGCCCCGTTCCGTCATCTGCTTATAGTGATCGTAGCATAGCAACGGTGTGCCGGAACGATCGGCATATTCCCCAAGGTAGGCAAGATAGTCGTCACGCCCGATCATAGCTTTGGCATCTTCCCAGAAGGGCAACAAATTTACGAAGCCGAATCGATCTCCCCCATGCTTGCCGATGATACGAACGGCTTCTATCGTGGCATCAAAAATGTCGCCCGTGGGTTCGTCAATCACGGAGAATGCGACGACCTCGGGCCTGTCGGCGAATTCTTCGACCGCCTCCCGCACCCCGGCTTCGTAATCGTCGGGCAGCTTGGCTTTATCGTTCGGCATATCCGATTTTCGAATTCCCCAGATCGAGGTCCGGGGGTCCTGCAAAATCATATCCACCTGTTTGTTCCGGCACCAGTCCAGAATCAAATTCAATTTGGATCGATGCTCCGCATTCCCGGCGTCATACGAAGGAGACATGATAAGGGAAAATGCGGCATCCTCCCAATCCTTCAAATCGGACTCCCGAAAGGCGTCCATGCTCATATAGTTCCAAAACCCGATTGGGAATTTCCGACGTTCCACCGCCATTCCTCCTGATTTTTCCGCTAATAAGCTATAATCCATAAACGGATACATCGTCGAAAGTTGCCGTTGCATTGTACGCATCCAGCGCAATTTTCCCGGAGGAGAACGACGCATCCGTTGCCGTTAACACCTGGTCGCCGTTCAAATAAACGACGATTGTCGCACCCTCCGCCAAAATACGCAGCCGATATTCGGACTGAAGGCTAACATTGTAGGATTTGCTCGCGAGCGATGTCTGTACGCCGCCCACGATCTTTTTCAGTTCCACGACGCCAAGGTCGCTCAACGACACAAAATATTTGTTCTGGTCGTCCGTGTAGCGAAACGCCACATTAGCGAAGCCGCCTGACGAAGCAGCGGACAGCATTGTCACCTTCGCCCGTATTTCGGCATCGGCCCACGAACCCGAGACGTTATGCGCCGAACCGCCGCTACTGACTTGGTACTCCTTCGTTCTGTCCTCTACAACACTCCAAGTGCCGCTTGATACCGTCCACTGAGAGCTCCCGTTCTCAAAGTCGTCGCTGAAGAGCGCGATATGCGACAACGATTCCAGCTTCTGTACGGCGACCTCGTCGATGTAAATAGCGGCATTCGTCGATTGAAACGCGACTTTTCCGTCGGCCATGTCGGAATCGGTCACGGCAAGTTCCTTCCTGCCATCGATATAGAGATCGATCCGGTCCGACGAAGCGAATACTTTTACCTGATAAGACCTCCCTATCGCGATTCCATAAGGCTTACTTGCCAATACGGTTTTCGTACCGGCAACATGCTTGGACATTTCAATGTAGCCCTGACTGCTCAATTCGGCCGTATAGGCGTTGTTCGCATCCGTATATCGGAATTGCATTTGCGCAGAACCGCCCCCGCCGTCCGTACCGGCAATAGTCATATTGGCCTGCGCTACATAGTCCGCCCACTCTGCACTCCCTGTAAAGATGCGTGCATTCGTATTTCCGGAGTTGCGCAACTGACGAGATTGCTCTGTTGTACCGACGGACCAAGTCCCGCTTTCCACATTGAAACGAGAGGTGCTGCCATCTTCAAAATTGTCGTACAAAAGCACGTCCTGCTGATCCACCCAACTGTTCGCTTTCGTGAACAATGCAACATTGTCGAAATCGGCTGCGGTTTCCCACGAATCGATACCTACTTTTCCCGATGGAAGAATAGAGAAGGAATCATAGGCTATCGCCTCTTTGCGGCCATTGACGTATACGCCTATCGCCAAATCGCCCCGCCAAGCATCGCGATAAACTTCCGCCTTTAACTCGTAAACGGAGTTCGCCGCGACGGGGAAATATTTGCTGAACAGCGTCGTCTTGCTTCCATTTTTGGCTTTCTCGATCAACAGTTGGTTTCCGCTATATAAGGACACGATATAACGATCGCCGTTGTCCTGATAGTTGAGGTTGAACCCGACCGAACCGCCGGTTGCAGCGTTAAACGAGGTCGGTTTAATCGCAGCCTCCACGATGTAATCTTCCCACTTTCCGGATCCGATGAGCGCAGAGGTCCAATTGGAACTCGATTGTCGGAAAACTTGGGTATCGCCGCTCGCAATGCTCCAGTTCCCGTTGCCCACAATCGTAAAGGCTTCGCTCCCGCCGTTCTCAAAGTCAATTCGCTGCCGCTGTTCCAGGATAGGGCTAACCAGCTTCATCTTCGCAGCCGGATGAGCCTGCGGTGTCGGAATAACCCAATCTGTGTACGTCACGATGGGATCCCAAGCGGTCGTATCGCCAAAATTATTGCCATTTCGGTTGACGATGAAATGCAGTCGATCTCCTTTGGCCACACTTAAAGATTGGTCCGGGAAATCCGCGGGTGTACTACTCGTCACCGTCTGCCAACCGCTTGTCGGCCATACCTGCGAAGATTCGTGCATCATCTTCACAAGGACGCCGTCCTCGCTGTTAGAAGCCGCTATTCTCCCGTTGGCTGTGACGATTATCGTTCCGGCAAAAGGAGCCGTCCAGGTACGGACCGCATCCCGAGCGTCCGGACTCTGTTCGTATTTCCCAACCGTCAGGAAGGTCGTGCCGTCCCTCCACATATTCCAAGGGTTATAATACGCAGTCAAATTAGAGTAAGTCGTACCCTCCCAGTACTGATAGCTCCACACAGGCCCTTGCCGAATCGCTCCAAAATCCTGACTGGCCTGGTATACACGGAGCGGCTCAAATCCTGGAACGCCGCTTGTCACATCGTCCGACGCGTAGAAAGTACTTACGTTGCCGTTGCGATCCTCTGCCTCTACTTTATAATAGTAGTGCGTAGAAGGCAGCAGTTCCTCCGTATCCGAGAAGGAAGTCGTGGACGATTCTCCTACCATATTGCGATAAGCCGGCGTGAAATTGGGATCCGTTGAACGGTATATATTGTAGTGCGCAATGCCGCTCCCCGAATCCGAAGCCTGAGACCAGGACAAATCTATCGAACGACCGTCAACGCTTGCCGAAGCCGATAGACTTGAAGGTCCCCCCGGCGCCGTAACATCCAGAGGAAGAAGCTGCGACTGCACATCGAATCCCGTCGCGCTTTGCCAAGATGCCAGAGTGCTATAGATCGTTGTCACATCCGGTTCCGGTGCGACGTCAACAACGGTAGCCTTGAACTGTTGGCCGGAAGCGCTAAAAATTTGTTGAGAGTCGATCGATTCCATCATGGCATTGGATTTAAAGAAATAGGCTGCCGTATCGGTTACGCCGTTCTGCAAAACGATGCGATTGCGGTGGATGCGGTTTCCGCTCCAATCCCCGGAGGTTTCCTGCGTAGTACTGATAGCGGAGGTATGGGGCTGATCCACAATGATTAAGTTATCCGACATCTCCAGATTAACCAAACCTTGAAGCGGCGACGTCGTTGACCGGAATGCAGTCAGGCCGATCTGCCCGTTTCCTAGATTTTTAATCGCCTTATTGCCTTCGATTCGATTGTTGATGATCTTGGCATTGATATTGGACATGGTAGAAATGCCGTTGCCCTCGTTATTGTGAACATAGTTGTACTGCGCAGTGACGTATTCGTTTGACCAGTCGATATTGACGCCTGTGGCGTCAGCCCCCGTATTGCTATCCGACATGTTGTAGACTTCGTTAAACTTCATTTCAATGTAGGAGGACTGAATCGGCCATATTCCCCCCGGTGTAGTCCATGCGCCAGTTCCCGAGTACTTGCCGCCGTCATGAATTAGATTCCACTTCATTGAGCTGTGATTGGCGTTGTTCATCATTACCGGAGTAAGTCCGATGTTGTACACATAGTTGTTGTGGATTTTGACATTCCGGTAAATGGCCGAAGAGGACATCGCGCCACCGCCGCCCAATTTCCAGGTATCCGTGCGGATACCGAATTTGCCAACGTCATGAATCGTGTTATTGGCAATCGTAAGATCGTTCGACATCTCTCTATCGATGTTTTCTTTGTTTCCGTATGCGAGTACGACGATCCCGTCCACCAGGCTGTCTACCGTCGAACCGTAAATCAGATTGTCATCGATAGTAATGCCCGAATACGCCGTCTCGCCGCGCGACTCGTCGAATTCGATCGCGATTCCCGCCCCTTGCAGACCGCCGCCCGTCAGGCTGCTGGGAGCGTCGACTTCGATTTCCAATCCTCGTATCGCCCAGTGGCTTTCATTTCTCAACAGTACGGTCGGTACCCCTTCGGTCAGATGCCGAATTTTGGGCCTGCCCGTACCGTAAGAAGTCAACACGATCGGCTGGCCCGACTGGCCCGATCCGCGGAGAGTCAATTCCTCGTCATTCCAGACGTCTCCGCCCAGCAGAAGAATCTCGTCCCCGGGCATAAAGGTGACGGACGATACTTTGGACAACGTCTTCCATGGCGAGCTCGAGCTTAGGCCGGAATTATCGTCGTCCCCCGTGGACGAACTGACATAGTACGTCTGCCCCCCGGATGCAGCAACCGATGGAACGGCGCCCGGAAAATTTGCAGTTACAAGCCATAACGCCAACATGCAGCCCATCATTCGGACAAACGATTCCTTGATAAAGCGAACGCTCATGAGTGGCACCCCGCTATTCTTTTGATGAATGGCTCATACAGGAAAAAAACACACGGACAAGTCTAGACAAATTGCCTTCGCTTGCCCGTGTGTTTGAATCAGATTAGGACCGGTTTTCCGCTTTGGCCTGCTTGTCCGTTTCATCCCAATATTTCTGCCCTAGCTTTAACCAGCCTTCCACGAACTTGTCCCATTCCTTATCGAAATCGCCTTTGAACGAGATCAAATTCGTCGTTTCCTGTACCGTGTAATCCCACAGCTTCCCGCGAACGGACGGGTCGACAACATCGGCGGGCAAGTACAAGAACGCGAGCGGATCGATTTTCGCGTTCGCCATGGAATCGGCGCTGGCCGCAATCGCCTCTTCCCGGTTAGGCGTATCGTCCGGAATGAAATCGAGATCCCACTTGACAAGCGTCTTCAGGTTCACGGCCGGATCAAGTTCGCCGATTGTTTTCGTTTTTCCATTTTCGTTTTTCTCCGTAATCAGGCTTGTATACTTG
This sequence comes from Cohnella phaseoli, assembly GCF_003386235.1. GTDB lineage: Bacteria > Bacillota > Bacilli > Paenibacillales > Paenibacillaceae > Cohnella > Cohnella phaseoli. The sequence continues at coordinate 22,114 of NZ_QRDZ01000016.1, forward strand.
TCGCCATCTTTGCTGTAATGCACCCCTTCGATACCCCATTGCATTAATTCGCTGCCCTCATCGGAGAGCAAATAATCGAACAGCCGGAAAGCCGTGTCCCGTTTCTCCTCGCTTACAGACGCGCTAACGGATGCCCCTCCCCAAAAATTATTAAAGCCGTCGACGCGTTTGCTGCCATTTATTCCGACCAATACGGGGATAACATCGAACATGGTTTTAGGGTCCTTGTCCGGATAAGCCTGCTGGAAACGATCGTAGTGGCCATTGTAAAAATCAGGCGTCGCGTTGTCGAGTAGGATGCCCGCTTTACCGGAGACGAATTTCTGGTAAGCCTGCTGTCCGTTATTAACCATGAATTCCGGGTCGATGATTTTGTCCTTGTAGAGCTGGTTCAGAAATTGCAAAGCTTGCTTGCCGTCATCCGTAATGATTTCCGGCGTCCATTTACCGTCGATGAGACGGAACCGATCCGCGCTGGCGTTAAAAGCGTTGACTAAAATATAGAATCCGCCTAATCCCGGCCCGGCGGCCGTTATTCCGTAGGTATCCGGTTTGCCGTTCTGATCCGGGTCCCCTTTGGCGAAGGCCTCGACGACTGCTCGGAATTCCTCTATCGTTGTCGGCATGGACAGACCCAGGTTCGTCAGCCAATCTTTGCGAATATAGAAAGCATGCTGGTTAGCCGTCGTAATATCCTTATTGTGATTGATGGCCGGAACCGAATAGTTCTTGCCGAGCTCGCCCTTCTTCAATAGTTCGAAGCGCTGCAAATGTCGTTCCACGTTCGGATAAGAGGAAGCATAGTCGCTAATCGGGAGCAGCAATCCCTGCTGGATCCACTTATGATAGATATCCCGCATATCCACGCCTTCGTGGAAAAAGATATCCGGTATTTGACCCGAAGCGATCAGAACGTTCAGCTTATCTTTATAGGTGTCATAAGGAGCGCTGGTCCATTTCAGGGTGATGTTTAATTTGTCCTGCAGAGCTTTGGTAATTAAAGAATCTGCCGGCGGTTCCTTGCCGAACATAAAGCTGAATACCGTCAGCTCTACAGGCTTGGACGGCGCCGCCGATTGCTCCGGGCTGTTGCTGCTGCTCGGACTGACAGACGGTTGGGCGGCTTGATTGTTTTCTGCGCAGGCCGATAATAGCGCGATCAATAACGAAGCGACCAGCATAATTTTTAACATTCCGAATTGCGTTCTCTTTAACATGAAGTATTGCCCTCCTCTTTTTGTATATCAGGTGAAGACAGACTTACCATTACGCTTTTCTAGCTTTTGACAGCGCCGATCATCACCCCCTTGACGAAATACTTTTGGATGAACGGATACACCAGCATAATCGGCAAGATGGAGATCATGATGACGGACATCTTGATCGTCTCGCTCAGCAAAGCCGTCTTGTTGTGGACGGAAGCCTGATTCCCGATATCCGTATTGCTTTGCACGATGATATCGCGAAGGATCAGCGAAAGCGGCCACTTCTCCCGGGAATTGAGAAAGAGCATGGCGTTGAACCACTCATTCCAGGCTGCGACGGAGATAAACAGACAGATGGTCGCTACGATCGGCAACGATACCGGTAAAATAATTTGCAGATAGATGCGAAAATAACCGGCGCCGTCCATTAAAGCCGACTCTTCGATTTCGGCAGGCAAGCCTTGAAAATACGTTTTGATGACAATCAGGTTAAACGTATTGATGGCGGCCGGCAAAATCAGCACCAGCCAACTGTCGATGAGGCCGAGGCTTTTGATCAACAGGTAGTAGGGAATCAAGCCTCCGTTAAAGAACATTGTAAAAAGGATAAACATCAGGACGGCGTTTCGCCCTGGCAAATCTTTTTTGGTCAAAGCGTAAGCTGCGATGGAGGTGATCGCGAATTGGTAGATCGTTACACCTACAGTCACGCCTAGCGATACAGTCAACCCTTTCAACAACGAATCCGAGCTGAATACGTATTTGTAACCCTCCCAACTGATTTCGGTTGGAAACAGTACGATCGGCGAATGGACGGCGATCTCATAGGGGGTAAGAGAGATGGTAAGCACGTTCCAAAACGGATATAAGGTGACAAAGGAAAAGAGGATCAAGAATGCCAAGTTCAGATAATCGAACAACCGGGATGAATTACTCCGCTTCGTCATGCGCGCCCTACCGCCTTATGCTCAGTTTTTGTTGCTTCACGATCGCTGCACAAAGTCCCTCATCATCATGATTGTCCGCCCGTTCGCGCTTGCGTTCGGCAGCCACGGCACAAAGTAAGGATCGTTATCCGCATAGCGCTCGCACATGTAATACTCGGGCGTCATGGAGTAGGTCAACTGGGCTTGCAGCAATCGTTCGGCCTTGTCCCTCTCTCCTCTCTCCAGCCAGGCATAGAACCAGGGGATATCCGGCCCGGACGTATACCAGGTATGTCCCGCCCAATAATCGGCATTGTGCCCTTGCTCAATGAGACCGTCGCTCATCAGGCCCATCAAGCCTTTAGTGCCGTATCCTCGATTACGGTAATAATTTTCAACCCGCTCAAAGGCTTGGCTATCCGGTTGAATCACCCCCGCCCTGATCAGGCTGATGGCGCTGTCGCCTATAGGACCGATCGGCGGATCGAGCGGTGGTTGCCCTGCCTGATTGCTGATCAGAACCTCATTGCCCTTCACGTTGGTCAGCAATTGCTGCTCAAGAATGGAGCGCATGCAGGCCATATAATCCTCATAGGCATCCCTTACCTCGTCAGCCCGCGGATCGCCATAATGCGCCAAAACCTCCGCAAGCCAGAATATCCCGATCAAGTTGTGAGCGTCGGTAAAGCACCAGCTCTGATATTCTCCTTGCCAGTCGTGCGCCTTCATCGGAGGGAAAATACCATGTCCCGCATACTGACCCTGCTTCGTCGCCGACCGCTGCCGCTCAATCCAGTCAAAACCTAGCAGCAGGTATGTCCTGTATTTTTCGAATACTGCCTTATCCTGCCTGAACAACACATGACGGGATGCTCCCCAGATCGCCCCGGCCGTATTGCATGCCCACTTCTCCCCGTTCATATTAAGCACAAGTCCCACATCGGCTCCCGTTTTCACCTGAAGCACCTCGAAAAAGGTGTCGTAGGCCCTCTCTGTGTATTCATGGAAGTTCCCTATCCGATCAAGCGCGATTAGAAACTCTAGCGCCTCAACCGGCCAGATGGCGCGCTGCAGTCCGCCTTGTCGCGGCAGGACGTAGTCCTTGCCTACCGGATAAGAAAACATCTGCAGCAGTTGCGACACAAAATTGCGTTCGATTTCGGCGAAATACGAAGGATAATCCGGGCAAGGTTGAATTCTGGACAACTTTTCTTCCCAGTAACGTACCGCTTTCTCACGTTCGTCCTCGTATTGAAACCGCTCCGTAGCCCCCCGGCGGAAAGCTAACGAGAAGGTGCGGGATTGACCGGCCGGAAGCTTGAAGCGCAGCTTCAACAGGTGCCGCTGGCTCCACTTCAGGCCTTCACCGTCTTCCACCCAGGAGGCATCGGCATAATCCTGTTGGATTCTTAGCTCATAGGCTCCATCCTCCATCACTCCATCGCGATAACGCCATCCTGAACGGATAAACCCCCAATTGTGCACATTCGGATTAAAATGGCAGTAGCCGTCCCATTCCATTCCCGTCAGCAGCTCTTCTTTGCCGGAGCGCGCCATCACGCACAACGTATCGCTAATATCCACGGCATGCGGGTTGGACACCGTAATTCGGGTATACGCCGTCGGTACGCGGTCGGTGGAGCAGAAGCTTTCCATGCTCAACGCATAGTTCTTCCCGTCATACCGAACTTCATGAATCGGAATGCCGTCCGGCCTGCTGTGGTACACAATCTCTTCGAAGGGAATTTCCTCCGCCGCTTCGCCAAACAGAAGACGGAATGCTGCAGAACGGTGGTTGCGATCCTCGACCACATCGCCGATCATCACCTTGCAATCCGGCCACATCGTGACCAGACATTCCGCCAACGGCGGATGCAGATACCGCTTGGCCGTAAACGGCCGCTGCCAGACGGCTTCTCTTCCCGGAAATAATGCGTTCGCCATTCTTATCTCTCCTTAAGACATCCAAGTTGTTGTCGCTTTCAAAATAAACCGCTGCCGGTCAGACGCTTCATGATCTTGTGAACGCTGAACAACAACACAAAATTGATTAAACTTAGGAACAATCCCAATGCTGCGCCTTCGCTAATTTGCCCGCCGGCCAAGCCGATTCGATACACATAGGTTTGGATGATATCTCCGACGTCGTATACGGTCGGATTGTACAGGTTGAATACTTGGTCGAACCCTCCATCCATCAATCCTCCTACAGCCAAAATGAAGAGAATGGAGATTGTCGGAACCAAAGAGGGCAGCGTGATATAAATCATTTGCTTCCATCGATTGGCGCCGTCCACGATGGCCGCCTCATACATTTCGGGCGATATGGAAGCCAAAGCCGCCAAATAAATGATCGTCCCCCACCCCGCTTCTTTCCAGATCGTCGACAAAACCAGCAAAGGGCGAAAATAGTTGCTGTCCATGAGAACGTAGATTTTCTCGCCGCCCATTCTTTCAATTAACAGGTTGACCAATCCGCCGTCGGAAAGAAGCGAAAAAAGGATGCCCGACAAAATAACCCAAGAAAAGAAGTGCGGCAAATAGATGATGGTTTGGATCGTCCGTTTGATTTTTTCCATACGCACTTCGTTAAGCAGCAGCGCCAGAATAATCGGAGCCGGAAACGCGAACACAAGCCGCTGCAGACTGATGATGACCGTATTGCGAAAAACCTCCCAAAACTTGTCGTCTGTCAAAAACATTTCGAAATGCTTGAATCCGACCCACGGACTCCCGGTAATGCCCTTCGTAATCCAAAAGTCTTTGAAAGCTACGATTACGCCATACATAGGGGCGTATTGAAATACCGCATAAGAAGCCAACGCCGAAAGCAGCATCAAATACAGTATCCTGTACTTCCGAATCAATTTTATGGTCGCCACGATAGCCTCCAGCCTCTTTGTCCTTTTATTCAATTGTATAAGGGGCTCCGGGCCGGGACTATGTGTTTTGATTGTCTATTAAGCGTGGTTATATTGGGTTTTTTCTAGATTTCATGACACAAAAAATCCTGACGCGAGGTCAGGAATGTCTTTGTTGTTTTCGGTAAGCCGCAGGGGTTTGCTGTTTGTATTTTTTAAACATCTTATTAAAGTGGATATGATCCTCGTATCCTACCTTGTCGCTGATTTCCTCTATGGAGAACCTTTCGTCCCTGAGCAGTCGCTCCGCTTGGTTCAGCCGATAATTCACCAGATAATCCGTAAAAGAAACGCCGACCTCCTGCTTAAATAATTGGCTAAGATAACTGGAATTCATGCGGTACTGCGCCGCAAAGTCCGAAATCAGCAGCTTCTGGCCGTAACGCCCTTCAATTTCAAGCACGATGTTTCGAATAACGGCATTTTGCGGCATTTTGACCGGCTGTCCGGAGGATTCGCCCTCCTGAGCTTTCGATTGCTGGGCAGCACTTTCGTTGTTCTTGAGTTGATCCGCCGCTGCGGTCAAGGCATCCAGCAGATTGGTTCGATCGACAGGTTTCTTGATATAGTCCAAAGCGCCCAATCGTATGGCCTCTCGGGCGTATGCAAAATCGGTAAACGCGGATATGAAAATGACGATATGACGGTTAGGATATTTCCGTTTTATCCGCTTCATTAGCTCAAGCCCACTGTCCCCAGGCATGCAAATGTCGCAAATAATAATGTCCGGCTTCAGCAGGTCGATCCGGATTTCCGCTTCTCTGTAATCTCTGGCTTCCCCCACTACCGTAAAGCCGCATTTTTCCCAATCGATCAAATGTCGCAAATCTTTAAGAATCCAAGGTTCGTCGTCTACCAGCATCACTTTAATCATCGAATATCCCCTTTCCCTGCGAACGGGATGATTACGCTAACTGAAGTGCCGCTCCGTTCCCAGCTCTTGATCCGAATGCCGTATTCATTGCCGTAATACATCTTCAAGCGTTTTTGGATATTGAGAAGCCCGATGCTCTGTCTGGTCCCCTGTTCAATGGAATTGGAAGCAACCAGTTGCAGACGTGCGTTGAGGCGCTCGACGGATTCCGCATCCATCCCGCTTCCGATGTTCAGTATTCGAACAACCAGGTTGCCGCGTTCCACCTTTGCCGTGATTTTCAGAACGCCTCGCGCTCTACTGCCGTTCATGCCATGCAACACGGCATTCTCGACAATGGGCTGAAGAAGCAGCTTAAGAACCGGATGCTCAAGCAAGCTTTCCTCTGCGCCCAGCATCCATCTGAACCGGTTGCCGTATCTCATATTCTGAATTTGCATGTAGGAATCAACATGATTCCACTCCTCGCGAAGCGTGGCGTACTCTCCGTCATGCACTCCGTAACGCAGGTATTTGACCAAGTGATCCACCGTATGGTTGATCTCCTCCACCGAATGGGACAGCGCCATTCCCCGAATACCTTGCAGCGTATTGTAAAGAAAGTGAGAGTTGATCTGACCCTGCAATCCGGTCAGTTGGAGCTGCTTTTTCTCCAATTCCGTCTCGTACAGCTGCTTCTGGGTCGACACCATCCCGCGCGTAAGCACATCGATTTCCGATACCATGTGGTTAAAGGCATCTGCGATGCCCGTAAATTCGTTGGGCGATGTGAAGCGAACCTTGGTCTTAAAATCGCCGGCAGCCGCTTTGGCAATCGCTCGGGTCAGTTTTCGAATGGGGTTGGTGATATACAGGTTGAAGTAGGAAGCGAACGCCAGCATGAATACGAGCATGATCACCACAATAATGGAGATCAGATATTTAAAAGCCCGGCCCTCCCAGAACAATTCATTCTCCGGTATAGCGGCCACCAGCTTCCACTCCGCTTTATTGACCGGGCTGCTCCTGACGAAGTGCGAAATGCCGGAAATCGACTTGAAATCGCCGTCGGTTAGAAAAAACTCATCCGCAAGCGAACTGCCCACGACACGGTCTTCCGTAGACGCAACGACCCGGTTCCCGCTGTCCACAATGTAAAATTTCCACTTCTTGTTCAGGTTGCTTTCCGTCAACATCGACTGCAGTCGGTTACGATCCAGAATCACCAGACCAAGACCGATCGGCTCCAGGAAATGGGATTCTGTAATCGACTTGATAAATCGGTAGGCGGCAATATAATAATCGGGCAATCGAAGCTCTCCCCCCGAGGCATAGAAAAACAAACCTTCCGCCGAGTCGGAGGCAGGCGGGCGGAGCAGCTTCCAGGGATCTTCCTCCAGCGCAACGGAGGAACTAGTGTAAACGCTTCCATCAAAGTGGATAAAATAGATTCCTTTTACCGATTTATTCATATCCCGATAGGTGTCCAAATAGGATTTAATCTGATAGTACTGCGTCCAGCCCATCTCTTCCCGCTGAACTAGCGTCTGTACGCTTTTGTCGTAGAAAATCGTTTGCGTATAGACGTCCATATCGTCAAAATAATCCTCGATTCGGCCGTTGATCTGGCTGAATAACACATCGACGGTCTGCGATACACTCTCTTTCATGATTCTGTCGTTAACCGACGCAGCAATCCCCCCGACCAATAGAATCGGGAGGAGAACCATAATCACATTGCTGATGACTAATCGAATGCTCAGGCTATACTGTCTCCGTCCGCTGCTCATAGTTGATCATCCCTTACATCGCAATAGCCTTGTCAAACCTATTGTGAAGTATATCATATCCTAGCCATGCCTAGATGAGTCTCGCCGACTCGTTTATCGTTGCGGGAACGTACAATCGATCGTAATCTTCCGGAGCCAGACTATAGAGCTCGGCAACCGGCTTGTTCTCGTAAATCTCCTTGACGTGTTCAAAAAAGAACACCCGTTGCATCGCTTCCCGAACGACGTTGTCCTTACCGTCGCGCTTTAAGATTTGCATATATTCATAGTCGCGAATTCCGCGCAGCAGCCATTTGTATCGCAAAGACAGCATAGGCTTGCCGGAAGGACCGGGATATACGAGATTCATATCGCCGGCCGGGAACACGGAAGAACGATAAACAATGCTGTCCAGCGGCCGATCCGGCCAGTTCGTATAGCTCCATCGCAGGAAGCCCTCAAAGCCCAAATATTCGGCCAGCCACGGAAGAAGCCGAGCCTCCAAAGAAGGGGATCGTATAAAAGTGTTCGGACGTGCCGGGCCACAGCAAACATACAAGGATAGTTTCCCTTCCACTTCACTCCTGAGCTCCTGTAGATGGTCCCATTCCTTCGCTGCGCAATCGGCAATTACGACGTAGTCGAACACGCCTCGGGCGCGTTGGCGTATGAACTCGCTATGCGAAATCGCGGCTTTCAGCTTCAAAGACGGCACTAATTCCAACAAGGTGTCCACCCTCCGTTGGAACACTTGCAAGTCGGCCGGTTCATCGGCCAATATCCGAACCTTGTCCAGCCAACCCTTGGCCTTCCAATGCGCCGCCAGCGCTCGAACATAAGCCTTCACTTCTTGCGAATCGCGCATGAACTTATACGTGCCATCGCTCTCGTCTTTATAACGAATCCGAATAGCCTCAGGGTATCCTTCCGCCACGACTCCGTATTCCGGTTCATCTTGCCATACGTTCAGTAGCCCGAACACTTCGATTTCATCGCAAATTCCGTTCCGGAAACCGATCTCCACATAGTTGTCCATCGCCGTAAAGTCATAGTCGAACGTCCCGTTTTTTCTGCGCGTTACTTTGACCATACTGTATTCATACAAATCCGAAGGCTGCCGATCCATATACGACATCTGGCCTAACCAGGGAATTTCGGACACGAGCACCGTCAAAGCTTTCTGTCCGAGCGCGGCAAGGCTGGCCAAATAACCGTCTATAATCCGAAAGTGCTCGTCAGACCACAGCTCTACCTTATACTTGCGGGCAATGTTGGAATTATGCTGCCACAAATCCAGATGGAAACGGTATTCATGCGGGTCGGGCAGGCTATCCTCAAGAACGTTCAGCGCAAATGTCAGCTCTTCCGTCAGCCTCTCCGGTTCAAACAACTGATGCGTATACAATCGCACTGTGCCCGTATACTGCCCGGTCGGTATATCCTTCGATGCATGCAGCTCCACCCAAACCTGTTGAAGCCTCTTCTTCTCGACATGTATATAAGAATCGTCCAGCAGCACTTCCGCCTTCAGCTGTCCGTCGTCATCCTCCATAAGACCGATCAGCTTGATCTCCGTCTTGATCGGCGCATCCAACTTAAGCTCCAGCCGCGCGATCTTGATCGCTCCCTCTTTCCAGAACAAAGGGCTTTCACTGATCGTGAGCACGAATTCTTCCTCGGATGCGACATTGATTTGGAAAGCGGCACTGTCTCTTCTCGCGCAGACCAGGTTCATATGCTTGTTGGCCGTATCGGTCGCGTATTGATCGCGCTTTGCTTTCAAACCCCAAATGTATTTGTAGAACATGGACTGCAGGCCGATGTACATCCGATTCAATCCCTTCCTGTTATCCAGGCAACAACTTCGCCCGATTTCTCCCCATTCCGTCTTTTAATTGTAAGTGGCACGTCCGCCTCGAATCCATGTGTTTTCGTTACCTATTCGGGGTAGTTATATTGTTTATTTCAACCTGCTCGAACAGACTTATCCTGAGCCAGCCCTTCTCCAACACGGCGGTTACGCAGCGCCAGCACCCCCAACAGGATCAGGCTGGCGGCAAAAACGCCAAAGCTCGTCCATTGCCCCGCCGTCCAACTGAACAGATAACGCGGCGAGTCTCCTCTCAACATCTCCAGCATAAAACGTCCTGTCGAGTAGAGCATGTTGTAAGCCAGAAACAGCGCGCCCGCCGGCATCCGCCGACTTTTGAGCAGCAACAGCAGCACGAAGACGATCATATCCCATTGCCCTTCCCACACCTCCGCCGGCCACAGCGGCTGTGCGCCGTATTCGGCGTAAGCCATCGTCCCTTCCGGGTACACGATGCCAAAACCCGAGCCTGTCGGCGAACCGTAAGCGTCTCCGTTCAAGAAGCAGGCGATTCTGCCGATCGCCTGACCCAATACGGCAGCCGGCGCCAGCACGTCCGCCATTCCCCAGAACGAGATGCGGTACTTGCGCGTGTATACGAACATCGCGGCCATCCCTCCGATCAGCGCACCCTGAATCGCGATGCCCCCTTGCCAGATATACGCAATCTCATGAAGATGCTTGGAATAATACGCCCATTGGAAGAAAAATACGTGCCAAGCGCGCGCGAATACGAGTGCGCCCACGATCAAGTAGACGGCCAATCGGTCAAGGTGCTCCCGGTAAGGCGTCCCTGCCGACAGATAATGGGCGACTCCCCAAGCGAGCAATACGGCCAGCGCCACAATCGTTCCATAGGAATGGACATGGAAATCTCCGATACTGAATAAAACAACCTTCATTTCTGTTCATCCTCTCTATTCGTTTCATTAAACTACAATATGTAGTATGATTGGCTAAAAAAAATGGGGATCAAGAATCCCCGCCCAGCATCAACAGAAGCAACAGCGAACACGACGCCAGCAGCGGTCTGAGCAGCGCCGTCGGCACCTTCACCGGCCTGTCGGGCTCCAGCACCTGCATCATCCGATAGTTCATTGCCGCATCCGCGAAATGAACGCCAGCCTCGTTGCGGCTCGGATGGCCGAGCTTGGACAGCTTCAGCAGGACGCTGCCCAAATATAGTTCCGTCCCCATCTCCCGTATGGCGTAACGATCCGCGAACAGCTCTTTCCAGGTCCGATAGTAACGAAGAATCGGGTGGATAAGCGGCCAGTAGCCGAAGGCGTCCGCAAGCAGCGCGGAAAGGAACATTTTCGGTCCGTCGTGGTTGCGGCAATGATACCTTTCGTGCAGCAGGACCGCTTCCAGCTCCTTGTCGTCGAACATCTCAAACAGCGCTGTAGACAGCACGATTTTCGGGCGCAGCATACCGAGCGTCAGCGCAACGAAAGCGTCGTCGCGGACAACGAGAATCTCCGTTCCCCAGTCGCGATATTTGGCGTTAAGCCGCTTCGACAGCTTGGCGTGCCTGTTGGCCCGAAAGTGCTTTAGCCATTTGCGAGATAGGTACGCCTGCTTCAGGCAGCGCCACACGATTCTGACCCCCGCGTATCCGATTGCCACATCGGCCAACGCGAATAGCAGGAAGGCATCGGGCAGCGATTTCTCTCCCACTTGCTCGACGATAAATACTCCCATCTGTACGACGACAACGATCAGAAAAGCAAATAGAAGCGCCAGCATACTTCGGAGCTTAACGGCGGGATTGCTCATTTGCGGCGATCATCCTTTAACTGCTGCAGCTTACGCTCCAGCTTGGCGATCACTTCCGGATCCACCTCGTCCAAAGCGTCTATCATGTGATTCACGACGAGACTTCCATATTCCTGAATCAGTCCCTGCGACACTTCCTTCGTCTGCTCCGACAGGAACTGCTCTCTGGATTGCAGCGTGCGGAATTTCGCCGCCTGCGTCCGGCCGGCTCCCGACTTCGACTTGGCCAAGTGCCCTTTGTCCAGCAGCCGGTTCATCACCGTCATCACCGCGTTGACCGAGATCGGGCTTTCCTGGTTGAGCAGAGACTGCACCTCCTTGATTGTCAGCCCCTCGGAGGACCAGAGAATATCCATAATTTTCGCTTCCAGCGGGCCGAAAAAACGGGTCAGCCCCTCGCCGTTCATGTTTAGCCTCTTAATCTGCATCATCCGGCTCACCTCATACTACACAGTGTAGTATTTGTTCGATCGAGTGTCAACTCCTCTCTTGGTAACCCCCTAATAGGCATCCGCATAGAATGCATCATGCACCACATACGGAGGTCGTTACTATGAGTTCGCCCAGTCAGGTTCAGCCTCAGCTAAAACCGATCTATCAATGCGGCTCCCATATTCATCGAACTCTGCGTTCGGTGAGAGAGCAGCTCCATCAGCTATGCGATCAACACGCCAATCGGCTGGTCGTGATCGAGACGATGGACGGCGATGTGTTCGAGGGATACATCCGCCATTGCCACAACGGGGTTCTTTATTTGACTCTGTCGAATGAAGGCTGCGCCCGCGCCTTTTTCCCGGGGCCGCCCCCGCCTAATCCTTATGCCAACTTCGTGCTTCCGCTCGTTCTTTTTAATCTGCTTACGATTTCGCTATTGTAGGACGCCCCGTCCCGAACAAGAAAGGAGTAATCAAGTTGGCCCTTATGCCTCCACTCGGACCGCAAAGCGGCTTGCAGCCTCCGACGGCTCCGCCGCCTCAGACGATTCCTCAGCAGCCTCTCGCCTCAACGCTTGCAATAGATCCGGGCGCCATCTCCGGATGCTTGTTCCGCCAAACCTATATTTGGCCTCGCAACGGGCCCGGCTTCTGGTTCTATCCGGTATTCGTCGGACGCACGTCCGTCTCCGGATTCCGTTGGAACGGATTGTTTTGGATGTTTTCCGGCTTTGATCTTCGGAACATTCAATCGTTTACTTGTTTTTAGCACTATTAACGGTCTGGCAGACTGTTGCGCGTTGATCAGCCGTAGTGTACAGAAAAAAAGCCCCCGCTCATCCCGAGCGAGGGCTCCTCCTCATTTACGCTTGCAACGCCTCTTCATACTGCGCAAGAAGCTTGGCGAACGCCGCCGTGCTAGCGGACAAGCCGCCCTCGCGGTTGCGCGCCAGCCATAGCCGCTTAAATTCGGAGAGCGCCGTCTCCAGCTGCTTCTGAAGCCGCTCCAGCCATTCGCTTTCAGCCGCTGCCCCTTCCAGGTCCTGACGGAAAATGTACCGATGAAGACCGGCGCCCTGCTCGATCAGCCGCAAAGTATTGCGCAACTCGTCCCGCACCAGATCGGCATCCGGCCCCTGAAGATCGAGACGCTCCAGTTCCTCCTCTCGCTCTCTCAACCAAACTTCCATCTCCTCGTAGCGATAATCGACTTGAAACGGCGTGCCGCTGCCGCCGATCAGCTTCAGCACTTCCGTACGGATTGCGGTATCCCGCTCCAAAGTCGCTCGATCGGACAGACCTCGGCCGAGCAGATAGGCGGTGTAGGTTCCATTTTCCACTGTACTGCGTTCCAGATGGCCATACCGGCCCAGCTCCATCAGCAAACGTCCCCCGATGCCGCTGCGGTCCTTCAGCATCTGCGATGAGACATACTTCTCCAGAAGCGCCATCTGATCCGCATTCGCCTCTACCTGCCAACTTACGCCAGCCGCATAGGCAATAGCGGGATAGCTGACAGCCGAAACCTGCCAATGTCCGCCGTCGCCCCAGTCGGCCACGATTAATCCTTCCGCTCCGTAGGCTTGGCCGCTCCTTGCCGCATCGGCGATGTTGGCCAGCATATTGTCGGTCCGCCCGGCAATCGAAGACCAGGAGCTGGTGCCAGGACATACGTAGTAGCGGACCCCGCTCTCCTGAAGCTTGCGGCAATGAGGCTCATAGGGAACGGGAGCGTCGTAGTTCCAATGAAGCACGGTCACGTCGGACGGCACACGCCGAATCACCTGAGGATGGTGCGCCAGCACATCGCCCCACATCATCGCCTTTTTGCCGTGGCTGCGAGCGACCTCGAACATTTGCTCCGCATAGTCGAAGTATAGCTCCCCGACGCCGATCTCGTCGGCCCGCTCCTTGCTCCGGCCCGTCCCCAGCCCGAACGGCTCGTCCATGTTGAGGTTGACGTACTCGGACGAGAAGTTCGGCAGCAATTCGTCGAACAGGTCCTTCGCCAATGCGGCGGAGCGGTCGTCCACCGGATTCATCGTCGTCGGCGGCAGCTTAAACGGGAGCGGAAGCGGCGGCTCCATACCGTCCGGATGCTCGGCCAGGTCGCGGAACTCCGGTTTAACCAGCCAAGGTCCCATATGGCCGAGACAGTTTTGATTAGGCGTCAATTCGATGTACCGGCTGCGAGCATAAGCGTCCAGCTCCCGGAATTCCGCGGCCGTGAGAGGCGTAGCTTCGGGAAAAGAGTCTTTGTACTTGGCATAATCGAAGCAGAAGCCTTCCATATAAAGCTGAAGATGGTTGTACTTCAGCTCGGACAGTCTGTCGATCAGCGCGTACAACGTGTCCATCTGCGGGATTTTGTTGCGGCCGATGTCGAGCATGAAACCCCGAACCGGAAACTCCGGCTCATCCTCAATCCGGAAATGCTCCCACTCCGACTCCGATTGCGCCCGCTTCTGCTTGGCTAGCTGCTCCAAAGCAATCAATGCATAGTGCATGCCGACCTCGGTGCCGGCGCCGATCTTGAGTCCCTCGCCGCTCCATTCCAGAACATATCCTTGCGGGTGCAGATCCGGCAACAATTCAATCTCGACTGTAGTCTCCGCAGAAGATATTTCTTCTAAGTGGCAGCCCTTGATCGCGCTACGGCAACGTTGCTCGACTTTTACATTCGCAATGAGTTGCTGCGCCTCCGCTCCGCTTGCACGCAGCTTCAAATTCGGAGACACCGCCGAAGAGCCTCCCAGCAGCTTAAAGCTGCGCGGTTTCGGATACAAGCCCACACACTCAGCCATTCAACATCCCCCTTTGGCAAAAACGATATGGGTTGAACCACCAGCTTCGAAGAAACGACCCAATGGAATGGAGAAAGGGAATGGTTTTGCCGCGAGTTTTGGCTTTGAGTTGCATACCTATGAAGATCCTATCGATCCAAGCAACTCAAAACAACCTGTCTGAAGCCGGCAAAGCCATCCCTTTCGCAATGTAATGGGCAATCTCTTTGGTGTCCAACCTATATAATCAGCTATTCAGATGCGCCAGCAGCTCCGCCAATTCCTTCTCCCCAAATTTGCCGCCGCTGAACTGAGACAGCGAGCGCAGCGGGAAGCTCTCTTTGAACCCTTCCAGCATAGCCTTGCTTTCTTCGTCGACCACATTGCCGAACGGAAGCAGCTCGCTAAGCTTTTGCGTAAAGGCGATGCCTTTCTCCGATTGCAGCAAATCAGCCAACGTCGAGTCGCGGTCAAATACAACCTTGCGCTCAGACGTCGAGCGAATCGTCACTGTCTCCGACAGCGCAATATCCTGCGAGGAGCGCCCGATCAAAATCTCAAACTGTCCAGTTTCGACGATCCAATCCTTCTCCTCGACCTCGTAATAAGCAAAGCTGCGCTTGTTGAGCGTGAAGGAAACGGTTTTCTCCTCTCCAGGCGCCAGAGAAACCTTGTCGAAGCCTTTCAGCTCCTTCAGCGGGCGAAGTACGCTGCTTTCCACATCGCGGACATATAGCTGCACGATTTCCTTGCCTGCGCGCTCGCCCGCGTTTTTCACCTGAACGGTTACTTTCAACGTATCCAAGTCCGTAAACTCTTTCTTATCCACAGACAAATTGGAATAGGAGAAGGTGGTGTAGCTGATACCGTGACCGAATGGGAATAGAGGCCGCAACTGTTTCTTGTCGTAATAACGATAGCCTACGAACAGACCTTCTTTGTACTCCACCCGGTCGCCTTTGCACGGGTAGTCGAGATAAGTCGGATTGTCGCTCAATTGAACCGGGAACGTTTCCGCCAGCTTGCCGGAAGGGTTGGCGTCGCCGAACAGGAGGTCAGCGATGGCTCCGCCAAGCGCCTGACCGCCGAGATAAGCTTCGAGTACGCCCTGAGCTTTGTCCAGCCACGGCATCTCGATCGGAGAGCCGTTGCAGAGCACTACGATCAGATTCGGCTGCACAGCCGCAACCGCTTCAATCAACGCAACCTGATTGGCAGGCATGCGCATATGCTTCCGATCATAGCCTTCGGATTCGTACCGCTTCGGCAATCCGGCGAACACGACCGCGACAGACGCTTCCTTCGCCGCACGCAGCGCTTCTTCGGTCAACTCCGTGCTGCTATCATCCGTTTTCAGCCCGTAACCTTGCGCATAAACAACCTGTACGCCTTCTCCTGCCGATGCAGTCAGCTCTTCCACGATATCGTCCAGCTTGGTCGGGTTGATCTGCGAGCTTCCGCTTCCTTGATAACGCGGCGTTTTCGCCAGCTCGCCGATGACGGCAATTTTGCCCCCTCGTTGAAGCGGCAATACGTCGTTCTCATTCTTCAGCAGCACCATGCTTTCAGCCGCGATCTCGCGGGCAAGCCGATGATGCGCATCCCGATCGTAAGTCGCGCCAGGCTTGTGATGATCGACGGCTCTGAATACAATCGTGAGCAACCGCTCCAAGGCTGCGTCGAGCTTCTCTTCCGCAAGCTGCCCGCTTCGAACCGCCTCGACGATCTGCTTAATGCCTTCGCCTTCGCGCGGCATTTCAAGCTCCAAGCCGGCAGCAAGGCTTTTTACCCGATCAACGACCGCGCCCCAGTCCGACACGACAAAGCCTTCATGACCCCATTCCTTCTTCAGCACATCGGTCAACAGCCATTCGTTTTGCGCCGCATACCCGCCGTTGACTTTGTTGTACGCGCACATTACCGTCCATGGCTGCGCGTTCTTCACCGCACCCTCGAAGCTGGCCAAATAAATTTCGCGCAGCGTCCGCTCATCCACGACGGAGTCGGCGCTCATCCGGCGAAACTCTTGGTTGTTCGCCGCGAAATGCTTAAGCGACGTCCCTACGCCCTGGCTTTGTACACCCTTGATATGGTGGGTAGCCATTTCAGAAGAGAGAAACGGATCCTCGGAAAAATACTCAAAGTTGCGGCCGCATAACGGCGATCTCTTGATATTAGCTCCCGGACCGAGCAGCACGCCCACATTCTCCGCCTGGCATTCCTTGCCGAGCGCCTCCCCCATCTGTACAATCAACTCCCGATTCCACGAGCTGGCAATGCCTACGGCAGATGGAAAGCAGGTGGACGGTACGCTGTTGAACAATCCCAGATGGTCGGCATTCTCGACTTGCTTACGCAAACCGTGCGGTCCGTCGGTTACCATCATAGAGGGGATGCCCAGCCTCTCGACGGCTTGGGTATGCCATACGTCGCGCCCTGTGCAAAGACTCGCTTTCTCCTCCAACGTCATTTGTGCAATCAAATTTTGAATATCCCGTTGTTTGTTCATTCCGAATTGCTCCTCTCATTTCGCTTATATTCAACCGAACGAAAACTCAGCCGATTGCACATCCCTGCTATTGGGGCCGACAAAAACGACGAACTTACCCGGCTCCGCTGTATATCCGACTCCCGGCATCCAGAAAGTTAAATCCTCGGCAACAATCCGGAACTCTACTTCTTTATTCTCACCCTTGGCCAGACGAAGCTTACTGAACCCTTTTAGCTCCTTCACTGGGCGTACTATGCTGCCATGGCAATCTTGGATATACAGCTGCACAACTTCTTCTCCATCCTCCGAACCCGCATTGCTCACCGTGATCGACACCCGCAGCTCCTCGCCCGCCGCCAGCCGATTGCGATCCAGCTTCAGATCCGAATACTCGAACCGGGTGTAGCTAAGGCCATACCCGAAAGGATACAGCGGTTCATTCGGGCCGTCCAAATATTGCGAGATATATTTCTGCTGTCGGTTAGCTTCCGTAAGCGGTCTTCCCGTGCGAAAATGGTTATAATACACCGGAATTTGCCCGGTATGCGCAGGGAAGCTCATCGTCAGCTTGCCGGAAGGGTTGTAATCCCCCACAAGTACGTCGGCAATCGCATGTCCGGCCTGAGAGCCAAGGAACCACGTTTCCACAATCGCGTTCACGTTCCGCTCAAACCAATCGAGCACCAGCGGGCGGCCGTTCGTCAGCACCAGCACAACCGATTTTCCCAGCGCGACCACCGCTTTCGCGAGCCGCATCTGCGCTTCCGGCAATTCAATGCTCATCCGCGAAGCCGCTTCCCCGGACATGTCGCTGCTCTCCCCAAGCGCCAGCAGGACAACGTCTGCCTGCTTGGCCTGCTCCAACGCCTCGGCAATTCCGCCTTCTATCGTCGTATTGACTCCGCAGCCTTTGGCATACAGCAGCCGCTCTTCCGAAATGCCCTTATCGCGCAAGCCTTCATATAAAGTCGCCGTTTCATGACCGAACCTCGAAAACTGCCACGGGCCGAGCAAATCCCGACTGTCCGCGAACGGGCCAATCAGTGCCACCCTGCCGCCACTGCCATTGCCGTTCTTATTGCTGTTCCCGTTGCCGTCACCATAGTCCGCCATAGGCAATACGCCGTCATTTTTCAACAGCACAATCGACTTCTGCGCAAGCTCGCGACTGGCCTTCAAGTGCTCCTCGTGAAAATGATATTCCGTTTCCTTCTCCGGGCGAACATAGCGGAACGGATCATCCATCAACCCAAGCCGATACTTCAGCGTCAAAATGCGACGAGCCGCATCGTTAATCTGCGCCTCCGAGATTTTCCCTTCTCGCACAAGCTGCGGCAAGTGCTCGAACGAGCGCGTCGCCATCTCGATATCCATCGTCGCGTCGACCGCCAGCTTCGCAGCTTCCTTCACGTCTTCCACCAGACCGTGAACGACAATTTCGTCCACTGCACCGTAATCCGAAATCAAAATGCCGTCGAAGCCAAGCTCGTCGCGCAGCAAATCCTTCATCAACGCTTTGCTCGCCGCCACCGGCACGCCTTGATAAATATTGAACGCATTCATGACCGAACCCGCTCCGGCCTGCAAACCCGCCTGGAACGGCGGCAAGTACACATTGCGCAATGTTGCTTCCGAAATATCGACAGTATTGTAATCGCGCCCGCCTTCCGCTGCGCCATAACCGATAAAGTGCTTCAGACAAGCCACGATCGTTTCCGGTTCCAGTAAGGAATCCCCTTGGAAGCCATCGACTTGGGCTTTGGCAATCAGCCCGCCCAAGTATGGGTCTTCGCCCGCTCCTTCGGACACCCGCCCCCAGCGCGGATCTCTGCTCACGTCGATCATCGGTCCATGGTTGTACACCGTTCCCGAAGCGCTCGCCTCTTTCGCGGCAATCGCGCAAGCTTCCTTGATGGCATCCATATCCCAACTGCAAGACCAGGCCAACGGAATCGGGAAGATCGTCTGCGCTCCGTGAATGATATCCGCATTAAACAACAACGGGATACGATGCGGGGACTCTTCCACCGCAATCTTCTGCAACTCGAATACCCGACTGACATCGAACGCGCCCAGCACCGAACCCGCTCTGCCCTCGGCGATCAGCTTCTCCGGCGGATCCGTCTCTACCGCATTGCCGAACGAGAAATTCGATGCGGGAACCTGGAACATCTGACCGATCTTCTCCTCGAGCGACATCCGATTCAGCAGAGTCTCCACCGCTTCCCGAATTTCCTCGTTGGATCGCTTTGCAACGCCATCCTTCCGGTAAGGCTTCACTTGCTCAGCCAGCGATTCCGATAAAGCGGGCCCTCGGCCCCTAGCCGCCTCGATCGGCAAGCTTCCAAGTCCAGGCATTCGCAGCTCTCCGTAGAGGCGGTCTTCGTCGTACGCAAGGTCGACCACGATATCCTCGCCCGGTCTCCAGAACGCTTTCGCAAGACCGCGGAGCCGGTTGCCTTCCACAGTAAGCGAATCGATCTGAATCGGAATAGCCAGCGGTTCTGTCGCAATATCCAGCGAGTAACTCGCTTTCTTCGTCACTTTGAATTGGATTTTCAGCTTCATTAAAGGTGTTGCTACAACCGTATGCCACAAGCCCAACATGGCTGTCCCTCCACTCCTCACTGCATCAGCCTTTTACGGCGCCAATCATCAAACCTTTAACAAAATATTTCTGGAAAAAGGGATAGGCGAGCAGAATCGGAACGATTCCTACGACCGCGATCGCCATGCGGAACGTTTCTTTAGGCAGCATCGCCAAAGCGTCGGTGCCGCCCATACTGCTATTCATGGATAAGAACTCAATGTTGCTCATAATGCGATTTAACACGTTTTGCAAATTTAGCAGATCCGGGTCGTTGATAAAGATCAGACCGTTGTTCCAGTCGTTCCAGAAAGCAAGCGCCTGGAATAAGCCGATCGTCGCAAGAATCGGCAGCGACAGCTGCAGAATGATCCGATAATAGATTTTGAATTCACTCGCCCCATCTATGCTCGCAGATTCAATAACCGCCGTCGGAATCGTATTGGTGAAGAAAGCGCGCATTAACAGCACGTTAAACCCGTTCATCAGCAGCCAAGGAATCAATTGCGCCCAAAGCGTATTTTGAAGCTCGAATACTTTCGTATAGACCATGTAGGTTGGCACCAAACCGCCGTTGAACAGCAAGGTAAAAAATACGATAAAGGCCAGCACCTTGCCGCCCGGCAAATCTTTGCGAGACAACGGGTAAGCCAGCAAGGACGTGATAACAAGACTTGTTACCGTGCCGACAACCGTAATCAGGATGGTAATGCCGTAAGCATGGACAATAGTATCCGAGTTTTTCCACAAATATTCGTATGCCCCAAAGCTGAACTCTGACGGGAAGAAGGAGTAGCCGTCCCTTACAATCGCCTTGTCATCCGTAATAGAGGACGTAAACAGCAGGACAAACGGAAGGATGCAGGCTAGCGAAAATAATCCGAGCACAAGATGAGACGCAATCTGCCAGCCGCGGTGTTGATTTGCCATGTGATTTTCCCTCCTTTTAGAACCACCTATCAGAACAGTGCGTTGTCTCTGTCGATTTTACGGACGATGTAGTTCGAAGCAATGACCAGGACGAAGCCGACAATGGATTGGTAGAACCCTGCCGCTGCGGACATTCCGATATCGCCGAGCTGCATAAGTCCGCGGAATACATAGGTGTCGATGACGTTGGTCGTATCGTAAATCGCGCCGGAGTTCATCGGAATCTGATAGAACAAACCGAAGTCGGAATAGAAAATACGACCGATCGCAAGCAAGGTGAGCATGGTAATGATCGGCGTGATCATCGGAATCGTAATTTTACGAATTTGCTGCCATTTGGACGCGCCGTCTAGCGCGGCCGCCTCGTAGTACTCCCGATCAATGCCGATAATCGCCGCCAGGAAGACGATACACGAGTACCCGGCACCTTTCCAAATATGCACTATCGTCAAAATATAAGGCCAATACTTGGATTCCAGGTACCAGGAAATTGGTTCGACTCCAAGTGCGGGCAGAATGGTCTTGTTCACGAATCCCGTTGCCGGGCCCAACAATGCATACACCAGATAACTGACAAGAATGATGGAAATCATATGAGGCAATATAATGGCGCTCTGATAGAAACGCTGCGAAAACCGGCTGCGGATTTCATTCAGCAAAATGGCGATCAGAATCGCAAAGCTAAGCCCGAGAAGGATGAACACTGCGTTATACAAAATCGTATTGCGCGTAATGATGTACGCGTCGCTTGTCGCAAACAGGTAATTAAAATTTTTAAATCCGACCCAGTCGCTGCCCCAAATCCCTTTTGCGTAATTGATATCCTTGAACGCAATGGAGAGGCCGAACATCGGCATATAGTTGTTAATCAACAAATAAGCAAGTCCGGGCAGCGTCATGATGTAAAGAGGGATAAATCGACGGAGATTGATTCTTCTTCGTTTCATTGCTGTACTCATCTCGTTCCCCCCGCTGAACAGTTGCGTAATAATAAGCCCGACCAATCCGCGACTGATCGGGCGCTTATCTTCATGAAGATTTACTGTACACCGTTGGCCTTCGCCCACTCGTCCAACTGCTTCTGCTTCTCGGCTACAATCTTATCGATTCCGGCAGCTTTCAGCTTGGCGTTGAATTGCGGAAGAATTTTATCCGGATCGACGCTGCCTGTCTCAAGTGATAACTTATATTCATTGATGACATTGGAGACTGCCGCGTATTCCGTCTTCACATTGGAGCCGTCGAAGATGAAACCAAGCGCTTTGGAAGGCTTCGCCGATTCATTAAATTCTTTCACTTTGCTCCAAATTTCCGGATCGTTATTTTCCAACACATAAGCCTTGAACTGATTGCCGAACATCCATTGCAAGCTGTTAAAGCCTACGGAGGTCGCATCTTTGCCATCCGGATACTTGATGATGTTGTCCTGTACCTTCACATAGTGCGTACCTTCAACACCCCAGGTGAACAGGTTCACGACGTCGGCGTCTTCGTACATCAGGTTCAGGAGCTTCATCGCTTTCTCGGGAAGCTTCGAATGGACCGGAATTCCCCACATCGCCACCGTAATGTTCGAAGTTGTGCTGTACGGAGGATTTAATTCCGCGGAAACGACCTCTACTCCGTTACTTTTCGTTTCTTGGGCATCGAATCCCGGCTTTTGCATTCCTAAATAGGAGGCCACTTTCCCCGAACTCATCAGCTCGGTCAAGCTCAATTTGTTCGTAGCCGCATCGCTCAGAATATATCCCGCTTTGTACCACTCGCGGATTCTCTTGACGAAATCTGCGTATTCCTGAGTCTCGAATAGGTTCACAACCTTCAGGTCGTTGTCATAATGCGGAAGAACGCCCATATTGTCGCCGAGCTCATCGTAAAATTTGTATACGTCACGGAAGGATTGAGTTCCGCCTGTTGCAATCGGAACCCTGTCCGGCTCTTTTTCTTTGATCAATTGCAGGACGTTGGCTACATCATCCAATGTCTTGATGGCACTCAGGTCGATATTGTACTTATCTACCAGATCTTTGCGAATGGTGTAACCGTAGCTTCCCGCCAAGTCACGAACGGACGGAATACTGTAAGTCTTGCCGCCGATTTTCGACGCGTTCAGGTATTTCGGTTCCAGCGCAGCCGTAATTCCGCTGCCATACTCGCCAATAAGATCATCAAGCGGACTGAGCATACCTTTGGCTACCATATTGCTGTACATGGAGCCGTGTACATAGGTCAGATCCAATTTCTCATTCGAGCTGAAAATCAGGTTTGTCCGTTGCAGCCACTCGCCGGCGTTAATCGCCATGAATTTGACGCGAACCTTGATCTTGGATTCGGTGATTTTGTTCATCTCTTGCTCAACAAGCTCTAATCCCGCGAGATCGGGAGATACGATGGGAAACGCAACGGTCAGCTCTTCAACCGGCCCATCGTCTTCTTTGCCGGAAGGCTTGCTGCTCTCCGTGCTATTGCCGCTTGGCGCACCGCCGTTGTCCTTGTTGTTGCCGCCGCATGCCGACAAGATCAGTATAAAGCTAAGCAAGAGCATTAAAGACCCGTACGCGACTTTTTTCATTTCTTAATCCCCCCGCTGTTAATCGTTGTATTGTTACTGTCTTCATTGTACGAGGTTCATTCGCCGGGCTCTGCTCATCTTACGACTTCTCCCTGCCACTTTCCCGACTTCCGTCCGCGGCATGATCGGCTTGGTGCTTGCTCCGATACTCGACCGGATTAAGCTGCATCACCTTCTTGAACATGCGCGAGAAATGCGAAAAGTTGGCGTAGCCGATCTTGCCCGCAATCGAGGAGACGGACATCTCCGTATTGACCAGCAGCCCGGCGGCGATCTCCAGACGTTGATGCAGCAAGTAGTCGGAAATCGACAGCCCCGTCTCCTTCTTGAAAATCCGCGTCAAATAATCCGGATTCAAATACACGGAGTTGGCGATGTCCTCACGGGAGATGTCTTTGTCCAAATTTTCGCGAATGTAGGCTTTAACCTTGTCCACGACGCTCTGAGATTGATCGATGTCGGCGATGATTCCGATCGCTTTGTCACCCATATGTCTAAGCCAATTGAGCGAATCGGCGGCCGAGCGCATCGAGGCGGCGATCAGCTCCGTCGAGCGCCGATCCCCGAATAACTGGTGCGCCTGTATGCCTTTCACCTGAAGCGTGTAATACACCATCTGTTGAAAATCCTGAACGAACTGGCTCAGCGTATCGAAATTCAGCTGACCGGAGGCCGCCCCCTGCTTCAGGTACTCCTCCACGGCTTTGGACAGCTCGGCGCGTTTGGCTTCCTTTAATAAAACCGACCACATGCTCATATCCGGCGGCAGATGTCCGATCCCGGGCGCCTGTGGATCGTGAAGCGAGAAGACGCCCCGGTCGTAGGCCACATTATTCGCGTCCAGCCGACGCAGCCTGGCGTACATAACCGCCATCTGATGCGCTTGCGCGCTGTCTCCGATATAGCAGGACACTCCGGCGTAGAAGAAATCGCGCCCCGCATCTACAAATTTCTCGCAGGCTTCGCGCAGCCGATCCTCGGCCGCAACGTCCGACTCCCCGCTCACGAGCGCCAGCAGACAGCCGCCGCCAAGCGAGACGAGCAGCCCGTTCTCCAGATCGTTCACCAGCAGCTCCTCGGCCGATTTGCGAACGGCGTATTCCAGCACTTTCTCGTCGCGCAGCGAAATTTCTTTATCCCATCTTCTAATATGGATAAATACCGGAACAAACGTCAGCTCGCGCGAGAAAGGAATGTTCCGCTCCTCGGCCGCTTTCTTCACCGCCGCGGCGTCGCCCGGAATCGATTGGTTCAGAATATCGGTCCAGAATTTCTCGACGATCAACGGTTGGTGCTTGACCCAGTACTTGCCGTACTGGCTGAACTCGTTCAGTCGATTGTCCTGATCGAGCTTGCGCATCGCCTTTTGCACGGCTTCCGTAAGCTCCGGGTACGGGATTGGCTTCAGCAAGTAATCGAGACTGCCGAGCTGCATCGCCTGCT
This sequence comes from Cohnella phaseoli, assembly GCF_003386235.1. Lineage (GTDB taxonomy): Bacteria > Bacillota > Bacilli > Paenibacillales > Paenibacillaceae > Cohnella > Cohnella phaseoli. Next base: position 46,674 of record NZ_QRDZ01000016.1, read on the forward strand.
TGGCGTACTGAAAGTCGGCATGGCAGGTCAAGAAAATCGTTTCCGTCCGCGGATAATGCTGCCTGACCCATTTCAGCAGCTCCAGGCCTGTCCCCTGCGGCATCTCAATATCGCAGAGCAGAATATCGATCGTCTCATTTCGGAAAATGTCTTTGGCCTGCTCCGGACCATACGCTTCGAACAAGCGAGTAATCCCGATGCCTGACCAGTCCACGCCCGATTTCAGCCCTTCCACAGCAATCCTCTCGTCATCCACGATCAACAATTGACACATTCTCGTTCCCCTCCTCGCTTTCTGCGTCCGGTCGCAGCGGAATCATGAGCTCGACGACGGCTCCTTGCGGATCGTCGTTGTAGCATTCCATCCATGCCCGCTCTCCGAATTGCAGCCGCAGCCGCTCGCGCGTATTCCACAGCCCGATATGCGCGCCGTTCTCGTCCGTTATCTGCTTGCCGTCGCGAATCGCGTCCAACGCTTCGTCGGTGAAACCCTTGCCTGTATCGCGAATCAACAGACAGACCATCGGCTCGTCGGCCAGCGTATCCAATGTAGCCTCGATGCTCATGACGACGGGGCCGTCCACCTGAACGGCATGCTTGATCGTGTTCTCGACGAGCGTCTGCAGGATCAGCGGCGGAATCGGCGTCATCTGAAGATAATCAGGCACTTGGATTTCCCAGCGCAGCCGATCCGGCAGCCGCATCTCCTGAATGCGCAAATAATTGGAGATATGCTTCAGCTCGTCCTTGAGCTGCACGAGCGGGTGATTGCTTTGAAACATATAGCGAAAATAGTGCACAAGGCACATCGTCATTTCCTGAATCAGCTCGTACCGCTTAACCTGCGCCAAATTGTACAAAATGTTCAAGGAGTTCATGAAAAAATGCGGATTGATTTGAAGCTGAAGATGCTTCAATTCGGCCCGCTGCTTGCTAAGCTGCTCCTCGTACACATGGATTTTCAACTCTTCGATCTGGGTGATCATCTGATTAAAAGTCCGGTTGACGAGCTGGAATTCATCCGGCACGGGCGACTCCTCGATCTGGTGATTCAAGTTGCCTTCTCCGATCAGGCGCATCCCCACCATCAGCTTGCGCAGCGGCAGCAGCAGCACCTTGCGCAGAAACCATACGCTGAGCAGCAGCATCGCGATCGCTACCACAATGACGAAGTTCGCCGCATTCGCCAGATAAGGGAGATTCTCAAGGATTTGTTTGTCCGGGCTGACCGAGACGAGGCTGAAATCGCCCTTCCTAGACGTCTCTCCGACGACCAGATAATCGTTATGGCTGCCGGACAAATAATAATCCTGAAAACCCTGCGTAAAATCCAAACCGCCGTCCTCCAGCGGCCGGGTACCGCCCAGCCGCTCCCCCGCGCCGTCAACAAGGAGCACCGCCCCCGTCTCTCCCGTATGCATGCCGCTTAGCGGAGCGAGCATCGTCCGGGACTTCACCCACGCTCCGATGTACAGTTCTCCGCTCCGGAGCAGACGCACGATGTAGTTTTCGCCGTTGAGCCGCATGACCGTCCACTCGCTGTTGGCATGCTGCGGCTGATCCTCAAGCCGTAAAATCTGCTCGGACATAGTCTGTCTAAGCGCATTCAGCTCGCTATAGCCGATATTCAGTTTGTAGGCCTCCATCATATCCCGCTTGGGCAGGGAGTAAACAAAGAAGCCGTCAATGTACGGGTAAACGATAAGATCGGAGGTCAACAGGCGCGAGACGCCGCTTTTGGCCATCATATATTGATCCTCCGATGCCTGCCAGTCGCCCATTGTGAGAAGATTGAAATCCGCAAAAGCCAAGCCCGTCAAATGTCGCTCCACCTCGGAGAGCTGATCGTCAAGCTGCTTCATATGAATGGAAATCAGCGCCTTGTTGGACATGGCCACCTGGTTATGAATGACGCGCACGCTGTAATTGTTGTTGTATAAGAGCAGAGCGATTAACGGAACCGTAATGCTCAACAGGCCAAGCACGAGCTTGACCCGAATCGAGCTCCAAGGGAGCGAAGCAAAGCGTCTGATCATGATGGGTTCCCCCTGTCGTGCGGATGATGAGATTACCTATTATTATAGCCCATCCGTCGCGCTGTCCCGCTTCATCATAACGCTTGCCCCGAGCCGCTTCCGCTCCTCATCCGACCAAAACCCTCGCATTTTACGACCTGATTTCCGAGTAGTATCCCCCCGAAGTTCGTTACCGATGGCAACGCAGGTTCATTCGAGACCCACGGCAGAGAGCTGGCGGAGAAGCTGAAGGCGCTGGGCGTTCCGGTTGCTTCTTTATTCTTCCCGTTATCCGAACCGCCGTTCCCCATGAATACCAGTGGGAGATAACTAAAGATATTCGTTGAACCGCAGGCGCTCTAATCCTCGCAAAAAATAACAGCCGAGAGCCGCAGCAGATTTTCTCTGCAGGGCTCCCGGCTGTGTCGTTGCGCGGGTGCGGACCTACTTATGACGCAATACTTTGTGGACGATCGCCGCCAATGCGCCGCCGACTAACGGGGCTACTAAGAACACCCAGACCTGCTCCAAGGCAGTGCCGCCCAATAGGACGGCCGGAGCCAAACTGCGAGCGGGGTTAACCGAAGTTCCGGTCAACGCGATGCCCAAAATGTGCACGAACGCCAGCGTTAGCCCGATAACCAATCCCGCTACCTTGCCGTTGCTCTCCTCCGAGGTGACGCCGAAGATCGTGAACACGAAGACAAAAGTCAGAATGATTTCCACGATGATCGCCATCGCAAGCGAGATCCCGATGCCGTAGCCTTCTCCGAAGCCGTTCGCGCCTAAATTGACAACGGCTGAGCCCGTCGAATCGATGATCGCGTACAGCACCGCCGCGCCGGCCAATCCTCCGGCAATCTGACAGACCACGTACAGAATGAAATCTGTGCCGGACAGCTTGCGCCTGATCAGCATAGCGAAGGATACGGCCGGGTTAATGTGACAGCCCGAAATCGGACCGATGACATACGCCATCGCCACAATCGACAATCCGAACGCCAGAGCGATCCCTAAATTGCCCAGATTCCCTCCGGCCGTCGCGGCACTGCCGCAGCCAAACAACACGAGCACAAAGGTGCCGATAAACTCCGCCAATCCTTTTTTCGCAGATAAACCCATACTCATCCTCCATTATCCCTTGTAAATTCCTTCAAAATAATACCTATTCAGTATAGCTTCCGAATTTGAATCATTTCTGAACGGGGAAGGATAGAAAAGCAAAAAAACCCCCGCTTGGCCGAGGGTTTTGGTTGTGAGACGCATATTAGTAGTAACTGGGAGCCATTTCTTGACGGATAACCTTCTGCTGAACGTCGCTGATCAGCTTGTCATCCAGATTTTTGAGTAGAAGCTCTTTGAGACCGTAATTGTTTTTCGCCGCCAACACGACGGAATAAGTCAATTGGTTGGCGTCCGGAATAGTCGGATCCTTCAACACAATATCCTTCATGTGAAACTGAAAATATTTCCCGGTGCGCACGACATCCGGCCGGCAGACGATGACATCCGCCCTCCCGTCCTTCAGGCTCTCGTAGGTGTTAATATAGGTGAGCTCGATTTTGTTGACCTTCTTGTCCTTCGTAAGCTCGTTGGTCAGGAAGGTTTGGTCGATGGAGCTCGGATCGTAAGCTATAGTCATGCCGTCCTCAATCTCTTCATGTCCAGGTTCGGCAAATAGCAGGGAGTATATCTCCGCGTATAAGCAGCCTTCGATCTTGGCAATCATCTGAACGTCCTGTCCCTCGTTGATCAGCACTTTGGCGGATAGCTCAGACGTGATCAAGAAATCGTATTTATGATCCAACAGCGCCCTTACCCTCGTTCTGGAGCCCTGCATAAACGCAAAATTGAAAGGAATGCTCTTCTGCTTCATACAGAGACAGACTCCGGTTGCCAATCCGGCAGCCAAAGTATCCAGAGGAAGCTCGGTCGCTCCGGTGAGATGGGCCCAATTCGTGTACTCCCAAGTTTTGGCGATGTCGATCTTTTCGATAAAGGTGCCCTGATGTCCTCGCTTGTGGAGAACGACGCAGCCTTTATCCTGTAGAAGCTTCAATACGGCTTGAACCGTACCTCTGGAAATATCTAAACTTCTTGTATATTCTTCAATCGTCGGCAGCCGGTCGCCCACTCTCTTGATGACCAGATCGCGAGCGATTTTCATGAGGGTCACACCGTGCTTGAAAAGTTGTTTCTCCCGTTCAGTCATGTCGCCGATATCCTTTTTTTAGCTTTAAAGTATCAAATATTGTTCCCCAGTACAATCATAATTGGAATGTTTTTCCGACATAATTAGTGAACGCACAAATGCATTATCGCAGTCTGGTCAAATTCGTCTCTTTCCAAAATACCGCTAATCTCGCCTTCTCTGACGATAGCGATTCGGTCGCATAATCCCATAAGCTCCGATAATTCCGATGTGACGAGCAGGATGGTAATTCCCGCGTTGGCCAATTCGTCGATCATTTTATAAATCTCATACTTAACGCCGACGTCTACCCCTCTTGTCGGCTCGTCCACCAGCAAAATATTCAACTTGTCGTTGATGAGCCATCTCGATAGCACCACCTTTTGCTGGTTGCCTCCGCTCAGCTCCTTTACCGCCGCTTTTTTGCTCAGCATCCGGATCTGCATGGAACGAATCTGCTCGTCCACGATTTGATTTTCCTTGCTGTTGTTCAGAAAAGGACCTTTGCCGAACAGATCTAGGAACGCCAACGACAGATTAAAGCTCACCGGCCGAAACAATATCAAGCTTTGCAGCTTGCGATCCTCCGGCACGTAACCCATTCCGACCTTCATCGTATCTTTGGGCGAGCGGATTCGAACGGTTTTCCCGTCGATTTCGACAATGCCGGAACGATTGATCTTGTTTGCGCCGAAGATCATTCTTAGAATCTCCGATCTCCCCGCTCCGCCGAGACCCGCCAATCCGAACACTTCGCCTTTATAGATTTCCAGATTGATGTTTTTAATTTTATCGTCAGTTAGCCCTTGTACCTTGAGCTTGACTTCCTTTGTCGGCTTTGAGGTTTTCGGGTATAGCTGGGAGATCTCCCTGCCGACCATTCTTTCCACGATGTCCGCTTTCGTCGCCGTCCCCACGTCCAGCGTTTCGATGACGCAGCCGTCCCTTAGAATCGTGACCCGATCGCCGATTCGTTTGTAGTTTTCGATTCTGTGATCGATATAAATAATGCCGACCCCTTGCCGCTTTAACCCGTTGATCAGTTCGAAAAGCTTATCGGTATCTTCTTCCGTAATCGAAGAGACAGGCTCATCCATAATGATGATCTTGGCGTTCATGGACAAAGCTTTGGCAATCTGGACAAGTTGCGTCTCCGCAATCGATAGACTGGATAACAGAACGTTGGGATCGCATTTTAATCCGACCAGCTCCAGAATTTTTCGGCTCTCGGCGTACATCTTCTTCCTGTTGACAAAAAACCTGCCGAATTCTCTGTTCAAGAACAGATTTTCCGCTACCGTTATCGTCGGACTCAGGCTAAGCTCCTGAAAGACGATCGCGATCCCCAGTTCCCTGGCTTCCAGCGGCGAACCGATCGATACCGGACGACCCTCCAGCAGGATTTCTCCCCCGTCTTTCCCCTGAACGCCGGCCAGTATTTTCATCAGTGTGGACTTCCCGGCCCCGTTCTCCCCGCATAGAATGTGCACTTCCCCTTTGCGAAGTTGGAAGCTCGCATCCTTGAGGGCGTATGAGCCGTAGAAACGTTTGGATATATTTTTTAGCTCCAGCAGCAATTCATTGCCTTTATCCATGGCGCTTCTCCCCAAATCTCTTATTTTTTCCTGGATAGCTGCAACGTAACGATAACGGCCATAATAATGACCAACCCTTTAATGACGGCCTGCAGATAGTAGTTCACTCCGACCAGCGTCATTCCGTTTAGCAGCACGCCCAAAACCAGAGAACCAAGCAGTACGCTGAACACGTTGCCGCCCTGACCGGAGAAGCCCGTACCGCCAAGCACTGCCGCCACTATAAATTGTAGCTCGTAACCCTGGCCTTGAGTAGGAACGGCCGAGCCCAATCTTCCGATTGTCGTCAAGACGACAAAGGCGGAGACGAGCCCCATGATTCCGTAGGCCGCGCATTTCATGGCGCTGACGTTGATACCCGAATTATGGGCGGCTTCTTCATTGCCCCCAATCGCCTGAGCCCTTCTTCCGAACTTGGTTTTCGAGATTAGCAAATACATGATGATCGTAAACAAGAGGGTCCACCATGCTAGCATGGGTACGCCTAGAAATTGACCGAAGCCGAAAATTCGGGTAAAAGACTCGTTGGTCACATAGACCGATTTCCCGTCCGCGATCATGTAGCCCAGCCCCTGCAAAATGCCGGCCGTACCTAATGTGGCCAGAAATGGCGGCACCTTAAACCTCACGATAATGAAGCCGTTAAACAAACCGGACAATAAACCGAGCCCGAGAGAGATGACGATAATCAGAGGCAGCGGCAACGAAGTATGCTCCATCAGCTTGGCGACGACCATGCCGGTAAAAGCCATGACCGCTCCCGCGGACAAATCGATCCCTCCGGTTAGCAGCACAAGCGCCATGGCAAACGCGCCGATTGAAAAGCCGGCCGTCGATTCCAGAATGCTCGTCCAGTTTTGCGCGGTTAGAAAGACGTTATCTCCGGCTTTGTTCGTAGGCGAAAATATAATAAATATGATGCAGAGGACGACAAATAGCAGCCCTGTGCCGAGCTGGGGATATTTGACCATCCACTCGCTCATGTTGAAGTTGCTTTTCTTCTGAAGGCTCTCCATGCTTGAACGCTCCTATTATGAAAGTTTTGGTAGCCAACAACAAGTTGGCTACCAAATTTCGATAAGTCCGGCTCAATTTCCGTTAACTAAGGTTTTCGTCAGTTCGAGCCAACCGGGGCTCTTCCCCAAAGCTTCATGCTGAAATCTTCTGCGTTTTCCGGCGTTGCCCACAAAGCTGCATATGCAGGCGGTTCCCAAACCGGGCTTTGCACATTCTCTCCGTTAATGAGGCGAAGCAGGGTAAACAATCCAATGCTTCCGTTCTGCTGTGGAGATTGCGGATTCGTCCCCGTAATCCATCCTTCTTTTAACAAACCGAGAATGACGACGTCTCCATCGACGCCCACAATTTTAACGTCCTTGCGGTTCATCTGCTTCAGAGCCTGCGCCGCCGCTACCATAGACACTCCGTAAGGAGTATAAATCGCATTAATTTCTTCGCGAGAAGCCAAAATATTTTTAGTCGCTGACAAATACTCTTCAGCCGTACCGTAGGATTGCGTCTCTACAATTTTCAAGTTAGGGATCTTCTCGACCGCTCTTGTAAATCCTTCGATTCTATTAATGGCGAAGTCTACCCGGCCTACAAGATCAAAGACCAGAATGTTCCCTTGTTCTCCATTAAACGCGGCTTTCAGCGCCGTGGCGCCGAGCTCGCCCTTCAACTGCTGATTCACGTCGATATAAGCGGCGACCTTCGCTCCATCGATAGGAATTGTAGGGACGACCGGAATTTTCCCTTCAAGCTGACCTAGAACTTGAACCAACGACTTCTCTTCCTGCGGGAACAGGATGATTCCGTCTACATTCTGGTTTTGCAGGCTTTTCAAATCTTCTACCTGCTTCTCCGGCTTCCCTTGCGCATCCGTTACGATGCATTCCAGACCATTCGTTTCGCACATTTTTTTCAGAGACTTGACCCATTCTACCATCCAGTCGTTCTCCTGCGTGCTAACGCTGATCCCGATTTTAAGTCCTTCGGCCTTGGCCCCCATCCTCTTGACCAAGCCCTCCATGTCATGACCGATCGGACCGAAGCCGAAATCCGTGCCGATCCCGTCCTTGATTAGATCGGAATTGTCGGGAGCAGCCGTCCCGGAAGCCCCGGCGGAAGAGGACGGTTTCGCCTCATTCGACTTGTTCGTAGAACCCCCGCAAGCCGCTAGCAGCGAGCTTGCCATAATCATGACGAGCAGTACAGACCATAACTTCTTCATGTTCGTTCCCCCTGATTTAGAATTGTGAAACTATATGAACGCCAGCACCGCAAGGCTTTCTTGCCCGCCTGCGATAGGCCGCCTTCATCACTTTCGTGGAAGCGTATTCATCAAGCGGAAAGATGAACCTTCTCGGCAAATTCGATCACTCCCCCGTCCTCGCTTCCCGTGTTCTCCCGGAAAAAAACGAGCAGCCTGCAAGTTTCGGCCTCGACCGGAAAAGGAACCCAATGCCATGTACCCGGATCAATAAGAAAAGCCTCGCCCTGCTTGACGTGAAACAAATGAATATGTTGAGGCTCGGGCGCCGTCTCGCTAGGCTTGGCCATCGCAATGAGAGAGTCGTTCTCAAGTGCGACCAGAATCTCCGGCGTTCTTAAATGCCTTTCGAACTTCTCCAAGGCCAACGGCCTCTTTTTGGCCGTTAAAATTCCCGCCGTAGTTTTGCCCTGGATCGTGAATTGCGCAACGTCCGCACTAAAGGCAAATTCGGGCTCGTCGATACTCGCAGCTATTGCGCCGGAATTGATCAGACGGCCGAATCCCTTCAGATTCTCCTCGGTCAATCGCATAGGCTTTATTTTCGCCACCCCCTATTTGCCGGCCAGTTCCTTGTACTTCTTGTACATCTCGTTATATTTCAAATGGTTTTGCTCGCGATATCCGATTTGCGAAGCTTCCTGCATCGCCTCGCGGATGACCTCCCCGCTGTCGAAAAGCTTTACAGCATGTCCGGCCATAAGAGCAACTCCGTAGGAGGCGTCGCAATACTTGGGAATCGTAGCGTTTACGCCAAGCACGTCCGCCAGCACGGACGTCCATAGCCCGCTCTTCGTCCCTCCGCCCACGAAGACGTATTCCTTGGCGTTCTTGAACTCGGAGACGGACTCGACGACATCCCGGACGGAGAACGAGACGCCTTCATAGGCCGCCCGGACGAAATGCTTCCTCCGATGCCCCATGTTCATGCCGGTGAATTTCGCTCTCAAGCTGTTATCGAAATAAGGGGCGTTCTCTCCCGACAAATACGGATGGTAGAGCAGACCGCTCGCACCGATCTCTACGTCCTCTGCTTCCCGGTCCATGAAAGAATAGGTCGAGCTTTCCGCAGGCAGTTCGCTGTAAAAAACATCTCTGACCCATTTCAGCGATCCCGCGCACGCTTTCGTATAGGTGCTGATCAGGAGATGATCGGGCAGTACGTCTCTTTGACCCGGCCATACGGTCTGCGAGCGATCCACTTCTTCAAGTCCGATGACCATGCCGATATCGGCGGCCGTTCCCAACCTGATCTTCAGCCTCTCGCTGCCGGCCAGCCCGACGGAATACCCTTCCGCAGCCCCGTCTCCTCCGCCGGCGATAACGGTTACGCCTTCCTTTAAGCCAGTTTCCTCAGCCGCTCGGGCCGTAACGGCGCCCACCTGATCGAAGCAGCCGATCAGCTCCGGGACTTTCTCCCGCTCTACCTCGCAGCAGTCCAACAGCTCGTCGGACCAGCCGTTGTTGCGGGTATCGTTCAGACCGGTATAAATCATGTTGTTCGTATCCGTTGTGACTCGGCCGGTAAGCTTATAGGTAATGAAATTCGAAGCTAGAATAAATTTTTCCGTTTGGCGCCAGTTGTCCGGCTCTTTGTCCTTTAGCCATGCGATTTTGCTCACCGTTAAGGAAGGCGCGCACGCGAATGTGATATTCCTCCTGAAAGCTTCTTCGAAGCTCGCATTTAACGCCGAAGAATGACTTTCGCTTCTCATATCGTTCCATAAAATCGAGGGCCTAACCGGTTCTCCGTTCTTGCCGATCAGCGTAATGCCTTGCATTTGCCCGGTTGCGCTGATCGCCTCGATCCGGTGAAGATCAATGCCGTCCAGCTCGCGAAACTCCTTCAGACAATCGATTGCCGCTTGATACCATTCGTTCGGATCCTGCTCAACCGTGCCGTCTACGGATATTCGAGGCTGCAGCTCCTTGCTTCGCGTGACGACCGGCTTGCCTTTCTCGTTCAGAAGCGTGCATTTGCAGCCGCTGGTTCCAATGTCGATCCCCAAAACGTATACCATTTGTCACCCTCCGGTTCCCTTGGATTGGAGGAGCGTTCTAACCTCCTCCCATTCATGCTGCGCTCCGGTATGGGCCGTTATCCCGCCATCCACCAATAAGTTTGTGCCGGTGATAAACGACGCTTTGTCGGAGGATAAAAATAATACCGCATTGGCGACCTCTTCGGGAAGCCCCGGTCTGCCCAACGGATAAACCTTGCCCGTGCCGTAATCCAGAACGTCAAGCCCCCCGACGCGATCCGCGAATCCCAAGTACATGGACGTCCGGATAGAGCCCGGCGCCACTGCGTTCACGCGAATTCCATGAGGAGCGTAATCAAGCGCCATATTCCGGGTCAGATTGGCCACGGCTCCCTTCGATGCGTTGTAAGCGCTATACGTATGATCCGCCAGAAGACCGGACATGGACGAAGTGTTGACGATCGCTCCTCTTCCTTGTTTGATCATGAGCGGCAGGAGGTATTTCGACACGAAATAGATTCCGTTCAGATTGATATCGATGGTCCGCATCCATTGCTCCGTCGGCGTTTCATGCAGAATATTCGCATACAGAACGCCGGCGTTGTTGAATAAGACATCGCACCTTCCGTATTTCTCCTCCAGATAGCTCGCAAAAGCTTGAACCTCCGATTCTTTGGTCACGTCGAGCTCATAATACTCAGCCTGATCAAATTCCTTGCTCAGATTATCCTCGGAACGAATCTGATCCGGCCGTTCGATGCCGCATGCCACGACGCGCGCGCCGGATTCCAAAAACTGTCTCGCCGTAGCCTTCCCGATTCCCGTGAAGCCGCCGGTAATGACGACGACGTGATTGTCGAATCTGATTTCCAAAAGAAACGCCTCCTTTCTTTCTAGGAATGTAGGGTTAGGAGGACGGCCATTCCCTTGACGCCGGAAGATTTCGAGGGAAGACCGCTCTGCAAACCGCGTACCGAATTAAGAAACAGGGAACAAGGTGCCGGCATTCATGACGCCGTTGGGATCGAAAGTATCCTTAATCGCTCTCATCACTTGATAGGAGGAGCCATATTCCTCTTTCGTCCAGCCCGATCTGTACTTTCCGCAGCCGTGATGATGAGCGATACTTCCGCCGACCTTCAGGGTTTCCTCCATAATGATTCCGAGCAGCTTCATATACTCGGCTCTGGACTTGTCGTAATCCTCATACGCCTTAAATCCGAACATGAAATAGAGATTCGTTCCTTGCGTATAACTGTGGGAGGAGTGAGCCGTAACATACGCAATGTTCTCGATTTCTTGTTCGATCCGTTGCTTAACCGCAACATACAGCTCGCTTACCTCGCTCCAGTTCGCAGATACCTCCGAAGTGTCGGCGACAAGGCCCTGCTGATTGGCCGGCAGCTGGTCAATAATATCGCACAGATGGTTTCTGACCTTCAGCCAAGTATCGAGCAGCTCCGGACCTATTTTTCTTGCCTTGTGCTTCGCCGCGATTCTTTCAATGGCGCGGCCCGTCGCCTCTGTCAGCTCTTGCGGACCATCGGCAATGAACAACAGCAAAGATTCCCCTTCTTGAACGTAGCCCTTATAATGCTCGGCCGCCGCTTCCAACTCGTCATGCAGACGGACGACCGCGGGCTTATACCCTTCTATCATCACTTCTCGAATCAGCTCAAGCCCTTGCTGCATGTCCTTCACGCCGTATGCCATTTTCCAGTAATTGTCCGGATTGTATTTGAACAGCTTCAAGGACGCTTCCGTAATGTAGGCATAAGTGCCTTCGCTGCCGATAAAAAGTTGGCGAATGTCCGGTCCGATCGCTCTTCTCGGAACATTCTTGATTCTGACAATCTCCCCATTAGGCAGCACCGCTTCCAGGCCGACGACCATATCCTCAATTCCGCCGTACAGGGTAGAGAACTGTCCCGTGCTCCTTGTGGCAAGCAACCCTCCGATTCGCGCCATCGGCAGCGATTGCGGATAGTGACCCGTTGTATAGCCCTTCTCATTCAAATATTTCTCCAAATCCGCCAATCCTACTCCGCTTTGAACAGTAACGATCATATTCTTCTCGTCAAGCTTGATGATTTTGTTCATCGCCGAGCCGTCCACAACGACGGAAACGTCTTCGATCGGTTCGATGGAACCCGTACAGCTGGAGTTCCCGGTGACGGGAATCGTGCTGATCTTGTGCTCGTTCAGATACTTCAGCACCTCGGATACCTGCTCCGTGCTTTGAACTTTGACGATACAGTTAGACGTCTTAGTAAGGTGCTGACCGTTGAATCTTTCCCAGAGTCTGTAACCCACGTAGTCGCTCGCCTGTCTCTTCAATACCTGTTCGTCGGTAACCACATTATTCGGGCCCACAATATTTTGCATTTGACTCGCTAGACTGTTCACCATATTTCTCTTAGCTCCCTTATCGAAAGTACATTTTTTTGTATATTAGTGCGAAAAAAAAACGGTTTTTATCTTTGCGATTTGACGTATTTCATATATTGGTTCGCTTGGACAATCCCGTCGTAGATGAGATCCTCGGTTACGAGAAACGGCTCGCATAGCCAATTGGACGGCGTCGAAGCTTTGGCAATCGTTCTTATGTTCTCTTCAGTCGGCTCTATGCTCAGGTCCTCCAGCGTGGTCGGCAAGCCGACTTGAAGACAAAACCCCACGACTTCCTCGATTTCGCTCATCGGCCTGTTCTCGATCATCAACTGGCAGATTGTGCCGAATGCGACCTTCTCGCCGTGAAGCGACTTATGGCTCTCTTGGAGTTCCGTCATTCCGTTGGCAATGGCATGCGCTCCTGCGCATCCGGAGTTTTCAAAGCCTAGCCCCGAAAACAGAATGTTAACCTCTACGACATCCTCAAGCGCTTTCGTGCATACCTGAGATTCTGCTGCGATCTTCGCTTTCAAGCCCTCTTCGAGCAATATCTCGTAGCAGGACTTTGCAATCGCCATCGCCAGCCGGGTCCTTCTGCAACCGCTGCCATCCCGGTTCATAAAAATGTAATTCCCGCTATCCGACCAGTCATTGGCCCTTGCCTCGAAATAAGTGGCCAGAGCGTCTCCCATTCCGGCGACAAGAAATCTGACCGGCGCTTTGCTAATAATCTCGACGTCTACCAATACGAGATCCGGATTCTTGGCGTACCAGCGTTCGTGGCTATGTTGTCCGTTTTCGTGATACACGACGGATAGCGCGCTGCATGGCGCATCCGTAGAAGCCGTCGTCGGCATGATAACAAGAGGAAGCTTCGTATCCGCGGCAACGCCTTTGGCCACGTCCAGAGTTTTTCCGCCGCCGATCCCTACGATGACCTCTGCCTGTTCGGCGCTTGCCAGACCGGTTACCCTCTCCATCTCCTGAAGAGTCACCTCTCCGTTAAACTTCACTACGGCTACGTCATATCCCGCTGCGTCGTACATGCTGCGGAGCTTCACGTTGAAATCTTCGTAGAAAAAACTGTCTACTAGCACCAGCGCCTTCTGGCCGAATCGTCCGGTGTAGCTGGCCAAGTGATTAAACTCGCCTTTCCCTTGTATGTATTTACCGGGTGCGCCGAATCCCCTGACCGGATACGTAACCATCGCCATGCCACCACTCCTCTTCAAGTTGTACAAGCTCCTGAGACATGCCGGTTTCTGATCAGATCCGATTTTCAACGTACAATTTATTGTACATTGGAAATATAACATATCCCGATTTTGATTGTCAATCCGCGTTTCGAATTTGAAATCCTATTGGCCGCGAGCGTTGCGCCCAATAGAGAAAAGGAATGGTTTTGTCCGCTGTCTGAAACCGGCAAAGCCATTCCTTATCCAAAGATCGTTTATTCAGTTGTCTAACCTACTCCATGCTCGCGACGCTTACGGATTTTCCTTCTGTAGAGTGCCATACGATGACTTGCCGGTCAGACGTCCACATGATCGGCTCTCCGGTGCCCAGTCGCGTAACCTTGTCGCTGTCGAGATCGATCAGATAGCTCCCCATCCCCGCCAGCGAGACGGCGTAATACCGAGCGTGCTCATCGTGCGGCTCGGGAAGCGTACGCACGACCTGTGACGCCGCCTCTTCGCCGAGCTCCGACTTCAGTAAAGCCAACGCCTTCTCCGACAGAACCGACGCCTCCTCCTTGGACTGCAGCCCTTGACGATAATGATACAGCGCTTTGCCTCTGACGGAAGGGAAATCCGAGGTTCCGAATAGAGGAACCGCCACCGTATCTTGATCGGTCCATTCTATGGGATAAATCAAGTGCCAGCCATTACTGTGCCCGATATACGCCGCTTTGGGGAATGTCGACTCCACCTTGCCCTGCGCATCCACGATCGTAAGATCGGCAGAGGGGCCGAGGTCGGAATCCGAGTCCGCCAAGACAGCGATATGCTTCCCGTCAGGGGATGCGGCCATGCCGTAAATGGGACTTTTCGACTCGTAAATCGACTGCTTTGTTCCATCGGACGGATTTACGCGAAAGACCGTTTTTAACCCTTTGGCGACATAGAACTCCACTTCCTCTGGCTCCGCAAACGAATAGATCGCGCCGACCCCTTCGTCGCTGTAGCTCCCCTCGTTGAGGTTGCTCCATTCCTGCACGGTAACATCTCCAATTTCCCTGCTTTCCGGGAAAAACCGATACACGATGCCGTTTCGATTATAAATCAGAATTTCCCGGTCGAGGGCTTCGGAATACGGCTGAGTCTGGATCAGCGCAGCCGCATCGAAGCCGTGCTCATGCACGGTTCGTCCGGCGGTATCGACCCAGCGCAGCCCGCTCCATGCCCGGCCTTGCCGAATCGTCACTTGGCCGTCGTCTTGCGAAGAATGAACGGAGAATCGCTCTCCGTCCATGCTTTTAACCTCGTTCAGCAGCAGTTGAATTTCGGCTCCTTCCGGCAAATCCGGGAACAGAACGACGATTCGGCGCAAATCCGGCATCTTGTAATCCGGCTTCGCAAAGCTCGCGGCATCCGAACGCAGCAGCAGCGAGGCTTGTACTGCATCCCGGACAGACTGCAGATCGATATCGCGATTAGCCGTCAGGATAACCCTGTCGCTGTCTTCATCGACGGTAACGTTGAGCTCTGGCTCCGCCTTCTCCGCGGACGGATCGAGCAGCAGTTGCATCCATTCCATGCTCAGTCCCCAAGCTCTCCCGCTCTCTTCGCCAGGGAGCGAAGCATACAGCTTGACGCTGACCCCCCAACCGTTCGTCTTCCCCATATCCTGAATGGCAAATGTCCGATTCTGCTTAACCCCGCGAACCACCAACTCGTAGCCTTCGCCCGACTCCTCCGGATCGCCGATATAAGAAGGACGCGCGTTTTTGATTCCCTGCAGCAAGCGCTGAAGAACAACACCCTCCCGATGCTCGCGTAGAACGCCGCCATCGCGATTCAACACAGCCATCGATACGACGTCTTCCGGCAACGGAATCGGCACTCGGTCGTTGTTCGCCTTCTCCGGCTTGATCGGACTGCACGCCGACAAGATCGCCACAACCATCAAAAGCAGCAAAATCCCTCTCCGCGCCATGCCACCTAACCCCCTGTAAGTAACCGATGCTTCTTTGCTAACTTAGACGAGGAAAGCGCCCGGAACGTTGCGACTCAGCAGCCCGGTCACCAGGTTTAAAGCTCCATTCCCTTGTTTCTGCAACGGTTCTTTAGTCGGCGATCAGATCTCCTCTACCGGTCCATCCGGGTACGGTTGGCGTCTCACGATCTATGCTATAATGGGAATAAGAGTATTCTCCGAATGGAGGAAAGACGATGAAGATGCCGTTAGAACAATCCAAGCTGACTTATCGGCAATATTTGCGGTGGCCGGAAGGCGCGCGGATTGAGTTGATCGATGGGAACGTCTACAACATGACCCCTGCACCTTCTCGGATGCATCAAAAAATACTTATGGCGTTAAGTTCCCGATTTGAAGCCCATCTTCGCGGTAAAACCTGCGAAGTTTACCCCGCTCCCTTTGACGTTCGTCTACCGAAGCCCGGCGTGGCGGATGAAGATACCGATACGGTCGTACAGCCGGATATTACGGTTGTGTGCGATGTATCCAAGCTAGACGATCGAGGCTGCAAGGGTGCGCCGGATCTTGTTGTCGAAATTATTTCGCCAGGCAGCCTCAAGCTGGACATCTCGACGAAAAAGTCGCTTTACGAATCCTCCGGGATAAAAGAATACTGGATTGTGTACCCTTCGGAAAAGATCGTTACGATATATACGCTATCGGCAAGTGGCAAGTATGAGTTGCTCGAATCCTATAGCGTGGACGACGTGATTCCCGTTTCGATCTTCCCGGACTTCGTCATTCATGCGAACGAAATATGGGCCTAACGGAGGCAATTACGTAAGTTGGACCTGAATACCGGGCTTACTTGATCCACCTTCAATCACAAAGAACCCGTCCGGTTTTCCATCTCATACAACTCCGAATCAAGATCTCGCAAATACGGCGTCACCTCTCCAAGCGAATACAATCTAAGTTGGTGCATGGCGCGGGTGCAGGCGGTATAGAACAGCTTGCGCTCGCTCTCTCGGCCGTAAGCCTGAGCGGAAGCATCATAGATGAGCACGGCATCGAACTCGACGCCTTTCGCCAGATACGCGGGAATAACCGCAATCCCTTTCTCGAACGTCAGCGTCTCTTTCGTGACGAGCCGCAGCGCTTCTCCTCCTTGTTCCGTCAAAGCATCGTACGCTTCACGGGCCTCGGCCGCCGTTTTCGTAATCACCGCAATCGAATCGAAACCCTCGGCCTGCAGCACGGCAAGATCCGCAAAGATTCGCTCATCTCGCTCCTTGCCGTCGCCCAACTTCAACAGGCGCGGCTTGCCTCCGTACCTCTCGAACGGGACGATCTCCTCCCCGCCGGGCAGCATCCCCTTCGTAAACGCCACAATTTCCTGCGTGGAGCGATAGCTCCGAACAAGCCGAATCAGATTCGTTTCTTCATGGCCGTACAGACGAACAAGCGGCGAGTCTTCCTCATGCAAACTGGTCGCCTGCACAAAAATCGCCTGGCCGAAATCGCCCAGTACCGTCATGCGAGCGCGCGGAAACAATCGTTTTAGAAAAGCATATTGGAACGGCGAATAATCCTGTCCTTCATCTACAAAAACATGCCGCACATCGGTATTTCTCCTCACGCCTTCCACAAGCTCCCTCATGTACAGGAAAGGAGTCGCATCCTCGTACAGCAGCTCAAGCCGCTCCAGCTTTGCCCGCGTCTGCCTGCCGATTTCCGTCCAATGCTCGGGTACCTCCGTTCCGCCGGTCATCCGGCGATAATCCGCCTCCTCGCCAAACAGTTGGCCGTACAGCCCAATCAAGTCCACGAACTTGAATCGCTTCACCTCCTGCCGCAGCGGACGGAAGCTCTCTTTCACGATCATGCGGCGAAGCAGTTCCTCCTCCTGTCCGGCGAAATCGAATACATTTTCCTCGCCTTGTTCCCGGCCGCGAAGCTCTCCATACTCCTCAACGTACTCTCGTGTAAAATCGAATACCACTTCTTCCCGCTGAACCTTTTTGAGCAGAGTTCTGTAGGCTTCGTCGTATTGATCGTTGTCGAGATAATCAAGCTCGTCTTGAACCCAGGTCGCCGCGCACTCCTCGCTCTCCAGAGCTTTAAGCTCCTTCAGCAGCCAATCCTTCAGCAGCGCAACGCGATTGTCCAGTCGAACCGAACTGTCGTAGCTGTAAAACTGCGTTTCCATCCGCTGCGCCGTAATCAGCACCCGATCTCTGAAGCGAATATCGCAAAACCTCATGCCCTCCCGGCATAGCCACGCCGCGTAGTCTTGGAGCGCCAGCAAAAACGCCTCCGACGCCTTGTAGCGGATCCCTTGCATACGCGCCTCATTTTCCGTTGTCGGCGCCGCTGTGAGCACGTCTTCAAGTTGGTCAAACGGGCTCTCCGGGCGCATGTCGGGCTCAAGCCAGTAAGCAAGGTATTCTTGGAACGTCGTCTGCTGAATATTCTCCTCACCGAGCTCGGGGAGAACCGTAGACACATAACTGTTAAACATCGGATTAGGCGAAAACAACACGATCTGATCCGCCGCAAGTCGATCGCGGTGTCGATACAGCAAGTAGGCTGCACGCTGCATCGCAGCGGATGTTTTGCCACTGCCGGCTGCGCCTTGTACGATGAGCATCCGGCTTTTATCGTCCCTTATTATCGCGTTCTGCTCCTTCTGGATCGTCGCCACAATGCTCTTCATTTGCGTATCCGCGCCTTGGCCGAGCGCCTGCTGAAGCAGCTCGTCTCCAATCGTTATGCTGGTATCGAAAACATTGCGAAGCTGTCCGTCGCGAATCTGGTATTGACGCTTTAACCGCATTTCTCCTGTGAGGAGACCGCCAGGCGTGGCATACGCGACCCTTCCTGGAGAATAGTCGTAGTATAAGCTGGCAATCGGCGTTCTCCAGTCGTAGACCAGGAAGCTCATCCCGTCCTCAGCGGCGAAGGACGACACACCGATATAGATCGATTCGTTGAAACCCGTGCCATCCTCTTCAAAATCAATACGACCGAAGAAGGGAGAAGGCAATAGTCGCTTCATATTGTTCCACTGCCGCAAACGCAGGCGATGGCTGCGCTCGCGCTCGGACAGCAGCGCCTCTTGCTGCCTGATGCTATAGAAGGTTTCTTCG
This sequence comes from Cohnella phaseoli, assembly GCF_003386235.1. Lineage (GTDB taxonomy): Bacteria > Bacillota > Bacilli > Paenibacillales > Paenibacillaceae > Cohnella > Cohnella phaseoli. The sequence goes on from NZ_QRDZ01000016.1 coordinate 65,407, forward strand.
AAGTCCTCATGCGTGCTTGTGTTGACCGTCACTTCTTCCCAGAACCGTCTGCGGATGTCCGTCACCTGATTGCGTAACCCGGTCACCTCAGGTTCCATATCGGCGATTCTCAGCTTCAGTTGCTCCGTGACCCGCTCAAGCCATTCCTGCTCTTGCTTCCAATCGTTCGCATTGATCATCGTTTCGAACACGCTCCTTTTGCGGTCTTGGGCAGTGTAAAAAACACATTTGACAAACAGCTAGCCGGCATGATAAGATAATAGTGTGGATAAAATGCAATAACTATGTGACTTGAACGAAAACAGGCGCATGGGTTTTCTAAGCATACCACACGAGCGAATGCATGTAAATTGTTTTTATATATGAGGGAAGCAACCGACAGTTGTCGGTTGCTTTTTTCTATAGATGATCCATACGCGTACACAAACTCGAAGCAATCCCGCAACACCTCTCGAACTAGATCGTCTTTGGAACTCAACTAGCCTCTTACACGCGCAAATCCGAGTACTCGACCTCCTCTTGAGCTCCAGCGGGCCGTTACGGGAGCATGTAGATGTACGTCTATTGGTCCGCCGCGTTTTTTATTGGAGCTTATACCGGAGAAACCGCGAGCTGCCCTCCGAGCCCCTGCCTTATCCATTCCTTTATTGCCAACCGCTCGCTTTGGACATACTTAAGAGAAGTTTTTTATGTAAATACGTAGGATCGGACAACCCGATCAAGTATTACTTAGCGAGGTCAAATTGCAGGAGGGATTGTGTGAGCAGATTAGTGCATTTCGAGATTCATGTAAATGACATGGAGCGTGCCAAGCAGTTTTATGGCGAGGTATTTGGATGGACGTTCGAGGATTGGAGCGAGTACGCCGGTATGCCCTACTTCGGCGCCACGACAGGGCCTGCGGATGAACTGGGAGTCAACGGAGCCTTGGTTCAGCGTCGAGGCCCAGCCCCCGAACCTGGTCAGCCATTGAGCGGTTACGCATGTACGATGGGCGTAGGAAATTACGATGAGACTGAAGCGAAAATCGTTAGCCTAGGAGGCCAGATCGCCTTGCCGAAGTATGCGCTGCCCGGCATGGCGTGGCAGGGGTATTACCTTGATCCGGAAGGCAACGTTTTCGGCATTCACCAGCCGGACAAGTCGGCTAAGTAACCGGTCTTCGCTCTCAACAAACCGTGTCCTATAAGCAACCTTCAATTTTCTCCGAAAGATAATCGATGATAAAAGCACAAGGGGATGTACTCTATACGCTCCTGAAACTTGAATGGGGAAACCCGTTGCAATGTGATTTCAGGAGCGTATAAGGCAGTCTCAGGGCAATACTTCCGGATAATTACCTATAGTTATCCGCATAATCTATTGAGTCGCTTTAGTGCCACACGATACAACCCTTGGAATTTTGTCTATTTGTACGATTTTCCGGACAAACGTTGGCGGCTTAAGTCTGATTTGAGCTACTTTGTACGATTTTTCGAACAAACGTGCGCCTTTTAACCCTGATTCGAGCTACTTTGTACGGTTTTTCGAACAAATGTGCGCCTTTTAACCCTGATTCGAGCTACTTTGTACGACTTTTCGAACAAACGTGCGCCTTTTAACCCTGATTTGAGTTACTTTGTACGACTTTTCGAACAAACCGAAATGTCCGCCAACTTGAGTCCGATTCGAGCTACTTTGTACGATTTTTCGAACAAGCGTGCGCCTTCAAACCCTGATTCGAGCTACTTTGTACGGTTTTCCGGACAAAAGTCCGCGGCTTAACCCTGATTCGAACTGGGTGTACGACTCTCCGACTAACTTCCCTCGCAGAGGTCTCCTCGCAGGGCGTAAACTCATGTGTGCGAATAGGGCCGCAGATCCCTGAAACAGGATTTTAGCGCTTCATAGCGAGAAAGCGCAGCCCCGCAAGTCGACCTCTGCAACACCGTCACATCGCTTATTTCACTCCCGATATGCAGCGAGCAGCTTATCAGCCGGAATCGGCCTGGAGAAGTAGAACCCCTGTGCCGTATCGCATCCCCACATGCGCAGCATCTCCACCTGTTCGACGGCCTCCATGCCTTCGGCCACCACTTGAATTTGCAGATTGTGAGCCATCGTAATCATCGCTTTGACGAGGTTTTCGCTTTTCTTGTGCTCCATCATCTGCAGGATAAACGAGCGGTCGATTTTCAGCTTGTCGATGCTGACCTGGCTCAGTTGGCTTAGCGAGCTGTAACCGGTACCGAAATCGTCGATGCTGACCTGCACGCCAAGCGGTTTCAGCTTCTGCAAAACCTGCTCCAAACGGGCCGAGTCCGCTGCGCAGCTCTCGGTAATTTCCAGCTCCAGCAATTCGGCCGGCATGCCGGACAGCTCCAAAGCGCGAATCACCTTGTCCGTAAACGCTTCTTCCTGAAACTGGCATATCGCGACATTGACCGATACGGTCATTGACCGCAGCCCTTGCTTCTGCCAGTCCATGTTCTGGCGGCAAGCCTCCTGCAAAATCCACTCGCCAATCGGAATCATCAAGCTGCTGGTTTCTGCGGTCGGGATAAAATAAGCCGGCGACAGCATGCCTTTAGCCGGGTGGTTCATGCGAATGAGCGCTTCCGTTCCGCGAATAGCCCCGGTGCGAAGATCGATCTGCGGTTGATAATGCAGCTCGAACCAGCCGTGCTCCAGCGCCTTATGCAGCTCGTCGATAATCGTAAGCCGATTGACCGACAATTGCTCCATCTGCGGCTTGAACATGACCGCACAATTGCGTTGGAGCTTCGCATGGTGCAAAGCGATATCCGCCGACTTGAGCAGCTTCTGTGCCGTTGTCCCGCGTTCCGTGAAATAGGCCATTCCAATGCTGCAGGTGGAATGGATCGGCGTATCCATCAACAGGAACGGCACCCTGAACTTCGACAAGATGCGCTCGCTCCAGCGGATCAATTCGTCCTGATTTTCCACATCGAGCAGAATAAACATAAACTCGTCGCCGCTCATGCGAATGACGATACGGCGTTCACTCGTATACTCAACCAACCGCTTCGCTATTTCCTGCAGCATCAAGTCTCCGAGCTGATGCCCGAAGGAATCGTTGACATGCTTGAAATCGTCGAAGTCGATAAACATCAAACCGACGGAATACCCGTCCTCTTCGCATTGCTGCATCAGACGGAGCGCATGATGATCGAACCAGCGCCGATTCGGCAAGCCGGTCAGCTCGTCGTGATAGGCCCAATGCTCAATATCGCGCTCATACTTCTTCCGCGCGGTAACGTCGCGAATGAGCGCCAGGATGGCCTGTTCGCCTTCATACGGAATGGCAACGCCGGTTACTTCAACATCGAGAATCTCGTTCTCTGAATTACGAATTCGAATTTCAGTAGGCGAGGTTTGGTTCCCTTCCTTGATCATATACTCGATACGTTGCTTCAGGGCGTCCCAGTATTCCGGCAACACGAACCCGAAAATCGATTTTCCGATCGCCTGATCTCTGGTCCCCTTAAGCATATTAAGCCCTCGGTCATTAACGAAGCGGATTCGGGCATCCTGCGTGTAGATAATTACGGGATCGAACGAAAGATCCGTTAACCGCGCATAGCGAGAAGCCAACTCCTGAAGCCGCTGCAGCTCCTCCATCATACACCTCCGTTGCCAGCTGAATTTTCTCGGCCATTTACAGGCTGCCGTCTTGGAGCTTTGTCCGAAAATATGGAATTCATCTTCGATATAGAATCATTCGACAAGGAATCGACAAATTCCTTTGCCTGTCGACAATCGAAAATCTACTTCCGAGCCGTAATCATAAATCGCTTGGCATTGGTCCGGATTCCTCGACTCGTTCGATACTTGGCGATAAAGCCGTGCAGCGCGGCAAAATCTCCGTCTGCCCGGCCGAAATTCGGGACGATTGGCGTGTGCTTCAGCAGAAACACAAGGTCTTCCGCCGTTTCGTAATATTCCGCAGCATCGTATTCCAAGGTATGAATCTCTCGAAACCCGGCTTCCGTAAGTTCGTTAACATACCGATCCCGCAAAGTACCGTCTTTAGCTGCAGTCTGTCGTCTCCCGAAGGCTTCTCCCAGATTGCTTTTATCCCCTTCGCTCACCTGTTGGGTCAGGAAAACGCCGCCCGGCTTCAGCACTCTGGCCGCTTCCGCAGCGCAGAAAGGCGCATGCCGGCAAGACACGACGTCGAAAAAGCCATCCGGAAACTCGATTCGATCCGCATCCATTCGCAGCATTCGCACATTCGCTTTGCCCGCAGCCGCCGCATTAGCTTGCGCGGTTCGGACCATTCCGTCCGCGTTATCGATCCCCACTAACAGGGAGGCCGCATCGCTTAACGAAAGTAGCTGTTCGCCGCCGCCCGTGCCTATATCCAGTAAAAGATCCGACTTGCCGCACCGCTTCGCCACTTCGTTATAGAAATCCCATTTTACTCCCTCAGATACGCATTTCACGCGGCTGAAGTCCCAACCGTTTTCCGCACCGACACGATTATAAAAAGCTTTATACTGCGTTTCGTCCATATAGTAATCTCATTCCTCTCCAAGGATAAATAAAGAGCCAAAGAAGGCTGAAGCTGCCGAACATAGAGTACAAGAGAATACACCTGTCCCATTCGCGCAACTTATGGCGTCCTTTGACTACATTCGCATGCGATGACAAGTCGGTACCGTCCGAAGCTTTATCCCGGGTCAATGAGCAGAGATCCCCCTTGACGGCCGACACGCGGCTGACCCAGCCCGAGAACTAATGACTTCGAACGATTCGGTTGAGCATTCGCTTCACCTCATTGGAAGATCGCGTCAATTGGAGGAACGTCGCTCAAACGCCGCAGTAAAGCAGAATCGCCTGTTGAACGCAAACCAGGTTCTTCTTGAAGTCGTAGCCGACAAAATAATCCGAGGCCAACGCCTCTGCGCTTACTTCCTCGCCTCTGTAAAAAGGCGGACAAGGGTTCAGCAAGGCGCCCGGTCGCGCCTTCGTCATTCGCTCCAAGGTCACTCGATAGTCGCGAAGATGCTCTTCCGTTTGGAAACCCTCAGGCCATGAATCCGTCAGCACAACGTCGCTGTTCGGCAGCGCCTCCTCCAATTCCGTGTAGAAAGAGTAATTAGGCGATTGCTCCCCCAACTGATGACCTTGCGCGCTGACGTGGTTAAATTTTAAATTCATAACCTTGGCGATCGCCGCCCACGATTTACCGATGTTTCCGGCCGGGCCAACGAACGTATACGTCAGCTCCCGATAATTCTCCTTGCGCTCGCGGATCGAGTACAGATCCGCCAAAATCTCGCAGGGGTGATTTTCGGATGTCATCGCGTTAATGACCGGAATCGCCGAGTGCTTGGCAAGCTCTGTGATTTTGGCGAAGCTCGCATGTCTGATCACGATGCCGTCCGCCCAGTTCTCCATATATTTTGCGATGTCCGACAGGCGCTCTTTTCGATCGAGAGTTTCGGGCGGAAAGAGAATACACTCTCCTCCCAAGCTTCTGATCCCTTTCTCGAACGTGATCCGGGTTCTTAAGCTCGTCTCGGGAAAGAAAAGAACAATCGTTTTGCCCGCAAGTCGCTTGTCCTCTTGATTTCGCTGTAGTGCTTCGGCAAGCCTGAAAATACCCGCTATATCAGTAGACGACAGCTGATCCAAGTCTAATAAGTGCATCCCTGTTGTCCCCCCCTTAAAATCGTAAAGCGACGAACCAGCCCTAACATCTGTCATCGCAGTTCCGACGAGTGGTCGAAGTTTTGCGCAAAAGGCGACCGTCCCTACTCTTCGGGAACGATCGCCTGCCTTGCGCTTGGCCTTAACGATACTGCGCTATTCTACTGGAATGAAGCCGAGAAATAGGCCGCGTAGGTCCAGCTATTAGCTTGGAAGGTTACTTTCAGGAAATTTTCCTCATACTAATAATTGTAAATTAAAACGTTTTATTTGTAAATTATGTATTTTATTTATTCGGGTTGAATCGCCGGAATGACGTAATCGAGAATGAGTTTATCGGAGATAGAATCGTCTTTGGACTCATGATCGGAGGTAACAACGATTACAGTATCCCACTGCGGAATGATCTGAATGTGCTGTCCGCCGTAGCCGCTCGCCTCATAGACCGATACCGGATTGCCCGACTTGTCCTTGAACTCGGACAACCAGAACAGGTAACCGTAGCCGTACGTCTCCTCGGCAGTGACGTACCGAGTGAACGATTCCGCGACCCAGTTCTCGGACACGATCTGATCCCCTTGCCATTTCCCTTTCTGCAAGTACAAATAACCGAGCTTCGCCATGTCGCGGGGCCGTAGAGATAGCAACGTTCCTCCGTTGTAATAGCCCTGCAAGTCCGTGCTCCACTCGAATTCGGTAATATTCAGCGGTTCGAACAAGTATTTCTTGGCGAACTGCTTGGTCGTCATATGGGACGCCTTGGTCAAAGCGATAGACAGCAGATGAACCATTCCGGTGTTGTAGATAAACGTTTCTCCAGGCTCGTTCACCATCGGTTTAGCCAACGTGTCGGCTCCCAGATCCAAGCTAGAGAACATGTTCTCGTCATTCGACTCCAGGCCGGCCGTTAATGTCAGCGCGTGCTTGACGGTAATCTGTTTTTTGCGTTCATCGTCCACGTTGGCGAACAAATCGGGCAGCAGCTCCGACAGCTTCTGGTTCACGCCTTTCATATAGCCTTTGTCGATGGCAATGCCGACAAGCGCCGAAGTGACGCTCTTGACGACCGAGAACACGCCGGTCGGGTCGTCCTTGCCCTTATGTTGATAATAGCGCTCGTACACGAGACGACCGTCCTTGACGATTAGCACGCTGAGCGTCTTCTTATGCTTCGTTGCGACGGCTTCGTCGATCTTCTGCAGCTTGGCCTCGTCGATTCCCGCTTCGGCCGGCTTCGCTTCCGGCCATTCGAAAGGCCCGTCGGCTGCAATGGGATCAGACGAGACTGATGTCGGAGTCGGAGTTGACGAAGCCGCGGGGATAGCGTTCTCCGTCTTGCCGCAACCGGCGACAAAAATAAACAGGCTAAGCAGGCCGATTATAAATTTTCTCCGCACATCCCGACTCATCCGTTCATCCTCCTAATGGCAGCGGACCGCATTAACCATAAACTACCACAAGGAATTTTCGTTAGGAAGTAGACTGGATATATTTTCCCCCTAACCATCCGAATATATCCTACTCGTGCAGCTCTCCCTCAAGAGCCTTGATGAGATAAAGCTCGGGCTGGGCGATAAACTCGGCAAAGCTGCATAGATCCGCATAAGTCTGATGCTCCACATCATAGCAGCCGATCTGCCCCTTCTTCTTCGGATTCCACACCAGCTGCAGATGGGAGCAGTTGTCGATGTCCGCGGACAGACGCAGCAGCTTTTGACGACCCGCCTTCATCTCGATCGTATCGATCAAAGTAAAAAAGTCGATAAATCCGATGGCATACTCGTTGGTCGGCAGTTCTATGCGCAGCTTGTCCCCTGTCAGGAAAGCGATAAGTCCGTCAGGCAGCTTATACTTCCTGAGCTCGTACTTCTTGTTCTCCAAATCGTGAAATTCGGCGGGCTCCAGCGCTTTCAAATAATCGGCCAGCTCCTTGTTTTTGTTGCCGACCGCAATCGTGTAGGGGCGCTCGCCGTCTTTTTCCGCCAGGGTCGCGTCCGCTCCGCGCTCGATTAAGTATTTGACTATAGCGACGTGTCCCATGCGCGTAGCCACAGTCAGCGGCGTGGCCCGGTAAGGATACACCATGTCCGGCTCATTATAGTTAATGTCCGCCCCGTGATCCAGTAGATAGGATATCGTATTCCTATCATAATTGGACACGGCTTGCCGCAAAACGGGACCGCCATGCTGTCTTATTTCAAGCCCAAGCTCCTGAATGAGCGGGATATTCTTTTTATTGCCATAATAAGCTTGCGAATAAGCGCCCGATCCGACGCGATTCAGCTTATCCATCTTGGCGCCTTGCGCCGCGACATAGCGAACGATGTTTTCCTTGCAGTAGCGAACGGCCCGCAAAAAGGCCGGATTATGAGGGACGTTCAGATTCGCGCCGTGCTCGACCAGCAGCTTTACCGCGTCCAGTCTTTCGGAGATCAGCGCCAGATCCAGCGGGCTTAGCGATACGTGCCGGCTAAGCAGGATATCCGCCTCCAAATCCCAACTAGCCGCAATCGCTTCCTGTAGCGCCGGGATATTGCCTGTATGAATGTGCATCGCCATTTCGGGCAGTTCCTCGAATTTTCCGATGTCCTTCAAAACGATCATGATCTTTTCCCCTCTCTCCCTATAGTTCGACTGCTCTTATCGCACAAGCTCAAAGCCGATCTCCTCGTCTTCGTCCGCAGCATCCTGAAAAAGCTCTATGATCGCGGAGTAGCGTTCCTCGCGCTCGGAATCGACGAACCATCTGATCTGCAGCGGCTTCGGCAAATAACCGGTGACGCAATCCCATAGCGCATCCAAGTTGCGGCCATACCATTCAGGCAAGCCGAGCTCTTCCTGCAGCCATTCATGAACGTCCTCGCAACGATCCGCTTCCGATTGTCTCAGCTCCACCGATACTATCATTCCGACACGCTCCCCTCCTTCGTGATATCCGTAAACGACTTATAATGATCCGTAGTCATATAAATCAAACCGTCACTGGAATACAAAATGCGGTCCGCCCCGCGCGTTCCTTGCTCGTAGTTGATATCCGCCTCGTACCAAACGCGGCCCTTGGCCTTCGGCAGAAGCCCCTCCCGATTGCCGAACCGGTCTCCCCCGATGCTTTTGCCTGGGGCGACCTTATGTAAATTCCCTTTGGAGGGAACCCAGCCGAGCGCCTCCGCCTCCTTCTTGGTTAAGAAATTATCCGGAAGTCCGTGATGAAGACGGATATAATCGGATACTTCCTTGAATCCGGTCAGCGGGGCCGGGGCTGAAGAAGGCACCCTCCCAATCTCGGAGGCGATTGGTGAAGGAGACGACTCGGCCGAGGAAGAGGGAGCCTCGATAAGGCTTGCGCATCCCGTCAGCAGCATGGCCAGAATGACAACCATCGCTGCTATCCATAAACGTGTACGGTTGCCGATGTGTCGTAATAGTGTAAGCATTAGATATCCTCATTTCCGTTGACGAACGCATCTGCTCAGTTGAGAGATTCCTCATACGCATTCACAGAATGTTCTATTATCGTAATTAGTGTACCAAAAACTGCATCGTCCCGCGATCAATCGCCTTAAGCCGACTTAGTCGAGGCCATCGGTTCAATTTTACGAATCTTGTCATATTACGTAAGCGTTTTTTTTGATATTGTGGAGTTAGCGTACTCAGACAGGAAGGGCGCGGCGCAGCCGGGTAGAATTAATTATGAGAGATGAGGGGGATTGCGATGTACTTCTACTTGATTATTGCCGCAGCGCTCATTATCGACATTGTGACCAAGCTCGCAATCCGCATGCAGCTGGAGCTTGGAGAAACGGCGGAAATTCCGGGGATCGGCATGCGGCTGATCCATCTCGTCAACACAGGCTCGACCGGCAATCTGTTCCACGGCTGGGGAAGAGCTCTTGCCGTTCTCGTTCTTTTACTCGCGGTGGCAGCAATCTACTTGCGGCGGAGAGGGAAGCTCGGCGGAACATTCGTACAAGTATGCATAGCACTCATCATCGGCGGGGCGCTTGGCAACGCCATCGATCGACTTCTGTACAATCAAGTGACGGACTTCCTCTTCTTCTCCGAGATGGCAACGATGAATTTTGCCGATATTTGGGTGTTCGCGGGGGTTCTGCTGCTGATCGTTCAACAGATCGTTCGCACATTTCGCAGCTAGAGCCGAAGCTTGCTCCGGCGAACCGCAAGACTCAGTTAGTCTTGACAGGCACGCAATGATCTTCTATGATTCACGTGATTAAGATGGGAGAATAGCTATTCGGATAGGAGTGCTAACCGTGGCGAAAATTCATAAACAACTGATGCATGAATTGGTGTCCCAGGAAATTCAAAAATATATCGAAGAGAAGCAACTGCAAGAAGGGGACAAGCTGCCCTCGGTAGAGGAAATGACAAGGATGTTCGGCGTCGGCCGCTCCTCGTTGCGCGAAGCGCTGAGGCACCTGGAAACGATTGAAATCGTGAAAGTCGTGAACGGCAAAGGCATTTTTGTAAGCGACGTCGGCACCTACCGCTTCGCGGGCAAAATCAAAGTGGAGAACGAGAAGCGTTTCCTGCTGTCGATTCTGGACGTGCGGCGAGCGCTTGAAGGCAAGGCGGTGGATCTGGCGGCCAAGCGAATTACCCCTCTTCAAACGGCGGAGCTTGAGGAAATTTTGCGCGAATACGATAAGCTGAAGGAAGCCGATCTCGACACGTCGAAAATCGACTTGGCGTTCCATCGCAGCGTCATGCGGGCCGCATCCAATCCGATTCTATTCAGCGTACTGGAGTCGATCTCCGGCATGTACGAGAAATTTTTTAATGAACCGCTTGGCGATAAGCGGCTGTTCGACGAAACCTATCCCTACCATCGCTCGATGTTTGAAGGTATTGCCGCGCGCGATCCCGAGCAGGCGGTGGCGGAATTCAACAAGATGATGAACCGGATTGAAGAAATTATTAGAACTTATTGACTCGTTTGCCTGCTGCCATTATTAATTTGACAAGTTTAAGAATTTTTTGTTGACAGAGTTAAGCGCTTTCTTTTACACTTATACCTATCAGACAGGATGACTGTCCGATTGCTATGGATTGAGGTCGGTAAGTAAAAGAGGAGGCCAAAAGAGATGGCGGTAAAGAGAAAAACAAAAGTATTGTCTGGTACAGTTGCGGGGGTCATGCTCTTAAGCGTCTTAGCGGGCTGTGGCGGCGATAAAGCCAATAATGCCAGCAATAGCGGCGCAAGTGAAGGCGGCAAGGAAAAGCAAGTCAAGCTGCGGATGATCGAAAGCCTGACCAGTCCGGATCGGACGACTTACCTGAAGGGAATGATCACCCGGTTCGAATCGGAAAACCCGAACATCAAAGTTGAACTGGTCTCGCCTCCGTTCGATCAGGCCGACAACAAGATTAAGACCATGATGGCGGCCAAGCAAGAGCTCGACGTGCTTGAGGTACGGGATCTGACGGTATCCGAGTTCACCAACAACGGTTATATCGAGCCGCTGAACGATTATGTGACCAATTGGAGCGATTTCAGCACGGTCACCGATGTCGCCAAGTCGGTCGGCTCATTGGGAGACAAGCTGTACTTTATCCCTAACGGGATGTACCAACGTCAGCTGTTCTACCGCGCCGATTGGTTCAAGGAAGCCGGTCTTTCCGCGCCGACGAATTACGAAGAGCTTGTTGAAAGCGCGATCAAGCTGACCGATCCGAGCAAAAACCGTTACGGCTTCTCGTTCCGGGGAGGCTCGGGCGCCAACGGCGTTCCGGATACAATCATTCAAAACCACAACTTCGATAATATCGACCATGCCGATTCATACTTCCTGAAGGACGGCAAGACGATGTTCTCCACGCCGGAAGCTAAGCAGGCAGTGGAGCTCTACATCAAGCTGTTCAAGGAAGGCTCGCCGAAGGATTCGATCAACTGGGGCTTCTCCGAGCAGGTTCAAGCCTTCACATCCGGTGTAACCGCGATGATTCTGCAGGACCCTGACGTGATCCCGTCTCTGAAGGAGAAAATGGACATCAGCACGGTCGGCACCGCGCCAATGCCTAAAGGTCCAGGCGGTAAGTCGTTCGTATCCGCCGGCGGAGCAGGCTGGGGCATTACCAGCTACTCTACGAACAAAGAAGCGGCCTTCAAGCTGATCCAGTTCCTGTCCAGTCCGAAGGAAAATACCGATTTCGCGAAAGCGACCGGACTTGTTCCTGTTCACACCAGCGCAAGCGAAGATCCGTTCTTCCAGGATGCCATGTACAAGTCGCTGTTGGAAATGGCAAGCAAGCCGGAGGAATACGTCAACCTGAAAGCCAACACGAAATATCCGGGTACGGGCAAATGGGGACAAGTCGCCATGGAAACCGGTCAATCGATGCTGCTTGGCAGCTCGTCCATTGAAGACACCTTGAAGAAGTGGGACGAATTCTGGGCCAACGAAAGAACGAATTTTAAGGACAAATAGTTCCCCGTAGACGGGCGGTGGGCGGCGACAAGCCGCCCATCGTTTACCTTTTGCGATTGACGATCAAGGGTGGTGAACAATGATGAATGGTCGGCCTTCTTTCCTGTCGAAGCGCTTATCGGCTTCGCGCAACTCCCCTGGCAAATTCATCGCGCTAAGCCTGCTGCCGGCTCTCCTGCTGGTGCTGACTTTTACGTATTATCCGTTCGGACGCGGTATCGTGATGGCTTTCCAAAACTATACGTTGTTCGACCTGACGAATGTGCATTTTATAGGCTTTGACAACTTCAAAGGGATCTTCAGCGATCCCAAGTTCCTCGGGGCGCTTACGAATAGCGCTTACTGGGTGTTCGTATCGCTTTTCCTGCAATTTGCGATTGGACTGGCGGTCGCGCTTATGCTGAACAAGAAATTTCGCGGCCGCGGCCTATTCCAAGGATTTGTTTTCTATCCGTGGGCGCTGTCCGGGTTTCTGATCGGCCTGATCTGGAAATGGCTGTTTAACTCGCAGATCGGCGTCATTAACGATCTATTGCTGCGAGTCGGCCTCATCGACGAACGAATCGGCTTTCTGTCCGATCCGAACTGGGCCATGATTTCCGTCATCATAGCCAACGTGTGGTACGGCATTGCCTTCTTCGCCATTATGCTGCTGGCGGCGCTTCAATCGGTTCCTTCCGAGCTTTACGAAGCGGGCAGTATGGACGGAGCAGGAGGAATACGCAAGCTGTTCAACATTACGCTTCCTTATATTATGCCGACGGTTCTCACGACAACGCTGCTAAGGGCGATCTGGATTTTCAACGACCCGGCCATTATTTACGGTTTGACGAACGGCGGACCGGCAGGCAAGACGCACATCCTGTCCTCGCTCATGCTCGACCGCATTATGTACGGCGGCGATTACGGCGCGGCTTCCGCGATCGGCATTGTTATGATCGGCATGCTGCTGCTGTATACAATCTTCTATTTAACGGTTACGAAGGCCGGGAAACTGGGGGATTTCTAGCATGAAACAATTCGCGTTGAAAGGACTTAAATCGGTCTCGTTAGGTGTTTACTTGATTCTGATGGTGTTCCCTCTGTTGTGGGTTGCGATAACCTCTCTGAAGCCGCAGAAGGAAATTTTCACGTATCCTATCCGTTACTGGCCTGAAGCTCTGACTTTGCAAAACTATGCCGATATTATTCGGGTTTCCAAATTTCAGATTTATATTGCCAACAGCCTGTTCATTGCGCTGACGGCCGCGTTAATTGTCTCTGTGATTTCCGTACTCAGCGCCTATATCATGGCCCGGTTTAAGTTCCGGGGACACAGTCAGATCATGCTCGCCTTTTTCTTGACACAGATGCTGCCCGGCTTTGTCTCGCTGGCACCGCTGTATATGCTAATGACAAAAATGGACTTGATCAACACGCATTTTTCGCTGATTTTAATGTACACCGTCGGGTTGATCCCGTTTTCAACCATATTATTGAAAGGATTTTTCGAGCGTATTCCGCAAAGTCTGGAGGAAGCGGCCATGATCGACGGCTGCTCAAGACTATCAGCGCTCATCCGCGTCATTTTACCGGTCATGATGAACGGGATTACCGCTACGTTTATTTTCGCCTTCGTTCAAAACTGGAACGAATTGTTTATGGCTGTCATGTTTATCGATAATGAAGGACTGAAGACGCTGCCGGTAGCGATGAACTCGTTCGTCATGAAATTCGACATCGATTGGGGCGCCATGTCGGCGGGCACGATGATGTCCGTTATCCCTACTGTCGTGCTGTTCGCGATTGCGCAGCGGTTCATCGTGGACGGGCTGACGCAAGGCGCCGTCAAAGGGTAAATTCACTCGCAGTCGGGCAAGCTCTGACGTTGACGCCAGGAGCCGATCCGTTTAGAAAGAGGATGCGTATTATGCATAAGATCAACCAACGAGAAAATCTTCATACATCGGTCGCACACGATCCGTACGACGGCCGACATCACGGAGCGATTCATATTCCGATTTACCAGACGAGCTTGTTTTCCTTCGATAGTTACGAACGGTTCATGCAGGCGCACGCCGACGAGCATCAGCAGCACGTTTACTCCCGAGGGAACAATCCAACCGTTCGCTTCCTCGAAGATAAGCTGGCGGAGCTGGAAGGCGCTGAGATGTCCAAGTGCTTCGCGTCCGGCATGGCCGCGATCTCGGCTACCATTCTGTCCAACCTGCAGGCAGGCGATCATGTCGTCTGCGTCGATCAGGCTTACGGACCGACACGGCACTTCTTGGAACACTATGTATCCCGGTTCCAGATCGAGACGACCTTCGTAGACGGCAGCTCGCTGGAAGCGATCGAGGCTGCGCTGCAGCCGAATACGAAGCTGCTGTATCTGGAGAGTCCTTCAACGATGCTGTTCCAACTGCAGGATCTAGCCGCATGCGCTAAGCTTGCCCGCAGTCGCGGCATCGTCACCGCAATCGACGGCACTTGGGCAACGCCGGTTTTTCAACGGCCGTTGGAGCTTGGAGTCGATCTGGTCATACACTCGATCACGAAGTATATTTCCGGACAGAGCGACAGCGTCGGAGGCGTTGTCAGCGGCTCTAAGGAGCTTGTCGGTCGAATCGCCTCCGGGGAATATATGCTGCTCGGCGGCATTATGTCGGCGCATACGGCAGCTCAAGTAGAGCGCTGCTTGCGCACGTTGCCGCTGCGGCTTGAACGCCACGAACGCAGCGGATTAAAGGTCGCCGAGCATCTGTGCCGACAGCCGTACGTGCTGCGCGTCAACCATCCCGGGCTGCCGTCGCATCCGCAGTATGAGCTGGCCAAGCGGCAGATGGACGGCACAAGCGGGCTGTTCTCCTTCGAATCCGCCGAGTCCCCCGAAACGATGCGGGCTTGGTCCGATCGTCTGCGCTACTTTAAGATCGGGGTCAGCTGGGGCGGCTTCGAATCGTTGATCACCGCCAACCCGGTTCCGACCGGTTACGGAGCACCCGGCGCGCGCAGCCTGGTGCGGCTCCACGTCGGCCTGGAAAGCGCGGACGATCTGATCCGCGATCTGGATGAAGCGTGGGAGCAGACGGCTGCCGAAGCGGCGGCGGAACGCTCGGAGCAATAAAAAAAGCAAGGGGTCGCTGTTTTTTGCAGCAGCCCCTTGCTTTTTTTATTTGCCTTTCAGCATTTCTTTTTTCATAAAAATTATTATTTTAAAACATTTATTGGAAATTAATTTTATATCATGTTAGCATTCGAAATGCGTCAAATCCTACTAGGAATGGAGAATCAACCATGCAACTTAAAGTAGAAACACTTCCGACCTATCGCATTGCCTATGTACGTCAGGTTGGACCGTACGGTCCCGCCAATACGCAAGCTATGGAAAGGTTAAAGGTATGGGCAGCGGGGAAAAACTTGCTCACGGAGTCTGCCCTGCTCTTCGGAATTCCGCAAGATCATCCTGCAACAACGCCGCCGGAAAACTGCCGATACGACGCATGCATTGTCTTGTCTCAATCAGCCCCCATCGATGAAGCCGTTGGCGAAGATCGCTTCCCGGGCGGAAGCTACGCGATTTGCAAAATCGAGCATACGTCGGAAGCCGTTCAACAAGCATGGGCGGCCATCTTCCCGGCTTTGCAGAGCGGCGGCTATCGTATGGACGACAACAAACCGATTATCGAGCGGTATCGTGGAGAATTGCTGAAGGAGGGCTATTGCGAGTTGTGCGTACCTATTAAGCCGCTGTAGGCATATACGACACGACTTTATCTCCTCAGGTCAGGGTTGGATCGACGAGCCCTTTTACAGGGGCTCGTCGAAGCGACCCTTTTCCGATCCTACATTCAGTAGCTTATACAAACGCATAGTCGTTATTATGCTCATTTCTCTCGAATACGAGGCTTTGGGGCTAAACACGCTATTTCCTACACCTCGCATAATTTCAGCGTTAAGACAGTAGTTAACAGCTTCCAGAGCCCAACTGGATATTTGCTCGCGATCCGCTAAGAGACTCTCATCTAATTGAACAACTCTGTTGTCACTGCCAAGGAAAAGGGCGGTTTTCATAAGAATCGATGCCGCCTGTTCTCTGTTGATTAGGCCTTCAGGATTGAATCTGCCTCCTCCAATCCCCTCGATAATACCAATTGCAGCAATATGAAGAATGTCCGAATCACTCGTATCAGAGAACGAATAGTTCAGTGTCAACCCTCTTTCCAATAGAATAGTATCAAGATCTTTACCCGTCTTATTCTCGATCAAGGGCACGATTAATGAAACGAATTCGCTGCGAGTTATACTGCTTTGATATTGCGACTGAAGCCTTTTGGGCAGTAGTCCTTCTTGACTTGCATAAAGAATATCTTCTTTCGCCCACAAGGAAGGGAACGAAGCTTGCGCTCCTGTCCTAGCGACGTTATCCATGAGTCGAATCGGCATTGTATGGGGATCGTAATCGAACGCGCCGAGCCCCAGTTCGCCTACCGAATTCGTACCGAATCCCCAAAGCGTTCCGTCCGACCTCAACGCAATGGTGAAAGCTCCTTCCGCTGTCACGTCTACGACGTCGTCAAGCACTTTCTGCGGGGTAAACCTGGAGAGTTGGGTGCCGTCCCCCAATTGCCCATCTTCATTTTCTCCCCATAACCATAGACTTTTGTCCTTCTTAATGACCGCCAGATGATTGCGGCCATCGATTTTCAGAACTTTGTCCATAAGCTTCACTGGAGTGAACTGCGAAGCTACGATGCTCTGGCTCCCGTCATCATAGGGATCGAATGCCCAGGTTTCATCCGCTCCGTTGAAGATTAATCCATCATGATTGCCCCAGCCCCACAGCGAGCCGTCTTTCTTGACCGCAAATGCGGCCATCCCGGCTCCGTGAACGGATGCTACATCCTTCATAATGAGTATGGGTGTGAGCACATCTGGACTTGGGGTTTTAATCCCAAGCGTACCCGAGTAGTTATTTCCCCAGCCCCACAGCGTACCATCCTCCTTCACAGCGTAGAAAGCATTAATCCCTGCACTGATTTGTACAACGTCGGACAACTTTTTCTTTGGAGTAATCGATCTGTGAATGTCTCCTTTCCAGACGGTTCCATCCGTTTTCAAGGCAATCCATTCGGTATAGCTATTAGCAACCGCTTTGACGTCATCCATTACCTTAACGACTTCTCCATGATCGCCGACTGTCCACATGCTGCGATCAGCCTTAATGACATACCCGCTGAACCAATCCGCATACACTCCGATGACGTCATCCATTAATTTTGTTATTTTCGCGCGCTCGGGGGATTGATCTCCGGATTGATCGTTAAACGTTCCTTTACCCCAATACCACAAGCTTCCATCTTGTTTGATCGCGTAAACGCGGCCATTTCCGCTTGCTATTGTCTGATCGAACCGCCCCTCTGCTGCTGCGGCAGCCTCGTGTGAAGGAATAAGATTAAATACAATCACAACAACCATGCAATAGATAAGTACTTTTCTAATCATTGGCCACCCCCTAGCAAATCTATTGTCTTATTAAGTTACTTGATTTTTTTCCACGTAAGCCCGTCGCTTGAGATTAGCATCTCCGTTTCATTGTACCCGATGAAGTATTTGCCGGATTGGATCACATACATATTTCTCGGCACATTCTTCAGCGCGGTTTCCTTCCAATTCGTCTTGTCCTTGGAGATCAATACCCTCGTATGCTGCCCTCCCGGGCCGTTCCAGAACTGAGCGAACACGTAATATTGATTGTTCGCTTTGAAGATCGGCGTGCGATAATCGCCCAAGCTGTATTTCTGGAAAATCGGCTGCGCCTTCTTAAGCGTGAACGTGATTCCATCCTTGGAGCTCAACTGGTTCGAGTAGACGTCGTAGAAACGAATATTGCCCTTCTCCAGAGGCTCTTCCTCATAAATATGATAATCCCTTGCCGGCACCCGTTCGCCCGTTGCCAGATTTAACGTATACCAATTGTACCGGAAATTGCCCTCCGCTCCGGATCGAAGCGTCCACTCCTCCAAGTCAAGAGACGTATATACGATCAGATCGGCTCCCTCGCCGCCCTTGGGCTCGGTAAGGAAGTTGTTAGGTACAGTCGTTTTCTTGTAGTTGAAATAACGATGACCGCCCGCGATCGCTGCGTAACCTTTGCCGCTGGGAACGATGTATACTTTGCTCCCGGACCACAGAATATCGGTCAACGCTCCCGCACGAGCCCACTCTTTTCCGTCCTTGGACGTAAAAATGTGCAAGCTGTCGAGTTTCTCGTTCGTGGTCACGGCAATCCACTTTCCGTTCACTTTCTGGATGTTATTGATCCCCAGCTTCTTCCCGTCCGGCGCCTTCAGGTAGAACGGCGTCCAAGTCGCTCCGTCTGAGGAATAGTAGTGCGGTTCTCCGGAATAACGATAATCGTTAGTTATGTAATAAAGCCCATCCAAGTAGTCGATTTCAAAATAGGGTTCCGAGGACGGCAACCGACGCGCCTCCCATGTCTTTCCGTAATCCCTCGTAATATTCAAAAACTTATCCGACAGGGTAATAATCGTCCCTTTGCCGTCCGTCGCGACATTATTCATCGGATCTCCGGTAGCCCGCTTGAACTTGACCGGAAAGGTGATCGGCTGCGAAGTTTCCATCGTCTCCTGATCTCTCTCTTCCGCGGCGGCAAGTCCCGGAAGGGCTGCTGCAACGATGAGAACTGCCATGATCAGGTACCGAACTAATGTTGCTGGCTTTCCCGCTTTCATGAAATATATCCTCCTATATGTAGAATAGATGCGAAGGTGCTGAAACCTATTCTACTATAAGGGCTTACGCATGGAAATATCAGGATGAAGCGGAAGCGATCCATTGAACAAGCTGAAAACAAGCAATTTCCCGCCAAGTAATTTCTCTTTTTCCGTTCCCCTGGCACCTTTATCATGGAGTACAAATAAATGCACCGGTTAAAGGTGCAGGGGGTTCCCTTGATCTTGAAATCAATCGTTCAATTGCTGCATTTCGGCTATCATCAGGCGATGAGCTGCTTGTTCCCGGTCGCGATCTTCGGAACTCTGGCTCTCTCCAACGTAGTTCATCTGCCGTTCATCTATCGGTACGACGCTATTCTGCTGGTTTTGTTAGGCGTACAATACTTCCTGTATCGCAGCGGATTGGAGACTCGCGATGAAATCAAGGTCATCTGCCTGTTTCACCTGATCGGTCTGGCCCTCGAGTTATATAAGGTACATATGGGTTCCTGGTCATACCCCGAGCCGGCGTATACGAAGCTGTTCGGCGTCCCGCTCTACAGCGGGTTTATGTATGCCAGCGTAGCGAGCTTTATGTGTCAGGTATGGCGGAGATTGAGGATGGACATGACCGGCTGGCCCGGACTGGCGTCTGCTGCGCTCCTGGGCGGGGCGATTTACTTGAACTTTTTTACCCATCATTTTATTCCCGACGTTCGCTGGTGGCTGACGGGGCTTGTATTTATCGTATTTCGGAAAACATGGATCATCTATCGGGTACGCGAGGCCACCTATCGAATGCCCTTGACGCTCTCTTTTATCATTGTTGGCTTCTTCATCTGGCTGGCCGAAAATATCTCGACATTCTTTAATGCGTGGAAGTACCCTAACCAGCACCAAGTCTGGCATCTGGTCAGCTTCAGCAAGATCAGCTCGTGGTTCCTTCTAGCCATCATCAGCGTCATTATTGTGGCTCAGCTTAAGTATGTGAAGGCTCGTCGGGTATGGGGAGATTGAATCGTCTCGCAATCGTGCAACTCCCCCTCAGACTGTCGAGAAAGTCCCGGCAGTCTGAACGAAAAAACCGCCTAACCTCGTATTGGGAAGGCGGTTCCGCTATCTCACAGCAACCAGATATAGCTGATATTTATGGGCTTCCGACAACAGCGGCCTTAATGTCATCGATAACGCTACTGTTGGCTATCGGGCCGGAAGACATCCAGGTTCTGGCCGATACTTTAAATACACGGTCGTTCTTGACGGCAGGCATCGCCTTCCAGACCTGCAGCTTCTCGACCTCGATCGCAGCCGCATTTTCCTTCTCGTATTCCTCGGCGGGGCTGATCGAGCCGCCGTAGATGGCGAACACGTAATCCGCCGTAATTTTCGGCAGCTCCTCAAGCGACGCGTTGATCCCCCAATCCCCATCGGCCTTTTTCTTGAATTCGTCGATGCTCGCATCCGGTTTAAGTCCCACCTCATCGTAGATCAGCGGAGCGAAGCTTGGGAAAAATACCTGGATCTCCTTATCAGAGGGACGAAGGAAAGCGACTGTATTCTTCGAACCGGCGGCAGCGGCGATCGCCTCTTGAGCCTGCTTCAGTTTGTCTTCGTAAGCTGCGACAACCTCCTTCGCCTTGCTCTCCAATCCCAGGACTTGTCCGATAACGACGATATTCCCCTTCCAGTCGTCCGGCTTGAAAGCAATCGTCGGCGCAATCTTGTTCAGCTTCTCGTAACCTTGCTCATCCGTAAAATATCCTTGCAGAATAATCAGATCCGGTTTCGCTGCCAAGATCGCCTCGAAGTTCAGGTTAAGATCGGAGCTTTCCGATAGCGGAATATTCAATGCCTTTAATCGATCGTACAAATAATAGCCGTCGAAGCCGTAGGCGTACACTAGAGGAGCGTTCAGCGACAGGGCGATATCTTCGTGCCCGATAACGGCGACGCGCTGCGGATGCAGCGGAACTTCCGTCTCGCCGTAATAATGCTTGATCGTCTGTGTCTGCGCTTCTTCGGATGAAGCCGAAGCCTCGGGGCTGGAGCTCTGGCTTGGACTTGGCGGCGTCTCCAAGCTTGTCTCCTGCTTGCCGCAGGCGCTTGCCGTCAGCATCGCCAGCAATAGAACGATCAGTCCCGCAAATCCCCATAACCTTTTACTAACCATTGAACCGCTCTGGTCAACGCCAGCGGGTCTTTCTAATCGAATCACTCGTATCCCTCCGGTTGTGAATGAGAATCATTATCACCATGCCCATTATAAAGAGGTTTACCTTCTCAAGGAATACGATATAATGCTGAGTTTATCGCTCTAGAGAGCACGAAATAACTGCTTCAAATCTTGAAGCAACAATTCCTGCCGATTGGCCGTGTATTCCAGTATAGGCTCTTGCAGCCAATTGCGGTCGGAACCGCGGTACACATTGCGATTGCGTACAGCCCTCAAACCTTTCCAAGCCTCCGTAAGCTGCAGTCGCTCCCATTCCGCCTGCGACTCACGATCCTTCACGACGGTGACCAGCAGCGTATCCGCATCCAGCTCGGATAGCCGTTCTACCGTTGCAAACTCCGTAAAAGGAATTTGTTCGACCCCGGCAGCACATGGAATCCTCAGATCGTTATAAAGCACCGATCCGGCGCGCTTGCCCCAAATTTGCATTCCCCGGGCACAGATGTTCAGAATTAGCAATCTGCCGCTGCGAAACGCAGACGGGACGATACTTCGCAGCTCTTCGGCCTGCCCTTCATAGCGGTCGAGCCATTGCTCCCCTTCCTTCTCCCGCTCTATAAACCGGGCAACCTGAATAAGATGCTCTTTCCAGCTTTCTTTGTGCCATCTTAGAAACAAGGTCGGCGCGATTTGCCGCAGTCTGATCTTCTCCTCTTCGATGATCATCTCGTCGAGGGCCACGATTCGATCCGGGCAAGCGCGAGTCAAGGCTTGGCGATTAAAACTGTAATCATGGCTGAGCGGCACCTTGACGTCGAAACGATATTTGCGTCGATAATCGTCAGACCAGCTCTGATCGATCGGAGCCGCGTAAGGAATGATTCCGAGCGTCAGCAATTGGCCGACATTAGGCCAGCTATATGCCGCGGTTCGGCATTTCCGACTAGCGATGTAGCTGCTCGGCGAAATCCCGACATGCTTCTTGAACTGACTGCTGAAGTACAGCGGGTCTTTGTAGCCGACGGTCTCCGACACTTTCCTAAGCGACTCTCCCGCTTCCATGAGCCGCTTAGCCTCGTTCGTTCGCAGCTCGGTCATATACTCCATAACGCTCTGTCCGAAGCGCTCCTTAAACGATCTCATAAAATAATAGCGGCTCATCCCTGCCTTGTCCGCCAAATCTTCTACAGTCACGGTTTCTCGATAAGCGGATTCGAGATAGGCACGCACCCGCTCCAGCGCCTCGCCATGCTCGTCCTGCCTCCGGAACAGCAGGTACAGAAGCTCCAGAAAGCCGGCTTGTCCGGCAAGACGAGCGATCGGATCGGCGATGCTCCACCCTTCCGCCGTCTTATTACATAACAAGAGCAGTCGCGAGTCGGCGGCCGTACTGAAGCGTCCACGTTCCGTAAGCCAGCTCGTCGTTCGCTGGATCTCCTCCTCCGGGCCGACCAGATCGAATAAAAAGCGATATTGAGGATAATCGCCTTTCCGTTCGTAGTGCGTCTCCACACGCTGCCCCGCAGCGACAAAATAAGCCGAGTTGGCCTGTAGAGGATACAGCAAGCCGTCGATCACAATTTTCCCGTAGGATTGCCCGGGTACGAAGAGCATGAACGTCGGAGCCGAAGTATACACAATTCGACACGTTTTATTTTCACGTTCGCGAATAGATTCTTTAAGCTGAAACCAGACATTCCCGAGCCCGCCGCCGATTGGCGCTCCGGCTTCCCGACCTGAATCATGCTCCATACGGGCTCCCCTCCCCCCTTCATCTAAAATAGATCACTAATATTCGTGTCGCTTCTCCCAAATCCGGCGCAATTTATCCGAAGGTTGGAGACCCAACTCCTGAAGCAATAATTGCGAATAACGCTCATAGGAGCTATGAAGAGATTGCCGATCCCCCATAGCTACAAGAGTCGTCAGCAGCAGAAGATTGCACTCTTCGTCGAATTCATTGTGAGACACCAGTCTTCGCGCGATTCGAGCCGCCTCCCGATACTGCTCTCGGTTTAACAACCGATTGACGAGAAGCTTGGCGAAGGAATCGTAGACGAGCACTAGTCGTGAACGCTCCGCGGTCACCCACATATACGACTTGTCCTCGAACAGCTCGCCCGCAAAGCGCTTTTCCAATTCAACCGCGGCTTCTTCCTCTCCCGGTTCAATGGAGGACAGCTTCTCGACCCCCTGCTCGAATTGAATAAAGTCGACATCCATCTGGCTCAAGTCAACGCGATACTGCTCCGGCGTGGACAGAATCGCCTCTTTGCATCCGTGCTGCGACAACGCCTTTCTCAGCTGATAGGCCGCTGTATTAAGATAAACCTCGGCATTTTTAAGCGGCATATCCGGGAACATATCCTCTAGAATGCGGGCTCTAGATACGTTGCGACCTCTATGTACCAGCAAATAAGCGAATAGCTCCGCACTTCTCCGGGATATCCATTTTACTTCTCCCGCTTGCCGACTGGAAACCTCGAAGCCTCCCAATCCGCGAACCGTTAGACCTTGAGGAGCGCGGCTTTCCGTTTCTCCGGAAGAAGCGCTTCGTCTGCCAAGCGCTCTGGCAATAGTCTGCTCCAGTCGCGTACCGGAAATCGGCTTGACCATATAATCCAGCGGATATACATCGTAAGCCGGTATCGCATATTCCGTGTGCGATGTCGTAAACACAATGTCCGCGTCGGCACGTAACGCACGCAATCCCCGCGCCAGCTCCAGCCCATTATCTTCGCCGATCTGGATATCCAGGAAGGCAAGATCCACCTGATTGTCTCGAACGAACTGCAGAGCCTCCGCCGCGTCCTGAAAGCTCCCGACCAATTCTATGCCTTCCGACTTGGATAGCAGCCGCTTCATGGCGAGCAGCATTGCCGGTTCATCATCGACGACAAGAACTCTCATCCTTCCTTTCCTCCCCTCACGGTAAAATAAAATACGCTCCCTTGCCCTGCGCGGCTTTCCGCCCACATTTTCCCGCCGCTTCGCTCCACGAACTGCCGACTGACCAGCAGTCCGAGTCCGGTTCCCCGCTCCCCCGCCGTACCGAGCAACGAGTTTAACGCCTTCTCTTCGAACAAGCGCAGAACTTGCTTTTCATCCATTCCCACTCCGTTATCGCTAACGGAGATAGTCGCCAATTCATCGGATACCCGGGCGCTTACGCGAACGGAGCCTCCTGTTCTCGTAAATTTAACGGCATTGGATAACAGGTTGCGCAAAACCAGGCCCAATACTTCCCGGTCGGCATATACGCGAGTACCGGCAGGGATCGCGTTCTTCATCTCAATCTGCTTGGCTTCGCTCTGTGCCCGCAGCATATGGCAGCAATCCTCTGCGACTTCGGACAACTCCAGCCATTGCGGACGTAGCGCCATATCTTCCCGTTGGCTGCGAAACCACTCCAGCAGATTGTTCGTCATTCCCAGCGTTTGGCGAATCTGATCCCCCAGCATCCCAACAATTTCCCGGTGCTCCTCGTCGAACCGGTTTTGATCCTCCTCCAGCATCGCGATCAGTTGGTACTGAGAAGCAAGCGGGCTACGAATATCGTGCGATACGATCGTAAACAACTGGTCCTTCATCCGGTTTAACTGCGCAATCTGCTCCAGATGCTTCTCTTTCTCCGTGACATCCACGACAAGAGAGACGCTGCCTTGCTTGCGCAGACGATGCACGGGATAGACGTTGACGTTGTAAATTTTCCTTTCCCCGTCTAGCCAAGCCTCAATTGTGGCCCGCCCCTCCTGCATGGACTCGCACAAACGCCGCCATTCCGGCCATGGTTCCAGCAGTTCCTTCACGTCCCGGCCGGAAATCTCCGTATGTCCCATACCCGCGAACCATCGCGACGCTTGTTTATTGCTGTCGATGATTTTTCCCGAAGCATTGGTAATAACGATACTTTCCTGAAGCGTATCGAGAACGATCGTTCTGGCGAAAGGGACAACCGCGAAAAACTTAATCCTCAGCATAATAACGAGCATCAACATCCCCGTAAATCCGCAGTAAACCGATAACGAAAGCAGCCAGGGCGACCATTCGGGCTGTATAAGCCTGGCAACCTCCAGTGCGAACGGAAACATGCTGAGAAACAGAACCCACATTCCAGGCTTGCGAAAATCGCTGCGGATATTCCGTATATATTGGAATAGAAAGAAGACGCCCCCTACGATGATGCTGAAACATAGAAGACCGAACGCAATGGAATAGACAGTCCGGGAAGTCACCAAGTGACCATTTATGAGCTCTATGAGACGGTAGATCACATGAAGCTCGGAGTCAAACCAAGACAGCAAAGACCAGAGCGCGAATACGGAAAACAGCGCAACTCTCCAGATCGGCTTGACCAGTTTCTCCCGACCGACCAACTGATAGACAAAGAGAATAAAGCAAGGCACGATAAAATTCAGCGCCGTGCTTTGAAGATGGCGAAAAATCAGCTTATCCATTAATAAATAGCTGCTTTTCTCCATAATGATGCTGGCGGAGTAGATCATTCGACAGGCGATCAGGCCGATAAGATAGCTGACTCCGCGTTCTTTTCTATACCCGTATACGAAAAATAAAATGATGCCCGACATGACCACCGAAGCGGACATCAGAATAAGTTCAATTGTGGGATTCATGCTTCAAGTATACCATTTCAGAAATCGACAAAAAAAGACCGGCCCGCAACGTCATATAGAATGACGCGCTAGACCGATCTGTACAAATTTCATGTGCGCTTGGCACTAATAAAGCAACTTCCACAGCCTTAGAAGGACAACCGCGGCTTCGGCTCTCGTCGTAACCTCTTCCGGCGCGAACCGATTGCCCGACCGTCTGGTCAGCACCCCGCGCTCGCGTGCGGCCTCGACATACCCAATTCGGAATGCCGGACTCATCGGAAAAGTAACCGCCCCCCTTGCTTCCGACCTGCCATTTCATTGCTCTGGAAACCATCGCGGCCATTTCGGAGCGGCTTACCGTCTGTACCGGTTTAAGCGTTCCATCGGGATAGCCCGTCAGAATTCCTTTGCCCACCGCTGTTCGAATCGCTTGAACCGCCCATTTCGGCGTGCTGTCGCTATCGCTGAACGATAGAGCGCCCGCATCGTTGTCGATCTCGATCTGGAGTGTACGGAGCAGCATGACCGCGAACTCCGTTCGCGTGACTGCGGCATTCGGCATGAAGATGCGCGGACTCATTCCCTCTACAATTCCCAGTTCGGCTGCTTCGCAGATCTCCTTCTTCGCCCAGTGCTTCTGAATATCCGTAAAGGAACATTCTGGCGCTTGAGGTTCAGTAACCGACTCGCTCTGACGAGTCAGGGAAATCGTATAACTCTTGCTGGTACCGTCCTCCGCCGTCACAATCACATCCAATACGTTCTTCCCCGCTTTCAACGGCAACGTCCCGCTCGCGCTTCCGCTGGCGACCGTCTCCAGCCCACCGCCATTCACCCTTACCTGAACGGTTGCTTTCTTATCCTCCAATATTGGAGTTAGGCTAATACCGTCTATAGAGTTTGCCACGCTGGACGTATAGCCGAGTATGCTTGGAGTGAATGCAGGGTTTAACGCAGTTCCCCCTGTCAGGCTTAATTCGCTAAGATTTGCATTCGCGCTGCGCGAAGGAATCATGCCACCTCCTGCGCTAGACGGTGGGGACTGGCGTGTTACGTTTACCGTATACGACTGAACAGTCGTACCATCCTGCGCAGTCACAATCACTTCGATCGTATTAAGGCCTGTATTCAGAGGCAACGCGCTACTCTCGGCACCGCCTGCTACGGCTTCCGATGCGCCGCCATTCACCCGAACCGCTATCGTTGCCGTCGCATCCGCGACCGGTGTTATACGAATGCTGTTTTGACTATAAGGCACATTCGACGTGTAGTCAGACGTACCCGCGCTGAAAGAAGGACTAAGCGCCACGCCTCCAGAAAGGCTGAGCCCGCTGAGACTCGCTTCTGTATTTGGATCGCGCGTCACGTCTATCGTATACGTCTGAGCGGTTGTTCCATCCTGCGCAGTCACGGTCACTTCGATCGTATTGAGGCCTAAGTTCAACGGTAAGTCGCTGCTTGTACCACCGCCCGCTACAGCCTCCGGCGCACCGCCGTTCACCCGAACCGCTACTGTAGCCGTCGTATCCGCAACTGGCGTTACACGAATGCTGTTCTGACTATACGGCACACTCGCTGTGTAGCCAGGCGTACCCGCACTGAAAGATGGGCTGAGCGCTACGCCCCCCGACAAACCGAGTCCACTGAGATTCGCATCTGTGTTTGGGCCGCGCGTCACGTCTATTGTATACGTTTGAATAGTCGTACCATCCTGCGCGGTAACCACCACTTCAATCTTATTCGCACCTACATTTAACGGCAAGGCGCTGCTCTCCATCCCGCTGTCTACCGACTCAGGCGCGCCGCCGCCATACACTTGTGCCGTAACCGTAGCTGTCGCATCGGATAAGGTTGGAATTACACTTATCCCATACACACTATAGCCCACACTCGACGTATAACTGAACGTGCTCGTACCGAATGGCGTATCAAGTACCGCCCCCCCTGACAGGCTCAGATTTTGCAGGTCCGCATTTCTATGATTGCCCAAAAGAACGTGGAGATGATTAAAATTCTGGGTAACAAACGCGAGATCCAATACGCTATCGCCGTTAAAGTCCGAGCTAACCATATTAAATATTGAACCAATACCGAGAGGGTAAGTAGTTGCTGTTTCAAACGTTCCATCGCCAATGCCAGAGAAGATCGAAAGGTTCGATGATCCGAAATTTCCAACTATAATGTCGATTTCCCCATCGCCTACGAAATCTCCGATTAAGATAGCTCGCGGATCAGCGCTTCTAGTAGATTGGTTAACCCTATTTTGAAAAGTACCGTCGCCATTTCCCAATAAAATAGAAATAGAGCCAGATGAGTTAACCGCGACCAAATCCAAGTGTCCGTCCTTATTCAAATCGGCGGTAGCTACTCTTTGCGTGTATTGCGAGGTTGAATAATCTACTTTCGGAGCAAAGGTTCCGTCGCCATTCCCTAATAAAACACTAACTTTTTGGTCGACAAAAGCGCTAACCGCGAGATCCGGATTGCCATCCGCATTGAAATCGCCAATCGCAATTTGAGAGGTCCCCGCCGCGGCAGCAACATTCACAATAGGTTCAAAGGTCCCGTCGCCATTTCCTATCATAATGAACACACTGCTCCCTCCAAGAGGGGACACCCCCAAGTCCATTATTCCATCCTTATTGAAATCAGCCGAAACAATATAGTGAACAGATCTGCCCACAGGGATAACCATTGCGCTCGCAAAGGTTCCGTCACCATTTCCTAATAAAATTGAAACTGAATTCGAACTCCAGTTCACGGTTGCCACATCAACGTTGCCATCTCTATTAAAATCCGCGTTCGTAATCGCAATAGCCGTTCCCCCGGCATTGGATGTGGTATGAGATCCGAAAGTCCCATCCCCGTTGCCATTCCAAACGGTAACTGAGGAACCGTCAAAACCTGCAACTGCAAAATCAAGATAGCTATCATTATTAAAATCAGCAATAGTCACATCATTGCCTGAACCGGCCGCCGAATATCTGGTTTCGCCTTGAAAGGGGCCTGCATAGGATTGCAAAGGCGTTAACATCGTAACCAGCAACAGGATAGCTAGAGCGGTTAAAGTTAAATGAAACTTACGATTTACTCGAATTTCCATTCATAGATCCTCTTTTCTACTGTGTTTAAATGGGGGGAAATGTATCAGTCCCAACCAACTTATCAGAGCCCAATGAAAGAGGAATGAAAGAAATCCGAGCCGCCCCTTATTCTCCGATCAACACAAATGCGATTTCTATCAGGCGCTCCTGCGACATTTTTTCGGCAGAGAGGTCGTCCAGACGATAATAGGCGTACTGATCCCCTTCGCCCTCTCCCCAAGCCAAGCGCTGCGAAGCACTGTCCCGCTCTTTTAAGTAGAAGACTTCCCGCGCGCCGATTTGAACCTTTTTCATCTCCAGCTCGTTCATTTCGTCTGTAAAAATAGCCCGATCCGGCACATTAGTCCATACGCTTAACGAGACTTTATCCCCGCGGTCATTCTTGTAGCTCGCATAATACCCCGTGATCTCGCCAAGCGGAATCGTCCGATAGCTTAATTCCTCGAAAGTTTTAGAGTCCGCCCAATCCTTCTCGTCCGCGACTTCCCATCTAAGATCATGCACAAGCGAGCCCGATTGAAAAACAAAACCGTTTCCGAGTTCATTCAACGGCTTACGCCGATCGATTTCTGCGGCAAATTGCGAAAAGTCGGTATACTGCCGTTCGTTTGCTAGACCGATATAGCGATTCTGGTCCTTCAAGTAAAACACGGCCGCCTCTCCTTCAGCCAACAGGCTCCGCAATGCTCCCGTATCGACCTCATCGACAGACTCGTCACCCGGCATGAAGCCTCTATATTCCAGAGCAACCGAACCATCCGGAGCAAAAATCTTCCAGGATTCCATCGCATAGCCGAAGCCGCAGGCAAAGAGGACCGCCGCTACGATTAAGGAAATGCGCCATGCACCCATCCGGCCTGACTTCTTCCCCGATGAAATAACCAACTGCGATTGCTCGGCCCGACTTCTGCTACGAACTTCCGCCATAATCCGTTCCGTTCTATCGATTCGGGGCAGTCGCTCTTTCAGCGATGTCAGATTCGCTTGCCAATCGATAGGTTGACTCTTCCTCATCTTCTCCATCCTCCATTTTTCCCCAGATTCTTCTTAGCTTGGCTAGAGCTCGCTCCACCCTTTTGCGCAAGGCCGACGACGATTGGGGAAAAATCTGTCCGATCTCCTCGTAGGATTTTCCCTCCATCACCCGGAGCACAACCAGCGATCGTTCATCAACCGATAGCCGCCGAAGCGCCCGCTCGCTTTGCACCAGCACTTCCTTCCGTCTCGCAACCGCATACCCTTCATCCGCATGATCCTGACTGAGCGGTTTGAGCAGTCTGGCCAACAACGCCGATCTTTTCCGCTTGCGGAGCAGGTTTAGGCAATGATGATAGGCCATCTTGTACAGCCATGCCGAGAAAGATTGACTGTAGGCATACAGCGCCAACTTCTCGTAAGCTTTGATCAGCACGTCCTGTACCGCATCCTCCGCTTCTTCCCGCTGCATGAGGAGATGATAACAATAGACGTACAAGCGCTGCTGATACCTCTCAATCAGTTCCGCGTACAGCTCCACTTGCCCTTCCCTAACGGCACGAATCAGCATTTCGTCGGAAGCCTCGCACATTCGCTCCTGGTTCATCGCTTTCCCTCCTTCCGTTTTCGTCTATATAACACCCCGGTTGGCTTTTTGTGACTGTTTGTTTTAATTATAGAAGAGGTCGATAAAAAGACCGGCCTGCAACGTCACTGAGAATGACGCAATCGACCGGTCTGTTTTAATAATCCGCCTGCTTGACGTATACCTGCACAGGCTCAATCTTTAATATCCGATTTTCAAGCTCTCTCCGGCTATGTACACCCCTGCGGATCGGGTAATCGGCAGCTTCTGCTCGGCGGTGAACCCGATCGTCTCCCCATCGTGCAAAGCTACATCGTACTCGACGACGTAAGACGCGATATCCATTAGAAAATCGCGCAGCTCGGCAGGCGAAGCCTGGCTGTCGATAATTTCGATCTCGTCCTTGCCCAGCGGCTTCAGACCGCAAGTGTACGCGCTCATTCCTCCCTCGGAGCGGACAAGACCAAAGTAAACGAGATTCAGAACCGGGAAACCCTCGTCGGATTTTAGCAAATCGGCCGCTTCCACAAACATTTCCGGTTGAAACACAGTGCCGGAGGAATAAAGCCCGATGGCGTTGGACAGCTTTAAGCAGCTCGCAGCGAGCTTCGTATACATAATCCCGCTTTCAAGCGCGGAGCGTCCGCGGGGGAATACGGCTACGATCATTTGCGCCACATGAGTCCCGACCACATCCGCCGCTTCGCGCCACGTGTAGTTCCCTTGCGCGTAGTGCTCGGCTTCGCCGTCCGGTACAGGGGCATCGATAAAGCTTACAGCCAGGGTGAATCCATCCGTTTCAAAAACGAGAGTGCCTTCGGACTCCTCATCCTCCGGCGAACAGGAAATATTCCAGTCCTGTACGAGAATTTCCTTCAACCGTTCAAGGTCGCACTCATGGGAGTTGAGAAGAACGAAGCCGGTAAACAGGCCGGATAACTCCTTCGAGTCTGCGTTCAGCTTGTCTATCATCGCGATTGCCTGCCGCTCCGCAGTTGCGGGCTCATAAGGCTGCATATCGCTAATCACATGGCCGCAGTGCTCCGTCTCGAATGCGTTCGAATAGCCGCCGCAAACGCCGAGAAGCCACTTGCCAAGCAGCGATTTTTTAAATCGAAACAAGTAATATTGCATTTCATTCAACGTAAATTGTCCGGCGCATTCTATTCTGCTCGGTCGCTTACCTAACCCGTCGTCATTTTCCAACCAATCGATCATCGCTTGTGTCGCCGCTTGCTGCTGAGCTGTCATTCTTCTTTTCCCCCTTGGGTAATTTCCCCGCTGTTGCGGATTCAATTGTTTATCTAGTCTGACGAGACTTTGTGACGGCCTTGAACAGCTTAATTTTCCAGAGCCCGTTCAGTCTGAAAACCTTTGAAAACATGCCTTTTTACCGGAATCCGCTTCCTCTCTTTAATACAATAACATAATTTACAATTTCTGAAATGCCGCTCTGGTGAGCGGGAAAGAAGACCCAATCCCTTCCTTAAATCGATCTAAAGATCCATTCTTGTTCCACGTCCTTCCAAAAATAAGGTATAATAGCCTTATTTCCTGTCGATTTATAGGGAATTTTAACTATTAGATATGGAGAGGTGTGCAGTTTTGAAGAAAGCGTTGTCTGTATTCTTGCTAGTTGCTATGCTCCTTGCCGCTTGTACGGAAGGCGGCGAGCCGGAAGTCGTCCAACCCTCCAAGTCCCCAACAGAAACGCAACAAGTCCCTAAGGAAAGTATCGTTAACACGGGCGGCAGGACGGTACTGGACCTCAAAAAGAAGTATGGCTCCGACAAGGACAAGGCATATATGCCTATGTACAATGTCCCTCAGGACAAAGTCTTCCAATTTAAGTTCAACAGCGAAGTCCCAACAGACGCGATCACCGTACACACGGATATTAAGGCGGAGGAGAAAAGCCGGATTTTAGCCTTCACCTGGCCTTTGGACTTCGGGGAAAATAAGAATACGATTGAAGTAAAGCCGAATAGCGCCGTGTTATCGACCTCCGAGCATCTGAACGGCTATAACGGCTGGGGCAATGCCCCGATCTACTACATCCGGATCAATTACGATATGGATGCAACGACTCCTACCCCATTGGAAAAGCCGATTATCATTCCGTTCACGATCAAATCGGAAGTAGAAGTTCCCACCCTTAAATATACCATTAGTCATGACGGCCGATTCAAGCTGACCTGGAACAAGATAGAGGGAGCAACCGAATATAAAATCTACCAGCGCAGCAAGATCGTATTAAGAGAAACGACAAATCTGCCGGTAACAGGGGCTGAAGAGGGCTATATCGGTCCTTCGCCTTTATTGGAGACCTCCTTAACGGAAACCGAGTTCGACGACTTTTTGCTCAACGGCAGCGGCGGCCTTGTAAGCGTTGAAGATGATAGAGTTTCGGTGCAAAATCAAGGCGTGAACGGCGAATACTACATTACGGCAGTAAAAGACGGCAAAGAGTCTATTTTGAGCAATGCCGTTAGCACCATAGCCTTGTCCTCCCAATTGCCTTATAAGCTTGAGGGAGAGAATAATATATTGTACGAAACATTCGACGGGATTTCTTCTCTACCTTCGAAAATCGATGTCACCTTTATTGATGGCTCCCTCTCTTCGAGAGACGTTATTTATGACCCTAGCAACGTAAGCATCGCAAACGTTGGAAACACCGCAATTCCTGCAGTCATTAAAGGCACGGCGCTGAAAGGCGCAGTATACGTCAAGAATCTGACCGAGGAAGATTTACAGAAGCTAGCGGATGCCCAGCCTAAAGACAGCGCCACGGGCTTTGTCGCGCCTGAAAATACGACAGACTATATTCCTGCGCCGGATGTCCCGACCGTCATTGAACCCTCCGCCAGCGAAGAGCAGGGAAAAAGCCTGGAAGAAATCCAGAAGACAAATACGGAGCAGAAAGTTGAAGAAGGCAACCAACAAGCGGTGCCTGTTCCCGAGATCATTGAAGAGGTTCCGCTTAACGCGGACACGGCGCTGGAGGAGTTTCTGGCGATCAACATGATTGATGTTCAGGAGAAAATTTCGTTGAAGGCTTTCCCGGAAGCACAAAACTTCGAGACCATCTCCGATGTGCTGCAGGAGGTTATGTACCAAAACCCGCTTGTCATCGGTCTTAAAGGCTGGGGCTACGACTATCGCACCTTAACGCTGACGCTGAAATACGAGGAGTCCGCAGACGACATCAAGCGAAAGCAGACGGAAGTGCTGGCCGAGGCTAATAAAATCGTGGCCGAAATCGTCAAACCCGACATGTCCGCAGAGCAGAAATATAAAGTTATTTACGACTATCTGAACGATAACACGAAGTATGACGACGCTGCGCTTGCCAACGCCGAAGCCAACGAATTCCGGAATATCGATCCCGCATTTAACGATTCTTTTACGACCTACGGCATTATGGTGAAAAAGGTTGGCGTATGCGCCTCCTATGCTTCGGTGTACAAAATGCTGAGCGATTTGGCCGGGCTGGAGACGATTGTCGTCACGGGAAATATGGACGGCGTTCCCCATGCCTGGAACAAGGTCAAGCTCTCCAACGGTTGGGTGCATGTCGATTCGACGAACAACGCTACCAACAGCGGCATTCCCTATCTTCTTTTCTATTCCAGCGATGAGATTGCGGAGTCTTTGAACTTTAAGCTTTCCAAGGAATTCTGGACAGACTCGGAGCTTTCTAACTTCGTTTCCACGGATGGGTCCAAGGACTACTATGTCGCGAATGGCTTGGAGGCCAAGTCGACTTCCGAATTCGGCTCCGCGTTGTCGGGGCAAGTGGAAGCAGGAAGCACTCATATTGTGATCCGTTTGGGCGCAAAAATTGATACAAGCGATCTAATGGAAGCGGCTAGAAAGGCGCTGAACGGTCTGCCCGAGAGCAAACGCGAAAAAGCCACCATGGGTAGCCTAAGCAATTACGTGGTCGTCACATTGTAAAAAAAGCTGACTAAAGAAAAGGACCTCAGCCTCCACTTCAGTGGAATTTGAGGTCCTTTTGCGTATTAGCAGGGATATTTCTATACCATGAGAGCACTCAAAGAGTAGGCTCCCCTAGTCTCACTTTACTTCAATCAACCCGGACTTCTGCAGCAGCCGCTGAATAATCGCCGCGACTTCCGCGCGGGTCATGTTCGCCTTCGGCGCCAGCGTATCCGCGCTTCTACCCGTTACGATGCCCGCTTGCACGCTGCCCGCAACGCCGTTCTGCGCCCACTTGGCCACTTTGGACGCATCTCCGTAAGGGTTCAGCACCACGTCTGCCGATGGGACGGACAGCGTATCCGCCAGTCCGGTCAACACCATCGCTTTGGACAGAATCAGCATCGCTTGTTCGCGTGTAATTTTGTCTTTCGGACGGAAAGTGCCGTCTTCGAAACCGTCGATCAATCCATACGCATAGGCCGTGTTGATGACACCGCTGTACCAGTCCGCTGCTTTCACATCGGAGAAGCTCGTCGCTCCGCTTTCCGGCTTGAGCCCAAGCCCGCGCACGAGAATCGCTGCAAACTCGGCGCGGGTAATGTCCCGATTCGGAGTGAACTTGCCGCTACCCGTTCCATCGATGACCATCCTCGAACCCATGTCATTAACTGCGGACTTCGCCCAATGCTTCGCGACATCGCTGAACTCGATCGGATTCCAGACGACGGCGTACGTGCTATTGGTCAAGCTGTTGATCTTGGCAAAATATCTTGCGCCGTTCTTGGTCACCTGAGTCGGCACATGACGCACCGAACCGTCAGTCTCGATGACGACGCCTGTCGTAATCTTGTTCGGGTCTATTCCGTCCGGAATGGCGACCGTTCTTTCGACGTAGGCATTAAACTTCGTCACGTTAACCGTTTGGTTGCCATATACCGCTGTAATGTTGAACTCGAGCGGCGGCATAACCAGAGAGAAAGTGCCTTTGGCTGCAGCGTTCTCCGCGAGCTTGATCGTCTCTGCCTGAGAGGCGGAGATTTCAATCCGCACCTTGATGTCCGTCAGATTGGACGGTTTGCCAAGCTGCGCAAAGATCGCGTCGATATTGATCTCATGAGCCGGAATCGTATAGGTCGCATGGTCGGTTTGGAGAACGAGAACCGCTTCCTTGTTTTCCATGTTTTTGACCATTTGGCCATTCAGCTCGCCAATGATGACATCCGACTTCGCTTTGACCGGAATCGTCACGACAGCGCCTTGGCCTTCGGCGGCCAGCTTGTCGTCCAGTTTCTTCTGGTCTACAACGATCGTCAGAAGCGTTTGCTCGTTGCGCTTGCCGGTTGTCGCTTTTCCTGCGTTTTCTTCCTTGCCGTTCACCAATACGATGACAGCCTCTTCATTCGCGTTGCCGGAAGGCGAAGTCGTTCCTCCGTTAGCACCGCTATTGCCCGGGTTGCTTCCGGGATTGCTGCCTCCAGACGTGCGAGGAACAACCGCCGAAGATGCGGCTGAAGCCGCGCTGCTGCCCGCTGAATTAATCGCCTGTACGGTGAACGTATAGCTCGTCCCGTTTGTCAATTCAGTAATCGTAATCGGACTCTTCGTTCCCGTTACTGTGATTCCTCCCGGTTGAGACGTAACCTTGTACTCCGTGACCGGGTTGCCTCCGTTGTCGGCCGGCGGTGTGAAGCTGATCGTCGCTTGGCCATTCCCCGCAACCGCGGTCACATTCGTCGGCGCACCCGGGGATCCGGCCGGTGCCGTCGGCGTCACGCTTATTGAGGATGCTGATGCCGGGGAATCCCCGACACTATTCGTAGCTATAACGCTAAATGTATAGGCGGTACCATTCGTCAACTCTGTAATCGTAATCGGACTCTTCGTCCCGGATACCGTAATTCCCCCCGGCTGAGAGATCACCTTGTACCCTGTAATCTCGCTTCCGCCCGTATTGGCAGGAGGTGCAAAGCTAATCGTCGCCTCTCCATTCCCTGCAACGGCGGTCACATTCAGCGGCGCACTCGGCGCTCCGGCTGTTCCAGTTGGCGTAACGCTTGTTGTCGGTGCCGATGCGGGAGAGTCTCCCGCGCTGTTAACGGCAACTACCGTAAACGTATAGGCGGTACCGTTCGTTAATCCCGTAACCGTGATCGAGCCGGTCGTTCCTTCAGCCGTTATTCCGTCAGGCTGAGAGGTCACGACGTATTTCTTAATCGGACTACCGCCGTTGTTTGCCGGCGGCGTAAAGCTGATCGTCGCTTGACCGTTTCCTGCGACGGCTTGTACTCCTAGCGGTGCAGTTGGAGGTTCAGGTGTAAAATACAGCGTCGTGACTGCTCCCGTTGGTGTTCCTGTGGACGTATCCTCCGCAACGCGCACTTGTACTGTTTGCGTTCCGCCAAAGGTCGGCGGATTCGACTCATCGTATGCTTTCCATGTCATACCGCTATTCGTCGAATATTCCATCGTAGCGTCCGCGCCGGTGATTTTGTTCGTCTCATCGTTTACCGTTACATTAGGCGCTCCCGGCGCTGGAGGGTTAGGCTCGCTCGACGTAAATTGGAGTGTCGTGACTGCTCCTGCAGGCGCTCCTGTGGACGTATTCTCCGCTATGCGTACTTGTACAGTCTGCGTCCCGCCAAAGGTCGGCGGATTCACCTCATCGTATGCTTTCCACGTCGTGCCGTTATTCGTCGAATATTCCATCGTAGCATCCGTGCCTATGATTTTGTCCGTCTCATCGTTTGCCGTTACGTTCGGCGCTCCCGGCGCAGGCGGATTAGGCTCGCTCGACGTAAACTGCAGCGTCGTGACTGCTCCTGCAGGCGTTCCAGTGGAAGTATTCTCTGATACGCGCACTTGTACCGTCTGTGTCCCGCCAAAGGTCGGCGAAATCACCTCATCGTACGCTTTCCACGTGGTGCCGTTATTCGTCGAATATTCCATCGTAGCGTCCGCACCTATGATTTTGTCCGTCTCATCGTTTGCCATTACGTTAGGTGCTCCCGGAGCAGGAGGATTTGTTACATTCGGCGTAAAATATAGCTTTGTGACCGCTCCCGCTGGCGTTCCTGTGGACGTATTCTTCGCTACGCGCACTTGTATCGTCTGAGTACCTTCAAAGATCGGCGGATTTGCCTCATCGTACGCTGTCCAGGTCGCACCGTTATTTGTTGAATATTCCATCGTAGCATTCGCGCCTACGATTTTGTTCGTATCATCGTTGGCTGTTACATTCGGCGCCCCAGGTGCAGGTGGATTTGTTACATTCGGCGTAAAATATAACGTTGTGATCGCTCCCGCTGGCGCTCCTGTGGACGTATTCTCCGCTATGCGTACTTGTACAGTCTGCGTCCCGCCAAAGACTGGTGGATTCACCTCATCGTACGCTGTCCAGGTCGTACCGTTATTTGTCGAATATTCCATCGTAGCATTCGCACCTATGATTTTGTCCGTCTCATCGTTTGCCGTTACGTTCGGCGCCCCAGGTGCAGCCGGATTCGTTCCGTTCGGCGTAAAATACAATGTCTTAACCGCTCCATTAGGCATTATGCGTACCTGCACCGTCTGAGATCCTTCAAAGGTCGGCGGGTCCCACGGTTCGTATTGTTTCCACGTAACACCGTCATCCGTTGAATATTCCATTGAGCCGTTCGCGCCTACAATCATGTTCGTATCATCGTTGGCTGTTACATTCGGTGCTGGCGGGGGCTCCGAAAACGATATGCCTTTTGACGCACCTGCGGGCACTCCATTTGCCGCCGCAACACGCACCATTACATAAACAAATCCGTTAAAAATCGGCGGATTAACCGAATAATAACGTTTCCACGTAACACCGTCATTCGTTGAATACTCCATCGTGTCGTCTGCGCCTTCAATCAGGTTCGTATCGTCGTTCGCCATTACGTTCGGCGCTTCCGGATTTTCCGTAAACGTTAGCGTAGTCGTCAATCCTGGCGGTGTTCCCGTTGCCGGATCTGCCACTACTCGCACCAGCACCGTCTGATTTCCGCTAAAGGTCGGCTGCGGATAACTCCACTGATCGTACGGTGTCCATGTCCCCCCGGCATCCGTCGAATATTCATATTTCTTCTGACCGGGTCCAGTACGCTTTATCACGTTCTCTGTGTCATCTGCTTGTACATCGTTCGGCGCGGCCGGTGGCGGCGGATTCGGAGTGAACCAGATTGTTTTGTCCAATCCTGCGGGCGCTCCTGTAACCGGATCTTCCGCTATGCGCACCTTCACTGTCTGAGTTCCTTCAAAGGTCGGCGGATTCGCCTTATTATACGCAGTCCACGTCCCACCGTCATCCGTCGAATATTCCAGTGTCTGATTCAGATAATCCGTATAATATTCTGTGCCTGTAATAAGGTTCAACATATCATTACTCGCTACGTTCGGCGCGCTCGGCGGCGGTGGAGCCGGATAGAACCGCAGCTTCGCCGGAAAGGATGCCAACGTGTCCGTCGCCGTATCTTCCTTTAGGCGTACATACACCATCTTTTCCCCGCTTAAATTAGGTGGGCTTGAGGGATTGTATGTCGTCCATGTCGTACTGGAAGAGACTCCAGCATTTCCAAGATCAACGAAATACTCCATCTTGTCGTTTACGCCCGTAATTGTATCAGCTACGTTATTCGCCGAAACATCCGGCGCATCCGGTCTCAAGCTCACTTTCCGGATTAACATGGTGTCATATTCCGCAAAATAAATGTTTCTCCCCGAACTGTCCACGGCCACTCCGAAAGGGTTGCTCAAATGGGCCCTTTTTGAGGAATAGTTATACGCGGCTTCATTGCCGCTAGTAGGACCGCCTCCCGCTACACTGGTGATTACGCCCTTCGTATCTACTTTCAAGATTCGAAAACT
Source organism: Cohnella phaseoli (assembly GCF_003386235.1). Classification (GTDB taxonomy): domain Bacteria; phylum Bacillota; class Bacilli; order Paenibacillales; family Paenibacillaceae; genus Cohnella; species Cohnella phaseoli. The sequence goes on from NZ_QRDZ01000016.1 coordinate 104,498, forward strand.
GGCTCTATCCGAAATATAAAGATTTCCTGCATGATCAATATCCACTCCGTAAGGATATAAACCAACTTCCGTCGCTGGCTTATTCTCTCCGCTAAAACCGCGACTCCCATTTCCCGCCGCCACAGTAATATTGCCATCCAGATCTACTTTCCAGACTCGAAGATTCTCCATATCCGCAATATAAAGGTTATTGTCGCTGTCAATGGCCACATCTGTAGGAAAGTTGAGACTGGCATCTGTCGCTTTCTGAGCGTTTTCGTTATAGACGCCGCTCCCATTCCCCGCCACTGTGGTGATCTTGCCATCCAGATCTACCTTCCGGATTCGATTGTTACCTGAATCCGCGATATATAGATTTCCGCCATTGTCTACGACTATTCCATTAGGAGAGTCTAATTGAGCGCTTGTCGCCGGCCCGTCGTCCCCGCCAAAACCGGGATTCCCATCCCCCGCCACTGTGGTAATGGAGTTAGGGGGATTTGCAGCCCGTTTTAGGATGCGATTGTTTTCCCCATCCGTAATATAGAGATTTCCTTCATTGTCCATTGCCACACCGGTAGGCTGGTTTACACTTCCGTTCCCCACCACCGTGGTGATCTTGCCATCCGCATCTATCTTTCGGATCCGACTGTTTTGCCAATCTGCAATATAAATCTCGTAAACGCTCGCGGCCACCGTGACAGGAAAGTTCAATTTGGCATCTATCGCCGGTTGATTATCACCGTTATAACCCGGATCATGGTACTTCCCCGCCACTGTGAAGATGAGGTGTGAATTTGGGTCGGCGTTTGCCGGTTCTGCCGCAAAGCTCTGCTGTACGGATAATATGGACAAGAGCTGCAGCATCATAGAAAAACATAAAGTTAAAACAGATAACTTCTTCAACGGTTTCCGGCTCATCGCTATACCTCCAATTTTTAATTGTAAAATAATAGCTATCTGACTGTCAGGGCTCCTCAGCAGATTCGCAAAGAAAGAATTCAGCTTTGCAGAGGTTGTCTCGACTCTTAGTATGCATGCTCTGGCGCAGGCTCCGCCAAACGGCCCCAGTCATTGGATACACACGCCGCAAGTCCAGCCCTCCTCCGTGTGTTAATTCCTTTTTTCGACAATAATATATCTCACCATACAACATGGCGATAAACGAAGAATAAACAAGAACGTGCCTCTAGAACAAAATTGCTAAGCCATAGCTACAATCTTCCCGGCTATCTGTTTATCTGTTTCTTCCTTAGTAAAGAAAAAAAACCGAGAACCCGCATGCCCAGGTTCTTGGCTTTTTGATAGTCTAATAACCATTCCTGCTCATTGAGCATTAACTGCCGACGTAAAGCGAACTCCATGATTACCGGCTGGCGAACCGCTTCCTAGACGACTAGAACGCGCCGCGTCCGCCGCCCCCGCCTCCTCCTCCGCCGCCAGAGGAGAACGATCCGCCCGAATCTCCCGATTCCGACGATGAACTGGAGGGAGTTGCTTCTCTGATCGACTGTTCAAACGACTCTGTCCAAAGCTCGTAATGGTAGAAGTATGAGTTATCGACCGTAAAATTATTTTTCTGCGCAGCAGGTACGCTTAAACGGGCAATAGCAATCACCTTCTTCGCTACTCCTAGCGGAATTGCGTAAACAAAGTAGTGTTCCCACAGATGAACCGCCATCGGCTCGCACGTCTCAAACTGGCTGTAATCTTGCAAAAAGCGCTTGAAAGCCTGCCATTTGCCATATTCGACCCGCCCCATTTTTGTTTTGCGCATCCTCTTGGGGATCAAGAAAATCAAAGGGATTGCGCAGAACATCAGCCATCTCCAAGCATCCGTCGCCAGGAAAAGCAGACCGAAAAACTGAACAACCGACGCTAATTGGACTGTTCGACGCGCAAGCTTGTGGCTTACGATATAGCCGGTGCGAACTGCTGATTGTGCGACCTCCTCTTGCCATTTCGACCAGTGCTCCCTGAAGTCGCCTGGCTCTTCCTTGGCATACTTGCGAATATCCGAGAGCGATATCTTATCGGACTTCATTATTTTCTGGAAGAACCAGTTGATCAGCATCGTCTCGTGCGGTTGAAGCTCTTCCTCCTTCTTCTCCCTCTCCAGAAGCTGGAAAGTGTAGTTGGTCTGCTTTTGACCCGAACCCTTGACCATCTCCATATGGACGCGTTTCTTCCGTACCAGATCAACTAACGTCGCCATGAGATCCTGAGGTTTAACCTCATACTTCTCCAGATAACCAACAACAGCAGGCGTAATATCACCAGGAAGCTCCCTGTAATATTTCTCTTTCCATCCGAACTTAAACCTATCCCCGAATTTGAGAGAAATCCCGCCAGCCAGATTTACAAGCAGCAGAGCCAAGGCGCCAAAGACGCTGCGATCGTCGCCCTCGTTCCCCCAATTCTCTTCTTCCCTCGTAATCGCCTCAAGCATCCTCTCATCGCTTACCCGTGTGCTTTCAGGAACATAAGAGCCGGGAAAGAGAACCCGCACCTCCAGCATCTCCTCGGACGGCAGCGGGCTGATGCGATATCGAATCACGCCGTTGCCCTCAATCTGAAAATCGCCATGAGGCGGTCCATGCCCGAATGCGGTAATCTCTTCGCGTACCGCCCCGTTCGGTAGTTCAACGTCAATATTCACTGTTTCCAACGTGCTCTGATTTCTGCCATCAAAAAACTTCCAATACAATTCTGCCGTATCCGCATAGACCTGCACGACGTTTTTGACCGTATACGTCAATCGAAATGCTTTGGACTCGTCCTTTGATGGACTGAAAGCTTTATATTCGAGCTGACTCCCATCGCTTGATAATTCAGTGCGAAGGGGTATCTCCCGCCCTTCTGAAACCTCAAAGGCCTGAAAATCCTCGATCCCGTCCGACTTTAAGCTGTCAAGCTCCACGACAATGCCATTAAAGGCTCCGTCAAACTGGTACTTGTATGCCTCTGTTACGCGCATATCGCCCTTGCTATTGACGACCGCATGAATATCTACTTCGCTAATCCTGTAGGAGCGTTCATCGGCATAAGCGGGCTGAATAGACAGGAGCAGGACAAACGCAAAAACGAATCCGACAGCTTTAGTCATCCGAGGCACTGGGCTGATCTTCCTCTCCTATATAGGAATAACTGCACCGTATCCGATAGCCATCTCTGGCATTCGTACAGGGGTATAGTCATATTGTCCTATATCGGCTAATGGACTCGCGCCCTTTAGCTTGCGGGCGTCCATTGCAACAGATCGATCACATCGTCTTCGCCACAATGGCCTAGTCATAAGCAAGAAAATTGGCGCTTTTCATTTGTCACTTGTTTTTGTATGTTAAATACTAACCGCTAGTTAACGGAATTGGATGGCCAAAAGGAGATAGATCCCATGCAGGTTGAACCGGTTATTTTGCAAGGAGTGCGGGTCGCGCTTGTTCCTATGGAAACCTCTCATATCGCTCCGCTGTACGAAGCGCTAAACGATCCGGACGTATGGACGTATTCGCCGCCAGGCATGCGACATATTGAAGACATGAAGGCCTATGTTGAGGCAGCTCTAGAGGAGCGTTCCCAAGAAGTTTCTATGCCTTTTGTCATCCGCGACATGGAGACGGATCGGCTGGTAGGCACGACCAGGTTCGCCGACATTTCCGTTGCCCATCGGCAATTGGAAATCGGCTGGACGGCTCTTGCTCGAGAGGTGTGGAGGACTCGCGTTAATACCGAGTGCAAGTATTTGCTGCTGCGGCATTGTTTCGAGACGTTGGGTACGGTGCGCGTACAGCTTAAGGCCGATTCCCGCAATACCAGATCGTTAAGGGCGATGGAGCGAATCGGCGCTACTCCGGAAGGGGTGCTTCGAAGTCATCGCATCTTAAGAGACGGTTATATCAGAGACACTGCTTACTATAGCTTTATTGCTTCGGAATGGCCGGACATCAGATTAAAGCTGGAACGCATGCTTTCCGTTTAGCCCGGCACCCAGTGTATCGCGAATACTACAAGTAGAGTCAAGAGGCTGTCCCATAAGCAAAGTTGCATGATAAACGATAATTAAAAAAGGTGTATATATCTCCTGGAGACTGCCTCATACGCTTCTGAAATCACCTCGTAACGGGTTTACCCATTCAAATTTCAGGAGCGTATAGCATCGGAGGGAGATATATACACCTTCACCTTGTTCATCGATTATCTTTCAGAGCAACTTAGTTGGCTTATGGGACAGCCTCTTTTGCGCTGTTAATGAAAAGAGGGATCAGGGCGGAGAAGACGCCGTAGATCGCTTGTTGCAACCGTCAACAAGATGCGATATACTCAACTTACTTACCGGTCAGTAAGTTAATTTAAAATAAGAAAGTTGAGGGTTAAATATGGCTTCGACCTATGAAAATATTTTAGAGACATCCTATCGCTTGTTTGCCGAGCATGGATTTGAGAAGACGAGCATGGCGATGATTGCCAAAGCCCTGAACATTTCCAAACCCGCGCTGTATTATCACTTCGAATCCAAAGATGCTATTATCGACACTCTCTTTGAAGAGCTGTGCAGGAGCATCGCTTTTTCGAGATTTTTTAAGCTTCAGGACTATACGCGGACAAACTTTGCAGAAAAGCTGACGTCAGATGGATTACATCTGATTGGCAGCCAGCAGGAGGATGCTCGTTACTCTCAAATCATGAAGCAATATCAGGCGCTGGGTTACCGAAATGCTAAATACGCGGAGAGGCTGCTGGAAATATTGGAGGGGTTTACGGCGGGCTTTGCCGAACTGCTGCAACACGGAGCGGCGCTGGGCGCGATCCCGGACGACGATGTGCTGGTCCGGGCGCAAATGCTGAATATGATCCTCGACAGCATCGACAACTATATCAACTACGGCTTTAAGTATGACTATAACGCGATCTGGATTAAGGCCGTAGCCGATATTGTCAAAGGGGTCGATCATGCATGAATCAGACGGCACAGCGTATTACAGCGCTTGATTTTGCCCGTGCATTGGCGATCTTCGGCATGATCGTAGTGAACTACAAGCTTGCGATGCAGGCAGAGAACGACGGACCGACATGGCTAGCAGCTGTCGCCGGGCTGTTCGAGGGGCGGGCCTCGGCGCTGTTTGTTGTCCTGGCGGGGATCGGAGTGTCTCTAATGACCGCGAAAAGCCGCAGTTCCCTGGACAAGGACCTCATTCGACAGAACCGCATAACCTTGTGCAGAAGAGCGGCTTTTCTCGCAATTGCCGGCGCAGGCCTGCTGCTGATCGGCTGGAACGCGGATATTTTGCACTATTATGCGGCGTTTTTGCTGCTTGCCTCGCTGCTGATCACCGTATCCGACCGGATGTTGGCTGTAATGGCGGCCGCTGTTGTGCTGATTTCATCCATGCTGCTGCTTTTGTTCGACTACAGTCGGGGATGGGACGCCGGTTTCCATGTCTATACGGATTTCTGGACGGCTGCAGGCTTTGCACGGAATTTGTTTTTTAACGGGTTTCATCCGTTGTTCCCTTGGCTGGGCTTTTTCCTGATCGGAATGTGGATGGGCCGGAAACGCTGGTTCGGCCAAGAGACCCGCGGCCGTCTGCTGCGAGTCTCGCTGTCCGCTGTAATCGGTCTGGAACTTCTTTCCTACGCGCTGATCCACTGGCTCCCGACAGGACTGGATACGGAATCGGCGCAGTATCTGTTCGGTACAAAGCCGATGCCGCCCAGCCTCTTCTATATACTGTCTGCATCCTGCTCGGCATTCGCTGTAATCGCGGCTTGCCTGTATCTAGTCGAACGGAGCGAAGGAAATCCACTGACTCGCGTTCTGATCAGCACCGGACAATTGTCGTTATCCCACTATATCGGGCATGTCGTCATTGGGCTAGGTCTTCTGGAAGCGGTCGAATATTTGGAAAATGGCCGACTTTCCTTCGCCGTCCTCTACAGCTGCGGCTATTTTGCGGCAGCCATGATCTTCTCGGCGATTTGGAGAAAACGGCAGCGGCACGGACCGGTAGAACTCCTGCTGAGAAAAGTCGGTTAAAGCAGTCTATGCCGGCATCGTAATGGACATATACTTCACGACTCCCGCGTCAAAGTAAAGGTAGAACCGGATGTAATCTCCCGTTCTATAGCCCCACTCCGTCTCTGTCTCCAGGTTCGGTTTGCCGAGCTTGGAGAGAACTTCTTGCTTGGTCAATCCCACACCGACCCCGTCCTTGGTTTTGTATTGATCGCTTGCAAACAGGAGCCTGGAGTTCAAGGAGATGAGGTTGTCTACTCCTCCATACTCGCCCATCATTTTAACCTTTTCGGTTACACTGTCGTAAAATCGGAAAGGCTGCATCTGGCTGAATAGCAAGAGTTGGGATTGCCATTCGTCAAAGTCCTTACCGCCGACAAGCATACGATCGGCGTCCAAGCTGAAGCTGTCGTCTCTCTTCCCGCTGTTCTCCTCGGACAATTCCACTCTGGCCTGCTCCAGAATCCGATCCGCCTCAGCCAGTCTGGTGTCCGGCTCGGCCAACCCTTTGACGAGCAGCAGCAGCATATCGTCGGCATAATAGGACCCGTTCCCCAAATCGACGGTATTCTGCTCAAGATTGTACGGAATCGTATAAATGCCGTCGACCGCTTCCACCTTTAAAGTTATCGTACGACCGGCATCGGGGCTTTCCGCTTTGGCTGCATCCAGACTGATCCAAGCTAGATTCTGTATGACTACGTATTCGCGCTCTCGGGGAATATCAATCCTCTTATCTTCAAGTTCGTCATATAGAGATACGTTCCGAATTTGCTCGACGTCAAAAGGCAGCGCATCCTTTAGCACGCCGAACGCCGTTGACAGCTTCACCGGAATGAGTTTTTCCTGCTGCTCGTTTGCCGTCTCCGTGGGCGGTTGTTGTTCGTGACTCGGTCCGGCTGGAATCTGCTCTTGAGTATCGCCCGACCAGCGCGTCGCCACCCACTTCTCAAGTCTGCCGTAATTAAGCGCCAACCCGAACAAAATCACGAGAACCGCTGCTCCGGCCGCCATTCGTTTCCTTTGGCTTGCCTGCCGTCGCCGAGTCTTAAGCTCCCTCGATTGCGCCGCCTGCCGTTGAATTCGTTCCATATGGGCCGCCGTAAAAGTTCTGCAGTTGACCGGATCGCCTTTTAATTTCGCATACCATCCCGGTTCAAACTCATTCATACGCCGCATCCTCCTTCCAATACGCGGACATCTTCACGCGTGCGCGAGCCAATCTGGATTTCACCGTTCCCTCCGATACGCCTAGAACATTGGCAATTTCCTTCATGGACAGTTCGTACTTGCCGTGAAGAACCAGCACCTCTCTCAGTTTTAACGGCAATTCCATGACCGCTCGCCAAATCTCCTCGGTCACCGACTGCTCTACGGCTTGCTTCTCGGCGGACGCATTCACGCCCTTATCAGTAATCCAGCCCGTTAAAGTTACCTTTCGCACAAAAGCCGTCCGCAAATAGTTAATGGAAATATTGCGCGTGATCGATAACAACCAGGTTTTAATGCTGGACGCTCCGCGGAATAGATGTATCGATTCGTATACCTTGATAAAAACGTCTTGAGCGATGTCATCCGCCAGATGATGGCGCTTGGTCAGCAGAAAGGCTAAATTCCATACCTCCTGCCCGTACACAGACATCAGTTGCTGTAGGCTTGCCGAGTCCATCCGCTCAAGATGCTTCCAATAGGTTTCGTCCAAGCAGCCTCACCTCCTATGATTAGACAATGCAAACAGGAAGGCGGTTCCCTTTTCTCGAAAAAAAACGTCAAGACCGGACCCCCATTCAGGAGCCCGGCCTTGTGGAATTCGGTTATGTAAGTCCGCTTGCCGCCCATCTAACTCTACAACAGCGCCTTGTCGATTTGCACTTTATGATGCTGATCATGCTCAATAAACTCTTGAATGATATACAGGAGCGAATACGGGGTTCCCGTATGAGGACATAACTCGAACCCATTTGCGGTAACGGGCTCCCTGAGCGCGTTGTCTCCGATCGAAGCCAGCAAATCGCATAGCTCGGCGCGTGTGGCGCAGAACTCCTCCAGCAGTTGATTCCTGCCGATGCCCGATTTGGCATAGTCATAGGCCACGGAGTTAAACGGGTCGAAATCCGGAAACACGATGCCGTCCCCGCCTAGTACGGAAGGAATCACATTCGTGATTAGATACCGATCCCAATTTTGCAGATGGGATATGATTTCGGCCGTCGATGCTTTTCCTTCCGCGATCGGCTTAAACCAGACGGAATCGTCCAATTCGCCAAGTCTGCTCGCCCAAGGGATAATGCACCTAAAGCTCTCGAGTATCTCCTTGCTATCCGGCATGTTCACGTCTCCTCTTCCATACTGGGAACAACATAACACGCGAACATAAGTTTGTATATTATTTTTTGTGTGATGACTTACTCCTTCGTCTGCTTCAAGCTCCGCACCGCATGAATGGCGACCCGAATGAGCAGCAGCGCGCTAATCAACAGACCGGCATACCCGAACATAGCCACAATATTAAACCGCTCCCAAGAGAGGCGTCCGCTTAGACTAAGCAGCCCGATGGAAATGCCTCCGAACGCCGTCCCGACGAAAGCAAGCAAAGCTTGCGAAATCCATTTTGTCACGAATGAAGTGTTGGCCTTGTCGGCAAAAAAGCCGATTTTAACGGATACCTCGCCCTTCTCCAGCATCGTCCCAAGGTGGTCGAGTCGCCGCGGCAGCTTGCGAATAACAGGAAGCAGCTCCAGCAATTCGTTCGTCGCCGTTGTTTTCAGATCGGCGTAATTGCCGACGGGCAGAAATTCCGACACATGGTCTCTGGCGAAGCGGCGGGATTCCTCCATCAGGTTAAAAGAAGGGTTAAGCAGCGCCATCGTGCCTTCCAGTGTAATCAGCGAGCGAAATGCGCCGGCGACATTCGGATAGAACGAAAATCCGAACTCCCCAATCATGCGAAACAGCCCCTGGATGAACGCATCCGAGCTTCCGGCGGCGTCATAGGCCGTCTGGACCAGAAGCTGGCTGAGCGCCTGTTCCAGGCTGGCTTGATCGATCTCCTGCTTCGGCTCGACCAATTGCAGCAGCGAATCCATGATGATATGCGCATTGCGCTGCTCGAATCCGATCAGCAGCCGCTTCAGGGCGTCCTGCTGCAGCGTTCCGAGCCGGCCGACCGAACCGAAGTCCAGCAGTGCAGGAGTGCCGTCGTTCAAAATATAGACATTGCCGGGATGAGGATCGGCATGAAAAATCCCTTTAACAAAAATTTGCTCCAGCAGGCAATCGAAAATTTGCTTCTGTACCTCTCGCCGATCGATGCCGCGTTCGCCCAGAATTGCGGTACCGCTCTTAACGCTTACGCCTTCCATGTATTCGAGCACTAGAACCTTCGAATTACTGAGCTCCCGATAGACGTCAGGAATTTTCACTTTGGTCTGGCTATCGGCCAGAGAAGCGGTCACTTGAGCGAAATTGCGGGCCTCGATGCGAAAATCGGTCTCTTCCTTCATCGACGCGGAGAAGCCCTTGGCCAAATCCAGGAAACCGATATTTCGGGCCCAGGCCGACCTTTTGGACACCCATGCCGCAAACCGCACCAGAATGTCCAGATCGAGCTGCAGCTTGGCCGTGATATCCGGGCGAAGCAGCTTGACGACGACTTTTTTCCCGCCCTCTTTTAACGTAGCGCGATGGACCTGTCCGATCGAAGCCGCGGCGAGCGGTTCCATCTCGAACTCTCGAAAGATTTCGTCTTTGGGCCGTCCCAGCTCCTTGGCCAATATTTCCTCCACTTGCGCCGTAGACAGCCGAGCCACGTTCTCCTGCAGCTTCGAAAGCTCTTCGATGATTGCCGGCGGCAGCAAATCGGAACGCGTCGACAGCACCTGGCCGAATTTGATGAAGAAACCGCCGCAATCCTCCAGCATTCCGCGTAGCGACACGGCCGCCCTTCGATCCGAAGCCGGAGATCGTTTGATGGCCAAGTTTTTGCCTACGCCGTTCTTGAGCGCGATTATCGATACCTGAACGTATCTGCGCTGCCTTCTCCACCACGCGGACAGCCTCTTGAACGGATTTTTCGCCTCAGTCAGACGCTCCCCCCGTTCGCCCAGAGGGATCGGATCGAACATTTCGAACAAGAGGTAGAAGAGCAAGGAAACGATGACCATGCTGAGGAGCCACAGCCATCCGTCAATTCCGAAGTTGTCCGATTGATGATCGCGCAGATAAGCGTACCAATATACGGTCGAAGTGACGATCACACTGAGCAGCGACGCCATAACCTGCTTCATAAAGCTGATGCTCGTGCCGACTAGCCGGCCGATCACAACTGCCATAATAATAGCCAATAGAATTAATTGGGAGTACATCGGTTCACTCCTTCGAGTAACGGATCACATCCTCATTATACACAATTTGGACGGCGGCCGACTTGCCCCCTTCATCCGGGCAACCGCAAAATGTGAGAGCAATATTTCTAATCTTCCCCTGTGATATAACTATCTGTGAAATCCAAACAAGGGGATGAACATATGGGAAAACTGACAGGTAAAACAGCTCTAGTCACCGGCGCGAGCCGGGGTATCGGCCGCAGCATCGCATTGCGTTTGGCGCTGGAAGGAGCCGTCGTTGCCGTCCACTATGGGAACAGACAGAGCGACGCGGAGGAAGTTGTGAGAGAAATTGAGCGGATTGGAGGAACCGCATTCGCCATCGGGGCGGACTTGCGAACTCTTGACGGCATTCAGAATCTGTATGCGGCGCTGGACGAGGCCCTTGACAAGCTTGCCGGCGACAATCGCTTCGATATTCTGGTGAACAATGCCGGAATTGGTCAAATTCTCACGCTGGAGGAGGCGACTGAATCCTCCTTCGACGAGGTCATGACCGTCAATGTCAAAGCTCCGGTATTCGTCACCCAGCAGGCATTGCCTCGGTTGAGGGATGGGGGGCGCATTATCAATCTCTCCTCATTCGTGACTCGCGCAGCCTCGCCCAGCGTGTTCGCCTACAGTATCACCAAGGGCGCGATAGATACCTTCACGCGCGTCTTGGCGAAGCAGCTGGGAAGCCGCAATATTACAGTGAACGCCATTCAGCCCGGCATTATTAATACCGAGATGAATGCCGGTACGCTGCAGGACCCGAACGGGCAGCAGTTTGCCGCCGGGCTTTCCGTTTTCAGAAGGTGGGGCGAGCCGGAAGACGTAGCGGACATCGCCGCCTTCCTCGCCTCGTCGGACAGCCGCTGGGTCACCGGAGAGTTCATTGACGCCAGCGGCGGCTCGCATCTGTAAGCTTCGCAGATCCGGAATGCGGTCGGAGCCGACAGCCCGTTAGCTGTCGGCTTCCGGCCTACCTCCATAATAGGGATCGCCCGGATCGAGATCGAGTACGACGCGGTGCGGAGCGGCCAGCGCATATTGGTGCGCGCAGCGCCAGCGCATGTCCTCCGTAAAGCCGACGGTCTCCCCATCGCTAATAATATCGCCCTCTTTAAACAGGTAGTAGCCGATATCCGTCAGGAACGAAGCTACTTCGTTCGGGGTAAGGTCGAAAAAATGACACTGCACGTCCGGGACTCCTAGCGCGGCGAGCCCTATCGTATCCATCAGCGATTCGGGACGCGCACTCCCGGTCCCCTGTACATTGTAAAAACGTACATTCATCGCGCCGTACAAAATAGCGCCATTCTCGATAGCGTCCAAATAAGCCCGGGGCTCAACCAGCTTGTCGCTTTCGCGGAAATAAAGAGCATCGCAAGGAGCGGTCTCCAGCACGGCCCGGAGCGAGCCCGTAAACAGCTCTAGTCTATCCTTCGGCTCCAGTCCGGAAGCCAGCATATCGACAAGCAGCAGGGAGTGCCGGCATTGCTCCAACGTCTGTTCCGCTTCCTGCCAATGCCAGGCTTGCTCGATGGCCGTTTTGTATTCCGTTGGCGAACGAAGTTCCGATTCCACCAAGCTCGTTTGGGCGGGCATTTCCCCTTCTGCGTATCCAACCATGTAATTAAGATGGAAGAAGTGCAGCAGATCCTGATCCGTCTCTTCATTGGGCTCCCATACGGCAATTCCTGCTTCGCTCTTCCGCTGTTCCGGCCGATCCAGCTTACCCGTATATCGCTCCATATTGGCGTATAACAGCTCTCTCTGCAATTGAGGCTTCTCCTTGTAGATCAGCTCAACCGAATACACCCGCGCGAATCCGAAGTCCTTTTCACTTTCAACCAGCTCGTCCATTTCCTTATCCTTCATCGTTATCGCCTCCATACTATGCATCTATTATATATAGGCTAATTCGATTCTTCCAGATTCTAGGGGCCTGAAAATCGGCAAGCCTCGTATTGGGAAATATGTCACATCTATTTTAGAGTCTTTATTTGTTATAATCGAACAATGCAGCACGGGCATCGCCGACAACAGGAGGAAATACGCTTTGGTTTTTAGTTCAATTCTCTTTTTATTTTGCTTTTTGCCGCTTGTTCTTGCCCTTTATTTCGCCGTTCCGTCCAAATATAAAAATACGCTTCTACTGATTTTCAGCTTAATCTTCTATGCCTGGGGCGAACCCCGATACGTCGTCCTCATGCTCCTATCGATCCTCTTAAATTACGGTTTTGGAATAGGGATCGATAACGCCGGCGACAATCGCGGCAAAAAAAGAGTCGCAATTCTAACGATGGCAATCGTGGTTAATATCGGACTGCTCGGATTTTTCAAATACGCCAACTTTTTTGTCGATCTGCTCAATTCCGCCTTGCAAACGAATATACATCTCCAACCGGTGCCGCTGCCTTTGGGCATTTCTTTTTATACGTTTCATGTGCTGAGCTATCTAATCGACGTGTATCGCAAGAAGGAGCAGGCGCAACGAAATTTATTCGACCTGGCGCTGTACATTACCTTCTTCCCGCAGCTTGTAGCTGGTCCTATCATTCGCTACAATGCGATCGCCGAGCAGCTTCGCAAACGCGTATTCAGCTCCGTTCAATTTGCCGAGGGCATTCGGCGTTTTATACTGGGCCTGTCCAAAAAAGTGCTGCTGGCCAACCCTCTCGGCTCCGTAGCGGACACCGTATTCGCGACATCCGCCATGGATCTTTCTACGGGAAGCGCCTGGGTAGGCATTATCGCTTATACGCTGCAAATCTATTACGATTTCTCGGGCTACAGCGATATGGCGATCGGTTTAGCCAAAATGTTCGGCTTCGAATTCGCGGAAAACTTCAATTATCCGTACATCGCCAAAAGCATTTCCGAGTTCTGGCGACGCTGGCATATCTCTCTGGGCAGTTGGTTCAGGGATTACGTCTATATTCCGCTTGGGGGAAGCAGAGTCGCTACGTGGAAAATATACCGCAACCTATTCCTCGTGTGGGCTCTGACCGGATTCTGGCACGGCGCCAGTTGGACGTTTATCGCATGGGGAACGTACTACGGCATTCTAATCGCCCTGGAGAAAGCCGGTCTGGAAAAGCTGCTGTCCCGAATCTATCCGTTTAATCACGTTGCCGTCATTCTGCTTGTGATGATCGGATGGGTGTTCTTCCGGGCCGACGACTTCGGGTATGCTACGGAGTTTATCGGCGCCATGTTTCACTCCCGCGGCGACGCTCTATTCGATTCCCAAGCGCTGTCGCTGCTGTCTCTGAATTGGCTGCAGTTTGCCGTTGCGATTATCGTCGCCGCGCCGATCTACCCCAACCTTCGGAAGCTGCAGTTTGGCAAGTCGGTCACGAAGGTTCTTGCGGCAGCCGCATTGCTGCTCCACTTTTTCCTATTCGCCGAAGTCGTACTGTATTTAATTAATTCGACCTATAACCCGTTCTTGTATTTCAGATTCTGATGCAAGTAGAAGGAGTTTCGAAGTGAGTAAACCTGTCTCCATCCTCTATATCGTCGTATTTCTAGCGATCCTCTTCGGCTTTGCGATTGCCGGCATGGTATTACCCGATAGAGCCGTCTCCACCGTCGAAAACAGAGCCTTAAGCAAGCTGCCGGCCTTCAGCTTCGAGGCCGTTGGCACGCGTCGCTTCTTCGAGGAGATGAATCAATATATCAACGACCAAGCGCCGCTCCGCGATGAGATGGTGCGGCTCTACCAAAGTCAGCAAAATTCCGGTATATTCAACTCCATGCTGCTGGAAAACCTGTTTCATGTGAAGCCGCCGCAGAAGCCCGAAGAAGGAACCGTCGTCAAAGATTCGCGCGTCGTATCCAATCTGGTCGTCATCAACAAGAAGTGGATTTTTCCGGTGACGGACCCTCTCGTTCATACAGATAAAATGGACGAATCGACCGCCAAGCTGAACGACGCGATTCAATTCGCCGCGGATCAACAAACCGAGACGTACTTCGTCTTTAATCCGTCGAGAACCAGAACTTTAATGCATCTCTATCCGGATTATATGCAGACCGACGCTTACGCCAAGTCGAAGGCCTACTTCCTATCCAAGCTCGACAAGAGCGTAAATGTCGTCGATATCGGCAAGAAATTCGATGCTTTTACGAACGCGGCAAAGGAAGAGCTTTACTTGGAAACGGATCATCATTGGAATATCCAAGGCGCTTTTGCCGCCTATCAAGAGATGATCGCCGAAATTTCCGCCAAGTCGGCCCAGTTCGAAGATAAACCGATGTCTCTAGATGATATCCGCGTATCCGGACTGACGATCGGCAGCTTCGAAGGCAGCTACAACTCGCAAATCAATTATGCCGTCAATCCCAAAACCGCCGATCGAACGGTGATTTACGAGCCGAACAAGCCGTTCTCGTTCAGTAAATTTGAAGTAATCAATAAAGACGGGACGCAAACCGTCAAAAGCTTTAACGATTTCTACGGCTTCAAACGGGGCCAAAGCACTTATGCCTATGGAACGATCTATGGCGGGGACAGACGGAAAATCGCTTATGAAAACCCGCAAGCCAACAATCGATTAAACGTCCTGCTGCTTAAAGATTCTTTCATGAATCCTCTTACGCCGTATTTAGCGCAGCATTTTAACAAACTCACGGTTTACGACAACCGCTATTATTCCGAATTCAGCTTAAAAGAAATTCTCGCCAGCGAACACTTCGATATGCTCATCATCGCTTTCCATGACGATAATCTGTTTAGCGGCTCATATGAGTTTGACAAACCGCTCTAACGATAAGGAAGTGGGGATGTATCGGGGCAGAGGGACGGCTTATCCGTCTAAACCGGAAATCCCGCGAAGCGACCCTTCCGGATTGAATTGTTCGGGGCTCCTTTTTATTTATTTTTGGTATGATGATAAAAGCGAAGGATAACCAGCAAACTTTTATTTTCAGGAGAGCGGGCGAAAAATTGAGCGCAATTCTTATTGTTGATGATGAGTCTGACATTCGCGCACTGATTCGCATTCACTTAGAGCGAGCGGGCTTGCCAATCGTCGAAGCCCGGTCGGGGCGGCAAGCGATTGAGCAAATACAGGAACACTCGATTGAATTAATAATTTTAGATTTAATGATGGACGACGGAAACGGATTCGAGGTACTACACCATTTGCGCAGAACGAGTTCTAATGTACTTGTAATTGCACTTAGCGCCAGAAGAGAGATTCAGGATAAAGTAGACACTCTTGGCCTAGGAGCGGACGATTATATTACAAAACCGTTTAGTCCGGTGGAGCTGGTTGCCCGCGTTCAAGCCCAATTGAGGAGACATCGTTCCCATACATCGCCACCCTCCGGAATCATTCGATTAAACAACCTGGCCCTCGATGTAGATAATTTAATTCTGCACAATGGCGGGATACAGCATCCATTAACCGAGATTGAATGCGCGCTTCTGCAATTATTCATGACAAATCCCGACCGCACGCTGACCAGAAGGGACATCTATCAACAGATCTGGAAGCATGAAAATTACGACAGCAACAACTTGGGCGTTTTTATTAACCGGATCCGTATAATGCTCGAAGGCACTGACGATTCTCCGCTTCACCTTCATACCGTACGCGGCATTGGATATCGATTTTCAGGGGATGGACGATGAAGAATCGCACAAAGCTATGGCTTATCATACTGACTAGCGCCGTAGGCAGCTTGATTCTGTTTCTTGCTCTCTCTATCGTTGTAGGAAACATTTGGGTCAAGGGCTACAATTTGAACAAGTTGAATGCGATTTCTTCTGAAACACTGAATTTAATCGAACAGCACCATTTTCCCGACAAGGATAACCTTCGGCCTCTGCTGGATTCAGTACATAACCGGAACCCGGACCTGCGCCTGGAATGGGTCGCTCCTGACGGGGCGGTAATCTACGATACCTCAGGTGAAACTGAACGTTACGACTTTACTCAATTGGCGAACCGTATGGTGGATATGCCGAACAACCTTTGGAGCGTCAACAAGCAGGTAACTCTCGTTTATTCCCTCAGCTTGAACGGACAGTCCTATTATTTGCTCTTAAGTCTGCCCAGTGAAGCGATGCAAGCAGGACAATACTTCTTCTATGCGCGTACGAACGAGATCCTTTATACACTCATCCTGCCTATCCTTTTATCCGCCATAGTGCCGTATTTGCTGTCTCTATGGTTTTTCTCCTCCATTAATCGGCGGATCGGCAAGCTGAACGAGGCGCTTAATCAAATCAATTTTCGAAGTGAAGTTATCGTGCTAGAGGATAAGTCGAAGGATGAGATCGGGCAGCTTAACCGGCATTATAATGAGATGGCGCACCGGCTTCAAAGCCAGGCCAGTCAGATCGAGCAATTCGACAACCGGCGCAAGCTGCTGCTATCCAATCTTTCTCACGATTTGCGAACACCGCTAACTATGATTCTCGGCTATGCCGAAACGATTCGCGCAGGCGCCTATAAAGATGAAGACGAGCTTCAGGCCGGCGCAAAAATCATTCTGCAGCGATCCCGCTACATGGACAGTCTGCTAGATCAGCTATTGGACATCTCTCGGCAGAATGAGAATGCGCATGAACTCTATTTTGCCCCACACAATTTGTCCGAAATGTTGAGGAAGATCTTACTGGATTATCTGTTGATTTTGGATGATCGGAACTTCACAATCGAAGTCGACATACCGGATAAAGATGTAGTGATTCCTATCCATGCGCCCCTTATCGAACGTGCCTTCCGCAACTTGCTGGACAACGCCATTCAACACGGAAAAGAAGGGCATTTCATCGGAATTGGATTAACGGAAAATGAAAAGGAAGTGTGCATGACTGTCAAAGATCGCGGCAGAGGAATTTCACCTGGAGATCAAGAGTACGTATTTGAACGATCCTATCGTGTTGACGGAGGGAGAAAGGGCGACGGACTCGGCTTCGGACTGTCAATCGTCCGAGAGATCGTAGAATCTCATCACGGAAGTGTGCAACTGAGCAGCGTCCCCTATACGGAAACCTTATTCCAAGTCACGCTTCCGAAAAATCGACTGGGCAACTGAAGTTTCGTTTCCACGTTATTAAAAAATCCATCGCAGCAGGGGATGTACCCCGTACGATGGATTTTCCAATTTGGATGGTTCGTTAGATTAAGTGTCGGCGTTCGGGTTCGGATTCGGGTTCGGGCCTGTGTTCGGGTTCGGGTTCGGATTCGGGTTCGGGCCTGTGTTCGGGTCCGGGTCCGGGTCCGGGTCCGGGTTCGGGTTCGGGTTCGGATTTGGATTTGGATTCGGGTTCGGATTTGGATTCGGGTTCGGATTTGGATTCGGATTCGGATTTGGATTCGAGCCTGTGTTCGGGTCTGGGCTCGTCGTAGGCTCCGATGTCGATGGCGTCTTAGGGGTCTCCGGTCTCTTGACCGGAGATTCGGTCACCGTAACCGGGACTGGCTTACCCTCCTCATTCTTCACCTCATTGCCAAATAACGTCTTCAGTCCGTTCGCATTGATGACCGGCGTCTTGGACGTATCAAGCTGGAAACCTTCATGCAGTGTAATAATGATCGTCTTCTTGTCCTCGGACAGCACGAAGCTGTCCAGCTTCGGATTAAGCGGAACTCCGTTAATTGTAATCTTGGACAGATCGATAGACGTGGGATCAGCCCCTGCCGTCAACGTCAGATTCAACTTGTTCCCTGCCGCGAAATCCGCACCTGATACCTCAAGAGGTTTAGACTCTTCGAGCGTTCTGGCGGATTCAAATGCTCCGGTTGCAAGCAGTCCTCGATCTGCCGGCGTATTGCCGCCGAACGTACCATCCGGAGCGTTACTGAGTAGTTTAAGCTCAAGGGCTAACCCCACGTAACCTTGCGCCCAACTAGAAACAGTCTGATCGCCAACGCCCGAGGTCTCCTGTGCCTTATCATCCATACCCAACCCTCGTACTAAAAACGTAGCTAATTGCTCCTTAGTTACTTTCCCCGCCGGGTTGAAGGTACCGTCACCCATGCCTGTCGTTATTCCTGCTCTCTTCATCGCTTCAATATACGGTAACGCATAACCTACCCCAGGACTGTCGGATTTTACATCCGTGAAGGAGGATGTCTTGAGATTTCCGTCGACTTTTAGGCCCACAACGAGAGCCATCACTTTCGCGAATTGAGCGCGATTCATCTCTTCTTTTAATCCAAAATTATCCTCAGACATCCCATCAAAAATGCCTACTGAAATCAATGCATCCAACTTAGCCTTCGTCGCTGTGTCCAAGTCTTTTAGATCGGTGAAATCAGCCGACGTTTTTGCTGAAACAATGCTGCCGCTAGACGACACGGCGAAGGTCAAACCAAGAACCAATACGAAAGAACTGATAAGGGATTTCTTGTTCATGATCTTTTCCTAACCTACCTTCTAGTCATATTTTTTGTTGCTTACCCTACGCCCTTTTAAAATCCTAACATCAGAAACACCACCAAATATTAATGAAATATTAATGGGTCCCATCCCCCCCTAAGCGACCGTGGGCTCATCCGCTTGCCGGATAACTATGATATTATTGGGTAAAGCTGAGAAACCAAGGCAAGTTGCGGAAAAGCAGCTTGGTGAACTGAAACGGTATCAAGGAGGATCTCCAATGTCGGATCAAATCGAAGTCAAGTATACTTTTAATGCTCCGCGCAACCTCGTTTTTAAGGCATTCACCGATTCGCAGCATCTGCAAAACTGGTGGGGGCCGCAAGGATGGACATTTCAAGTCGCGAAAGCGGATTTCCGTTCCGGCGGTACCTTTCACTATAGCCAGCAGCCTGCCGACGGCGACAAAATGTGGGTTCGATTTGTATACAATGAAATAATCCCTACCGAGAAGATCGTTTACACCAGTTTCTTCTCCGATGCGGAAGGCAACAAAGCACGCGCTCCTTTCGATGCACACTGGCCCATGGAAACTCTGAACAGCATGACGTTCATTGAAGATGGAGAACAAACGATTCTTACAACGATTATGGCTCCCCTATCCCCAACCGAGGAGGAGTTCAAAACCTACTTTTCTTCGCAAGAGATGATTCACGACGGGTTTACCGGTACGTTCGATCAATTAGCCGCTTACCTTAAAAACAATTCGATCTAGCGAATATTCTGCATTCGACGAGAACGCCAAAGAGGGCCGCGCAGCAGCTGCCTATCGGCAACCTGTCGCAGCCCTCTAACTTATTGTAGGCGCGTAGCCTACAGATACAAATTCAGGCACATGCCTCTATGTCGCTCTGTACTCCAGGTGCAGCAAGGGAAATGGCTTGCCGGAGCCATCCAATTCCGACCGTCCCGTTTGCACGAATCCAAACCGTTTGTAGAAAGCGCAAGCACCCTCGTTTTGTTCGTTGACATCCACTTGGACTGTGCTTCCCTTTAATTTCTGGACATGCTTGATTAAGCGGCTTCCTATCCCCATTCCGTGACATTCCGGATCAACGAACAGCATTTCGATCTTGGTTCCGTCCAGTCCGATAAACCCTGTCGGTTCCTCCCTTTCATTCCTTCCAACCCATATCTCGACTTCCTTTAATGCCCCGTTTTGAACGATTGAACGGTAGAATTGAAGATCCGAATCCGACAAAAAGGTATGGGTAAGACGTACGGCACGATACCAAATGTCGACTAACCGGTCGTGATCCTCATCCTGATAGGGCGTTATTTCATCCGGCACGATTGTTCCTCCATTCGTTCCATATCAGTACGCGCCATCGGCGAACCAATCCCTTAGCTTTTGACCGCCGCAACCAGCAGGAACATCGGGCGACGAACTTCTTCCTGCCAAGCCGGATGGCTATCCAGCATTTCTTGGGTCGGTTGCAGCTCGGAAAGCTTCGTAATCGTAAACCCTGATGCGATTAATGCATTCATCTGAGTGGCGACTGTCCTATGGTATTTCACGACATCGTTATCGAGAAACCTTGCCTGCCTCGGACCTTCTTGATGATAGTTGTCGACAGGCCAATGCAGCTTCTCGCCTTCCGAATTATAGTGCCAGTCCTGAGCGGCAAGCGCGGTGAAAATAGGATGCTCAACCGAGAATACGAAGCTCCCCTTGTCGTCAAGGCAGCGATGGATTTTCCGGCAAATGGCCTCAAAATCTTCTACATAGTGAAGTGCCAGCGAGCTGATCACCGTATCGAACTCTCCCGCTGCAAAATCGATATCCTCGATCCCGAGTCTACGATACTCGATATGCGGATCGTCCGTCATCGTTCTTGCACGCTCCAGCATATTCTCCGAGAGATCTACGCCAATAACCGACTTCGCTTGGTTCTCGCGCGCATAGCGGCAATGCCAGCCAAAGCCGCAGCCGAGATCGAGTACCCTTTTGCCGCGCAAATCCGGGAGCATGGCACGGAAGGTTGACCATTCTCCCGCGGCCTCCAAACCGCCCACCGAACGAGGCATCGAGCTATATTTTTCAAAAAATCCCGAATCGTCATATTTGTTTTGTTGCATAGCAATAACCCCCTAAATCCCGATTCATTTATAGGATTGATAATCCCTCACCTTGTATTATAGAGGGTTTCTCGGTCTCCATCCACTTGTGGCAGGGTCAAATAGATCCTTAAAGCAGATGACGGATTTTGGTTATCGTACCTTAAAGGATCAGGGATAACCTCATTAAACCTTAGCATTTGCACGAATGATGTTTAATAAGGGGGTAGGCAAAAAATGATCCGAACACGGAGGTTGATACGATGACAACAACCCAGAGTGGCGTCGCGATTCCGATTTTCCCCTGCAAGTCCATAGACGAGCAATTGGATTTCTACCAAGCTTTAGGCTTTGAGCTAACTTATCGGCAGGCCAGGCCAAACCTGTACGCCTGCGTCCGGCACCCTGTTGTGGAATTGCATTTTTTCGTGCTAAAGCAGTTGGAGCCGGCCAATTCCTACAGCATGTGTTATGTAAGCGTCTCGGACGTGGATGCCGTGCACAAAAATTTCTGCGAGAATCTAAAAAAGGCCTATCGGAAAATCCCCGTTAAAGGTTATCCTCGAATTACCAAGCTCAATAACCTGGCGGAGGACCGAAGATTCAATCTCATCGATCCAGCCGGAAACCGCTTGTTGATCGGTCAGAAGCACACCGCGTCCGAACCCTCTCGCGTCGATTCATACGTTGTCGTGCACCCGTCGAGATTTGTTAACGCATTTGAAACGGCATACCGATTGGCGTACGCTAAAGATGATCCCGCGGGGGCGGCCCGAGTGCTTGATCTTGTTTTCGCGAAAGACGAAGAAGTACCCGTAACCCTTCTTTACAAAGCTTATGTACTACGGGCCGATATCGCCGTTGCCATGGACGATCCGAATGCCGCAGGAACTTATATTAGACGAACGGAGAGCTTATCCATGTCCGTTCAAGAGCTTGAAGAGGCGGCCGAAGCAACCGAACGGTTAAATGAGCTTAGAACGACTTTAGAGTAGGGATAAACCCCCTAACAGGGAGGGCATAGAATTTGAGAAGCGAGCAGGAAATGAGGCAGCTATTTGTCGACTTTGCCCAGAGGGATGAGCGGATCCAGTTGGCAACGCTTGAGGGGTCGCGGACGAATGTCAACATTGCCCCCGATTCGTTCCAGGATTTCGACATTTCTTATTTTGTGACGGACTTGGAATCGTTTAAGGAGAATGACCGGTGGCTGGACGTGTTCGGCAATCGCTTAATGATGCAGAAGCCCGAGGATATGGAGCTTTTTCCTCCGGAATTGGGCAATTGGTTTTCCTATATCATTCTCTTCGAGGACGGCAACAAGCTTGACTTGACGCTCATTCCGGTTAATGAAGTCGAGGCGTATTGGGAACAAAGCGACGGGCTGGCGAAGGTTTTGCTGGATAAGGCCGGCCTGGTGCAAAATGAAATTCGCGCGAACGATCGGCAGTATTGGATTCGGAAACCGACGGCAAGAGAGTACGACGATTGCTGCAATGAATTTTGGATGGTCTCAACGTATGTCGTCAAAGGGTTGGCGAGAAAAGAAATCCTGTTCGCGAGCGATCATCTGCACGAGATTGCCCGCCCCAATCTGCTCAGAATGATGGCCTGGCACATTGGAGCGGAGCGCGGTTATGACTTCAGCGTAGGGAAAAATTATAAGTTCATCGACCGTTATCTTCCTGCCGAGGATTGGGAGAGCTTGTTGTCTACCTATGACGGAAAGGCCTACCCGAATGTGTGGCGATCGTTGTTCGCCTGTTATGCATTGTTTAGGAAGTATTCAGGATCCGTAGCGGAAAAGCTCGGTTACCGTTACCCCGACTACGATGTTGCAATCACCCCGTATACGGAAAATATCTATGATCAGGTTTCGCGAACGGAATCATAGTCCGGGATATTTCACGACTGGCCACTTTTCCTTCCTCAAGGCATGCATGAGCTCCGGCCCGGCATTTAGATTCTCCTGTACCAGTTGATGAGGGGTCAGCGCCATCCACTGATTCAACGATACGTCTTCAAAACGGCTGCTTTTGAACATCTCCAGAAACCACACGCTTTGATCGCCGGTATTTTGAACGTAATGGCCGAAGGCGCGCGGCACATAGCCTACGTCGCCCGCTCGGTAATCGAAGGTACGCGCTGTCCCTAGACCGCCGAAGACGGTCATCCGCGCCGTCCCCGACATATAGTACTGCCATTCGTCCGCGTTCGGGTGCCAGTGCAATTCCCTCATTCCGCCCGGCTTGATTTCGACTAAAGCCGCTGCGACCGTCGTTGAGATCGGAAAGTTCGTCGAATCGACAATTCGGACGGTACCGCCCGGAAATACCTGCGGAGCCTGCGCAAGCAGACGGTGCGTAAAGCTTAACGGCACGGTTCCGAAGGGATCCTCCACCTTTTGCGATTCAAGGGTGCCGGGCGCGGTTCCCTGGAAAATGTACACCTGATCCTTGGGGATATTCCGAAAGGCATGCTCCGGCACGCCGAAATTCGCGGATAGCACGTCTTTCGGAGTATGCGCGAACCAATCCGTTATAGATAAGGTGTTCAGATCGGAGAAGCTGCCGTCGTCGAAAACGAGCAAAAACTCGCAGCCTTCTTCCAGCCCTTGAATCGAATGCGGAATGCCCGCCGGGAAAAACCACAAATCTCCCACGCCGATATCGGCGATAAAGTTTCTCCCGTTCTGATCGACGGAGGTCACACGCGCGCGGCCCACAAGCATGATCGCCCATTCCGACTGCTGATGCCAATGCAATTCGCGTACGCCGCCGGGAGTCAACGCCATATTCACCCCGGCCAGCGTAGTCGCAATCGGAAGCTGTCTCACGGTGACCTCCCGCGACCAGCCTCCATGATTTAACTGCATATAAGTATCGGAGAACGAAAACTTCAGATTCGGAAGCGTCCCGGCATCGGTAACGGGCGGGACAAGCATATCCGGATTTTCAATATCCCGCATCACATCCCGCGGACCTAGATCCCACCAGCCGGTGCCGTCGCCCCTGATCGGCTGAGGCACATCTCCATACCGTTCTTCATTCTGCAAAATGTACTCCCCTCGCTTCAATAACTTCGAATAGGCACTGGGTAAGCGCCCAATTACAGGTTATGAATGAGATTGAGAGTTGGGAACCTTCATTAAGCGGCTAGCCGCTTCTGGAAATCGGCCGAGTATTCGGCAAGGCATGCTATAATATGGATATCCTAGAACGCTCAATCACAAGATTCATAAATCATCCCAATGCGGAGGCTAAATTCATGAGGCTGGATGCGGATATCACGGAGCTGGTGAAGCACACAAAGCGCAAGTTGAGGGGACTAGCCTTATCTCAAGTATTAGAGGAATTTGACAGCCAGATTATGGGACTGAGCGACGACAAGCGCCGGTTGAAGTACGAGAAAATGAGAGGCAGCGCTTATTCATTTTTTCGCGGCAGCGCCTATTTGTTTTACTACGACATGAGCAATGAATGGCTGCCCTATCACACCCGTCCGGAGCGTCCGACTTGGATTCAAGGCGATCTGCATATTGAGAACTTTGGCGCGTTCCGAAGCGAGAAAGGCCGAATCGTCTTCGACGTTAACGATTTTGACGAAGGCTGCATCGGGTCCTACTTGTATGACGTTCTTCGCATGTCCGTCAGCCTCTTGCTTGCTATGCCCGAAGATACGCTATCGATCGAAGAGCAAATCGACACTGTGAATGCCTACTTGTCCGCCTACGTGGAGCAGATTACAAAGTACGCTGAACGAGAAGAGGATCCCGGCGATCTTGTGTTCGACGAGCATTCGACCAAAGGGCCTATTCGCAAGCTATTGAGGAAAACGGAAAATCTTGCGGCAAGCAATTTCGTTGAAAAGATCACCTTATTGGAAGAAGGGCGGCGCGTATTCCGTTGGTCGGAGGAGATTCAGAAACCGACGGAAGAGGAGGAACAGCTCATCGTAACCGGATGGACCGAATACATGAGCCATTTATCTTCCCGATTAGGACTTCCGGATTCTTATTATCGTCTGAAGGACATTGCGGTCAAACATGGTTCCGGTACTGCCTCTATCGGGTTGGACCGTTATTATGTGCTTATGGAGGGCGGAGAGGAGCACCAAGGGCTCGACGATCTTATTATCGAAATCAAGGAAGTACGCGCGCCGGTTCCGGTGTACTTCATGCCTTTTAACGACGAATTCTGGGAACAGTTCGCCCATCAAGGAAAACGGGTGATTACGACCCAGCAAGCGATGCATCATGAAGCCGATCCTTTCCTCGGCTACTTGACGATGAACGGCCGGCATTTCTACGCCAGAGAAAGATCGCCGTACAAGAAAAAGCTGAAACTGCTTAAGCTCAAGGAATCGAAGGATTGGCTGAAGACGGCGGAATGTATGGGACGGATTACAGCCAAACTGCATGCCCGCGCGGATGCGGATGTAGAGAATGGCATCTTAAGCTATCACAGCGAGGACGAAATTGTCCGGGCGATCGGCAAAGACACAGAAGCATTTTGCGACTATGTAACGAATAGAGCCTTATCCTACTCGCATCAGGTAAGGGAGGACTATGCGTTGTTCGCGGAATGGAGCGAGGCATGGGATGCAAAGACAGCCCGGGCTTCCCGCAGAAAAAGCAAGGCGGCTCGCCTAAAGGAGATGGCCCTTAAAGCCGAAGCGTCTCCTCCTACTCCTAGTAGGAAGAGAACGCGGACCGCGGCCAAAGGAACGGTGCAAGACTCCCCGAAACCGATTGAAACCAGTCAACCGGAGTAACGGAGTGGTTTGTATTCGCTTGTAGGGCTGTCTCGAATTGGTGGGCGAGGCAGCCTGCGGGGGCCACTTAGGCACTTTTTGGGCCTACACTACACAGTCTGGCTAAGCCAAGGCACCTTTTTGGCCTCCGCTACACAGCTTGGCTAGCGCCAAGGCACTTTCTTGGCTTCCGCTACACAGTCTGGCTAGCGCCAAGGCACTTTTTGGGCCTACACTACACAGTCTGGCTAGCGCCAAGGCACTTTTTGGGCCTACACTACACAGTCTGGCTAGCACCAAGGCACTTTCTTGGCCTACACTACACAGTCTGGCTAGCGCCAAGGTACTTTCTTGACCTCCGCTACACAGTCTGGCTAGCGCCAAGGCACTTTCTTGGCCTCCGCTACACAGCCCGACGAGCACCAAGGCACTTTCTTGGCCTACACTATACGAGACAACGAGATGCTCTTAATCGTCCCACCTGAGGCGATGGAGAAATCAGGTTCAACAAGATAACACGACTCCAAGCATCGGCACTCGGGCGAGGATTTCTATTTGAGTTGACTTATGGAATCGGCTTTACGAAATGGGCACATAGATTTCAATGACATTGTCAGCCTTGTCGAGACGGTCGAGTTCTTCCCATCGTTCGATATCATATTCTCTGGCATCGGTGTATCCGTTCAAGTCTAGCCATTCGTTAATAGCCGCATGGGTCGCGTCAATATCGCCTTCATCCCCTTGATGCAGGAAGCGAAGAAACCTACCCTCAGGAACAATGTGAACTATCATCCCCTCCGGTGCTGCAGGCGGGTGTTGGTTCACTTCAACCGCTACAATATGGGTATGCGTTACATCCGGCGTCCAATCGCAATCCGGGTATACCTGAACAAGCATCATACTCCTGTCGACACGCTGCGATATTTCCGCAATCCGGGATGCAAGCTTTTCTCGCAATCCGGCGACAATCGCCCCCTCAACATCATCATTCAAGCTGGCCTCAACGCTGTATCCGACCAAGTTCATCCTCTTGCGCGTAACGATTTCAACCTCGGACTTCAGCATTCTATACCTCGCTCGTTCTTCAATTTTGACACATTGTTGGGTCTCGAATAAGGCCATAGTCCCTGAATCGACCGCGTCCTACGCAACCTAATTTCGTCCGGTTAATGCCAACGACTGCCGGTAATCGCCGAACTCTTTAGCCAAGACGGAACGTACTTGCTTAATCTTCCACTGCAGATGCTCGCGGTCGGTCATGTAGTCCATCGACGCCTCCCAGCCCAGGCGGGAATCGGCTTCGACGAGCGGAATCGTGCTCTCCGCGTTCGCGACCTCCAGCAAGGCAACCCGCTCCATCTCTTTCAGCAGCTCCTCGGCCCTCTCCGCATCGGGTTCGGCGAACAGCTTCGTCTTCAGCATATACCATTTCTTCAGATGAATCGTCGTTTGCACGGAATTAGCGATAAAACGGCCGATGCCCAGCATACGTTCGCCTTCTTCCAGCTTTTGTCGTCCACCCCCGCCTCCAGTCGCATCGCTCCCCAGAGCCGTCAATGCCCGCTCCAAGCAAGCGTTGCCCCGCAGCATCTCCTCCAGCATTCGCTCCAGACTGCGAATCTCGACTCCGAATCGGGCGATGCCGAGCGATTGGCGAGGATCCTCATGCGGCTTGTAGTCCGTCAGGACGATTTCGTTGCCCCACAGCGCGTGCCAGGCCGCCGGAATCTGGACGGGCTGCCGGAACACCATCGGATACGACGGACCGACGCGGAACGGACCGTATTGGTCTTCGTTCGTCGGCACATAATGCCGAATCGCTTCGCTCCAGTGCCCCCAAGCTTCCAGCGCGTGCTCCGCCCCGCTTTCCCCGAAATCGCGTCGGGCGATCCCGGCCAGGGCCTCCTCTGCGGATAACCCGTTCGTCCAATAAGACCATTTCGTCAGCTCGCTGACAAATGACGGCCACCAGCCGTAATGATGTGTTTCCATCAAACCGGACAGGCCCCAATCCACCCTTGCGCGATGAAGGGCTTCGTGGCGTCTCGTCCACTGTCCCGGCATCGGCTGATACGGGATGACGCCGACATCCCAAGTCAACCCTCCCGTATTGCTCATCGCGTACAGCTTGATGCCCCGTTCGCTTGCCGCCTCCGCCTCGCTTCGAAAGTACTCGCCGGGCCCCTCGAACGATAACGTGTAATCCACGCACACGTTCGTGACGTTCTCCCGCTGCACCTGCTCGAACATCTCGAAGGTGACGAGCAGCGTAATGTCGTCCGGCAAGTCGCGAATAAGCCGTAGCCGATCTTCCGCCGGAGCCCAGCCCCAGTTGTACGTCCAGAACACGATCTCCGCCCCGGCGTTATGCTTGCGCACCGCCTTCTTGACCGCGTTCACCCACTGCGGATAGTCCGTGCACGGCCACCAGCCCGGGCTCGGCTTTGTCTTCGGCTCGTCCGAAGGCCAATCCAGCCGAAGCACGCCCGTCGTATTCGGATCCTTGCTCGGAAATTCGACCGACTCCCCGACGAGGATAACCCCTTTGAATCGAGGACAGGCCTCGAAAATCTTGCCGTACGTCCCCGCGTAGTAAGCCTCGGCGCCGGAATCCTCCGGATGCACGCGGCTGCTGTCCAGATAGCTGTACATGTAGACGTCGAGTCCGTATTTCTCCGCCCGGTCGATCAGGTTGTTGAAATCCTGATGCCCGTCCGTCGTCCGATCCACATCCTTGACGAACAGCAAGATCGCGTCGATGCCCGCATGGGCCATCGCGTTCAGATGCTCGTCCGGATAATGATCGAGTCCCCATCCGGAATGCGCCATTCGCGGTGCGAACAGCGGCTCCCGCGTAACGTCCCGGGTCTCGACGATCGGAGCTTCCCGCAAGTTCATCAAGTCTTCCAGAAAGTAGCTTCCTTGCCCGACTCCCCTGTCGTCATATCCGCATACGAGGATACGTTGCTGCTCCACGATCAGTCTGTAGGAGCGAGGCTCGGCCAAGCTCCCCCCTATTCCCGAAGACCAATCCTTCTTCTCCCCCAGCACGATGACGCGCTCCTCGGCAGCTGCCGCCGACACGTCGAGAACTCGCCGCAAGCCTACGGATACGTTCATGCTGACGTCGAAATAGTCCTGCAAATCCTTGGCGACCCGCCGGATTAGCGGCGATGCCCCCTCCCCCGTCACGATGGTCCACCCCTCGTCTACCAGCGCTTCTCCTCCGGATGGAAGAACCTCCGGATTTCGCCTATTCGGTTTATGCGCCGTCTCCAACCGCCTACGAAACTCGTATTTCTTTTCCGCCACGTTAGACCCTCCCTAAGCCGCGTTCTCGTTTTTCCGGATTGCTCCCGTTCCCCATCTATTCTTTGACGCTGCCCATGACGATTCCTTTCACGAAATACCGCTGCAAGAACGGATACACGAGCATGATCGGCAGCGCACCCACGAAGATTTGCGCGGCCTTGGCCGTGCGATCCGATACTTCCCGAAGATTGTTGAGCGCCTCTCCCGTTACGGACGTCAGATCCATACGGACCAGAATCGTCTGCAAATACGTGGACAGCGGATAATTGTCGTGAGACTTCATCAAGATCAGCCCGTCGAACCAGGAGTTCCAATGATTCACGATCGTAAACAGCATAATCGTCGCGATCGCCGGCATGGACAACGGAGCGTATATGCGCCACAGCGTCGTCCAATGTCCCGCTCCGTCGATGGAAGCCGATTCCTCCAGCTCCTTCGGCAGTCCGCGAAAGAAATTCAGCAGCAAAATAATATTGAACACCGGGACCGCGCCCGGGAGCACGAGAGCCCAGATCGTATCCATGATGCCGGTCCACTTGATCGTCATATACCAAGGAATCAAGCCGCCGTTAAACAAAATCGTAAAGACGAAAGCCCAGGCATAGATTGTCCGCATTCGGAAAGCGTGCGTCTCCTTCGATAACGGGTAAGCCACGAGCAGCGTGATGAGCATGCCGACGACGGTTCCGAGCGAGACCCGCTGCAGCGTCACTCCGATCGAGGTTAGAAATTCCGGTTTTTTCAAAATAAACTCGTAAGAGCTCGTCGTGAACCCGACCGGCCACAAACTGACGAGCCCCGCCCCCGCTTCGCTGCTCCCGCTGAAGGAGATCGCCAGAATGTGGATGATCGGCAGCAGGCAAGCGAACGACAAGGCGACCAGGAACAGGATGTTGAACGCGTTGAACACCCGATACCCCATACTCATTCGAATCATGATCGCGTCCCTCCCTCTAGAAAATCCGGTAGTTAGCCAGTCGATACGCCAAGAAATAAGACAGGGAGATCATGACGCAGGAGACGATCGATTTGAACAAGCCGATGGCGGTAGCCACGCTGTACTGGGCTTGCTCCAATCCGACCCGATAGACGAGCGTATCGATGATGTCGCCGCTCTCGTAGACGGACGGGCTATATAAATTGAATACTTGATCGAATCCCGCATTCAGCACGTTTCCTAGACTTAGCGTCGCGAGGAGCACGACGATCGGCAATATCCCCGGTAGCGTAATGTTCAGCGTTTGTTTCCAACGGCTCGCTCCGTCGATGACGGCCGCTTCGTATAAGGAAGGATTAATGCCGGTTAATGCCGCCAAATAAACGATCGTATTGAATCCGAATTCCTTCCAGACGTCCGAGATCACGATCGTAATCGGAAACCAGCGGTTATCCCCGAGAAAATAAATCGGCTCGATGCCGAATACTCCGAGCAGTTGATTCACGATCCCCTGCGACGGCGATAGAATATCGATCAAGATGCCGCCCAGAATAATCCACGACAGAAAATGCGGCAAGTAGATGAGCGTCTGTACGCCCCGCTTCAACCATTCCTTCCGAAGCTCGTTCAGCAGGAGCGCGACCGCGATCGGCACGAGCTGCCCGACGACGATTTTCAGGCTGGCGATGTACAACGTATTCCAGAGCACCCGGAGCGAATTCGGCATGTCCCAGACGTAGCGGAAATGCTCCAAGCCGACCCACGGATTATCGAAAAAGGGACGAGCGGGAAGAAACTTCTGAAAGGCCATCGTCAGACCGAAAAAGGGAACGTAGCTGTAGATCAAAATCAGGACGAGCCCCGGCAATATCATCATGTGCAGCGGAATTTCCCGTCTCCATTTTCTCAGTCCCATGTCTTACGCATCTCCTTACTGAGCGAAGAAGAGGAAGTAACCGAGGCTACTCCCCCTTCTCCGATTCGCATGATTTCCTTTATTGCTGGGCGTACCAGTCGTTGATCTCCTGCGTGATCTGATCGCCGCCGAGCTTCTTCCAGTCCGTGACGAACTTGTCGAAGTCGTCGATCGGAGCGGCGCCCATAATGATCTTCGTGAACGTTTCCTTAAGCAGCGTCATCAGGGTGGCGCCCTTCTCGCCGATCGTCGCCGTCGGCGCGCCGTAAAATTCGTTGCGGAGAATGCTATTCGTCTCCAAATATTTTTCGATGACCGTGAAGGAGCCTTCAGGGCCGAATACCCGTTCATTGCCCCAGCCTTTGTTGTCTCCCTCGCGGTACCTCATGATATCGTCGTAGATCAACTGTACGTCCGGCTTCAGCCCGCTCGGATCCTTAGAGTCCAATCTTGGGGTGACGGTTCTGTACTTGTCGATGTTATACGTAATCGGAGCCCCGGCGATAAGCGAATGCTTAAACGTCTCGATACCGTCCTTCGTCGCGCCGTAGACTTCCTCTTGATACGGATGGTCATAGCGCATATCGAACCACAGATTGAGCATCTTGATCGCCGCTTCCGGATTTTTGGCGCCTTTCTTGACGACGTAATACTGATTGACGGAGAAAGGAACTTGGCCGAGCGCCGGCTTGTCGTCGACGGAAGTAATCGCGAAAGGCCGCCATTGCATATTCGGATCGAGATCCTTGCCTCCCTGCAGCGGCCACAGCGGCGTCCACATCTGGCCGTAGTACATGCCGATCTTGCCGCTCGTGACGGCTTCCGCCACCTTCGTGCCGTCCTTCGTACCGAATTCCTTGTCGATCTCCTTATCCTTGTACATTCTCTGCATTTCGGCCAAGGCCGCCTTCATCTCCGGCTGGATGTTGCTGTTGACCAGTTGGCCGGAGGCGTCCTTGATCCAGATGTTGAAATAAGCATGATAACCGTTCAGGAACCCTTCGAAGCCGGCAAATCCGCCTTCAAGGTCCTTCGTCAGAGCCAGACCCGAGGTGTCGGCCTTGCCGTTGCCGTCCGGATCCTGAGTCGTGAACGCCTTGGAGATGGCCAGCACGTCGCTCATCGTCTTCGGTTCGGGCAAGCCCAGCTTCTCCAGCCAGTCCGTGCGCACCCAGAGAAGCGCCACGTTATCGATGTCGGAGCCGAGCCTCGGAATGCCCATCAGCTTCCCGTCGAACGTTGCCGACTTGAGCGAGACGCCTCCATCCGCGTTCATCGAGGTTTTGACGAATTCGGAAGCAGTGCTCTCGTACACGCCGGAGATATCCTCAAGTTGGCCGGCCTCCACCATCTGCTTCATTTGGTTCGGGTTAACGGCCATGATGTCCGCCAAGTCGTTGCTCGCGATCGCCACGTTCAGCTTCTGGTCGTACTGTTCTCCCGGGCCCTGGAACGTCCAGGCGTGCTTCAGCTTGATGCCCAGCTTCTCTTCGTATACGCTTATCCACTCATTGTTGTCGGCATTCTGACCTTCTACAAACTTCGTCATTTCGTCATAGGGACGGATGGCCGTCACTTCGATCGGAGGATCGTATTTGCCTAAAGGATCGATCGCAGGCGCGGACGATTCCGTTGCGGACCCGGATGCCGCGGCACTTGACTCGGCCGGAGCCGAAGAGCTTGAAGAAGCCTGATTGCCGTTATTGCCCCCGCTGCAAGCGGAGAGTACCGTCGCCAGCAGCAAAGCGGTAGTCGCCGCAGTGGCGACCGTTCTCGTCATCTTCATTCGTTGTTCCCCCTACGTAAATGTGAAATGGCGCGAGACCAAGAAGGAGCTCTCTTCTTGTTTTTGATTATAGGGGCGCGAGGAATTCCGTTCTATTGGACGATTTCTACTTCTCTTGCCTTCTGTCTACGACTTCCTTGGACGCCGGCCGGACGTCAAATCAACGCGACTTTCTGGAAAACTCCCGATATTCCTGAGGCGTTCGCTCCGTCATTTTCTTGAATAGCCTCGTAAAATACGCCGCCGACTCGAAGCCGACCTTGATCGCGACGTCTTGCGCCTTCTCGTTCGTCTCTTCCAACAGACGCTTCGCTTCAGCCAGCCTGGCTTCCGTAATCGTCTCGGAAAGCCCGTTCCCGGTAAGCTGTTTGTATAATCTCGACAGGTACGCCGGATTCAAGGCGACGACTTCTCCGATCCGGGTTAGCGACAAGTCGCCCCCAAGATTATCGGCGACGTATTGGTGGATGGTAGCCACGACGCTGCGGCCATGCTGACGATTCATCCCTTCCTGCCGGACGAAGACGGAGTCGGCTAGATCCGCGAGGCGCAGAATCTCCTCTTCCCAGCTCTCGCGCGTATGTGCCTTCAGCAGCTTGTCCGGGTCAATTCTCTCCGACAGCTCCTTGAGCGCGCCTTCGGCTGAAGCGAACGCCAGGAACGTCGCGAGCAGTTGGCAGCTGGCGACAAGGCGCAGCTCGGGCTCCGAGCCGATCGTCTCGTGCCGGAGCCATTCGGTCAGCTTCGCTTGAAATTCCGTTTGCTGCCCGTTCTCCAAGCACGCTTCCAGCTGCACCGCTTGCTTTCGGATCCACTTGGTCGCGGAATCCCGGCTTGCGCTCTCCGCGGCCTCGGGCTCCGGCTGGTCGTCCGTCAGCAGCAGCTGCTGCCCCATGGCAAAGCTTCTGCGAAGCGAACGGTTTAATCCTTCGAAACGTTCCGCAATGAAAGACCAAGGGACGAGCTCGCTTGCAGAAGCGAAGCTCAGCTTTAATCTCAGCAGCTCGCCGCACGTCGTCTGAATTTTCTCCGCCATGCCCCGGACATATAGCGCGAGGCTGGAGCCTTCCCTCTCTTGATCGTCCGGAGTTTGGATCAGCCACGCGATCCGGTTCTTGTCGTAGGCGAAAGACAGGGTGCGAGCGGCAGGAGACAAGTATTCTTCCGCGATATTCTGAATCGCGTATAGCAGCAGCGTCTGATCGGAAGCGTTGCGATCCGCCCATTCGTCCACTTTGCCGACGAGAAGCAGCACGGGAGCCGCGGTCGAGAACGGCATATCGAGCTCGTCCAGCCTCTCCTGCAGTCTCATCGTCGGATGGAGATCGCCGCGGAACAAATCAAGCAGAAACTCCTTCTGAAGCAGCGGCAGCGCGGATTGAATCTGGGCCTGGGCCTTCTCGAGCTGGGTGCCCATCTCGAATTCCCGCTCCAGCTCGGCCAGCGCTTTGCGCACCGCGGCCAAGATCGCCGCGTCCCCTTCGGTCTTCAGAATGTAATCGACCGCGCGGTGATGAATCGCTTCCTTCGCGTAATTGAAATCGTTGTGTCCGGTTAAGAAAACGATTTTGCAGCGCGGCCAGCGCTGCAGGATTCGGCGCTGCAGCTCCAGACCGTCCATGCCCGGCATGCAGATGTCCGTCAACACGATATCCATAGCCGTTCTCTCCAACCAGCTTAACGCTTCGGCGGCAGAACTGGCCTTATACACTTCCGACTCCGGCAATTCGGCCTCCTTGATCATGCCGGCCAGACCGTTCACGATGAACGGTTCGTCATCGACGATCAGTATCCTTCGTATGGTCATCGTTATTCCTCCTTCCGTTCTCCGCGATCCGCGGGCACAACCATCTCGACCTTTAAGCCGCCGAACGCGCTTCGCGAGACGCTAAGGCCGCAATCCTCGCCGAATCGCAGCGATAATCTTCTATGCACGTTCAGCAATCCCGTTTTCTCCGTCTGATCCTCGCGCTTGCTCTCAAGCCTATATCGAAGGTCTGACAAGCATTCGTCGCTCAGCTCGTCTCCGTTATCCTCCACGGAGAGCGCGAGCGCCCCGTCCTGAAGCCTCTTTGCAGTTAGTGCGACGATCCCGCCAGACACCTTCGACTTCAACCCATGCTGATAGGCGTTCTCCACAAGCGGCTGCAGAATGAGGCGCGGGATTCGAACGCCGTCCGGTTTGACTTCCGGAAGCTCCGATACCCGGGCTTCGATCCGATTGTGCGATCGCATCTGCTGGATTTCCAAATAAGCGAGCGTGTGGTTCCACTCTTCCTCTACGGTCGCCTCGTCAGAGGAATTACGGGTAATATATTGGAAATATTCCCCTAGATATTTCGTAGCCTTGGTTACGTTATCCACGTCGTGCGCTTCGGCCATACGATGGACCATGAAGTACGTGTTGTACAGGAAATGCGGATTGATCTGGGATTGCAGCTGTTTCAGCTCCGATTGCTGGGCCATGATCCGCGACTCGTACACTTCCTGGATCGAGTGTTTCAGCTTGCCGACCATGACGTTAAATTGCCCGTACAGGTATTGAAATTCGTCGTAATTCCGGTGCACGATCGTCAAACTCAAGTCCCCATTCTCCACTTTGCGGAACGCCCGTACCATTTTTCTCAGCGGAAAATGAATTAACCGGAAGATCCAGTAGGAGAATGCGACGACGACGGCAAGCGAAATTCCGGACAGAATCCAAAACCAGGTACGGTATTTATCGAGCGGCCCTAACACCTGCTCTTCCGGCATATAGAGAACCAAGTCCATGTTCAGGAGCTGGGAACGCTCGAACGCCACGTAATAATTCCGATTATGAATTTCAATTTTCCCTTGTCCGGACTTCAGTTCCTGAGGCTGTTGCTTGACGAATTGCCGAGCGATAGCCTGTACGGGTTCTTCCGCGCCGCTCCTCAGCACCCACTCCTGCTCCTCGTTAAAGAGCAGAGAGCCCTCGCGGTCCCCGTTGACGATCTGGCTGAGGAAGCTTTTCAGTCTCGGTTGATCCATTTCCGATTGCAAAATGTAAGCCGGAGATTTATCCGAATACGAGGGATCGGGGTTAATGGAGTTGAGCAAGAGCTTGCCCTTCCAGTAGACGACGGGGGACACCTGGCTCCGATTCAGCTGCTGGAGCTCGCGGACTTCCTCCTCTGTCATGGCTAATTCGTAGTTCGTGGAGAGAAGCGTTTTGCCGATCAAGGGAATATAAGCTTTCGCTTCGGCGATGTAGAGGCTGGAATTTTTCATAACGAGCAGTTTGTTTTGCACTCGCTTCTCCATCAGCATCACGTCGTAATAGGGAAGAATGGGGGAGATCATACTGAGCTTGGTGACGTCGTCGTCGACAATGTACTGCTTGTGAAGCCGGATGAGCCGCTCCATCTCCGCTTCGAGCGATCCCATGTGATAATGGATGCGCGACTCCATGGAAGCGAGAATTTCCTGGCGGACGCTATCCGCACCCATCCGGTTCATCTGCAGGCTCACGAAAAATAGGGGCACGATGGCGACCAGGAACGTTAAGAGCAGTTTCGGGAAAATTGTCATTTTGCGCATGAGGCTTGGAAACCGCATCTGGACACCACATCCTGTTCGAAGAGCATGAGAAGCGTATCCTTAACATTTCGGTAAGCGGAACGGGGTTTCCTACGGAATCGGCTCGAACTTCTCTTGCCTATTCTTTACTTTTCTTGACTTTGAATGACGAAATAAATTGAATCAATGACGAGGATGCCCATTTCATTCCGCAAGGGATGGTTTAGTCACAAAAAACAGGCAGATCACCGGCCCTTCCCGCGCCTGGTGCCCTGCCTGAATTTATTGTCATTTTATTTGTTCCGCCTTGCATACCCGCTTCCTCGTCCCGGCATCGTTTCCTATTCTTCGACTAACCGGTAATGCGGCAAGCGAGACAGAGGCGCATCTGCCTCCAGCGCGCAAGGTCCCTGCACCCTGCTTCCGTCGTCTCCCAGCCACTCGCCTGCAGGAAAACGGATGACGCGACGACGCGCCCCTTCCTCCACGACCGGCGCCACGAGCAAACGGTCGCCGACCATGAACTGATCCGTAACATCCTCCAGCCCGCAGTCGGGAAATACGTAAGCCATGTGCCGCATAATCGGCTCTCCGGTAGTCGAAGCGTGCTGCGCCAGCGCGAGGAACGTGTCGCCAAGCTCCGCATGCAGCTTCGCCGCCTCGACGCAGTATGCGAGATGCTCCCGATCCAGTACGCGCCAAGGCGCCGTCGAGAACTGCATCATCGGAAACAGCGCCGAGCATTGCGCGTAACGGACGAACAGCTCTTGATCAATGCGGAACGACGGATTGTTCTCAACGTCTCCGATCTGCCCTCCGCCAATCATATCCGGGCAAATATAAGCATAACCCGCCAGCCCTTGCGCAAGCCCGTTCGGGATCAGCGAGGCAAGCCCGTTCAGATCCCAGCTGTGCTGGCGGTCCCGCAGACGCTGGACAAGCGGCTGTCCGCCCATTTTCCAGCAGGCTCGATACTCGTTAAACGCATACCGCCGGCCGACTGCCGCCCAAGCCTCGCAATGGCCGTTCGGATGCATCGGAACCGCGCTCCGGTCGGACGCTCGGTAGTATTCGGGATCGCCTGCGTCCAGCTTGAATCCGTCGATGCCGTAATCGTCCATTAGACGCTGCAATTCCTCCTGGTACCAAGCGACCGCATCCGAGTTCGTGCAGTCGAGCACGGCGCTGTAGCCGTTCCACCACCTACGAATGGCGGTCTCTCCCCGCTCGTCGCGCAGAAGATATCCTTTGCTCTCGAGCATCCGGAAATTAGCGGCATTATCCGGGCTGACGAATGGGCAAGTCCACAGCATGACCTGGAAGCCAAGCTCGTGCAATCTGTCTGTCATTGCCTTAGGATCGGGAAACCGATCGGATCGGAAACGCCATACCCCATAGTCCTCCATCCAGTTGTCGTCAATCATGATGACTCCCGGCGGCAATCCGTTCGCCAATACCGCCTCGGCGTAGCGCAGCGTCTTTTCCTGCGTCGGCTCATATTGCAGCTCGATCCACAGGTTATACTGCGGCACCGAGAAAAAACGCGCGTCCGGCAGCGTACCGGTTGCCGGGAAATGCTCGGCCGACGCCGAAAGGAATGCCTGGCGGAGATTCCCGCCCTCTCCCCGCAATACCGGCTCCCCCGAGTCGCTTACAACCGTCAGCAAGCCGTCCTCGAACCGGTACCGAATCGGAGCGTCAGCCCATACGTACCGGCCCTTGCTTGAGACGAGCAGCGGCGCCGCCTGATTCCCGCGAATGCCTGCGGCAAGGTCAATCTCAATCGTCTCTCGTCCAAACGGCATTTGATCTCCGTAAGTAATGTCTCCCCCCCACCAGACTTCGTTATCCATCAGACGAATGCTCAGCTTCCGATTTTCCATGCTCATCTTTCCCCTCTGCCCTGTTCTTTGCCTTGATCATAGAGTACAATCGAGGCACGAGTCTACGGGCAACCTTGCGGGATTTTTACGCGATCTTGCTCATTATCTCCAAGGAGCGACGAAAGCATGACGGACAGCGGAAATAATCAATATTTGGCAATGCTTGGGGATACGTATCCGTTTAATCTGTTCCAACCCGAATGTGTCGGATCGACCATTTTCCCGCCGCATTGGCATAACGATTGTCTGGAATTGATCTACGTGAGGCAAGGACAAGTGGAGCTGCATATCGGGGGACGCTCGTTCGTCGGGCAGGCCGGCGACCTTGTTCTAATCGCAGAAGGGGTCATTCACAGCGGGTATGTCGTCGATACGCCGCCGGACTATTACACAATTTTGCTCGATCGCAGCCGGTTGGCCAGCTCGGACTTCATGAATGTGGCGTCCCGCTCCATGCTGACGGGCAAGCTGCGGCTCCCCGTTCTTCTGCAGACTGGAGACGACGGTTACACGAACTGTATAACCATCATTCGTTCCATCATCGAAGAGTATGTCGCCCGCAGCGCCGGCTTCGAACTAGCGATCAAGTCCTATCTTCATGTGCTGTTATTGGTTCTGGCCCGCGAATACGGGGAGAGCGCAGACGGAGAGGACGTGCGAGGCGAGGCTGCCAAACGCAGAATGGAACGGCTGAAGGATGCCATCTCCTATATCGAAGCCCGATACAGCGATAAGCTGACCGTTGGCGAAGCGGCGCGTGCGGCAGGGATGAGCCCGTACCACTTTTGCCGAGTGTTTAAGCATGCCGTAGGACGCACGTTCACGGAGTATATTCACCTTTACCGCATCGGCAAGGCGGAGGTCCTCATTCGCGACACAGATTTGCCTATTACCCGGATCGCGGAGCAAACCGGTTTCGGAACGATTCAATACTTGGACGAGCTGTTTAAGCGTTATCGCGGCTGCACGCCGATGCAGCTTCGGCGCAGCCCCGCTCCATCCTCCGCCGATCCGAATAACAAGAAAATGTAAAAACCCACCCGCGGCTAACGCCGCAGGTGGGTTCTGGTAGTCATTAGGAACTTGAAGGGAAACCCCATTCAAGCCGATTGTAGACCGGGTGTTACCAGCACTTCGGTCTGCCTAATTGCGATTTTAACATATGCGATGCCGCTTTAACAAGTACCTCTTCAGCAGATGGGCTAAATTTCGTTATTTTTTGACAACCGCCGCCCACAGCCATTTCTATTCTCCTCGGAGGCAAACAGCTCCCTCTCCTACCGTCACCTGTCACGACTCAACTGTAATCTTCAATTAACGTTATTTTGCCTTCCCGGATCTCAAATATGGACTTCCCTTTAAGCTGAATCCGATCTCCCTGCTTCAAGCCATTGGGCAAATCCGCCGCCAATACGGCTTCATAATCAATTTGAATCTCCACTTTGCCGTCAATCTGGCTATAACTCGTAATTGTCTGACACCGACTAGAGAAAATTTGGGCGGAATTTTCCGCCAATTCTTTAAATTCGTGAATGCCCTTAGTCTCCGTGCTCACTTCGCCGTTGGAATAATTTCTAAACAGAACCTCTTCATGCAAGAGCGCAAGCATACCTTCAATATCAAATGAGTTGTACGCCTCAATATAGCTATCAATGATTTCTTTGTCGTTCTTGCTCATTTTTTCTATCTCCCCTTAAATTGATTGGATCGGGTTATATTCGCCGTTGAACTGAAACACGTAGTCGTTGTCGATTCGAACATAACCGAGGATGCAGTGCCGCCGATCCCTCTTGAAAACGCTAGAATAGTTCTGATTGTCTCTGTTGCCCTCAGCCACTTCAATTTCCCCTT
This sequence comes from Cohnella phaseoli, assembly GCF_003386235.1. GTDB lineage: Bacteria > Bacillota > Bacilli > Paenibacillales > Paenibacillaceae > Cohnella > Cohnella phaseoli. The sequence goes on from NZ_QRDZ01000016.1 coordinate 144,295, forward strand.
CATTGCAGCCTAGAACAATTCCAATATGGTCATGCGAATCATCGGAAAGCAGTTTTTCATAAATCACGATATCCCCGCGCTCCGGAACAAATCCATTCTGTCCGTCAAAATAGAGAAATCCGGTTTCGGGCAGCTGAGCCCACTCTAACCAAGCTCCTACACCGGCAAACCGACATTTGCCGTTCGGGTAGCGCATCGGAAGTTGAAATCCGGCTCGGCGGCAGCAGTGATATACAAATGCGGCGCACCACTCATTCTGTAATTCCTTGTATACGCCAGTATCGGGCCAATATCTGCAGACTTCCCGGTATCGTTGATCTCCCGGTACTCCAACGATGTGTGACCCAGCCAACGCTTCCGCGATGTCGGCTAAATCACTCCGTCTATTCGTCGTGTCCTGATGATTGTCGGTGTTGCCAAGGCCATGCCCTTCTACCGATAAATCGTTTGGAATCGCCAACTCATAAAGCGCCTTTCGAAGTCTATCCGCACCCTGCGACGGAATGCTGCACCCCGTATTTTGAAAATAAAAGTGCAGTAAGCAGGCATCTTTTACAATTTCTTCATACGGCCCGTGAATCCTGCTTCTGTCTTGGCAATAGAAAATAGCTCTCAAGACGGCGATTTGCTCTTCCTTGTCAAAGAGATTCAAGTCCCTTAATAGCGGCCTCACAGCTTCGGAACTGTTAAGGCCCGGGAAATCCCTTATGCCTGTCTTATAAAAGTAATAGTTGTAAAGCAGTCCCGCGATCGCCGCCAACTCTTGGCTTAGCCTTCGTCTCATCGCGAGCATCGCAGCAAAAGCAGACACCCCAAACAGGTGAGCACAGGCTTCTTGTTTCCGGGTCTCGCATGGAATGGACATAATCATGTCATGGACCATAAAGCGAACGCTATCGAGCCTCGTATTCATTTTATCGCCGTTCAATCCTTCCCCTCCTTACTTCTCAGCCAACGAATTCTTGAAAACCGGAGTATCCTGTTATCCGTGTTTAGAGTCGCAATACGTTTATGTGCTCGTCGTTACAGATTTCACCGTTTTCGCGAAAACCAAAGCTTTCATAAAGCTTTTTGGCGGGGAGATTATCGGCGTTATACGGGATCCAACAATATTTAGCGGGTCCTGCCGGAAAGGTGCGGACAAACTCAAGAATTTTCGTCATGGCTTCCCTGCCGTAGCCTCGATTCTGATAGTGTTTGTCAATCATTAACCGCAGGATGCAGTAGCTGTCTTCCGCAATTGTCGGGAGCTCGTACCCTGTAATTTTATAAGTCAGCATAACAAAACCGACCGGCTGTTCATCCGCATAAATGGCAAACGGAAACGGATGTCCCCCATTGGTTGCCAGGACATAACACGAAGCCACGCTCGACAGATTGGACGCCACATAGCGGCGTTGTTCCTCTGAAACCTCCAGATTAAATACGGCACGCCGGTTCTCCAGCGTAATTTTTCTGAGCGTAATCATGTCGGGCTTCTCCTCCCATAAGTTGTTATGCGCCGCGGTCGCTTCTATAACATACAAGCTATACCCAAAAAGAAATAGACTTATGTTCAATTTTTTAATAAACTAGTATGTATCCATGGCATTTTTAGGGTACTCCTTTTGGGAGCTTCTTATAGAAGAGAACGTCGAATAGACCGCATCCCTTGTACGGGAGCAGTCTATTTCTGTTTTATGGACAGGATCGCACCCCCAGCTCAAGAACCCCGCATTTCCGAGAGGATGGAACTGAGAAACTTTTGCTGTTCGACGCTGGCTTTTTCACATAGTCCCCATAGCAGTTGATTCTCATGCTCCGTCAGATCCCGCTTCAGGGTCGAACTCATCCTTCGTTTCAAGTCAAAATACACGCCTCTTTCTTCTACAGCACGCATATAGTGCCCGTCCGGATCGTAAAAGGTGAAATAGCCAAAATCGCTCGTAAATACAGGTTCGCTATCAATACGGGCTCCAGCCAGCTTAATCCGTTCATGTAAAGCGAGCAGGTCATTCGTTAATAGCTCCACCATCGTCACGTGTCCCGTACTGTTTGTGACAAAGAAAGGACGAGGAAATACAAACGTCAACTGCGTAACCTCTTCCGGTTTAGTTTCCATGAGAAAAATACCCGGACCGTTTCTATTCTTCAATCCTACATGTGCCTCTCCAAACGAATAATCCGCCGATAACAATTCATAGCCCAGTACATCGCAATAGAAATCTATCGATTTTTTCAAATCCGTGACCGGAAACCTCATGCAGCAATAACCGATCACATCCGCATCATTCGTTTTTTGGCTCAACATCTTCTTCATCCTCCTTTTTCGGTAAAAAATCCAGGAGTTTCTAACAACACGTCGTGACACTGTTGGCATGCTGATTGTACACGGTCAGAGCTTTAGTTTCTTTGTAAAGAATTTAAGGGCTTTATCGGAGCAGCTTCCGGATAATTCCGCTATCAACCGATTTTTCGCATCTTCAATGGTCGCATAATTAGGACTTGTATGCATCGAGCTCAGCCATAATTCCGATGGCTGGTAACACATACTGCTCCAGCCTGAATCTTCATCGTTCTGATTTGCTGCTCCGGTAATAACTACATCACCGTAATTCTGAAGTTCGACTAGCGATTTTTCGTACTCTTTTTTATTCTCTTTATTATTTAGATCGGTCAATTTTCGCAAATTCCGCGAATCAATATTTCCATGCTCGCACAAAACTTTATAGATATGATATGCAGTTCTTGAAATCAGACCGTCCTTATATCGTTCCTCAACGGTTCTGTCGGATGATAGGATCGACCTGATTATGGGAAAAAATTCGATATGAATAAAACAGGCCTTATCCCTAAAAAATTTCCCATATGCTGCAACGCCATCCTGAACTATCCGAATCCGCCATAACCATGGATCCGTAACGGTCCCTGTATGCCAATCGTTATTGACAGACGCCGCTGTCAACGATGGATATTCCGGTACAAACTCCGAGAAGGGAAGAATCTTATATTTTTCTACCAATTGAACGAATTCTTCATAAGTTAAAGCATTCATTAAAAATCCCCCTTATTCCCCTTCTTCCCCTGTCGCAATCGGATTCTCCGGATAGCTGATCCAATCCGACCAAGACCCCGCATAAAGCTTCACCTTACCGAAGCCCGCTTCCTGCAAAGCCAGCACGTTCGGCGTAGCCGTGACCCCGGAGCCGCAGTAGACGACGATCTCGTCGTCTGCGGACAGGCCCGCGCCCGAGAACCGCTCAAGCTGCTCATTGGCGTTCTTCCAGCTGCCGTCGGCATGGCGGCCTTCCGCCCAGAACATATTCCGCGCGCCGGGAATGTGTCCGGCTATCGGATCGATCGGCTCGACTTCGCCGCGGTAACGAGGAGCCTCGCGGGAGTCGATCAGCACATAGCGCCCTGTATCGAGGGATTCGCGAACCTCGTCGACCTCGACCAGCATGCTGTGCTGCACCGTTGCGACAAACTGCGCGGGAACGATGATCTTCTGCTCGGCCGACACCGGGCATCCCGCCGTTTTCCAGGCCGAGAACCCGCCGTCCATCACGAAGACGTTCTCGTGGCCCAAGTATTTCAACAGCCACCAGAGCCGGGAGGCCATCGCTCCGCCCTGATCGTCGTAAGCTACGACGCGCGTTTCGTTGCTAATACCCGCCTTACCGAACCGGGCGGCCAACTCGGCCGCATCCGGCAGCGGATGTCGGCCCCCATGCTCGTCTAGCGGTCCGGACAAATCCTTCTCCAAGTCCAGGTAGATCGCGCCGGGAATATGCGACTCCTCGTATGCGTTTCTACCGGCTTCCGGCTGTCCCAGTTGGAACCGGCAATCGACGACGACCACATCCGGCTCGTACAAACGCGCCAGCACCCATCTTACGGACACGATATTTTTCATTTTAACGACCGCCTTTCATCTTTTCATTTTTTCGTCTTGCAGCATTTCATCCTTCAATATTTCATTTCTCTATGCGGTCATTAAGCTTTGCCGGCAGCAATCGGCGCTGCGCCGCGAGCCCGATCCAACGCTTTGGCGGACAGCAGCGCCCAGACGATAACCGCAAGCATTAGAACGGCAAAAACGGCGAACAGCCAGCGGGTGGCTTCCATGCCGTTCTCATCCAGGAACCAGCCCGTCAGCTTCGGCATCAGCGCCCCGCCGATTCCCCCGAACGCCATTAGCAAGCTTGTCGTGCGCTCGGTCATCCCCGGCACGGCCCGGTTGGCAAAGACGAGCGCGATCGCGAACATTCCCGACATTGCCAATCCGGCAAGGCATGTCAGCGCAATCGTCGCCCAGGTGCTGCTGAAGCCGCCTAGAAGCGCGAAGACCAACGCCGCGGCTAAGCAGGTCACTAGCATATACGCGCCGCCGCCCCAACGATCAGCCGCTTGCCCCGATACGATTCTTCCCACCGTCATCGCTCCCCAGAACAGGCCAAGCGACAGCGAGGCCGACGATTCCGACAGCCCGTTTTGATTCACCAGCAGCGAAGGAAGATAGTGTACGAAGCTCATCTCCAAACCGACGTAGAGAGCGAAAAACAGAGAACAAGCCGCCAGGACGACAAACGTAAATCCACGGTGCGGCGTACTCTGCCGACGGGCTTGCGAAGGGGCCGCTCCTTCCAAAGGACGATCCAGAATTTTCGGCCAGAAGAAAAACCACGTCACCAGCGCAATCGCGGCCAAGCCGCCGACAAGAGCAAACGCCGACTTCCAGTACCCGCTAGATATAAACGCCGCTCCCGCGAACGGCATTAGCAGCGCGCCGACGCCGAAGAAAATTTCCACCCGGCTCATCGCCACGTTCGCATTGCCCATCGCCGCGCCGATAATGAACGAACCGACGAGCGCCTCCGTCGTTCCGAAGCCAAAGCCGGCGAATGGAGCCGCTGCCAGCATCACGCCCCATGAAGGTTGAAACGCATATATAATTTCAGCGACGGTCATGACCCCAAGCGCGCCAAGCAGCAGCAGCTTCTTGCCGATCCGTCCCATCAGCCACGGAGCAAGCGTAATCCCGACCAATCCGCCTAGAAATTGATTCATAACGAGTTGCCCGCCGTCGCCATACTTGATTCCGTACGCCGCGACCATCGGCTCCATGACAGTGCCCACGACCAGTTGTCCGATCCCCACGACCAAGTATGCGATACATCCTAATAAGACAAGTCTGCCCACGATTCCTAATCTCCTTTTATCCATTCAACTCCCCTATCATACCACGTTCTTTCCTTCAGGAGGTTGTTCAAAAAGCCCGCATTTGCGCACGAGGCATTGCGGGAAGCATACCCGGCACCGGAACATGGGTTCACCCGGTTCTTCCGGTCTTCTTCCCCCTATTAGCCGCGTTTCCCGTGCATGCGTCAAACCCCCAACAAAAGTCCACTTTTCCAAATAATACGCCCCGTGCGGCAATCCGATTTTTACTATAATTAAAGCAATAGGGAGGGAACGCGGATGAAAATATTGATTGTGGACGACGAACCTAGACACCGCAGAGGCATGAAAAATATGATCCTGTCCCTTCGGTCGTCCGACTGCGTCATCGACGCCAGCGACGGTCAAGCCGCGCTCGCGCTGATTCGGGAGGAGCGGCCCGATGTCGTGCTGACCGATATTCGAATGCCCAACCTGGACGGCTTGGAGCTGCTGGGCCTGCTGGAGCATGAAGCCTTCAAACCCAAAGTGGTGATGGTGTCGGCCTACGACCTGTTCGAATATGCGCAAGCCGCCATGCGGCACGGCGCTTACGATTATTTATTGAAACCGATCGATAGGGATAAAGTAGCCGAGCTGCTAAGACGAGTGCAAGCTGCGCTGCAAGAAGAGACGCTTCGACATTCCGAATCGGAGACGCTTAAGCTGCAGCTGCGCGCGGCTGCTTCCGCCTACCGGAAGCGGTTACTTCTGTCGTGGATTAGCGGCGGCGACGTGAAGGAGGCGGAACGGCAGGAGCTGACCGAGCTGGAATGGCTCCACGGAAGCGGCGCCGTCATCTATTCCGAGCTTCAGCCTCATGCCGACTCCGGGCTGGACTATGATGCCGCAGCGCTGATGGCCGATATGGAGCGAGTCTGGGCGCAATATGGAGCGGCCTGCACGCTGCCGCTTGACTCGCCTTCCGGCGTCTCCGGCCAATGGATATCCCTCGTGCGACTGGAGCCGCAGACGCTGGAGGCTAGCTGGGAGAGGCTGCGGACCGATATGCTGTCGTTAAACGAAGCTTGGAGCCTGACGGGGAGGCTCTGGCACTGTGCGGGCGAAGCGCCGCGATCGTTATGGGAGGAAGGAGAGCGCGCCTGCCGTCAAGCCCGCGCCGCAAGCGTGTATCACTTCTATGAGCGGCATAAGGGAGCTTTGACGGCGGAGGACACGACTTCCGTGCCGAGTCCAAGCGCTCCGATCGACAGCGAGGCGCTGTTCGAAGCGCTGCAAGACAGGTCGGCGGACACGGCCGTCGATCTATGCGCTCGCAGCTTCGAACGGTTTGCCGCCGCTGGACGGACAGCGCCCTCCTCCCTCAAGGAGCAGGCCGCTTTGCTGCTGATGAAGATCAAGAGCCGCAACCGCGAGCATGTCGATCGCCAGGTGGGCAGCGCGCTTATGCAGGCGGCCGTCACCGGCGTATCCGCATGCCGCACATTCGGGGAGCTGCTGACGCTGATGGAAAGCAGGCTGCGGGAGCTTCATCAGGCGTTGCATGCCGGCAAAGAGGCGGGTGACAAGGAAATAGCCGCGGAATGCGTCAAATGGATAGCCGACAACCGGCAGAAGCCGATTACGTTGGAGCAGACGGCCGAGCATTTCTTCTTTAACCCGTCGTATTTCAGCACCTGGATCAAAAACCACACAGGCAAAACGTTCACGGAGCATCTGCTGGAAGCGAGAATGGAACGGGCTGCCCAGCTGCTGGCCGATAATCGGCTCAAAATTTACGAGATTGCCGCCGAATCCGGCTATACGGACACGAAATATTTCTGTCGCGTCTTCAAGAAGCATTTCGGACTGTCGCCCGAACGTCACAGACAGATGTCGCTGCTGCAGCAAAGAGGCGGTCTCTCATGAAAATCACTTTCCGAATCCGGCTGCTGGTCAGCTACGTCTTCCTCATTGTTGTTCCGCTCGTGACGGCCGGGATGATCTACTATACGAAAAGCCTGGAAGTAGTCACCGGCCAGGCCCAGCAGAACGTGCAAAGCATCGTCGTCAAAAACAACGAAATTATCGACACCAAGCTGGGCATCGTGGACCGCAACAGCCAGGCTTTGTTTGTGGATAAGGAGCTATTTGAAATCTTCAATACGTTGAATCCGAACGATCAGGCCGAGCTGCTAGCCGCCGACAGAGTCGTCAACCGGGCGCTCAGATCTTATTTCTCGCAAATCGAAGACGTCTACGCCTACCAGCTCTGGACGTCTTATTTTACGTTCGGCCAGACGCTGCCGCAGGGAGACCCGCAGCAGTCGGCGGTTTATAGCGCCGCGCAGCAGGCGGACGGACGAATGGTCTGGTATCCCACTTATGATTTCGCCGATATGTTCGATCAGTCGTATCTGGAGGAAGGACGTCTGGATTTCCGCTATCTCTACTCGGCGACCCGCGTACTCGATTTCTCCTATCTGGATAACTCGACGCTGGAAAGATTGGACGAGCGGGTCGAGCGCCCGGTGCTCGCCGTCAGCTTCAAAGCCGATTCCCTGACCAGGCTGTTCGAGCAGAGCATTCCCGACAATTCGCGCTATTTAATCCTCGATTCGTTCAATACGGTAGTGGGGAGCAGCGAGCCGGAGCGAATCAGTCAGCGCTACGACGGAGATTGGGTACAGGAGCTGCAAGAGCAAGACAGCGGAACCCGGCGCATGAAGCTGGACGGAGAAGCGGTCATTGTCTGCTTCGACCGTTCCAAAGTAACAGGGTGGCTGTCGATCGTCATTACGCCGGAAGCGTCGCTCGTCGGCGAGCTGGCTCCCGTTATACGCACCTCCACCGTGCTGCTGTCCCTGGCGATGGTTGCGGTCGCTCTGGCATTCGCTTATTTTATCTCGGGCAAAATTACGAATCCGATCAAGCGGCTGCTCGGCGCTATGCGTTCGGTTGGAGACGGAGACTTCCATACGCAGCTTGACGTCCGCACAAACGATGAATTCGGCCTGCTCATTCAGCGCTTTAACCGGATGAACGACCGTATACGGCTGCTGGTCACGGAAAACTACGAGAGTCGGCTGAAGGAGCAGGAAGCGGAGATTCGCGCCTTAAACATGCAGATGAATCCGCATTTTCTGTTCAATACCTTAAACATTATGAACTGGACCGCCATCGAGAACGGGCAGAAAGAGCTGAGCCGGATGCTCGTATGTCTCTCCCATATGCTGCAATACACGACGCGCAAGGAATGGGGCTCCGTTCGGCTGAACGACGAGCTGGAATGGATGAAGAGCTATTTCTACATTATGTCGGTACGATTCGAGGATAAGTTCGCCGTTCATTACGATATCGATCCCGAGCTCTATGATTGCAAAATGCCGCGTCTGCTGTTCCAGCCCTTCGTGGAAAACGCGATTCTGCACGGATTCGCGATGATGGAGACGGGCGGAGTCATCACCATTCGCGGGCGCATGACGGAGGAGGCCTGTCGCTTCGAGATCGAGGACAACGGCAGGGGCATGAGCCCTGAGGCGGTGCACAACATTTTCCACAAGGAGATGGCCTCGATCGGCATTCGCAATACGATCTCGCGCATACGCCTTGCTTTCGGCGAGCCTTACGGCGTCGACATCCAGTCCGATCTTGGCAAAGGGACGCGGATCGGAATCACTCTCCCGCGATAATGCGATGAGCCAATGATAGTCCACCAATACAAAGATAATGGGAATATGTAAGCGCTGCAAAATCTCCTATACTGGGTTCAACATAGACTGCAGCTATGTAAAAGAATGAGCCTAGAACATTCGAGAGGGGTTATCGTATGATACGTGGCAAACATACTATCGCTTGGCTGCTGGCACTGGTGCTGCTGGCGACTGTCGCCTTAACCGGCTGCTCCAAGCCGTCGTCTTCCAACCAGCCTCAGAGCGAAGCAAGTCAGACCAACAGCGGAGGAACCGGCGCCAAGCCCGAGTCGATCAAGCTTCGAATGACGGTGTGGGGAGCTCCGGACGAACTGGCCGCATACAAAGTGGCGATCAAGCGTTTCGAAGAAAAGTTCCCGCATATCAAGGTCGATTTGCAGCATATCGCAGCGGATTACGATACGAAGCTGACGACGATGGTCGCAGGCAACGACGTGCCCGACATCGCCATGATGGAATCCGGCTCGATCGCATTCCCGTTGGCCGAGCAAGGAAAATTTTATAATTTGCAAGAATTCCTGGACAAGGACGCTACCATCAACTTCGACAGTCTGGTTCCGAACCTCCTCTACTCGCTGGAGCCGGGACACGTGATCGGCATCGCGCCCGGTCCGGAAACGTTCGGCCTGTTCTACAACGAAGACATCTTCAAGGAAGCAGGCATCGCGCCTCCTCCGTCGAAAGCTTCGGAAGCCTGGACCTGGCAGCAATTCGTAGAAACGGCCAAGCTGCTAACGATCGACTCCAAGGGCCGGAACGCGAACGATCCGAACTTCGATCCCAAGAACATTAAACAATACGGCATTAACTTCCCGACCTGGTGGGGCGGCTTCAGCAACTTTATCTATTCCAACGACGGCGACTTCGTGTCTGCGGACGGAACAACCTTTGCGTTGAACCAACCGGAAGCCGTCGAAGTGTTCCAAAATATTGCCGATCTGATGAACGTGCACCATGTTGCGCCGTCGCCGGTTCAGTCGAAAAATATCCCGGCAACAAACGTAGCGCTGCAGACGAAGAAGGTCGCGATGGCGATCGACGGGCAATGGGCGTCCACCGCACTTGCGCAGTCCAACTTCAACTACAATGTCGGCGTGCTGCCGATTATGAAGAAGCCGATGACAACGGTCGTATGCGGCATGTTCTCCATGTTCAAATCGACGAAGTACCCGCAGGAATCTTGGGAGCTGATCAAGTACTTGATCGACCCTGAATCTTCTATTGATATGATTACCGCGGGAACCTGGATGCCGGCCTACAAGAGCTGGTATACGGAAAGCGATCTGCTCTCCAGATGGACGGACAATCTGGCTTCCCGTCCGTCGGGCTACCGCGACGCGATCGTGGAAGTGATGCTGAACAGCAGCCATCAGACGCCGACCGGCTATGTCAAAAACTTCAGCAAGCTAATGGATATCGTCTCGCCGGCGCTCGATAAAGTGTGGCTCGGCCAGCAATCGGCGCAAGAGGCGATGAACGCGATCGCAGCCAAAGCTCAGGAGCAAGTCCAGGGACGGCGCGACATCTAAGTAAATATGGCATACAGCAAGGGGCTGACCTCCCTCCGATGCTATACGCTCCTGAAATCTGAATTGATAAACTTGTGATAAGGTGATTTCAGGAGCGTATGAGGCAGTCTCCGGGCTTTGATTGACCCACGTAATTTCCAGATAATTACCAGCTCTTATTCGTATAATCATCGAAGACGCTTTAGTGACATATAATCCCTGATCTCTTGGTTGATTTATACGGTTTTTCCTACAAACGTTCGTCGTTTGAGTCTGAGCAGGGCAGCTTTGTACGATTTTTCGAACAAACGCCCGCCGTATAAGCCTGATTCGAGCTGCGTTGTACGATTTTTCGACTAACTTCCCTGCGTAAACTCTTGTGTGCAAATTGATCCGCCGTAAAAGTTTAATATCCAATAAATTGGAAACGCAGTGGGTCAATATAGTTCTACGGGAGGTACTCATGAAAAAAGGGCTATTTTACGGCTTGCTGTTTACGTCCCCCGCGATATTGGGATTTCTGTTGTTTACGCTCGGCCCTATGATTGCCAGCCTGGTGCTCAGCTTAACCGACTACAACGTATTCAAGGAACAAGTCGCATTTACCGGCTTCGACAACTATATCCGCCTGTTCAGCGGAGAAGACGATCTGTTCTACAAGTCGCTAGGCGCGACTTTTTATTTCGTGGCGCTGCGCGTGCCGGCCGTCATTATTATCTCGTTCGCCATCGCGCTTCTATTGAATATGAAGGTCAGAGCCCGCGCGCTGTTCCGCACCATCATTTATTTGCCCAGCATCGTGCCGGCCGTCGCGTCGGCGATGATCTGGATGTGGCTGCTCAATCCCGATCTTGGCTTGATCAACTCGGTTCTGTCGTCGCTGCACCTGCCGACCAGCTCCTGGCTGTACGGGGAAGGCAGCGTTATCCCGTCCGTCGTGCTGACGACGCTGTGGGGCATCGGCGGTACCGTTATTATTTTCTTGGCCGGACTGTCCGGCATACCTCAGCAATACTACGAAGCGATTGAAGTCGACGGCGGCGGCTGGTACAGCAAGCTGCGCCATATTACGATTCCGATGGTCACGCCAACGATCTTTTTCAACACCATTATGACGATTATCGGCTCCTTTCAGGTATTTAACGAAGCCTACATTTTGACCGAGGGCGGTCCTAACAATAAGAGCTTATTCTATGTGTTCTACCTGTGGCGCACCGGCTTCCGCGATACGGAAATGGGATATGCGTCGGCGCTGGCCTGGGTGCTGTTCGTCATCATCCTGTTCTTCACCTTTATCGTATTCAGAAGCTCCAAATCCTGGGTGTATTACGAAGGAGGCGGCCGCTCATGAAAACTTCCCGACTTACGCTTGCCGGAGGATATATCGGGCTGATCTTTGTTTCCATCCTGTTTATTACGCCATTTGTCTGGTTGATAAGAAGCTCGCTAATGAATCTGTCGCAGATTTTCACGATGCCGCCGGAATGGATTCCGAATCCGATTCAGTGGGGCAATTTTCGCAAGGCGCTGACGATTCTGCCCTTCGATACGTTCTTCGTGAACACGGCCATCATCGTCGCGGGCGTTCTGCTCGGCACGGTAGTGACCAGCACGATCGCGGCGTTCGGGTTTTCGCGGATTCAATGGAAGGGACGCGACGTCATCTTCGGCATTCTCATGTCGAGCATGATGCTCCCCGCCGCCGTTACGCTGATCCCCAGCTTCCTGGGCTGGCAGATGCTCGGCTTCTACGACACGTATTATCCGCTGATCGCGCCTGCCTACTTCGGAGGAGGTATCTTTAACATCTTCTTGCTGCGGCAGTTCTATTGGACGATTCCGCGCGACTTCGACGAAGCTGCGGTCGTCGACGGGGCCAGCTATTTCGGCATCTACTTCAAGATCATTTTGCCGCTTAGCCGCTCCGCCGTCATCGTCGTTGCCCTGTTCAGCTTCCTCGGAACGTGGAACGATTTTATGGGGCCTCTCATTTATTTGAAAAGCGATCATCTGTTCACGCTGGCGCTAGGCCTGCAAATGTTCCAAGGCACTTACACCGCGCAGTGGGACCTGCTGATGGCCGCGTCCGCCGCCGTCGTGCTGCCCTGCGTCATCGTATTCCTCGCGGGACAACGCTACTTCCTTGACGGCATTACATTGACTGGTCTGAAAGGATAGCGCGAGACCTGAGCCGATAGAAACAACGAACGAAAAACGGGAGTGTGGAGAAAAATCATGCCGAATACCGAAGCCCCGCTGAAAAGATGGAATAGCATACCGTTTACGAAGGTGCGCATGGAAGACGGCTTCTGGCGGCAGCGTCTCGAAACCGTGCGCAGCGTCACGCTTCCGGCTTGCCTCGAGCAATGCGAGACGACCGGCCGGATCGCCAATTTCCATAAAGCCGGAGGGCGCGCCGATGGCGCGTTCGAAGGCATATATTTTAACGATTCCGACGTATATAAGGTTCTGGAGGGAGCCGCGTATTCGCTGATGCTTAAACGCGACTCCGCTCTGGAAGAGGAAATAGACCGTATCATCGAGGCGATTGCCTCCGCTCAGGAGCCGGACGGCTACCTGTGCACGTATTTTACGCTGCAAGCGCCGGACAGCAAATGGACCGATATGGAAAAGCACGAAATGTACAACGGCGGACACTTGATCGAAGCGGCTGTCGCGTACTACGAAGCGACCGGCAAGCCGCTGATTTTGGAGGTCGCTCGCAGGCTGGCCGACCACTACGACGCGACGTTCGGTCCCGGCAAACGCCATTGGGTGGAAGGCCACGAGGAAATCGAGCTGGCATTGGTCAAGCTCTACCGGATCACCGAAGAAGAACGATACTGGAAGCTGGCTCTGTGGCTGCTTGAGGAACGCGGACACGGACACGGCGTCGGACGAATCTGGGATATCCCGGAGTGGGGCCCTCCCTACTGTCAGGACGACGTTCCGGTTCGGGACATCGAGAAGGTGACCGGACACGCCGTCCGCGCGATGTACCTGTATACGGCGATGGCCGACGTTGTTCACGCCTCCGGAGACCCTGCCTATACGGCGGCTCTGCACCGCGTCTGGGCGCACACGGTGGAGCGAAATATGTACATTACTGGCGGTATAGGCCCTTCGCGGCATAATGAAGGCTTTACGGAGGATTACGATTTGCCCAATGAGACGGCTTATTGCGAGACTTGCGCGGCGATCGCGATGGCGTTCTGGAACCACCGGATGAATCTGCTGTTCGGCGACGGCGCTTATGCCGATATCGTCGAACGCGAAATGTATAACGGAGCGCTGGCGGGCATTTCCCTGTCCGGCAACCGCTTCTTCTACGAGAATCCGTTGGCCTCGCAAGGCGGCCACCACCGTGTCGAATGGTACGAAACCTCCTGTTGTCCGACGAACCTTGTCCGCTTCCTGCCTTCCATCGGCCAATATGTATACGCCGCTACGGAGAACGGTATATCCGTCAATCAGTATGTCAGCAGCGAAGCGGAACTGGAGCTGGATCTGAGCGGCAAAGGCGGGGGTGGAAACGTTCGGCTAACGCAAACGACTCGTTATCCGTGGGACGGCAGCATCGCTCTCGATATACAGCCGTTGTCGGGTAGCGCCGCCTTCACGCTCCGGCTCCGCGTGCCGGGCTGGTGCAAAAGCTATCGTGCATCCCTCAACGGACAGGCACTTGACGAAGCTCGGCTTGTGCTCGACAATGGTTATCTAGTGATCGAACGAGCCTGGTCCGCCGGGGATCGCGTCGTGCTGGAGCTGGATATGCCTGTGGAGAAGGTGCGCGCTCGCGACGAGGTCGAAGCCAACCGAGGCCGGGTTGCGCTGCAGCGCGGACCGTTGGTCTACTGCGCCGAGCAGGCAGACAATTCCGGCCTGCAGTATGACGCTTTCTCGATCGCGGCTGATGCTGTCTTTGCAACGACGCATCGCCCGGAGCTGCTCGGAGGCGTTACGATTCTGTCCGGCCGCGCCGCAGACGGAACGCTCTGCCGCCTGATTCCTTATTATGCCTGGGATAACCGGGATGCGGGCTACATGCAGGTATGGATTCGCGAGGCGACGGATCGACGGTTATATCGAGCTTGACGCGTTGTACGCAGTGCGTAGCATGCGCGACCGGCTCGTTTGAATGAGCATTAATACGGGCGCAACGCGCATGGAGAAAGGAGATCGGAAATGAGCGAAGACAACGGCGGCTTGAAATCGGGCAATCCGGTGCTGGAGGGCTGGTACGCCGATCCGGAGCCGAGAATATTCGACGGGAAGTATTGGATCTATCCGACCTGCTCGGCCCCATATGACGAGCAAACTCGTTTCGACGCCTTCAGTTCGGACGACTTGGTTCATTGGACGAAGTCGGAGCGGATTTTGGAAATGAGCAGCGTCTCGTGGGCCAGACGGGCGATGTGGGCGCCTTCCCCGGTTGAACGGAACGGACGGTATTACTATTATTTTGCCGCCAACGACATCCAGAGCGATGCGGAATACGGCGGCATCGGCGTCGCCGTGGCAGACCGGCCCGAAGGGCCTTATCGGGATGCGCTCGGCAAGCCGCTGATCGACCGTTTCGTGAACGGCGCACAGCCGATCGACCCGCACGCATTCATCGACGAAGACGGCTCCGCCTATTTGTATTACGGCGGCTGGGGACATTGCAATGTCGTCCGGCTTGGCGAGGATATGATCAGTCTGAATTCCTTCGAAGACGGCGAGACGTTTAAGGAAGTGACGCCGGAGCAATTTGTCGAAGGACCTTGCATGATTAAGCGCGACGGCAAATATTACTTTATGTGGTCGGAGGGCGGCTGGGGAGAACCCGATTATTCGGTCGCCTATGCGATAGCCGAATCCCCGGCGGGACCGTTCCGCCGCGTGGGCAAAATCTTGCAGCAAGACGCCGGCGTAGCTACGAGCGCGGGGCATCATGGCGTACTGCAAATTCCGGGCACGGACGAGTGGTATATCGTCTACCATCGGCGCCCGCTGTCGCGTACTGATCGCAATCATCGCGTCGTGTGTATCGACCGAATGAAGTTTGCCGCTGACGGAAGCATCGAGTCGGTGCAGATGACGTTCGAAGGCGTTGCCGCAAGGCCCACCTCGGGCTGGCCAGCCGAGTAACCGCACTATGCCCGGCTGGAGAAGCAGCATTTGGTCATTTCTGAGGAGAAAATCCATGAGCCGTGCCGTCGAAGCGCCTCCGCTGCAGCTTGCCCCGATGACCGAACGGGACGGGCAGGCGATATGCACGTGGCGCTACCCCGAACCTTACCACCTGTTTAAGTGGCCCGACTGGGACGATATGGTCAGGGAAGAAAAAGAATTTGCAGACCCGGAGCTGCGTCGCCTTCAATACTTGGCCGTGAGGAACGCTGCCGACGATTCGCTCGTCGGATACGTCCAGCTGTTCCCGATGGAGCGCACGATTCGGCTCGGAATGGGCTTGCGCCCCGACTGCTGCGACCGAGGCTGGGGAGCTCATCTGACCAGGCTGGTCGTGCAGGAGGCCTCCCGCAGACAGCCCGAAGCGGAAATCGACCTGGAAGTAGAGCAGTGGAATCGCCGCGCGATCCGGGCTTATGAGAAGGCGGGCTTCGTCGTGACCGATCAATACGAACGGAGAGCCTCACACGGAATCGTCCGGGTGAATTGCATGGTATGGCAAGGAATGGCATAACGGCCAAGCCCCCTTTCATAGAACTATAGGGAACAACAAGAATGAGTTTGCTCCTGTCAGGCAGTTTCACCAGCATGGCGTTGCCGCTCGGTTTCTCCGTCGGGGAACGAGAGACAACACTATGGGCGTAAAACCCCTATTTAAGGAGGCTGTAACTGAATGAAGGCGCTAAACGTCATTAGTCTGATCCTTGTCATCTTGGGAGGGTTGAACTGGCTTTCGGTCGGCTTGTTCGAGTACGACGTCGTCAGCGAAATCTTCGGAGGCGCGGCGGAGGTAGGCTCGAAAATCGTGTACATCATCGTCGGCATCGCCGCGCTGTACGCGATCGCCCTTCTTCCGAAGGTCGCCAAAGACAACTAGAGCGGAGCGCAAGAGGCTGCGGCATCCCCCAATGGCACATTGCCAGGGGAGGCCGCAGCCTCTTTGCCGCGCCGGCCGATTTTCTCCCTCGTTTCCTTATTTCTCCGCGCCCTCCCGACTTTCTCTTCCCCTTGCCAGAGCTTGTCCTTGCGACGAATTTGCGAAAATACGGGTTCCCCTCTAAAGCTTTCGCCTTAATCTGTCGATAAACCTATTATAGTGTCGCCTGATGCGGCAGCATTGACTTGTGTACATAATATTCTTTCATATATCGGGGTGTATGATGAAAAATTCAATCTTTATTGGTCTCGGTCTAGGCTTAGTCGCACTTGTGTTAGGGATGTATCTGAAAGGCGCTCCGATTATCAACCTGGTCAACAATCCTGCCGCCTACATCATTATTCTCGTCGGAACCGTCGCCTCCGTCTGCGTTGCTTTCCCGATGTCGGATCTCGCCAAGGTGCCGAAGCTGTTTAAGCTGATTTTCTCCGAGCCCAAGCTGATCCCTCGCGAGAGAGTCATCGCTATGTTTACGGATTGGGCGACAACGACGCGCCGCGAAGGCTTGCTTGCTCTTGAAGCCCGCGTCGACGAAATTGAAGATCAATTTCTGAAAAACGGCATGCGCATGATCATCGACGGCAACGAGCAGGATTTTGTAAGGGACGTTCTGCTTGAGGATATCTCCGCTACGGAAGAGCGCCATCGCGCCGGCGCGCAAATCTTCTCCCAGGCGGGTATGTACGCTCCTACGCTAGGGGTGCTTGGCGCCGTTATCGGACTGATTGCCGCGCTGGGCAATCTGGCGGATATGAACGCGCTAGCGCACGCTATCGCCGCCGCCTTCATCGCGACTCTCCTCGGTATTTTCACAGGATACGTGCTCTGGCACCCGATGTCCAACCGGCTGAAGCGTCTGTCCAAACGCGAGATCGATCTCAAGCTGATGATGGTCGAAGGACTTCTGTCGATTCAATCCGGCGTGTCCACGATTGCGATTCAACAGAAGCTGCTTGTATTCCTTACTCCTAAGGAGCGTCTGGCGTTCGCTGAGAAGGAGGACGAGCCGAATGAGCAAAAAACGGCATGAACATCATGAGGAGCATGCGGATGAATCTTGGCTGCTCCCTTATTCCGATCTGATGACGCTGCTGCTGGCGCTGTTCATCGTTCTATATGCGTCCAGCTCGGTCAACATCTCCAAGCTGGAGGCATTGAGTCAGGCGTTCAAATCGGCGCTTAGCTCCGGCCTCGGCGTTCTGGACGGCGGCTCCGTTACAGATGACAGTATGCAGAGGCGCCTCACAGATGATACGCAAAACCGCTCCAACGACGGCCGGAAGAACAAAAGCCGCGCCGTTCTGCAACAGGAAGAACAAGAAAACCTGGAAAAGCTGAAGGAAAATCTCGATCAATATATCGCGAAGAACGGTTTGTCCACACAGCTTGAGACGCAGCTGAATCAATCGCAGCTGCTGATCACGATCCGGGATAATGCCCTGTTCGCTTCCGGCAGCGCCACCATTAAGCCTGATTCGCAGAAGCTGGCCGCAGCGATTGGAACGATGCTTGAACAATACCCGGATTACGAGGTTCAGGTGAAGGGACATACCGACAACCAGCCGATCAATACCGCCGAGTTTCCGTCCAACTATGAGCTCAGCTCCAAACGGGCCATCAACTTCATGAAAATTTTGCTCCAGAACGAAGCCTTCGATCCGAAGCAGTTCAGCGCAACCGGCTACGCAGAATTCCACCCGCTTAAGAGCAACGCCACTGAAGCCGGCAGAGCCGTAAACCGTAGAGTCGAGGTTTCCATTCTGCGCCACTACACAGAGCCGATGACAGAAGATCAGAAGATCTCGGTAGCGGCCAACGCGAACGGTACGCAGCAAAGCGCTTCTCAATAATCTTCGTCTATTCTCAAGGAACGTCCGGGGTATCCTCCTCGCGGCGTTCTTTTTGCTCTTGCGGTCGACTGCTGTTTTCCCATTGGCGGAGTAGAGCGGCCAGCTCCTCCCAAGTCACCTTGCGATCGGGGTGCGGCGCCGGAACGGGCAGCAGCTGCCGATGCAGAAGCCACTTCATCTGCTCGCTGACGAAGGACGACCAGTCTACCGTGCCGGTTTTCCGCACTGCCGTACGGACGGACGGCGTAAACTCCTGCCGATAGACCGGCAGCTTCGGAGGAACGCCTTGGCCGTCCCATTCCAGCACTCCGCGCCACATGGCCACAACGTATCGGCCATACCCGACATTTCCGGAATGCGACCATTTGCCGCTCAAATCCTCCCAGCAGGCCGCTTTGCCTCGCCAGCCCGACCGTTCGATATGCGCAATCTGCCGGTCGTCCGCAACCTTCGCCTCCGACGGAAACGGCCGGAACGTAGCCAACGCATAGAGCATTTGCATCCGGATCTCGATCGCTTCCTCGTCCGCCCACTGCGCCCTAACCTGCGGCGCCCAGTCCGGACCGGCCAACTCGGAGGTCCACCATCTCGTATCGTAAGCCGCTTGACAGTAAGCTACGTCCCCGCGAATCCCGTATAGCTTTCCGAGACGAATATAGCTCTCCGACACGTCCGGCGATTGCGGATTCCTCCTTCTCGCATAAGCGAGCAAGCGATCCGCAGAGCAGACGGATTCCCCCAACATGCTCAGCTTGCCTGTCGGCTCCAATTCCGAATGCTTCCGAAATACCGCATCCAGCGTTTCCATTGAGACGCCCCCCTCGATCCCGAACAGTTTGTCCGAGCTGATCCTTCTTCTTTGTATATCTATTCCGGGAAGTCGAGGATTTGAACTTATTTCCCAACCTGATACAATTATATTCAGTTATTCACACCGTTATAAACATATTCTGTGTATAACTCTGTGGGTAACTGCCTACTTATCCACAGACTTGTGCACAGCATGTTAACATCGAATGCGTGTTCGCGGAGTAAGGAGACCGATGATGAGTTTGACTGAAGACGAACGTTGGATGAAAGAAGCGATCCGGCAAGCTAAACATGCCGAATCGCTGGGAGAAGTTCCGATCGGCGCCGTTATCGTTCGCGGTGAGGAAATCGTCGGGGCAGGGTACAACCTGAGAGAACGCGATCGCGACCCGACCGCTCACGCGGAGATGATCGCTATTCGACAAGCCAGCGAACAGCTCCAAGCCTGGCGTCTGCTCGACTGCACCCTATACGTCACGCTGGAGCCTTGTCCCATGTGCGCGGGCGCTATTTTACAATCCCGCATCGAACGCGTCGTATACGGAACGACCGACCCGAAGGCCGGATGTGTGGGCACGCTTATGGATTTGCTCCAGGATTCTCGCTTTAATCATGCATCGGCCTGGACCGCTGGCGTGCTTCAAGCCGAATGCTCATCTTTGCTTACCGACTTCTTCCGGAGACTTCGCAGCCGATAAAACTGCGGATACCGCGAAGATGCCACTCTGCTTCCGTATATTCGATTCCTCTTTGCGCAGACGCTGAAGCTGGACAATCAAGCGGTCGGCTTCCTCGCTGACCGCCAGAATCTCCGGATCGGTCAGATTGCCAATGTCGTTGGCCATTTCGCACAATCGCTTCTGCAGCTGCTCGAGGCGAGCGACTAATTCGGTTGTCTCCACGGCCGTCATCTGACCGCTCCTTTCCTCAGCCTCGATCGTAGGCTCTGCCAACATCATCACGAATCGTTAGGAGAATTGAACTACTTTCATTATAGGGCGAAAATATCCATTTTTTTGTAGAATGGTGTCGAGCTGGAATACACATTTTCAAACCATTTTTCGACAAAATTAGGAAGACAGAACTAGGAAAGGAGCGTTCAAGGTTGAGCCTTCGTATATTGCTCGTTGAAGACGACGATTCCTTGCATCGCGGTATTCAATTCACCTTGCAGCAAGAGGGCTTCGAGGTGGTTGGCGCGCGCAATCTGGCCGAAGCGCGGAACGCCCTGAGCCAGCATGAAATTCATCTGCTCTTGCTGGATGTGCAGTTGCCGGACGGCAACGGCTTTGACTTCTGCGAGCGAGTTCGGCAGGAGCGCGACGTTCCGATTATTTTCCTGACCGCTAGCGATCAGGAGTTCGATATCGTAAGGGGCCTGGACCTTGGCGGAGACGACTACATTACAAAGCCGTTTCGCTTGCGCGAGTTCCTCTCGCGTATTCAAGCCGTGCTGCGTCGTAGAGGACCCTCCCTTACCGGCCGAGGAGAGGACACGCTCGTCTCCCGATCTCTGACGCTCCATATCGGCGAGATGCGGCTGGACAAGCTTGGGAAGGATCTTCCGCTTAGCGTAACGGAATTTCGCCTGATGCTGTTGTTCATGACGCATCCTCGCGCCGTACTTTCCAGAGATCAGATTATTCAGCACGTGTGGCCGGACGGCGCCGAGGTGCTGGACGATAACACGGTGGCGGTTAACATCCGCAGGCTGAGGGAGAAAATTGAAGAAGACCCCCAAAATCCTCAATATATTGTCACTGTACGAGGAGCCGGATACCGATGGAACGTCTAGAGCGCCGGAAAGCCGAATTTGCCAGGCAAAGGCGCAACCCCGCTATGCGAAGCCTGGTCTTGATTCTGTCTTTGCTCCTGGTTCTGTCCGTTTCTTTTTCCTTGTTCTATAGCTTCTACTCCACCAAGAAGCTCAAGCAGGTCTGGCTGAGCCGGGAAGCCGCGCTGCTGGGCAGCCTGGCCGAGCGACATCCCGAGTTGGCGGAGGAATGGTTCGACCGGTTGGCCTCTCCCGATCAGGCTTCGCCGCAGGCCGCGGAGGAAGGGCGCCGTTTGCTGGAGCGCTATGGAGTGGGTCAGACGATTG
This sequence comes from Cohnella phaseoli, assembly GCF_003386235.1. GTDB lineage: Bacteria > Bacillota > Bacilli > Paenibacillales > Paenibacillaceae > Cohnella > Cohnella phaseoli. Next base: position 165,525 of record NZ_QRDZ01000016.1, read on the forward strand.
ACGCGCGCTGGTTGCCGGCTCTGGAGGAGCATCGCCGCCGCACAACCTGGATTCTACTGCTCGGCAATAGCGCCCTTATCGCGATCGCCGCGGCGCTGCTTTATCGCGAATACGCTCGGCAGTCCCGGGTAATGCGCAAGCTGGCGGTATCGATGGAAGATGCGGTCAAACGCAACGAGCCAATGAGCTATCGGCTTTATGAAGAAGGAGATCTCGGACTGCTGGCCAGCGGCGCGCAAGAGCTCTCCCAACGGCTCAAGGAGACGATCGAGCAGTTGAACCGAGACAAAGCGTTCCTGAAGGAGACAGTCACGGACATCTCCCACCAGCTCAAGACGCCGCTTGCTTCGCTCATGATCTATACCGATCTGCTGCAAGACGGTCAGCTCGACGAAACGCACACCGCCGAATTTCTCGGCCGCTGCCGCCGCGAGCTGGACCGGATGGAATGGTTGATTCTGACGCTGCTGAAGCTGGCCCGGCTGGAGGCGGATGCGCTCGAGCTTAACTCGAAGTCATCCCCGCTCGCAGAGACGGTAAAGCTAGCGGTGCAATCCGTTCATCGCCTGGCGGAGGACAAGCAGGTTCGGATCGTCATTGACGACTCCGACGCTTCACTGAGCCTGCTCCACGATGCCCATTGGATGGGAGAAGCGCTGGCTAACCTGCTTAAGAACGCTGTCGAGCACAGCCCGCCGGGAGGCGAAGTCGCTATCGGATGGGAGCAGACGCACACCTTCACGCATCTGCATGTGAAGGATCAGGGACCGGGCATTGATCCCCGGCATCTGCCGCATATTTTCAAGAAGTTTTACCGTACTTCCGGCGATGGCGGCGGAGTCGGACTAGGACTGCCGCTGGCTCGCTCGATTATCGAGAAGCACGGAGGCGTATTGTCCGCAACCGCGAATGTTCCGCAAGGCACGGCGTTTCATGTAACGCTCCCGCTCCATCCTTTTCCGTCGCTGACGGCGAAATTGTGAAGCTTACAGAACTGTAAGCAATCCCCCCTTAGGCTTGTAAGGCAGCCCCGATATACTGGGTTCATAGATGCGGAGCTATCGCGCTTTCCGCGAATCCAACTTCGGAAGGACGAAAGACATGAATGTGATTAACGTAGACGGCTTAAGCAAGAGCTACGGCAAAGGAACGACGAAAGTAGATGCGCTTAAAGAGGTTTCCTTCCAGATCAAGCAAGGAGAATTCGTAGCTGTCGTCGGAGCCAGCGGATCGGGCAAGAGCACCTTGCTGCACATGCTGGGTGGCTTGGATCAGCCTAGCGGCGGTTACGTTCATATCGACGGGGAAAACCTGTACGCGCTAAAAGAAAAAGAAAGAGCGGTGTTCCGCCGGCGCAAAATCGGGTTTATTTTTCAGGCGTACAATCTGATTCCCGTGCTGAGCGTGGAGGAGAACATTCAGCTCCCGCTGCTGCTTGACCATCGCCAGCCGGATCGGGCCTATATCAACGATCTGATTCATACGCTTGGACTGCACGAGAGACGGAAGCATCTGCCCTCCGAGCTTTCCGGGGGACAACAGCAGCGGGTTGCGATCGGAAGGGCGCTCGCTTACCGGCCGGCCATTATACTGGCCGACGAACCGACCGGCAATCTGGACTCCGCCAACGGGCGGGAAGTGATCGAACTGCTGAAGCTGGCCGTGCGTCAATATCATCAGACCGTGATTATCATTACCCACGACATGAATATCGCGGCGGAGGCCGACCGCGTCCTGAACCTTCAAGACGGCAGACTCCTGAGCGACACGCAAAGTCGCGGGAGGGACGTATGAGAAGCTATGGTGCAATGGCCAATCGATATCTAAAGCAGCAGCGCAAACGTACGATTCTGACGATTGTCGGCATCGTGTTGTCGGTCGCTCTGATCAGCGCGCTCGGGACGATGGGGCAGACGTTGAAGGACAATATGATTTCGAATACGAAATACACGGATGGGGCTTTCCACCTTGGCTACAGCAGCCCAACCCCAGAGCTGTATCAGACGCTGCAAAAGCACATACTCATTGATCAGTTGGGCTATTATCGTTCCGGCCAGAATACCCTACTGGGTGAGTCGGTAACCGTAAAAGTTGAAGAAGGGGACAGCAACGCCTTGCAGCTGCTTCCAATCCATCTGAACGAAGGGCGTCTGCCGGAAGCCTTGAACGAGTTGGCAGTCGAGAAATGGATTCTGGATCTGCTGCCCGGCAATCCCGGTCTGAACAGTACGGCCCGCTTAACCGCCCCCGACGGCACGCAGCAGGATTATGTCATCGTAGGCGTGTTAAACAATGAGAAGTCAAGCCAGGTGAACGGAAATTCCAGAGCTTTCACGCTAGCAGATCCGGACAGCAGGAAGTTCGATAAGGATACGATGCTGTTCCTCACGTTCAAAACAGGCGTGGATATCAGCAGTCAAATTCCCGAATTCGCCAAGCTGAATCCGAACATGTTTCCGAACGATACGCTTCTGGCTCTCATGGGCGAATCGGGGGACAATGGCCTGAATTCGGCGCTCGCGATCATTTTCGGAACGTTGATCGGCTTGGTCGTTCTGTCCACCGTGGCCGTGATCTATAACGCCTTCCATATCGCCGTGCTGGAGCGCATTCGACAGTTCGGCCTGCTGCGCACGTTGGGCGCTTCCCCCGCGCAAATCCGCAGCCTGGTGCTGCGCGAGGCAACCGTACTATCCACTATCGGAGTCCCGATTGGCTTGCTGATCGGATGGTTCGGGCTGTCGCTCGCTCTATGGCTGATGTCGCAATTCGACATGCAGATTCTCATGATGGATACATTTAAACTGACGTTCCATTGGTGGATTTTCGCAGGAAGTCTCGCGATCGGTTATGTTGCCGTTTATTTGGCCGCATGGCTTCCGGCGCGCAAAGCTTCAAGCGTCTCCCCGGTCGATGCTGTGAAGGGTGCGGGAAGCATCGTTCGCGAATCTTATCGGCGCTTGCGCATCCCTTCCCTGTTGAACGCAGCGGGAGTCGAGGGCAGGATGGCATCGAACAATATTCGCCGCAACCGGACGAAGTTCCGGATTACGACCTTCTCGATTGTCATCAGTATTATGCTGTTTATCGTGTTTCATTATTTTACCCAGCAAACGCTGAGCATGACGATCACGACCAACGAGAACGACCGAATCGCCTTTCAGTTGAACCGCAATATCTTCCTGGACGAGCAGGGAACATTGCCGCCGGCCGAGGCTGCGATCCCCGACGAAATGATGCAGGAAATCGCCGCATTGCCGGGCGTAGACGGCGTGTACGGCGTCTATTTCAGGCTGCTGCTGTCCGCCCTCGTTCCGGAAGAGAAGCTGAATCCCGACATCCGCAAAAAGACGGATGCTTCCTACGAGACAGCTAAAGTTGGCGAAGAAGAGAAAAATGTCGTTCAAACCTTCGTGCTGCAGTACGATGAAGCGCGACTGAAGCAGGCGGCCAAATATTTGCAGTCGGGAACGGCCGACCCCGTCAAGCTGGCGGCTGGAGACCAGGTATTGCTGCTGCAGACGGTCAAACCGTATCAGACCAGCGGCAAAAAAGCGATTATGGACTTGACCCGCTATCGGGTCGGCGACAAGATCGCCATTCAGACCAAACCGGCTTCAGGCTCGGCGGAACCCGAATATCGCGAGGTGACTATCGCCGGCATTTTGACGGAATCGCCGTTCGACGCTCCTTATCAGGGCAACATGCTGACGATTATCGGGACCAAGTCGACTTACGCCGCTCTGCTTGCAGGCGCAGCCGATCAATATCCTCCTTCCGATTATACGGCGGAACGTCGCGGTCTCGAAGTCGCGCTTAAGGATGGCGCGGACGAGGAGCCGATTCGAGCGAAGCTGCAAAGCCTTGCGCGGATGAATGCGGGAAGCAGCCTGATCGACTACGCCGAAAATCAGAGACAGACGCGTAACTTCAATGTGCAGATGCGAATTTTCGTTTACGGCTTCCTCGTCGTCATCGGCGTCATCGGCAGTCTGAACATCGTTAACACTGTCCAGACGAACCTGCTGCTGCGCCGCCGCGAAATTGGCCTCCTGCAAGCGGTAGGCATGACGATGGGGCAGATTCGGAAGATGGCCTCCGCAGAGGGGCTTTGGTTTGGAGTGATCGGCGGCTTCTGGGGCATTCTGCTCGGCGCCGGATTCTGCTACTTCCTCTATCGTCAGTTGGAGACCGTTCAAGGCTTCCCGTTCGAATTTCCTTGGGCCGCTTCGCTAATCGCATGTGCCGCCGCCCTGCTTGTCGGGCTGTTCTCGGTGCAAGGCCCGCTGAGAAAGATGGAGAAGGCGAACCTGCTCGAAGAGCTGCGCGAAGAGGTGTAGCTGCGCTTGCAACAATGAATAAGGGGCTGTCCTGTAAGCAGGGTTGCTTAAGATGATCGGTAAAAAGAAGGTGTATAGCCCTCCCGTAGACTGCCTCATACGCTTCTGGAAACTACCTTGTAACGGGTTTACCCATTCAGGTTTCAGAAGCGTATAGCATCGGAGGGAGGTATATACACCTTGCACCTTTATTATCGATTATCTTTCAAAGCAATTTAACATGCTTATAGGACAGCCCCGATTCGATTTTGCCTGACTTAGACTTTAGCAGGCCCGCAGGATTGGCGCACGACCAGCTCCGTCGGCACGATCACTTCAGGAGGAGCAAGCTTCTCGTCGACAATGAGCTCGTCCAGAAGCTCGACCGCCCTCCTGCCGATCGTCGTCATATCCTGACGAATCGTTGTGAGCGCAGGCTGAATGTACTCGGCCAGCTCAATATCGTCGAACCCGAGCACGGATATATCCTCCGGCACGGACAATCCTGCCTCCCTGATAGCTTCAATCGCCCCGATTGCGCTCATGTCCGAGCAGCATAGAACGGCCGTAGGAGGCTCCGGCAAAGCAAGCAGCCGCTGCATGGCGAGATAACCGGCTTCGCGGGTGAAATCGCCCGCAATCCTATATTCCTCGCGGTACGAAATCCCCGCCCGAGCCAATCCCGTTTGAAAACCTGCGAGTCGATGCAGATCCGCATAGGAATCTTTAATGCCGCCAATATAGGCGAGCCTGCAATGCCGCAGATCGGCCAGATAAGCGACCGCCCGCTCCATCGCCTCTCTGTTGTCCGAAGTAATGTAGCCGGCGCGTCCTTCACAAATGTCGAGGTCGATAAACACCGCAGGGAGGCCGGATTCGATCAGTTCACCGAAATCCGCGTTTTCGTGCTGAAACCCGAAGACGACGACACCCTCCACATTGCGGCTCTGGCAATGCTGCACCAGACTGATCTCCTTGCCCAGAGACATCCGGGCCAGATAGATTAGGTCGTAGCCCCTAGCCTGCAGCGCTTGCTCCATTCCCGCAAGGATGCGAGTAAAAAACGGATGCACCAATCCGGTCGTCAGGAAAATACCGATCGTCATCGAACGCCGTCCCACCAGCGAACGGGCCGCCAAATTCGGACGGAACTGCAGCTCCTTCACATATTTCAATACTTTCTCCTTCGTCTGCTCGTTTACCGTCGTGTAGCCGTTTAATACTTTGGACACGGTCGCTACCGACACTCCCGCCGCTTTTGCCACATCCCGTATGCTGGTCGCCATTTCCCGTCCCCCCGACTATCCGCCGCTTTTCTTCTTTGATGGTAACATATGGCCGACGAAGGTTTCCACCGGCAGCCTGACGATTTGGCAATGAATCCCCCGCAGCAAAACATTCTATTTCTAAGCCGAATTTGGTATACTACACTTCATAACTCGGATTAGTATGCTATGACGAAGGAGACGAATTCCATGACAGAAAATCTTATCGCACGATGGCATCGGGAAATCGAACATAAATATGGCAATCAGATCGTAGATTGGCGCAGATATTTGCATCGGCATCCTGAGCTCTCCTTCGAGGAAAAAGAGACTCCCGCCTTTATCGCAGCGGAGTTGAACAGACTCGGACTTGAAGTACGCACCGGAGTAGGCGGCGGGGGCGTGATCGGCGTGCTGCGCGGAGGCCGGCCGGGTCCGACTATCGCCCTGAGAGCCGATTTCGACGCGCTGCCGATCCAGGACGAGAAGGAAGTCGAGTATGCCTCCACCGTTCCCGGCGTCATGCATGCCTGCGGACACGATGGACATACCGCATCGCTGCTCGGCGTCGCTTCGCTGCTCAGCGAACAGCGCGACCTCCTGCACGGATCGATCGTGTTCCTCTTCCAGCACGCAGAAGAGAAACCGCCGGGCGGCGCTCAGGCGATGGTGGCCGACGGTTGCCTGGACGGCGTTGACGCCGTGTTCGGCATTCATTTGGCCTCCGAGCTGCCCGTCGGCCAGTTCGGTTTATGCGACGGCACGTTCATGGCTTCGGTAGACGCCTTCTCCATCCATGTCGAAGGCAAGGGAGGCCACGCTGCACGACCGCATGATTCCGTCGATTCTATCGTAATCGCCTCCGGTCTCGTCGGTCAGCTGCAGCAGATCGTCAGCCGCAGAGTCAGCCCGCTTCACCCCGCCGTCGTGAGCATCGGCAAGATTCAGGGCGGTTCCGCCTTTAACGTCATTGCGAGCAGAACGATGCTGGAGGGAACGGTTCGTACCTTCGACCCTGAGGTCAGAACGCTGATCGAGGAGGAGATTCGCACGATTGCCGAGGGAGCCGCTCGCTCTTCCCATGCGACGATTCGCGTCGATTACATGAACGGCTACCCGTCGCTCATCAACCATTCCGCTGAAACCTCAATCGTAAGAGAAGCCGTCTCCAGCACGCTTCCGGAAGTTGTCATCGTTGATCTGGAGAAACGGATGGGGGCGGAAGACTTCGCTTACTACTTGCAGCATAAGCCGGGAACTTTCTTCTACGTAGGCGCAAGAGGCGAGGACGAACGGACTCACTTCCCGCATCATCATCCCCGTTTTGACATCGACGAGCGCGCGCTTGTGCTGTCGGCGAAAGCTTTCCTGAGCATCGTCGGGCGATATTTGACCGAGCGTTCGCAGCTATGAACGAAGAGGGGCTGGCTCACCCGGATCTCGTATAATCGCAACGCAAAAAAATCCTCAGAGCAGGGCTCTCGAGGATTATCCTTAAAGCTGTTATTCATAGTAAGTGGCGGCCCCGGCCAGAATCGAACTGACATCTACCCTTTAGGAGAGGGTTGCTCTATCCGTTGAGCTACGGAGCCACAACGATAAATATTATAACATAAATTTTTATCGACACCACTATAGATTGATCCATTTTCTCAAAATGTGCAATGGCGACGCAGGGATCTCCCCTACGCCGCCATTTTTCTACTGTGCACGAATATCTTGCTTATTCAGGTTTCGTTATAATCAGTCCTTGCGAGGTTAGCGCGCGAAGCGCGATGACGGCAGCCTCGGAACGCGTGGCGGTCGCTTCGGGACGCAGCTTGCCTCCGCCGCCGCCCTGAAGCAATCCGTTCTGCACCGTATAGGCGATTTGCAGAGACGCCCAGTCCGACACACGTTCGGAGTCCGCGAATCCGCTCAATATTGCTTGCGCGTTCAGCTTCATGTCCGGATCGACGCCAAGCACGCGGAACAGCATCACCGCCATTTCCTCGCGCGTTACCGGATCGCTCGGACGGAAGCGTCCGCCCGCTCCTTGCACGATACCGGCTGCGGCCGCCTGGGAGACAAATGGCGCATACCAGGCGTTCGGCGCCACATCTCCGAACTCCGGAGCTAAGCCCGTCGTAGCTGCGTCGCCAAGCAGAGGCATCAGCAGCTTCACGAACTCGGCCCGGGTGATGCGACCGTTCGGCCGGAAGAAGCCGTCCGGGTCGCCGCTGACAATGCCTCGCGCCGCCAGCGCTTCAACATCGGCGCGGCTCCAGTGATTCGTCAGATCGCCGAACGTCAGATCGGCGATCAACACCGCATAAGTGCCCGGCTCCTCGGTCGCAACCGTCACCGTACGATCCGATCCATTGACGATACCTCCGACGTAGACCCACCGAGTCCGGTCGGCTTCATCCTGACGGTACACGCCTAGCTTACGAATATCCGTCCCGCGAAGCAGAGTCTCGTCGTACGCAATCGTCAGCTTGCCGGCGGCGGTCAGTCGGCCGCTTTCCGGTTCAAGCTTCCACTTGTACGCCTTCGACATCAGCCGCAGATGACCCGGTGTCGGAGCAGGGGCATCGGCATATCTTGTCGCCGCGACTTGCTTCGCCGCCCCCGCCGCTCCGGCCGTCAGCCACAGCTTAAACGCTCCGCCGAAAAACTTCATTTCTGCGTCTGTCGTTCCAATGTCCGCGCGCTCCAGATCGACTTCGCCCGGATTGCTCGGGTTACCGGAGCTGCCTGCGCCGCCGGGACCGCCGGAGCTACCCGGACTGCCCGGATTGCCCGATCCGCCCCCAGCTTTCGTGGTGGCGTTCAGCGTCTGCGCCGGCGAAGCATGGCCGATGGTATCGACCGTCCAGATCGCGATCTCGTACGTCGTGGACGACGACAGACCGCTGATTGTATAGCGCCCTACACCTTTCGCGACGGATACCGGCGCGGAAGCCGCAGTTTCTCCCTGCTTCGTCCACTTGATCATGACGTTCGCCAGATCGCTGTCGGTCGGGTCCGTCCACACGAGGCCGATGCCGTTAGCCGCTGGCGTTGCCTCTTTTACCATTACCGGTCCCGGAGGAACGAAATCGCGGGATCCCGGTTGTATTCCGGCTGTCTCGACCGTAATTGCCGTCTCGCTGAACTTGTCGCCTGCGCCGTAAGCGCGGACTGCCACTTCATAGTTCGTATTGGCCTCCAGTCCTTCCAACACCGCATACGTCCCGACGTCCGGCAACTCGACGAGCTTAGACGCTCCGCTTGAGCCGGACTCACGGTAAGCGACGACGAGACGGTGCAAATTCGAATCGTCCGGCAGCTTCCAAGCGAGGAGAGCAGAGCTGCTGTCGGCTTCCGCCTTCAGCTCAACGACCGCAGCAAGTCCCGTTCCCTCATCCGTCACTTCGAACGTTTCCTCGTAAGGCTCGACAAGCGGAACTCCGGCGTAGCTCGTCAGCCCGCCATCGACGTAAATCCGATAAGCGCCATTTGCCAGCGGCGCATCAGGCGTGAAGCGAATACGCTTGGAGTCGCCGTCGGTCACCGTGCCTGCGACCGTCCACTCGCCCGGCACATCGCCGTCGTCATCGATCACCGCCAGCAGTTGACTCGATACCGCTTCGCCGTCCACATGACGGTCGAACACAATATCGACATAGGCGCCGCCAGGAGCCGCCTCGACTCTGACCGGCTTAGCCGAAAGCGTCGATACCAACGGAATGTTGACGTCGAAGTGCGGCGGCAGCACGATCAATTCCTCGCTCTCCGCCGGGAGATAACCTTCCTTCTCATACCGCACCTTCCATTTGCCTTCCGGCACATCCCATGCGTAGCGGCCGTTCGCATCCGTATACAACGGATTGTCCTGCCCATACCATTCCGAATCCCATACGTCCCAACGTCCGGCTTCCTCGTTCCAACGAAGCGCCGTCGCTCTTACGCCCTCGATTCGATTATCTTCGGACACTTCGTACACGTACCCGCTCGGATCGTAAATCCAATCCGGATCGGCAATTTTCCGCTTCGGCTTCGGTTCCGGCTTCTTGCAATAGCGATCTTGATTCATGAGATCGACTTCCAGACTATCGATCATTCCTTGCATTTGGGCGTCCAGCAGCTTACCCGTCATATTACTGACAAGGAAAAGTGCAACGCTGCCGAGGCCGAACGTGGCCGGTCCTGCGACCGCCCCGGCAACCAGAATTGCCGCTTTCGTCAGTTCCACTGCGATCAGATGATTTTTCAGGTGATTGACCCGGTCGTAATACACATCCTGAATACGCGGATCGCAATTACGCGCGATGTAGTCCATTAACCCTTCCAGGCGGGAAAGCACGTCCCCGGTGCCGCGACCGTCATAGAGGGTCCAGGCGGAGTCGATCGTCTTCCACGTATTCGTGCCCTGATTCTTGCCGAAGAAGACGACGACACGCGTCGCGACCGCGCCGATCCCGCTGCTCAGCGCGTGTACTTCCGCGCCTTTGCCTTTGCTTGCGGAATCGATCGACTTCAGCGCTGCGGCCGACAGTGCATCGGCTCCGGTCGCCAGCAGCGCCATTGCCTCGCCGATGTCCAATCCGCCTTGCAGCGCCGACTCTTGCAAGTAGCCGGTCATTTCGATGCGCAGCACTCCGTTGCTGAACGAAGGCGTCAGGTTCATACCGTACACCGGAACTCCGGTCTCCTCGGCCAGCGCCAGATCGGCTGCCGTCGGCGTATAGGTCGTACGCTCCAGCGAAGCCGTAACCTTCATATCTACATCGCCTTCGGCGCCGGGCAGCTTGCCTTCGTAGGTCATCGACTGGCGGTTTCCATCCGGACTGCGCTGCGATACCGTCAAATTGCCCGTTGTCGCATCGCGGAAGGCAGGCGGCAGCGTCGCGCGGATTTCGGCCGCCGGCGGCACCTGTCCGTTCCCACTTTGGGCCACCTCCAGCGTACGGTAATCGATACCGATCAGACCGGGCTTACTCATCCCGTTCACGACGGCTGCATGAACGCCGTCTTTCAGCGAAGCCTGGACACGAGCGTCGCCGATATAGAACGCAACATCCCGAACCCGGTTCGGATGATTAAACTTCATCGTCAGCGTAAACGGTAAACCCGGTGCAAACACATACGGGAACCGAGGTTCGCTCTCCCGAGGGTCCAGCGTAATTTTGCGGCCGTCGCTTTGCTGCAGCGTGAACGCGATCGGTTCGACGTTGGTCTCGTCGTAATCCACCGTTCGCGCCGCGCTGCTCCAGGATTTGGCGCCCAAGGACGCAACGGCGATCAATTGCCAGCGGTTGACGGTCTCGCCGGTCATCTCCGCTTTGATGCTCCAGCGGCCCGCAGACGTCGTCTCGGACGCTCCGACGACTCGATCCCCGGCATATACGACGACGCTGCTTCCGGCCGGCGCCGTTCCGCTCACGCGGAACTCGCGGGAAGCAGTGCGTTCCGGAGCAACCAACGTCACCTGCGCAATAGCAGCGCTCGCGAAGCCGATCCTTTCCTCGACTTTTGCGCCTTTCTGAGTGAACGCGATAAGAGACGATACGTCCAGATTGCCTCCCGTCCATTCGTTTGGCAGCTGCAGCGAGTATTGAAGCGTTCCCCCTCTCTGCACGGATATGTCCCCCAGATCGAGCGTATACTTGCCGCTTGTCTCCGTCGGTGAAGCAGATTGCCCATTCAATACGACGCTGCCAGGCACAAGCGTAGCTCCCGCCGGTATGTCCAGACGGACGGATGCCCCTCCGACTGGCTCAACACCGCCGTTGTGATAGCCGATTCTGACCGTGACGCGCGTGCCGGGTACGGCATTGGATGTGCTTAACAGCACATAGTTGCCCAGTCGCCCGGAGAACGTGCCTGTCGGTTCGGGACTCAGTTCTCCCAACTCGATCTCATCGTTGGCGGCCAGATCGAAGGCGCGGAACGCCGTGCCGCGGGATCTATGGAATTGAACCATCAGCTCATACCTGCTTCCGCCCGGCAATTCGAGCGAGAAGCGGCGATCGGACACCGTCTTGGCTGCGCTATGCAGCCTGCGTCCGTTTTCATCCAACTTATATACGGTTAAAGATGTCGGCGTTTCGGACAATTCGCCGTTCACATTGCTGACAAGACGCTTCAGCCTTAGATCCGCCTCGACGCGCCGATCGTCGTCAATGACGACCTCGACGCAGCCCGAATCGAATCCGCCCTCTACTCCGTTCGCGCATACGCTCACTTTATCGCCTATATCCGCATAGACAAACAACGGATGAGCTACCGCCTTGTGGCCCGTCGTCTGCACACGAAAATGGATCAGTTCACGCCAATCCAGATCATAAGGTCCGACCCATGTGCCGCTTACGTCTTGCGTATACAGATTCAATTTGATGACTGCCGGGATCGGCTTGCTGAAGCGGAAGTCGTGTCGCAGCGTCTGACCGTTCTCCGTTCTTAGACTCTGCCATCCCCCGCCGACCCAATCATCGATCGACACTTCCAATTGCACATCCCCTGCCGGTGCCGACAGCGAATAATCTCCGTTTTCGTCGGCGACAGTCTTAAAGGTGCTCCCTCGATAGGAGACCTTCACTATCGCACCGCGAACCGGCTGACCTGCTTGATCGAGGATCTTTCCCGCAATCGCGGCGTCGGTGCGCAGCGGAATCTGGATCGCCTCGTGCTGACTGCCTCCCTTGAGATCCAAGGTCAGCTCGATCGGAGCGTACACCGGATCGGACGGGGTGGCGACGATCATCACCTTCCTGCCGGTCATCTGCCGGAAAGGCGCGAACGTTAACGATCCGTTCTTCAAAGTTGTGCTTGCGGCTAACGTGCGTCCCGCCTCGTCGGAGACGACCACGTGAACCCCCTCGAACGAACCGCGCTCGTTGGATATGGCAAGCGACAAGCTGGCCGGCAGCATCGGCGCGAGCTCGACGGTTCTCCGATCGCCCGCTCGCATGTCGAGGGAAGGCGGCCGATCCGGATTCTCGGCAAGTAAATCGACCCCGCCCGCACCGATCAGCACGAACGTATAGTCATTCGCCGGCGGCAAGCCCCTGAACTCAACCGTTGCTCTGCCTCCCAACACAACCGACTGATTCGCATGGGCGGAAACGCTTCGTATCGTCAGCAAACCGTCTTCGGGAGCCGCAGTGCCCGCCACCTCCACGATCGCCGTCGCGCCGACCGGAATCGGCTTGCGCAGCGCTTCTTTCTCCAGCACGCTTCCGTCCGCCGTCTCCAGCGCGCCTTTCAGCGACAGCAGCTCGGCAGCGCGTTCCGGTATTTCCAACTCTCCGGTATAAACGCCGGGAGCCGCATGATCTTCCGTTAGATTGACGCGTTTGTTGCGCTGGATGCCGTCGCTATCCGTATACTCAAGCTGCGCCGTTGCCGATTCGGGACCGACGCCCGGCTCTCCCGTCAGCCGGAGGGCGATCTTTTCCTTCTGTCCGGCGTATTCCCGGAAGTACAACGGTGTCGCATACGAGAACGAACCGAGACCGCCGGCAACGGTTATCGTCTTCTCCACCGTGAACGGCGAGGCTGTGCCTCCGAAGAGGCTATGCACGGCATACGTATAGGTCATGCCGGCCTGTGCCGACTGATCCGTGTACGTACGCGTTGCCCTACCGATATTGTCGGCCAACGTCTCCCACTGGCCGTTCCCTTGCTTGCGCACGACGCGGAAGGCATCGATGTCGCTGCCCGGAGCCGGATCGCCCCATTCGAGCAAAATTTCCGAACCCTGTACGGTTAACGCCAAATCCGCCAGCACGCCCTCCGGAAGAGAGGTCCGCTGCAAATACAGTCCGGATTCGACGCGTTCGCTGCCGCGGACAAGATTCATCATGGCGGACATGAAGGCAGCGCGAGTGCCGTCTCCGCTTAACAAACCATTATACGAACTGGCCGTGATCTGCAAGGCCGGATCGTAAGGAACGCTCACTTTCGAAGCTTGCTGCGTTTCCCGATCCCATAGGAACACATCGCTGTTGTTATCCGTATCCCCCGGTACGATATGTTTGCCAGAGGAACCGAATAACACGTAGCGTCCGTCATCGCTCAGGCCGTAAGGAGCCATGGAGTCGAGCGTCATCGGACTGCCCGCAGGAATTTCGATCAGCGGCGTCGGCGCGGTGCCGGCCGGCGCTTCCGTGTCGAATGCCAGAGTCTGGCTTGTAAAGTTTGTGCCGACCCTAGCCGTCTTGTTGAAGACGATGTGACGGCCGCTTGCATCCATATAAGGCAAACCGGCCGACACGTAGCTGCCTTCGATCAGACCGCTGACCCAGACGAGCCGAGGCTGGTCCGGATTGCGTCTGTCATACCAGTACACGTCCCTATCGCCGTTCCTATCGCCGTCGGCCAGATCGGTAAGGGTTTCGAACGCCATCACCTTGCCGTCCGCGCTGAGATCCAGCTCTGAGCCGCTAACGCGGGGGGACTGGCCGTTCGGCATGTACAACGGCGCCATCGCCCGGCTTCGGACATCGTACGTTGCAGTATAGTCGCCCGTACCGGAAGGCGGCGACTGCACGATATTGCGAGCGTTCGTGCTGAACACGATCGTGCTGCCGTCGGCGCTGATAACCGGATCCGAGCTGTCGCCGTCCTGGCCTTCGCTGCGAACCGGAACGGTCAGCCGGGTCAACGAGGTATCGCCGGGCTCATCGTAAACGCCGTTATCGTTCACATCCCGATCCAGCAGGAATACGTCCCATTTGCCATTCGTATCCGGCGTGTTCGCCAGCAAATTCGAAGCCCGCGAGCCGAATGCGATATAGCGCCCGTCGCTGCTAATCGTGCCGAAGTTCGAATTGGAGTTGCCCAGCTTGCCGTCGTCGCTACGGCTGACGAGCATGACGGCCCCTAGCTCCGCATCGTACAGATACAATTGGGTAGATGAACTGTACGCGTCGTATTGCTGACGGTCATCCTCCGGAACGAGTCCGATCATGTTGGTCAAAAATAGCGTATACCGTCCGTCGTCGCTGACATCGACGATACTGGGACTCTGCCCGGGCGCAGGCTGACCCGTTCCTCGCTGCACGTCGATCCGCACGACTGCCGGACCGTTCGGCAGCCTGCCTTGCGTCCAAGCACCTTCGCCGCGATTGCCGTCGCCGTCGACAATGACAACCGAAAACTCGTAGAACGAACCGTTCTCCAAATTCGGCACCATCGCCGCGGTGACGCTCCTCGGGTAGAGAAGCGACTCGTACACGGTGCCGCCCGGCTTGCGCCAGCGCACCTTCGCACCGACAACATCGGGCTCCGCCGAATACGTCCAAGAGACAAGTGCGCCTCCCAACGCCGGCGCTGCCGATGCGTTCACGGCGGACGGAGACGTCGTCTCCCGAGCGGCCAACGTTGTCACCGTCGACTCCGCCGTCCACGCCGACCAGACATAGCCCGACGTTCCCGCAGCCACTCGATAGCTGTGCGTCGTTCCCGGAAGCAAGCCGTCTACGGCAAACGACGTGGAATCCGTAATGCCGACCACCCGACCATCGATCCATACCTTATACCAGGCAGATCCCGGCACAGCCGGCCAGCTCAGCGCAATATAAGTTCCCCCCGGCGCGGCTGTCACGGATTCGCCTGCCGGCCATTCCGGCGCAATGGTATCCGTCGGAAGCGCTACGGCATACAAATCCCGAACGGCGTCCGCCTCGGCCGTAGCCGTCATATTCGTCGCGGCCGTCTCGAATACGACGGTGCCTCCGTCCGCGCTCAGCGCTGCCCGATCCACAGGCTGATCGGCATTGCTGCCGCCCGCCGTCTTGCTCACCCATCTCGTTACACCGGCAGCCCGGTCGCGGATATACACATCCGTCCTGCCGCCGTCGGCAGGGTCGAAAGCTCCGTCGGTATGGAACGCCACATAGCGGCCGTCCGCGCTGATCGAAGGATCGTAGGCATCCACCGCAACCTGCTGACCCTGGCTGTTCAAGCTGGCCAGTTCCGTGGTGCCGTTCACGCGATCATAGACGTATACGTCCTGGACCTGCTGCGTATCCCCCGGAACAATGTCGCTTGCCTTAGACAGATAGGCGACGTAACGTCCGTCCGCGCTGATGATCGGATAGTAGCTGTAATGATTGGCTCGTTGTCCGGTCGTCGACCGGCTGATCATCTTCATTTCATCCAGAGCGGCATCGTACAAATAGATCGCCCGGTCGTTGTTGCCGATTGTCGTCCGCGTATCGTCGGGTACGATCTTCGTACCGCGCGAATCGAAGGCGATGAAGCGGCCGTCGGCGCTGATCGACACCCTCGCCCGGAATGTCTCGTAAATGTAGTTTTGACGGGCGACCCGCTTTACGACATTCGCCCGCCGATCCAGCAGCCAGATATCGTGATCGCCCGTCGATCCGGGTTTGCCTGCATAGGCTACATATCGACCGTCCGCGCTAATCCCGTAGGAGCTGCCCGCTCCGACGTATTCCGAACCCGAGACAACGGATGCAACCCGCTGTACGGAATCCGCAGCCGCATCGTAGAGGAACAAATCCTCAAGATTGTTCGTATCGCCGCTGACGAGATTGGTGGCCTTCGATGTAAATAACACATACGACCCGTCGAAGCTGGCATAGGGCGCGTAGCTGTCGCCGTTCGACTGAATACCGCCCGCTCCGAAGCTGATCCGCTTCGTCGTGCCGAGCTGCCGGTCGTGAAGGAACACATCTTGCTTGCCATTCGTATCTCCGTCCACGAGATTCGTGCCGGCCGACACGAATGCAACATAACGGCCGTCCCCGCTCACCGACGCAGACGTGCTGTTTCCTGTCCCTGGCGCTCCTCCGCTCGCGGTGCTGATCTTGACCGGCAAGCCGTATACGGCATCCGTGACAGAGAAGCTTTCTTCCTCCCCGTATGTAACGTTCTCATGTAGAGTTCCATTTTCATCCTGCAGCTCTTCGCCTATCTGCCCGACCCATTCGACGAACGAAGCCAGCGTGTCGCTCTCCGGACGCTCCTGTGCGACGGCCAGTTGCTCGAAGCTGCTCATCAGCAATGACGCCGTAAGCAGCAGGGTAAATCCATACTTCCTTGTGCGCCTCCAACGCTGCTTGAAGTTCGGCGCCCACTCGCTTGCCGCCGACTTACTCCTTGTTTCCCGAAATTTGCGCAACATTTGTCCCGCTCCTCCCCTTATCCGACACAATGAACCGCCCTCGCCGGAGCCGGATTGACTCGTGCGAGGGCTTCTCTTTTCAGCGTAAAGGGGGGGCTGTCATCTCGTCTAGTGAGCGGCTGTCATCGGTTTTGTCATGGCAGTCATCTTTTTTGCAAATGCCCCTGTCGATACGTTGACGGCGGGCGTTCCGAAATAGCCGTACATGAAGCAGCATCGCTTCACCGATAGACACCAAACCATATCCGCTCCGCTTCGTCCAGCACAGCACGTACCGACTCGGTTTCCGCTTCTTCCACGTTGGCCAGTACGATTAACACGCGAGCATCAGCGACAGTGCGAACAAAGCGAGTCCAATAGCCCGGCCAACCGCCGCTATGGCTAAGCAATAAATCTCCCCACGGCGTTGTCGACAAAAACCAGCCAAAGCCGCAGGGGGTGCGGCTGCCGTCCGGCAAACGAAATGAAGCAGTCGCCTGAAGGAGCGAGTCGGAGCTCAGAAGCTTTCCATCCCTTAGTGCAGTATCGTAGGCCAGCAGGTCGTGCAGCGTCGAGTGCGCCGTTCCGTCTCCCTGTATTCCGTCCAGGCGAACGACGAAATTCAGAGCATCCAGCTCATCCGGCAGCCGATAGCGGTCCCATTCCGCTCCTTCCTTAATCCACCCGTGAGCCAGATCGTCGATGACCTCTGGCTTTAAGCGTCTGTTGTAAATACGAGAGCGCTTCATTCCCGCAGGCACAAAAAGATGAGCGCGCATAAATTCGGCGTAAGCCATCCCGGATGCAGCCTCTATGACGCTGGCTAGGCAGACGTACCCCGTATTGCTGTATTCGTACCGCTCCCCTGCCGGAAAAAGCGGCGGCGGACAGCGTTCCGCGAGCAAACGGATAACGTCCTCATTCGTTGCAATAGAAGAGGGTTCTCCATGCTGCTCTAACAGTTCCATGTAATCGGGAAGCCCCGATACGTGCATCAGCGCCTGTCTCACGGTAACGTCGCGATAAGGAAGAGCGGGAAGCCAGCGGACGAGCGGATCGTCATATCGCAGCCGCTTACGCTGCTCGAGAAGCTGCACCGCCGTAGCCGTCAGCGGCTTCGTAACGGAAGCCAGCTCATATAATGAGTCGGCCGTAAGATGGGCGTCGGAGCGATAATCCGCCATGCCGTACACACCGGTGCGGATGGCTTGGCCGTTGTATCCGGCAAGCACGCCTCCGGAGAAAAGACCCTTGCGGTGAAGGACCTCAAACAGACGAATTACACGGTCTGCGGCAATTTTCGTATCGCTCATTGAAATTTGTCCAGCACAGCCTGCGTAATCAATATTTTGCCGTTGGCAGTGCCTCCGCCGGAAATAAGCGGATCGACCGCATTAATGAACAGACGATCGCTGCGCACGGCATCTAACCCTTGCCATACCTTGGACTTCTGAAGCTCTTCAAGCGCGCGTTCGCTCCCTCCGTTCTCGTACACATCGTATTGCAGAATAATATAATCGGGATTCGCGACCGACAATCCCTCCAGCGACAATACCTCTTGCTGTTTCGTTTGCTTGACGAGCTCCGGTATTTTGAAGCCGAGTTGCTCATAGAGCACATCGTTCAGAAATACGGATTCCGGGTAGACCATCATCTGCTCTCCGCGTACGCGAATCGCGAGCACCTCCGTGTCCGCATCGAGACCTTTTACGAGCTGTCTTGCTTTGTCCCGATCCTGTTCATACCTGGCAATAACTCCCCTAGCCTCTTCCTGCTTGCCCGTCAGTTCCGCCAACAGTTCCAGATTCGCCTGCCAGTCGGGACCGAAATGGGATACGGGAATCGTCGGCGCAATTTTTGACAACTGTTCATGCACGGCCGGGGTCTCCATATCTGTTCCGATAATGAGATCGGGGTTAAGCTGCAATAAATATTCAAAGCTTTCTTCGGTTGTTCCCATCAACGGGATGGTATTCTGCATGACGGCTCCATAAAATCCTGGAAAAGGCTCGTCTTCATCGCCGATAGCGCTGGACGCATACGGCTCGATTCCAAGCACAACCGCATCTTCCATGGACTCAAAGGCGCTCATAAACAGGATTTTGCGAGGGGCGACAGGCACTTCGTACTGCTTGCCTAAATAAGTAATCGTATGCATGCCGTCTTCTCCATTCGCCTTTAGATCAGGGGAGGGTGAAGACGCTTGACCCGATGGCACGGGCGTTATTCGAGGAGATGATGACGAGCCTGATTGCCCGCAAGAAGCCAACAACGCCGCCAGCAGCAGACAGACGACGAGAGATGAACTGCGATAAGACATAACGTGCTACCTCCATTGAGAATGATTATTACTATTAATTATAGTAGGCAAACCCATTCTCACTGTCTATGCACATTTGGAGTAGAAACTTATGGACAATCCTCGGTTAAAAGCTTAAGAGCCTCTTCCACGATGAGAAGGCGGGACAGAGGAGAATCGTCTCTCCATGGGAAAGGCGATAAGGAATGCATCCGGCCGCAGCGCACAGCGGCGAGCTCCAGCCAGTCCTCGTCGGCTTGCAAATTGTCCCAGGTGCGGATCGTCTCGTCGTCCTGATAGACGAGTACGAACAAATAATCGGGGTTAATAGCCGTCAACTCGGCAGGGCTGACCGCTTCGGGGGCATTCGGTCGAACCGCCGTCGCCGGCAACAGTCCAAGCTCTTCAAATAGAATATCTGCCGGAGCACGGTCATAATGAATGAAGACCTTCTCTCCTTCCACAAGCAGAAACAGGATGCGGTGTCCTGTGCAGCATTTGGCTAGCCGACCAAACGCCATAGCGATGGTCTGATCGTAACGGCTCAACCAGCCGACTGCCTCGGAAGAGGCCCCTATACTCTCGGCTACTTGCATAAACAGTTCGCGCCAAGGTTTCTCGTCTGTATCGAAGACCAGCACACGGCCGAGCTCCTCCAGCTTTTGCGTTTGATGCCGTTCCTGCATTTTGGAGCAAAGAATGAGATCAAACGGTCGGTTGGCACGCAACAATGTCTCGACATTCTCCGCTACGGTAGCGGCTCTACGACCTATGGATAGTCTGGTCTCTACATCGTCGCCGAATATTTCTTCGTAGTGCGCTCTCCAGACCGGATGCAACGGCGCGGCATGGGGAACAAAATGCAAAGGCGCCAGCATGCCGAGAAAGACACTGTCCAATACGGCGATGCTCTTCCCGCGGCTGCGCATGAACGCGGCAGGCGTCATGCCCGTCTCCAGCTTGAAGCGCCGGCCGAAATAAAACTCGTCTCCGAAACCGCAAGCATGAGCGATATCGCGCAGCTTGCCGCCGCCTCGCGCAAGCAGACGCTTGGCCGCTTCCAGGCGGATTCCGCCAAGGTATTGCATAGCGCTCATGCCGTAATGCTTGCTGAACAACTCCATATAATATTTCGAACTAACATTCATGTCGCGCGCCAAAGCATCGATCGTCAGCTTTGTAGAAAAAGCGTACCGCATGTAGGCGCGGCTGCGCTCCAGCCGGTCTCTCAAGTCTTCTCCCCGACTGCGAGTTTCGCTTGCGATCAGATGAAGAAGCTCATGCATCCGAGATTGCATGAGCAGGACAGGAGAGGACGTCGCTCCGCGTTGCCGAAGCTCCAGAAGCGAGCGGCAAAGCTGGATAGCTCGTTCGCTTGAGACGAGACGGGATTCATCCGGGAATAGCGGCCCATTCTCCTCATGCGCCGATCCGCCCGAATATTCAGCCGACTGCCCGTCGGACGAAATACGGAACGCATCGAAAGCGATCAGAAATAAATGAGACTCCTCGTGGGGAACAAGCGTTAGACTGAAGCTGGTTCCGGGAGGACAATAATAGAAAGCGTCTCGATTAATGGGATAGTAGCGCTCCCCCAAGATAATGGTTCCTTCCATATGAACCGCCGCAATCAGATAATGGCCGCCGGTCAACACCCGCCCCAATCGCGTACAAGCTTGACCTTGCAGCCGTTGAATTCGTTTAAGGCGATATAATAGATGACTGTCATTTCTTGTGTGCAATTCATCAACGCCTTTCCGGCACTCGGCAATGACAACGGCGAGAGCAGACTGAAACCTCCCGCCAACACGGTCATTGTATCAAAGTACGCGCTGACTGAGAAGCATTTCACTGTTAGCTGAGAGCTCCTGTGGTGCCCTGAATCGTAAAGTTGATGGAGGAATACAGATAGGACTCTCTTCGGGTTCATCATAGACAAAAAGAGGCCCCCGCCATAATCGGCGAGAGGCCTCCCATTTTCTCTATTTCTCTAACTTAAAATTCTTCTTCGAATCCGCCGAACATGCCGCCCATTTCAGCTTGAACTTCTTCCATGGTCACAACTTCTTCGGCTTTCGGTTCGCCGATTTCAAACTTCGGCTCCTCGTTAATGCCCGTCGTCTGGGAGACGATTTTGATCGCTACACTGCCCGTCAGATCTTCCGATTCAATCGCAGCGCTGATTTTAGCGTCCGTGTAGATCGGATAGTCCTTCTTATCTATTCCGAAGTTCGCGGTAATATCCAGCTTCTTCAGCTCTTTTTTGATTTCGTCAATCGTCTTGGATACTTCTCCGCTTTTCACTTCTTCAAGATCTTTCTTCATCTCGTCAAGATCTTCCTGCTTCAGCTGCATCATATCGCGATATTCCGCATTCGTCGACAGAAGCTCGAAGATTTCCGGAGCGATCTTCTCGACCACGGCATTCACGAAGCCTTCCAGTTGGGATTGATCCAGGTGGAATTGAACGACTTGAGATGCGTTAACGTCGGAAGGAAGAGCTGCGTCCTTCACCTTAATCGACTTCAGGTAAGTCTTTTCGTCCAGGTGCTTGAACAAGATTCCCATGACATCGTTGGAGAACTTCTGAGACTTAGCCACGTCCATGTTAGGCAGCGGTTGGCCGGATTCTTTCGCAAGCTCTTCCAGGTCAAGCTCGACGAACTTATCCTTAACTGTTTCCGGAATTGGCAGCATCGGAATGTTCGGGATTTTAACCCAAATTTTCTTCTCTGTCATAACGACCGGAACGTTGAAGGTGATCGCCAGATCGCCTTTTAGAGCCAGTTGAAGATTCAATTCCATCATCATCGGATCGGCGCGGTATGCACCTGTCCAGGACAGCTCCGCGCTCTTCATCAGATTCAGCACGGCTGCCGCCTCGGCTGCGCTATCGCCTTCCGCAGGGAAGTTGAAATCTTCGAAGACCATGCTGCCTTTGAAGTTGTAAGATTTAATATCCGCCGATTTGGACATAGAAGCCTGTAGTGCGTCTTTCGGAGATTTATCTTTAGTACATCCGCCGAGCACCAGGGCAACCGTCATCAGCAGCGCAACAATTGCAAATCCAAATTTACGCTTGAACAAAATACAAAAACCCCTTCCAATTCATCTAAGATTCAGAAAATCGCACAAAGTTCATTGTAACTTATTTCCGTTCATGGGGAAAGACTTTCAACCCTAAATTTTTGTTAAAACTACGAAGGATTCACAAGCGCTGTTAATGAATGTCTTTCTTCTTGAACCTTCCGCCCTTCACATCGTGAATGTTGCCCACCGCCAGGAACGCGGAAGGATCCATCTCCCCGACGATCGTCTTCAGCTTCGCTTCCTCCAGACGGTTGATTACGCAGAATATTACCTTTTTCGAGTCGCCTGTGTAGCCTCCCTCGCCATGCAGATAAGTAACTCCGCGCCCAAGACGGGCAGTGATGGCGTCCCCGATCTCCTTATGCTGATCGCTAATAATCCAGCAGGATTTCGACTCATCGAAGCCTTCGATCGTAAGATCAATCACCTTAAACGCAATATAATAAGCAATCATGGAGAACATCGCCCGATCCCAACTATAGACGAAGCCCGCACTGCTAAGGATGAAGAGATTGATGAACATAACGACTTGCCCTACGGAAAAAGGAGATTTGCGGTTGAGCAGAATGGCTATGATTTCGGTACCGTCCAGCGATCCCCCTGCCCGGATGACAATCCCTGTTCCCGCTCCGAGGAAGATTCCTCCGAACACAGCCGCTAGCAAAATATCGTCGGTGAAAGGAGAAACGGGATGCAACAAAGCCGTAGATATGGATAATACCCCTACTCCGAGAAGGGTAGACAATGCAAAGGTTTTGCCTATCGTTCGATAACCGAGAATGAGAAAAGGAAGGTTGAGGATAAAGAGGAAAACTCCGATCGGGATGTGGCTTAAGTAGGAGGACATAATGGAGATGCCCGTGATGCCGCCGTCAATGATCGAGTTGTTAACGAGGAAGATTTCCAAAGCTATGCCTACCAGAATCGCTCCGACTATGATTAAGACAGTACGCCGGACAATTTCCAGAGGGGTTTGCTTGTGATGTTGAATCGGTTTTGCCTTATTCACAGAGGTTGGCGCTTCCAAAGATGTTGCTGCATCGGACATATAACAAGTTCCTCCTTCGGACTTCATGAGTCTATTATACCAATCCATATACTAGGGGTAAACCTGACAGAGCAATAGAAATCCGCGATACGGCTTCTCTTTTGTATACAAAAATAAAAAATCCCGGCGTTGTGCCGGGACTTGCGGTACATGGGAGGCCCGATTAGCCTTCCGCGTTATTATGTCGAGTGTGATTGCGGTTTTTGACTTTCTTCGAGCCGGATAGAGGTTTATTGGGCTGATGGTCCACGACGGAATTCCGGGCGCTATGATCCTCATCGGGCTGAGGTACGGATTGCGACTTCGGTTTGCTCATGGCGTTGAAGCCTCCTCTTCTCGTTACAGATGCTCCAAATCGCTCGATTTATCGTGATTGAGCGCATCTTGGTGTCTTCGATCATTTTTCTTCTGCTGATTCTGTTGTGCCTGATGAGAATTGACCGGGCTATTCTCCAGTTCATTCACCACGTTGCTCAAATTTTTGTCCGCCATCTTCCTCGCCCTTTCTACGCATGGGTAAAATGATGCAGCGCTTGCGCGGTCTCGTGCAGGTGTCTGCGATAGTCTCCGATCAGCTCTTGAATCTGCTCCGGACGTTCGTCAACCGTCTGACCGTCCTTCTCCACATCCTTGAGTTGAATGTCGATTTCCCGGCTGTCGACGTATTGAACCGCAAAATCAAACTCCATCATCTGCCGTCCCGCGGTCTTAATATGAACATGGAAGGTACGGGGATCGGCTCCGTCCGAGTAAATTTCGGCCGTGTCTCCCGGGGCCAGTCGCTCGGGGAGCGTCTTTTTCCAAGCTTCAACCAAATCCTCTTGCGGTACGGACAGTTCATCGTTGCTTGACATCATGAACACCTCCACTTCCATTAGGTTGGCTCCTTAGCGGTTTCTTATTCGAAACTTCGGGAAAAAATAAAAACGCCTCCTCCCACTGCGCCATATTAAGAAAAAACGAGCAGTCTGCCTGTTCTTGAAGTTGATAACTTTCCGAAGCGTCGTAAAAGGGGGCTTATCCTTTCGTAAAGATGTAATGAATGTATCCAAAACAAACTGTAGGCGGCTTCCCACTTCGATTCGCACGCCTTGAAGATATTAAAGAGGATTTTCCGCTTTAATTTCGCATCCGCACCCTTTTTGAGGTATTTAAAGCGGATGTTCCGCTCTATTTTCCTAATTTTCCATTTTTATAAAAATTAAAGCGGGATTTCCGCTCTAAATTCACGAAATCGAGCCCCTCGGCGAAATTAACGCGGGACTTCCGCTTTAAATTGTTCCGCCTATTGCTTTCAGAACGGAACCTTTTGGCATGTTCGCTTTACGGCCCGTTCGAATCCCACTTCCGCCTTGACGCAAAAAACCGATTCCTTCTCAGGAATCGGACTGTTTTTTGCTTATGGCGGAGAGAGTGGGATTCGCTCCGTCGCTTCCGCGGCCGTACTTTTCGTCCGGCCACGTCATTCGCGACTATCACGCCGGGGCCTACGAACATGCCTTTTGGCATGTCCGCTTTACGGCCCGTTCGAATCCCACTTCCGCCTTGACGCAAAAAACCGATTCCTTCTCAGGAACCGGGCTGTTTTTTGCTTATGGCGGAGAGAGTGGGATTCGCTCCGTCGCTTCCGTGGCCGTACTTTTCGTCCGGCCACGTCATTCGCGACTATCACGCCGGGGCCTGCGAACATGCCTTTTGGCATGTTCGCTTTACGGCCCGTTCGAATCCCACTTCCGCCTTGACGCAAAAAACCGATTCCTTCTCAGGAACCGGGCTGTTTTTTGCTTATGGCGGAGAGAGTGGGATTCGCTCCGTCGCTTCCGCGGCCGTACTTTTCGTCCGTCCACGTCATTCGCGACTATCACGCCGGGGCCTACGAACATGCCTTTTGGCATGTTCGCTTTACGGCCCGTTCGAATCCCACTTCCGACATGACGCAAAAAACCGATTCCTTCTCAGGAATCGGGCTGTTTTTTGCTTATGGCGGAGAGAGTGGGATTCGCTCCGTCGCTTCCGCGGCCGTACTTTTCGTCCGGCCACGTCATTCGCGACTATCACGCCGGGGCCTACGAACATGCCTTTTGGCATGTCCGCTTTACGGCCCGTTCGAATCCCACTTCCGCCTTGACGCAAAAAACCGACTCCTTCTCAGGAATCGGGCTGTTTTTTGCTTATGGCGGAGAGAGTGGGATTCGAACCCACGTGGGCTTGCACCCTAACGGTTTTCAAGACCGCCCCGTTATGACCGCTTCGGTATCTCTCCAAGATTGATTGGCAGACGCTTCCCCCGAAGGTTCGGTCGACACTGCCAAATCATCATATCACACCTGCTTGGGGCGCATCAAGCCCTGCGTGGCGTAAACGGAATTGCCGACTCTTGTTAGTCCAGCAAATCCGCCCTAATTTTAATCACAACTTTGTGTACCGGCCTTCCCGGGTTCGGGGATACGCACGGCTGGTGCAGTTCGCCGGGAAACAGGATCAAGTAAGTTCCCTCGGTCATATGGACCGAACCCGTAGGCTGAAGTCCCTGGTAGAGCGCAAAATCGTCCGACTCCAGACGGTCGTCATCCGGCAATCGGCCATCGTCCGAGGCGGCCCAATGAATCGTCTCGTCTCCGGAAATGACATATTGTACGTCGATGTGTGCGGCATGCTTTTCGTACATCATCTCCGATACGTCCTTTGTGTCGTATTCTTGGACGTTCATAAACATACGATTGCCCTTAAGCTCGTGCTTACCAAGCGACAGATTTGAGAAATCCGTTGTCTCCAACACGCGGATCGCTTCATCCAGTACAGGGTGCAATCCGCTTCCGTCCTTAGCAGCCTGCCTCAGATTGCCTACGATCATGCCTCATCACCACTTTCCCCTAATCGCAATGACTTCTTCTGCTTCGACAGAGTGCAGAGTGTGCCTGCCATCAAGCCTTGCGAGGCGCTATCGTCTCCAGACCGCCCATGTATGGCTTCAACGCCTCAGGCACTTTAATCGTACCATCGGCCTGCTGGTAATTCTCAATAATCGCTGCAACCGTCCGTCCGAGCGCAAGACCCGAACCGTTTAGCGTATGCACGAATTCCGGCTTAGCTCCGGCTTCCGGGCGATAGCGAATACCCGCTCTGCGCGCCTGGAAATCTTCAAAGTTCGTGCAGGACGAAATCTCTCTGTATGTGCCCGCGCTAGGCAGCCATACTTCCAGATCGTATGTCTTCGCAGAGGCGAAGCCCATATCTCCCGTACACAGCGTAAGTACGCGATACGGCAGCTCAAGCAATTGCAGCACCTTCTCCGCGTGGCCGGTCAACTGTTCAAGCACCTCGTACGACTTGTCCGCCGCTACCAACTGAACGAGCTCTACCTTGTTGAATTGGTGCTGGCGAATCAGCCCGCGCGTATCGCGACCCGAAGCGCCCGCTTCGGAACGGAAGCAACCGCTGAAAGCGACGAACGCTTTCGGCAGATCGTCCACCGACAAAATCTCTTCGCGATGGAAATTCGTCACCGGAACCTCAGCTGTCGGAATCAAGAAATAATCGGTATCCTCGATCTTAAACAGATCCTCCGCGAATTTCGGAAGTTGCGAAGTTCCAATCAGGCTATCCCTGTTTACGATATATGGAGGCAAAATCTCTTCATAACCATGCTTGTCCGCATGAAGATCCATCATGAGGTTGATCAAAGCCCGTTCCAAGCGCGCCCCTAAGCCTTTGTAGAAAACGAATCGCGAGCCTGTCACCTTGGCAGCCGCCTCGAAATCGAGAATGCCAAGCTCCGTGCCGAGTTCCCAGTGCGGCTTGGCGTCAAAATCAAAGGACATAGGCTCTCCTACTCGGCGAAGCTCAACGTTATCTTCTTCGGATGCGCCAACCGGCACACTCTCATGAGGAACGTTCGGGATAGCCAGCAGAAGCTTGTCCATTTCCGCTTCGATTTCGCGCACCTCATCGTCCAGCAGCTTAATTCGGTCGCTGACTGTCCGCATTTCGGCGATCAGGTCATCTGCGTTCTCGCGGTTTTTTTTCAGCTTCGCCACTTCTTGCGATACGACGTTGCGCCGATTTTTGAGCTGCTCGCTCTCTGTCAGCTTTTCCCGGCGGCTCACGTCCAGCTTCGGGAAATCCGCGATCAGCTCCTGAGAAGCGTTGCGATTGCGGAGTGCCTGCGCCACTTTCTCGTAATCGTTGCGAAGTAACTTGACGTCCAACATCGGTTATTGTCCCCTTTCCTGGGCCATGCGAATGAATAGTTCATGGAGTCTATAATCATCGGTTAGCTCGGGATGGTATGATGCGGCCAGCAGGTTACCTTGCCTAGCGGTGACGATTTCGCCCTGATATTCCGACAACACTTCAACCTTCTCGCCGACTTCTTTGATAAGCGGCGCACGGATAAAGACTGCTCTCAGAGGAGTATCGATCCCTTTTACATCCAGATCCGTTTCGAAGCTCTCACGCTGGCGACCGAAGGCGTTGCGGGCGACCGTCATATCCATTAGCCGCAGGTGCGGCTCCTCGCCGCCATCCAAGCGTTCAGCAAGCACGATCATGCCGGCACAGGTTCCGAATACGGGCTTCCCTTGCGCTGCATAATCCCGGATAGCCTCGATAAAATCGTATTTCCGCATCAGCTTGCCGATTGTCGTGCTCTCTCCTCCGGGAATGATCAGGCCGTCGATCTCGGCCAGCTGATCTACCCGTTTGACGGCGACGCCTTGGCCTCCGGCCAGCTCAATGCTGCGAATGTGCTCCGCCACCGCTCCTTGCAACGCCAGTACTCCGATGTTCATCGCTTATCCTTCTTCCGTGCTAATGTGGATATAATCTTAAAGCGGCCTCCTTCGACCCAGCTGCTGCTGAGCCGTAAGGAAGCCGCTCGATGAGTCGATCTTACAGTCCGCGGTCCTGCATCCGTTCGGATGCGGGAAGCTTGGAAATCTCGATCCCTCTCATCGCCTCGCCCAGATCTTTGGACACGCGGGCGATCAAGGCGTAATCTTCATAGTGCGTCGTCGCTTCGACGATTGCGCGTGCGAATTTCTCCGGGCTCTCGGATTTGAAAATACCGGATCCGACGAATACGCCGTCTGCGCCCAGATGCATCATCAAGGCCGCATCGGAAGGAGTCGCTACGCCGCCGGCAGCGAAGTTAACGACCGGCAAACGACCGGATTCGTGAACGTTCACCAGCAAATCGTAGTTTACGCCCAGCACCTTGGCTTCATGATACAACTCGTCCTTGGACAGGTTCTGGATTCTGCGAATTTGGCCGGTAATGATACGCATGTGGCGAACGGCTTCGACGATGTTGCCCGTTCCCGGCTCGCCCTTCGTACGGAGCATCGATGCGCCTTCTTGAATCCGGCGAAGCGCCTCTCCGAGATCTTTCGCTCCGCATACGAACGGAACAGTGAACAGCGACTTGTCGATATGGAACACTTCGTCGGCCGGAGTCAGCACTTCGCTCTCGTCGATGTAATCCACGCCCAGCGACTCCAATACTTTCGCTTCAACATAATGCCCGATTCTGGCCTTGGCCATAACCGGTATGCTGACAACCTTCATGACTTGCTCTACAAGCTCCGGATTTGCCATACGAGCAACTCCGCCTGCCGCGCGAATGTCGGACGGGACACGCTCCAAAGCCATGACTGCAGTTGCGCCAGCCGCCTCGGCGATTTTAGCTTGCTCGGCGCTCATAACGTCCATGATGACGCCGCCTTTTTGCATCTCGGCCATGCCGCGTTTGACTCTCGATGTACCTGTTTCCATGATTCATGCCTCCCGAAGATTCTAAACATAAATTTTACATGAAGAAGCAGTAATAGACAACCATTCGAGTCGGAATTTAGAAAAGATCTACAATTCCTTGGAACAGGCTGGAGAAGAAGTTGCCGATCGCTCGGAGCAGCAGTCTCCACCAGCTTCCCTTACTCACTTCTTCCGATGCGATCAGGTCGATCGTTATCGTCTTCTCTTCTTGCGTGGATGGATCCTTGTACTTATAAGTAACCGTACCGACTTTGTCGCCTTGCGCGATCGGCGCAACAAGCGGGTCTTCGACAGGCTTGACTTCCTGCACGACAGGCTCAACGACAGCGCCCTTCGGAACTAGAACGGTAAGATCCGTTGCCGTAACGACCGGCACGCTTGTCGCTTTCCCTTTCTTGACCTTCAGCGTCTCATATTCAGGCACGGAAGCTTTCGCTTCTACAATTGTTTTCTTCTCAAAGCTCTTAAAGCCGTAATCGAACAGCTTCGCCGTCTCCAAGAAGCGCTTGCCATCTTCAGTTTTGCCCCCTACGCCCATGACAACCGCGATCAGACGCGTACCGTTGCGGAGCGCAGTTCCTGTAAAGTTCTGCCCCGCTCTGCTGGTATGCCCTGTCTTCAGGCCATCGACGCCTTCGTAAGCGAATTTGCGGAGCGTCGGATTATCTTTGTTCGTACCCAGCATCCAGTTCCAGTTTTTCATCGGGGTTTTGTCGCGTTCCCTGAATTTGTGTTCCTGGAGCTTGGACGTCTCCAGAAATTCCGGATCGTCCTTCACGATTCGATAACCGAGAATAGCGGCATCTCTGGCGGACATCGTCGTCTCGCCATCGATAGAGGTCGGCTGATATTTCTCCGGCATATCGGCCCGGTCAAGGCCTGTTGAATTAATGAAGTGTGAATTTGTCATGCCCAGTTCGACCGCGGTCTGATTCATCAGCTTGGCGAATTCTTCTTCGGAGCCCGCCACTTCTTCCGCAAGCTGAACCGTTGCATCGTTAGCGGAATAGACAGCCAGCGCAATATACAGATCTCTTATCGTATGTTGATCCCCTTGCGCCAGAAGAATACGGCTGCCGATTTGTTTGGCCGCATTTTCGCCGATGGTAACTTTATCGTCCCAGTTCAGCTTCCCTTGCTTAACGGCCATCGACACCAAATATTCCGACATCATTTTCGCCATGCTCGCAGGAGGTCTGGCCTCGTCCGCATTGAGCTGGTACAACACCTGTCCGGTTCCCGCGTCCATCAAAATCGCAGATGGGGCTTCCAACTGGGGAGGAGCAGGAAGCTCTTCCGCGGCCGCGGAGGCAAACGAGGAAAGGCCGAACAAGGACAGAAAACTAACAAGTACGGCAGCGGCGACGAACCGCTTCAACGGAAAGATGAGCGGCAACGACAATTGATGATGGCGATTCAACGCATTCTCCCCTTTTTCGATAATAAAATACCTTTCCTATTGTAACATAGGCGCATCAAAGGAAAAAGCCGAAGGTCGGATAATTCCTGTCCCTTCGGCTTCCATATTCTCTCTATCTCCCGCTGGGGGTTACATGGAATAGTTAGGCGCTTCTTTCGTAATCTGGACATCGTGCGGATGGCTCTCGCGCAACCCGGCGCCCGTGATCCGAACGAACTGCGTATCATTCTTCAGCTCTTCGATCGTTCCCGTACCGCAATAGCCCATACCCGAACGCAGTCCGCCGAGCAGTTGATGAATGATATCTTTAAGAGGCCCTTTGTAGGCAACCCGTCCCTCAATACCTTCGGGAACAAGCTTGCTCTCGTTCTCCTGGAAGTAACGGTCCTTACTGCCTTCCTTCATCGCGCCGATCGAACCCATGCCGCGATAAGATTTATAGCGACGACCTTGATAGATTTCGGATTCGCCCGGGCTTTCTTCAGTTCCCGCGAACAAGCTACCAAGCATAACGCAGCTGGCGCCCGCAGCGATAGCCTTCGTAATCTCGCCGGAGTACTTGATTCCTCCATCAGCGATAATCGGAACGTTGTACTCGCGCGCAACAGATGCGCAATCGTACACGGCCGTTATCTGAGGAACCCCGATTCCAGCAATGATGCGAGTCGTACAGATCGATCCCGGTCCGATGCCTACCTTAACGACGGATGCACCCGCCTCGATTAGATCGCGAGTCGCTTCTCCCGTTGCAACGTTGCCGGCGATAAGCGTGAGGTCGGGATACTTCTCCCGCAGCTTGCGAACCATCGATACGATGTCGATATGATGTCCATGCGCCGAATCGACGACAAGCGCATCGACCCCGGCGTGCACCAGAGCCTCGGCACGCTCGAACGTATCTTTGGATACGCCGACCGCAGCTCCGACGAGCAGCCGTCCGTGCTGGTCTTTCGCCGCATTCGGAAATTGAATAGCTTTCTCGATATCTTTAATTGTAATAAGCCCTTTAAGCGTGTTCGTCTCGTCTACAAGAGGAAGCTTCTCGATCTTATGCCGCTGGAGAATGCCTTCCGCCTGCTGCAGCGTAGTGCCTACCGGCGCCGTCACCAGTTCCTCGTGAGTCATGACCTCACTGATCTTGATCGAGTAATCATGAACAAAGCGCAAGTCTCGGTTGGTCAAAATGCCTACCAGCTTGCCTTCTCCGTTGACGATCGGCACCCCGGAAATCCGGTATTTGCCCATAAGTTCCTCAGCGTCGTAAACATGATGATCCGGAGTCAAGGAGAAAGGATTTGTAATAACTCCGCTCTCGGAACGTTTAACCCTGTCGACCTCTTCCGCTTGCTGGGTAACGGACATATTCTTATGAATAATGCCAATGCCGCCCTCGCGGGCGATCGCGATTGCCAATGCCGATTCCGTGACCGTATCCATTCCCGCGCTGATCAGCGGAATATTCAGCTTCACCGAAGGACTCAGCACCGTCGATACGTCCACATCCCTCGGTAGGATAGATGACTTCCGTGGAACGAGCAGTACGTCGTCGAATGTAAGGCCTTCTTTGGTGAACTTATTTTGCCACACAGCAGGTTTCCCCCTATTGCCGGTTGCTTCTCCGGCTATTGTCTCCGATTGATTATCGTCAATCTTAGCAGAGGCATCATGGGCTGTCAAGCACATTCGAAACGTGGAAAACCGCACCAAATCAATACTTTTCCGCCTTGCCGCACTACCGCGTTACGACTTGAATTGGGGATATTTGCAAGAAGAGTTCCACAACATATAAGAATGGATACCTGCTTTGCGGGCAGCTTCGATTTGCTCGCGAATTTGCGCCGCTCCGTATTGTTGATGAGGATGAATCCAAGTGGCGGTAAAGCTTTGAAGCCATGGACGGATTTGTGCTGCCGCTATACCTTTATCCTTTAACTGCCGATTATGATTGGAGGCATCCTTAAGCGCCCTTTTTACAATCGGTCCTGGGGTCAAATCCGGATAAGCGATGGCCCACATTCCTTCCGAGTAATGCGAAGGATACACCATAGGCGATATAACGTCTACCTCAGGCGCGATCGCGTTCCATTTCTGACCAATGCCGATATCGTCTTCCGATGAACCGACCATTCCGAACACGTCAGCCGCAACTGCAATTCCAGTAGGGCGAAGTGCGGCTTTCGCTTGGCGAAGAAAAGCGGCGATGGCTTGCTCCTTAGTCCATTTGCGCGTATTGGCATAGTCGACCTCTCGATCCACCTTGGATTCGTTTTCGGGAAAACGTACATAATCGAATTGGACCTCGTCAAACCCTAACTCCGCAGCATATTTCGCCAACGCAATCGGATATTCCCAGCTCGCCTGCTTATAGGGATTCACCCATGGCGTTCCGCTTCTGTCCGTCCAGGTTGCGCCGCTCTTCCTTTTAATGGCCCAGGCCGGGACCGCCTTAGCGAGCTCCGGATTTTTGAAGGTTACGATTCTGGCGATGAGGTAAATATTCTGCTTCTTAAGTTTGCCGATGACTTCCCTGTAGTGCTTGGCCGCCTTTCTCTCGGAGGGAATCGGCCTGATCGAACCGTCCTTGGCGTTAGAACGACCCGGTGCCGTAAGGGCAATTCCGCTGTTGACGTCCAATACCATTGCATTCAGCTCGGTGCGGTTGACGAGGTCGATCAGTTGATTCATTCTGCTTCCGCTGGCGACATATGAGGTTACATAGATCGCCCTAATCGAGCTGGGAGGCTTGACCGAGCTAAGGGCCTGCTTCTGGGATTGAGCTTTCGGGGCGGGAATCTTAACGTTGATTGAATCGGCGTCTGGCTTGCGCTTGAGCTTCAAATCGTTGATCGGCCGATCCGATGCTTGCCTAAGACCATGCTCCAGCCTGTGCAGATCGCGGGTCGCTGCCGAATCCGAAGCTCCATTCGAACAGCCCGAGCTTATAGTCGCGATCCATACCGACAGAAGGAAAATACCAAATTTATGAATGGGCGGGTGAGCAGCCATTCCCGACACCTCCCCGATAGTTAGAGTATCGGTATTGTTTGCATTCGGTGGGAACGGACTGCATCTGAGTTTATGGGAGATCAGGGGCTTTCTGCATACGGTGGTGCAGCTTGGGAAGGAGTTTTGGAGCGCAAAAAAGACACCTCCGATTTGAGGTGCCTGATGCACTTGTTCCTTGAAAACCGGATACGAACCAAACTCGCGCTTAGAAGAAGGTGAAGTGTCTTGCTTTGTAGGCCAAAACCCTGTTCGTAGCGATTTGCATCGCACGATGTTAGGATAAGCCCTCGACCGATTAGTACTCGTCAGCTCCACACATTGCTGCGCTTCCACCCCGAGCCTATCAACCTGGTGTTCTTCCAGGGGTC
>NZ_QRDZ01000017.1 GCF_003386235.1 Cohnella phaseoli
CCTTTTTTGAAGAAATGATGGATAACGCGTCATTTCTACAATAAAGGAGCTTTAATGCGTTTGGCTACGAGAAAACAATCATAATATTCCTTATACAGGTAATTATGGAGATCGTTTTTTTCATGTTAGGTTTGATGCATGACTAGTGACTTTTTTGGCCTTTACTCCGCGGCTCAGGTGGAGTCGAGGCACTTTTTTGGCCTTCACTCCGCGGCTCAGGTGGAGTCGAGGCACTTTTTTGGCCTTTACTCCGGGGCTCAGGTGGAGTCGAGGTACTTTTTTGGCCTCACTCCTCTCCTCAGCTCGGGTTCACTAAAGCACAATTTATTCGCAGGGAACGTGGAGCGACAAGCTTCATCTTGGCAACATTGGGATGTATCTCCTGGAGGAGCGGAGTATCGTGAAATCTCCTTGTTACGAGTAACCTATTCCGATTTCATGAGTCCAACCCGGGGTCCCCGCAAAGTAATTGAATTACTTTGTGGGATGGAGCAGGCAACAGGAAGGAGATACATCCCCACAAAACATTAATCGAGATAAAGCGAGGCTGCTCATAAGTCAATTATGAGACAGCCCTGACAGTACAACATAAAGTGTTAAAACTTACGTTTATGATAGGGGATACCTTCGCCATCTTCACAATAGCATTTGAGACTATAAAGGAAAAAAGCCCAGTTGTAGTTACAGGAGCGATAAAATGGCGTTACTTCTTTCCAGTTCATATGACGCAAAGTAAGAAAAGACTTCCCGTTCTTCTCTTCAATATCGAAGGAAATCATCGTACCAATCCATTCTGCATCTGAATCTATACAATGCCAAACGACTTTTTTATTAGGGATCAATTCCTCTATTTTCATCTTAGTTACATCATCGCTGCCGAATCGAAATTCATTAACAAAGCCAATCTGGTTATTGACAATGAGCTCATTGGTCCATATTTCCGACAGTCCTTCAGCGGCGGTTAGCGTTTCATACACCTTCGATGCTGGAGCGTGTACAGTTTGCAAGTGCTCGATATTTGCCATGCCTTACCCCTTTCTAACTGGAATAATTTATGTACGATGCTTATGATATCATAAAATCAAAATATAAGTTTCTCCTTCCTCTTCCAGAATAACGGCACTTCGCCGGCCCCGTATCTTCCAACGCCACCAGTTGTCATCCCCGATTGCACGGCATAAACGGAAAACCAGAACTTGACGGACAAATGAGGACTAGGCAAACCCGAAAAGGGTGCT
Organism: Cohnella phaseoli; assembly: GCF_003386235.1. Classification (GTDB taxonomy): domain Bacteria; phylum Bacillota; class Bacilli; order Paenibacillales; family Paenibacillaceae; genus Cohnella; species Cohnella phaseoli. The sequence continues at coordinate 1,239 of NZ_QRDZ01000017.1, forward strand.
CTAAGATAGAACGTACCAGTCAAAAGAGAACCTTTAACGACGAAGAGGGAGAGGGGTTAACAGCTATGTTCAGATCGACATCCTGGCGCATATTTGTATTCAGCGGCATTTTCTTCGCCATTACGATTATTCCGTTTTCGTTGTTTCTGGCAAACCGATTTTCTCACTTCGCATACTCACAAATGGGAACGTTTAATCAGGACCGCATCGATGAAATGGCAGAGCGAACGCAGTTTATGCTGGACAAGCTGAAATGGTACAGCCTGAATATGTACGAAGACCAGGCCGTTCAAAGCTGGATCTATGCGTCCGCCGATAATCTGCTGCAAAATGCCGGTACGATGCGGGTTTTGACCAAATACTTATCCAATGAGCCCTTTATTGAATCCGCTTACTTATTCAGCGTGCGCAAACGAGAGGTTATCGATTCCAAAGTCGGACTGCTCCCGTTCGGGGAGTTTGTCGATCAGCCGATGCTGCAGAGAATCGAGCGCAATCCCGGGTCCTTCCTCCGCTACTTTGATCATCGGATAGGGGAGAACTCGTATTTGGCGCTCCAGCTTCCTTCGACTCCCATACAGAAAAATCGCGACGGGTATCTTGTCGTCTTGTTCAACAAGAAGGAGCTGCAAAAGCATTTGATCTCGGGCGGCGGAAGGGCGGATGCGCTGCTCTCGATTGTAGACGACCAGGGCAGGCTGATTCTGGGGGAATCGGATGAGCGGCTCGAGGAGAGCATCCGTAACATCCGGACAGATTCGAAGCGGGGATCCTTCGAGCTGAACCGTGCCGGAGGGGAGACGTTCGTCAATTATGCCCGTCTTGAATCGCTGGGATGGACTCTTGTATCCGTAACGGAGATGAAGCAATTCCGGGAGAAGGCCGATGCGTTCAAAACCGTCATTATTGCCTGTTCACTGCTGCTGCTTGCGGCGCTTCTCCTGATCGCCTATTGGAATTCGCGGCGTTTCGTCGGGCCATTCCGCCGGCTGGCAGACCAATTGCAGCGGATGCTGGGCGTGAAGGGGGAGAACGATTACGGCGTCATTGAGAAGGGCGTCGTCATGCTTCGCGATCATTATCCGCTAATCAAGACCGAATACTTGCGACAGTGGCTGCTGCAGGGCAGGCTTACCGATAGCGCCAGAGCGGCGATTGTCCGCGAGTCCGGTCTGCTGAACTACGAATGGATCCGATTGGTCGTCGTCAAAATCGATTCCTATTACGAGCTGTCCGAGCAGTACGATTTTGTCTCGCGCAAGCTGCTCAAATATGCCATCGGCAATATCGCGGAGGAACTGCTGGGCCGGCCGGAACGGTCGATCGAGGTCGTCGATTTCGGCTCCGACCATCTCGTTGTGATCGTTGGCTCGGCCAGTTCTTCGCCTGATCCCGAATTGACCCAAGAACTGAAAGAGCTGCGTCGGCAAGTGGCCGCCTACGTCAAATTGGACGTCACGATCGCGGAAAGCGAGGCCCGCCGCGTGCATGACGATTTGCGCAAAGTATACGACGATATGAATGAATTGACTTTGTTCAAGTTTGTTAGCGGCGACGACAAAATCTATATCGAACAGGACTTTGAACGCTATGCCGATCTGCAGGCTCCGATTGAGGAGGCTGTGTACGAAAGCCTGATCCAGACCATTCGCGGCGGCAAGGAGGAGAAGGCGCTGACGATGCTGGACGAGTTGTTCGTGCGCTTGCAGACGATGAAATATACCGAGTGCCAATTCCAGCTAAAGCTGCTGCTGTTCGCGATTGTCAAATCGTTCAGCAAAATGACGTCCATCCAAAGCGTCGAAGGGATCGAACACCACTTAAGGCAGTTTTCCACGCTGGCCGATGTCAGGGAATGGCTGAAGGAGGAGACAGGCCGGATCATTCGGCTGCTTAGCGACAGAAAGGGTTTCAACCGCAAGGAAAAGCTGATCGAGGAGATCATCGAATACGTTCGTTACCATATTCATGACCCGATGCTGTCCGTGGAAGAGATCGCGGATCATGTTGCGTTGACGGGCAAATATGTTCGCCACTTATTTCACGAGCAATACGGCATGCCGTTATCGAATTTTATTTTGAATGAGCGGATCGGCAAGGTCAAAGAGCTGCTGGAGCAAACGAGCCTGCAAGTCACTGATATAGCAGAGCAATCCGGGTTTCAGACGAAAAGCCACTTCTTTACTGCCTTTAAAAAAGCGACCGGCATGACGCCGACCCAGTACCGCGACAGCATGGCAGGAGGGCGGACGGAACTGGGGCGGACGGCCGATAACTCGGCGAATTAGCGTGCTGCGGTCGATTACGAACTTGACGGTCAAATGATAACCTGCCGAAGTCCGCAAATCGGCGGGTCGAGAACCGAATAAGGCCAATGAGAACTAGGCGGATTCTCATTGCGAATGCTACGATGACGTCGTTCGAAACCAATAAGCCAACAAGAAAGGAGGAACGCTGTTTGAAGCAACGGAGAAGGTTAGGCGGGGCGTTCGTGCACGAGCTGTCGCGAAACAGATATTTGTATCTGCTGGCGCTGCCCGGCATCGCGTTTCTGGTCGTATTCGCGTATTTGCCGATGCTCGGGCACCTGCTCGCCTTCCAGAATTACCGGCTGTCGGATGGAATATGGGGAAGCGAATTGGTTGGACTTAAGAACTTCGAGTTTTTCTTTAACGGGAAAGACTGGCTGCGCGTGACGCTGAACACCGTATTTCTCAATGCGCTGTTTCTCGTGTCCGGCCTGGGCAGCGCTGTGGTGCTGGCCGTCTTTCTGAACGAAGTCCGGAATAGGCTGTTCAAGCGAATCGCACAATCGTTTATTTTTTTACCCTACTTTATTTCATGGCTTGTCGTCAGTATGATGGCGCTAACGCTGTTCAGCACATCGGAAGGGCTCATTAACCGCACGCTTGCCGCTGTCGGCTTCGAAGGCGTGGACTGGTATCTCACGCCCGGCGTATGGCCGTATATCCTGACCGTAATCAGCGCCTGGAAGATTGCCGGATACAATTCCATTATTTTTATGGCGGTCATTACGGGCATCTCCGCGGAATATTACGAGAGCGCGAGACTCGAAGGCGCAAGCCGGCTGCAGCAGATGCTCTACATTACGCTGCCGCTTATGCGGCCGATCGTGATGGTATTGGCGCTGCTTGGCGTCGGCCGCATTTTCTACGGCGATTTCGGCATGATTTACGCAATTATCGGAGACAACGGCGTGCTGTTTCCGACGACGGATGTCATCGATTCGTATGCGTACCGTGCATTGCGGCAGCTGGGCAATTTCAGCATGTCCTCCGCCGTCGTCGTCTACCAATCCTGCATGGGCTTGGTCACAATTCTGATCTTCAATGCGATTGCGCGCAAGGTGGACGCGGATTCAAGACTATTCTAGAGGATTTAAGGTGTGATCGATATGAGAGAACGGTTGTTTCTTGTCTTGATGTACGCGGTGCTGATCGCGTTTGCGCTATTTTGCTTCATTCCGTTCTGGATCGTGTTCATCAACTCATTCGCAGATGAATCGCTTCTTCAAACGGCGGGCTATCAGCTGCTGCCGGACAAATTCAGCCTTCAGGCGTACGAATTTCTGCTCTCCGGCAAACAGGTGTTCCGCAGCTACGGCATTACGATTATGGTAACGGCCGTCGGCACGGCGATGGGGGTCCTGGTGACAGCCGCCTATGCCTATACGCTGAGCCATCGGAGGGTGAAGTACCGCAACATTTTATCGTTTTTGACCTTCTTGACGATGCTGTTCGGCGCCGGGCTGGTCGGCTTCTATATGCTGATCGCCAACTGGCTGCATCTGAAAGACTCGATATGGGCGCTCATTTTGCCTTATCTGCTTAATCCGTTCTACGCTTTCATTCTCATCTCTTTCTACCGGACGCTTCCGTATGAATTGAATGAAGCCGCGACGGTGGACGGCGCCAATGATTTCTCTATTTTCTTTCGCATTATTTGGCCGATCTCGCTGCCTGCCATCGCTACAGTGAGTCTGTTCTATGCGCTGCAATATTGGAACGACTGGTACTTGTCGCTGCTGTTTATCGATAATTACAAAATGCTGCCGCTGCAGATGATGATTCGCCAACTGATGTCCAACTTGAACGTGATGGCTTATGTGAGCGGCAGCCAGACACAGTACAATGCCGTCGTGCCAACCTATGGCATGCAGCTGGCGATCGTCTGCGTGACCATCGGCCCGATCGTGTTCGTCTATCCGTTCATTCAGCGCTTCTTCATTAAAGGCTTGACGCTTGGATCGGTAAAAGGGTAGGAAAACAATACACAGGGGGAATCAAGCATGAAAAGACGAATGTCCGCTGCGCTCGCGCTATTGATCGCGCTTGTCGCGCTCGCAGGCTGCGCTGGCAAGAATGAAGGGGAAGGGAAGCCATCGGAACCTTCCGTCAAGGCCGAAAACAGTGCCGGCCTCAGCAGCAACGCCAAGCTGGAGGAGGTCACGCTGAAAATTATGATTCCCGGCGACCGCCCGCCGGATATGGATTTGGTCATCGCCGAGGCGGAGAAACGAATGAAGGACACGATCAATGTCAAGCTCGACGTCGTGTTCGTGCCTTGGTCGGATTTGGCGCAAAAGACGCAGGTGACGCTCGCTTCCGGCGAAAACATCGACCTGATCTTCGACGCGCCATGGCTGCACATCAATCAGATGATTGCAAGCGGTTTCTATGAACCGCTCGACGACCTGTTGGCCGAGTACGGCAAGACGGTGCTGGACAAACGGCCGCAACAAATGTGGGACTACAACAAGTACGGCGGCAAAATTATGGCCGTTCCGCTTGGCGTCAGCTACATGTCCGGCAACTCTTACATTTTGCGCAAAGACATTCGCGAGAAGCTCGGCGTACCGCCGATCCAAACCTATGAAGATTTGATCGCATTCGCCTACAAGGTGAAAGAGCAAGAGAAGGGCATTATCCCGATGACAGCAGGCTCCGCCACGTATTCATTTGTCGCTCACCATGCGCTAAACGATTACGAAACCTATGTCAGACCAACCCATGCATTGGGCAACAGCCTGATGCTCTATTACACGAACAATGACGGCAAAGTTCACAACTTGCTGGAGGAGCGGGAGCCTGTCGGCACGTGGCTGGCAAACGCGAACAAATGGTTTAAAGACGGACTGATTTTCAAGGATATTTTGACGACGAAGGATTTTCAACAGCCGATCTCGGCAGGCAAAGTGGCAATCGTCACGAACGGCGCGTTCGGCATCTCGGACTTCCACAAGAACACGATCAAGAACAATGTGCCGAACGGCGAGCTGGAAACGGTCACCTTTTTTAACCCTGACAAGGGCGCAAACATCACCAATTTTAAACAGTGGAATTTCCTCGCTATCCCGAAGGTGAGCAAACACAAGGAACGGGCGATGATGTTCCTGAACTGGGCGAATGAGAAAGAGAACTACGACCTGCTCTCTTACGGCATCGAAGGCAAGCATTGGGAGGCGGTAGGAGAGGACAAAATGAAAAACCTGGATACGACCGGCTACTATGCATTCGGCTATGTCTGGCTGTGGAATCCGGTCGATGAGCGCACTGTTGTAGGAGGCGATCCGAAGAACGATGAACTGGATGCCGTGCTTCGCAATGCCGATATGTTCACCACAGATATTTTGGCCGGCTTCGAATTCGACAGTACCCCGGTGCAAAACGAGGTCAGCCAGTACAACATCGTCGATGGGCAATATTATACTGCGCTATTCAACGGAGTGATGGATACCGAGGACACCTTGAAGAAATTCGAAGCGGAGGCCGGTCCCGCACTCCAAAAAATTCAGCAGGAGCTGCAACGGCAAATCGACGTGTTTCTGGCAGCTAAGGGGAAATAGAACGGAATCGTTTAAAAAAGGAGCTGATCAAGATGATTTCGACCCAAAAATGGAGATCGATCCTGATGGCAGCAGCTTTGGCGATAACTCCGGTTTCTGCGATCCAGGCGAATTCTCCGGCTGCAGCTGCGGCCGCGAATCAGGAGGAGGCGCCATCGGCAGAGGAGCAGACGAATTTCCGCAATCTTGCGGCCGGTCTCCCGTATGAATGGTCCGAAGCGCCGGAAGCTTCTCATCCCGATGACGGCTACAAGCTTACAGATGGAGTATACGCCGCATTGGATAAGAACGACCCGGCTTGGGTGGGGCATCTGCGCGGCAAGACGCGCGAAGTCGTATTCGATTTGGGGCAGGAAAAGTCGGTCGGGAGGATAACCGCTCATTTTTTTCAAGATTATCCGGCTAACTCGATTCTTGTGCCTTTGTCGGTATCCATGTATGTCTCCGACGACAAGGAAAATTGGGGACTGCTTTCCCATAACGCTACGCAGTTGCTTTGGGGAGGAGGACCCCCCAGGCAGGAGACCTTTGAATGGGAGGGCAGCCGGGACGGCATCAAAGGCGGGAATACGGAGGGCACGTTGGTTTATGCCCGCTATGTAAAGGTCGCCTTTACGATGCATCATTCGCTAGCGGAATATATTGACGAAATCGAAATTATCGGTACGGACGGCAAGGTTGAAGGGGCGGTAAAGGTTCCTGCCGAGCAGCCGCAATTTTTGGAGCCGGGGGAAGCTACGGCCGGTATCCGGAATCTGAATCTGTTCTATAACGGTCAATACGCGAATGGATTGGGGGATTGGAACAAAGAACGGATTATCCCTAACATCAGCTATGTGAATAAAGACGGCGAGCCGGTCGATTGGCTTTTTGACGGCATTCTCTATCTCGGAATAGCTTCGCCGGCCGGTCGCGATTTCGGTCTGGGGCAAACCAACCTGGACGACTGGAATTGGTATTTGGATAAAACGTTTGCTGCCACAGGGGATATGCAGCAGTTAAATGAGGCGGCCAAGGAAGTCGGAGCCAAGCTGAACGAGCCCGCTCATCGTGTCAAGGTTGTGTTAATGATTCCAAATCCCGGGGAATCTTTAACCGATTTCGGCGATATCGACGGCAGTGGTTCCTTAAATTTTAACGACTCCGCCGTAGGCGAAGAACAAGCGTTTGCCAACAGGAAAAAAGCGGTGCAGTGGTGGCTGGATCAAGTCCAGCAAAGATGGCAGACCGCCGCTTACTCCAATCTTGAGCTTGTCGGCATGTACTGGATGCCGGAGCAAATCGAGATATCCGAATCGGGACCGGATATGATTCGCGCAGTGACGGAAAAGGTGCATGCCATGAACTTGAAGGTTTTCTGGATTCCTCACTCCTTAGCGTACAAAATGTTTATGTGGAAAGACGTCGGAGTGGACGCCGCCGCCTACCAGCCGAATTACTTCTTCGGCGGAATGGATCCGGACCGTCTGGAAGACGCTGCGGACAATGCGAAGCGGTACGGGATGGGAGAAGAAATCGAGTTCGATGACGGGATGCTGACGGACCCCATCCTGCGCCAGCGTTTTATCGAATATTTGGACAGCGGCGTCAGAAGCGGCCTGATGCAAAACGGGTTCAGAGCTTATTATCAAGGCAACAATGCGGTATACAATCTAGGCGTAAGCAAGGATCCGGATTTGCGTCTCATGTACGACTGGCTGTACCAGTACTTAAATGGAAAGTATGCTACCGACAACAACCCGACGCCCGAGACGATGGCAGGACTTGTCGGGGATTATGTCTCTTCGAACGAAATCCAATCAGTTTTCGGCAATGAGTTGTCATACCGTCTGCAGATTATCCAGATTCTTCTGGACCAAAACAAGCCGAAGGACGCCGTTGCGTATATGCAGGATTTTCTCGCGCACATTCATGACCCGGCCGTGCAGGCGCAAGGATTGATCTCGGCTTCGGCGGCAACGCTGCTTGATAGTTATGCCCAAGTTCTCATCCAAACTTGGTCCGACGGCTGGGGCCTTGGCAATCTGGTTCTCGGTCATAGCTATACCCTATCAAGGCCGCCTAACGCCAACTATCCCGATTCCGGGAATGAACTTACGAACGGCCTGTTCGGAGGGACGGATTACGGCAACGGGCAGTGGCAGGGCCATGCGGGAAGCGATTACCCTGCGGAGCGAAGCCGCACAATCACATTTGATTTGGGCAGCAACAAATCGATCGGACTAATAAGAGCCCATTTTCTTCAGGATACAGGGCCCGGCATCTATTTCCCGCAGAACGCCGCTTTTTCAGTTTCGACTAACGGTCAAACGTGGAGCACGCTAGCCACCGTTTCTCCGTCGTCGGCTCCGAATACCGCCACGGCCCAGTTCGTGAGATGGAACGGGATAACCGACGGTGTGCCGGGGAAAGCGGGAGCGGACAAAGTGTACGCTCGTTACGTCAAAGTTGAATTCCCGGTCAACGTCTGGGTTTTCCTTGATGAGATCGAAGTTCTCGGCGTTGACGGCAAGGCAGCCGGAGCTGCGGTATTGCCGATTGCACCGTAAACTGTACTACAGCCCTTATTTCCGGATTGGCGAGCGAAAATCGGCTCGACAACAGGAATAAGGGCTTTTTTAGCTTGACTCTAATGGGGAGGTTTTAGGAAGTAAGAAAATCTTTTTCCTTGTCAAATGCATATTGCATGCGATATATTGCATACATAACCTTAATTGAGGAATGATTAGAGATGCCGATCCCTAGAAACTTTAGTTCTCCGGTCCGTCTGACTGCCAAGGAGCGCGCGCTTGCCCAAATTCAACGCTGGATTATAGAGGGAACGCTTGAACCGGGCGAAAAGCTTATTGATTCCGAGTTGGCCGAATCGCTGGCCGTCAGCAGGACGCCCATCCGGGAAGCTCTGCAGCTGCTGGAGATTCAAGGGCTGGTCGCGATGCATCCAGGCAAAGAAACCCGTGTCACCCTGATCAGGAAAGATGATATTCTGCATCTCTATTCCACATTAGCTTCGCTACATGCCTTGGCTGCCGAGACTGCCGCATCTCTCGTAACGGCAGAGCAGCTTGAACTGCTAGGGTCTCTTAATGTCCAGTTTGCCGCAGCGATCGAAGGGGGACAGCCTTATCGTGCAATGGAGCTCGACGAACAATTCCACGGCCTGATTGTCGAGGCTGCGGACAACCCGTATGTCGCCTCTTTCAGTTCTTCCCTGCAGGTCCATATCAGAAGGTTCAAGTATGTGTTTCTCCGTCAACCGGTCGCGGGAACGCTCGCATCGGTGGAAGAACATTCCGCCATAATTGCGGCGTTAGAGAAGCGGGACGGAGTGGCTGCCGGCATCATGATGAAACAAAACCTGATACGGCCGATGAACGAACTCTATGCTGTACTCTAAAAAATTTGGAAGGATGAAACGAGATGACAGACAAAAAAGACTTGCGAATCCGCAGTCATGTGATCAGCGAGGGCGCAAATCGGGCACCGAATCGGGCGATGCTGCGTGCAGTGGGCTTCAAGGACGAGGATTTTAAAAAACCGATGATTGGCGTCGCGAGCACGTGGAGCGAAGTAACGCCCTGTAACATGCACATTGATCAACTTGCCTTGGCGGCTAAGCAAGGTTTACGCTCCGCCGGCGGAGCCCCGCTTATTTTTAATACGATTACAGTATCGGATGGCATATCGATGGGGCATGCCGGCATGTCGTTCTCGCTGCCCAGTCGGGAAGCGATTGCGGACTCCATTGAGATCGTTACGAATGCGGAACGGTTTGACGGACTGGTCGCGATCGGCGGCTGCGACAAAAATACGCCGGCCTGCCTGATGGCGATCGGCCGATTGAACCTGCCGGCCGTGTATGTCTACGGCGGGACAATTCAGCCGGGTTATCTGGACGGCAAACAAGTGGATATCGTCAGTGCGTTTGAAGCGGTCGGGCAATTTCACGATGGCCGGATTACGGAAGAGCAGCTTCACAAAGTCGAATGCACTGCCTGTCCGGGACCGGGTGCATGCGGCGGTATGTACACCGCAAACACGATGGCCGCGGCCGCAGAGGCGATGGGAATGAGTCTTCCCGGCTCCTCGTCGACACCCGCCATATCGAAACTGAAGGCGGAGGAATGTGCGCAAGCCGGCGAACGGGTATTGGATTTGTTGGAGAAGGGGATCTACCCAAGCGATATCATGACAAAACGGGCATTCGAGAATGCGATTACGGTCGTAATGGCGCTTGGCGGTTCCACAAACGCTTTTCTTCATCTGATTGCCATTGCGCATTCGGTCGGTGTCGATCTTTCTTACGACGATTTTGAGAGGATTCGATTAAACGTGCCGCACTTAGCCGACTTGAAGCCGAGCGGAACTCATGTTATGCAGGATCTCAACGACGTAGGCGGAGTGCATGGCGTAATGAAAATGCTGCTCGACCAAGGCTATCTGCACGGCGATTGCCTCACCGTTACCGGCCGGACACTCGCCGAAAATTTGGCTCAAGTCGATCCGCTGCATCCGGAGCAGACGATTATCCGCCCGCTGGACCGGCCCCTCAAGCCGACAGGCCCGCTGGTCGTTCTGCGGGGCAATCTGGCGCCCGAAGGCGCGATTGCCAAAATGTCCGGCATGAAGATTTCGCGCTTCAGCGGACCGGCACGCGTATATGACAGCGAAGAGGCGGCTACGGAAGCGATCATGCGAGACGAGATCCGGGAAGGCGACGTGCTGGTGATACGCTATTGCGGCCCGAAGGGCGGACCCGGCATGCCGGAAATGCTTTCGGTAACGGCTCTAATCGTAGGCAAAGGATTGGGAGGCAAAGTCGCTTTGCTGACAGACGGTCGTTTTTCGGGCGGCTCGCATGGATTTGTCGTCGGCCATGCCGCACCGGAGGCACAGGTTGGAGGGCCGATCGCGCTGTTGCGCGAAGGCGATATCATTACGATCGACAGCGACGCGCAGGACCTTTCATTTGCCGTTTCAACAGAAGAACTAATGAGAAGGGAAGAAGCTTGGCAAGCTCCTCCTTTGAAGTACAATTCCGGAGTTCTGGCTAAATATGCACGACTGGTTTCCTCCTCAGCCAAAGGAGCGGTTACTGATCTATTCGAATAAGACCAATAGCTTATTACTAACGGGACAGCTAAGACTAGACAGCTGTCCTGTTTTTTCTTTAGGCGACGACCGGATAATCTTATTATTCGTCGATTTGCCCTCCGGATTAAAGACTCCTGTTATAATGAGGGTGGTAAAAATGTAAAAATTTATTGAGGGGAGGCTCGCAAAGCGATAGTGCCTGCGGAAACTTTTATCAAAATTCCGATCACTGGGAGCAGTCGATGAAGAAGATTTTCATAGGGATAAGTATTCTGGTTAATTTTATTTTTGGTTTTATTTCTATGTATGCTTTCTTATGGTGGGCAATTGCCTTATATTCGGTTAATTGCTTAGTCAAGGGTTGTTCAGATATGGCGGGAGAAGAATGGTCCGGAATTATTTTGGGATTGATTATAGCAGTATCCATAAGCGTCGTACTTGTTCCTTTAATGATCTATACAAACCTAAATTTTATACGAGTTACTGGAGTACGAAAAAAATATTATCTTTTATATATTTTTCCTGTATTAATATTAGGGTTTATTGTTGGCTATTACTTAAGAACCCATCAAATTGGTCCCTTTTGAGAGGGCGAGGCAGTGTCGGAGGCAAGTTGGTAATTTGCCGTTTATTTGACAGGCAGGAGCGCTAATCTTTATACTTTTCTTAATCCCTTTAGGGGGAATTCGACTCAGTAACCTAACCAAATCAATCATGGAAGGACTGACGGTTTCTAATGAATAATGAACAACTGGAACGAATTCGTGTTGGCCAAGGATTCATTGCTGCATTGGATCAAAGCGGAGGCAGCACACCACAAGCGTTGCTTCGATACGGTATCCAGGAATCCGGCTATTCGAACGAAGAAGAGATGTATAAGTTAGTTCATGACATGAGGACGCGAATAATCACTTGCCCTGTATTCGATTCGAAATACATTCTAGGTGCCATCTTGTTCGAGAATACGATGAATCGAACCATTGACGGTCTATATACGGCGGATTATCTCTGGGAGAAGAAGGGCATCGTACCTTTCCTAAAGATTGACGAAGGACTCGCCGGTCTAGAGAACGGCGTACAGCTCATGAAACCCATGGCGGGATTGGACGAACGCTTGGCTCAAGCTGTCGATAAGAATATTTTCGGAACGAAGATGCGATCCGTCATTAAGGAAGCGAATTCGGCCGGTATTAGAAGTCTCGTCGAGCAGCAGTTCGACCTTGCGAAACGTATATTCGCAGCAGGTCTTGTTCCTATCGTAGAGCCCGAAGTAGACATCAACAGCACGGATAAGGTTGAATCGGAGAGTCTGCTTAAAGAGATGATTCTGGAACAATTGTCGCGTCTCGAATCGAATGTAAAGATTATGTTGAAGCTTACCATTCCGTCCGTCGACAACTTCTATGAAGATCTAATGGGAAATCCCCATGTCGTCCGAGTTGTCGCTTTGTCAGGAGGCTACGAAATGGAGGACGCCAATGCAAGGCTTGCTCGTAACCGCGGGCTGATTGCCAGCTTTTCACGCGCATTGGCTGAGGGGTTGACTTCCGAGCAAACAGATTCCCAATTTGAAGAGCGGCTTGGCGACACCATTCAATCCATTTTCCAAGCTTCCATTACTTAATAGCCAGCCTACCCTGAAAGGGGCTGCCCTCTAAGCGCTTCAAGTTGCTTTCAAAGATGATCCATACTAAAAGTCCAAGGGGTATGTACCTCCTTCCGATGCGATATGCTCCCGAAATCTGAATGGGCAAACCCGTTACAGAGCAATTTCAGGAGCGTATGAGGCAATCTGCAGGAGAGGCATACCCTTACTTTGTGTGTATCGATCATCTCAGGCGACTTGGCTTATGGGAACAGCAAGGAATCGAAACGAATAGGGCAAGCCAATGAAACTTATACTCAATTTCAGCGTCTAATAATTGGAACATTCTGTATAATGATATAGGGAGGTGAGATCTATGTTCCTGTTCACATTGATCCCGATTCTTTTCATCATAATGGGGGCAATCGGAGTATTCTTTCCAAGGATTTCTTGGTACTTGAGCGTAGGCTGGCAGTTCAAAAATGCCGAACCGAGTACGGCAGCCCTTGTATCGGCACGAATAGGCGGTATTTTTGCAATTGTTGCGGGGATTTTCATTCTTACTTCCGGCATTTTTCCAAAATGATGATAAAGGTATGAGGGACATGATTACTTTGTTTTTCTGGCCTGCTATGATTGCATCAATAATTTGTTCTATTTTAGGAATATTGATTAGAAGCCCTCGCAGTTTATACGTCTCTGCTGTTCTAATAATACCCTTGTCTATTTATCTTGCGGTATCGCCAAGGTTTCATATTTGGGGCTTAATATTCCCTTTGTTTTATATCGGGTCTTCAATATTAATAAGAAAGAACAAATACACATTGGCATTTCTAATAAATACACCAGTATATCTTGTTATTGGTTGGTTAGGCTATGTGGTTTTGAATCAATGAATTTAAAAGGGTATTTTTATAGAAAAGCTCTCGGCTTCGCGAATACAAGAACGTTATCTCAAACCGACAAATTCTAAGAAGAAAGGAGAGCAATAGCCATGCGAAGATCAATTTTAGGTTTTGCATTTTCTTCGCTCATATATATTTTATTAACAGGCTGTAATCCGGAACCTCAAGTCAAATCATCAGACATAGATCAAATAAAAATTGAATTAATAGAAACATCTATCATGCCTCAAGGAATAGCTTATTCGCTCAAACTAAAGAATTTGTCGCAATTCACAATTGCACAAAATAATGTATACATAAGTTACCCAATAAAAACGTCAACTGGATCTATGAGCAATCCATTTAAAATAGAAGCTAAGAATAATAAATTACAAATTGGATCCGAGGAAGAGATTATTTTAGCTGCTTTTGCACCAATTGAAATATACGAAGGGAACCCTAAATTGGATACAGAAAACTTCTATGTAGAAATCGTCGGATATATAGAAGAACTTAAGGAGACAAGACGTTTTCAAAAAATCGGAGGCTTAGAATTCTTTAAATAATTATTTTCGGAGTGGAGGGCGCAAAATGAGGATCGAAGATCGGTTTGATTCTTTTCCCATTTTAGAAACGAAGAGATCCATATTAAGACCAATAACATTTTCAGATCTCGATGATATTGCCAGTTACTGCTCCATACCGGAAGTGTCACAATATACGGTACCTTGAACTCGTTCGAATTGAAGCACGATGTCTTCCTGAGAATTCGGGTTCATCAAGAGTAATGGAGAAGACGGGAATGAAATTTGAAGGGGTATTAAGAAAGCACATTTGGGCAAAAAACGATTTTCAGGATTTAAAGCTATATTCGATAGTAAGAGAAGATTTCGAGAGCAGGATTGAGTATTAAGGAAGGGGGAGCAAACTTGCAACGAGCAATTATTGTTTACTTCTTGACTTGAGGGGGGCTACGATGAAACGTTATTATATAATCCTTATAGTATCCCTATTTTTAATTGGCCTTACTGTCTATCAGTTCTGGTCGATTCAACAGCCAAGAATCGGCCCAGTCGGAGATGGATCTATTTCTCGTTTTGTTTATATTCCTATTATCTTAGGGTTTATCGTCGGAGTGTCTTGGTTGATTAGAAGTATTTATTTAATTATCAAATTACGCAAAAAATAGTTCCTAACCTTGGCAAGTCGTTCAACTCAGGGAGTGATTAAATGAGAGGTATAAAAACAATTCGATCTTTAGAATAATAACTGAGCAAGAATTGGGGCTAGAAACACATTGATAAGTATGTCAAGAGAGGGAGTTTTCATTGCAGCAACAGGTAAGCGTAATCAGGCTGACACGTCAACGCTTACAAACTACCCAGGCACGTCACGTTGCCGGAATCCCCGCAACCCAGTCCATGCGAGAGCCACAGCGACCATCGTTAGAAGGAGCAGCGGCGTCCATTCGAATGAGGCGGCGGGCAGCCTTGGAACATGGTGAAGCGGGGAGAGGCTCATCACCCACTCAGGCAGCTGCAATATTCCCCCAAGGTAGACCGCAATAAAAGCGTAAACCACAATAATCCAACTCAGTGCTGCGGCCCTCGGGAGCCAGCCTATCAGAGCGGCAGCCAGGCCGACGGAAACCCACAACGCTGGTATAAAGTTTAATCCCGCAAAAATCAGTTCAGACAAATACCTGGAGTCGTTCATGCTTTGGCTTCCCGTTAGTCCCATTCCCAGGCCGGCCATAAACATCATTGCAACACTGCCTGCTGCAGCGAGGAGGAGATAGCTGCCGAGCAGCCGAGAGCGAGACAGCGCTCCTGACAAAAGCGTATCCACACGTCCTGCATTTTCTTCGCTGCGCAGCTTTAGGATACTCTGCAGAACAGGAATCGTTGCCAGGATGGCAGTCACGGTCATAAACATGCCGGCAATATTATCGGCAAACGAAGCCCCGCCTGCCTCCGGGAGCATTTCATTGAGCGCACCGCCGATGGAATCCATCATTTCCTCGGCTTCTCCGATAAAGGAGCCGTAGGACATTCCAAACAACAACATGGCCAAACACCATACGATCAGATTCAATCTTTGAAGACGAAAAGCAAGTCCGATCGGCGTCGTCAGGCTGCTGGAGGCTTCACTGCGGCCACGCCCGGGGCGCACCAGACCGGCTCCGACATCGCGCCTCACGCTCATCGGATAGGCGATGACGACAAGAAGCGCAGTCAACCCCGCTCCAAGTAGAAGAGGCGTCCATTTATTGTCGACAAAAGCGGAAGTCTGCTGGGCCCATCCGATTGGCGACAGCCACGAAAGGGCGCTATCTCCGATATCGCCGACCGCCCGCAGACAGTATGCGGCGACGAGAACACCGGTGCTCAAGCCGGTTGCGCCGCGTGCATGCTCCATCAACTGACCCAGTACAGCAGCGATTGCCGCAAAGACGATTCCGACGGAAGCAAGGGCGGCGGCGAACAGAAAGGAGCCTTCCCAGGTGACGGACTCGATCCCCATTACTCCCATTCCCAGAGCAAGGAGAAGGGCAAGTGTTACGTTAACGCCGCCGACAAGCATCAACGCTGCGGTTGTGTTGGCATGACGTCCTGTAACCGATGCGCGAACCAATTCCATGCGCCCGGTTTCCTCTTCCTTGCGCGTGTGGCGCACAATAAGCATGATACTCATCAAGGCAACGGCAATCCCGGTCATGCCAAGCATTTGATGTGAGATCATTGCTCCGATCGTATAATTTTCCAAGTAAAACTCCGGACCCGTGAGGGCGATCCCGGCGGGATTAACCATTGTCGCTGCCATCGACTGGCGAGCCGTCTCGGTCGGATACAATTCGTCGAAGCTGCTGAGTGTTGCCAGTACGACAAAAAGAATGCTCAGCACCCATGCGGGAATCGCGATCCGATCCATCCGCAACATAAAACGCAGCAACGTCCCCGTTCCCGTCAAAGTCCGCTCCCGTTTCACTTCCGTACACCCCCAGACGAAACTGTCGTATTATCGCTGTTGTCATAGTGCCGCATAAAAAGCTCTTCCAAAGTCGGTGGAGTGCTCGTCAGCGCTTGAATATCAAAGGCGCTCAATATTTGCAGCACATTTCCCAGATGAGAGCTGTCGATCTGAAACTGGGCTTTATTCCCGTTTAATTGGAGAGCATGCACCCCTGCCAGGCCATCAAGCCCGGTTATATTCCGTGCGGTTTCCACAGCGATAAAAGAACGGGTCAAATGCCGCAGCTGGTCAAGGGAGCCGGATTCTACAATGCTGCCGTCGCGGATTATGGCGACACGGTCGCAAAGCTTCTCCACCTCGGCCAGAATATGGCTGGATAGCAGCACGGTTTTCCCTTGAGCCTTTACTTCCGCCACGCACTCCTGAAAGACAGTTTCCATGAGCGGGTCCAACCCGGATGTCGGTTCATCCAGAATGAAGAGCTCGGTTTTAGAGGAGGAAAAAGCGGAAACCAAAGCCACTTTTTGCCGATTGCCTTTGGAATAGGTGCGGCATTTTTTAGCAGGGTCCAAATTAAACTTTTCCAACAAGGCCTGACGACGCTTGCGATCCATATCCCCCCGTAGACGTCCGAAGAGGTCGATCGCTTCGCCGCCCGTCAATGTGGGCCATAGATTGACGTCTCCGGGCACGTAGCTAATCCGGCGATGCAGTTCAACCGCGTTTTTCCAAGGGTCTTGACCGAAGAGCCGGACTTCGCCGCTTGTTTTGCGCAGTAACCCCAACAAAATACGAATCGTGGTGGATTTTCCCGCACCGTTTGGACCGATGAAACCAAGAACTTCGCCTTCGCGCGCCTCAAGATTCAAACCATCCAATGCTCTGACTTGGCCATAATATTTGGTTAACTGATTGGCTTGAATAACCGACATGGCTACACCTCCAATTTTGATTCTTTACCTTACAGCACTCTAAATTGGATATATTAATAAAATTGTGTAACGTGATTGAATTCAGTTACATAATATTTCACGAGCAATTTGCTGTCAATAAAAAAATAACGATAGGTTGTTTTGTTACATAATTTAAATGTAAAATGAATGACGGAGGGATAGAGAATGAATGGATTCCAAAAACGAAGAGAGCAGAAAAAGCAGCAAATTCTTCGTTCTTTGCACAATATGATTATGAATCGCAACTTTCAAGAAATCGGCGTACGGGAAATCGCGAAGGAAGCTGGCGTTTCGCCCGCTTCCATCTATAACTTTTTTGGCAGCAAAGAGGAGCTGGCCAAACAAATTTTTTATCATCTCATGGAAGAAGAAGGGGAAGCCTTCCAGAAGATGATGGAAGCCGACATCCCTTTCGAAGAAAAAATGGAAAACATGTACGCGTTGTCGATCAGTAATCAGGAAACTTTAAACAACGACGGTTTAAAAAACTTCATGTTTGAGGATCCCGTATTTACCGAGCATATTGAACAATATTCACGAACAGTTGTCATTCCAGCCATTATGAAGCTGATTGAGCAAGGCAAGCAGGAACAGAAAATATCCGGAGGCGTATCTTCGGAGGCGATTCTTTTTTTTATGAATGTCATTATGCAGATGCTCGGCAGCTCTTCTGTACGGGACAAATTGAATGTGGAGATGCGAAAGGAAATCGGCCATCTGTTTTTTTACGGCATCTTCGGGAAAAAGCCCTAATAAGCATAGGAGGCCAACCCTTCTCAACGGGCTGACCTCCTAATAGGAACGGGCAATTGCTCCATGAATTATCCGAATTTCCATATCACCATTTATTTTAGCGGATAGACCTTCATTCCGGTCTGATTAATATTTACTTTAACCGTGATCGAAGAGATGGAGCTTTCGTTTAATAATAAGTCGTTTGTACGTTTTAATTGCTTCCAAGCAGTTGGCTTTTGTCGAAATAGGAGATGTTCCAAGCTATATATATCTGATTTAATCTCCAGGCCGTTCCTGAACGTATTCATCACCTCGTTTCTAACCACATCCTCGGCTTTACTTTCTATCTCGCTTCTGGTTAGCTCATCCAAGGTTTCAATGATGTCGCCATTGAGCTTGAGGTGGAAATGATAATTCGGAGTCCCGTTATTGAAACTGAGAGACAGTCGGACACTGGGACTCCCAAGAGACACTACTGCAGCATCTTCTCCATGACTTGTGATGACAATCGGCGATCGAGTCGTATTTTTATCTAGCCATCTTAAGCCCAATAATTTATTATTCTCAAGCTTTCCAAGAAGTTTCCCTTCCTCTATCACGTATGCACCGTCAATATACATTTTGGGATCTATTTTCTCGTTTTTCTTCCAGGTCGTCGAGTCGATCGAGAGCGTGGGCAATAGGACGGTAGTTCCAGGCTCCCATAGTCGAGACAGAAATTTCAAATAGCGAACGGGTTCGATTAACGATCTCTGATCATAAGCTTCTAAAGGTTCTTGAGCCAGCGTATTCCTTTGGGAAAAATTAAAAAATGCCGGAACGGAGAGCAAACGCTCTATCGGTTCGCGAGTACCGAAGATCCATGGCGTTAGCCGGATTTCCCAAAATCGGCCGATCAGATCGTCGGTTTTGAGAATATTGGATTTTAAAGCATTTTCTCCGACGATAATGCTTGAAACATGACTCCACGAAGTCAATTCTTGGGCAGTCGAATAGAGTTCGTTCATGGCCAGTTTCAACGTCTTTCCTTTTGCTTTGCCTATCCATGTCTGGGGTCTCTTTCCGGATTTCCCCGACTCGGTCTTCGCTATGAAAGTGAAGTCGAGCATCTGAGCATATAAGACGAAGGAATTGTCGATATAATCAATTCCGATGGACGTTACATAATTCACGTTTTCAATCTCTTTAATGTCCCAGCAACCGTAGGTCATCCCTAACGATAGGACGACGCAAATTAGCTTGAAGAAAGTCCTCATCTCATTCGTTGTCCCTTCCTTGCCGAGTCGTATCCACCGTATTCAACATACTCGGTCTCTTTTTGTAGAAGGACCACGGTTTCGCAAGCAAGCCGGCAACCACGTCCTTCCACACAAGTGGCGATACCGGGGATAAGTAAGGAAGTCCGAACGATTTCAGAACGGACAGGTAGGCAAGCAAGCTCATCATCCCGATAAAAAAACCAAACATCCCAAGGATAGAAGCCCAGAGCAGAACATAGATCCGAATAAGGCTGACCGTTCCGGTCAAGGTCTGATTAACCAAAGTGAACGTGGCTACCGCGGTAGTTGCCGATACGACCAGCATGGTCGGCGACGTCATTCCGGCCCGTATTGCCGCATCGCCGATGATTAATCCGCCCAAGACGGCTATCGTCTGACCGACCGCTTTCGGCAGTCGAATGCCGGCCTCCCTGAACAGCTCGAACATGGCTAGCATGAGCAAAAGTTCCATTGGAGTCGAGAAGGGGAGCCCGAATCTGGAAGTCGTAATCGTTGCCAGCAAGGGGAACGGAATTTGATCCAAATCGTAGGAGGTTAAAGCGATCCAAAACCCTGGTAAGAAGATCGCGATGAACAAGCCGAGCAATCGAAGCATTCGTTCGAATATGACAAAGTAATACGGAAAATAAGCATCTTCAGGCGTTTTCAACAATTCTAACAAATTGCAGGGAGCGATGAGCGCCATAGGAGATCCGTCGACCAAAATGATAAACCTGCCTCTAAGTAGACATGTCGATGCAAAATCGGGCCTTCCGATGTAATCCAGCAACGGAAAAATCGAAAGCGATGAATCCGAAAGGGCTTCTTCAAGTTGATTGCTTGCAATCAACGCATCGACTTCAATCCGTTTCAACCGATTTCTTGCTTCGTCGATGATCTGCGGCTGAATAATATCCGAAATGTATAACAGGGAAATTTTCGTACTGCTTCTTGTGCCGATTACGTACCGTTCGTTATGAAGCGAACAGGTAGGCAGCCTTTTACGAATTAAAGCAACGTTGGTGTTGATATCTTCCGTAAACGCATCCCGAGCCCCTTTGATCGAAATTTCGGTACTCGACTCTTCGGGCTGCCTTTGCGGCAATTGCGAGATATCCATGGAAAAAAAGCAACCCTGTAAGGCAAAAAAGGCGATCAAATGACCGGCGAAAAGAAGGGTCTCCACCTCGGAGCGCTTGTCCAGCTTCTTCCATTCCATCGACTGTTCCATGGCCACAACGAGTTCGTCCCACTGCTCACTCTCATCGATCAAGCGTTCCAAATTCGGCAACGCGTGCTGATTGAGGAGTTGGCCATCAATCATTCCTTCGCAGTAGAGGACTAGACCTGATATTGGATTTAGCCCCTTTGGAGGAAGTTCTCGCAAAACTACGTCAACGGAATGGGCAAATAGCGATCTCAATCGCTCTTCATCTAAAACCTCGCCGTCAACGAGGTTATTTCTGTTTGTTGGATTCATGCATTTTCCTCTCCGCTCCGGAATTTAAATGAGGCAAGCGTCAAGATTAACGTCAACGCCGAGAAAAACACGAGAGAGACCAGGGAGTATCCCCCAAAAAGAAACGATTCGATTTGCTTATCGACGAAAGCGTTTAGCGACAACCCGAACAATAGTGCGCCGATAATAATCAAGGTTGTCAAACGCCTTTTTTTGCTTTTGAACGGGGGAGTATCCGTGATTAGAAACAAGAAAAGGGTAATCCGAATCAGAGCCCCGGACATCCATTGATACAAGGCCAAAAAATCCAAGTGATTGATATATTTAGTGACAACGACAAGCTTCCATTGATCGAAGGCCGGATAACGAGCTTGGGCGGCCACTACCGGTCCGAAATTCGCAATGGCTCCCATTAGCGGACCAAGCGTAAGTCCGGCTAGCAGGATCGCCATGATGCTAATCGAGAAATAACTTACCGGTTTGGCCAGATGGTGCTGAAGAAAGACAAGCACGATCAATTCCAGAAACCCACCGCCGGCTACGATCATACTTCTTAAAACAGGCTCGTAGCCTTCAACGAATAACGGCGTTAACAACGAATATTCCTTATATCGCAGATTGGCAATGGCAACAAAATTGCCCAAAACCCAAACGACAGGTAAAAGGACGCCCGACATGATCGCAATAGAGCGTATTCCGTTGTAGGCGATGATAACGCATAGAGAGAGAAGGATGAACACGACGACCCCTTTGGGCGTCTGAGGTAAGTAGGAGACCTTGATCCACTTTACCGTTTCACGAAGTATAATTAATGCCATTAAGAAGAAAAAGGAAGAGGTTAAGGTAAGCAAGAACCAACTAATAAAAGGACCATATCGTTCCTTCAGCCAGGTGAAAATAGGCTTTCGATGGGTTCGCCTGATTATAAAGGAGATCAAGTATACCCAGAACACGCTTATTATCAGAGTCAAAACAATTCCGAGCCAGGCATCCCTTTTGGCCGTATGCAGCAGGAGCGGAATCATAATGACATGATTTGTAATCCCTAAAGAGAGGAGAAGGATGAAATAGGCATCTCGCACAGAGATCCTGGAGGTTGATGTCATTTATGCTCCACCTTTTTATTTCGACAACTGGTACTCACCAGTATTCTCCATTCGAATGAATTTATGTATCGCGGACTATTACTGAACCTGTTGAGAGTAACCCTCCGGCTAGAAGCCGCATATACCTGGCGCTCCCGACAGCACAGGGAAAATCGTTCCCGAAAAATTCCTTTCCTGCCCGGGAATGTGTCTCTTGAGAGCGGGATATGCGGAATATTACGATATAGCCGAAGCCAAAAAACATTGGAGGGAATTCATGTGACAGTCGGTTTAGTACTAAGCGGAGGCGGAGCGCGCGGCAACTTTCAAGTCGGGGCAGCGCGCTACCTCTATGAGAGAAACGTTAGACCTACAGTCATTACAGGAACGTCCGTCGGGGCCATTAATGCGGTCAAACTCGCGGAAGGAGAGGGGGATGGCCATGACGAAACCCGAGGACTCCGTGGATTAATTCGCATCTGGCGAGATCTGCAAACGACGTCGGATATGTGGGTGGAAGAGAATTGGTATATTAATGTTAAAAATAATAAAATTATAAAACATTTAGAGAGTAAAGATGTTCGTAAAGAAAAGTTTCAAGTTGCAGGGGCCAGCGTGGCGATATTCGGAACGCTTGGACTCATGTATCACATTAATGAGGCATACGATTCTGCCGAAGATCTAATCAATCAAATTAAAGAGGTGCTAAACGGCCAGTCTCAATCGCTATACAATTTGGGTCCCATTTACTCGAAACTGAACGATCAATCAAAACTCGATCCTGTAAAAGTGTGGCATAGCGGCATTAAATTACGCATGAGCATTGTCGCCCTTGAAAGCGGCACATTGCGATATGTGACGGAAAAGGGTAATGTGCTGCAGCGGGACTGCGTCACCTATGTGCAGACATTACCTCCGTACGCTCCGGAATGTTTACCGATTGCCGTCAAAATCAAAGAGCTAGAGCAGCAGCGAGCCAATCTTTACTCTGAATTGGAGATGGCTGCGCCAAGAGATAAAGCGGGTATAATTGAGAAAATTCGCGAAAAGAACGGAGAAATTTCGTACCAAAATCAGCTGATGACGAGTTGCAAAATCTCTTATCCACCTCAGTCCGTCCCTTTAAGCATCGCATTGAGCGGCGGGACGTTGGCGTCCGCCTCGATTCCGCTGGCATTTTCTCCAATTAAAATAGGCAATGAGCATTATGTAGACGGCGGCGTTCGTGAGCTTGTGCCGATTCAGGCCGCTATTCAGGCGGGGGCAACTGAAATTTATGCGCTATTGGCCTCGGATAACTCTTTGGAACCGGCGCGAAGCCTTTTAAACGGAAAACTGGTTGAGACCTATGCCAAAGGTTCCGCAAACTTGATCGACGTGGCGAATCGTGCGACAAGCGATATTATGGCTAATGAAGTGGGATTAAGTGAGATAGAGCCCTATATTTCAAACGTAAACCCGAACGTAAACGTGATGATCATCCAGCCCGATCACGACATTCATGACATAATGACCATAGATCCCGGACTTATCGATATTCGAATGGCCTACGGTTATATGAAAGCGGACGATACTTATCAGGCGAGGCAAGCCGACCCGGCAAACTACAGGCAATTGGCGAACCAGTACTCGCAGGAACGAAATACGGATTTGATCTATCGCATGCGTTATGAAATCTGGAAATTGGAATACGAGGCGACCGGTTATAGGTTCGAATTCGACGATAAAGGCCGACCAAAGTATCCTCCTCAATGGATTGGACACAATCTCGATGCGATTCGACAAGTCCGGGATCTTAAAAACCGACTGAGCGATCTTGTGCATGACAGAAGAAGAAAAGGGGGATACGTTCCGGCGGAGGCCCAGGATTGGTCCAACACCTGGGAGCGTCATCCATGGACGCCCGATCGCGGACTGTGGCTTCCTAACGCCCCCGCAGCACAGGGCAGCGTTGTCCGACCGGGAGAAACTTTAGGCATCGATCAGGCCATCCATTCGCCAAACGGGCTATACTCGCTGGTTTTTCAAGGAGACGGAAATCTCGTTCTCTATAAAATAACTAAAACGACAGGTAGGGTAGCCCAGGAGTGCCGTCCTATTCAAGCTGAAGTTAACCAACTACAAAATCAATTAGCAAGTCTGCAAGCGCAGTTGGCTACCGCATCTCCGAGAGAGAAAGCGGTAATCATGGAGCAAATTCAGGAACTGAAAGCGGTCATCGATCTCAGACAAGGGGATTTGACCGCGTGCAATGCAACATACCCTCCTGAAGTATTGATCACGAGGAATGCAGCTTGGGCGACAGGAACTACGGCGACGGCAGGGGCATGTTATTTGGATCACGATGGGAACTTGTACATTTTCGATGAAGGCAAGCAGATCGTCTGGTTCACCAATAAAGGCAGGAATCCGAATAGTCATCTCGCTGTCCAGGACGACGGCAATATTGTCATCTATCGTCCGGACGGAAGCGTAGTCTGGTCGATGAAAGGCTAACGGCAAAATCGCTGCTGTTCCGGCAAAAAAGGAGTAGCAGCGATTTTTGTTTGGCGAATTTGCGATCAACAGTATCCTCCTTTGATTTGAATATGCTAGCTTGAAAGAAGGGTAAAACTTAAACATCGGATTCGGGAAGATGAGGATTGCAGAGGAGAAGTTGTAGGCCAAGCAATCTGTAAGAGGCTACGCCTTACAACACCCAAAGAACCGTCAGGACAAGCCTGACGGTTTGTCTTACAGTCTGCGCTGGTTTATTCCGGAATCGAAATCGAGAAGGAGCCAGTGGCGCTGGCCCCGCTTAAATTCAGAAGACCGATAGTCTGAATCTGATTGATACTTACCCCGTATTCCAGCCCGCCATTCACATCCAGTTCAAAGGGAGGCAGCCCATTGTAGCGAGTAATGACCAGCCGAACAGGGCCCGTCAGACTGTCCGTGCTAAGCGTTACAAGTCCGGTAGCGCCTGGAGGATCGACCGCAGAATAGTAGCCTTGCCCGACGCCGACGTCAAGCGTATAAAATGTGAAGAACCCAAGCGACATGAAAGTTCACCTCCTCTTCCTTCATTGAATGTCGGAGGAAGCGGCCGCGAAACGGCTGCTGCAGGTAGAAAACGCATGTAGGCTGCATATCTGCATGATAACGATTAACGCCCTGCTCCAAATACGTCATTCAGTTCGACGTCAAGGAGGCAGGGCGTATATTTTGAATATCGGGTTTCAACCTTATGTTAGGCACTGAACGGTTCACGACATCGTCCTCAGAACTTGGGCAGAATATACTTGACCAGGAAGTACATGATGCCGAAAAAAATGATAAGGTAAGCTGCATACTTGATGAATGTAGCCGTCACTCGGCTGGAATCCGATCTCTTCTCGATATGGCGCTCTTCAACCTGAATGTTGCGCTGATCGGTTGTCATGCGAATCACCCTCTCTTTCTATGTTGCTATTTCTTACCCCAAGCGAGGGATGGCCAATCAGTGATAGTTAATAAACCAGAGGGAAAATAAGAAAAGAACCTGGCACGGCTGCTCAGGTTCTTTATATATATTGCACATAAACAAACAGGGTGGTATAATCAAATGCCAACCGTTTTAATCATTATGTACACAAATATCTTATCTTACACTTTAATCGTATCACTTCGGCAAGCTCTTGTCAATTGCTTTTCTCAAATTAAGGGTGAGGAGAGATGTGGGATGAATGCACTAGTTCTCGATTTTCAGGAAATGGAAAAAGGGCAGCTTGGGCTCGTTGGCGGCAAAGGGTTGAATTTGGGGGAATTATCAAAAATTCAAGGAATACACGTACCGGACGGATTTTGTGTAACAACGTCGGGATTCCAACAAGCCATCGAACAAAACGAAACGTATCATGATTTGCTGGATCAATTAACTACATTAAATTTTGAGGACCGTGATCAAATTCGCGAAATCAGCGGGAAGATTCGTCAAACCCTCACAGAAGTACAAATCCCTTCCGATGTTGCGAAAGCCGTTGCTCGCTATCTCGCCCAACATGGCGAAGAACATGGTTACGCAGTACGTTCCAGCGCAACTGCCGAAGATTTGCCGTATGCTTCTTTTGCCGGTCAACAAGATACCTATTTAAATATCATCGGCAAAGACGCGATCTTGCAGCACATCGGCAAATGTTGGGCTTCCCTGTTCACGGAGCGCGCGGTCATCTATCGTATGCAGAACGGTTTCGATCACAGGCAGGTTTATTTATCCGTCATCGTTCAAAAGATGGTTTTCCCGCAGGCTTCAGGCATTTTATTTACCGCCGATCCCGTTACTTCCAACCGCAAATTGCTATCCATCGAAGCCGGCTTTGGACTTGGAGAAGCTTTGGTCTCGGGGGTGGCATCTGCGGATTGTTATCAAGTGCGGGAGGAGGAAATCGTCGAGAAGAGGATCGCAACCAAAAAGATGGCTATCTATGGAAGAACAGAAGGCGGAACGGAGACGATGCAGATCGATCTCGATCGGCAAAGGTCTCAGACCCTCACGGAGCAACAAATTTTACAACTGGCACGCATCGGAAGACAGATCGAAGCTTATTTCGGTTGTCCGCAAGATATCGAATGGTGTTTGGCCGATGATACATTTTATATTGTCCAAAGTCGACCTATCACAACTTTATACCCGATCCCGGAAGCGAACGATCAAGCAAATCACGTTTATCTATCCGTCGGTCATCAACAAATGATGACAGATCCGATAAAGCCGTTGGGCTTGTCTTTTTACCTGATGATCACTCCCGCACCTATGCGTAAAGCCGGAGGGAGGCTGTTCGTTGATGTTGCATCTAGTCTGTCTACGCCAGTCGGCCGGGAAAATTTATTAAATGCCGTGGGCTCCGATCCGCTCACTAAAGGCGCACTCATAACCGTCATAGAGCGAGATTTTATAAAACGGTTACCCCATGATCAGCCAGCGCCGATTCCGCACAGAAGCCTTATAGATAGGGGAACACAATTCGAGAACGATCCGGCGATCGTTTCCGATTTGATTAAGCGCAGCCAAATCTCGATAGAAGAGCTAAAGCAGAACATCCAAACGAAATCAGGAACGGATTTGTTTGATTTTATTCTGGAAGATATCCAGCAATTAAAGAAGATCTTATTCGACCCCCAAAGTACGGCTGTATTTATGGCGGCTATAAATGCGACATCATGGATCAATGAAAACTTAAACGACTGGTTGGGCGAAAAAAACGCAGCAGATACTCTTTCTCAATCTGTGCCCCACAATATTACTTCGGAAATGGGACTGGCGCTATTGGATGTCGCAGACGCGATCCGCCCTTACCCGGAAGTGATTGATTATTTGCAGCATGCAAAGGAAGATAATTTTCTGGATGGGCTGGTTAAGCTTAATGGGGGAAGAGAAGCCAGAGACGCTATCCATGATTATCTCGACAAATACGGAATGCGATGTGCCGGAGAGATCGATATTACGAGAACCCGTTGGAGTGAAAAACCGATTACGCTTATCCCCCTGATTCTTGGTCATATCAAGAGCTTCGAGCCTAATGCCGGTCATCGAAAGTTTGAGCAAGGACGCCAGGAGGCATTGGATAAGGAGCAAGAGTTATTAGGCCGACTGAGACAATTGCCGGACGGTGAACAAAAAGCCAAAGAAACAAAACGAAAAATCGATCTCATCCGGAATTTCATTGGCTACCGGGAATATCCGAAATACGGAAAGATAAGCCGCTACTTCGTTTATAAGCAGGCTTTATTGAAGGAAGCCGAACAACTCGTTCATGCCGGCGTTATCCGTGACACAGAAGAGATCTACTATCTAACTTTTGAAGAATTTCACGAAGTTGTCCGCACCAACAAGCTTGATAATCAGATCGTTAACCAACGTAAAGAGGATTACAAGCTTTTCGAGAAACTAACTCCCCCGCGCGTCATTACATCCGAAGGTGAAATCATTGCAGGCGAGTATAATCGAGAAAATTTTCCGGCTAACGCGATCGTAGGTCTACCTGTCTCTTCCGGAACGATAGAAGGGAGAGCGCGTGTTATTTTAGACATGGAAAGTGCCGATCTGGAGGACGGAGATATATTGGTCACCGCCTTTACCGATCCTGGCTGGACACCCTTGTTTTTATCCATTAAAGGCCTTGTCACCGAGGTTGGCGGACTGATGACCCATGGAGCAGTGATCGCGCGTGAGTATGGCTTGCCGGCAGTTGTTGGGGTGGAAAATGCCACGAGACTGATCCAAGACGGGCAACGAATTCGCGTGAACGGAACCGAAGGGTACAATGAAATATTGTAAGGATTGAATAGTTGTAAACCGCACGGACAACAGAGGCGATTCGTCCATATTTCCGAGCTTGGGATTTCCGTTTTGTATCGGATATAGGTATACTTCAACATGAGACGGAAACAGGGAAAAGAGGGAAGAGATGCCGACGATTCTGGTGGCCGACGACGATACGAACATTCGCGAACTCGTCTGTCTATTTCTGCGCAACGACGGATTCGCAACGGTTGAAGCCGCGGATGGCAAGGAAGCGCTGGCCGTCTATGCTTCAACGCATGTCGATCTTGTCGTGCTCGATATTATGATGCCGATTATGGACGGCTGGACGTTATGCAAGGAGCTCAGAAGAGCCAATCCCGATCTTCCGTTGCTTATGCTGACCGCGAGAGGCGAAACATGGGAGAAAGTGAAGGCCTTCGATCTCGGGACGGACGATTATTTGACGAAACCGTTCGATCCGCTGGAGATGACGGCCCGTGTCAAGGCCTTGCTGAAACGATACCGGATTGGCACCACGCAGATGATCCAGTTCGGCAACGTCACCTTGGACCGACAGACTTATAAGATAATGCGAGGAGCAGAGTCGCTTACGCTGCCGCTCAAGGAGTTCGAATTGCTGTATAAGCTGGCCGGAACACCCGGACAAGTCTATACGCGCGAGCAACTGATCGATCAGGTGTGGGGGATCGATTATGCGGGAGACAGCCGAACGATAGACGTCCATATTAAACGCCTCCGCGAACGGTTCGCAGACACGCCCGATTTTCGTATCGAGACGGTGCGCGGGCTTGGCTACCGGCTTGAGGTTTGCGAATGATTAAATCCATATATACACGAGTCGTCCTGACATTTTTAGTTTCCGTAATCGGGGGCACGGTGCTTTCCTTTTTTGTGGCAACTTGGGTGTTTAGAGACAAATTAAATGAAAATTTGCAAATCCCCTTGCTTTATTTCGGCCAGGACATTGCCCGGATTTACAAGAAGTTCCCGTTACCTGAAGCGGATGCATTCGTAAGCGAAATGAACCAGCTCAAATCCTATCATCTTCGTATTTACGAAGCACCGGGCCAGTTCCAGTCTTATGGAACGGTCAACGGACATAAGCCTGCCACTGTGACGATGGAACAAGTGAAAAAAGTATTGGCCGGGGAAATTGTTCAAATCAATCCGAGCGGGATCTCGACTACTCTGTTAGGGTTGCCGTTTACAACAGATACGGGTACGAAAGCCATGTTTATAGAACCGATCGGCCCTCCTTCGGCCCCTTTTATCATTAAGTGGATTTGGAACTTTTTGATCTTCGCGTTGTTTACGGGAAGTTTATTGATTCTGGTTGCTGCCATGTTCTTGGTCAGACCGATCAAAAAGCTGACAAAAGCGACGAGGCAAGTCGCAGGCGGCGATTTCAACGTTAAGCTGAACATTAAGCAAAAGGGCGAGCTGGGCACATTGGCTCAAAGCTTCGAAGAAATGATGCACGATCTGCAGCAGCTTGAGCGGATGCGCAGGGAATTTGTGTCGAACGTATCGCACGAAGTCCAATCGCCGCTTACTTCGATATCCGGTTATGCTCTGGCGCTCAAACAAGCAGGCATTACCGACGATCAGCGAAGCCGTTATCTCGATATCATCATCGCCGAAGCAGACCGGATGTCCAAGATGAGCGACAGTCTGCTCAAGCTGAGTTTGCTGGAATCGCAGTCGCAGCAGCTGCAGTTGGCCACGTTCAGCCTGGATGAACAGATCAGGCGAGTCATCGTCGCGATTCAGCCGCAATGGTCGGCTCGCAGCATCCGTTTCGAGCTCAATTTGAAGGCCGTTCGAATAATGGCCGATCATGATCAATTAAACCAGGTATGGACGAACATACTCGGCAATAGCATAAAATTTTCCGCGGATGGCGGTATGATTAGCGTCAACATGAAACAAGATATCAAAAACGTGACCGTCCAAATAACCGACACGGGTATCGGTATTTCTCCCGAGGATCAGAAGCGTATCTTCGAGAGGTTCTTTAAGGCTGACCGCTCCCATAGCCGCAAGTATGGCGGCAGCGGCATGGGTCTGGCTATCGTGAAACAGATCGTATCGCTTCATCAAGGCGATATCCGAGTGGAGAGCGAACCCGGAAGAGGGACGACCGTCATTGTCACCTTGCCCATTACAACTCCGACAGAGTAATTCATTCTTAACTTCACGGCATCATGTGCAAGCTTTTGTACGTGTATAGCCGTAATTTTTTTTGCTTGTTCATACTGCGTTCATATTACCGTCATGGGCCGTACATTTTCGTCGTGTAAACTCTCCTTATCAGCCGATAAGATAGCCGGAACTAACCGGCGAGAACAGGAGAAGATACGCATGGAACTTAATGAAGAGGTAACGAAAAAGAGGATGAGCAAGCCGCTTCGCATTATCCTTAAATCTCTGGCAGCTATAGCTGGCGCAATTTTACTTTTTATAGCCATTGTTTTTATCGTTGATAAGATCAGCGGCAAAATAGAGCAAGGAAAAATACAAGCCTATGGCCAGTTAGTGCCTGTGGATGGGAAAAAAATGAATGTTCTGATTCAGGGAAACGGTGAAGAAACCGTCGTGCTCCTGCCCGGTTACGGAACAGCCGCACCGGTTCTTGATTTTAAGCAGCTCATCGACAAGCTCTCTCTCGATTTCAAGGTCGTCGCGATCGAGCCTTTCGGTTATGGACTCAGCGATCGAACGAATAAGGAGCGGAACACGGACAATATTGTAAGTGAAATTCATGAAGCCTTACAACAGCTTAATATTGACCGTTACACATTAATGGGCCATTCTATTGCAGGCATTTACGGGATGGCTTACGCGAACAAATATCCGGACGAGGTGCGTGCATTTGCTGGAATCGACAGCAGTGTTCCTACGCAAGGGGGGATGGATGTCACATTCCCTATAACAACGTTTAAGTTACTGAAGCAATCGGGCTTCGGCAGATTGCTGCTGAAATTAGGTTCCGACCCTTATGCCGAACTGCCGTTTGACGAAGAAGCCAAAGAACAAATGAGGATGATTACGCTTAAAAACATGTATAATAAATCTGTCCTGAATGAAATGGAGAATATTTCTTCTAACTTTAATGGGGCTCAACATTCAGAATTCCCCAAAGAGCTTCCCCTTATTTTGTTTGTAGATGCGGGTAACACAAGTAATGAGGGATGGATACCGCTTCATGAGGAGCAAGCCAATCATTCCGTACAGGGAAAAATGATGACATTCGAAGGAGGCCATTATTTACACCATCTTCGGTCAAAAGAAATCGCCGAAAACTTCAAACAATTTATGCAAGAATTAAAATAAGTGCGTTTATCGAGCCAATGAGGTGTCCTATGAAGACTATTCGCAATCCGTGGTTGAAGCTCAGAGAGGGAATTTGCCAAGAAGACTTTGACTTGATCAATAGACTCCAAGAGCGGTGCATCCGTGAAGATCGGACGACGCTGAAGCTCGAGTTGGACTACAAGCTTCGCGCATATTCAGAGAAAGAATGCGTGGGGATCCGCCCAATCAATGAATTCATGTACTTCGATGGGCATGAGTTAATTGGCTACATGGGGATTTGTGAATTCGGCGGCGCAGATGCGCCGCTCGAAGTAAACGGCATGGTGAATCCGGACTATAGGCGTCAAGGCGTCTTCGGGACATTATATAAGCTTGTTGTGGCAGAGGGAAGGCATAGATCCCCCGAAAGCATGCTTCTTCTAAGCGATCGGAAATCGGAAGCCGGGCAAGCGTTCGTCCAAGGCACCGGAGCCAAGTACCGACATTCGGAGTATGAGATGTATTACCGGGGGAACCGGCCGGAGATAAGCAATGACCTAGAAGGCATTACATTTCGTAAGGCGACGAATGCCGATGCGCGGGAAATTCACCGGCAGAATGCGATATACTTTGGCGACAATCTGGGAGAAGAGGGGACAAGTGAGCAAGAGGAGGGGATGATCCTGCCTGAGGAGGAAGAAAAGCGGGGCATGATTATCTATCTTGCCGAAGCTGACCGACAGATCATTGGAAAGGTCCATATCCAGTTGTCTTCCGACATCGGAGGCATCTATGGGCTTGGCGTATTGCCGGAGTACCGCGGCAAGGGATACGGAAGAGCGACACTCTTAAAGGCAATAGATAAGTTGAAGGAAGCGAACGCAGGGGACATTATGCTGCAAGTAGCCGTGGAGAACGCCAATGCACTGCGGCTCTACCAATCCTGCGGTTTCGTGGAGACCTCGACGATGGATTATTATGAGCTATTTAATCAGTAAGAGCGAGCCTTTGCTTTATCTCGATTAATGTTTTTGTGGGGATGTATCTCCCCCTTTTTTTATCGAGATTAACCTTTGAAAAACGAAAAAAGAAACCGTTCTTTCATAATAAAATGGAGGTACCACCCAACCATTTTCGAAAGGAACGGTTTCTTTGTATTTCAACGTCCGGACTTTCCCACCATCAACCGCTTCCGCTCCAAGCGCATGAAAGACGCGCTCGAGACCTGTCTTCACGGCTGTCCTGAAATTTGTCCATAAATTTGCTCAAGAAGGTCGCAGTAGACCTCAAATACGAAATGACGGCGCAGGGTTAGCACCCTTAACACCGTCATTTTTCAATTAGGCACCTTTTTTCTCAAGCGAGCTGTTCTAAAAGTGAGCTAGAACTTACACTTGGGACAGCTTCTTTGCTTTTTTGATTATCCGAAATGAAAGGCTAGAAATTTGCAGGAAATGTTTCCTCGAAATGATCCTTTTTCTGAAAGAGGTTATACCAGGTATCCGCAATAACATCGGGATCTCCGACGGTGCCGACTTGGATCATCGTGCCGATGGAGAGGTGACCGACGAATACCCCTTTTTCTTTCAACTCATTGTGCAGGTTGGTTGCATAATTGCGAATACCGGACATTACAATCCCGCCATTCCCGACCATAGACAGAGGGTGCATGGCAGATTTAATCTTTTAAAAGATGGATAGAAGAGCGCCATGGAAAGTCATCGCAAGTGCGCCGTCCCTCACAGCAAAAAATTCCCAACCGATTTATTGCGTCTTTTCGAACAACCTCTGCGTCTAACGAATGTAACTTCATGAAGCTGCGAAAAATATCACAATATAAGGAGTACACAACCATGAATAAAAAAATCATCGCATTGAGCACGGCTGTCGTTATCGGAGGCTCCGCCTTTTTTGGAGTCATGAACACGTCCTGGGCGCAGAAATTTTCGCAACAGTTCGACCAAAGCTTCCTTAAGCCTGCCGTAAAAGCCGCCGAAGAAACAGCCAAAGAAGAAGCTTTCCGCAACGTCAAAGTATCGGATCGCATCGTGCAGTATATCGTATCCGGCAAAGCTCGAGTCCATGAAGGCACCTACAACTACACTGTGAAGCAAAGCGGCGAGGTCGTTGCGGAAGGCTTCGGTACAGCATCGATGGGAGCTCCGGAATGGGGGGCGTTTACTCAGGAAGTTTCGATTCCCGCGAATAAGCTGTCCGACGATCAAGCTCTGACGATGGAACTGTTTCAGATCGACATGGAATCCGGCGATGCCGTGAACAAAACGAATTTCGAGTTGAATAAGGAATCTGCCGTAAGTACGGGGAAATCGGTTAAAACGTTCCGCAGCATAAAAGTGTCCGATTCCAACGTTCAATATACGGTGACGGGCAAAGCGCGGGTCCATGAAGGCACCTACAATTACGCCGTGAAACAAGACGACGTCGTCGTAGCGGAAGGCTTCGGTACGGCATCGATGGGCGCTCCGGAATGGGGAACATTCACTCAGGAAGTTTCAATTCCCGCAAGCAAGCTGTCCGGTGATCAGCCGTTGACGTTCGAGCTGTACGAAATCGACATGGAATCCGGCGATGCGGTTAATAAAGTCGTATACGAACTAAAATAAGTTTTTTCAATGGATATTTCCCCGCGGCATTGCGGCAAGCGAACGACGCGGGGAGTCACACGGTTAAACGCGTCTTTCCGAATTCTGGCGACGGGAGGTTGGTGCAATGGAAGAAGCGGAGCTAGCGAGAAAAGCGATAGGCGGCGATGAAAATAGCTTCACGATCTTGATCCAGTCCAAGAGAGAGCGACTGTACCGTATGGCTTATACGTACGTAAGAAACAGGGAGGATGCGCTCGAAGTCGTGCAGGAGACCGTATATCGCGCTTTCCTGGCCGTCCACAAGCTGCAGCAGCCGCAATACTTCAATACATGGTTAACGAAAATTGCGATTAACAGCGCTTTGGATTTCGTGCGCAAATCGAAAAAAGTCGTATACGCGGAACCGGGAGCCGAAGGCAGCTATGAACCGAACCATAACGAAGAAGCGATGGATTTGCGCGAAGCGTTGGGCAGTCTCGACGAGAAATCCAGAACGGCTATTATGTTAAGGTATTTCGAGGACATGCAGCTCAAGGACATTGCGGACGTGCTTGATACGCCGCTCAGTTCGGTGAAATCGATCATCTACCGGGGGCTGGAGCGGTTGAAAATCAAGCTGGAGGAGAGTGAGTCCATTGGATGAGAGGCTCAAACGAATGAAGCAAGCTTACGACGAGATCGACATTCCCGATGAGTTGTCAATAGCCGTTCTCAAAGGAATAGAGAGAGGAAAACAGCAGCAGGTTCAACCGAATGCGAGACGGCGCAGCCGGCGGTGGATCGGACGGGTAAGCGCCAGCGCGGCAGCTTTGCTCATCGTTTTTACAATCGGCATCAATACGGTTCCGGCGTTCGCGAATAGCTTGCAAGAGGTTCCCGGACTGGGCACACTGGTGAAAATTTTACAGTTCAACAAAGGGAGCGCAGGGGGAGGAACGATCCAGGACGCGACGGACGTTAACTTTATAACGGTGAAGGAGCAGGGGGACAAGGAAAGCATTATTTTGAACTTCGCGCAGAACGGCGAGGCGCAGCAGGTGGCCAGCTCCTTCCACGTCTCGTTCTCGGAGTATCCTCATACGATGACTTTTACGGTCGGCGGCGCCAGGAAATTTTCCGCAGTTAAAGATTTCGCCGCGTTAAAGAAGAGCAAACGGATCGAGGACGCATACGAGCTCATTACTTTGGACGATTCGATGGTTCGGTTTAACGTAACGTTCAAAGAAGCGGTAACTTACGAAGTCCATGAGTACAAGGAGCCCGCACAGGTGGTCATTACAATCGCTTCGGATCCGGATCGCAATATAGATCGACCTCCGGTATATTCCGTGCGTACGGCATCCTTCCCTTTCGGAGAGTCTGTTGGAATCGCGGAAGAAATGTTGTTCGGCGTAGACAACATGCGCGTGCTTAAAGATAAACAAGGCTTATACTTCGTCGAGGCGGGGATTTACGACACGGAAGCCGAAGCGAAGGCGCAGATGAACGCGATTAAGACAAAGCTCGGATACATGGATCCGCTATTCGTCGAAAAGAGAGAAGACCGGAGCATACCGGAATCCATTCAGGCACCTGCCCAATAGACGGCGTCTTTGTGAGTTCGGATCGTGTATTAAAGTGGAACAGAAAAAAACGTGCTGTCAGCCCAAGGATCGTCATCCAAGGCCGGCAGCACGTTTTATTTTGCAGCTCTAAAAAACTTCGATTTCAGACAAGCCGTTGTTAAGCCAGCCGGGGCTGGATGAATCGACCTGAAACTTGATCCATGTAATGCCGCTCTTTACCGGAAAGGTCACTGTAGTCGGGTCCCCGGCGTTATCGAGCGCTCCGACAGCGACGCTCGATCCATCACTGAATGTCAGCGTGCCGGACTGAATGTTATCATACGGATTAGAACGGTCATACAGTTTGACGGATTCAATCGTAATGCCGGAGTTCCAAGTCAATCTAATCCATGGACGCTCCTCGCCGTTGGATGCCCATTCTCCGGATCCCCAAATTTGTTTGATGCCATCAATGGCAAGGGCGCCATTAAGCGTCGGATCTTCCGAAGAAGTTTCCACTAGATTGGCTGCAGGAGCCTTGTTGCCGCTTACGACTAGACCTAACTCGTATTTCAGCAATTGATCCAGCAGATATTTTCCTGCCACGTTCTCCCTGGCGTCATGATCGGTATTGAGATCGCCAGCCAGGTCGCCACCCGCCGCAAGGCTGTCAAGCCGCAGAGTCGTTTGAAGCAGTTGTCCGCTGCCGACATTGAATTCGGATAAGTAGGAGCTTACGGAATAACCGCGTAAATCCATTCTTGCAATTATAGGTTGATGAGCTGCAAGATTCGTTCCGCCGTAAAAACCGTTGTAATCGAGCGAATAATCGGTTGCGAGATCGAGAAACTGCTGGTCGCTGAAGCCTTCGTGAGGGAATTGACCCAATGCCGGATGCCCGTTCGGAATAAAGGCATATGCCCAAATATTAAACGTGCTTGAATTGGATGTGACCGGTCCGGCGCCGTGACCGACATAGAGCACTTTCCCGCCATTGTTCAGATAGCTGTCGATAGCTGAGCTCCAATCCGTCGTAATAAGCAGATCCGGATTGTCATTAGCCCAAGTCGTCATCCAGGGATAACTAGTTGTTAGAGCTAATTTATTGGCAGGGTCGTAAACTTGAACCGTTTTATCAGGGTTGGATAAAGGTTTATTCGGATACACCCAGACCGGCCAGTCATTCGTAATGAGATATTCTCCACTGTTAGCGGTAAGTGTCACTTGAAGCGTATATTTATACGGACTTGCACTGTCGGGCGTAGTGAAGGTGATCGCGTTCAAGTCGTATACATCGCCGTTGGCAAGCGCTACGCCGGTCTGGCTAGTACCGGATGAGACGGCAGTTCCGTTTGCCATAAGCCTCCAGGCGACGGTGCCATTCGTAATTGCCGTTCCGTCGTAATGCGACAGCTTCGGGCTAACGGTAAACGAAGAACCTCCCCAAACATTGAGCGTCTGCCGTTCAAGCAATAACGTCGTCGGATTTGTCGATTTTTTCAATTCAGCCGAATCGAACTTTAGATCGCCGTTATCGTCATAAAAACCCGCTTGGGTTTGTGCGATATCGCGAATGTGAGTAACAAACAATCCGGCAACTCTGCTATTCATTTTTGAGGCTTCGATATAATATTTCTTGGACATTTGCGCATTCGCGACGGAAGACGATCTGAACGCATCGATTTGCCCGAGACTGAAGCCTTGATTTTGCAAAATCGTCTCAGGATCTTTCGTTCCGAACATCGTCCACCACCAAGGCAATGTTCCGCCGTTGGCGTTCTTGATCGCAGTCGTATTCCGAATGGTATCGGTATCGGCATATTCGCCCAAAATAAGGGGTTTATCCAAGCCGCCGCTAGCCCTGGCATTCGCCCAAACGTCGATAACTTCTTTGAATTTGTTTAGTTGATAGTAGGGGTGGGTCGCATAAAAATCGCCGTATTTCGTCATTCCTACTGAACTGTTGTCCAGAAAGAGCCGGTTAGGCGCCAGTGACTTGCCCATGTTGTACAAATCGAGCATTAAGGAATCCATTTGGGGCGAGAAGGTCGGCATTTCGCAACTGAAGTCGCTCATGATAACGCTCGGATGGTTGCGATCTTTTATAACCATTTCAGTGATATTGCTGCGTGATCTGGAGAAGAAATCATCCGACTCTACCGGATGCCAGATCGGATATTCAATGTAGGCGAGCATGCCATGTCGGTCCATTTCGTCAAGCACATACTTTGGCGGCACTGTCAGGGTGAACTTGATGGCATTGAATCCTGCGTTCTTCAGATCGGCAATTTCTTTTTGTACTTGCGAGACGGATGGAGTCTCTGCAATCGTGTCCCAATAAAGTCCCCAGTGAAGCATGCCGGTAAGGAAAATATTTTGATTGTTCAGTAGAATTTTTTTGCCTGACACGCTTATTTTCCGCATCCCAAAATCTACGGTTTGGGTATCGAGCACGGACGATCCTTCTTTCACCGATACGACGGACGTATAGAGATAAGGATCGGATGGTGACCACAGAGTGGAGGACGGCATATTTACATAGAAGCTGACGTTGGCCATCCCGTGCGCATCCAGCGTGATGGTGCTCGAACCTGAATAGGAGGAGCCTCCTCCGGCACGAGGCGTAATATCGGAATGAATCGCTAACGTTCTTGAGGTATTGCTCTTGTTGTGCACGCTCAATCGCACTTCTGCACGATTGTTGTCGATATCGGGATTCATATATATATTTTCTATATAGATGTTTTTGGAGGTGCTTAAGTTGACGTCTTGCCAAATTCCGCCGTAATTAATGGCGATTGTATCCTGCAGAAAGCCGGCATTCGTCTCTTTAATGGGAATGGCCCCGGTTCCCGAGTTCATTCGCGAATCAAATTGATCGGTTACTCGAACGATCAGCGAGTTCGTTCCGCCTACATTAACGATGTTGTTCTTCGAACTGATATCGAATTTGAACGGTACATAGCCCCCTTCGTGGGAACCGATGAACTTGCCGTTCAACCATGCTTCCAGCTTATAATCAGCAGCATCGAACTGCAGCCATTTGATTTCATCAGATGCAAGCGAAGGAATCGAAAGCTCCGTCTTGTACCAGCCGACTCCATCGAAGCGTTTCGGGTCCTGGTAAACTGAATCGATCGTATTGCCTACGTGAGCGTAAATTCTGACTTTAGCGGCGGAGAGGTCGGACAGGCTTCCGATTTGATGGTCGGTACGCTCATAATAGCGTAATCCATTAGGATTATATTGACCGATAACGACCGTATGGTCCGTTCCTCCATTATCGTATTTCGACTCCTCCCAAGTGGCTGACGAGGAATTGTAAGTCATTAGCCGGATATTAAAGTTGCGATCCGTTGCGGCTGTCCAATTTGTTAAATCGTTTGACCAGTAGCTTTTTCCCGACGGAGCGTTGCCGCTTGCGAATACATCCAGCGTGTTCGGTTGCATGTTTCCGGGGTTGTCGATTGTCGAATCAAGAAGGATAGAGTTATTGCCCGTTTTCAGATAACTGATCGGAACCGGAATTTCGATCCAGTGGTTGGCGTTATCCTGCAGACTGGAAAGATCGGCGGATACCCACTCGTTGTCATTTAATTTTACTTTTACAAAATTCCTTTTGACGCCGTCGAAGATCAGACTTGTTTCCCATGCCGAGGGAACGGCGATATTTTGCCAGACTGCATGATCAAGCTTCGAATACTGCAGGCGGACATTCCAATGTCGATCGCTATTTTGTATAAAGTTGACGCCGTCATTGCTGTACCACGCACGAGTGGTTGCGCCGCCGGGGATTGTTGCCAATAAGTCTAGAGAATCATCTCCCATATTACTGCTGCTAACAATGCTCGAATCGAATGTGACAGCGTTGTCGCCATCGAGCAAATCGGCATTGTTCACAGGAATTTCGATCCAATGCGTTTTATTGTCCATATATTCGCGAAGATCTACATGCTGCCATTGGCCATCGTTAATATTCACCTTTAAGCAGTAACAGGTTTCGCCTGTTTTTCGCGCAAGAT
The DNA here is from genome assembly GCF_003386235.1 of Cohnella phaseoli. Lineage (GTDB taxonomy): Bacteria > Bacillota > Bacilli > Paenibacillales > Paenibacillaceae > Cohnella > Cohnella phaseoli. The sequence continues at coordinate 40,881 of NZ_QRDZ01000017.1, forward strand.
TGCTGCCTACATGAATCTGGGCCATAATTTTGGCATATTGGACATCGTTCCTATTGGGGATGTTCAGCACCATACGTTCGATGTAGGATTTTCCATTCGGCGAATAGCGTCCAATTACGGTTGACGCGTCGCGAACGCCGGAATCGTACTTAATGATTCGAACGTCATTCTCTATATCAGGGTAGATCTGCCAAGTCCCGTTAAGGCTGACCTTGTCGGTATAAGCTTCAGCTTTATTCATTGCAAACGCTCCCATTACTATGATCGTAAAACAAAAGATGGGTAGGGCAAGCCACAAGCTCCTCACACAGCGTTCCTCCTCTAGGATTTGAGATCATGCCAGGCTCATTGCAACTGAATGCGAGAACTGAGACATAACACCTCCACGGATAAAAATAGATAACGGGTTACGCGTGGAATATATCATGTCAAATTATAATATGTCAATACATTATGTAATCGATAAAACATTGTATGGCGACCATTCCGCTCCTCGGTCAAATAATGGAGCCGATTCAAAACTGCGTTTGAAAGGTAAACAGACAAACTCCCTAGTTCGTTGCTTAAATAGCATGACAAATTTATGTTGACATTACATATTTGTCATGCTACTTTTATTCATATCAGACCATAAAACACTTGGTTTCTGGTGGAAACTCAAGGTTTACTGGCTGAATCATATAAGTAAGAGGGGGGTTACATGTCAATTGTAAAGACAAATAGAACAAGGATCATTATTTTTGCCTTGTTATTGTCGGCTGCAACAATCGCATTTCTTGTTCTGTGGGGCCAGCGCGATAGCCAGAACGTTTCTTCAGGCTTCCTCGAAGAGGAAGAGGTCTACAATGTTCGGAGGCATGGCGCCAAAGGAGACGGCACCACGGACGACACAGAGGCAATCAACGGCGCCATCGACTATGTGCAGAGCGCGGGAGGGGGAATCGTCTTTTTCCCTGTCGGCAAATACAAAGTCTCGTCAACGCTGCTTGTGTCGGGCAGCAACGTAGAGTTGCGGGGGACGGGGAAAGCATCGGTCGTTTTCATGGATAAGAGCGAGGGCGCGGTCATTAAAATCGGCAACGAGAATGAAATGATGCATACGACACATAACAAAGTAACGAATTTGACGATCGATCGCGCCGTGCCGCCCGATCCGAATATTGAGGAACGGATTTCGTACGGTATCCATGTCGAGCGCGCCCGCTTCACAACCTTGGATGGCGTCATCGTCTACAATGCTGCCTATGGCATCGGAGTAGGGGAGAAAGGCGGGGACGGATTCCCGAACCAATTTACGAACATCGTGAATTCGTACGTCATGTATTCCGGAAGCATGCAACCGGTATCGACGTTTCCCGGGGCGAATATCGTTTTCTGGTCAGGCGCGGACTATAAGGTTAACACGACATTCGTAGAGCCGACCCATGTAGGGATTTTGATGACAGGCAATGCAAACGGTATCAATATCAACGAAACGACGGTCATTAACGGCGCGCCGTTCAAGAAGGGCATTGTCAGCATCGGCAAAGGCTTCGCCCGCTACATCAGCAATTCGATCATCGAGAATGCGCTTGAAGAACAAATCTATATCGGCGAAGGCTCGCAGCGGGTCACCGTTTCCGATTCGTGGGTCGGAGCAGGCAGCGTTAACGATAGGAATGACCGCATCGGGATCGTCATTGAGGACACGACGCAGAAAGTGACGATCGCCAACAACAGAATCGGAGACCAGCGCAAACAGGCGATCGTCTCAGCCGGCTTTAATGTCATTATTCAAGGCAATACGATTGAAAATAACGTCAATTCCGGCTGTGTGTGCGATAGCGTGGAGATCACGGGAGGAGATTATATCATCGTCTCTGACAATCGGGTGTTCGGAAGTCTCGACCGATACGGCATTCATATCAGCGGCAATACCGATTACTACACCGTTACCGGCAATGTGTCGCCGGAAACCGGCGTGCATGCGGCCGCCGCCGGAAAAAACGCAATCGTGAAAGACAATTTGTAAACGGAACATGTAAGCGCTTAATAATGGGCGATATTTTTACAAGGGGGAAGGTTAAGATGAAATTTACCGGTAAAAAAAAGAGGAGCATTATCCAACTAGCAATGATTAGCTTATTGGCGATTTCGACCCTCTTATCTGCTTGCAGCAAGTCAAATGAAGGCAGCAACCCGAGTATAAGCACGCCTTCCGGCAGTGGAGGAGAAAATCAAACGGAAACCGCGCCTGCAGGGAATTCCGAAGCTTCAGGCAAGCTTAAGGGGAAGATCGTCCTTTCTAACAAAATGCCCGAACACACGGCGCTGCTGGAAAAGGCAATCGAAGAATACAAGAAGGTACAGCCAGATGTAACGGTGGATTATCAGATCAAGCCTTGGGACGGTTACGAAACATTTCTGAAAACGACCCTAATCGGAGGCAGTGCGCCGGACATCATGTTCACGGAAGAGGCGAATACGTTCAGGGCGCAGGATTTGATTCTTTCGCTGGACGACTATCTAAATACTCCGAATCCGTACTCGGATACGGGGAAACCGTGGAAGGAAGATTTTGTCGCCCCATACGTCGATGCGACGCGCGATGGGGCGGGACGAGCAAACATGGTGCCTTGGACGATATTCAGCCTAGGACTGTTCTACAACCAGGAAATGTATGAAAAGGCCGGAGTCACAGAGCTCCCAGCGACATGGAATGAATGGAAGCAGGTAAATCAGCAGCTGGCGGACGCGGATCTCTTGCCGTGGGGACTGGCAATTAAACCAGACGACGCACAAAGCTTGTGGACCATCGGCAACTGGATGAACGCAGCTTTCCGTTCGGATTACGAAGCGCTTAATTTGAAGCATAAGGATGGGTGGACCTACAATCCGAACGATCCGGCCTCTACGGTCGGCGAAGCGATTACCATCGACGAGCTATGGATCGGCTACAAGAAGGGCATTCTCGACCCGGCCAAATCGGAGAAACTCCGTTCCCTCTTCCAACTGTTCAAAGAGATGACTCCCTATATGAACAAGGATTTCATGGCCATCGGCGGCTCGGAAGTGCCGCAGCGGTTCCTGACCGCCAAAAATGCCCAATTCTATAACGGAACCTGGTTCGTCGGCAATATCAACCAGCATATGGAATCGCTCAAGGCTGATGGCAAGGAGAACCAAACCTTCCGCTGGGGCGTCATTCCGTTCCCTAAGGTTGGGCCTGAGAACGGCGCCTTTTTCGACAAAGGCGAGTCAAATGAGCTGTCGGGTCTGCGCAACGGATTCATGGTGAAGAAATCGGACGATGCCAACGCTACCAACATTGCGATTGATTTCCTCCGTTTTCTGACGAGTCCGAAAATGGCGTCCGAGCTGTTCCCATTGAAAAATCCGGACAGCGGCAAGCGCTACGTAGCGGATATAGCCGCGATTGCTGGCGTCCCTCCGATGGAAGGTGCAGAGAAGCTTTCTCCTGAACGCAAATATGCCGATCTCAACCTAACGTTCTTCGCCGATCAGAAGGATCAGGACGAGTTCTGGGGACAATGGCAAAAATATTTGACCGACAAAATAACGCTTGACGAATTTGCGATCCAGCGCAGCAAATCGTTTGGAGCGGGGATTGAGCGCCAGTTAAAGCTGCTTCAGAGTGAGGTGGACCAGGCTCTGATCGATAGCGAATTGAAATAAGGAACATGGGGAGGGCGGGCTAGCCTTTGCAGGTCTGCGAGGCCGGCCCTGCTTTTCATTCCATACACCGGAGGAGATGGATGGAGATTGGCTTCGAAAATCGATTTTCGCGCATTGTTCAAAAACAAATGGCTATATGTCGGATTGCTTCCGTCATTCGTCCTGCTCGCCATATTCTCGTATTATCCGTTTTTCAATTCGTTTTACACTTCATTGCTTGATTCAAACGGCGTCAATCACAACAAGTTCGTCTGGTTCGCCAATTTCGTCGAACTGCTGACGGACGATGCCGAGTTTTACCCCGCGCTAAAGGTGATGGCGATCTTTGCAGTGGCCGACGTATTGAAGGCGGTCAGCGTCCCCTTGTTTGTGGCGCTCATGATCCACCACCTTCGCAGCGAGCGGGCCAAGTATGTTTTCCGCGTGCTGCTCGTCGTTCCGGCGGTTGTCCCGAGCATGGTCGGGCTGCTTTTATGGAAAAGCTTTTTGAGTGAAACGGGTATGATCAACGAGCTTCTAAAAGCAATCGGACTCGGGCAACTTGCGGCAAGCTGGCTCGGAAACGAGGATACGGTCATTGGAGCTCTCATTTTTATCGGGTTTCCATGGGTAAACGGCGTCGGTACATTAATCTTGCTGGCCGGCCTGATCAATATTTCCAAGGAGCTATACGACGCTGGGCGCGTCGATGGCGTTTCGGCCTGGCGGCGAATGTGGAGTATCGAAATCCCGTTAATTCTGCCGCAGCTTAGATTGCTGATCATTCTGACGATCATCGGCAGCATCCAATCGTACGAAGGCATCTTGGTCATCACGCAAGGCGGGCCGTACGGTGTTACGAATGTGCCGGGACTCATGTTGTACAACAATGCCTTCAGCTATGGCCGCGTCGGCTACGCTTCCGCGATCGGCGTCGTGCTGTTCTTGCTCATTATCGGTTTTACCTACATTAATAATCGCTATAATCGTGTGGACGCATGATGCCGGACAACAGCAACTTGAACATGCAGAGGAGGGAATGCGGTGCGCAACCGCGGATGGATCTTGTTTGAAGCGCTCCGCTATATCGGGTTGAGCGTGATGATGGCTGTCTCGCTATACGGTTTCTTTTTCATGATCATGAACTCGTTTAAGACGGAAGCACAGATGACGATCAATTACTGGCTGCCGGAGTGGAAGAATCCTGCCTGGGAAAATTACGGATTCGGGTGGAAGGCTGTCTCGCCCTACATTTGGAACAGTATCTATATTGGACTCCTTACTGTGGCGGGAACATTGCTGGTCGGCGTAATCTCTGCCTATATTTTCGCCCGGTTCCGCTTCCGGGGGAAAGAAACGCTGTATATCGCCGTCATCTCTCTTATGATGATCCCGGGCATTCTGACCTTCATTCCCTCCTTCATCATCGTGCAGAAGCTTGGCCTGTTGAATTCTCCGCTCGCGCTAATTATCCCGGGAATCGCCGGCGGGCAGGTCATGGCCGTCTTTCTCCTTCGCTCCTTCTTCGAGCAAATATCGAGGGAGCTGCTGGAGGCGGCAAGAGTCGACGGCGCGACCGAAGGAGGTATTCTGTTGCGAATCGTGCTGCCGCTGGCGATTCCGATGGTCATGACGATCTCGATTTTGACGCTGCTCGGCTCCTGGAATTCCTATATTTGGCCGCTGGTAACGATCAGTGACCAGGCCTATTGGACTCTTCCGCTGGGCATCGCGAACATCAGCAGCGGATACGACGTCAAACGAACGCAGATGTACGCTGCATACACGGTCGCTTCGCTGCCGTTGATGGCGGTCTTCTTGTTTACGATGAGATACTTTATCGAAGGGCTCAGCTCCGGTTCCGTCAAAGGCTGACTTCATTGACAAACATATTCGTTCTAGTTAAACTGGACACAAGATTTGTAATGTCAAATACGAAATATGTTGTCAAAGGAGTAACCATGGAATCGGAATCACCTAAATACTTGCAGATCAAGCAGTACATCGTTAGGAAGATTAATCAGGGCGAATTCAAGCCGCATGATCAGATCCCGACAGAGTTTATGTTGTCGGAGAAGTTCAGCGTCAGCCGGATTACGTCCAACCGGGCTATTCGCGAGCTGGAGATGGAAGGATATATTTATCGGACGCGGGGCAAAGGCAGCTTCGTGGCGTCTCCCGGCGATCGTCAGTCTGGCGCGGGTGATGGATACTCCGTGCCGGATGAGTCACGCAGAGTTGCTGTGATTTTTGCGGATGTCCAGCATCACCAGTACGGCTATACCACCTGTATGGAAATATTGCTGGGCGCACAGCGGGTGCTTGCCCAGCACGGATACGACGTGTCTATTTTTTTCAGCGATGAAAGTCAAGAGCAGGAGCAGAGCCTAATCGCTGCGGCTTCGAGCGGTCAATTCGCCGGATTTCTCCTTTTGCCAATGTCCAGCAATCATGAGCACGAGGAATTGAAGCAACTGAACGATCGGCGTTTTCCGTTCGTCATTATCGACCGCGCGATCGGAACGCTGCGAACGAATCTGGTCACTTCCGACAACTTTGACGGCGCTTACCAAGCGGTTTCTTATCTGATTGAGCAAGGGCATCGTAATATCGCTTTCGTGTCGCTCAAGATCGACTATGCTTCATCGGTGCACGAGCGGTATAGAGGTTACTGCGAAGCATTGAGCGATTACCGGATTCCGCTGCGACGGGAGCTGGTTATGGAAGACTACAGTCCGGCTAATATGGCGGCGATCGCTGAACGGCTCACGGAACATATTCAATCTCCTGCGGACAATGTAACGGCAGTATTCGCCATCAATGACGAAATTGCTATTGATGCGATGAAGGCGCTGGTACAGCGCGGCGTGGCAATACCGGATGACGTCAGTCTGATCGGCTTCGACGATTCTCCCATGCTGGAGCATGTGTCGATTCCGCTCAGCTCCGTCAAGCAGTTTCGCAAGCGGCTCGGCGAACAGGCCGGAGAAATGCTTGTCCGGCATATCGAGGACCGGGAGCTGCCGCTGGAGCATGTGATGCTGAACACGAAGCTGGTCGTCCGCAAGTCGACAGGCAAGGCAAAATAATAATAACAGTACCGCTTTGCAACAATTGCAAGGCGGTACTGCTGACAACTCCGCTGGCGGCACTATTTTCGCCGCCGGCCGCATGATGATCGAACGATCGACTGGCTGAGAAAGTGTATGTGAGCTTTTTTTTAATTATAAAGGTCATGTCAACATGTCAAAAGGAGCTGTATACAGCTGATGAAACGCATTTATATTGTGCCTCATACCCATTGGGATCGGGAATGGTATTTGCCCTATCAACATTATCGCATCCGTCTAACCCGGCTAGTCAAAGAACTTCTGAATATTCTCGACAACGATCCCGACTATGTCAGCTACCATCTCGACGGGCAGTCCAGCGTACTGGACGATTACTTGGAAATTCATCCGGAGGATCGGGAAAGGCTTCGCACCCGTATCGTCGAGGGACGCATTAAGGTCGGGCCTTGGTACGTGCAGCCGGACGAATCGCTCGTAAGCGGGGAATCGTTAATTCGCAACTTCGCCCTGGGAATCCGAAAGGCGGAGGGGATGGGCGGCAGTCTAAAGTTTGGCTACTTGCCGGATATGTTCGGACACATCTCGCAATTGCCGCAAGTGTTGAGGGGATTCGGCATGTCGCAGGCAGTCTTCTGGAGAGGTCTTGGCGAAGTCGCTGCCCGAAGCCAATCCGAACTGACGTGGGAAGGGGCGGATGGCAGCGAGCTGTTCGCCTACAGGCTATCCAATCAGTTGGGCTACTCGGAGTTGTTCCACCTTTATTCAGATCCGGGTAAAGCGGCTGAACAAATCCGCGGGGCGGTAGAGCGCCATCTTGCTCCTGCATCGGGTATCGATACGCTGCTGTTGATGGTGGGTGTGGATCATATGGAGCCGCAGCGCGATCTGTCCCGCATCATCCGCGAAGCAACCCCTCTGCTGCCGGAATACGAGCTGGTGTTCGGCACGCTTGATGAATTTCTAAACGAAGCAGAGAGGATAACGCACGGAAAGAACCTGTTCAAGGCGTTTGGAGAGCTTCGCGATACGAACCGTGTCACTACCGGCGCATTTAATTTTCTGTTGGCAAACGTGCTGTCGTCGCGAATGTACTTGAAGCAGGCCAATGCACAGGCCCAATACTTGCTGGAACGATGGGCGGAGCCGTTTTCAGTCATAGCGAGCGATCTGGGGGCCAGCAGCTATCCGACCGGCTTGCTTGAGCAGAGCTGGACCTATCTGCTGCAGAACCACCCGCATGACTCCATATGCGGCTGCAGCCGGGACGAGGTTCACCGGCAGATGATGACGCGTTTCGATTGGTCGACGGAGATCTCCGGACAACTAAGGGACGAGGCCCTCTATTCGCTAATGGCCCAAATCGACGCTTCGGCCCTTCCAAAAGAACGCATCGTATTCCATGTCATCAATCCGCTCGAGCGGACGCGCCGCGATATCGTTATGACGGAGCTGTACCTGCCTGCCAACGAGCCTTCCTTCCGGACGATCGATATTTACGATTCGGAGGGGAATAGGCTTCCGAGTCAATTGCTGGATGTGCGGCCTGAATTCCGCTGTGTTCACCATCATGAGACAGGCTTGCGCGATATGGCGATGCTGCATAACGCAGCTCCTCCAGAAGAGCGAGGCATTTTGCCGGGGCTGGAATATTCGCTGAAGGCGACAGTCGCATTTATGCCGCAGACGCTGCCCGCACTTGGTTATGCAACCTTCACGGCAGTTCCGAACCGTAAGCGGGTACCGGAACGGGGAATTATTGTGAAAGGGCATTCGCTGGAGAACGAATGGCTTAAAGCAGACGTGCATTTCGACGGCAGCATAACGCTTTATGACAAGAAGAGCGACCAATGCTATGAAGGGCTGCTCGTATTCGAGGACGGCGGCGATGGCGGCGACGGTTATACCTACTCCGCCCCGCTGATCGATGAGGTGTTCACTTCAAGAGGGATTCAGGCTGCTGTGTCGGTCAGCGCAGATGGAGAGGCGCTCGGGGCACTGCGCATCGAGCGCAGTTGGGAGCTGCCTGCGGCTTTGGCGCCTGATCGCAAACGCCGGGCTTCGGAGAGACGGACCTGCCGGCTCGTTACAGAAGTAAGTCTGGGAGTGGAGGACGAATGGCTTGGCGTGAAAGTCACCTTTGACAATCAGGCTGCGGATCACCGGTTGCGGGTGGCGTTTCCGACGGGACTGAAAAGCGAGACTTCCTGGGCTTCCGCCGCGTTCGATCTTGTGGAGAGGTCCGTGAAGGTCGTTCAACCGGACGAGGAGGCGTGGATCGAGGATGCCGTAGGCGTCTTCCCCAATCACGGTTTTGCCGGTATTACAGATGCCGGCGGTAAGCTGGGCTTTGCCGTTGCGCCTCTTGGCTTGCCCGAATGCGAAGTGGCCGCAGACGGTACATTGTACTTGACGCTGCTGCGTGCGGTCGGCTATCTGGGTTCGCCGGATCCGCTGACGATCGTGAGCGGTGCCGGACCGAATTTTCCGACACCGGATGGACAGTGCCCGGGAACGCATACGTTCCGCTTCGCTCTAGTGCCGCATCAAGGTCGTCCGCTGGAAGGAGAAGTATGGCGGAAAGCGCATGAGCATCATTTGGCGGTGCGTACGGTTCAAATGCGGCATGCGGTGACGGTTGGAGAGAAGAACGCGACGGATGGAACCGGAGCGCTGCCCATGACGCAATCGTTCCTCCAACTGGGCGGGGAGCGGCATCCTTTCGTCCTGTCCGCGCTGAAAAAGGCGGATTCGCGCGACAGCATCCTGATCCGTTTGTTCAATGCGTCAGATGTCACGGGTCGGACGACGCTCCGCTGGTGGCAGAAGATCGGTGAAGCTTATTCCGTAGATTTGGCGGAAAACCGGATCGCTCCATTAACTATATCGGATGAGCACGAGATCGCTATTGAGGCGGACGGTAAAAAAATACTCACGATCGAGGTAGTGCCTAGATTGCAAGTTGTAGCATCTCAACTGTCTTCTGTTATATTTTCTTAAGAAAATGAAGGAGGAATCGTAGATGACGAGACAATTGAAATTCCGCAAGCGAATACTGGCTGCTATGCTGGCGGCGGTTGTACTAGGGGGAGGTACTATAGTTGCACCTATTTCGGCCGATGCGGCGAGCGCGACGGATTACAACGTAAAAGCGGCACCCTACAATGCGGCCGGTGACGGCATAGCGGACGATACGGCCGCGATTCAGAGCGCGATTAATGATGCACAGAGCGCAGGCGGAGGCGTTGTATTTTTTCCTAAAGGGAGTTATAAATTAAGTTCGACACTGGAAATAACCGGACATAACGTACAACTGGAAGGGACAGGAAAGGGGGCGTCCGTTTTCCTCAACAAGGGAGAGGATGCTGTCATTCATATCGGGACAGGGACCGGACAGACGACGCATAATAAGGTGAAAAACTTGACGATTGATCGTTCCGTAGCCCCGAATGCCGACATCGTCAATTCGCCATCGTACGGAATACGCGTGGAAGGGGCGCGTTTCACGACTTTGGACGGCGTTAACGTCTACAATGCCGCATATGGCATTTCCGTCGGCGTGAAAGGCAATACACAATTGAATACACAGTTTGTAACTATCCTTAACAGTAATGTGATGACGACTGGGAGTATGCAGCCGACATCGGTTTTTCCAGGCGCTAATATCGTGTTCTGGTCCGGCGCCGATTACAAATTGTCAAAAACATTTGTGGAGCCGACAAATATAGGCGTACTGATGGAAGGCAACTCAAACGGCATCAATATCGATTCGACGACTGTTATTAACGGTGCTGCTTTTAATTATGGGATCATGAGTGTCGGCAACGGATTTGCTCGTTATATCGTCAACAGTATTCTTGAGAACGCCCATCATCAGCAGATTTACATTGGGGGAGAGTCGGAGCGCGTCACAGTGGCGAATTCTTGGATCGGTGCGGGAGACGAGGAGGGGACGACAACGCGGATCGGCATCCTGATCGAATCGGGAGCACGCAAGGTCACGATTGCAGATAATCGTATTGGCGACCAGCAGCTTCAAGGCATTTTCTCGAAGGGAGATAATGTAACGATTACTGGAAACCTGCTGGAACGCAATGTCGTGCGCAATCGGTTGAATCCTGCCAATTGTATGTCCTGCGACAGCTTGCAGATCGAAGGCGGGAAGCATGTGATTGTGAGCGAGAATCGGGTGTTCAGCGATTTTGATCGTAACGGCATCGGGCTTTATGATGATGGAGCTCGCAAATTAAACTATTATATCGTAACAAGCAACGACACTTCAGAATCGGGAAGCGGCATTCAAGACGCAGCGACTGGGACGAGCAAAGCGGTTGCCAATAATCTATAATCGCTTACGTAAGTAATAAAATAAGTTAGCTGAGGTTTACGATACAGAGAGTGTCTCAATGTCACGTCATGACGAAGGGACACTCTCTTTGATTTAAAGGTTACATTCAAATGGGTACCTAGGACCAAATTAGTCGATTGGAAGGATAGAAGCGGGTTTCGTCATGTAGTAACATAGGGTGCGGGAACGTTTGTTTGGAAGGGGGAAGCAATTCATCTCCTGTTTGACCGCAAGATAATCGGCTTTGTTGCCGCTCCCAGGTGCCATTTTGAAATGAGGAGATAATCGACATATGAAACAAATGAAGTTTGTCCAAACGTTGCCGCTCATCATGACGGCAGACGAACTGGAGACAATGCAGCGTCAAATGCCTATAACCGATCCGGCGTCTCAAGCAGCGGAGGAGCAGTTGCAAACGCTAATCCGAAACGGTCTGTTGCTGCAGATCGATTGGTCCGGCGAAGAGGAGCAGCACCAGATCAGCCGGTTTTTGCAAACGCGTGCCGCCGCACTCGCCAAAGGGGATATCACGCTGCAACTGGAAGAACAACGGGCATATGCCGCCGCAGAGAACGAAGATTTGGAACGCGGCGATCATGTTCCCTATTTGCTCCGTTTTTTCGACAAGCGGCTTAAAAAGCACGGCTACACGATCAGCCTGCTGGATTGCGGCAACGATGCTTACTATGTGGTGTTGACGACGGTCGAGCAAGCCAAGCCGCTTCGGAAAACCGCATGCGAGTTCGGACCGTTCCTTTCCTTGCAAGCTAAAAAGACGAAAGCGCTCTTCACGATCTACTGTCCGAGTTGCAGAAACATGAGCGTATGGGAACTGCCGATCAACGCCCCGTTTCCAGCTGACGAGCAGTGCGAGGAATGCGGGACGATATTTTCCGACGCAGACAGCAACTTACTCGTTTCCTATGAGAAAGATTTGTGCTAGTGTATTGCGCCCCGAATCATTCGAATGTCTTCAGACGCGCGCAAGCTTCAGCAGCCAACTGGAAGTGCGGTCCAGAGTACGTGTATTTCGCGCGCTGTTGATGACGGCAATGTTTAGGAAGATCCGGACCCCGTCTCCGGTCCGGTTGTTGAAAAGCACTTTGTTCGGTTGCAAATCTCCGGCACCTCCGCGAACGGTAAACGTTCCGGTTGAGGGCAACGCCTCCACCTTGAAAATAAATGCATCGTTAGACAGTAGGAAATTCAGGCTTTTCAACACGAGCTTTTTTCGGTTAGGCACATCAATGACGATCGTTTGTATTTCGATTCTTTGTCCGGGCAATAACTTAATCGGATTCTTCCCGCCGACAATTCCGTTTAATTGAAGCATAGCGGCACCTCCAGAACGTGAATACGACAGTATACGTCGCGAGCATGGGACAAGATTGGATGATTGTCCAAAGCGCAGCACCAATTTGAGGCTGCATCGGGTTTTTATTTTCCCGAAAAAATAGCTCTCATTTGATAAAAGTGATGGTATAGTAGTAATATCCGTCTATATGGAATCGATACCAGACGGATCGTGGACAACTTTCCCCAGAGACAAATCACGATGTTGGAGGTACTTATGACCCAGATTATGTTTAATGGAACGATTAGTCGCGACACGCTGGAAAGCTACCTTTCGCGAGCGGTTACGGCCGCGGATCTGGTCAACAGCACGACGTTGGATGACGATTTGAGAATGATAGGCAACATTGGCGCCAAGTTTCTCGGCCGCGCCTCGGGCGTGTGGCTGCTGGAACCGGATGACGACGCTCATTTCCGAAACTCGCGGACGCTTGCGGAACGCGTGCATGAGGTCGACCCGGACATTATGTTGCAGACTTGCATTTTTGAAGCCGTTTACAGCGGCGTGGAAAACATTGAAATCCCGGATTGGGTTTTCGAGGCGTTTCAATTGCCGGTCGAACGGCGTACGTTCCGTTATGCGGACATGCTGTTTGATTCGAAGCCGCAGGGGTTCGTATGGGATGGGGACGGCGGCATTCCGAACTTGAATAAGCTGGAGACGCAGCTATGGTTCTACTACAGGGCGGTGCGTTATATCGATGCCGGGTATGAAGCGATCCATATGGGACAAGTTCATTTATATACCGCTGAAGACAACGGGTTTAAGAAAACGGCCGCTTTGTTCCGGAAGATCAGGGATTACGCCAGAAACCATGCCAGACGAGGCATCGTGCTGCTTGATGCGCATACGCACGGGGTGAATATTAACGGCACGCTTTTGTTCGACTTTCATTCCATGCCTTATTCGCGGATGCCGATCTTGGATCGGACAGGAGAGAAGCTCGCACTGGTGCAAGAGGGATTCAGCGAAGGCGGCGTAACGCCAAGCGGCTGGACCTGCGATACTTTGCCGATGTTGATGGAGCTCGATAATTGGGGAGGTAAGTTCTTCGGCGAAAACGACGGCATTCCGTATGAGCGCCGAGCCTGGAAGGAGTGGTGGGGCTACGATCAAATTGCGTGGTTTGCCTCGCAGGATTCGGAGAGCCGCGATCAATTTTTGGACTATGCCTTCAAATGGACGGCCGTGAACAACCTCCATGCTTATTTGCAAATGCCGATCCGCAGAACATTAGGCAACTGCCAAATCCCGATGCCGACAAGCGGCGAAGGCGAAGCGGTATCCGACGTTTATCAAGCCAATCAGGCAAGCGACGGCTGTCCGCTCGGATTCGGTCAGGAAGAGACGATCAAGCGGCTGTGGCAGGCGGAGCATAATCTCCGAGGCCGAGCAAGCAACCCGCTCCCAAATGCATCCTTTGGCGCGGCAAACGACTTTGATCCGGAGACCGGCGTCAAGCTTCCGGCCCGCGTTATCCTTTACGGCAGCTTCCAGCACCAGGTGGGTGCGATCAATAACGATTCCAACAGCGAGACAACGCGCATGTACTATGCGGGGAACGGTCTTTATAGGCGTACGTTCGTATTTCCGTTCCGAGGCACGTTCGATTATGCCGTAGCTCCTTATGGAACGTTGTCTCAGACGTTTTCGATCGACAGTTACCCTCGAAGCGGGTCTTCGACAAAGTCGATGTTGACAGTAGAACGGGATAACGAAGTCGTGGAATTCGTCTTCGACTTCGCCAATCGGCAACTTACCGCTCATGTAGTCGAAACTTACTGATTGGATAGAAAAGCCGAAGCAGCTGATCGCAACGATCGGCTGCTTTTTCATTTATTTGATAAGTAACATTGACTTAAACGAAGAACTCGGTCTATATTCTTTAGTATACATTGTAAACTACATTGTATAAAAAGTGAAAGACTAATAAAATGAGTCGAGGTGGGAAAATTGATAGATATTAGCGAGTTTGCTTCCAAGCAAATTAAAGAAATGCTGGCCCAGAACGATGATAACTTATTCCTGCGAGTAGGTGTCGTTGATGGAGGGTGCAGCGGTTTGTCGTATGATTTAAAACTTGACGATATCCAAACAGAAGATGATTTGTATTTAGAAATAAGAGAAGTTAAAGTACTTGTCGATTCGAGGAGCATTGAGTTTCTCGAGGGCCTGAAGATCGACTACTTGGTCCAAGGGATGACAGGAGGATTCACAATGGACAATCCTAACGTTAAAGCAAGTTGCGGCTGTGGCGCGAGTTTCCGGACGGCAACATACAGAGGAAAAGCGCAAAAGTGCTGATTAACTCTCGCAACAGATGAATTAGCAGCGATTTTTATTTTATACGATAGGAGTACGAATAATGGCTTATATCATTACATCTGCTTGTATTGAAGAGACGGCAGGGGAATGCACTCTCGTTTGCCCTGTTGATTGTATAACGGAAGGTACGTCGGTTGACGGCGAACATATGTATTTTATAGATCCGGAAATCTGTATTTCTTGCGGAGCCTGTGAGGCGGTTTGTCCTGTTGGCGCAATTTATTACGAAGACGACATTCCGGCATCGGAGCATGCGTATATCGAAAAAAATAGATTGTTTTACCATAAATAAGCTTTGATCCGAGAAGATAGAGGAGGGAGAAATGATCATGTCATTTCTGGTAACAGGCGAAGCGATTCGTACCTTCAAAGAAGAATGGGGCTTGCAAAATGGGCAATACGTACGGATCTATGCAAAGTATGCCGGAGGAGGAAACAACCCTTTTTCAGTCGGTATTAATGCGAGTGCTGAGCCGGTAGATCCCGCAATTATTGTGCCTCTTGGCGGTTACCGTTTTTTCGTTGAGAAGAGCGATGAATGGATTGTAAATGATATTAAACTCGATATTGACAGTGGCGAGGATGGTATTTTCTTCACAATCGAATAGAGGGTAGCTTTTAACTGTTCGAGCCAGTAGCAGGAGCAGCAACGGGAGCGGGGGCGGGGCAGCAGCTCCCGCTGCTGCTCATTGTTAGTCCCTGTCAATCCTGAAGTTCTTACTTGCGCCCCAAGTGCAAATGAAGCAGCGGCCGAAGCGCATCCGCCCATATCTGATAGCCCCGCTCCGTCAGATGACAGAAGTCGAAGGCAATACGCTCTGAGAGTGTCCCGTCTGTTTCAAGTAAACTTGGTCCAATATCCACAAAGTTGTACTCCCGATCATTGGCTAATTGAGCATAACGCCTGTTGATCTCTTCGATCAGTTTTCGGCGCGGATGAACTGAACTTTCTTCGCGTGGGAGCAGGGCCATGATGACAATCGTCGCTTGCGGCGCATAGACATTTATACGGTCGCAGATGGCGTTCAGACCTTCGGCAATTTCATCGGGGTCGTTCGCCCGTGCGTTATTGGTTTCGCCCGTGTTGTTTGTTCCAATCAGGATTACGACAATCTTTGGATTAAGACCCTCCAATTCGCCGTGATCGAGCCGCCAAAGTACATTTTGCGTTCGATCCCAACCGAATCCGAGGTTCAGTACCCGGTAGGGCGCAAATAAGGAGTTCCAAGCTTCCTTCGACCCGTGAATGGTCCCCGTTTCGAAATCTCCTTCCCAGAAATGCGTGATAGAATCGCCAATGAGCACGATTTCCGGATCGACTTGATGCTTGACGGATAAAATCCTCTCGTGGCGCGCGCGCCAGTCGTAATGGTTATCCTCCAGTTCAGGCGTTGGAATGATCGCAGTGTTGGCTGCTTCATGTAAACCTGTATGAACCATCGTTTGTTAGCCCCTTATATCACTGATATGAACGCTCTTATTTTACCTATTGCCATACGCAGCTTCAACCCATTAAAGAGATTTACTAGAGCGCTGCATACCGATTCCCGAAGTAGAGGCAAGCGGTATATGCGATGTTGGGCTTATATGAAAAATCTATATCACTCCTCAGATAGCATAATGGGGAATTGAGTGATTTTAAAACAACATGTATACTTGCGTTAAAAACAGTAATATGGGAGAAATCGGAATTCTACGCTAGGGGGAGATCGTTTGAATAGATTTGCGGGATTAGGAAAAATCCGTTTAAACAGGACATTTTCAAAAATTTTTATTTCTTATTTGGCCATCGTATTAATATCCATCACACTTCTGTCCAGTGTGCTGTACATTCAATTTTCCCGAAGCAGTCTGGAAGAAATTCAGTTGAACCAGCGGGAGAATTTGCGTCAGACGGCGGAGCATATGAGCTTCATCAGGGAGTATATTTTCTCCCTGGGGCTGCAGACGCTGCGCGACTCGGAGGTAATGGACGTCATCTATAGCAGTGAAGTACCGGAACTTAAGAAATATACGACCTCGCTGAAGATCGCCAATATTGTCAATTCCAATCCGATCATCCATTCCATCTATCTGTATAATGCCAAAACGGGTGATATCCAATACGATTTATCCCATAATACGCCCTTATACGAAGACCCCGGCATGGTAAAGGAGCTCACTGAAATGAATACGGGGCAAACCTTCCGGTTTATTCCTCGTTCTGTATCCGTTTACGAGCCCGACGGAGAGCGCGGGGAAGAGAAAATCATTTCAGTCATCTTTACAGATCGTGTAAATCAAAGAATCCATTCCGACGAAGGCTCGACCAAGCTTCCGGCAGACGGTGCGCTAGTCATCAATCTGAAATCGGAAGATGTACAGAACGGCATGAAGTCGGCGGTGAAAGACGGAGACTCCTACACGGCAATCCTCGAAGGTGACGGTCTGGTCGTCAGCGACTCTAACCTCCGGGACTTCGGTAAAAATAGAGGGGGAGACAGCTCTATCTCCGACATCCTGTCCTCGAACGCCGATTGGGGCTATCAAGTTAGACATATCGACGGGAGCAAGGCGGTCGTATCTTACTATCGCTCGGAATCGCTTCCCTGGACATTCGTCAACATCTCGTCGTACAGCATGCTGTTCGAGAAACAGCGGAGCCTTCTGCTTACAATCTCAATTTTCTGCGCAGCGATTCTTTGCGTAGGCATCGTTTTGTCGTTGCTGGCGGCCCGGAACATCTATTTGCCGTTCGGGAAACTGATTCAGACGATCGACAACCAACTCTTTTCGCGCAAATTGCCAGGTGCGGATCGCGCGCAATCGGACGACGTCAGGTATATTTCCGACGCGTTCACGAATGTTTTAGAGCATGCGGATCATTTGGCGCTTTCGGTCAAAGACAGCAATGCCATTTTGAAAAGGGACTATTTGAAGCGCCTATTGTCCGGACATATCGAAATGGAGAAGGATATACAGGATAAAACCAGCCTATTTCAGATTCATTCTTTTTATGAAAGCGTTTCCGTGATTACCTTTTGCCTGGACGATTATTCCCGGTTTATCAAAATCCACGACAGACAGAAGCAGAACGAAATCAAAACCTCCGTCGAGCTCATCGTACATAAGCTTCTGACGCCATACTTTGCTTTTGAGCCGGTCGATTTCGATGAGGAAATGTATACCGTCCTTGTGGACGTGGGGGATAAAACGGCATACTACACCGATGCGCAAAGCGCAGTGACGAATATTCAACAAAACATCCAGCTGACTTTGGGCATTTCGGTGTCCGTGTTGATTGGACAATCCGTAAGCAGCCTGGAGGACGCCTACTTATCCTACAGTAACTGTCTGGAGCTCTTGCCCTACCGGTTCGCGCATGGCCCAAATTCCGTTCTGCACAACGACATCATCGAGCGCAAACGGACAATGGATTTCACTTCCCTCGATAAGCGCAAGAAGCGGCTGATCGAAGGATGCATGCTGTCGAACATGGAGCAGTTCAAAAGGGAATTGGACGGGATCATGGAAGGGATGAGGGGATATCCTCAGCATTATATCCTGCTTATTTTCAACCAACTCTCGCTGGATTTGCTGAAGTCCGTGGAGACGGGTTTCGATGCGGATTTCGAGGAACTCGAGTTCAACAACATCTATCGCGAATTGAACCAGGCGGACACGTTGGCGGAATTGCAAACCTGGTTCATCACATTGTGCGAGAAGATCATTCGGTTGCTCGAGAGCAGGAGGTTAAATCGAAAAACGTCCACGGTTCAAGATATTTTAGACTATATCTCCGAAAATTATCGCAAAAGCGATATCGGCATTGAGCAGCTTGCGGAAAGAGCAAGCCTTTCTCCCGGATATTTCGGCAAAATCTTCAGCGAAAGCGTAGGTAAGACGGTTAACGAATATATTACGGAGTTAAGGATGCAGACGAGTAAACGGCTGCTTGTGACTACCTCTCATCCCATCGTTGAAATTTCAGCCAGTGTCGGCTATAACAACCCGGCCTACTTTACGACCATTTTTAAAAAGCATACAGGCATGACGCCGAATCAATATCGCTCGGAGCAGCGGAAAACGGAGCATTAAGACAAAAAAATGATAAAATCCGAAAAAATCATAAGGGCTTTTTCCTGAAAAATAGAAAGAATCATCAATCATTTGGGTTTACCCCGAAACCGTACCTCGATTACGATAAGTCGTGTCAGGGCGAGAAGGAGGGGATGGCCGTTATGGCCTATGTTACGAATCGAAAGAGAAGGCGAGATGGGTTTTTAAGGGAAATTTTGAAAAACAAAATGCTTTATTTAATGACGGTGCCGGGAATTGCTTTCTTTTTAATTTTTAACTATGTTCCCATGTATGGATTGTTAATCGCTTTCAAAAGTTACAATATCCAAGACGGCATTCTCGGCAGCCCTTGGATCGGGTGGAAGAACTTCGAATTTTATTTCAAATCGATTTATGCCGCACAGACTACTTTCAACACTCTATTCTTAAACGGCTTGTTCATCGGAATCGGTCTTGTCGTCCAAGTGACGATCGCGATCCTGTTAAACGAGATCGGGAGCGCAGCAGCGAAGAAATGGTTTCAGTCCGCCTTATTCTTTCCTTATTTTCTATCCTGGATCATTGTAAGCGCTTTCGTTTATAATCTGCTTTCGGATAATGGCACCTTGAATTCCCTGTTGGAGATCATGAACTTGCCGACGGTGGCTTGGTTTAATGAAACGGACAAATGGCGGTTGATCCTGGTGCTGGCTTATTTGTGGAAATCAACCGGATTTTATGTTGTCGTCTATCTTGCCGCGATAGTAGGGATTGACAGCGAATTGTACGAAGCTGCGAAAATCGACGGGACGAACAGATTCCAGAACATTCTGTATGTGACGCTTCCCGGCATTTTACCGACGATTGTTATCATGCTGCTGCTAAGCATCGGCAGAATATTCTATGGGGACTTCCAAATGATTTATTCGCTGGTGGGAGACAATGGTATGCTGCTGCCCGTCACGGATGTGATCGATACCTATGTGTTCAGAGCCATGCGAGTATCGGGGGAGTTCGGAATGGCCACGGCAGTCGGCCTGTATCAAGCGGTGCTTGGTTTTGTGCTGGTCTCCGCTTCCAATCTCCTTGTCAAGAAATACGACAAAGACATGGCGCTTTATTAAGGAGGGGAGAATCTTGCAGCTTAGCGCAAGCTATAAACTTTTCAGGCTCTTCAATTATTTCGTTTTGACCCTGCTGTCCCTGGCTGCATTTATTCCTTTCTATTTGGTTGTCACGGTATCCCTCACCGATGAAAAAAGCATTTCCCTTAACGGCTATCAGTTGTTTCCCGACAAGGGGTCCTTAGAGGCATATCGCACGCTATTCATGAACGGATCAACGTTTCTCCAAGCCTACAAAATATCGATAACGATTACGTTGCTGGGGACGCTGCTGTCCGTTCTTGTGACTTGCCTGCTGGCTTACGCCATCTCGCGCAAACACTTGAAATACCGCAACAGAATCGCCTTATTTGTTTACTTTACGATGCTTTTTAATGGCGGAATCGTGCCGTGGTACATCATTGTAAGCAAACTGGGGCTGGTCGACAACATCCTGGCGCTGTTTGTCCCGCTGCTGGTCAATGCATGGAACGTCTTTCTGATCCGGAATTATTTCAGAGCGATTCCGGATGCGATCATGGAATCCGCAACGATTGACGGTGCAGGCGATTTGAGAACTTTTTTCCAGATCGTCATCCCGTTAGCGCTGCCAGGTCTGGCCACGATCACGTTGTTTTACATGCTTGGTTACTGGAATGATTGGTGGAACGCGCTCATGCTCATTAATAACAAAGAGTTGTATCCGCTGCAATTTCTATTGAGACAAATCTTATCCACTGTGCTGTACGCGACATCCTCCGATAGCATGGTAACCAACGTTGGGCAGCTTCCGGCGGAAGGCATTAAGATGGCTACCTGTGTGCTGACGGTCGGACCGATCATTTTCGTATATCCGTTTATACAGAAATTTTTTATCAAAGGCTTGATTTTGGGGTCTGTAAAAGGCTAGGCTTCATCCGGCAGCAGCCGGTTAAGCGATAAATAAAGTAGAGGAGCGATTCTAAATGAACAGGGTGTCAAAATGGGTCAAGTTGCTCGTAATGGGCTGTTTGGCGGTCATGGTCGCAGCGGGCTGCGGAACAAATAATGAGCAGAATGCGCCGACTTCTTCGGTAGCTTCCGGCACAGCCGGAACATCTGAAGCCCCCAAGCTGGACAAAGTGGATTTAACCTTGGTTTTGGCCGGCGATCAGCCGCCGGAGCAGAATGAGGTGCTTGCCGAAATCAACAAACGGTCGGAGCAGGAGCTGAATATCAATCTGAAGGTGCAATATATCCCGTGGGCCGACTACCAGGAGAAAATTAAAGTGATGGCGGCAGGCGGGACACCAATCGACATTTACCTCGACTTTTTCGGGAATTTGTCTTCCGCGGCTTCTCGTAAACAGGCGATACCGCTGAACGAGCTGCTGGACAAGTACGGACAGGATCTGAAAAAAGTAATTCCCCAGGCCGATTTCGACGGGTTGTCCATTGACGGCAAAATCTACGGGGTACCCGCGGTTTATCCGCGAGCGGAGATTGGCAACGTCGTCATCATTCGTAAGGATCTGAGAGAAAAATACGGGCTGCCGGAAATCACCACGCTCAATCAGTTCGAACAGTACCTGGATGCTGTCAAAAACAATGAGCCGGGAATGACCCCATTAGTTGCGAATCAAGGACGTTTCGGTTCCGCCATCGCGCGGGAAGTATATGATGGGAAAATGTGGTTTAGCTGGGGTTCCGACACCCAGCATCCTTATACGATCGATATTAACACTAAGCCGTACAAGGTCGTCAACAATTTTGAAACCGACGGGTTCAAGGAAATGATGAATTGGGGAAGGAAAGCCTATTCGAACGGGTGGTTCGCCAAGGACATTCTGATGGAGAAGAACGATCAAACGAATTTTACTTCCGGTAAAGCCGGCGCTGTGCCAGGCGATTTGTTTAGCATGTCGAATATGGTGCCGCAGTTGGAAAAGAACATCCCGGGTGCAAAGCTGGAAATGGTCATGTATAAGAAGGATCAGCCGTTGACAAACACTGCACCGACCAACAATTATTCCGCGATTTCCGCGACCAGCGCGCATCCGGAACGGGCAATGATGTTCCTGAACTGGCTTCTGAAGAGCCAGGAGAATTACGATCTGTTTATGTACGGAATTAAAGAGAAGCACTACACGCTCAAAGGGGACCTGATCGAGTTGCCTGAAGGTACCGATCTGGCGAACCGTCCTTACAACCCGACGCCTTGGTTTATTTATAATATGAAGTATCAAAGGGCGCTTACAACAGATCCGGTGGAATTTTCTGACGCATTGCAGTTCTGGAAGACGGCAAAAATCGAAAATAATCCGCTCATGAACTTTTCGTTTAATGCGGACCCGGTAAAGACGGAAAATGCCCAGATCCAGAAAGTCGTACAAGAGCTTGCCATGCCGGTTTTTACAGGAGTTCTGCAATCCGACGCCGATTATCAGAAGCTTCTCGATCAGTTGAACAAAGCCGGCATACAGAAGGTATTGGCCGAAGCTCAGAAGCAGTTGGACGAATATATAGCCAAAAATAATCTTCAATAATAAATAAGGGATGGTGTCCAGCATGAAACGTATCGTGTTGACCGTCATGATCTTTTCACTGGCATTTTGCGGATTCATTCTTAATGTGCCCCCATTTCCGAGCACCGCGCAAGCTGCGGTTGGGGAAGGGACTCCTGGAACTTTGGATGATTATTGGAATGGAAATGCCAGTTGGGTCTATCTCAAAAAGGATACCTTCACGAGTACGGGACAAGAAAACTATTCCTATGGCAATCACACCGAGGTCATGCCGGACGGCGCCTGGTATTACTTCAATCGCATACTTATAAAAACCTATAACGCAGGCTGCCCGAATAATGACGGACTGGGCACTCAGGTAAGGAAGTCGACTGACAAAGGCGCCACGTGGTCCGCGCCGGTCACGATTATCGCTCCAACTGCCGGAACGGCGTATTCGTGTTATGCGACCGACGGAGACGCTTGGTACAATCCAACCGAGAACAAGTGGCACTATCTGTTCCAATGTTGGGATGGCGTAACCTCAAGAGGATGCGAACTCGAGCGGTCCGGTTCCGACCCGATGGGTTCTTTCACCATCCAGCCGACTGGCGGAAATCCAACAATTGATCCGGGAGAGCTTTGGAACTCCATCTGTAATGTCTCAACCGATGATTGTTCGACCTTAGCCGGCGGTCCCGGTAAAGTCGATGGTGAAGGGACCTACAATATCTTTAAGTATGACGGCACCTATTATTGGGTGGCCTTCCATGGCTATGATGGCGTTAACGGCTACCAAGGGATCGCCAAGACGATAGATTTTCAGACTTGGATCGCCGGAGACGCGAGCCAAGGGGTGGCTAACGATGCCATTTTCGATCGCCTGGATTCCCAGAGCTGGCGCGAAAACTGGGACGGCGGCGTGTCGATCGGCGGCGGGAAAGGTGTCATCCTGCAGGAGGGCAGTTATTATTACAATTTGGTCGAAGCTGCCGATATTAATCTGTCATGTATGCCGAACCAAAACTGGAATTTCGGGCTTTATCGGAGCACCTCGCTTACGAGTACCAGTTGGACTCCGTTCCCGGCCGGTAATCCGATCGTATACTCTAGCAAGGCGGAGACCGGAGGTCAAAGCTATTGCCCTGCGGCCTATATGGGGATGTTCAAGGATCCGACCAACAATTTCATCTATTTGTCATACGGTCGGAGATCGGCGGATCCGAACTATGAAGGGGTATATTGGTATCGCTTGGAGAAGAGCAAAAATCTGTTAAAGAACAGCGATCTATGGACAGCAGATGCATCCAATTGGACTAAAGTAGTGAACAGTACGAACATGGTCGTCTATCGAGCGCCGAACAATTCTTGGGATGGAACGCAATACATGGAATTTAATTGTGGCGGTTCATGTACAGGGGCTAACAGTGTCTATCAAGATGTGACGATCCTCGGAGGGACTGCAGGCACGGTCCAATTCGGCGGGAAATTTATGGCCGTGGGAGGCGCGGATTCCATACTCTTGAGCGTCTATCAAATGGATCTCAATCATAACGTGTTGAAACAGGATCAACATCTGTTGTCTGTAGGCCCCAATTGGACCACCTTTGATAAATCGGGCAGCCTTCTGTCTAGTACCAGGATCTTGCGCTACCAGTTCTATTTCTATAATCCAAGTCTTAACTTCCGTGCCGATGATATGTATATGAAATATTAGGAGTGAATAGGGGCCGTACCGATGCATGAATCGGTCGGCCCCTTTCAAATATAGAAATGACAGGCAGCCTAACTTGCTGTAATTTATACTATAAATAAGGAGGAGGATTGTATGGCTATCTATTTTAATATTTCAATGCCTGTTATGGACTTTCTTACGGAGAGCCATAAAACAATGTTGAGTCATGAAGTTAAACTATATGCAGAAATATTCGTTGACGCACAGGGTGAACGTCAATATTCAGCTTTTGAAAGCAAAGAAATCGAATTGTTCGCCAGTTATTTTGACGATACTGCATATAATTCCTTTTTCTTTTCCTGCTACCCGATTCAAGATATCAAGCGATTGAATGAGTTTGGATATTTTTTCCATGTAGCTAGTTCCGATTCTATTGAAGTGAATGGCGGTAGAGAAACCGATAAAAGTCGAGAACTTATACAGATGCGGATGATATCAAAGAATCCTAACAAACAAATCCAATCTTTTTATCGCGCATTGCAAAGAGATTTGAAGAAAATTTCAGGCTTGCAAAAGCATCCCCAAAAAAATTATTTCTACTTGCCAACGGAAAAAATAATAATTCCGGCCAACTCGCATTCACAGCACACAAGAGATAATTGGGAAGATTTTTGTCTTTCCAGAATGGAGAGCGTTAAATAATACTAGGCCGCTACGCAAAAAAGTAGGGGCTGTCATAAGCGGGGGGGGGGGGGGGCTGTCTCATAAGCGGAATTGTTTTAGATAATCGATTGACAAAAAAGGGGGATGTACTTCCCGGAGACCTAATTATGCCCCACAACGTTTCCAATTTATCGGATATTAAACTTTTACGACGGATCTATTTGCACACATGAGCTTACGCAGGGAAGTTTAGTCGGAAATTCGTACAACGCAGCTCGAACCAGGCTTAAACGGCGAACGTTTGTAGGAAAAACCGCACAAAGCAATTCGGCTCAGACTCAAACGACGAACATTTGTGGGAAAAATCGTATAAATCAACCAAGATCAGGGATTGTATGCCGCTAAAGCGTCTTCGATAATTATACGAATAGCTTCTGGGGATTATCTGGAAGTGTTGTGGGTCAAGCGTAGCCTGTAGACTGCCTCATACGCTCCTGAAATCACCTATTTACGGGTTTCCCCATTTCCATTTCAGGAGCGTATAGCATCGAAGAGAGGTACAGCCCCTTGGTTGGCTTAAGTGGCAGCCGCTAATCTTCTATTGCGCGGTCAGGATTTGCGGACCTTCAGCCGTGACGGCGATCGTATGCTCGTATTGGGCGGCGAGCTTACGGTCCAGCGTTCGTGCGGTCCAGCCGTCCGAATCGATCGTCATGTGGTAGGTGCCTTCGGTGATCATCGGCTCGATGGTGAACACCATGCCTTCTTTGATGCGGAGACCTTTGCCGGGCTTGCCGACATGCATATAGTTCGGCTCCTCGTGCAGGTTCCGGCCGATGCCGTGCGCGAGAAGATCGCGGACGACGCCAAAGCCGTTCGATTCGGCATGTCGCTGGATCGCGCTCGTCACGTCGCCGAGCCGATTGCCGGGCAGCGCCTGCGCGATGCCGAGGTCGAGGCATTCCTTAGTGACGCGCATCAGCTTCTCGGCCATCGGCGAGATTTTCCCTACTGCATAGCTCCAGGCCGAATCGCCGAGCCAGCCGTCGAGCTCCGCGACCGTGTCGATCGTCACAATATCGCCCTCCTCAAGCGGCTTATCGCTAGGGAAGCCATGCGCGATTACATCGTTGACGGAGGCACAGGTTGCATATCGATAGCCCTTGTAGCCTTTCGTGTAGGGCTTGGCGCCGTGCTTCAAGATAAGGTCCTCGAAGATGCGCTCGATCTCGTTTGTCGTGATTCCCGGTTTGATAAGAGGGGCGATCGTACGGTGGCATTCGGCCACCACTTGGCATGCCTTACGGATGGCTTCGATTTCATGTTTGCTTTTTAAGATGACCATGTTTGTATCAGGACTCCTTTGTAATAGCTTGCATCGCGAGCTTGGCGATTCGATCGGCGTCCAGCTCCGAAGTACTCGCATAGTAATATAGCCCGCAGCAGCCGACCAGCACGGCAAGCAGATGGTCGACGCTGTCGTCTTCGCACTCGGAGATCGATTGGAGCGGAACGTACAGCCGTTCCATAAACCTTCTCTTGGCGGGGCGCCGATCCTTGTCAGGCAGGCCTACATAATGCTCCGCGGCCATTTTGTAGACAAGATATGCGCGGGCGTCCGACTGCCACAGCCGGAGCAGTGCCTTGCAATACGTCAACAGCTGCCTGTCATCCGGGCTGCCGCTGCTTGCCCATTCTGTCAGAGCTTGCTCGCATCGCTCGAAGCCGCTTCCCAACACATCTTCTATTAATAAATGTCTGTTGGGGTAATAGTGGTATACCGTGCCGTAACCGAGCTCGGCCTCCCGGGCGACGTCGCGAATATCAAAGCTTCCGCCTGTGCGGAAGTAGGCGCGCGCGGCGGCGTCCAGAATCTGTTCTCTGCGCTGCAGGCGGATGAGCTCGTTTTGTTCTTTGCTACGGGGGCACATAGGCGCGTGAACCTCCTTGTTTAGACCTGCAAATTTGTCGATATAAACATAGTAACCCATAAAGCATGGATCTGCCAATAGACCAACGCTACTTCCCGACGGATGACCAGTCGAGAGCCAGGAGGAGGAAACTAACGGAGTAGGACCAAATTCTCTTTTATATCCAGTATCAGCAAATGGTAAAATCAGCACATGACATAGCCAGAGAGCGGCATTATGCTTAAGTTTCATCGCGTTTCGACCCTAAATGGAATTACTTGCGCAGCCGATATTTATATTAGACAGGGCGATCCCGCCCTTTATCTGAAGGACATTCAAGAATACGTTAGCCTCTGGCATTCGCCGCATCCTTCGCAAGAGAAGGTTTGGCAGGGAGCAGGCGATAACTTCTATATGCTGACTGGGGAGCATTTGCCGTGGAGAGAACGTACGGTAGCTGAACCGGAGCAAGCTCCGGAAATTGAACCGGCGTCGCCCAAACCCCCAGCATCTGGAAAGCGTCAGCCCAAATGGCGGCAGGAGCTCTACCTATGGGGACTTGGGATACTGTCCGCAGCTCTCTTTTTTGCGGTCTATGTCAGTACCTCCAGCGGTGGCTTGGCGGTACTCGGCTTCCTCGTCCCTTCTCTGTTTATCGTATTGTGGACTAGGATTTCTAAAAAAAGTTCTCGCCATCTGCCGGAGGAGGCCACGACTCAGAAGAGGAGCAGTACTCCCTCGCATGCTGGGCTCAGGATTGAGTATTTCGTTGGACATTCGCCTATAGCGGTGGATGGCTTGGAAACCGGCCCTTCGGACAATCAATCGTTAGCGGATCGTATCCCATGGCTGCAAATCATGCAAGCGAAGGTGCTTTCATCTCATGAGGTTGAGCTCAAGATTTCTTCTCAAAATCCACCAGTCTCTAACGTACAACTTCATTTGAAGCTGGAGGAACAGCCGGCGGCCAAGGATATCGTACTAGCGGTTAATGCGATGGTATTGGCTCATAAAATGTCCAAGGCAGAATTAGGTGTTTAGGAGCGTGAACGATAAATGACCTATGAAGAAGTCATGCAGGCACTGGCCGGCATGGGCAGCGAGCAGACGAAAATGACTTATCTTCGTCATGGTGCGAAAGAACCATTCTTTGGCGTTAAGATCGGAGACATGAAGAAGCTCGTCAAGTATGTGAAAAAAGACCAAGCTCTCGCTCTGCAGTTGTATGATTCGGGCAACTACGATGCGATGTATCTAGCAGGCCTGAGCATTAATCCGAAAACGATCACCAAAAAACAGCTGCAGCAGTGGGTGGCAGGAGCCAATTGGCATGCGCCCGCCGAGTATACGGTAGCGAGAGTGGCTGCGGAAAGTCCTTATGCACGTGAGCTGGCGGTGGAGTGGATTGATTCGCCGGAGGAATTGGTTGCAGTGAGCGGATGGAGCACGTATGCCAATTATGTATCGATTGCGCCAGACGATGCGCTCGATATAGAGGAGATACGCGGTTATTTGACAAGAGCGCGCGATACCATCCACGACGAGCGCAACTGGGTCCGCTATGTTATGAATACTTTCGTTATTTCGACGGGCGCATACGTTGAGCCGTTAACGGAGGAAGCGAAGGCAGTCGCCGAGGCGATCGGTAAAGTAGATGTAGATGTCGGCAATACGGCTTGCATTGTGCCGTTAGCAGCGGAATACATTGGCAAGATCGAGACGATGGGGCGAATCGGCAGCAAGAAAAAGACATGTATTTGTTAACCATGAGCGATTGCTCGTGGTTTTTTTTAGGTTTAATATTCGCGATTTTGAAAAGCCCATTGAACTAAGGAAAGGATAACGTGGACTCCAAAGGTTTAAAATAGCTTGCCAATTGTCGTATGATGGAGCATGACAATTCATTCAGAGGTGTACGATGATAAAAGTTTTAATCATAGAAGATGATTCAGACATCCAGGAGTTAGTTCGGGAGTTTCTAACCGCACAAAACTACACAGTCGATACTTCGAACGATGGATTGGAAGGAATCCAATTATTTCACGAAAACGAATACGATTTGATTCTACTCGACGTCATGCTGCCGAAGTTGGACGGCTACGGAGTTTGTCGAATGATACGGCAGAAGTCTTCGGTACCGATCATCATGTTAACGGCACTTGGGGAGGAGAGGGACGAGATCAAGGGATTTGAACTCGGCATCGACGACTATATCGCAAAGCCGTTTTCGTTTAATCTCTTAATCAAACGGGTGGAAGCCGTGTTAAGAAGGGCAAGCGATAAAGTGGCTTCCGGAGTGATCCGCTTTAAGGAAATCGTGCTGGACAAGGATGGTTTTACGGTCACCGTCGATGATAACTCCATTGATCTGACAGCGAAAGAATTCCGTATCCTTCACTGCTTAATGGAGAACCAAGGGCGTACTGTTTCCAGGGAGGCTTTGTTGAATCGCGGCTGGGGATACGACTATTTTGGAGACGAGCGGATCGTAGACACCCATATCAAGAATTTGCGAAAGAAGTTGGGTATTCCGTATATTCGCACGATAACGGGCATCGGGTATAAAATCGATGATTAAGCTCGGGCGTAGAGGCATCGCCTTTAAAATATCGTTGGTCACTGGCGGATTGCTTATTGTTTGTACCGTTTTTATGTTTACCGTGTTTTATTTTATGCTTCCAAACTTTTATCATCAGTACAAGATCAATTCGCTTAACGCTGCGCTGGACCGTCTGATCGACGATTCGGCGGAACTTACGCTTCAGGAAGCAAAACCCGAATTGAACGATTTTACCCAGAAGCATAACGTGTGGGTGGGAATTCAAGATGAATATAATCGATATGTGTACTTTCCATCCGTCTTTAATCAAGAATCGGAGTCCGAATACGGAGACACTACCGCTGTGCCCATGAGGAGAATCGATATTACGGCGCCGATAGACAATACGTATCCCGTAAACAGACCGATCGTTTTCCAGGACGGAAGCTATAACTTGAACGTGATCGCGTCGCTCCAGCCCATAAACGAAGCCTCTCAAGCGATTCTGCTGTTTGCGCCATATATGATCGTTCTTGTTTTGATCATTTCCGCTTTGGGAGCTATCGCTTATTCCAGGTTTATTACTCGTCCGTTGATTAGCCTCAATCAAGTGGCCAGAAAAATGGCGAGTCTGGAATTCGATGCTGCAGGCGACATCCGCTCAGAAGACGAGCTCGGAGAATTGTCGCGCAACCTGAATCGGCTTTCCCGCAACCTTCAGGAAACGATGTCGCAGCTTAAGGATACCAACGCTCAACTGTCCGTAGAAATCCGAAAAGAGCGGGAGTTGGAAGAGAAGCGTCGAGAATTCATCGCGACGATCTCCCATGAACTGAAGACGCCGATTACGGCGGTTATGGGCCAGATCGAAGGCATGATCCACAAAATCGGGGTATATAAGGATCGCGATAAATATTTGCATCGCTCCTATACCGTCATGCAGGAGATGGAGAAGCTGGTTCACGAGCTGCTGGAGCTTTCCAAGCTCGAAGCAGCCGAATCCAGCCGCCGAAGGGAAAACGTAGATTTATCGGAGGTCGTCAAATTCTGTCTTCATCAGTTGGAATATGCCAGGGTCGAGAAAAAGATCGATACCGTTATCGACATCGAGGAGGGGGTCCAAATCCGGGCAGATGCCAAGCTGCTATCCAAAGCGTTAATGAATGTCATTCAAAACGCAATCCAATATGTCGAGCCCGGCGGTAAAGTTCAAGTACGCTTGGAGCAAATCGAACATTACATCCGATTGTATGTCTTGAATAGCGGAGAGCCTATTCCGGAGGAGCAATTACAACGGATTTTCGACCCCTTCCACCGGGTAGAAAAATCGCGAAACCGACATACCGGAGGAAGCGGACTCGGTTTATACATCGTCAAAAAAGTCCTCGAAGCTCATGCTGCGACCTACTCCGTCTCGAATACGAACCAAGGCGTGTCGTTTGTCATCAGCTTTCCAAGAGAAGATTGCCGTTAATCGGATCTTCTCTTTTTTTTATTTATCGGAAAAGCACACATAAACTCCAAGTTAACTCCACATTAACTCCACATAGCTAAGATAACATGATTTCCAGTGAGCGCTTCGCGGGAACGAATACAAGAGGTTTGAGAGGGGAGGGAAGAGCATTGAGGTTTCAAAAATGGCTGCGCAAGGATTCATCGAGCGCTTTGCTTTTTCTAGGACCGAGTTTCACTGGATTCGCGATCTTCTACGTGATTCCATTCGCGATCGGAATCGGCTATTCGGTGCAGAGCTCCCCGGTCGACGGGTCATTCGCAGGCGCCTCGAATTATCAGGAATTGTTTGCCAGTTCATCGTTTCTCAAAGCAGCCTCGAACACATTTTTGTTTACGGCTATCAGCGTTCCGTTGATGGTTGTTATATCCTTGTTTCTAGCGATGACGTTGAATCGCAGCGTATACGTGCGGAACTGGCTCCGGACGGCTTACGTCATGCCGCTGGTCGTGCCTGTCGCTTCGATTATTCTGATCTGGCAGGTGTTATTCGATTGGAACGGAACGTTGAATGCGATCCTGCACGGCTTGGGAATAGAGCGCGTCGACTGGATGAAAACGGATTGGGCAAGAGGCGTCGTCGTTCTCGTCTATTTGTGGAAAAACATCGGTTACAACATGATCTTGTTTCTGGCCGGGCTGCAAAATATTCCGAACGACTACTATGAGACAGCGGACGTAGAAGGGGCCGGACCTCTTCACAAGCTTATAAGCATTACGCTCGTATATTTAACGCCGACGACTTTTTTCGTCGTGTTGATGTCGATCATCAATTCCTTTAAGGTGTTCCGCGAGACGTATTTGATCGCCGGCGATTATCCGCACGACAGCATCTATATGCTGCAGCATTACATGAACAATATGTTCCTGTCGCTCGACATTCAGAAGCTGACGGCGGCGGCGACGATCATGGCGGCAGCGATTATGGTGATCGTAACGTTGCTGTTAACGATGGAGCGCCGTTTTCGCAGCTTTATGGATTAGGGGGGAGACGTAATGAACGTATCGGAAACAATTATGAAAGGGTTAAGGACGTTAATCCTGGCGTTCGTCGCGATTGCGATGGTGTCCCCGGTCATATTGTCAATAAGCAATTCCTTGACGACCGGCCAGGAAATCGGCATTAACTACGGAGTGATCGGCCAGCTTGATGCCGGTCCGGACGCGTTCGTCAATCTGAAGCTGATTCCGGATAAAGTTTCGCTGGAACAGTATGCCAAGGTGTTGACGGATACGCCGCAATTTTTGTTGATGTTCTGGAATTCCGTCCTGCTGGTTCTTCCGATTATCGCAGGTCAAGTCGTAATCGCGTCGCTTGCCGCATATGCGTTCGCCAAATTACGATTTCGCGGCCGGGACCAACTGTTCCTCGTCTATCTCCTTACGATGTTGATGCCGTTTCAGGTCACGCTCGTTCCGAACTATATCATTGCAGATAAGCTGGGCTTGACGAATAGCCAAGCGGCTATTATT
This sequence comes from Cohnella phaseoli, assembly GCF_003386235.1. Taxonomy (GTDB): domain Bacteria; phylum Bacillota; class Bacilli; order Paenibacillales; family Paenibacillaceae; genus Cohnella; species Cohnella phaseoli. Next base: position 73,026 of record NZ_QRDZ01000017.1, read on the forward strand.
TTGCCGGGAATCTTCGCCGCGTTCGGCGTGTTCCTGATGCGTCAGTTCATGATGCACATCCCCTATGCGTATATCGAGGCGGCGAAAATCGACGGAGCGAGTCAATTTCGCATTTTTCGCACAATCGTTCTGCCTATGGTGAAACCCGCGCTTGCAGCGCTAATCCTTTTATTGTTCGTCGATCATTGGAATATGGTGGAGCAGCCTCTGATCTTTTTGCAAGACGCGGTGAAGCAGCCGTTATCCGTATATTTGTCGCGAATCAACGAGGAAGCGCGCGGTGTGGCGTTTGCCGCATCGGTCGTGTACATGGCGCCGATGGTGCTGCTGTTCCTCTATGCCGAACCTTATTTTATCGAAGGCGTTCAATTATCGGGCGTAAAAGGGTAGGGAGGTCAATAAAGTGGAGTCGTTCATTAACTTGAAAACCGATCGCAGGCGCAAAAAAACAATCGCGATAATATTCGGAGTATTTCTTGGCACTTTGCTGCTGCTCACATTTTTTAGCAATACGATCATGTCCTTGACGCTGCCTAAGGTGATTACGGAAAAACCGAGGAAGGGGAAACTGGAGACTAGCCTATCCGGGAACGGTCTTCTCGCACCGCAGCAAGAAATGGAATTAGCGAACGATTTCGGTCTAAAAGTCCGAAAACTGCTGGTCAAAGAAGGAGATTCGGTCAGGAAAGGCCAGGCACTCGCCCAATACGATAACAAAGATGCGGAGAGGCAGCTGCTGGATGAACGGGCACGCCTGCAGCAGCTGCGCATGGCGATGGAAAAAGGGAAAGAAGATTTTATCGCGGCCCAGCGGAACGGAGACGATTCGGGAGTGCGAGAGGCCAAGCGGAGCTTGGAGGGTCAGAAACTAGACATCGGCATCCAGGAGCGTAAAATTCAAGGCTTGGAAGAAAAGCTTTCCCAGCAACGAGAGTTGAGGGCTCCATTCGACGGAATCGTCGCGGAAGTGTTGATTTCCGAGGATCAGCCGCCGTCTTTGGGGCAACCGATGTTCCGGATCGTGAATGCGGGCAAAGGATATAAGCTGGAAATTCCTCTGACGAATAGGTTAGTCACGCTATTCAAGGCAGGAGATACGGTTCCGCTCGTCATCGAGACAGAGGAAAACAAGAAGTTGAATGTCAAAGGGCGCGTGATGAAGGTCGAAAGCCGTGAATCGTACGGAAAGGGAAATAACGCGATATCCGCCGGGGGGCAAGGCGATGCGGGCGCTGACGCCGAGGCTGCGAAGAGCATATTAGTCCTTGCGGTTCAAGGCGAGGGGATTCAAGGCGGACAGACGGCAAGCTTGTCTTACACCAAGTCATCCGCCAAAGAAATGCTGCTCCTGCCAAACAAAGCGATCAAGGAAGATGCCGACGGGAAATACGTATTGACGGTTGAAGAGAACAAGGGAGCGCTCGGAAATACATTTACCGTCCGTAAATCCTATTTTCATGCGGCAGATGCCAACGAGCTAGAGACGGCCGTCGAGAGAGGCCTTGCTCCGGACGTTCGGATCGTAACCGAGAGCAGCGAACCGTTACAAGAAAACAACCGGGTGAGATTGGAATAAATCCAGGAGAACTAAAGGGAGAGATTCGAATGAAGAAGAGGAAAATTGAGCGAGTGGGCCTTACGGTATTAAGCGGAATGTTGGCGGCGTCATTAGCGGCATGCAGCAGCGGAAATTCTACTGGTGCCGAGAAAGTTGATAAAAGCGAGAACGGCAAGAAGGTAATAACGATATCCGTTCTGAAGGCAGACGGGTTTCTGAAGGCAGCGGAGCAAGCGTATGAACAAGCACATGCCGATATCGACGTCCAAATCAAGGAATATGCGGCTGTTCCGGAATCCGGTAACGGAGGGATGAGTCTTGCCATGGATCCTGCCGATGTGGAGAAGTACGTAAACACAGTCGGCACTGAAGTGTTATCCGGTAAAGGGGCGGACATTATCTCGCTCTCTGAGCTGCCTTATGACAAGTATGTGAAAAAAGAGGCATTGGTCGATCTGTCTGAGCTTATGGCCAAGGACGATTCCTTCGACAACAATTCCTACTACGGCAACATTATGGATGCACTCAAGAAGGATGACGGGCTCTATGTGATCCCGCTTGAGTTCTCGCTTAGCATGATGATTGGGGATCAGACGGCAATTCAAAAAGCTGGCAAAGTCGACATCGACGATTCGAACTGGACATGGGCGGAGTTTACGGAGATAGCCAGCCAGTTGGTCAAGGATGACGATGGCGACGGAAAACCCGATAAATATGCGATCACCAGCTTCGATCCGCAATCTTTTCTGGTCAACTTGTTAAAGGATCAATATAGCAAATACGTGGATTCCGCGAATAGGAAATCCGACTTCGATTCCAAGGCATTCCGCGGGCTGCTTGAGCAGGTCAAGAGCATGTACGACGCGGGTATCATATCTGCGGAAAACGCAACATGGGGCGAACAGTTCTTCAGTCCATGGATGGCAAATTCGCCGGAGGATCTGGTTCTCTATTCGAAAGCGGCCTACGGAGAAGGCGGCAAAGTATACCGTAAACCGGGTAAAAGCAAAGGCATCGCTTTTACCGCAAGGAATCTGCTCGGCATTAATGCAAATTCGAAAATGCAGCAAGAAGCATGGAATTTCATGAGGTTTCTGTTGTCGGAGGAAATGCAGACCTCGCCGGAGTTCAAAGGTTTTCCTATGAATAAAGGCGTAGCCGAGAAAGCGTTGGATCTCGTTCAGGAGAACATTAAAGAAGCCAAAACGCAATTGATCAACGGCTACGTCCCCGATCCGCTTTCGGATGAACAATTGCAGGATTTAAAGGAGCTGGTCGGTAAGGCGGATACGTTCGCTCAAATGGATTCCAAAGTCGTCATGATCGTCATTGAGGAAGCGACCTCTTATTTTGCGGGGCAAAAATCGGCGGAAGAAATCGGAAAGTTGATTCAGAATCGAGTAACGACTTATCTCAATGAATAAGGGACGAGGTGACAAAGTATTTGAATGAATAACGGAAGAGAGCCTAAAGGGCGATCGCAAGAAGAGAACTTCTACGTTCTTTATAATGCCTATAACAAGTCTATCTATTATTCCGCTTTCTCCATTACGAAAGAACATTACTTGGCACAAGACGTAGTCCAAGAAACTTTCTTGAAAGCTTATCGTCTTCTAGACGACTTGATCATTTATCAAAATAAAGAAGGTTGGTTAAAAAGAACAGCTAGGAATATCGCGATAGACCTATACCGGAGACGACGGCGAGAAATTCCGGACAGCAACGCGGCAGTGGACGCAGGCGCGATCGAACCAGAAATAATAAAGCAGTATATCGAAAAGGAATTCATCGGCGAACTGCTCTCCCAGTTGAACCCTTTGCAACGACAGACTTTAACGCTGGTTTATGAATACGGCTATTCGCACGAACAAATCGCATGCCTGCAGCAAACGACGGTCAGCGCTGTGAAATCCGTAATCCACCGAACGAAGAGGAAATTGCGCCACACATCCCTTCAGGTGGGAGAACCTAACTGACGTAATTCTTTAATAACGCTAAGTTGTGCGGGGAAAAGAACAATGATAATTGTCGAAGTACAATAAGCGAATCATCGGGAGGAACGCCGGTTAGCGGCGTTTTTTCTTGCAATACCAAGGTTTATTCCAACAACAGGCTCAGTGCGTTTTCCTGAAAATTTTTTTAATTGGAGAAAATATTTTTACTATTATTTTGTCAAAGAAATCGCTTAAATATTTTTGGACTAGAAAACCTACCACAGCAAAGAATAGTGAAATAACTATTATAAACGCAAATAGTTTCAGTCCTGTTTCTATAGCTTCCATTTGATAGAACGCCTCCTTCACTTTACCATTATATACTCAACCCCAGGTTTTAACATGGGGCTTCTTTTTGTTTTTGATGAGGGTAAGCGTTTTCATTGAAAATTGACAGATTGGTGTAGAATCCTGAATGTCGCTTGGAGGAAGGCTCGCCTAAAATGATTACAGTAATCCATCCGCAAATTATGAGGAGGATAAAATGATGAGATTTCGCGCTTTGATTCGCTCGCTAGTCGTTTTCCTGTTGTTGGCTTCGGTATTTAGCGTATTTCCAGCGCCATCGTCTTCTGTAAAAGCACAGGAAGTTTCCAAAATGGTTGTATTCGATTTGGACGAGTATAGTTCTGCGACGAATCGGGCGGATTGGTACGACTTAACCCTGTTTGTCGGTACCCTGCAAGGGATTGTTAACCAAGCCGGACCTAAGCTCTATATTCGCGACTATCAGCATGGCGTGCCGATCATGGGGATCACGAATGCAGAGATGGCCTCGATCGGGGATTACTGGTTTGAGAAGTTCCGTCAGCCCGGACAATGGTTAAGCGAGATGACTGTGATTGAGATCTCAAGTGTCGACGAATTGATTGCCGAGTTCGCTTCGGAACTGTCCGGCATCGTCGTCTGGGATCCGCGGATTGAATCCACAGTTAACGTCGCGACAACCATCGCCGGCATTGAACGGGCTCCGATCGTTATGGCTGGCGGAAGCCTGTATCATAAGATGACTTCGGCGCCTTACAATATGCCCGTCGTCATCGATTTGAACGGGCAATTTACCGGGGCAAACTCGAAAACCGACGCCTATATGTGGGCCAAAGCCACCTATCTGGATACGGGACGCGCTAACGCAGGCGTATTATCGTATGTGGAAGACGGCTTCATCCGGCATCCGGGAACGGGCGGGGCGCAAAACTACGCCATTGCCCGGGATTACGCGGTAAAGAATAAAGGGTTTGTATTCGACTTGTCCCCTTGGGGAACCGGGAAGCCGAACGATGCGCTTAACGAGACGCTCGGCCGAGACAAGGCAACTCTGGAAGCGATCCTGCAGTCGGCATACAACAATTACGGCGTCGAATGGCCGATCGAAGTTTTCGGCTTTTTCCCATGGTGGGGCAAATACAGCGATCTCCATGGAGAGGCCCATGACCCGGTGGCGGGAGAGTGGGAGATGATCAAACTGTTCTCTCAATACAATGCGCATCTGTCCAGCATCATGGATACGATCGGGTATTCCAATGCATCGTTTCATTCCTGGGCGCCGATCGGCATCGGCCTTTCCGGAGCCAAGGAAGCGCCGGCAAGGCCAACTCTCGCAAACAAGACGTATATCTTGTATTATATGGGCGACCATGACGGCGGAACGATTCATCAACTCATGCCGATGATGTGGGAGGACAAGCGGCGCGGTTCCATTCCGCTCGCTTGGGGCATCGTGCCGAACATGATGCGGGATTACCCGGATGTCGCCCAATATTTGTACGACACAGCTACGCCTAACGATTATTTTGTGGCCGGAGCGTCCGGAGCGGGTTATTTGGACCCGGGACTGGTACCGAATCTGGAGAAGTGGACACAGTGGAACGAATTGCTATTCGGGCGAACGGGGTATACGATGAACGGATTCCTGCTTAACGGTTCCGCCGGTGCGATCAGCAATACCGTAGAACAAGCATACGCCCGTTTCAGCGGCGACGGCTTGGCCGGCTATCCGGACAGTATCGCAGGGACGACTCCCGCCGTGCGGAACGGCAATATGATTGTCGTCGAGAATACGTTAGGAACGACCAGCAACTATAATGTAGACGCTGCGGCCAATCAAATCGTAGCCGCGGCAGCATCTATGCCGAATATCGGAAATCAGCCGAATTTCATCCATGTTCGATCTTCTTTCGCCTTTCCCAGATTCATTGAGGCGGTCCATAAGCGAATTCAGGAGCTGCAATCGGGCTACAACTTTGAAGCGATCGATCCATTTTCGTACTTCTCCCTGGCGCGGCAGAGCGTGAGCCTTCAGGCGGACGACGGTATCGTGCTGGCTGTTGACACGCCAAAAAAGATGGTAGCGGGACAGACATACGACGTGGAGATAAGGGTTCGCAATATCGGCAGCAATACCTGGTCGCCGGAAGGATTCTATCGCCTTTCCGATACCGCGAACAATCATTTTATCTGGTCGAACTTGAACGGCGGATACTCGCTGGGTCTGGGCAACCAACGGGTATTTCTTTCCCCCGGCGACAGCATAGCTCCTCAAGCGACGACAACGTTTAAGTTTTCCGTAAAGGCGCCTTCAACGGCCGGTACCTATACGTTGGCTCACCGGCTGGTGAGGGATGGCGTCGCATTTCTAGGGGCGGAGTTTGCGCAACCAATTGAGGTTGTGAATGCAACAGGCAACCAGGCGATCATCACTTCGGTGAGCGTTCCGGACGTGATGACGGAGGGGACGACGGAGACGGTGGCCGTTACCGTCAAGAACGTCGGAAACACAACCTGGACGAGAGCCAATAGCTACCGACTCGGCACCTTCAGAGAAGGCCTCCCCCATAAATATTGGATGGCCAACCGAGTAGACTGGACGAACTTCGAAAACGGCGGAGCAAGCGGCTTAGACTCTACTTATCGAGCCTATCTCTCCGATACCGATTCAATTGCCCCCGGCCAGAGCAAGACGTTCAATTTCAGCGTTCAAGCGCCTTCAAAGCGGGGCAGCTTTGTGTTCTCCGGCCGCATGGTGCGGGATGGCGTTGAGTACTTCGGTCCTGCCTTCGAGAAAGAGATTCAGGTCGTTCCGTCCGGTAGATCGGGCTTCGCCTTCACGCTCATTGGCTCAACCGTGCCCCAATATATGAAGGCTGGGGCCAAGCAACTCGTATCGATCAGCTTGAAAAACACAGGGACGCAAGCCTGGACAGCCGGCGCGAATTATCGATTGGGAGCCGCATCGGGCAACCAGTTCGAATTTAGCGATTTCCAGAATGGCGGCAGCAGCGCCGGGATCGCCAACCAACGCGCTTATTTACGTGCCGGGGATGCGATCGCCGAGGAGAAAGCCACGACCTTCACCTTTGCGTTGAACGCACCGTCCGCGCCAGGAACCTACACGGTTGCGGTTGATATGGTTCATGACGGCGTCGCCTGGGCCGGACATCCGCTCACATTCCAGATTCAAGTCGCCGATACGGATGACTCAAGTATCCTCAGTCACAACGTCCCCAATACTATGAATGCGGGCGTGGGTTATTCAATCCGGGTCGAAGCGTTGAACGAAGGTGTAAACGAGTGGAAGAAGTCCTCGTTATATCGACTGGCGACGCTGACGAACAACGATTTTAAGATTGTGAATTCAAGAGACGGCGGAGAGGGCACAGCTGCGAACAACCAGCGGGTATACTTAAACGGGGAAGATGTCATGGGTATCGGCCAGCGCAAGCAATTCGATTTTACGATCGTCGCGCCGTCGACGCCCGGCAGCTACATGTTGGAGTTGCGCATGGTGCATGACGGAGTCGCCTTCTTCGGCGATACGTTGACAATACCGATTACGGTTACGACGGGGTATTCGCAGCGCGTCAACGTTGGCGGAGGAGCCTATACCGATTCGAACGGCAACGCATGGTCAGCGGATGCTGCCTATTCTTCGAGCACTGGTTGGGGGTATGTCGGCACGACAACCACCGACAGCACGACGGCTGCGATCGTATCCAGGGATTCAAGCTCGGCACTGGACGTCCAAACGTTTAAGACAGCCCGCAAAGGATCTGAATTTGCTTATCGATTTGACGTCGCCAACGGCAAATATCGCGTGACTCTCGGTTTTGCGGAGCTGGTCAAAACAGCACAAGACCAAAGGCTGTTCAGAGTGGAAGCGGAGGGGCAGCATTTGATCTCGGGATACGACATGTTCAAAATTCTTCGCGGCCGCTTCTTCAGTTTCCCTTATTCATTTGAGGTAGCTGTGACGGACGGACAATTGAATTTGAACTTCGCGGGTCAAGTCGATCAAGCGTCGGTAAATGCGATCTGGGTGGAACGTATACAGTAACGAATGGCTAAAACAGCCGACCCTCAGGTACCCGTGGGTCGGCTTTTTCTGTGTTGGGGCAGAAATTTACGGGGGGGACACTTTGTATTGAATGTTTAATTACTTTTTTATCGTAACTATCTTGACTAGTTGCTATTCTGTGTTGTAGAATTACTTACATAAAGTAACTAACTATTTAATATACAGTTACTTCGCGAAAATTCGCTCTAGACCAGCTGATTTTCGCTTCAAATAACAAAATTAGCGGAGGTGACAAATGAACTTCCATCGCAAGCCTTACACGTACATCGGTCAAGTCAATCTCAAAGTAACGGATCTGAACCGTTCTCTGGAATTTTACCAACAGATCATCGGTTTCCAGGTACTCAATCAGACCGAGAAATCCGCAGAGTTAACCGCCGACGGAAGGACCGTCCTGTTAACGATCGAGCAGCCGGATGGCGTTGTAGCCAAACAAGGAAGAACAACCGGACTGTATCATTTCGCCTTGCTTCTTCCTTCGCGCTCCGATCTGGCGCAGTTTGTCGTGCATCTTTCCGAACGGAACATCCCGATCGGTTCGGCCGATCATCTGGTCAGCGAGGCGCTGTACTTGTCGGACCCGGACGGGAACGGGATTGAAGTCTATCGGGATCGCGATCCTTCGGAGTGGACATGGAATAACGACGAGGTAGCGATGTCTACGGACCCATTGGATTTCCGAGGTCTGCTTGCGGGCGTAAGAGAGCGGACCTGGAACGGTCTGCCGTCCGATACCGTCATGGGTCATATCCATTTGCACGTTTCCGATTTGAACCAAGTCAAACCATTCTATCTTGAGGGACTAGGGTTTGAGCTAATTTTACGCTTCGGCGGGCAAGCGCTGTTTATTGCCAACGGCAAGTACCATCACCATATCGGTCTTAATACATGGAACGGGGTTGGCGCGCCCCAACCGTCTGAAAACAGCGTCGGCCTTAAAGCGTATACCGTCGTCTATCCGAACGTCGAGGCTCGGGCGCAAGCCGTTGCGAATTTACAACGGATCGGTGCCTCCGTATCGGAAGAGGGAGAAGAGTTCCTGACTGCCGACCCGTCGGGAAATCGCATTCGCTTAGTGATTTAACCAAGGTAAGGGATTCGGAAAGAAACAAGCAAATCAGGGCAACATAATAGGTGGTGCGAGAACATGGGATTGTGGGATAAATTATTCGGAAAAACAACCAGGGAGGGTCATGGAATGACTAAGCTTAATATCGGAATTATTTTAGGAAGCACGCGCGAAGGGCGCGTAAGTCCGCAAGTAGGGGAATGGGTAAAGGGGATCGCCGATAAACGCGGGGATGCGAATTACGAGATTGTGGATATCGCCGATTATAAATTACCGTTCTTAGGCACAACCGATGGTACGGAACCGGGGATTGCAGCCTGGAATGGGAAGCTTGCAAGCTTGGACGGCTTCGTATTTATCGTGCAAGAATACAATCACAGCATTACGGGCGCATTAAAGAACGCGCTCGACTTCGCCCGGGATGCATGGAACAACAAATCGGCGGGAATCGTAAGTTACGGATCGACGGGCGGAGCTCGCGCGGCCGAACATCTGCGAGGAATTATGGGCGAATTAATGATTGCGGACGTTCGCGTGCATCCGACACTCTCCTTGTTTACGGACTTCGAGAACGGCACAGTGTTCAAACCGAATGATCTGCACCTTAACAACGTTAATGCGATGCTTGATCAAGTCATCTCCTGGGGCGGCGCTCTGAAAACATTGAGATAAAAGTCATGAAATAAAGGGCTGTCCCTTAAGCCAATCGCTGAAAGGATCAACCCACAAAGTAAGGGGTATGTATCTCCTGTAGATTGCCTCATACGCTCCCGAAATTACTCTGTAACGGGTTTACCCATTCAGATTTCGGGAGCGTATCGCATCGAAAGGAGGTACATACCTCTTTAAACTTTAGTATGGATCATCTTGGAGAGCAACTTGAAGCGTTTATGGGACGGTCTCTTTCTCAAGCCTTGTATTTCCCGTCCTTGACATGGTCACAAAAGTGAAATAGACTAATGATGCAAGTAAGTACTTGCATTAAGGCGGGGTGGAATAATGAGCAACAATCAAAGCACCGGCGACAAAATCCTGCTAGCGGCAATCGATCTCATGGCTGACAAGGGATACGATTCTACAACGACCAAGGAAATCGCTAGCGCGGCCGGCGTAAATGAAGTCACGTTATTTCGCCATTTCGGCACGAAACAGAAGATCCTTCAGGCCGCGGTTAGCCGCTACCATTATGCCGAAGAGATGACGAAGCTTTTTAACGGAACGCTGAAGGGGGAGCTGCATTCAGACCTCCTCACGATCAGTAGAACGTATCACAAGATCATGAATCGAAACCGAAAATTATTGTTAATCGTTCAGAAGGGAGGAAGCAATCTTCCTGAGGAAGTCTATGAGGAGGCCGGGCGCCACCCGCAACAGCTGAAAAATCTGTTAACGAAATATTTGATCGACATGTCGGATCAACATAAGGTGTTGAAGACGTCGAATCCCGAAATGCAGGCTTTATCTTTCATGTGGATGAATCGCGGCGCATTCAACGGCAACCTAAACGAAGAAAGATTGAACGAGTTTATCGAGGAAAGCGTACGGTTATTCGCTAGGGCTTTAACTCCCTAGTTTTTTATTCCCCACAATGCAAGTATGTACTTGCATACATCATTAAAAGAGGTGTCTAAACATGAATTCCGATTCGCGTCAGCAAAAAGGCCCGGTATTAATGCGTCTAATGATGTTTACGGTTATGGTCTCGTCGATGAGCGCTCTTATGTTTAACGTTGTGCTTCCGCAAATAAGCGAGGAATTTCACCTTAATCTTGCCGAGGCAAGTTGGCTGTCCTCGGCCTATACGTTAATCTATGCATTCGGAACCGTGGTTTACGGGAAGCTGGCGGACAGATTCCAACTGAAGAGTCTTCTGACGTTCGGTCTATCGCTGTTTGCGGCGGGGTCGCTCATTGGACTCGTTTCTCACAGCTTTTGGATGGCTCTCCTCGGAAGGTGTTTGCAATCCGCGGGAGCCTCGGCTGTTCCGGCCATTGCGCTGATTATCCCTATACGGTATTTTGCGCCGGAGAAGAGAGGTTCGGCCTTAAGCATGACAGCCGTGGGGCTTGCGCTTGGAGGCGCTCTTGCGCCCGTCATATCCGCGATTGTCGTCAGCTTTGCGAACTGGAGGTGGCTATTCCTGCCCTCTCTGTTGATTCTGCTGCTGCTTCCGTTTTATAGAAAATATCTGGAATATGAAACGAAGGAAGCTCCTCGTAAATTCGATTGGCTGGGCGGAAGCCTGCTTGCCGTTACCTTATCGCTTCTTTTACTCGGGGTCACCAACCGAAACTGGATGATCGCGGTTGTCGGATTAGCGGCATTAATCCTCTTCATCGTGCGCATACGAACGGCTAAAGAAGCTTTTATCCAACCGCGATTGTTCCATAACAAGCAGTATGCCGTCGGACTGGCGCTGGCTTTTCTCATCAGCGGCATAGGAATATCTTTATTTTTCTTAACTCCGATTCTGCTTTCCGAAGTTTATCGTCTGGATGTCAAATGGATCGGATTCGCCATGGTTCCCGCGGCGGTAGCCTCCTCGATTCTGGGAAGAAAAGGCGGGAAGCTGGCGGATCTGAAAGGAAATGCATTTCTGTTCTCTGTAGCTTCCGGATCTTTAATCGTTTGTTTTGCTTTATTGTCCGTCTTTACGGGGATTTCTCCGTTATGGATTTCGCTTTTTCTTGTCTTCGGCAATGTGGGCCAATCCTTCATCCAGGTCGCCATGTCCAATTCGATATCGCGATCGTTGCCGAAGGACCAGATTGGCGTAGGCATGGGGCTGTTCTCGATGGCCGGCTTCATTGCCCAAGGAATGGCTGCAGGCGTCTACGGCATGATAGTGGCGCAGGGTTCGTCTTTCCAATGGAATCCGCTTCATGTCGATCCGGGCAGCGATCATCTATTCAGCAACATTTATCTCGTTCTTGCTGCCCTGCACATAGGAATCTTCTGGTTCTACCGCTTGAAATTCCGTGCAAAGATTTCAAGCGTTGCGATAGAACAATGAATTTGTAACCGATATGAACGGCGAATTTGCGATGGAGGAGAGCTGTATAGTGCAAATAGTATAAAGATTATGTAGAAAATTACATTCATTAATGGAAGCTATTTTTTTATTCTATAGGTATTTAGTGGAAAATGTCCGTATTCGAATTGTGGGGGCCGACTCTATGATTTCGGAAATTTCTATTGTACCTATTCAATCATCTTATAGCCTCGACAATCGCATCATTACCGCTGCAGTTCTGAACGAAGAACCTTTGGTTATGAAATTCGACCAAGTATTGAGCGATGACGAATGCCAAGCCTTAATCGAATCGGCTTCGTCTCGTTTGACGAGATCGAAATTAGCAAACAAAGAAGTCAGCCAAATACGCACGAGCAGCAGCATGTTTTTTGACGCAAACGAAAGTCCGTTCATTGTTGCGATTGAAAACCGTATTTCGAGTTTGATGCATGTCCCTCGTTCTCACAGTGAAGGATTACAAATCCTGCATTACGAGCCCGGGCAAGAATTTAAGCCGCATCACGACTATTTCGGACCCCATCATCCCTCTAGTCGCAACAATCGAATAAGCACGTTGATCATGTACTTGAACGATGTGGAAGAGGGAGGGGAAACCACTTTTCCTCGCTTAGGGATTGCTGTTACACCGACAAAAGGCTCCGCCTTATACTTCGAATACTTCTATGACGATCCCCGAATCAATGAACTAACGCTGCATAGCGGCGAACCCGTTATCCAAGGCGTTAAATGGGTAGCTACGCAATGGATGCACAGGCAACCTATATAGACTCTACGCATGAATAGGTCGACCAGAGAAATTCTGGTTGGCCTATTTTTATACACTGCGCTCTGCGCTTTTAAAACGCTGATCGGACATCCGTACAGTTGACTGATATTTGGATTACCTTTTATTCTGATAATATAGATCACCGCTCGTTGGTAGTTTACAACGGAACAAGGCTTTACTCTAGATGATCTGTAACCTCAACATAAGAAGTGGAGATGCTGTCATGATGCTGCGCCTGGACGAGCACATCCGACTGTGGGACATGGCCCGTATCCGGCATATTGAAGTTCGTAAGATTACCCTGAAACCCGGAGAGCGCGATTCATTCACCTTCCGATCAGGCAGTTTCCTCTGCATAAGTAAAGGCAATGCCTTGATTATATTGAATCGGCGCACCTATTCGGCGAATAACCTGCAAATTTTCCATGTGCCGAATAAAAGCTATTGCGAAGTGAACGCAGGGGTAGAAGGAGTGGAGTACAATATCGTGGACTACGAGGCCGACCTGGGGGAGTCTCTATCCCACGATCTGTTATCCTTGCTGGACAAATGGAATCCTTTCGATTCGGTCTACTATGCGGTTCCTTATCAACCGGTGATTCTCTATGATCTTCTCGCGAATATGCTTGAATTAAGCAAGCTCCCGCAACAAGCGGTATCCTTGCAGCTAAAAGGAGTTTTCTACCAATGGCTGTCTCAGGTCATCGAGCAATATCATTCCGGGCCTCCGTCGTCCCTAACGGCAAGTCCGGCCGACTTGGTCACAATGACTCTGGAGTATATGCTTAAGCATTATTCCGAGCCTCATACGCTGGATACGCTGGCGCTTGCGGTTAATAGAAGCCCCGGCTATCTGTCGAACTGTTTCAAACAGGTCCTCAATCGCGGTCCGATCGATTGTCTCATTCGCTTGCGAATTAACAAGGCATGCGCGTTACTCGCCGAGACCAAGCTTCCGCTGCGTACGATCGCAGCTGCGATTGGATATCAGGATACTTATTACTTCAGCAATGCCTTTAAAAAACACAAGGGGATATCCCCGCAGCGTTATCGCAAGCTCCTCGAAGAGGAGGATGTTACATTATCTGCAGGGAGAAATTCCATTGTTGCCCCCGAGCAGTCGTGCTATATTCCTATTTGTGATAATGAGAATCATTGTCAATATAGGAATGGAGGGTCTACAAACATGTTCAAACATTCAATGAAGGTACCGACCAGCCTGTTGCTGGCTTTTGGTCTGCTTCTTGGAGGTTGCAGCACCAACGCCGTTAACGATGCCACACCCAGCGCTTCTCTAAGCGCATCCCCGTCCCAGCCGGTTCCAGAAGCGACCGGTTCTGCGAGCAGCGATACTTCCAGTCAATCAAGTACGCGGCTTGTCGCAACGCCGTCGGGAGAGCTTGAGGTTCCGACCGATCCCCAGCGAGTCGTTACCGATTTCTATCTGGGCTATTTGTTGGCATTGAATGTCAAGCCTGTGGGAACCAATCGTATGTTTTTGGAAAATCCTTATTTGGAGGATCAAGTAGCGGGCATCGTTGACATATCCGATAACTTGGAGGCGATCGTGGCACTCAATCCCGATCTTATTGTGACAGGGGATGCCAACAAATATGAAGCCTATTCCAAGATCGCCCCTACCTTCTTCCTTGAAAATAACTCCAATGTCCGCGAACAAGTGGAAAAATTGGGCGAGGTTCTAGGCAAACAGTCGGAAGCTTCGGCCTGGCTGTCGATGTTCGAGGAGAAGCTGGCTCGAGCGAAGGAAAGAGTGGGGGCCCACATCAAAGAAGGGGAGACGGTCACTGTATTTGACGGAGGCATCCTCAAGGAAATCACGCTTTACGGTAGCGCCTATACCGGCAAAACCATTCACGGAGAACTGGGTATGCCGATGAATGAGAATGTCATACAGAACATTGATCCGAAGGTGGGCTGGCTGAGCGTTTCCAGCGAAGTGGTGGACAAGTATGCCGGAGACCATATTTTCATGGCGGTGAATGCCAAGACCGAGACGTTCGATTATGCCAACGACTCAATCTGGGGAACATTGCCTGCAGTCAAAAACAATGAATTATACGAGATCGACGGGTATCGCTTCTATTTCTCCGATCCAATCTCAGTAATGGGACAAATCGAGGATATTGCCGACATGATGGACGAGCGGGCGCAGGCAAATGCCGCGCGATGATAGTTAGATTGACAATAGGGGAACGGTAGAAGTCAGAGGCTTTGAGTTCATTATAATTAATCTTTCCCTTTATTGTGAGTCAACTCTATGTTATGATTCTGTTGCTCTAAAAATTAATCGTAACGAGGTGAGGACAATGAAAACAAAAACAAAATATACGTCCTATCCTCATATTGCTTTTTAGTTGTTTTTTACGGATACATTAGGCTCTGAGGGGAGGATTCACCCTCAGGGCTTTTATATTTAGGCAGAAGAAACGTTTAGGTTTTCTTGCCGGTCTATGACAGCCACTTATGGAGTGGCTGTTATTTTTTTATTAGGGGGGTGATCCGGTGATCCGCTTCGGCGTTGCTTGTTCCAAAAGATAAGGGGCCTCTTTCTTCGGTACCGTTTCCCGTTGTTCCCCGCTTTCCAAATACGAAAGGATGATGCTTTATTAAAAGGCTCGCTCAATATTTTCGCTCCTTACAAGCCGGACAGTCATCTTACAATATGATTTATGAAGGTTCTTACTATGATGAAGGGGGGACGATAAGTGATCCAACCTATTGGCATAATGATGTTGCCTATTACATTGAACGGACACATAAACTCACACTCGATATCCCCTGTATCACCATAAAAATACCTTTTGACCGTCTCGGCTTAGATGAAAATAGGGATCAGGTTGTTCTTTCAGATTTTGCCTTAAGAGAATGGGTTAGTCATATTGAGGCATTAAATGAATTGATTTATAACCGGTCGCGTTCAAGTAAAGAAAACGGTGCTTTTTATTGTTTTCGTCCAACCAACGTGGTGTTGCAACGTAATGCAGCCTTTGTCGAGGTCATCTCGGAAAAATGGTATCTATGCCTAATGATTACAGTTCAACTTCCCTATAAGAATAATGATAAAGCTATGCGCATGCTCTGCAAAATGCTTCCAAAAGAAGTGGAGGAGTTGATAGTCAACTTTGATCTTGGCAAATTAAATGCTGCCTATGAGTTGGCTAAAAAACAAAATAGGATACGCGAATGGCTGAAATCCAGTAATTATTGTGCGTTTATTGCGAATGGCAGCATTTTTCCAAGAAATACAAACAACAACGGACCACTCGAAGGTGCCTTTCCTTTTGCATCCCCGGAAGATGTTGAAGTTGAAATTTGCGGATTGCGAGGGATGGGAATCAAACAGGGCGTAACGGTCATCACGGGCGGTGGTTACTCGGGTAAAAGCACCTTGTTGGATGCGCTAAATTCGGGAATTTACAATCACTGCATAGGCGACGGACGAGAATTTGTAATTACGGATCAAAGTGCAATGGAAATATCCGCAGAGGAAGGCCGGTCCATAAAAAACATCAATATTACCCCATTCATAAAATGGATACCCCATAGTTCGACTGAATCGTTTTCGACGGACTACGCCTCAGGTTCCACATCTCAAGCCGCAAATATAATGGAGGCAATCAACTACGGGTGTAAGCTTCTTCTTATTGATGAAGACAGAAGTGCGACGAATTTCATGATTCAAGACATCAAAATGCGTTCTTTGATCAAGCATGAGCCCATTACACCTTTTACGGAGCGTGTCAGGGAGCTTTATGAGGCTGTTGGCGTATCTTCCGTTCTTGTTATTGGAGGTAGCGGTGAATTTTTGTCGGTTGCCGATCAAATCATTCTGATGGACAATTTTGTGCCACAAAACGTAACCCAGGAAGCAAAAAAATTATGTGAACACGACGAACCGCGCGAACGTATTCCCTTTGCAAAATGGGAGATAGAGAGAAAAATAACCACCGATCACTTTTCGAGCTATCCGAGCGGCAGTGGAAGAGAAAAGCTGAAAGTTTCAACCATGGGGTACATCCTGATTGGTGATGAACAAATTGATATCAGAGGGCTTTATAATATGACATCACCCGCCCAGCTTGCAGCTATTGCCTTTTTAATTCGCAAAATCGCCATAAGCAATCAGGATCGCCTCATCGTTCTTCATGAAAAAATCAAAAAAGGTCTCGAAGATATGGAGAGAGAAGGAGTGGATATGGTATTTTCCTCCTCTTTTCTCGGTTTCGAAAGATGGCTTGAATTACCAAGAATTAATGAAGTATTATCTGTCATAAACCGAATGAAGCATTTGAATTTTATTTAGCGTGAGCAGTCTGAACGCCTCTAAAGGCCAAGAATTTATTAGACGTTTAAGGGAGATAGAAAATGAATGTTTATTTGGCAGAAGTGACGCCCGGTAATTTCGATCAGATTATTAATTTGAAATCCAGTATTGAACAAGAGCAAATGATTCAAATTTTTGAAAGATGGGTGGGGTCGAATGCTTTCTTCCTTGCTGTTTGTCAAGTTTACAAATTCACTCCAAAGGCAATATATGACTCTGAGACCTTAATCGGTTTTACTTGTCATGGATATAATCCAGAAACCGAACGCTTTCAATTAATAAGTATTATGCTTGGTCATCAGTATCAAGGCAAAGGTTATGGAACAGCAAGCCTTAAATTAGTTGTTGAAGATATGAAAAAACAATATGATTGCAAGGAAATCTATCTCACAGTCATTCATGATAACCATCCTGCAATTAAAGCATATGAAAAAATAGGATTTTTTCCAACGGGAGAAATTGAAAAAGCTTTTCATGAAGAACATGTATTTAAATTAATTTTAGAAGAATAGAGGAATCACGATAAGTAGAATAGGACTGGTCTATCGCGCAGTCTCGTATTCAAGTAAATGCGCTTCTGGGGGTACTTCGCTTTTATGATCTGAAACAGGAGGTAGCACATGAGTTCTATTCTTAAGGTTATAGAAAAGCTAAAGTTGAACGCTTTAAACATTGAAGACGTTCCAGAATCATTTAGTTCAGATGTATACAAACTTACTCTTGCCTGTGGAGAAACCGTTTTTGTAAAAATCCCATTTAACAAGGATAAACTATTCCGTGAATTTCAGATGCTTGAAACATTAAAGGATATAATACCTGTTCCTAAGGTATTGGACATTTGGTACGGGGATGAAAGTACGACTGGGGCATTGCTTCTTTCGTCAATTCAAGGTATGCCGTGTACAGGAGAAGTTGATAAAAAACTCTCTTATGAAATTGGCGTGTATCTTGCTATGCTCCATGAAGTTAGAACCCCCGGGTATGGTTACCATGTAACCGATGGTTTTAAGCAACTTGACCAAAATAATTGGAGAATGCATATCAAAAGGAATTTTGAAAAGTGGAAAGAGCCATGTAAACAGATTCTCGACTCAAAATTTCAATCGATTCGACCTATGTTGGCTCTGGAAAAAGTGCTGCCTTTTTATGATTTTTACGATGCTTTCTGCGCAGTTGTTTGGTGTAAAAACAGAGGAATTGAAAAAAATCAAACTTTCCTTCAGGAAAATATTGTTACCTTAAGGAATACGGTGGGCTATTGAAGCGGATTGAAGAGAAAAATAGAGAATAGTTTTTTTAAAACAAACACATGTCCATAAAGCTCTTATTCCCTTAATCTATTTTTGAAAGCGCTTCATAGATCATACAGGGAGGATAAGTTAGCGATGAAAAGAAAAGCAACGCTATTAACGGCTTCGATGGTCCTGTTTTTTTCAATGGTT
Source organism: Cohnella phaseoli (assembly GCF_003386235.1). Taxonomy (GTDB): domain Bacteria; phylum Bacillota; class Bacilli; order Paenibacillales; family Paenibacillaceae; genus Cohnella; species Cohnella phaseoli. The sequence continues at coordinate 91,588 of NZ_QRDZ01000017.1, forward strand.
GCGGGGCAGTTGATGATTTCGGTTCCGAGAGCGCACGCCGCCTATACTACCGAATCGTGGAAAGCGGTAGACATTACCTTGCACAGCTCGAAGAGCTACGCCAATCCTTATATGGACGTGGAGTTAAATGCCACGTTTGTCGGACCCGGAGGAGTAAGCCTGACCTTGCCCGGTTTTTGGGATGGCGGGAATACGTGGAAAATTCGCTTCGCGCCTACGATTGCCGGGAATTGGTCGTTTACGACCGCCTCTTCCGATCCGACGGATACGGGGCTGCACGGACAAACCGGGACTGTACAGAGTCAACCGTATTCCGGCTCCTTAAGCATCTACAAACATGGATTCTTAAAGTCGGATTTGTCCAATCGCTTCCTGACCTACAACGACGGGACTCCTTTTTATTGGCTGGCGGACACCCATTGGATGGGGCTGTCTTATCGGGAAAGATGGGATGCCTCCAACGATTCGAGATGGCCTTCTCAATATAAGGGAATGGTGGACAAACGGGTTAAACAAGGCTATTCGGTCTACCAGATGAACTTTTTCGCTTTCGAACAGGGCGACGTAAGTTCAAGCGGGACTTACAACGAAGGCGGCCATGTCTGGAACTACGACCGATTCGACGCCAACGCGTCGAGCTTTATTACCTCCAGCAGCCTGTACGACAGTTACGTGGCTCATCCTTCCAAAGCTCTGGACGACCGGGAAGGGACGATGTGGAAGGCTGACTCGAACGTTTATCCGCAGTGGCTATCCATCGATCTTAAAGCGAATACGGCGATTAGCTCAATCGAAACCTTATTCGGGGAAAACGACGTTTGGAGCTACAAGATCGAAGGCTCCTCGGATAACGTCGCTTACACGACTCTGATCGACCGCACGGCCGGAGCAGCGGGAGATTCCTTCACCGATTCCGTAACGGCGACGGCCAGGTACGTGCGGATTTCGATTATGGGAGCGGCGGGAGGAAGCGTTCCGTCCATCCGGGAATTCAAGGTGCGCAGCGCAACGAACGACCTGTTGAACTGGAACGGTTTCGCTTCGGACCTAAACCCCGGCTTCTGGCAAAATAGCGATCTTCGCATTCAGTATGCCGTGGATCAGGGACTGGTCGTGGCGCTTGGCATCGATTGGGGGCGTCTTCTGGACAGCGGCAACGAAGAGGATTATAAGAGGATGGCCCGATATATCGTCGCCAGGTACGGCGCTTATCCGACGGTCTGGACGGGCGGCGGAGAATACGGCCAAGGAAGCGCGGCCAGCTGGAAAAGCGTGCTCGATTACACTTACTCGATAGACGCATACAAGAGGGCCAATACGCTTCATAACGATTACACGAACACGATTGCGTTTCGCGACGACGACGCCTATCATTTCGATTTTCTGCAGAGCGGACACGGGGCGTTACGGGACAAGAGCTACTGGCTGGAGCATTACAATGCGACGCCGACCAAGGTCGTCATCGAAGGCGAAGCCAATTACGAGAATATTAACGGCATTCCGTCCTCTTACACGAGGGAAACGGCATGGAATGCGAATATGGCGGGCAGCGCGGGCTTCTCCTACGGCGCCGAAGGATTATGGCAGGCCACTTGGGACAGCTCCGATACCTGGCAAGTGTGGGGCGGGGATCCGACTCCTTGGAACTTGGCCATCGACAAGCCGGCCGGAGAACAGATGCGGTATATGAAGGATTTCTTCGAAGCCGCCAATTGGTGGACGCTGGAACCGAATGCTTCCGCGATTTCTTGGAGCGGCGCTCCTCCCGGAACCCAAAGCCCAGCCGTCAAAACGAACTCGGATCGCTCGACGGTCGTGGCGTACTTGCCTTCGGCTATAACGACCTACAGCGGGATTCTGAACGGATTAAACGCTGCGGACACCTATTCGGCAAAATGGTTAAATCCGCGTACCGGAAAATATACGACGATCAGCCCGGGATTCTCCCCGAACGCGTCGGGGCAATGGAGCATTCCCGTCCAACCCTCCGCGGAAGATTGGACGTTATGGGTGTCCAAGGTCACGAATGCGGCGAACCCTCCCGTGATGAGCACGGGCGGAGGCACTTACGATTCGATGCTTGGCGTAGCGATGACATCGATAACTAGCGGCGCAACGATTCACTACACGACCGACGGAACGACGCCGACGACGGCAAGTCCGATCTACACAAGTCCGTTGCTCATCACGTCGCCTTCGCCGGAGACCCTTGTCCTGAAAGCCATTGCGGTAAAGAGCGGGATGGCAAGCAGTCCGCAATCGATCGAGTACTACAAGCTCTTGTCGGAGAATGCAGCTCTTAACCGTACCTACAGCAGCTCATCGCAATACGATGCCAACCAGACTGCCGCCAAAGCCTTCGACGGCGCGGCCACTAACTGGCAAGCGGCATCGGGACGTTACGCCAATGAATGGCTGCAAGTCGATTTCGGAAGCCAAACGACCTTTAACACCGCCGTCATAAGCGAATACGGGAACCGTACGACGGGATTCCGGATCGAATACTGGAACGGATCGGGGTGGGCCGCGGCCTATACCGGAACGACTATCGGCGACTACGGCTCTCCTCTGACGGTTACTTTTCCGTCCGTAACCGCGAGTAAAGCAAGGCTCTATTTTACGGGCGGCACGGGTTTCCAGCCTATTATTTACGAGCTGGAGCTCTTAAAACGAAACCACGCCAGCCATAAGCCGACATCGAGTTATGCCGGCTCATCGCAATATGATGCCGGTCAATCCGCCGATCGCGCGTTTGACGGGTCGCTGGCCACCAACTGGCAGGCAGGCCATCATTTGTTCTCGGGGCAATGGCTTTCGGTGGACTTCGGACAACCGGCAACTTTCAGCAAAGCGGTCATTACGGAGTACGGAAACCGCACGACAGGCTACCGAATCGACTATTGGAACGGCTCCGCATGGGCGACGGCCTATACGGGAACGACCATCGGCGATGCGAATACGCCAAGAACCGTTACTTTCCCCGCGGTCACGGGAAGCAAAGCCCGACTCTATTTTACTTCCGGGTCGGAGCAGCCTATCATCTACGAGCTTGCGATCTATTAAAACGAAATCGGAATAAGGGGGAAGCCGACGAATGAATAGAAGTAGAAGATGGCCGGTCCAAATCGCGGCGTGCTTGCTTGCGATCGCACTGTGGCTCGGAGCGACCGCTCCGGAGAGTTTCGCGATCTCGTCGCCTTCGGGTCTGAAGGTCGAGCAGTGGAAGGTCGCGGAAATTAAATTGACCAGTAAAAAAAGCTATGCGGACCCGTTCAAGGACGTTGAAGTAACGGCGGTCTTCGTAGGTCCGGATCGTACGGTCATCACCCGGCCCGCCTATTGGGACGGCGGGAATACGTGGAAGATCCGGTTCGCGCCGACCCGACCGGGGACGTGGACCTATCGGATTACCGCTTCCGATCCGTCCGATAAAGGGCTTCACGGTCAGACCGGCAAAGTGCTGAGTCAAAAATACAAAGGCGATCTGGCGATTTACAAGCACGGATTTCTGAAGGTCGGCGACGGCGGCAAGTATTTGAGTTATGCGGACGGCACTCCGTTCTTTTACTTAGGGGACACGCATTGGATCCTGCCTCATGAGCGATTCTCGTCGTCCAACGCCCCCGGAGTGGCTTCTCAGTTCAAGTACACGGTCGATAAACGCAAAAACCAAGGATTTACCGTATACCAATCGGAGCCGATCTGGCAACCGCACGGCGGAACGCACGACGGAGCGGACGAGGAGAAAACGGCGAATTTAAGCGACGGCTTTACCGCGGCCGATTTGGAGGGCTTTCGAAATCTGGACCGCAAGTTCAAATATATCGCGGACAACGGACTCGTTCATGCGAACGCGCAAGTGACCTGGGCGCTGGACCCGGCGGAGAATCCGATCTATACCGAGGACTACATGTCTCGAATCGCGAAATATTGGGTGGCCCGGTACGGCGCTTATCCGGTGATCTGGACGATCGCCCAAGAGATCGACAAAAACATGTACGGAAACTACGATGAAAAGTCGATGGGCAAGTGGTATGCGGTAGGACAGAGCTTATCTGACAACGACGCTTACGGACATCCGATCATGCCGCATATGGAGAGCACCAATTCGACTCTCCCGGCAAGTTCCAGCTGGGCCGACAAACTGTATCACGACGGATGGGCGGTTCAATGGCAGGGCAATCTATCCGGCATGAGAGTAGCCAAGTCCTTCTGGGAGGCTTCCTCGTCCAAACCGGCGGTGTTATACGAAAGCGGCTACGATCAGTTTTGGACCGATAGCAGAGGAGCTCTAGGCGCGGCATACAAAGCGTTTCAGTACGGGATGTACGGATACGGATATGGGGCTGCGGGCGTATGGAACGATATTTATTCCAAAAAGGGGCAGCCGGGCGACTTCGGAACGGCTTCCGAAATGCCCGACCGGTACTTCTGGTGGTATGACGGCGCGAATTTGAAGACGGGGGATCAATTGACCGACTTCAAAAGGTTTTATACGTCGCTGAGCTGGTGGAAACTGATCCCCCGATTTAACGACGGAGCATGGGCTTCCTTTAACGACACTACCCGATCGTTGCTCTCGTCCGACGGTAACGAAACTTACGTCGTCTTTTTCTACAATAACGACACGGCCACCGGAACCCTGAAACAATTGGATCGGACCGCGACTTACGAGGCATATTGGTTCGACCCGCGCACAGGACTGTACTATTCGATTCCCGAGAAGGTTCAAGCCGCTGACTCGAGCTGGTGCATTCCCGCCAAACCGAACAACGAGGATTGGGTGCTGCTGCTCGAAAAGCAAAAGAAAGGGAAGAAGAGCGATAAGAACAAGCCGAAAGCGACCCTCGATCCGGCGATTCGGCAAGCGATCGCCGATTCCTTGCTAGCCGAACCGCGCTGCCCCGCTCAGACCGGCGAGAACGGAGAACTGCCCGCGCCGGTATCGACTTGGAAATTCGATGAGAATTCCGGGAACGCGTCGCCTGAATCATCGGGAGCAGGCGACGCCGCGCAATTGAAAAACGGAGCTAAGATCGAAGCCGGGGGAGTATCGGGCAGTAGGCTTACTCTGGATGGCCTTGACGATTACGCGGTCATCGACAGCACCGCACTGAATGGCAAAGAGCAATTTACATTGTCCTTATGGATAAACTTGCAGAGGCTGCCGCAGCTCAATTATTCCTTGATCGGCAAAGAAGGAGGGGATGCGGACAATGCGTTCCGATTAACGATTTTACCAAGCGGAGCGGGTCATTTCGTCATGAGCACGTCGAAAACGAGTTGGTACAGTACGGTTGCGTCCTTCGATTGGCCCCTGCAGACCGGCCGATGGCACCTGGTTACCGTGACTTACGACGGGAAAAACGCGCGCGTATATATTGACGGAGAGGAAGAAGGGATGAGCGGTGAGATAAACGGAGGACTGACGACAGTGGAGAGCCCGATCCGTCTCGGGTATCAGTCGGCTTCCAATATCGAATACGCGCAAGTCCGAATGGACGAATTACGATTGTATGACCTAGCGCTGACGGGCGACCAGGTAGCCAAGCTCTACTCGCTGCGCTAAGAGTGCGAGCCCAGGCATGAAGTCGAGCCCCTTCCGGAGATCCCGGCAAGGGGCTTTTGCACTTGTCAAATAGAGAATAGAGAAAGTCATTTCCCGCATTGACTGGGGACGGGGCCTTCTGCGAGGATAGAGAAATACCGTAACTCGAAGACGCACGATGACAGGAGAGGTTCGCCGCATGAAAATCGTTCGGTTCGTTCGATCGAAATTGCATTACAAAATGATGTTGATTTATTCGCTATTAACGCTGATTCCCTTGATTATTGTAAGCGCTACCTTCTATGTGACTTCGAAAAGAATTCTCGAGAATAACGTCGATCAATCTTTCGAACGAACGATGGCCGAAACCTCGGACAAAATCGACGGGGTTTTTAAGGCGTTTGCTAGGGAAGCTTCCGGCATCGGCGACAATCGGTTCGTCAACGCGCTCCTTCGCAACGCTTCCATGCCGGATCGGTATCCGCTTGCGCCGTCCGAAAGGGACGCTCTGGAGGAAAGGGTAGAAGAAATGCTGCGGATCGAATTGGAGGACATGAGCAAGAACATCGGCGATTTCGCCGATTCGATTCACCTCTTCGACGCGGAGGGCAAACATTATTTCACGGGCTCCAACCCCGACATCCAGTATTACGAAGCGATCGTCATCATGCCGTTCGAGAAGCAAGGCGTGCCGGAATGGGCTTTTTTCGTCGATCATCACCGGTTGATCTGCAATCTGCAGCTCGTCGATCCTGAATTGGGAACGGTTCTCGGAAATTTGGTCGTTTTGCTGGATCCGATCAAAGTACCATCGCTATACGACTCTTACGATAGGGGTTCCTTTTTCATTACGAGTGCAAGCAACGTCGTGTTGTCCTCCGACCTTCGGCAGTCGATCGGAGAGCTGATTCCTTCGCCGGCGACGAGGGATACGATCGCGACGGAAACCAAATCCAAATCGACGGGATTCAAGTATGTAAGCCGGATCCCCGTGTCGGAAGCGAGCGCGGGAATTCGGAGATTGGCCGTCTTCTCCGTCGCGGTCGCGCTTGCAGCCTGGATAGCGGTCATCGTCATTACCTATTACGTGCTGCGAAAAATCACCAGTCCCTTGGCCACCCTGAGCAAGCTCATGCGTAAAGCGGAAAAGGAAAACTACCAATTAATCGAAAACTTCGGGTCCCACGACGAGATCGCGCAGCTGTGCCACAGCTTTAACCGGATGATTCTGGAAACTAAGGATTTGATTCAGAAGGTCTATAAAGCGGAGCTCGAGCAGAAGGAGGCGCAGCTGGCGGCGATCCGGACCTATTTCAATCCTCATTTTCTGCATAATACGCTTGAATACGTAAGCATTCTAGCCAAGTCCAACGATAAGATCGAACGGATCCCTTACGTCGTGAAGAGCTTATCCAGCATTATTCGATTTTCGATATCGCCGGGCAAACCGTTCGTTCCCTTGGACGTTGAGATGAATTTCGCGAAAATCTACATGCAAATCCATCAATATCGTTTCGAAGACCGATTCGAGTACGGGATCGACCTGCCTGAACACTTGAAGCAGGTCGAAGTTCCGAAGCTGATTTTGCAACCGATCATCGAGAACGCGTTCGTCCATGGAATCGATCATATTCGCGGGATAGGCCGCATTGATATCCGAGCCTACGAAAGCCAGTTTAACCTCGTCATCGAGATCGAGGACAACGGCGGCTCCGCGCAGCCTCCGGCTCGCGAATCCAAAGGAATGGGATCGGGTCTGAAGGGAATCGAATCCCGGATTCGGCTGCATTTCGGAGAGCGCTACGGAATCGAGAAACGTCAAGGCGAGCAAGGGATGATCATCCGGCTTCTCTTGCCGATCTTATTCAACGAGCCTGCGGAATTATCAACTAGAGAGGGGATCGCATCGCCATGAAGCTCTTTATCGTAGACGACGAAAAAGCCGTCAGGGATTACGTGGTTTCCCTGCCGGCCTGGGACAGACTTGGTTGCAGGATCGTCGGGCAAGCGGCAGACGGATGGGAGGCCTACGAAACGATAGCCGGAACGAAAGGAGACGCGCCAGACGTATTGATCACCGATATTCGCATGCCTTACATGGACGGCATCGAATTGACGAGACGCGTTCTTGAGGAATTTCCGGAGATGAAGGTGATCTTCCTGACCGCATACGGCGAATTTGAATATGCCAAGCAGGCCGTTAAGCTAGGCGCCGTGGACTTCATTACGAAGCCGTTCCACGAGGACGAGCTCGTGGAACGAGTGAAGTGGATCAAGGATCACCGATTGGATCGACGGAGACCCGAATGGGTTCAACAGGAAGAATGGATTCGAACGCTGTTGAACCCCGCGATGTCGGACGGGGAAAAGCCGGGTTCGCTCGGAAAGCCGGAAGCGATGAATCAAGCGGCAGTGTTCCTCTCCATCGAAATCGATAACGCAGGGATTTTGGAGGATACGGGCAACCCCTTTTCAAACCTTGCTTTACGCGAGATCATCGCCGATGTCATGTCGTTATACCCGCACCTGTACTGGTCGGCGTTGTCGCCAAGCGGCGTTTATTTAGTTCTGTTCATGCTCCCGGACGTATCGAAGGAACAATCGGCGCATGAAGCAATGGAGATTGCCCGACACCTTCTCGACGCCATCCGAGCTTCGCTGGCCTTCAGCGTTTCGATCGGCATCAGCGATCGTCTGTCCTCCGCGAGGGAGCTTCGCAAAGGACTGGACGAAGCTCGGAGTTGCTTGGATTACCGTATGCTGATCGGGCGGAATTCGATCGTCGCTTATTCCGCCATGCTGTCGATGAGGGAACAGAAGCGGGAGCAATCGGAGACGAAACGTTCCGAGCTGTCCGACCTATTGCGCAGGGGGGACGAAATCTTCGTTTCTGAATATTTAAGAACTTTGAACAGAACGTTCTTAATGGAGGGGTTAAGCAAAACGCGCATTCAGGAAGCTTGTACGGAAATAGTTGAGACGGCGGGACAAGTGCTCCATTCCTTCGGCATTCAACAGAGTCCGGAAGAGACGGTTGCCGTTCGCAAAAGCGTTCTTGCTTTTACAGTTCTTTCCGATTTGATGACTTACATGGAACAATTTCTGAAGAAAACGGCGACTCTTGTCGGTCATGCCAGGCAAAGTTCGTCCGCCCAATATATCGATTCCGCTATGAAGTTCATCGAATGCCGTTATATGGAGGACATTACGCTGCAAATGCTGGCGGACGAGCTATTCGTCAACTATTCGTATCTAAGCAGGCTCATCAAGAAAGAAACCGGTCGAAATTTCAGAGATTTGTTATGGGAGCACCGGATCGAAGTCGCCAAGGAAAAGCTGACGACGACCAACCTGAAGCATTATGAAGTCGCTTATGCTGTGGGGTTCAAGGACGCCGCCCATTTTAGCCAATTGTTCAAGAAAACGACCGGGAAAACGCCCGGAGACTATAAGGGTTAAAGAAAAATACAGAACAGTTCCTGACAAATAGACACATGTCGAATCCAGGCGAGATTCTTTAATCTTAAGACAAGGGAGACGCCATCGTCTTGTGGCGCCGAAACCCAACCTAACATCCAGGAGGTCAAATTCTAGTGAAAAGAAAAAGAAACAGAATGCTTCTTGCGTCGACCCTGGCGCTGGCCACGCTGCTCTCGGCATGCGGAGGAAACGAGGCTAACGAAGCTCAATCTTCGAAAACCCCGGATGCGCCCGCTTCCGGAACTAGCGCAACCTCGTCCGGTAATGACGACGCTTTTACGATCCGACTCGGAGCCTGGTTCATCGACGACAGGCCGTACATGCAAGAATTCAAGACTAACGTCGAGAAGGCATACGAGCAGAAATACCCGAACGCCTCCATTCAATGGGACATTACGCTGGGGGATACGTATTCGGATAAGCTGAAAGCGGAGCTGGCCTCGGATACGGCGCCGGACGTTTTTTTCCATCAAGGCAAAACCGCGGCATTCGGAGAAGTCGGTTATTTGGCGGATTTGTCCGGGGAGTCGTGGGCGACGGAGCTGAATCCGGGCGCAAAAAGCGCCTATTCGTTCAAGGACGCGGTATACGCGCTGCCTATGGGCATCGCCGCGAGCGGAATCTGGTACAACAAAAAGATCTTCGCCGACTTGGGAATCGAAGTGCCGAAAACCTGGGCGGAGATGGATGCCGCGTTTGCCAAAATACAATCGGCAGGTTTTACGCCGGTGGCGGCGGGTTTCAAGGACGTATGGACGGCGAGCATGACTTTTAATCTGTGGATGCAGCCTTACGGCAACGAGAGCAGTCCGACTTACGGCAAAGACCTTTACGAAGGCAAGAAAAAACTGGACGGTCCTGAAGTTCAAGCAGTCATGACGCATCTGCAAGAGATGGTCGAGAAGGGTTACCTGAACAAGACCGCGCTGAGCATCGACTGGCCGCAATCCGCGGAGCTGTTCAGTTCGGGGAAGGCGGCTATGATCGTTCAAGGTCCGTGGATGCCGGGAACCGCGGAAGAGAATTTCCAAACGAAGGGACATACGCCGTTTGATATCGGCTACTTCCCGTTCCGCACAGACAAAGGGTATGCCAAGCTGTCTCTGGGCATCGACCAGTCGCTTTCGGTAAACGCCAAAACCAAACTTATGCAGCAAGCGAAAGATTTAGTCGACGTCATCGCTAGTCCGGAAGTGTACGGACCGTTTAACGTAGGCAGCGGAACGGTTCCGGCTATCCAGGGGATGCAGCTCGACTATCCGAATTCCGCGCTAAACGAATATTTGAAGGTTGTCGACGAGACGGAATCCGGTATGGGGTACGAAACCTATTTGCCGGCGTCCGCGATGACGTCGCTAGTAGAGACGTTCACGAAAGTGGCTTCGGGCCTCAAGTTCGATCCGAAGGATTTGACGGAAGCCCAGAAGAAGCTGGATAAAGACAAAGGCACGGTTATCCTTCCGGCCGAGTAAAACCATCCATTCCAATTCGACCGGCCGGCTCATCGAGCGGCCGGTCGAATAGTCAGCAGGTGAGATCATGTTGAAACCGAGCGCGCGGGAGTGGTGGACCGGCTTCTGGTTCATCCTTCCGGCAACGGCTTTGTTCATAGCGTTCGTATATTATCCGTTCGCTTCAAGTTTGTACTATTCGTTTACCGAATGGGATTCCATTCGTCCGGCCAAGTTCATCGGCTGGGACAACTATGCATTCCTGCTCGAAGATTCCAAGATGCTTCAGGCGGCGAAAAACACGCTCTGGGTCACCTTGTTCGGTATCGTCGTCCAGAACCCCTTATCCTTGTTATTGGCCGTCTTGTTGAACCGCCCCTTCAGAACGAAAATTTTACTCAGAGTCGCGTTTTATTTGCCCGTGGTCGTCAGTCTCGTGGTCACCTCGATCGTGTGGGGGCAAATCCTGCAGTACGACGGCTTGCTGAACGGCCTGCTGGAACGAATGGGGCTGCAAGCCTGGGAGCGGGATTGGCTGGGAGACACGCGCTCCGTGTTCCCGACCCTCATCGCCCTGACGCAGTGGCAGGGGCTCGGCTATTGCGCGGTCATTTACTTGGCCGGATTGCAGGCCATTCCCCAAGATTTGTACGAAGCCGCGAAGATGGACGGCGCCAAGGCGGTCAACCGGTTCGTGCACGTGACGCTTCCGATGCTCATGCCCGCGACGACGATCGTTGTATTTCTGACCATCGTAGGCGGTCTGAAGATGTTCGATATTCCTTATGTCCTGACCGGAGGCGGCCCCGGCTCGTCGTCCTATACGCTCACGCTTGCGATCTACAACGCCGCATTCCGGGAAAACACATACGGCTATGCCATCGCGGGCGGAATCGTTCTGATGATCTTCATTATGGCGGTTACGCTGCTTCAATTGAGGATCATGCGGCGCAAGGAGGTGGAGATGTAATGGGCAAGCTCTTAGCTAAGCGGAAGGATCCCGGGAGCGCGGCGCTGGAGATCGGAATGCTGCTGACCGCGTTGCTGTTCTTATATCCGATTTTTTATCTTATATTGACCAGCTTTAAATCTCCGGATCAATTGTATCAGCCCTTAAGCCTACCCGATTCCTTGTATTGGGGCCATTATGAGAAGGCCATTGCGAAAGTCGACGTTCCGCTTGGTTTCTTCAACACGCTCGCAATAAGCGTCGGTTCGATCGGGCTCATGGTCGTCGTTTCCTCCATGGCGGGTTACGTCATTGCCCGTATTCCGCGCAAGTTCTTTCAATTTCTCTTTTACTTCTTCATCTCGGGTATGGTCATTCCGCTGCAGACGGGAATGATCCCCTTGTTCAAGATGGGAGTTGCCTTGCATTTGATCGATACGCGCACCTTCATGATTCTATTGTACGCGGCGGGCGCGCTCCCGATGGCGACCTTCATGTACGCGGGGTTCACGAAGTCCGTTCCGAAGGAAATCGAAGAATCGGCCGCCATCGACGGATACGGAAAATATCGCGCGTTCTGGCTGATTATTTTTCCGCTCCTGCTTCCGGCGACCGGGACGCTTATTATGTTGAACATCTACGGAATCTGGAACGATCTTTTCGGTCCGCTGCTTTATTTGAAGGATCCCGCTAAAATGACGTTGATGGCGCAAGTCGTGCAATTCAAAGCGAATAACCAATCGATCGATTACGGTCCGATTTTCGCGCTGTGCGTCATGGCGACCTTGCCGCTGATCGTTCTGTTTTTCTTCACCCAGAAATATATGATGAAAGGACTCGTCGACGGTGCGATTAAAGGTTGATCAGAGCAAGACAGAGGAAACCCGCAGGTCCGAAGCGACCGAATTCGGCGTTGCCGATCTTCGCGTCGAATATAGGCTTAATCCGCTCGGCATCGGCGTGCGCTTTCCCCGATTCAGTTGGAAGCTTTACGGAACGGGCAGAGGAATCCGGCAAGCCGGATATCGGCTCCAAGTGTCCGAGGGCGATCCGCATTTCCGAAGTCCAATCTGGGATTCGGGGGGAGTGGACTCGGATCGGTCCGTCCACGTCGGGTACGAAGGAGAGGCGCTTAAATCCCGTCAAGTCTACTACTGCCGAGTGCGAGCCAGGGATATCAAAGGCCGGGAAAGCGACTGGCAGAACGCCAGCTTCGAGACGGGAATATTGGATTTTCGAGAGTGGATCGCGCAATGGATTACATTCGACCCGGAGCGGCGGAATCTCCCGGCGGAAGTTGTGCCTCTATTCCGCAAAGCTTTCGAAGCGAAATCCCCGATTCGATCCGCGCGAATCTACGCGACCGCGCTCGGAGTATACGAATTGGAGCTTAACGGCCGCCGCTTGAAGGACCAGTTGTTCGCGCCGGGATGGACTAGCTACCATCACCGACTCCAAACGCAAACCTACGACGTGACGGAGCAGATCCGGCTTGGCGGCAACGCAATCGGAATCACCGTCGCGGACGGGTGGTACAAAGGCAGGATCGGCGGGCATCCCCGCGATTTTTATGGGGATCGCCGAGCCGCGCTGCTTGAATTGCATCTCGTCTACGAGGACGGCAGCGAACAGTCCGTCGCGACGGACGGCACTTGGCGGGCGGAGACCGGTCCGATCGTCATGGCTTCCCTCTACGACGGAGAGACATACGACGCTAGACTCGAGAAAGACGAGTGGAGCCTGCCGGAGTACGACGATCGGAATTGGCTGCCCGTCGATACGATGAAACGCGGCAAACAAATGCTCATCCCGCAGGAAAACGTACCGACGGTAATCGTGCGAGAGCTTAAACCGGAACGGGTCTTGGGATCCCCGACCGGAGAAACGATATTGGATTTCGGCCAAAATCTGACGGGATGGGTTTCATATTCGGTGACGGGGGAAGCGGGAACGCTTGTCGAACTGACCCATGCCGAAGAATTGGATGCGTTCGGGAACCTGTATGTCGACAATCTGCGTTCCGCGAAGCAGAAGACAAGCTATATTTGCAGAGGAACGGGGAACGAACGATATGAACCGCGTTTCTCGTTTCAAGGCTTTCGTTATGTGAAGGTGAGCGGGTATCCTGGAGACTTGCTTCCCGAATCGTTTACTGCGCACGTCGTCAGCTCGGACTTGGAAGAGACAGGGACGTTCGAATGTTCGGATCCTCTGGTCAACCGTTTGCAAAGCAACATCGTGTGGGGGCAACGAGGAAACTTCCTCGACGTGCCGACGGATTGCCCCCAGCGCGACGAAAGATTAGGATACACGGGCGACGCGCAGGTTTTCGTTCGGACGGCCGCCCACAATATGAATGTTGCCGTTTTCTTCGCCAAGTGGCTTAGAGACTTGAAGGCGGACCAACTGCCGAACGGCGGCGTGCCTCATACGATTCCGGATACGCTGCCGGGATGGGAAATGCATTCCGCCTCGGGATGGGGGGATGCGGCGGTCATCTGTCCGTGGACGATCTACTCTTGTTATGGAGATTCGCGCGTGCTGGAAGAACAATACGACAGCATGAAAGCATGGGTCGAATTCCTGCGCGAATCGGGAGAGCAGGAGTTTCTTCGGAACGAAGGTTTCCAGTACGGAGATTGGCTGGCACTGGACGCACCCGCAGGAAGCTACGCGGGCGCGACTCCGAAGGAGTTGATTGCGACCGCTTTTTACGCCTATTCCGTGAGCTTGCTCGCCAAATCCGCGCGCGCGTTAGGGAAGGAAGGGGACGTCGCCCTATACGAAGAACTGTTCGCGAACGTTCGCGACAGTTTCAATCGAGAGTTCGTTACGCCTACGGGAAGGCTGGCGTCTCCGACCCAAACGGCGCACGTGTTGGCGCTTCGATTCGGATTGGTTGAAGGCCCGATCCGCAAACAAGTGGAGAAAAGCTTCATTCGGCTCCTCGAGGAAACGGATTTTAAGCTGACGACCGGATTTCTGGGAACCCCCTATATCTGCCCGACGCTTTCGGATATCGGCAGAAGCGATTTGGCGTATCGACTGGCATTGTCGCGTCGTTTTCCGTCATGGCTCTATTCCGTCGAACAAGGGGGGACAACGATCTGGGAGCATTGGGACGGTCGGAAGGAAGACGGTTCTTTCTGGAGCGCGGACATGAATTCCTTTAATCATTACGCTTTCGGGGCGATCGGAGAGTGGTTCTATCGCTATGTAGCGGGAATAGACACGGATGAAGCCGCGCCGGGCTTCAAGCATATTCGGATCAAGCCGCTTCCAAGTCCTAGTCTTACCTATGCCAAAGCGACCTACCAATCGATGTACGGAGAGATCGTGTCCGGTTGGAGGCTGGAGAACGGGGAGATGAACATGAAAGTCGCAATTCCCCCGAATACGACGGCTACGCTCGTCTTGCCGAACGCGCTGCAAGATCGGGTGACGGAGAAAGGCATAAGGCTGGGCGAGGCGGAAGGAGTTCGGATCGTCGCGCTCCACGAAAACCGCGTGACGTTAGATTTGGAATCGGGAACCTACCAATTTCGATATCAATGGCGTACCTGTTAGCGAGAATCGATAACACAGATGATAACAGGCTGGTGACAATATCGGCAGACTCTTCCACTTACGAGCAGGATACATTGGCTTTACCTCGAATATACAGTGATAGAGAATTTGTACGATAACATCGAGGGAACGGTTGATAAAAAAAGGAGGAGAGTCAGTCGCATGGCAAAGTTCGTTTACTCATTGAACCAGTCACTGGACGGTTTCGTCGACCACATGGCATTTCGGCCCGACCCCGTGCTATTTCGTCATTTCATTGACGACGTGCGCGGGCAAGCGGGAATCCTCTACGGGCGCCGCATGTACGAGATCATGCGGTATTGGGACGAAGACCAATCTGAGTGGGATGCACCGGAACGGGAATACGCAGCGGCGTGGCAAAGCAAACCGAAGTGGGTTGTGTCGAGAACTTTAAAGTCCGTCGGTCCAAACGCATCTCTGATCGAGGGCGACCTTGAAGCGGCCATAAGTGAGTTGAAGGCTCAGCATGAAGGAGTGATTGAAGTTGCCGGGCCGGAGTTGGCGCACGGTCTAACGGAGCTCAATCTCGTTGATGAATATCGACTCTATCTCCATCCGGTCGTGCTGGGACACGGAAAGCCGTTCTTCGCCGGTCCGCGGCCGCCGCTGCGCCTCGTGGCAAGCGATCGAATTGGCGAGCAGGTGATCAGATTGACCTACGTTCCAGATTAGTTGTGCGGTTGACCCGGCGGCCTAATAGGGCGCGTTACCTTAATAGGGATTCTCCGGCTGTAGCGACAGTCAGAGGATCCCTTATTAAAGTTAAGAATTCTTTATGCCGTGTTTGTTTGCAATTTGCTCGCTTTGGTTGGGCTGGCCCTTGCCCTTGGCGATCAAGTCGCGAAGACTGCCGTTTATGTAGATGCCCCAGGAATCCGTACAGACGGCATAGCACTCATACGTTGGAACGAGGCCAAGGTGTGTAAATCGAACTTCTGTTTTTCCGTCTTTCTTGGCGATTTCAAAAACAAGGTCGGTATCCGTCCACTCGTTCTTGTCCTTTACGAAGTTAAAGTAGTTGTCAGTAACGTGCCAAACCACCTTGTTACCTGGAACAAGATCGGTGATTTGGATGGTACAACGGTGAATATCCTGGTAGTGGTACTTAAATTCACCGAGTTCGTCGGTAGTGCCCTCAATTTCCTCAGACCACCATCCGCGGACGTTATTAATGGCGGCGAAGACTTTTTCGGGGCTTTGGTCTACCGTAAAAAAAGTGCTGTAACTTTGATTCATGCAAATGATCTCTCCTCGTTAATTGTAGACTACACACCGAGTATAAATTTTGTACTTGCAATTTGCAAGTACAAAATTGCAAAATGCAAGTACGGATTGTATAATCATTCTCATGAAAAAGCGACCTTCATCCGTTTGTCCAATCGTATATGCGCTCGACCTATGGGGTGATCCCTGGAGCCTAGTCATACTTCGTGACGTCCTTATCCATAACAAAAGGTATTACCGCGAGTTTCTTGCTTCACGCGAGCGCATCTCAACTAATATTTTGAGCGCACGTCTCCAATCACTGATCGAAGGAGGCCTGCTCGTCAAGATAGAAGGAGATTCAAATCGCGCACAAACTATGTACCGCCCCACACAAAAGGCGCTTGACCTGTTTCCGGTCGTTTTTGCCATTATGCACTGGGGCCTGAAATACAACCCCAATACCGATATGACGATTCCGATCATGCAAGAACTAAAAACAAACGAGAAAAGGCTGGAGCAGCGTCTTTTGCAAAATTTCGACGATATTACAGATTAAGAGGGGCATATGGGGAGATCTGATTGGATTCCAGTACCTTAGTGTCTTTTACTTATGATAACGAAGAGCTTCGTCACGATCGAGCAGAATGACTGAAAATGTGGAATTGAGGGAACACAAGGAGCAGATTGCCAGTGGCAGCTGCTTCTTTTTTTATTGGACGGTCAGCGCAACTATATCTTTACTGGTCGAATCAATAATCGTGTCTGAACCATGTTGTCGCTATTGACAATTCGGCTACTGTGTGATACTTTGTAGTGGTAGTAAGTAATACTGCATACCAGTCATGCGGAGTAGCGAGGAGTGATTGTACTGGAAAACTTAACTGAAATGCTCAAAGGCGTGCTTGAGGGCTGCGTTCTTGAAATAATAAGCCGGGAAGAAACTTACGGCTACGAAATCACGCGGCGGCTGAACACTCTCGGATTCACCGATGTTGTGGAGGGAACGGTGTACACCATCCTGATCCGGCTTGAAAAAAACAAGTTGGTAGAGATCACAAAGAAGCCCTCCGACCTGGGACCGCCGCGAAAGTTTTTCGCGATCAACGACGCGGGGCGGGAGGAGCTGCGGAAGTTCTGGGAAAAATGGGAGTTCGTGTCCTCAAAGATGAATGAGTTAAAGGAGAGAAGAGAATGAATTTTTGGGAAAAAATCACCGGCAGCGACATGACGAAGGCAATGAAAGCTTTTGAATCGCGAGCCCAAAAGCTGCCGGCTGAATATCAAGCCGCATGGGCAGAAATCCATCTTAATATTTGGAAATACTCGGATTTCACTGGACGCAACCTCATGCCGATTCTTGACGGCGTGCTTGGCCTGCTCGAAGAAACGGCAGCGGACGGCCAGAGTGTCCAAGAGGTTTTGGGCGACGATATCAAAGGCTTCTGTTCAGCGTTGGCCGGCGAAGAAGGAGCAAAATCACACCGCGACAAGTGGCGCGAGCAACTTAACAATAATATCGCCAAAAAATTAGGTAAATAGGAGGATAAAATGAAAATACAAGATATCATCCAAGGCAAAAAAGAATGGCGAGCGCACATGGCACGCGTCAAGGCGCTCCCGCGAGATTACCAGATTGTTTATAAAGAGATTCAAAAATATTATTTTAAGGTCGGCCCCGTTGCACTAACCGACGGTACAGGTTTGCTATCGGGAATTATTGATCTTTTTGAAGAGGGAGCAGCCTCGGGGAAAGAGGTGCTCGATGTGACGGGCAGCGACGTAGCGGCTTTCTGCGACGATCTAATCAAAGATTCCAAGACTTATGCGGATATGTATCAAGAATCCGTTGACCAAGAAGTTAACAAGGCCCTGAAAAAAGTTGCGGGCAAATCAAAATCAAAGAAAGAGGAGGATGGCGATGGAGAACTTAATTGAAGCGAAAGGTTTGCGAAAATCTTTCAAGAACACGGAAGTTCTAAAGGGCGTCGATTTTGAAGTGAAGCGAGGGGAGATTTTCGCCCTGCTCGGCTCGAACGGAGCAGGTAAGACGACGATTGTCAGGATTCTTTCCACACTGCTCAAAAAGGATGGGGGAACCGTCACCGTAAACGGGTTTGACGTCGCGTCAAAACCCGAGAATGTACGACATGCGATCAGTTTGACCGGGCAATTTGCCGCCGTGGACGAAATATTGACCGGAAGAGAAAATATGATCATGATTGCAAAACTGCGGCATCTCAAAAATCCGCGTCAGATCGCGGATGATTTACTGAATCGCTTCCGCTTGACCGATGCCGCCAACCGCAAGGTGTCCACCTATTCGGGCGGTATGCGCCGCAGGCTCGACATTGCCATGAGCCTGATCGGAAACCCGCAGCTCATTTTCCTTGACGAGCCGACCACAGGGCTTGATCCTGAGGCACGTATGGAAGCCTGGAAGATTGTCAAGGAGCTTGCCGACTGCGGCACAACGGTATTCCTAACCACGCAGTATTTGGAAGAAGCCGAGCAGCTTGCAGACCGTATTGCCATTTTGCACGAGGGCAGGATCATCGCAGTCGGCTCGCTCGCGGAGCTGAAAAAGCTGTTTCCGCAAGCGAAGGTGGAGTATGTTGAAAAACAGCCGACATTGGAGGATATATTCCTCGCTATTATCGGCAAGAAGGAGGCCATGTAAATGGAAACTCACTTTTTCAGCGATATGGGCGTTATGCTTGGACGTTCTATGCGCCATATTTTACGAAGCATGGACACTATTTTCACGGTTTGTATCACTCCGATTGCAATGATGCTGATGTTCGTCTACGTGTTTGGGGGCGCAATCCAAACCGGTACCGATAACTATGTGAACTATCTGTTGCCCGGCATCCTGTTAATTGCGATTGCAAGCGGCATATCTTATACGGCTTACCGACTGTTTCTGGATAAGCAACGGGGCATTATCGAGCGATTCCACACTATGCCGATTGCCCGTTCCTCCGTGTTGTGGGGGCACGTGCTGACCTCTGTCGTATCCAATATCATTTCTGTTGCGGTAATCTTTCTCGTAGCGCTCGTTATGGGCTTTAATTCATCGGCGGATGTCCTGTCTTGGCTTGCCGTAGCCGGCATTCTCGTGCTGTTTACGCTGGCTTTGACCTGGGTCGCGGCGATTGCCGGATTGTCCGCGAAAACGGTGGAAGGGGCTAGCGCGTTTTCCTATCCGCTTATCTTCCTGCCGTTTATCAGTTCGGCTTTTGTACCGACCGAAACGATGCCATCTGCCGTACGCGTCTTTGCCGAAAACCAGCCGGTAACATCTATCGTAGAAACCATCCGCTCTCTACTGTCAAGTCAACCGGTAGGCAATGAGATCTGGGTTGCTCTTGCGTGGTGCGTAGGTATAATGATTGTCGCCTATCTATTTGCGGTACGTGCGTACAATCGGAAAGCAGCTTAATCTTAATGTTCGAAGGCTGGGAAAATAAAATAATCAGGGAGCAGACTACCTCGGGTGCCTGTTCCTTTTTTATTCCCACGAGCTGCGGCAAAAGCAGGCATCGAATAATTAGCTCGGGGTCTGGAATACTATGGGAACTTGGGTGGAAAGGAATGCTTGCTATGCCTAATGTTCCTGACGCGTATGAGCCCATATCACCGAACTTGACGGAATCCCGTGCCCGCATCGAAGCGATCTTCTCGGATTGCCACGATCTCACGATCAAGGAATGGAGCTACGGGCAGGATCTGGAATATGCTTCCGTCGGTATTTTGCTCGATACCTTGTCGCAAAATTATCGAATCACTTACATGAGCGCATTGATTCAAGATCTATCGCCTTTGCTTGGCGCGCTGGATAAGACGCTGACTCCGGACAAGCTGTCCCATTATTGGGAAGCACAAGGGGTGTCCACCCATTCCGCTCACCTGCTTGACTCCATTGAGCAAGTCACACAGAGTCTCACCGACGGCAACGTCGTCTTTTTGTTGGACGGATGGGATCGGGCGATTGGCTGCGAAATGCCGGGAGTACAGACGAGAAGCGTCTCCGAGCCAACGATGGAGCCGGTCGTCTTCGGTCCGCACAACAGTACGATCGAGGATCTAAAGACGAACATCGGCCTGCTCCGGGCGCTGATCAAGACGCCTAAGCTGAAGTTCAAGTTGTTGCATGCCGGCGAGTACACCCGCCGAGATATTGTATACGGGTACTTGAGCGATAGGGTGGATCCGGAGGATCTAAAGCTGTTCGAGCAGCGGCTAAGCGGTCTTGAGGATAAAGAAATTCTCGATACGACTTACCTGGAAGAATGGGTAGAGGAGTCGGTATTTACCCCTTTCCCTCAAGTCAGGTACACGGAACGGCCGGACGTGGCGACCTCCGCGCTATTGACGGGAAAGATCATCGTGCTGGTCCAAGGCTCGCCTACTGTGATGATCTGTCCGGGGCTATTCATCGATTTCTTCTCCACAAGTGAGGACTATTATCAGAGAACCGTATTTTCGACCCTAATTCGCTGGCTTCGCGTGATCGCCTTCATCATGGCGGCTACGCTGCCCAGTCTTTATGTCGCGCTATCGACGTTTCACACCGAGCTGATCCCTACGGTGCTGCTCTTGGCCATTCTCGACACGCGGGAGAAAATCCCGTTTCCCGCGTTCGTAGAAGCGCTTTTGATGGAGTTTTTTTTCGAACTGCTCCGGGAGGCCGGGATCCGCTTGCCTCGTCCGATCGGTTCCGCCGTCAGTATCGTCGGCGCCCTCGTCATTGGACAGGCGGCGATCCAGGCGAAGATCGCTTCGCCGATCATGGTCATCGTCGTTGCGTTAACCGGGATCGCGTCTTTCGCGATGCCTCAGTACAACTTGGCGATCGCCTTGCGCGTCCTTCGATTTCCGCTCATGATCTTGGCTGCTACGTTAGGCGGATTCGGTCTGATGATCGGCTATTTCCTAATTATGCTTCATCTGACCAAGCTAAAGTCGCTGTCCCAATACTACTTAACCGGATTCGCGCCGTTGGATTGGAGCCGAATGCTTAGCAGTATGATCTTCCGTCAACCGATTCGTTCCATGCTTAAAAGGCCCCGACACGGCTCCGGAGGCAGCCGATGATGCGGTCTCCATTCGCAGTATTGGCCTTTCTAGCACTTGTTCTCCTGACCGGCTGCTGGAATAAGTACGAACTGACGGAATGGGCATTCGTACAGGCCGTCGCCGTCGACCTTACAGAGGATAATCGTATCCGGCTGACAACCCAATTTTACAAGCCTGGCGGCGGCCTGGAGGGCGCACCTAAAGCGTCGGAAAGTTTCAATATCCACACCGAGGGAGAAAACATGTCGGAAGCGATTGCCAACATCGCCAATGAAGTTGGCCGCGTCGCCCAGTGGGGACACATTCGCATTGTGCTTGTCAGCGAACAAATAGCTAAGAATCAGAACTTAAAAGGCATATTGGATTATTTCCTCCGAGATCACGAACCTCGGGAAACTGCGCAGTTCGCGATTACGAAGGGGCTAGCCAGCGACTATTTGACGCGCAAGCCCTACATAGAGAGCACGATCAGCCAACAACTGCGGGAAATTAGCCAATCTTCCAAACGGTTCACGGGGATGTCGAAAAAGATGAATTTGCTCCAGGTCGCGATTGCCCTCAAGAGTCAGACCGGGATCGCTGTCCTGCCGTACATGGCCTCGTCGGGCGGGAAGAAGGATCCTGCGGTGATGAATGGGGTGGCCATCTTCCGCGATTACTCCATCGTCCAGCCGGGAATTCCGGCCGGGAAAGCGGAATACTTGCTCATGCTGCGAAATGAGTATGAACGAGGGGTCGTCACCTATCCATGCGAGGAAAATCCCAAGTCCAAAAAAGACACCTTCGAACATGTGATGGTATCCAGCACCACAAAGGTCGAACCCAAAGGCGAATCCGTAGCGGTCCGAATCCATCTTTTATTGGTAGGCGGCTATGGGGAGCTGCGATGCTCAAAGATCCGTAAGGCGAGCGACGAAGAGCATATCAAACAAAAAATCGCCGAGTACGTCGAGCAGGAGCTACAGAAGGAAATCAGCGCAATGCAGGCCCGTCAGCTTGATCTTCTGAATATCGGCGATGCCTTGTATCGCCGCCATCCCGCCCTATGGCTGAAGTGGAAGAGTAGTTGGGGGAGACGGCTGTCTCAAGCGACCTTCCAGGTCAAAGTGGAGATTCAAATGACCAATACGGGACTTACGAAGCCAATGCCCTACGGCGATCAGGAGGAGTAGTCGATGACCCTGAAACTGATATGTTGTTTGATCGCGCTTGCCTCAGTTTTGATCCCCGATTGGAAAAGGATAAGCAAAATCTCCTGGCAAGTCCGATTCTGCTACTTCGCGATGATTTTGTATTTCCTTTACTGTGCCGGCGGCTACATTCTGAATCGACCGTTTCCAAATATTCAGGACGCGGTCAATCAGGTCTTTGCCAAGCCTGCAAAAGCAGTCGATACTTCGCTGAAAGTCTCGCCGCAAACAGAGGCTTCCGACAAAAGGGCGGCGAGCTCCGATGAAGACTGACAACATGATCTCTCCCGTACAAATGGCTGTACTGCTCCTCGTTTATATGACCGGATCTACCATACTATTCGTTCCTTCCACTTTGCTCGCGCAGTCCGGCAACGCATTTTGGTTGTCGATGCTCGTATCTGGCCTATTCGGATGCCTTCCCCTCGGATGCATGCTTTATCTGAACCGACGGTTTCCAGGAGAAACCTTGATTGAAGGCGGGATTCGGACGATCGGCTACCCGGTTACTCTGATATTGATGGTGCCTTACATCGTCTTTATGATATTGCTGCAAGCCTACATTTACTTTTCGATCGGTGCGTTTTTCACGACTACGATGATGCGCGATACTCCCGTGTTCATCTTCAATGGCCTTATGGCCATGATCTCCGCATTGACGGTGAGGGCGGGGGCGCTGGTCATGGCGCGCATGTTCATGCTGCTCAGCTTTCTTCTGGTCGGCGTCATTGTATTGGTCCTGGTGTTCAATGTGGAAAGCTACCATCTCAACTACCTGCTTCCCGTCCTGCCAATGGGCATCAAGCCTGTATTCCATAGCGCGTATCTTACGAGCGGCTTTATCTATGGAGACTTCCTGGTCTTCGCCTTTGTATTTGCCTACTTGCGTCCCAAAGAAGGGAAGACCGCAACCAAACCGATTTTCCTGGGCTACTTGATCAATTGGCTGTTGGTTTCATTCACCTCCTTGTGCTGTATCATGGCGCTTGGCCCTTTAACGAACGAATACCAGTATCCGCTATTCAACATTTCTAGGCTCATAAGCATCCAGGAGATCATCGAAAGGCTGGAATCCATCATCGGCATGTCCATGATGGCCGGCTCCTATATGAAAGCAACGATCACGCTGTTCGCCCTCAATACTGCGATTACGCGACTCTTAAAGCAAAAGGACGACGGCCAGCTCGTGTATCCCCTCGCCTTGCTAGGACTAGTCCTGTCACTGATTGTCGTGAGGAACGAGGCTGACTTCGGGGACGTGCTGTTGACGTGGCCGATGCTGACGTTCACAGTGAGTCTGACCCTCTATGTCTTCACGTTCGTCGCTCTCATCAGTAAACGGCACGCCAAAACTAATTTGAGCGATCAACATAAAAAAGGGAGTTCTCCATCCCCTTAGATGGCTCGGATTTACGCATCGTTCGAGCCGAGCCGGAATCCACAAAAGATTAACTCTCGGATGGCTGATGCCATTGAGAGCTTGTTTGCTTTTCAGGGGAACGCGAGTTATGAATAATGCGAATTATTATCCCTAAATGAGGATGAAAATGTATCCCTATGTCAAGAATGGTGCTCTATTATAGGGAGGCAGGTCGAACTTGTATACGAGGAGCTGAAGCAATGAAAAAAAGCGAATGGAGACGTCCCTATACAGTGAAGCGTTATTTACATCCGCCGCTGGCAGAAAAGCTGGTAACGATGTGGCCCGATCTTCGTATTGTATGTGGAGATATAACAGATAGCAGGTATGGAGGCGAAGCGGCAGGGGTACGGATTCTGGTAGGGGAAGCCCTCGAGCCGCCAAACTATCAGCTGGCCAAGTATGAGGTGAATCGAGAGGGAATTCCCTTGCATGGGATCTCCTACGATATGGGAGAATATACGCTGCGTATGGAGAGTTTTTGCAGCAATGAAAGAAATCCATCCATCTACATGAAGGTATCGGTTGTGAACACGAAACTTTGGGAGGTTAGCGGACAACTGGCGTTAATGCTTCGCACTGATTTGGAGCCGGTGCTCGCGGGATCGTCTGCGGATGGCTATACGGAATTTGATGATGCCATTGGCAGCTGGGGGTTCGTTTCCCCGACATGGAAGCATGAAGGGGAGCTTCTGACCGATGATAAATACCAACTGCGCTTGCAAGATATACAGCGATTGAAGATGGAATGGGAGGGAGACAAGAAGGGAGAGCCGTGGCACCGCCGGCATATTTTGAAGCTTGGTTTTGTGCTGCAACCGGGCGAAGAAGCTTCCTTTACTGCAGTGTTGGCGGATGGGGCGGCGCATGCTTTTGATTACGAGGCGGAGAAAGCCGGCATGCTGACATTTTGGAGAAATGAGCTGGCACGCATCCGGGTATATCCCGCAAGGTCTTCGGCCAATGAAACAACGATGTATCGGTCGCTTGTGGCCCAATGCTTACAAATGTTTTGCCATCCGATCGGACAAGCGTATGTTTTGCCGCGCCAAGGTGGCATGCAACGGGCAATTTGGCCAACGGAGGCTGTTGAGTTCCTGATTGCATTGGATCGGATCGGCGACTTCCAACGGTATACGGATTCATCGTACGAGCTATTCTTCAATGTATTGCAAGTGAAGGAAGGGCAAAATGCGGGCAGAATTCATAATTTTCCAGGTTCTGAGGATTGGGCGAATATAACCGGCGCTGCTGTCTGGGGGGCAGCTCGGCATATGCTTGCTGGTGGGGACAGCGCTTATAAAAAGTACCGCGAGTCGGCATTGCTAGCCTTTCAGTGGATGGAACGACAGCGCAGGCTTGTCATTGAGGGCACCATCCCGGGCATCTTCCCGCCCATGCAAGCCACGGATTGGGGAGACACGGAGTACCAGGCTTGGTGCTTCACAGATGCGGTTAATCTGATCGGCTATCAATGGCTCGCGGATGCATTGGAGCATCACAATGATCCTCTTGCTGCAGAAGTACGGGCTGCCTATGAAGATTACATGGTTAGCATGGAAGCCATTCTCGCGGATGAAGTCGCTAATAATCAACGCGAAGGTGAAATTCTGATTTCAAACCGCGCTGGTCATATTATGCCTGACCCTCCTTTAGGCGCCTATATGGGTGATGGGCCTGCACACCTGATTCGTTCCGGGGTTATAAAGCCGAGTAGCGAAACTGCTGAGCTCGTTGAGAATTATTTCCGTAATCGCGGTTTAATGCGCAACGGATTGACTGGCTTAATGAATGACGGCCAATTAAAGCAGGGAGCGAGCAGCGATCCATGGGCAGGGCACACTTGGTATGTATCGACTCCAGATTATTGCTGGTTTGAGCACTGGTTAAAAACCGGAAGCCGAGATAAGGCTCGAGAAACGTTGGAAGCGCAGCTTAAATATGGGCTGACAGAGGAATATTATGCCATGGAGCGTTATGCGGATAATGACCCGTATTTCGTGCCATGGATGCCAAACGCAAGTGCGAACGGGCGGCTAATTATGATGCTATGTGATTTTTATGGTGAAGCAGTGGATGGCTAAAGAGCGGGAAATGACGCTAGTAGAGCATCTGGGTGATATGCGCAAAGTCATTATTCGTTCGCTGTTAGTAGCCGGGATTGCGCTCATCGGCGGGTTGGTGGCGGCAAACCCGCTGCTAGATTATTTGAAGGCGGCTCCGCCAGCGTCCGGAATTGCCTGGAACGTTTTCTCCCCGTGGGACGCGATTGGTATTTATATGAAATGCGCCCTTATTATCGCACTGACAGTGTCAATGCCTTTTGTGTTGTACCAGGTTTGGGGCTTTGTGCGCCCGGGATTGCGGCTAGCAGAGCAGCAGGCTGCGCTTAAGTACATCCCGGGCGCAGCAGCACTGTTCATGCTCGGCATCGCCTTTGCTTATTTGGTTTTGTTTCCAATGGCATTTACGTTTACTTCGAATGTGTCGCAGGGGATGGGGCTTCAGGAAACATATGGCATCGCGCAGTATTTTTCCTTTATGTTCAATATTATTTTGCCAACGGCGCTACTGTTTGAATTGCCGGTCGTCGTGTTGTTTCTGACGAAGCTGCGTATTGTAACGCCGGGAAAGCTGCGTCGGATTCGCAAAGCCGCTTATTTGGCGTTAACCGCTCTTGCGGTGCTGGTCACGCCGCCGGATTTTATCTCCGACATATTGGTTGCCATACCGCTTATGCTGCTTTACGAGTTCAGCATTGTATTGTCAGCGCAGGCTTACCGCAAGCTGCAATTGAAGGAGCAGGCGGTGAGCCCACTGCCGGGCAGTCTGATCAATTGATAGCCAGTGCTCTTATATAGATTGAATTTAACGTCGCTTTTCCTTACGATTATAGTACTCCAAAAAATGAGGAGAGAGCCCGTGAGAATAAGAGCTTCGTTAGCAGAGCGGCTGTTGTTGCCGCTCTATTCATTGAAGAATCGTCTGACCCTTGTCTTTTTAATAAGTACGCTAATCCCACTATTATTAATAGGAGGGATTTCTTATTATTCCATTACCTCTTTGCTGGACAACAAAATTCAAGGAAGCATCCGGAGCAACCTTAAGTTCGTAGGGCTTTCCCTCGAAAATACATTACGCAATTTGAATTATGCCTCGCAGCTGCTAGCATTTAATGGAGGAGTTGGAGCCAGTGTCAAAAAATATAGCGAAACCTCCGATATTTTGCTCAAATCGCAGTTGGGTCAGGAGATCGAAAATAATTTGTATCTGGTTGGCTTTACGAATCCAAGCCTAGGCATTATTACGTATTACAACGCAAGTACGAACCAGCCAGTCTTTCAACAACCCGAAGCCGACCCTCATAGCGTATCAGAGGACAAGCCCCGGTTGTTGCACACAGATATGCTTACCATCTATGGTCCTCATCAGACGAGCAATCGTTTTCTCGATCGAACCGTGTTATCCGTATCGCGTAAGCTTGAAGTCCCGGGGAATGAACATCTATATGTTTATATAGAAACGGGCTTTGATTGGATAGAATTGTTGAGCGCAGAGCAATCCGGCATGAAGACGGCTCACATTTTTGTCGATAACGACCGCATTACCTATACCGAGCTTCCAGAGCAATTCCCGCTTGGAACGATATATAATCCATCCGCATCTAAGGGAAGCTACACGAAAACAAACGGCTATTATTTATTTGAGGAAAGTCATAATCAGGGATGGAAAATGATTGCCGCTATAGCGAATGCCGATTACTACAAGGAAAGAAATATATGGGTGAAGCGGTTTGCCATACTTACTCTAATATCAATGACGTTGGCGCTCGGCTTGGCCTGGATGATCTGGCGCACTGTACGACGGCCGCTAAGCCATTTCAACAATGAAATCAAGCAGATTCAAAATCGCAATTTTCATTCTCCCTTGCAATTGACGCGTATAACGGAATTTGATTTGGTATTGTATCAGTTTCAACATATGCGAAATCGAATTCGCGAGCTGTTGCAAGATGTAAAAATCACGGAGCAGCGCAAATCGGAACTGGAGATTGAAAAGCTGTTATTTCAGATCAATCCTCATTTTATACATAATACTTTGGATACGATTCGCTGGTTGGCGCATTCAAAGGGAATGATAGAAATCAATGATCTTATATCCACCTTGAATCGATTGCTCTATTATAATATGGGCAAGCGCGGCGAATCCACGGTGCGGCAAGAGATTGACGCACTCAACGATTATGTATCGCTGCAAAAAATTCGATATGATTTTCAATTTAAGGTATCGATTCGGGCCGATGAGGAGCTTATGGATACTGCTGTGCCGAGGTTTATTCTACAGCCGCTAGTTGAGAACAGCCTATATCACGGGTTAAAGGACAATACGGTAATTGAGGTTAGCATGGAAGCCGTTGAGGATCTTTTGATCATTGAGGTGAAAGATAACGGGGAAGGCATGGATGAAGATGAACTGAACCGACTGCTGGACGGCTATTCAGATGAGCGGCGATCGGTAGGGATGGGAATAGGCCTGCATTATGTCAGCAGGACGCTTAAAGCAAGATTCGGGGATAAAACAAGGCTTTCTATAACAAGCAAGCGCGGTGACGGGACATCCATTATTCTAAAATTTCCTATGATATACACTTACAAGTAGGAGGCAGTTTCGTATGCTGAACGTAATGGTTGTTGACGATGACAAGCTGGCGAGGCAAGGGATTATCGCCGTGATGCCATGGGATGTTTTTGATATGCAGGTTGTGGCGGAAGCAGCGAGTGGTGAGCAAGCGCTGGCATTGTTAAAGCAGCAGCATGTAGACCTGCTTATTACGGATTTGGCTATGCCGGCAATGTCCGGGCTTGATCTTATTCGTCAAGTTCGGGAACAGTACCCGCATATCTGGAATGTCATTCTCACGTTTCATCAAGAGTTCGGGCTTATACAGGAAGCGCTGAGGCTGGGCGCGATTGATTATATTGCCAAAATTCAAATGGAGCAGGCCAAAATGGAAGATGTGTTAGGGCGAATAGATGCCCGGATCCGACTGGAATATGCCCAGCGGGAGCTTCTTGCCCATAACAGGCAAGGGTTGAATGCCGCCCTGCCCGAACATGAAGTGGAAGGTCCATCCACATGGCTTGCTTTTTTTGCAGTGGAGGAGGAAGCCAAGCTGGAGCAGCTTTATGAGCTTCCCTTGGTGATCGCAACGAATGTTGTTGAAGTGACTTACCGTGCTTGGGTGGTCAAGTTGCCCCAGCCTCCCGGGAGTCAGCCCATGAGCGAGCAGGAGATCGTACAGCAGGTCGAGCGAGCCGGTCTGCGGCGCGGCGGCTGGAAGCTCGTATATATACCAAATTGGCAGCATATGAACGTGGATATTCTGAGAAGGCTGCTGGCGATCTACAAGGATCGGCAGCTTTTTTATCATTTTCGGGCTAACCAGTTGCTGCATGTTTTACCGGCAGATCAGCTGCAAGTAAAATTGCCGGAATGGACGGATCAGGAGGTGGATGAGTTGCGAGAGCAATGGTCGAAGCTACTCTGGGTGCTGGAGGAGGAAGTATACAGTGGGCTGCTAGAGACGATCGAGCAGCTCTACCTTCCTTTACCTCAACTTAAAGCCGTGTTCTACACGGCCAGGTTGAATTGGCAAAAGGTTGTACAGGATGAGACCACCAACTCATTTCAGTTGCCGGGTTCATTCGCCTATTGGGGGGAGTGGATGGACTGGCTGGAATATGTTCGGACGTTTATGGCGCAAAAATTCAGAAAATCCGGCTATTACGACGAGATTCAACGAGGAATTATGAAGGTTCTGGCTTATATTGACCGCCATATTAGTTCCGAAATCCGCCATAGCGAGCTTGCCAAGGAAGCCATGATGAGCAAGGGATATTTCAGCCGCTGCTTCAAGCAGGTCGTTGGCAAGCCGTTTCAGGATTACATAAGAGATGCCCGTGTCGAGCGGGCGCAGATGCTGCTGGAGCAGACGACACTGCCCATCTACAAGGTGGCCGAAAAATGCGGCTATCCGAATGAAAAGTACTTTAGCCGCATTTACCGTGCCCAGACAGGCGAATTGCCCAGCGAGTTTCGACTGCGCCATACGAAGTGCGAGGGATAAAAATCCATATGCCAAGGTGTACAATTATGCACAATGCGACTTCTTCTCCTGATACCTGTGTGTAATTGTATCCGTTGTGTTGCACAACAGGTCATCCCTCGCAGCCGCAGGAATTCTGTATAGTTAGCGGTAGCACCAAAAAAATACGGGGAAGAGGTTGAAAAAATGAGGGCGTTTCAGTTAATTTGCATGGTTGGCCTGTTATTTGTTGTGGCCCTGGTGTCTGCCTGCAGCAAGGAAACAACAACAGGTAGTCACCAAGAAAACCCGCCGAATACAGCTTCGGCTCAAACATCGACTGGAAGCGATGGGAAGGAAGCGGATGTCGCTGACCCCTTTGGCAAATTCGCTGAGCCTGTAACCATTACAATCGGCAAAGAAATTATTCCTGATGACAAAAGCTTGCCTTCGAACGATTCCGTTGAAAATAACCAGTATACGCGGCTGATCGAAGAGAAAATCAATGTCAAAGTAAAGACAGCTTGGATCGCCGCTGTAGGCGACGCCTATTCGCAAAAGGTAGGCATGTCCATGTCCAGCAACGATTTGCCGGATGCCATGGTCGTGACGGAGGCGGAATTCCGTAAGCTGGCCAAGCTTGGGCTATTGGAAGACATGACCGATATCTACGCGGCATACGCGTCGCCTCGAATGAAAGCGGTTCATGATTCCACCGATGGCGAAGCACTTAAAATCGCTACTTACGGCGGAAAGCTGCTAGCGATACCCAATGTATTTACCCAAGTGGAATCGTCCTATGTGATGTGGATTCGCCAGGATTGGCTGGACAAGCTGCACCTTGAAGTTCCGAAAACCGTTGATGATCTAGAGCAAGTAGCTAAGGCGTTCATCGACAAAGACCCGGGCGGCAACGGACCGGGCAACACGATCGGTTTCACCGGCGCAATGGTTGAGGGTAATGTAGCGGATTTTCAATCGATCTTTGCGGCATTCCATGCTTATCCGAACCTGTGGTATGTGGACGAATCGGGCAAGGTGCAATATGGCTCGATTACGCCGGAAGCGAAGGAAGCGCTCGCCAAGCTGCGGGAGATGTACGCGGCAGGCGTGCTCGATAAGGAGTTCGCCTTGCGTAAAGATTTCAATGAGCCTGCAGTCAGCGGCAAGTCGGGAATTTTCTTTCAAAAATGGTGGGCGCCCATGTGGCCGCTGAACGATTCCGTGGCGAACAATCCGAAAGCGGACTGGAGAGCTTATGCCGTGCCATTGGATCAGGCGGGGAACTTCAACACCCGGCAGCTCCCGGCAAGCACGCAGTTTGTAGTTGTGAAGAAGGGAGCCAAAAACCCGGAAGCGATTATGAAGCTGCTCAATGTTGAGCTGGAATATGCAATCGACCCTTCCCTGGATACGGCGGTAAATGCAGCATACTGGCCATTGCGTATCGTATTTGCCGAGGCGGATTTGCCGGAACAGGAGTATCGGACCTTCAAGAAAATGGTGGACGGCGAAATTCAGGAAGCGGATTTCGAGGCGAAGTTTTTGCCGATGTGGGAGAACTACAAGATTTACAAGGAAAACCCGACAGCTGATGTTGGAGTCTGGTCCAGCATCACGGCATACATGTCCGGTATAGCAGCGTTGGATATTAATAAGCAAACGGTGCCAACGGCATTTTCAGGAACGACCAAAACGATGGAGTTGAAATGGCCGTCACTGCTCAAGCGGGAGCTTGAGATATACAATCGCATCATTATGGGACTGGAGCCGCTCGAAAGCTTCGATGCCTTCGTAGAAGAATGGAAGCGCACAGGCGGCGATGAGATCATGAAAGAGGTTGAAGCAGAAATCAATGCATAGTTGAAGCAAGGACTTCTTGGCGGGGCATGCGTGAACGTATGCGTGAGCGTATGCCTGGCATCAAGCGCATCCGGTCGTGAAGAAGAGGAAGGAGTCGTAATGAACAAGCGATCAGAGACCTGGAGCTTTCATCTGATGTTGTTTCCAGGTATGGTTTTTGTTGCCTTATTCAGCATTGTTCCTATGTTTGGCGTTGTGATTGCCTTTCAAGATTTTAATCCGTCACTAGGTTTTCTGCGATCGGACTGGATCGGGTTAAGCAACTTTAAGTACTTGTTCTCGCTCCCTGACAGCAAGGTCATTTTTACGAACACGTTGTTTATCGCGTCCATGAAGATTGTATTTAATTTGCTTGTACCGCTATCATTTGCCCTGATGCTGCATGAGCTTCGACTTGCAGCTATCAAGAGATGGGTACAAACGACCGTGTATTTGCCCCATTTTTTGTCCTGGGTCATATTGGCGGGCAGCCTCGTTGAAATCTTGTCGTTAAACGGTCCTGTGAACCGGTTTGTTGCCCTGTTTGGAATTGAGCCGATCCTATTTTTGGGCAGCAATAGCTGGTTCCCGTTCATTGTCATTTCAAGCGATGTGTGGAAGGAATTCGGTTTTGGCACCATCATTTATTTGGCAGCATTGACAGGCATAAATCCAACGCTTTATGAGGCCGCTCGTATCGATGGAGCGACTCGTTTCCAGCAACTTCGCTATGTTACGCTCCCAGGCGTTGTGACGACAGTCGTGCTGCTTGCAACTCTAAGCCTCGGCAATGTGCTTAATGCCGGATTCGATCAAATCTTTAATCTATATAATCCGTTGGTTTATTCGTCAGGGGATATTATCGACACTTATGTTTATCGGATCGGGCTTGTGAATACCCAGTTCGGCTTTGCCACTGCTGTCGGCCTCATGAAATCCGCAATCAGCTTTATCTTGATTGTTGTCTCCTACCGGCTGGCTTACAAACTGACGAATTATCGGATTTTTTAATAGAGGCGGGTATGTACAATGAATCAAGGGCAAAAAAAGCTGGAAGGGCTCGATTATGTACTGTTGACGTTGGTCATTGCTGCGGCCATCATCTGTTTCCTTCCCATTTGGTATACGGTGGCGGTTTCGCTTAGCGATAAATCCGCGGTGGCAGCAGGTCAAGTGAATTTTGTGCCAGTCGGATTTACATGGATCTCCTATATGACGTTGCTAAGCGAGTCGGCTTTTTTTCAAGCGTTTGGCATTTCCATTCAGCGGGTGCTGTTAGGCGGGCTAATCAACTTTGTGCTTACCATTCTCGTTGCTTATCCGCTGTCGCAGCGCGATGAGGATTTTCCCGGTCGGCGCATTTATGTCTGGATACTGATTTTTTCGATGCTATTTAACGGAGGTTTGATCCCCACTTTCCTGACAGTGAAGGCCCTTGGCCTGATGAATTCAATTTGGGCGCTTGTGCTGCCCATGGCCGTGCCTGTCTTTAATGTGATTTTGCTGACAAACTTCTTCAGAAGCATTCCGCGAGAACTTCGGGAAGCGGGAGTGGTCGACGGAGCGAACCAATGGTACCTGATGCTGCGTATATATGTGCCTCTTGCTTTGCCGGCGCTCGCTACGATAACGTTATTCAGTATCGTCGGGCACTGGAATGCGTTTTTTGACGGCTTTATTTACATGAATCGACCGGAGCACTATCCGTTGCAAACGTATATTCAACAGTTGGTTGTCCAAATCAATATGCAAAATCTGGATGCGGCTACGATTATTGAACTGTCCAAAGTGTCGAATAAAACGTTAAACGCCGCCAAAATTATGATTTCCATGATTCCAATTTTGTTGATCTATCCCTTTTTACAGCGCTATTTCATCCACGGCATCATGATTGGTTCCGTCAAGGAATAGCGCAAGGGACGAAATAATAAATGGAAAAGAGGAATGTATATGCTGCGTGATCAAGAAGAGAAGCTTCATGACGAAAGTCATCAGCCCAAGCAGCCCAAGCTGATGAGCCGCCGCAAGATGCTGACCGCACTGGGGCTTGCTGGCGTATCTCTTGCCTCGACCGGCTTGTTAGGGCAACTGCCCATGGCAAGTGCGAATGCGCAAGAGACGAACAAGCGCAAGGTGAAGGAACTTATGGAGATGGAGCTGGTTGTCCCGATGACAATTGCCCAAATCCGGGCGTTGGTAACGGCAGAGGCCGACACGCTCTATTATGTTAAGGATGCCGGGCAGGAAGGCTTTTTCTACTACGATCCGCTGGATAGCACTACCCCGGACAATACGGGGATCGTGCTTCAGTCTGCAGGTGGAGCAAGATTTAAGCGTATTTTCCAGGGACGTGTCAGTGTCAAATGGTTTGGGGCAAAGGGCGATGGCGTTACGGATGATCGGGAAGAGATCGCTGCCGCAGTGAATTCCGGCTACGATGTTGTTTTCCCCCAAGGGACGTATGTTGTCGGTGATACGATTGAGCTGCAGCATACGGTCGGCATGTATGGAGAATCGAGGCCGATCGTCAAACGCGTCTTTGACTTGTACAATTCGAATCCGACATTTATGGCGGCTGCAAGCGGTATTAGCCTTACCGTCGATGGCATGGAATTTGTCGGCTTGAAGGATACAAATCCTGCTTATTTCATTGGTTATACGTTTGACACGAGAAGGACGCTGGACCCGTTATTTCAATACTGGTACTTTTACTTGCCCGATTGCGCCAATATCGCCGTGATGAATTGCACTTTCCGGAATATCGTCGGGTGTGCGATTACGGCTGTTAACTGCAAGCGTGGGTTTTATACGAACTGCAATTTTGAGGAGATCGTAAGCGAAGGCATAACGAGCTATGAAAGCGATACCGTTTATGTTGAAGGCTGTATATTTAAAAACATCGGCATTTTGCCGGAGGAGTTTCTTGTGGTCGATTCCGGCTGGTATTCCAGTCCTGGCGTCACGCTGGAACAAGCGAACAAGACGGTAGCGGATGCAGTGAGCACTCCTTTTATGGGTAGTATTGCGTGGCATCATTTTAATGGTTCAGGTGTGGTGCTGTCAGGCAGGAGCATTTATGTAGGGGGAAGCGATTTCTTGAATTGCAACCGGATCGGCATTGTCGGCGAGGATGCGACAGAGCCGGTCGGCAATGCGGAAATGGTGATCACCGGGAATACGGTTGAGCACAATCACGAGCGGCTGCGGGGCTCCAATCCGCCGGCATCGATTTGGGTGGAAAATGCCCGAAGTGCTATTGTGTCTCATAACCGCTGCGTGTACAAAAAAAGAGCGTCAAATGAGCATTTTATTTGGGGCATT
This sequence comes from Cohnella phaseoli, assembly GCF_003386235.1. GTDB lineage: Bacteria > Bacillota > Bacilli > Paenibacillales > Paenibacillaceae > Cohnella > Cohnella phaseoli. The sequence goes on from NZ_QRDZ01000017.1 coordinate 126,744, forward strand.
AACCTTGCCCAAACCGGTAATGGCGATTTAACACACATGGAATGTTATGGGAACCAACTCATTGCCGATGAGTTCAATAACCGGGTCATGGCGGGCATTATGGATTTGAATTCAAATCATAAGCGAACGGTCATTCGCAGCAATCGCATTTCGGGTAATGTTAACGTTGGCATCTTCGTGGCTCCTTATCTGGATCATTGCGGGGACGAGATCGAGATTGAAGGCAATCATTTGAATATTTTTGACCGGGTAGAGGGGGCGGCTTCCGGCATTTACTTCAATTCGTCATGGAGCGCGGTGCCCAAGCTCTACAACCATATCCGGGTAACCGGCAACTGGATTTACAATCAGCATGATTGTTTTGAAGCGCCGGCGCAATGGAATCCGTTCTTTGCCATCTGTTATATGAACGGCCACAAAAATTACGACACCCGTCTTGTAATTCGAGAAAACGAGCTGAATGGCGGCTCGATATTTCTCGGAAATGAAGGCATGCGCGAATTGATCGTAGCCGGCAATACGAATGTCCGTCTGATCGCGCGGGATTTGTTCCGTGAGAACGGCAAGCAGAGAGGCGATCATGTGGAAATCTCCAACAATACCGTCAACAAAATTTTGTTGGGCGGGGCGGCCGATTCCGGCGATTCCGGTTACAGATATACGGGAAAAATAACCGATAATGTTGTACTCGGCGCAGGCGACGATGTGATGAGCAATCGAATCGTTGGCAGTATCGAATTGCACAGCTCCAAGCAAATGCTTGTGGCGGGAAATAAAGTGTATGTAGATAAAACGGGTAACGGAATCGTCATCGGCACCTCCTATGAAGGACAGGAGGATTTGTTTGTCCGGGATAATACGATCATTTGCGATAAGGATGACGCGGTAGGCATCCATATTAAAGCGGGAGAAAATAACAAAGCCATCTCCCATATTGCGCTCATCCATAATTTGCTTACAGCACCTCAGTCAGCATCCCTTAGCGGTACAACCGGAATCAAATGGCTGGAAGCAAGCAGCTATGTGTCTGATCCGATCGTACAAGGAAACTTGTACTCCAAGCTTGCAAATGAAGAAGTAGGAAGGGTATAAACACAGATGACCGAGAGGGGAATATAAGATGTCGGCAATCGGAGTTCCGGGAATGATATTACTGGTTATACTTGCGTTATTGTTGTTTGGGCCAAGCAAGCTGCCTGAGTTGGGAAAGGCGGTAGGCAGGACATTAAGCGAATTCAAAAGGGGTACGCGCACCATACTGGATGATGATTCCAGCGTAGCGCTGGCTGAAGGGAAAGCGGAAGAGAAGGCTAATCTGTCGGCCACCCATTCGAAAAACGGCTAGTCTTGAAATGCCGAGGAGCAAGCAGACAGCAAAGCTGCTTGCTCCTCGCACAGTGTGAGGTGTTGCCAGCAAAACTGAATAGAATGTTCAAGGAAGTAAAAAGCCTTATTTTTTAACGACAGGAACCCAAAATTCGCCGTAGAAAGTGCCGTCACCGTTATCTTTGCGATAAGTCGCGTTTGGACCGCCGATGTACGCATAATCGGTGATTTGGGACAAAACTTCGCCAAAGGCCTGGTAAGTCAACTGATCAAACAAAATTTCCTTATCGCCATTTCCCGCAACCACGATGTATTCGCTCTCTGGAAACTCGATGATGCGCGTTGCGTCAGATACGGATTTACCAGCATCCACAGCGAAATAATTCCACGGCTTTCCTTGATAGACCTCGTTGACCGACCATTCACGATCGTCTTTTGCGGCGTTTTTAAGCTTGGCGAACCGTCCGTCAGCTTTGAGCCTTCCCCAAAACTCGGCTTTTTCCTTTTGCATAGCCGTCATATCTTGAAAATTCGACTGGATAGAGAAACCATATGCTGTTAATGTGAAAGATTTTTTGTATTCGACCGTGTAATCTGCCATAGGAGTACTCCTTTCATCGAGCTCTGTAAAATACGACAGAGCTTAGCTTTCGATTTTTTTAACGCGAAGCCACATTTCGCCATAGAATTCACCGTTCTCGGCGGGTTTGACGAATGTTGAGTTGCCGGGTCCAACGTATTTGTAGTCTGTGATTTCTTGCAACATGCCGCTGAAAACTTTGCCTGTGATTTCGTCGGCAAGGCGATCCTTGTCAGCGCCTGTGCCTGGTACGACAAGGTAGTCGCCAGCGAGAAAGTCGATGACGACCGCGGCTTCCACGTCAAACTCGCCCATCACGCCGAAACCTCGCCAAGCCTTGCCATCAAGCACGTAATTGATTTGATATTCTTGCCCGTCAGCCAGCGCGAGAAGTTCAGCTAGCTTGCCGTTTTCAACGATTTCGGCTTTTTTTGCCGCGGTTTTTGCCGCATTGCCTGCCCAGTCGTTAAAGTCATCGAATGGAACACCGAAAGCCGTCATTTTGTAGTTTTCCGAAATGGTTTTGATGGAGTACTTAGACATTTTGTTCTCTCCTTTGAGGATTTAGTCTTTACAAGTTTGATTCTATTTGCCGAATGTATCAAAAGTTGATACTATTTCTTCACTTTTGATACAATAAAATCATGAAGAAAACAGAACGAGTGAACCTCATTATGCGCTACATCAATAACCGCGCACATTTTACGATTGCGGAGATTCAACGGGAGTTTAAGATATCCCGCGCGACGGCGATCCGCGACATTAACGAGATTCAGGCTATGGGTTTTCCGCTGACGACAGAGCTTGGGCGGGGTGGAGGCTACCATGTCCTGCAAAATCATTATCTGCCCGCCGCCCGATTCACGCCCGATGAGCTGAAGGCGATATTTATCAGCTTTATCGCCTCGAAAAATTCGCAGTTGCCTTATTTGCAAAATCGACGCTCCATCACCGAAAAGCTTATCGGCATTGCTTCGCAAACCCAGCAAGACGAGCTGATCGAGCTGAATCATATTTTACTTTTCGAGAATACTAATCCCGCCAATCCGAACCTTCTGGAGCTCGATGATGCGGCGCCTCCAGAGTTGAACCAGTTGATTTCGCTTGCGGTACGGGATAAACATTTACGCGTGACTTTTGAGCAGAGTCCTGGTTGGCCGCAGTTGTTGGACGTGTATCTGCTGTATATTTTCAACTCTAACGCTCAGTGGCTTGTAGAGGTTTATGATTTCGACATGGATGAGTTTCGTTATTTGCCTGTTGCGATGCTGCGGGATTCGGCTTTTTCCGAGCAGGAGATGAAGTGTTCGGAGCAAGAGATCTTAAGCAAAAAAAGGCATCGTGCACGAGAGGCCAATCTTGTTGTGAAGCTTGATGCGACTGGAATTCTACGCTTTAAGCGCATGCACCCTCCAGGAATTACTTTGTCCTTTACCGGGATGTTTCAGTCGAGCGGGATATTCAGTGTTCAACTGGATGTGACCGATGTTGAGATGCTCGCGTATTATGCGGATTGGCTTCTGTTTTTGGGAAAAGGGGTCGTGTTTGACCGGATCCCCAATGAGCTGCGTAGGATATTGGAAGAGCGTTTAGTTCATTTAAGATTTACTTAAGCTGTAAGTTGACAATAACATTGTCTCATAACAAGTCGCTTAAATGGCGGCTTTTTTTGTTTTGGGGAAAAAGAACATTGTCCCATTTCCGACGGATGATCAACAGAAGAGGGAGGGGGATAAGACTAAGGGACAGTTCAACGCAACTTTCCATTATATGGTGTAGTATAAGAAGTGACGGCGAACGGCTGTTGGATGAGAAGTACGAAACTTTAGGGGGGAACAATATGAGGATAAATTCTAAAGGCATCAGAATATTGCTTGGTATGTTTTTTTTCGTTTGTTTAGTGGCGGGTGCAGTGGCGTCTCAAAACACATTTACTCAAAGCGCAAATAATCAGAATTCCACAAATCCTCATTATTATCCCAAAAATATAAACGGACAGACATACGGTTCTGGTGAAAATGCCAATCACGTTGATGTGCTACCTGACTTAATCCATGTAGGAAGTGTTAATGGTATTGCAGGATATGTGATGAATAAAGATTATCTCAGTGAATTTAGTCGTGAGGTTCCCCTGTATGATGTTGATGGGAAAACCATTATAGGTTCTTATCCTATTGGTGCTAAAAAGATGAAGTATCCTCAAAATAAAAACGGACAGACATACGGTTCTTCCGCAGATGCTTCTTCTCCAGAGATGGAACCTGAATTAATCAATGCTATAGGTGTGGATGGCACACAAGGATATGTACTGAAAAAAGACATAGACGGTGTGCAACCAAAATCACCTGAGGAAGCCATAGCAATACAGAACAGTAGATCACCAGGCGGTCGTGATATTCCGCTGTATGACGTTGATGGGGAAACCGTAATTGGTGTATTTCATATTGGATGAAAGTAAGTCAAGTGCTTATTAGAAAAAGAATTGAAGGCTTGAAACAAATTCTTGAAGAGGGATACCGTAGAAAAACTCGGTGATATCAACAATTAGAGCAAACTAAACCATTGGAGTATTGAATTAGAGTAAGGAGCGGATTTCCTCTTGAGCGGATATGATTGGGATAACTGTCCCTTAGAAATAAAGATGCAGATAACAAATATAAAGGATTTTTTAAATCACAATTTGGGTGAAAACTTGATTGGAATTTACCTTCACGGCTCACTGTGCTTAGGCAGCTTTCAGCCTTCACACAGTGATTTAGATCTTATTGTCGTCACTAACAACACATTAAATGCTTCTCAGCGATTTTTTTTAATGAATGGGTTCTTAGCTTTACATAAAAAGCCATCACCAATCGAGTTAAGTATTTTGTGCTATTCAGACTTTAATCCTTGGAGACACCCTACCCCTTATGAATTTCACTTTAGTGAATACTGGCGGCCCAAATTCGAGGTGTTAGCCAGCGAGAATGATTTGTCATTCTGGGATTTTAAAGAGGTATGTACGGACGCTGATATAGCATGTCATGTAACTTTGATTAACCAAAGTGGCATTTGTATCTATGGTAGAGTCAGAAGTGAAATATTTCCTTTAGTGCCTGAACAAGATTTTTGGGACTCCATTTCTGGGGGGATAGATTATTTTAGCAAATTAGATGGGGAGCTTCTTGCTTCTGAAATTCTTTCACTTCTTAGAATTTGGTCCTATAAAGAAAACAAAGCAATTTATTCAAAGGCACAAGCTGGAGAGTGGGCAATGGAATTAGTCCCCCTTGAGTACCATTACATCATTCAAAATGCTGTTGACGCATATAACGGCAAGGTCAAGATAAGAGAGTTTAAAACATCTGATTTAAGTAGTTTAAGGCACTATGTTATGAATCAAATCAAGGAACCATCATCTAGCTGGCACCAATCGTAATGGAGGAGGACTTACATTGTTAATTAGGAAATGGCTGCCTGCAGCGATGTTTTTGATGTGTTTTGCCTTCATTCTGGCATTATCGGCTCATGCAGAAGAAAACGATCTGTTCGACACGAGAGAGACTGTATTCAAGATGAACGATCCGAACGCTTTGATAAACGGGAAGAAAGTCGTTCTGCAAGTTCCGCCTACAACGATAAACAATTATACCTTTGTACCGTTGAGGAGCGTAAGCGATGCGATCGGCGCGAATCTAACACGGAAGTCGGATGAGATCCGGCTCAGCTATGAAGGGGTCACCGTTGAAATCACGGTTGGCCGAGCGGAGGCTTTCGTACAAAGCAACCCTGTTCGTTTGGAACAGCCGCCCGTTGTCATTAAAGGGACAACGATGGTTCCACTAAGATTTATTGTCAATTCTCTGGGCCTTGATCTTCGGTACGAACCGTCGACGAAAGAAATCCGGATTTCATCGAAAATCAAAAAAACGCCGGAGCCAATAGACGAAGATCAGCCGGGGAACAAAAAGGATGTTGAAGAGGAAGCACCGGTCGTCAGACCACGAATGGAAAATTTGACCGTGGATTATTTGTCAGCCAACCATAGCAACTTAAAAAGCCTTGATAAGATCAGGCTGTATTCCTTCGGAAACACAAGCATAGCCGCCGCTAAAGACAATCAAGTCTACATTCTGAATAGGGACCCGAACAAGGGGTATCAGATTAAAAAATACGACCCGAATTCTGCGGATAAAATGTCGGTCGTCGCATCCATTGATGAGCGATTTAACTTCGAATACTCCGTTCGAGACAAATACAAAATCAACTTTAGCTATGGAGAATTCGTTCCGAAGAAACTCGTCTACAACGACGCAAGCGATACGTTGTATTTGCTGGGAGAAAGCGCGGCGATGTATCCGGACAAGCTGCGTCTTGCGGTATTTTCGATAACCCCCGAGGTGAAAATGGTTACCTATCAACTGGAGAATTCAGGTTTCTACAAGTTGGAAGATTCTTTTTTCTCCACATTGGATGACAAGACATTCTATTACGGCGAACCTTATTCGAAAATGATTTATTCCGCGAATAGGGGTCAAGCCTTGGAACTGGTCAACAGCTCCCCGACGTCGGACAAAACACAGTTGATCTCGACCATGAAAGATGGAGTATTATATGTTTACGATAAAAAGAGCAGCACGATTTTCAAGTGGACGGGAACGGGATTGGTTAAGCATGCACAAATCGCCATTCATTCGGATTCCGTCATGCACGTAGCGGCATCGTTCGGTTATTTTTATTTGCTTGACGATCGCCGAGTCGTACATCGCGTTACGTCGGACGGCAAAATGGAGTCTTATGCGGAGCTCGGCAAGGCTAGCTTTAACCCGGGGATATTAGGAGTTCCGGAGACGAGCAACTGGAAGCTGTTCGGCAATGAAAGACTTTTGCTTGATCGCTATACGCTTCACATGTCGACGGATAGCAACGGCAATTTATTTTTGTTTGACGATGGAATCTTGATACGGGTAAACGTATACCCGAGTTAAAAAGCAGGAACAAAGCATAAGGACCGGTAAGCTCTGCCGATTAACGGTAAGGGATTTCCGGTCTTTGCTATGTCAACTGCAACAAAGAAAAGGTCAAATGGAATAGAGAGACAGCCTGTCCCAACCATAGTACAATGGGCATACACACTTCGTTTACGGAGGTTAGCAGGCATGGGGCACTTCATGGTCAACCTCTTTAACCTGATCCGTTCGCGACTTTTTTACAAAATGCTCATTATTTATTCGCTGCTTACACTTGTTCCGCTCATTATTGTAAGCGCTACCTTCTACTTCCGTTCCAGCCAACTGATCGGCAAGAAAGCGACGGAGGCCGCTCAACAGGAACTTGCCGCTGCTGCTTCGGCGATTGATGCTCCGCTCTCGGCCATCAAGAAGAGGATGCTCGAGATCGGGGAACGGAACGTGATGGAATCCTACTTGAAACTGTACAGTCAGACCGATGCAAATGCGACTTCTGACAGCAATCGGCAGCAACTGCTCGAAAACACAATCGATGCGCTGCAAGTCGAGTTGGCCGAATTGAAAAGAAGCGTTGGTGAATTCGTCGACAACCTGTACGTGGTCACGCCGGACGACCAAGTGTTCGGAACGGGCGGCAACCGCCCTTTGCATTATCCTTCCGCATACCGCTTGCTTCCTTTCGAATTCGACCGGATGCCCGAATGGGCGTTTTTTTCCGACGACAAACGGATGGCCTGCGACATGAAAATTTATGAGTCTGGCACCGACGAAGTGCTGGGATGGCTCGTCGTTACGCTGGTCCCCGCCAGCCTTCAGCAGACGTTTGTCGATTTTGCGTCTGGAACGTTCTATATCACCAACTCGGATAACATTATTCTTTCCGCTTCGCACCTTGACGAAGTCGGTAGAGTGCTGGACGTGCGGGGACCTGCGACGCTGCTGCTCATTCAGCAGAAGTCGCAATATGCCGACTTTCATTATATTCGGCTGGCAACTCCCGGAGCGGGCGGTATCGTGGAAAAGCAGGCGATGTTCGCGGCGGCGGTTACTTTCGTAGCGTGGCTGACCGTCTTTTTCGTTACGTATTACATTTTAAAACGCGTAACCGCTCCGATACAGAGACTCACCAGGCTGATGCGCCGGGCCGAACGAGAAGAGTACCAGTTGGTGCAGGACGTTTCGACCCGAGACGAAATCGCCATGCTTTGTCACGGCTACAACCAGATGGTGCGACGCACGAAAATTCTGATCGACAAAAACTATAAAAACGAACTGCTTGTCCGCGAAGCGGAGCTCAAGGCGATCCGGATGTATATCAATCCACACTTCTTATACAATACGCTCGAATATATTAGCATCATGTCGCAAAAACCCGAAAAGGCAAAGTTCGTGCCGGATATCGTGCATAACCTTTCAAGCATTTTTCGCTTTTCGATCACGCCGGGCGAAAAGTTTGTGTCTTTGGAAACGGAAATGGCGTTCGCGGAAAAATATTTGCAAATCCACCAATATCGGCTTGGGGAGCGGTTGCAGTATCGCCTTGCGCTTCCGGAAATGCTGCTCCAGTCCGCCGTGCCAAAGCTCATCCTGCAGCCGCTTGTCGAGAACGCCGTTATTCATGGCATCGACCGTCTGCAAGGCGGCGGCCGAATCGAAATCGAGGCAAGAGAAGAGGATTACAAGCTCGTGATCGAAATTCGCAATTCCGTTCCGCCGGAAAAAGCCGACGGTTCTCTGTCCATCCGGCAGTCGGCCAGAAAAGGGCTCGGTTCCGGACTGGAAAATGTCAATGCGCGGGTACGCCACCATTTTGGCAACGTGTATGGGGTGAAGCTCAGCAGAGAAGACGAGGATTCGATAACCGTAACGCTGCAAATGCCGATACAACTTTGGAATGAGACGGGAGAGGATTAAGCGATGCGAATCCTTGTTGTGGACGACGAAAGCGAAATTCGCAATTATTTGGCCGAAATGCCGCAATGGGCAGATGCGCGCTGCACGGTCGTCGGGAAAGCTGCGAACGGGGAGGAAGCGTTGGCTCTGATCGAAGTGGTCAAGCCGGACGTGCTGCTTACCGATATCCGCATGCCCGTGTTGGACGGCATCGAGCTGGCGGAAGCGGTCAGAAAAACGTATGCGGACATGCCGATCATATTCCTGACCGCGCATCACGAATTCGAATACGCAAGACAAGCGGTCCGACTGGGCGCAGCCGACTTTATTACGAAGCCTTTTAAGCCGGAAGACATCGTTCGGGTAGTGGAGCATTTGCGCTCCAAAGAGCGAAGCGGATGGAAGGAGCAGGAATCGTTTTTCGCCGCGCTTGGCGGATCGTCTCTTTCCAGGGAGCAAAAGCGGCAGTGGTTGCTGGAGCAGGAACTCGAAGACCGTTCTTTTCTGCTGCTGTATGCCGAGCTCGACCATGTGCACGGCTCACAATCCGGACGCAATCCGTTCGAGTTGAAAAAAATCCGTACGACACTGGAATCCGTTCCGAAAGGCGCTGGCCTGACGGCGTGGATATCGGAAACTTCCAGCGGCGTTTATTTGCTGCTGCCGTTCGAATCCAGGGGCGAAGCCGGTACACGGGAAAACGGCATCGAGCTCGCCAAGAGAATGATCAAATCTTGCGAAACGGAAAATGGGCAAAGCGTGTCCGTAGGCATCAGCAGGACGTTCGATTCGTACCTCGAGCTAGCGGAGGCGATTGGGCAGATTGGCGTTTGCATGGACTATCGCATGCTGCTCGGCAAAAATTCGGTCCTCGCTTTCGACGCGATCGAGACGATCGTCGGCGAGAAGGAGAAGGAATCGCTCGAATCCGTCAAAAGGATCGCCGATTTGCTCCGAACCGGAAATGCGGACGGTATACGCGAATCGCTTTCTTCCGCATACCGCCGCATGTTGTCCGCCGGCGCAAGCCGTAAGGACATCCAGCATTTTTGTATCGGTATGATCGAACGGTCGGAGGACGTGCTGCTAGAATTCGGAATCGAGCCGACGCCTGGGACGGCTGTAGGCATTCGCGAAACGATGCTCGCCAGCCTCATTTTGACCGACATGATGAAAGCTCTCGAGAGGTATATGCTGGATAACGCGGACGCGATACGACGGCTGTTGGAACACTCGCCGAAACGGCTCGTCGCCGAGACGAAAGGAATTATCGACATGGAGTATCGGACGGATCTGACGCTGCAGACCGTCGCCAAGCGACTGAACGTAAACTATTCGTATTTGAGCAGGTTGATCAAAAAAGAGACGGGAAAAAACTTCACGGATATGTTGTGGGAATACCGTATTGAGGCGGCCAAGATCAAGCTGCTGAACGAAGACCTCAAATCGTACGAGGTTGCCTACGCCGTAGGTTTCAAAGATGCGGGGCATTTTAGCATGCTTTTCAAGAAAATGACGGGGCTCACGCCAAGCAATTACAAGCAGCAAACCGGCGGTAAAACGCAATAAAGAAAAACCAAATTACAGCTATCGAGGCCACCCTGCGAAGAGGCTATGATGAAATTGTAAAACAAACTCGATCTCAGAAGGGGTGTTTCAACTTGCAAAAGAAAGCGTTATTATCGCTGATTGCCCTCTTGTGCGTCATGCTTGCGCTCGCGGCGTGCGGCAACGGCAAGTCGAACGACCAGAACAGCACATCGTCCAGCAGTCCCGCGGCAAGTGAAGCATCGAGTCCGTCAGCGCAGACGGACAATTCGGGTGGGGACAACGTAGCAACAGCCAACGACAAAGAGTTTACGATCCGCGTAGGTGCCTGGTTCCTTGACGATCGTCCACACGAACAGGCATTGAAGAAGGCGGTTGAAGACGGCTACAAAAAGCTTTATCCGAACGCCAAAATTCAATGGGACGTCACGCTTGGCGGCGCATATTTCGACAAGCTGAAGGCGCAATTCGCATCCGACTCCGCGCCGGACGTGACCTTCTTTCAACAGACAGATTGGTTTAAGGCCGGCAATTTCATGGACCTTTCGAATGAACCTTGGGTTGCTCGTCTGACGGAAGCGGGCAAGAAAGAGCCTACCGTCACGTATCAAGGAAAATTGTACGGCGTGCCGATGGAAGGTAGCCCGAGCCCGGGCGTCTGGTACAACACCGAACTGTTTAACGAGCTCGGTCTGAAGCCCCCGACAACGGTGCAGGAATTTATGGACGTATGCGAGAAGATCAAGGCTGCCGGCAAAACGCCGATCGCTCTCGGGTTCAAAGACGTCTGGACGGTCCAGATGTTCCTGGTTAGCTGGATCCAATCGTACGGGTTCGTGAACGATCCCGACTTCGGCAAGAAAGTGTATGAAGGTCAGATCAAACTGGACGATCCGACGATCCAAGCGGTATACAAAAACTTTCAGACGATGAAGGAAAAAGGATATTTTAATAAAAACGCGCTTAGCATCGACTGGCCGGCCTCCGCCCAATTGTTCGCTTCCGGAGACGCGGCGATGATCATGCAAGGACCATGGATGCCTGGCGCGAACAAAGATAATATTCAAAAAGGCGGCTTCAAGTCGTTCCAGATCGGCTATTTCCCGCTTATGGACGATAAAGGTAATGTCGGTATGACGCTCGGCAACGGCGCAGGCCTTGCAATCAATGCCAAAACGAAGCTCGTCGAAGAATCCAAGGCGCTCGTTAATCTCATGACGACGCAGGACGTCATCGCGCCTTGGCTTGCAGGCGACGGCGCGCTGCCTTTCTTTTCCGATGTGCAAGTTGCGTTCGACGATCCGGTGATGGAGACCGTGAAGAGTTTCGTTGACAAAGGCGTAATGTCTTACGCTATCCAGAACGTCATTCCGACAAGCTCTATGACGGCGTTGACGGATATTGTCACGAAAGTGGTATCCGGCGCATCGTTCAATCCATCTGATTTGAAGGCCGCTCAGGATGCTTTCGAGAAAGACAAGGAGTCAGTGGTTCTCCCGTACTGATCGACTGACGGCACATATACGCGTCCAGCCGCGCCTCTTGCGGCTGACGCCTTTCATCGCTTCGGAAAGGGGCCGCCTCCATGAATCTCAAACGCAGGCATTATTGGACGGGCGTCTTGTTTTTGCTCCCGGCACTGATTGTTTTTCTGCTATTTTTCTTTTATCCGTTTCTTCAGAGCATCTATTTCTCCTTTACCCGTTGGAGCGGCAGCGGCAAGCCGGTGTTTATCGGCTTTGAAAATTATACGAATCTGTTCAGCGATCCTCATATGACGGACGGTCTGAAAAATTCGCTGAAAATGGCTGTTTTCGGAATTGTTGTCCAGAATCCGTTGGCGCTGCTTGTCGCGATCCTCATCAACAGGCAGTTCAGAACGAAGGCGTTTATCCGGACGGCCATTTATTTCCCCGTCATTATCAGCCTCGTTGTCGCTTCCGTCGTATGGGGCCAACTGCTGCAGTACGATGGCTTCTTCAACGAAATTCTAAACCGGCTCGGCTTCGAATCGTGGACCGAAGATTGGCTCGGAACGCTTAAGACTTCTTTCCCGACGATTATCCTGCTCACCCAATGGCAAGCTATCGGGTATTGCGCGATTATTTATTTGGCCGGCCTGAAGTCGATCCCGGAGGATATTTGCGAAGCAGCCGAACTTGAAGGCGCAAAGGGCTTTACTCTGTTCCGGAACATTACGCTCCCGATGCTGATGCCTGCCTTTACGATCGTTCTGTTTTTGACCGTCGTCGGAGCGTTGAAGCTGTTCGATCTGCCGTATATTTTGACGAACGGGGGACCTGGAACGTCCTCTTACACGCTGTTCCTGGCCGTCTACAACGCGGCTTTCAAGGAAAACAATTATGGATACGCTACAGCGGGCGGTATTTTACTAGCCATATTCATTATCGTCGTTGCCATCATCCAGTTGTCTGTTACGCGCAAACGGGAGGTGGAGCTCTAATGGAGCGCAAACGCGCCTCTCTGCCTACGGAAATCATACTGATCGTCGTCGGATTGCTGTTCCTGTTTCCTATCCTGTATTTGCTCCAAATGTCCTTTAAGCATCCCGGTATTTTTTACAAGCCGCTGATGCTGCCGGACCGGCTGTATCTTGATTACTACAAGATGGCGCTGCACGGCGACTTTTTCCGCAGTCTGTGGAATTCGACTCTTGTTACGGTTTTTGGCCTCGGGCTGACCATCGCGATCTCATCCATGGCCGGATATGCGTTGTCGCGGCGCACTGACAGGTTGTTCCGTTTCGTGTTTCTGCTGTTATTGACGGGCATGATCATTCCGACTGTCGGATCGCTCATTCCGTTGTTCAAGCTGGTCACTTCGCTTCATCTCGGGAACACGCGCAGCGTGCTCGTCCTTCTGTATACGGCCGGATTCATTCCGTTCGCAACGTTCCTGTATTCCGCTTTCACGAAGTCGATCCCCCGCGAGTTGGAGGAATCGGCGAGCATCGACGGCTGCGGACCGCTGCGCATGTTCTGGGTCATTCTATTCCCGCTGCTGCTGCCGGCGACGGGCACTTTCATTCTGACCAACGTGTACGGCATCTGGAACGACTTCGTAACGCCGCTCATCTTCTTGAATTCGCCGGAAAAGATGACGCTTATGCCGATGATCGTCCAGTTTATGTACAACAGGCAGTCGACGAACTACGGCCCCGTGTTCGCACTATGCGTGCTTGCCATGATTCCGCTGCTCGTGCTGTTCGTTTTTACCCAGCGCTATATGTTGAAAGGTCTTGTAATCGGGTCGGTGAAAGGTTAATTGACAGGGAGTGTGTTAGAGATGAGCCATCTATACAAATCCAGCCGCTATGAGGTCGCGGTCTATTATTTCCCGCAGTGGCATGTGGATCCGAAGAACGAAGCGGCAAAGGGAAAGGGGTGGACAGAGTGGCCGTCGCTGCGCGAGGCGAAACCGCGGTTCCCGGGACACGAGCAACCCAAGGTGCCTTTTTGGGGAGAAATCGAAGAAGCGGATCCGCGGGTGTCGGAAATGCAAATCGCCGCGGCGGCCGATCACGGCGTCACGACTTTTCTGTACGATTGGTATTGGGACATGGGCGGCGGTGAAGGGCCGTTCTTGCAGCGCGCGCTGGAAGAGGGATTTCTTCAGGCAACGAACCGCGATCGCCTGAAATTCGCGCTTATGTGGGCCAACCACAACGAAGTGAGCCGGGAGCGGTTCGAGGCGATGACGGATTACATTATCGCGAATTATTTCCATCATCCAAACCATTTCGCCATTGACGGACGACTGTATTTTTGCATCTACGAGTGCTTTACGCTGGTGAAAGGACTTGGCGGCATCGACCAAACTGCCGAAGCGCTGCAATCGTTTAGACGCAAAGCATCGGCCGCAGGTTATGAGCTGCATCTGAACGTAATGGAATGGGGACTCAATCCCAAGCACCGGGACATTCTTGGCGAAGACACGAACGTGCTTATCCGACGTTTCGGCGTGGACAGCGTTACGTCTTATGTCTGGATTCATCATATCGAGCCGGAAGAGTTTCCTGAGGCTTCCTATACCAAAATTGCGGAACGGGCGGCAAACCAGTGGGATGTGTTCCGTGACCAATTCACCGTGCCGTATTTCCCGAACGTGACGATGGGGTGGGATCCGAGTCCGCGCAGCGATCCGTCCAAGCCGTATGAGCGCAGCGAATACTTCTCGCCGATTCTTTCGGGCAATACGCCGGAGGCGTTCGAAGCGTCCTTGCGCGACGTTAAGGCATTCCTCGACCGGTCGACGCTGCAGCTGCCGATGTTTACGGTCTATGCCTGGAACGAGTGGACCGAGGGAGGCTACTTGGAACCGGATACCGTGCATGGGATGGGATACTTGGAGGCCATCCGGAACGTTTTTGGCAAGGAATAAATGGGTCAGCATACAAGGAGTTGAGTGCATGAAAATAACTTCAGTCCGCGTTTTCACGCCGAACCTGGCCAAAATCTCCGCTTTAAAGGCAAGCAAACAGCAAGACAAACCAGACAATGCGCAAGATTTGTCCTGGATCTCGGAAACCGTCATCGCCAATCCGATGTCCATATATCCGGAATATTTCGAGCGCCGCTCCTCCTGGCTGTGGGTGAGTGAAGAGGTTATCGTCCAGATAGAGACGGACGAAGGCGTTACGGGAATCGGGACCTGCCCCGGCGGAGCTGCCGCCGCTTCGTTGATCAAGCAGCATTTAAGCCGTTTTCTCATCGGTCAGAATCCGTTTCAGGTGGAGCGTCTGTGGGACATTCTATTCAAGACGTCCCTCCCATACGGACGCAAAGGCTTGCCGATAATGGCTATTTCCGCTATTGATCTTGCGTTGTGGGACTGTATATCCAAAGCGAGGAACGAGCCGCTTTACCAATCGCTTGGCGGTCAGGTTAAAGACAAAGTGCACGCCTATGTCACGGGCAACGATTATTCACGGACCAAAGAGCTCGGCTATTATGGCCAAAAGCTGGCGATGCCCTATGGTCCCGCCTCGGGCTATGAGGGCATGCATAAGAACGCGGAACTAGTTCGCCGAACGCGCGAAGCGCTTGGACCGGACATTGAGATTATGTGCGACTGTTATATGGCTTGGGATGTGCATTATACGATTCGAATGGCGGAGATGCTCGCCCCCTACAGAGTCAAATGGATTGAGGAGTGCCTCCCGCCGGACGATTACGAGGGGTACGGCATCATAAACCGGACGATTACGTCAACGGCCGTAGCGACGGGGGAACACGAGTATACCCGCTACGGGTTTAGGCAGTTGCTGAATGTCCGGGGAGCGGAGATTTTGCAGCCGGATATTTGCTGGTGCGGCGGCTTGACGGAAGCCAAAAAAATATGCGCCATGGCGTCGGCGGATCATTTGACCGTCATTCCGCACGCGGGCGGCATTCAGCCGTGGGCTCTCCATCTCGTGTTCGCGACGCCGAACATTCCGCTCGCCGAATATTTTATCGGGGCTGACCCGACCGAAGATCCGATCTTTGAAGTATGGAATGTACCTGTAAACGGCTGGTTTCATTTGCCGCAAGCGCCCGGCGCCGGAATCCACATTCGAGAATCCGCGTACGAGCTTCTTAACGAACACTAAAGGAGAAGCGAATTCGTATGGGAAAATTGGACGGACGCAATGCGATCGTAACCGGAGGCAGCCGAGGGATCGGCCGTGGTATTTGTTTCGAACTGGCCAAGGAAGGGGCCAATGTAGCCGTCAATTATTCTTCCCACCCCGAGGAAGCGCGCACAGTCGTTGAAGAGCTTCGGTCATTCGGGGGGCTTGCGACGGCCGTCAAAGCGGATGTTTCGGTTAAAACCGAAATAAGTGCTATGGTGGAACAAGTCCGATCGGAATGGGGAAGCGTCGACATTCTCGTCAACAATGCGGGGATTTGCCCGTTTCGAGACTTCTTCGATATTGACGAAGTGAGCTGGACGAGAACGATTGGCGTAAATTTGTCCGGCGTTTTCTATGCCTCGCAGGCGGCCGCTAGGCATATGAAGGAGCAAGGAAAGGGCGCTATCGTCCATATTTCGACCGTGACGGCATACAGAGGCGGCATGGAGCAGGTCCATTACGCGGCCAGCAAAGGAGGGGTCAATTCTTTGACCTCTTCTATGGCTTGCGCGTTAGGACATTATGGGATTCGCGTCAATGCCATCCTTTGCGGCGGCGTCATCACTGATATTAACCGGGATCGCGTCCCGGTCCATCTGCACGGAAAAAAGGCCAAACACCCCGAATTGCCATCGGGCCGTCTGGGAGATCCGGAGGATTTGGGCAAAGCGGTCGTCTACCTGGTTTCCGACGACAGCGAATGGGTAACGGGAGCCCAACTGGCGGTCGACGGCGGTTCGTTTGTTATGTAGAATATACCTCGTGCGGGAGATGGATGTGCATGAAAGCTTTAATGTGGAATGGGCCGAGACAGATGGACCTCGTACGGCTGGATGTCCCCGAGCCGGCTCGGGGCGAGGCGCTGATTAAAGTCGCCGTTGTCGGCATATGCGGTTCGGATCTGGAAGGCTATCTGGGTCATAACAGCCTAAGAAAACCTCCCTTGCTGATGGGGCACGAGTTTTCCGGCACGATCGTTTCGATCGGCAGGGATGTGAAAGGATGGAGCGTCGGAGATCGCGTCGTTGCAAATCCGTTGATTGCTTGCGGAACTTGCCCGAGATGCGTCCGGGGGCGACCGAATTTATGCGATCGCCGCCAAATCGTCGGGATTCATCGTCCCGGAGCCTACGCCGAATATACGACCGTTCCGGTTTCCTGTTTGCAAAAGTTTCCGGACTCGTTATCATTCGAAGATGCCGCGTTGACCGAGCCGCTAGCTTGCGCGCTGCGTGCTGTTCGTCGTTCGATCGCGGACTTTCCGCTCGTTCAAATGTTGGTGATTGGAGCGGGCCCAATCGGGATTTTGTCGGCCTTGACCGCGCAAGTTTTGGGGGCCGCTAAAGTGTGGATCATGGACAAGAACGAGCGTCGACTTCAAACGGCCGCGCGCCTTCAACTGTCTGGCGCCTTCAGCAGCGGAGATTCGGACGTTGCTGAACAGGTTCGTCTTGCCGCCGGTTCGCGAGGCGTCGATGTCGTGCTGGATGCCGCCGGGTTCCAACCTACCCGGGAACTGGCGATTCGTCTTCTGAATCCAGGCGGAATTTTCATGAATATCGGTCTCGGCATCGATGACACCGTTCTTCCGATCAATCATGCGATCCGCAGCGAGATTGAGATCAGAGGCTCTTTCTGCTACAGTCCGCAAGATTTTAGCGATGCGTTGTGCCTGCTTGAATCCGGCAAAATCGGATCGGAACAATGGAGCACGGTTCGTACGTTGGAAGACGGCATCGCTTCTTTTGAAGAACTAGTTTCGGGACAAACGAGCATCGGCAAAATTTTACTATCAATGGATTGATTGAGGGGATAAGCGAACGATGAGAGTAGACTCGCATCAGCATTACTGGTCGATCGCAAGAACGGATTACGGTTGGCTGACGCCGGACACCGGCATTTTATATCGCGATTATTTGCCCGAGCATTTGCATGGGCATCTCCGCAAGCATGGATTCGAGCGGACCGTCCTCGTTCAGGCTGCGCCCAGCGTGGAAGAAACCTATTATATGCTTCGATTGGGCGAACAAGATCCGACGATTGCCGCTGTCGTCGGTTGGCTCGATTTTGAATCCGACTCAGCGGATTTCGGCTTAAAGCTAGAGGAACTTCGCCGCCATACGCTGTTCGCTGGGGTACGTCCGATGATTCAGGATCTCCCGGCTGATTGGATGCAACGCGAGCAAGTCGTAGCCAACTTCCGGATGGTGGCGGAAACGGGAGTGCCTGTTGATTTTCAACTGCAACCCTGGCTTTTGGACAGCTGCAATAAGCTCATGGAACAAGTGCCTCATTTGCGGGCTGTCATCGACCATATCGCTAAACCACGGATGGACGGAACGGGCAAATCCGAATGGGTTCGAGGACTGGAGCGATTGGCATCTTACCCGGGCATAATGTGCAAGTTGTCGGGAATGGTGGAAGGATCGGAAAAGGAAGTTTGGTCCAAAAGTCAGGTGGCGCCGTTCGCGTATGAAGCGATTCGAATATTCGGACCGAATCGGCTCATGTTCGGCAGCGATTGGCCCGTTTGCCTGCTTGCAGCCGACTATGACGATGTGGTTGAATTGGCGGAGTCCATGCTCCCGCAGAATTGGAACGACCAGGAGAAAGCGGCGTTTTGGGGCGGAAACGCTGCGGCGTTTTATCAAATAGAGTGAAGAACCCCAAAGATTCATGATGATGAGGACGGCTGTTAGCCGATTCCACTTGGGAGGGGAATAAGATAGATGGGAAAAAGGACTGGAAAACGGTGGAGCTTTGTGTGTTTGTCTTTGCTGCTTGCGGCGGTTGCCTTTATGCCGGCGATAGCGGGTACGACTTCAACCGCATATGCCGAGGGCAAAGGCTCCACTTTAGTGGGCGCGATCCGCTGGGACGCTTGGGTCGGCGACCTGAACACGGATGGGGTCGGGGCTCCATACGTAGGACATCAGGTGGAGGCGACGCTTGGACCGAACAAGTACCATTTTCGCCTGCCGTTTTTTGCAGTGGAGACAGGGACCGACTCCGTGCAAGCGCGCGAGTTGACGCAAAGCGTCATGGATCAGCAAATCGCTTACGCCAAAAACGCCGGCATCGACTACTGGGCGTTCGTCTATTATCCCGACAACAGCGGCATGGATACGGCGCGGAATTTGTATTTCAGCAGCACGCACAAAAACGATATCAATTACAATTTCATCCTCGGTGCCGGAGTTCTTCCCACTTCCAATTTTGACTGGCTGGTGACGAAATTTCAGGAGAGTAACTACCAAAAAGTGCTGAGCGGGCGCCCTCTGCTCTATATTTTCGGCGGAACAGGAGGGTATACGTCCAGCGATATTACAACTCTCCGCAACAAAACGACGATGGCTGGATTGCCGAATCCCTACATTGTCGTCATGGGAAGCGCTTCCGACGCCAACTCCATTGGAGCCGATGCCCTCAGTGCATACAACACGTGGATGGGGGGCGGAGGTCCTTATTCCGGGCTGATGGCCGCCGATCAGAACGGCTGGAACAGCGCCAAGAACACCGGCAAAAAGGTCATTCCTTGGGTAACGACCGGGCTCGACGCCCGACCCCGCTATGACAATCCGGTTACATGGATGACGGTCGGCCCAAACGATTGGGTTCAAACGGCGACTCCTTCTGAAATCGCGACGAATTTGCAAAATGCGCTAAACTGGATCGATGCGAACTCGTCCACGGCGGAAGCGAATACGGTGTTAATATACGCCTGGAATGAGTTTGACGAAGGAGGCTGGATTTGCCCGACGTTGTATAACGGCACCGATCGGCTGGACGCGATCCGCAATGTTCTGTTCCCGCCTTCGGGAGGTACGAACCTTGCGCTGGGCCATACCTACAGTAGCTCGTCGAACTGGGATGTGTCGCAGACCGCGGATAAAGCATTCGACGGCAATTCGAGTACGAACTGGCAAGCGGCGAGCGGGTCATCTTATAACGGGCAATGGGCGGAGGTCGATTTCGGGACGAATACGACGTTTAACCGGGTGGTTCTTTCCGAATACGGCAGTCGCACAGGCGGATTCCGAATTGAATATTGGAACGGTTTGAGCTGGCAAACGGCATATACCGGATGGTCGATTGGCAGTCATTCGTCTCCAAGCACGCATACTTTCGCGGCCGTAACGGGATCGAAAGCGCGCATTTACTATACGAGCGGAACGTATACCCCGATTTTGTACGAGTTCGGTATATACAATGATGTAACGAACCTCGCATTGGGCCATTCTTATAGCAGTTCGTCGAACTGGGATGCGTCGCAAACGGCCGATAAAGCTTTTGACGACAGTTTAGGCACGAACTGGCAAGCGGCGAGCGGTTCGACGTTTCACGGGCAATGGGCGCAGGTCGATTTCGGGACGAATACGACGTTTAACCGGGTGGTTCTTTCCGAATACGGCAGTCGTACAGGCGGATTCCGAATTGAATATTGGAACGGTGCGAGCTGGCAAACGGCATATACCGGAACGTCGATCGGTAGTCCATCATCGCCAAGCTCGCATACTTTCACGGCCGTAACGGGATCGAAAGCGCGCATTTACTATACGAGCGGAACGTATACCCCGGTATTGTACGAGTTCGGGATATATACCAACTAAAAGGGACAAAGAACGATGAGCAAATCCGTGGAAGTGGCCGCATACCCGGCAAGCACGCCGTCTCGTCTGGCCCGTTCTGTAAAATAAAGCCTATACAAACCGAACCGAAGAGCCTCGAATGACTTATTTAACGTAGTTAAATAAAAAAGTTTCTTAACAAGTGGCCTGAAGCACAGCTTCAGGTTCGTTTTTTTAAATAAATTTTATTTCATCTGCACTTTTTCTTTATCTCTCTCTATTATTCTAGTTTTTTGAGAGGGGAGGTTGTCACATGTCAAGAACAATACTGATTGTAGAAGATGAAAATATTTTACGTGAAATAATGAAGGATTATCTGCTAGAAGAGGGTTACAGCGTTATTGAAGCCGTAGATGGGAAACAAGCGATCTCATTATTTCAAGAATATGAGGTGGACCTGATTTTACTGGACATCATGTTGCCTGACTTGGATGGATGGTCCGTTTGCAAACGAATCCGCAAGACATCGAATGTGCCGATTATCATATTGACGGCCCGATCTGATGAGGACGATACTTTGCTTGGGTTCGAACTCGGTGCCGACGACTACGTAACCAAGCCTTATAGCCCACCAATTTTGTTGGCACGAGCAAAGCGGCTGTTGGAGAGCAGGCCTATCCACGAGCAAGAAAGCGACACGTTATCCAGCAGAGGCATTTCGATTCATTTTCCGTCCCGAACCGTTTCGATTGACGGTAAAAGCTCAGGTCTAACACATACGGAATTCGAAATTTTGGCCTATTTATTAAAGAATAAAGGGATCATCATCAGCAGGGAACAGTTGGTTCTAAAAATTTGGGGATATGATTTTATGGGGGACGATCGCACGGTCAACAGCCATATCCGCAATTTGCGTTCCAAGCTGGGAGAACATGCCAAGCATATCGTCACGGTCGTGCGTTCGGGATATAAATTCGAGGAAGAACCATGAATAAGGGGATCGTTCTAAAGCTATTTCTGTTTACGATGGCATTATGCATGTTCATCCTTGCCGTTATTTTCACCTTGCAAACTGTATTTTTCAAACAGTTTTATGTTCATCAAAAAGTGAAGAACGTCAACACGGCGCTTCAGGCTTATAAACAAGACTACCTGAATCAAGCCTCGAGCACGCAGGAGATGGCAAAGCTGGAGCAAATCTTTTTTCAAAAGCATAACACTTGGATCACGGTTTTGGACACCCGCGGGAATTTAAAGTATGCCGACGATTTCTTTATGGAGATTAAGCTGGACCGTTCGGAGGAATCTGCGCTTTTCGATAAAACGATAACCGTACCTCTATACAGTTTTATCAACGTAGAGGACTTCAGCAGCAATAAAACGTTCCTCACCCCTTGGATTCAAGAAGGGGAAAGGATCGCGCTTGAAGGCTTGATCACGAACAACCAGCCAGTTATCCAGCGGATGGGAAGGAGCACATCCAATCTGAGAGACGAAAGTCGGCTGGAAAATCATCAAATAGCGAGCAAAGAGTACGAGGTCGTCGATCGATCGAACATAATCCAATATCGTGAAAAATATTCCCCATTTCTGGTCAAAGGAACCATTACGAAAGTTCGGATACCGGAAGGGGCGGGTGTCTCGCGTTACACCAATCACTTGTTTCTGGACCGTATCAAAGCTTTCCAAGCGGATCTATTGTACGGCGACTTTAAGGATGCCACGAACGCAAGTCAGATCGTAGACTATGAAGAAAATCATGCGAACTACAAAATTTTCGTGGATCGCATCCAAGATCGCGACGGAAATCCGACATACTTGTTCGCGATGACGTCACTTCAGCCGGTTAATGAAGCCGCAGGGATGATTCAAGATTACTATGTGTATATCATTATTGCCACTTTGCTTCTCGTGCTGCTGGCCTCGTTTTACTACTCTCGCCAGATCGCTCGGCCGTTGCTGCGTATCAACCGTACCGCTCGGCAAATGGCAGACCTCGATTTTTCGGAGAAAATTCCCATCACAACGAAGGATGAAATCGGTGACTTGTCGCGCAGCATTAACGAGCTCTCCGAGCGTCTGCACTCCCATATTCTCCGTCTTCAGCAGGATATTGATAAGGAAAAGCAGCTCGAGTATACGCGGAAAGAATTTATATCCGGCGTCTCCCATGAGCTGAAAACTCCGTTAAGCGTCATCCAAAGCTGCCTTTCAATATTGAAGGATGGGGTTGTAAGCCATAAGCGGGATCATTATTTTGCGGCGATGGAGGACGAAGTCCGTCGGATGGATTTGCTGATTGCGGATATGCTGGAATTGGCAAAGTATGAATCCGGTACGTATAAAATGGATGTCGGCTCGTTCTATATCAATATCGTCATCGAGCGGGTATGCACTAAATTAACGCCGGACATTCAGGCAAAGCGACTGCTTCTCAACACTTCGCTTAAATCTGTCGAAGTCGAGGGGAACGAGCGTCGGATTGAGCAGGTCATCGTCAATTTTCTTACTAACGCGATTCGATATACTCCGGATCGGGAGTCCATACTCGTAACAACATCGGAAGAGAGGGACATCGTTCAAATTTGTATCGAAAATAAAGGTGCCCATATCCCTGACGAGCAGTTGGAGAAAATTTGGGAGCGTTTCTACCGCGGGGAACCTTCTCGCCACCGGTCGACCGGAGGGACGGGACTTGGCCTCGCCATATCCAAGAAAATTCTGGAGATGCACGGTGTAGCATACGGAGTCATCAATACCTCCGATGGCGTTTTGTTTTATTTTCACTTGAATAAAAAAGGGTAGAAAAGTAGAAGAAAGAGCGGAATTCGGTAAGGAGCTGTCCCGAGGTCTTCGCGAGTCTCGGTTGGACGGCTCCTTTTTTATCTATCCTAGTAGCCAAAATCTATAAATCACTTTGATATAAACTGCACTTTATCTTGACCTAGCGCGATTATACTTTTTTTCGAAAGGAGGAGAGAGAGTGAGAAGAGCCTTACTATTTGTCGCATTATTATTATCCGTCGTGTTGATTGGGTTGACTTACGGCGCTCTTTCGGGAGAGGGGGCAGCAAGTAACAGCAAGACCGATCAAAACGATCGGGCGATGAACCCGCTAAAGGACCACAGTACTGCATCAGGGACGCCGTTTAAAGTCGTGATCGACCCCGGGCATGGAGGCAAAGATCGCGGCGCGACAGGGGCCAGCGGAAATCTTGAGAAGGATTTTACGCTGAAGCTGGCGCGCAAGGTGGAGGAATTGGCGAAGCAAGAATCGCGAATCCAGGTGTATATGACCCGGACGGACGATCGGTTTATCTCCTCGGTGGACCGCGAAAGGCCGAAATTCGCCAATGATCTAGGTGCGGATCTGTTTGTATCCATTCATGGCAATACGTACGAGGACGCTGGCGTATCGGGCACGGAAACGTACTATTACCATGACAATTCGCGATCCTTGGCCGATATCATGCAACGACAAGTCGTTCAGGCAAGCGGATTTCGGGATCGGGGAGTGAAGAAACAAGATTTTTTTGTCCTAAAGGATACGGAAATGCCGGCCGTCTTGATTGAAGCGGGGTATGTAACGAATCCGCAGGAAGAGAAAGCCATGCTGACAGAAGATGTTCAAAGTCGAATAGCTGCTTCCATTTTGGAAGGCATTAAGGAGTACCTAAATTTAAATTAAGAGAGGACAATGTTCATGTTTAAAAGAATCATTTCAACGTTAGTTGTAGTTACCATAGTATTCACCTTTGGAGCATGCGGCAACGGGGAAAATCCGCCAAGCGTGACGTCTCAGCCACCAGTCAATGAAACGGCTCCCACGGAGAAGTCAAACAATACTGACTATAAAACGATTTTTCAACACAGCGTATTTTTGGGGGATTCAATTACAGAGGCGCTATCCTACCATGACATTTTGGACGAGCTCAATGTCGTGGCAGGTGCCGGAACGACTACCGAGCTAGCTCTGGAGGGTGGGGATGTCGATAAGCTGGCAGAGCGGAACCCGCAGCATGTATTTATCATGCTGGGATCCGATGATATCCTATTGCCTTCCCAAGTTACCGATAATCCCAAGCAGTATTCGCTGAAGTTTTACGCCAAATTGATCGACAGCATCAAGGAGAAGCTTCCGAAGGCATCCATAACGGTTTTACCGGTGACTCCGGTTACGCCGGAAGCTGAAAAAGTGGAACCACGCTACAAAAATATCAACGATTACAACCAAGGCTTAAAAGAGCTGGCGAGCAAGAAGCAAGTCGGATTTGTCGATTTATCCTCCATATTTGCGGACAACCCAAATTTGTACAGTTCGGACGGCGTTCATTTTAAACCGGAGTTTTATACTCGTATGCTGGATTTGCTCAAAGATCGGGTGAAATAACATGCAAGTAGGTCAACAATTGGAGGTGACGGGGAATGGTCTTTAGTAGCCTTCTATTTTTATTTCTCTTTCTGCCGGTCACCATTCTGATCTACTCTATATCGCCCATGAGGATTAGAAATGGCATTCTCCTCGTCGCAAGCCTAATCTTCTATGCATGGGGCGAGCCTGTCTATATTTTCATCATGATCTTCTCGACGGTATTCGACTATGTGAACGGGATCCTGATCGAAAGATACAGGCACCGTAAGGCAATTGCACGGGGAGTTTTGATCGTATCCATGATTGGAAGCCTGGGAATTCTGGGCTTCTTTAAATACGCGTCTTTCGTCTTCGACAATATTAATTCGTTGTTTAACCTGCACTTGCAGGCAGCAGATCTTCCGCTTCCGGTGGGAATATCCTTCTACACCTTCCAAACGATGTCTTACATAATCGACGTTTATCGGAGGAAGGTGCCGGTTCAGAAGAACCTGGTCTCCTTCAGCGCTTATGTGACGATGTTTCCGCAGCTTGTAGCGGGACCGATCGTGAAATATGAAGATGTTGCGGAGCAACTTGCTAATCGCAAAGTGACGTTGGATCGCTTTGGTGAAGGAGCGGAACTATTTATTAGGGGGCTTGCTAAAAAAGTATTGCTTGCCAACAATATCGAATTGCTGTGGACAAATGTCAAAGCGGTGCCTGCGGGAGAACTATCGGTACTTTCCGCATGGCTCGGCATTGTCGCGTTCACGTTTCAAATCTATTTTGATTTTAGCGGTTATTCGGATATGGCACGTGGTCTTGGTAGAATGTTCGGGTTCGAATTTATGAAGAACTTTAACTATCCTTATATTTCTAAGAGCATTACGGAATTTTGGCGCAGATGGCATATTTCGCTCGGTGCCTGGTTCCGTGAGTATATCTATATCCCGCTCGGTGGGAACCGAGCAGGTATGCTGAAGCAGCTGCGAAACTTGGCGATTGTATGGTTGGTAACGGGATTATGGCATGGAGCGAGCTGGAATTTTATCATTTGGGGCGTATATTTCGGTCTTTTTGTTACGATCGAAAAGCTATTTCTCTTGAAATGGCTTCAGCGCTTGCCAGCCTTTATAAGCCATGTCTATACCCTGATTATTGTGATCATCGGCTGGGTATTGTTCGAATTTGAACATATGCCCACAGCTATGACATTCATCGGAACGATGTTTGGCGCTGGAGCAAATGGGTTTGTGGACAACCGGTCGCTCTATGATCTGTCGACGAACGCCTTGCTGCTGCTGCTCTTGGTGTTGTGTGCCACGCCGTATCCCCATAAAGCACTGACATACATCAGAACCCAGTTTGCCCGATTCGGATCGATTGCCGCTTCCGCCTTCTACTTCATTTTTATGGTGGCGTCAACAGCTTATCTGGTCAATGCAACGTACAATCCATTCTTATACTTTCGTTTTTAATGGAGGTGATTTTATTTGAAGAAGTACGACCAGATCTATTATCGCGCACTCGCCATTTTACTGCTGATGTTTACCGGGGCGATATTGGTTGTCAACTTTCTGACCCCGAGTAATGTATTTTCCGAATCAGAGAACCGAATGCTGCAGCAGCTCCCGAATTTTTCGCTTCAAACCTTAAGATCAGGCAAGTTTACTTCAGAATTTGAAACGTATTTATCGGATCAGTTTATGGAGAGGGACTTTTGGATTGGACTAAAATCCGATGCGGACCGGGGAATGGGGAAAAAAGAGAGCAATGGAGTTTACATCGGCAAGGACGGGTACCTGATTCAAAAATTTTCTCCTCCCGAAAAAGGAGATTTAAAAGACAGGGTGAAGGCTATTCAAGCATTTGATAAGGCTACGCCTGGTCTACGCAAATATATGATGTTGGTGCCGACGGCCGCTGCCGTACTTGAGGATAAATTGCCGCCTTATGCTTCCGGTGGTAATGAGAGGGTCTATTGGGAAAAGATAAAGGATTCTCATCTCGGGGACATTCGATATATCGATGTTTCCCCCGCGCTAGAGGCGAATAAGGAGCAACCGATCTATTACAAAACAGACCATCATTGGACGACCAAAGGCGCCTTCCTTGCCTATCGGGAACTGAGCTCGCCAATGAGTTTTACGCCCAAGAACGAAGAGGATTTCAAAATTCGTCAAGTCACCAGTCAGTTCTATGGATCTTTGTATTCGAAAAGCGGGGTTAGGCACATACAGCCGGATTCTATTGAGCTTTATTATCCAATATCACCGGGGGCCATTTCCGTGAATTATGTAGACGAGCAGCAAAGTGCGGATTCGATGTATGCCATGGAAAACCTCGAAAAGAAGGATAAATATACTGTGTTTTTCAATGGAAATCATGGCTTGATCCGAATAACAACCGACAATACGGAAGGGAGAAGGCTGCTTATTGTCAAAGATTCGTATGCAAACAGCTTGATCCCTTTTTTAACACCACATTTTAGCGAAATTGATGTGATAGACCTCAGATATTATGAGGGCGATGTACGGAAACTTACGGAAGATCGACAAATCCACGACATGTTGATTGTGTATAATACTTCTACATTTTTTGAAGATCCATCCATTAAATCATTAGCGGATTCCGTAGAATAATGCAAAAAGGAGGTCAGTAACGATGCTTACTGGAAAGAAAATGAAATACTTGGTTGTCCTGTCTGCCGTCATGATCTTATACGGCATTTTGGTCGGGTGTTCCGGCAAGAAGGAAGATGCCAAGGACGTTCCTGTCCATACCATTGAGGAACGCATCAAGCAAGTGGCTTCTATGGAAGATATGAAAATAGGGGATATGAACAGACTTAAGAAGCTGTATCATCTCGATGCAGATGAAGTTCAGGATTTTGTGCTGTATACGGCACAATCGAACGTGGAAGCAAATGAACTGGCCGTGATCAAAGTGAAACAAGAGAATCAAGCGGAAAGCGTTAAGGAAAAAATCATGAAAAGAATCGAGGCTCAAGAGGTCAAGTTGAAAGACTACCGTCCCGAGCAGTATTACCTCGTCGAAAAGCATATATTAAAGATCAAAGGTCGATATATTTTGTTTACAGTCTCCAAGGATGCCGAGAAAATCGAAAGCGCGTTTGATAAAGCCTTTTAATAATAGGAGATAGTTCGCTCCTCTATTTAGGGCGGTATTGGGAGCTAAAGGGCCCGCATTGTTCATTAGCAGAATGTCGGATGGGCAACACAAAAACAGTAAGCTGCTGATCATTTCTATAATCAACCGCTTACTTTTTTGTTTATCACTTTTTTGTTCTTTCCGCCAGCTTCGTAATTGATTCAATGTCTTGCTCGGTTAATTGATCCAGAAAATACTTGCGTATTGCCATTGAGACGATGGGCAGGGCCTCATCCAAAGCAGCTTTTCCGGCAGGAGTAATGATGACCTGGACACCTCGATCTGCGTCTAAAGGACTTCTTATAACAAGGCCCCGTTTTTCCATCCGCGTCAAATGATGGGATAATCTGCTCTTATCCCAGTTCATTGAGTCGGCTAGTTCCTGTTGGCGAAGCTTGCCATCTCCGAATTGGACTAACCGGTCTAATATTTCAAAGTCTCCTTCTGATAGTCCTGTATGTTCAGAAAGCTCCTTAACAACGCGACCAAAGATTCGCTTAAAGGAGCCTTTCCACATATTCCATATTCGCATTTCATCTTCGCTTACTTTGTTAGTATCCATGAAAATATAATATCATGGTTGACACGTCAACCACAAGGTGTTAACCTACGCTTAGGTTGACATGTCAACATGAGTAGAAACTGATGAATGAAAAGTTGATGTGTCTACCTTATTTTGCAATACAAAATTGAGCATCGCAATATCCTTAAGGAGTGTGTTATCACATGGAATATGTAAAACTTGGACGCAGCGGCTTAGAGGTTTCAAAGTTAAGCCTTGGAACTATGAGCTTCGGAGTACCTGAACGCGGCAATACCCCATGGTCTCTGGAAGAGGAGCAAAGCAGACCGATTATTAAGAAGGCACTCGAATCGGGCATCAACTTTTTCAGTACCGCCAACATGTATTCCGACGGAACAAGCGAAGAAATTCTCGGACGTGCCTTAAAGGACTTCACTAATCGTGACGAAGTTGTCATAGCTACAAAAGTATTTGTTCCAATGCGCAAAGGCCCAAATGCAATGGGACTTTCCCGCAAGGCCATTATGACCGAAATTGATAATAGTCTAAGACGACTCGGAACAAACTACGTCGATTTGTACCAGATTCATCGGTGGGATCCTAATACGCCAATTGAGGAGACTATGAAGGCTCTTCACGATTTAGTTACGGTGGGCAAGGTCAGATACATCGGAGCATCCTCCATGCTGGCATGGCAGCTTGCGAAAGCTCAGCATGTCGCAGAGCGAAACGGCTGGACACGGTTCGTTTCCATGGAGAATAGATTAAACCTGCTCTATCGGGAAGAAGAACGAGAAATGCTCCCCCTTTGCAGAGACGAGGGAGTTGGCGTCACTCCTTACCTGCCTTTGGCTGCAGGCCGGTTAACCCGGGATTGGAATGAGCAGACAACAAGATCGGAGAAGGACCAGGTAGCAAAGGCCTTGTTTAATAAAACGGAAGAGGCGGATCGCAAAGTCGCGGAAAGAGTGGGGGAAATTGCTGCTAACCGGGGAATTTCGCGCGCTCAGATTGCACTTGCATGGTTGCTACAAAAAGAAGAGGTCACCGCGCCAATTATAGGTTCGACGAAGATCAGCCATCTGGAAGATGCGGTTTCGGCGTTGTCGGTAAAATTGACTTCTGAAGAAATTACCCGTTTAGAAGAACTGTATATTCCACATCCATTGATATAAAGTTTCAAAGCCGCATTTACCTATCATTGCAGCCCGAACGTATTGAGCGCACGGGCTTTTGTGTATTTGAAAACCAATTGGCTTAAGTGTTATGCTTGGTATTCAGGCTATTTGGAAAATAGAAAGGTACAATGGAAATGTATAATAAGTTGATAGGGATTAGAGTTGCGAACAAATCGACTACAAAACAAAAAATCTTTTCAATAGTAAATGCAATTATAATCGGCGTTATTCTAGGTTTATTAGCAAAGATTGTGGATAATCCTTCTTATTTCAACCCAATATTCACTAATATAGGTGATCGTCTTGGTATATGGGTATTTGTTGCAACACTTTTATCGGTTTTCAGCTATTCGCCCAAATTAGCGGCTGCAAAAGTATTCGCCTTTTTTGGGTCGATGCTTACCGTTTATTATGTTTACACAACGCTTGTACTACATTTTTTCCCGGAAAGAGAAATTGTTTTTTGGAGTATATGCGCGGCGGTATCTCCTGTTTGTGCTTATATTATGTGGTATGCGCGTGGAATCGGATTATTTTCTAATATTGTTTCGGCTCTTCCAATTACAGTGTTGCTGTCAGAAGGGTTTGAATTACGGAACGCTTACTTACCCTTTCACAGTCATTACTATTTAATACCATGGCTTATGGGAATATATCTTATAATGATAGTTGTTTTGTTACTTACAATCCCAAAAAGCAAAAAGAAACTATTGGCCATTCTACTAATAGTTATTATATTATCTTTAATCATGATATATTTTAATGTCTTTTCCCGTCTATTCCCTGGGATGAACAGTGTATTGCAAAGCATGATCTGATAGCATTACTGATGTTTCAGCTATTTATACTAATAAAGTAAACTTCACATTATGACCGGAACTAAAGCGGATACGTTTAGTCCAAAGGGTGAAACGACACGAGCGCAGGCCGCGACGGTGTTTATTCGAACACTGCAAGCATTAAGCATGATTGACTAAAAGAACAGTAAGCCATCCGAACCGAAGAGGCGCGGATGGCTTATTTATTGAAGGGAAGCGACTTATCAATTATTGCTGGAAGCTGGCATGAAGTGAGGAGTCGGTTGGGTTCCCAAACGTACCAAACAATTTTACAAAGCCTTTGGAAGGTTTACTCACATTGTTGTGCATGGAAAAACGTTGGAATGTACCCATATACGTCAACTCTCCTTTGTTTGTGCCGCTTTCCAGCTAGCATAGCGTTTCGGCAAACAGACTGCACAAGGTCTGTATCCTGCGGCTATAGCTAGTTCTTCATTTTCAAAAAATACGCGATATTTTACATATCCTCCTTTAGCTATTGCCCGGAGTGCAGAGGGACAATCTAAGCGACCATAAATTTTATTTCTGCGATAGCCTCCCATAGTTCCTTTGGTTTTGCTTTGATAAGGTCGACGATCAGCGTCTAATAGTGTGTAGGTAAAATGATTAATGTTCTCCTCAATGTCGTCTATGCTCATATGAAATCCTCATTTCAAACCTGCCATTTTTACAAAAAATCAACGGTTTTATATAAGCTCTTGGATCAATTTTTTTTGCATGCTATTCTTTCCCTCAAATTAGTTGTAACACAAAATGGCATTTAACGAATTTCGTTATCATGCTGTTATATTCGAGAATGCGTACAAGAGCTTTTTTTTGGGGTTATACTGTTCGTGGAGGTGAACCGCAATTATCTCTCATGGCAGTCCCGATCTGCAAAGAACATATAAAAAAGTCAAAGATTTGACTCCGGTCGAGTACATTCAACAAGTACGAGTCGATATCAAAATGGAGGTTTTTGATCATGAGAAACAACATTTATTCAACCATATATTGGACACATTTATCACATGAGGATTGGAAAATTATTGTTGCAGCAACGTCTAATGGCCTTTGTTACGTGGGTTCTCAAAATATGCGCAAAAACTTCACAATCCCGTTCGATTTTCACGGAACGACATTTCAACTCGACGTGTGGAAAGCGCTCAGTGAAATCCCTTACGGACAAACGAAGTCATATTCGGAAATTGCCAATCAGATCCAAAAACCGAGAGCTGTTCGTGCTGTGGGCTCTGCTATTGGTGCGAATCCTATATTGATTACAGTTCCATGTCATCGTGTAATCGGTAAAAACGGGGCTTTAACCGGTTATCGTGGAGGCATGGAAATGAAAACGAAACTGTTGAAACTTGAACATAATAATGCCCTTATAAGTGGAGACTTACATTATGCCTGAGAGCCTTTCGTTAAGCGTAGATAAATTGGATTGGAACTTCATCCAGCAAATGCTGGACGAACATGG
Source organism: Cohnella phaseoli (assembly GCF_003386235.1). Taxonomy (GTDB): domain Bacteria; phylum Bacillota; class Bacilli; order Paenibacillales; family Paenibacillaceae; genus Cohnella; species Cohnella phaseoli. Next base: position 158,770 of record NZ_QRDZ01000017.1, read on the forward strand.
TTATGCTAAACTCCCTAATCTACTAAACAAAACCGAATGTCAAGAGATCATCAGCACTTATGAGGAAGAAGGTCTCTTTCGAACGACTATCGACATGGCTCGGTATCGCTTTGGAATTGGGGAGTATAAATATTACCATGCTCCCCTTCCATCTTTGTTGCAGCAGTTGCGTGAAGGATTATATCCGGAGCTTGCTAAAACAGCGAATCGCTGGCTGGAACAATTAGGTCACAATGCTTCTTATCCGGCAACACTGGAACAATTCCTCGATCAATGTCATCAAGAGGGACAGAACCGTCCAACCCCTCTGATTCTGAAATATGAAGCAGGGGGGTATAATTGCTTGCATCAGGATTTGTATGGGAAAGTATTCTTCCCCTTTCAGGTCGTATTCGCTCTCAATCAAAGAGAAGAGGATTTCACGGGTGGTGAATTCTTACTGGTAGAGCAGCGACCGCGGGCGCAGAGCCGTGGACATGTCATAACATTGAATCAAGGGGAAGGTCTAATTTTTCCAACAAACCATCGTCCCGTAATAGGAACGCGTGGTTATTATAGAACGACACTTAGACACGGTGTAAGCACTGTAACTACAGGTACAAGGTACAGTTTGGGGATTATTTTTCACGATGCGAAATAGAAACTTATTCCTAGAATTAAGAGGTATGTGGGAAAAAACTGATGAAATAGTTCATTGAACAAGCGACGTTATGGGGGAACTCGAGTTCTCATCTTATTGAAACTATGACAAAAGAGCAATTCGAACTATATCGTCGCAGGTATTCCCCTTTAGGATCAATCGCCACAAGGAGTAGAATGATGGGAAATACAATCAAAGAACAATTACTAGAGCTGGCGGATGAGAAGTATCAAAAGTTTTCTGCAGCTCTAATTCCGAATATTAATAATGTTATGGGCGTTCGGCTACCTGAGCTACGCAAGCTGGCCAAAAAAATTGCCCGCGAAGATTGGCGAGCTTACTTAAAACGAGCTGAGAATGAGTATTTTGAAGAAATCATGCTTCAGGGCATGGTAATTGGTTATGTAAAAACAGATATAGATGAAATTCTGCAATATGTAGCAGAATTTGTACCTAAAATTGATAATTGGTCGGTGTGCGATAGCTTTTGTACAGGACTGAAATTCACAAAAACGAATATGAAAAAAGTATGGGATTTTTTGCAGCCTTATCTAATTTCATCCGAAGAATATGAAATTCGCTTTGGGGTGGTCATGCTTCTCGATTTTTTTATTGAAGAAGGGTACAAAGCTCTTGCTTTGCAACTGTTGGACAATATCAAACATGATGGATATTATGTCAGAATGGCTGTTGCATGGGCAATTTCGATCTATTATGTGAAGTTTCCCGAACACACTTTGGCATATTTAAGAAGCAATTCTCTGTGCGATTTTACATTCAACAAAGCTCTGCAAAAAATAACCGAATCTTATCGTGTGGATCAAGAAACCAAAAAATTGATTCGCAGCATGAAACGAAAATAAATAAACATTAATTCTATCAAACAGTGACAGTTTAGGACTTTATTTTCTCGTCCTTAGCTGTCGCTGTTTCAATTTCTAGGGTCAGTCAAGCTTCCTAGATACGGCATAAAATAATCAGATTGTAGCCAAAAATGGCTTTGCTTACAGCTACCGGCAACTTCAAGACTCAGATTGTATCAATAATATGCAATTCGGCTTGTAATGACTTTATATACATTTACAAATATATATACGATGGTGTATATTTAGATCATGACAACAGCAAACTTGCAGTTAACGTTACTTACTCTTGCCGAACCCAATCGATTTAACATCGTTGAGTTGCTAAGAAATGGACCCAAATCGGTAGGGGAAATTGTCCAAGCGCTAGGCATCAGCCAGCCGCACGTTTCCCGTCATTTGCGCATCTTGAGCGAAGCCGGGATGGTACGCTCGCGCAGCAAAGCACAGCTGCGAATATACAGCCTCGAGGCTGGGCCGTTCCAGGAGCTGGATGAATGGTTTGATTCCTTCAGCATTCTATGGGAAGAGCGTCTCGACAATTTCGAGGAGTATATGCTGGACTACAAGAAGAAGGAGGACTTATGACAGGCATCAACAGTTTTGTCGCAAGTTACATGCTGAATAATTGCGACATCTGGAACAAGAGACCGGATTCGCTTGAACACTACTTAAAAAGGATGAATGCAGATGAAAAGCAAAACAACTATTCGTAAAAATCGCGATCGCAGGGAGCTCATTGTCGAGCGCAACGTTGCGTTGCCTGCCCAAATGGCTTGGGAAGGATGGACCGAGCCAAAACATATTACAAAATGGTGGGGGCCAAAGGGCTGGACGACAACCGTTTACGAGATGGACGTGCGGCCAGGCGGAGTGTGGCGGTATAGCCTTCAAGCAAATGACAATAGCGGCGAGAAGGTCTATTGCAGAGCTACATACGAAGAAGGTATATCTCGGGGCGAAGCAATGCGAGGATCGTCAAGCCTTCGATGACCGCGGCCAGTCTAAGCGTTTCGAGTTCTATGTCTATCGATGGGGGAAGAAGCTCCGCAATAGTTAGAAGATCGAGGACAGTTCTAGTCAGGTGGTGTAGTTCATCTGTGAGCTCGTCTTTTTTAGTCTGTAACGTCGAACTTGTGAGGGGACGGATGGCGAATACCCACCAGACGCCGGTTGACGTTCGTTTTTCTGTAGACGATTGTTGACCGGTAAAGATTAGATCAATAAGGGAATTTTGACCGTAACGACGGTTCCGCTGTCAGGTTTGCTGACAATCGTGACTCCATAGGGAAAACCATAGTAGAGTTGTAGTCTAGAATCTATATTTTTTATGGCATAGCCTTCACTGCGATCGCCGTAGATTTCGGCTATTTTGCCCTGGTCCATCCCTTTGCCGTTATCGGAAATGGAAAATACAATCACGTCGTTTGTTTTCTCCGCCTTCAGTTCGATAACCGGTTCGCGGTCCAGGACGCAGTCGAATCCGTGGAAGATGGCGTTCTCGACGAAGGGCTGAAGAATTAACTTCGGCGTGCGGAAGTCGTAAATTTCCGGATCGATTTGCTGCACGAATTGGTATTTTTCGTTAAACCTAATTTTTATGATTTCGATGTAATTATTCGTATGGCGCAACTCATTCGCGATGGGGATAATATCCATCCCTTTGCTCAGAGTTAGCTTGTAAAAATCCGTCAAATGAAAGATAGCTTTGCTGATCTCATGTGCTTCAATGCCGTGAGCCATAGAATGGACTGCTGAAAGCGTATTATATAACAGGTGAGGTTTAATTTGCTCCTGAAGCGCTTTGAGCTCAAGCAAATACTTCTCTTTTTCCGTTTCATGAACTTGTGCGATCAAATTTTTGGTTCTCATAACCATACGAAGGAACACATGGTTCATTTGACCGATTTCATCCGAGCCGCTGATGCCAGTCGTAATCTCAAAATCCCCTTTGCCGACGCGTACCATGGCAGCGCTGAGAATTTGAATTCTTTTGGTCACGATTCTCACGTACAAAATGGTAATTATTAAGGCCAACACAAGGGACAAGGCAGCGATCAGGGCTGTATAGTTGCGGATATATCCGGTTTTGCTGACAATTTCATCGAAGGAAACGATGTTGATCAGTGTCCAGCCCGTTCCTTCATTCTTGTGATAGAAAACGGTGTTGTTGCTCGCAGGGAGGTCTGTCTGGTAATATCCGTTATTACCGTTTAATGCGGACCGCAAATATTCGAACTCATTGGCGTTTCCGGTCACTAATTCTTGCTCGGAGCTATATAAAATAACCCCTTCCGAATTCGCGAGGATAAACTTGCTTTTCCCCTTGACGGTCATACGCTCCAGAATTTCAAAAAGACTCTCGATTTTGAACTCAAGCCTTACAATCGCCAATATGCTGCCGTCGTTGCTGTCTCGTATCGGCATGTAGGAGGAAATCCAATAACTTTCGACACCCCTAACGTTCTGTTTGTAGGCCTTGCTCCACTTCAGCGAGTTGCGAATCTCAATCGGATATTCCTCGAACCAGTCATTCGACGTGAGCTGCTCTTGACTGAAGAAAATATCCTGATCGGGTTCGAGGGTGCTGTTGATCAAGTAGATCTTGAATTTCGGATTGTAATCGTAAGGAAGCAGCATGGTATAGATATGGTCGTAAATATTCATCTTCGCCTTATAGAAATCAATCGGATTGTCATATGCGTGTTGCCCGTCCGAAAGAAGCTTAATGAATGGGTTGTCGATATATAAGCTGTTCAGGACGCGGTTATAATTTTTGAGCGTGTATTCGATATTTTTGGCGGTGGCGGCCAATTGCAGCAAATTGTTCTCCGATGTCTCCGCTTTGACGAATTCGCTGGATTTCGAATAGGTGAAATAGCTGATCGTGAAAATAAAGAAAAACAATACGCACACGAAAAACATCAAAAGCTTGTATTTTAAAGCGATGTTATTCAGAAAGAACGTCACGACACGGAAGCCTGCAGCGAGTTTTTTCATCATCCTTTTGCCCGAAATTCTTTCGGAGTGATTCCGACATGATTTTTGAATAAAGACGAAAAATATGTGATGTTGGAATAGCCGACCCGTTGGGACACTTCGTAAATCTTGATAGTATCGTCTTGCAGAAGTTCCATCGCTTTTTTGATCCGTATGCCGGTGAGATACTGGATGATGGTTTCGTTAGTTTCGTTTTTGAATAAAGTCGTCGCATAGCTGGGCGACAGATACACTTCGGCCGCGATCTCCTCCACGGATATTTCTTCGGAATAACGGTTCTCGACCGTTTTTTTGATCGTTTCGATGATCCGGGCGTGTTTGGTTCGGAACGTATCGGAGATGACGCTGAAGATGTTATCGAACGCTTGTTTGATGTAGTCCGACAGAACGGACAGATGGTCGCAGGTCAGAATTCGTTCATAGACGGAAATATCATTGAAATGTTCGGTTATGTTTTTATTGAAATCGTTCAATGAGATCAGCGCTTTGCTTAACAGCTCGATGCACACGTTTCTTACGTATACGACGGAAAATCTTCTGTTCTCTCTTAATCTATGAAACAATTCATCGATAAGCTGCAAGACTTTGTCTTTATCGACCGCCTTCACCGCGCTCAAGATTTTTGAAAAATATAAGTCTTTGTCCGGCAAAGTTCCCAAGTCCGGCTCGGCGATGGCGTCGTAATAAATCACATGGTTCTGGCCGTAGAAAAACTTATAGTTCAAAGCCTCGAGCGCCTTCTTGTAATGATCGGGAATCAGACCGGCGTTGTTCGCCAGTCCGCCCATGCTCAAGGTAACGTTCATTTTGGCATTCATATTGATGTTAATTTTTATTTTTTCGGATAGCGCTGTAAAAAATGTGGAGCTTTGCTCCTCGTCGTCGTGAAGGAGGATGACATATTGGCCTTCTTTGTTGCGGAAGATGAAGGCGCGGTCAGGGTCGGGCACAATTTCGGAGATGCAATTCAGTATGCTGGAATCGAGCAATTGCTTGCTGTATTCATTAAAGGAGCTTGTCCCGTCCGCATAGTTATCCATGTCAGCAACGATGATATACGTATAGAGGTATAACTGTATCCCCAGGAAAAGCGCCTTTTCTCGTATGATTTCTTCATCCGGATAAACGCCATGAACCCAGTCCTTGTAAAACCTTTCCTTCAGTAAAGGCAGACTTTCCGCCAATTGATGCCGAAATCTTTCCTTCTCATACTTTTGCGATTTCTCCGCCACGCAACCCTCTACGGTTCTCGCAAGCAAGTGCGACAGCTCCTCCAGGTTGATCGGCTTTGTGAGATATTCCACGATTCGGAAATCGATGCCGGCCTTGGCATATTCAAAGTCTTGATAGCCCGACATAAAGATCAATTTGGTTTCCGGATACGTTTTCTTAATTTCATTGGAAAGTGCGATTCCGTCCATAATGGGCATTTTGATATCCGTCAGAACAATGTCGGGTTGTTGGTCGCGGAAAATTTCCCATGCAGTGTTGCCGTTATCCGCCACGCCGACGAGTTCAATGCCGAGCTGGTTCCAATGGATGCCTGATCTAAGCATTTCCCGGTCCAGCTTTTCGTCTTCCGCCATTAGTAGTTTGATCATTGTATCACCCTGGTTTGATTATATAAGAGCGTATACGGACCGGACAATCGGATTTCGAAACCTTTAAGAAATGTGAAACAATTCGGGGAAAAGTTAAATTGAAGAGCAGAAGCCGGTCATTTATAGTCAAGCTATTACGATAACAGGAGGTACTTTCATGAAGCTAAGGCCTACATCCAAATCCTGCTTGATCCTGAGTGCTGCCGTTTTACTGCTGCTCGCGACCGGCTGTCAGACGGGCGGCAGCCGGCAAAGCGGCGAATCCCCAAGCGAGGCGAGCACCGATCCCGCCGCAACCCAAACGCAGCAAGAAGGTTCCGCCAAATCGCCGGTCACCTTGACCACGTTTTTTAATGTCGCGGAAAATAGTTCGATCCCTTGGAATTGGGGGAAGGACCCCGTGTCACAGGAGATTACCAAAAGAACCGGCGTGACGATCGAGCCGGTATTCGGAGACAACGACAGCCAGAAGCTGAAGCTTATGCTGGCCTCTGGCGAGAAGCTGCCGGATATTCTGGTGTACGTGAATCCGACGACTCAACTGTATAAAGACCTGGTCGATGGCGATTATGTGTATGCCCTCAGCGACTTGATCGAAAAATACGACCCGGGGATGAAAGACATGCTGATGAAAGGCGAACTGGAATTTAATCAGGAGGACGACGGCAAGTTATATTACCTGGTATCCAATATTTTTGGCTACGACGAGCTTAAAGACCCAAGATTGTCGGCCACGGGGCAGTGGGCCATCCGGGAAGATTTGCACAAAAGTCTTGGAAGCCCTTCCATGAAAACCCCGGAGGAATTGATGCAGGTGCTCGAACAGGCAAAAGCCAAGTTTCCGAACATGAAGTACCCGCTCTTCCTGCCCGAGCTTTTCCTATACAGCAATCCTTGGCCGATCTATCAAAGCTTTGGCGGACACAGTACCATCGATGGCAAATATTACGACGAGAAAAACAAAACGGTAGGCTACTGGTATGAGGATGAAATCGGCAAGAAGTCGCTCAAATATTTGAATCAGTTGTATGCCAAAGGCTTGATCAACCCTGAGGCCTTCACGCTTAAGGATTGGTCGCTTCCGCTTAATACAGGAGACGTATTCCTTCTGGGAATCTGGAATTACTTCGCCATCTCGGGGGCGAACGGCAGCCTGCAGAAGATCGACCCGGAGATGTCTTATACGCCAGTCGAACCTGTCATCGCGAATGGCGTCGACAATTATGAAGTGCCGATCTGGTACTCCACCAAGAGCGGAAGAACCGCGATGATCACCAAAGACGCCAAAGATCCGGCCAAAGCTCTGGAATACCTTAAATTCATGATCAGCGATGAAGGCCAGAAGCTGGCTCTCTATGGCTTGGAAGGCGTCACCTACAACATGGAAAAGGACGAAAGCGGCGAGTATCCGGTATTTGCAGACGAGGTTGGAAAATTGTTCAGCACGGATTTCACCAAGATGGTGAATACGTATGGCGTGTACAACTACTACAATTACGCATGGATCATTAAAAACAAGTATGACAATGCGGTCGTGTATGCCAATACCAAGAAAGATCCGCTTGCCCAAAAAACCAGGAACTTCTACCAAAAGTACAAAGTCGGCTTAAAATCCGAATACCTAACGAATGCCATCTTTATCAAGCCCGGTTCGGACGAAGCTAATATCGAAATCAAGCTGAGCGATGTCGTCAAGAAGTACATTTTCCAGACGATAACGGCCAAATCGGATGAACAATTCGAGAGTCTGTACGCCGAGTTCATGGGCAAAACGCAGGAAGTCGGCATCGACAAATTAAAAGCCTATTATGCGACAGAGGCCGGCAAGTATGCGGAGAGGCTGGCGGCAAACGGCGTAGTCCTGGAATAACTTCAACTCGTTCAACCCGTTTAGATTAAGAGGTCATAGAGGCTTTCCGTCCGGATCACCCATGCGGAAAGCCTTTATTTCCTCAAGATTTGGAGCTAATTGATGATGAATGCAAAAAATAAGACTCAGAGTGCGTTCGTGCGATTGAAGAAGCAGATGACGTATCAAAGCATGGTGTGGATCGGTCTAGGATTCACGTTGGTTTTTGCGTACCTCCCCATGTTTGGGATCGTTGCCGCTTTTGAGAAATACACGTTTCGCAAAGGTTTTTTCGGAAGCGAATGGGTAGGATTAGATAATTTTGCACGTTTTTTTCATGATCCGGATCTTGCAAGAATTATCGGAAACACGATAAGCATGGGCCTGTTGAATCTTCTGATTTGTTTTCCGCTGCCGATCCTGTTCGCCATTCTGTTGAACGAAATCAGAAATGGCCCTTTCAAGAGAATCGTCCAAACCGCCAGCTCATTTCCCAATTTTATATCATGGGTCATCGTATCCGTACTGCTCATCACTTTGCTTTCACCGGACAGCGGCATCGTGAATCGACTTTTGGTCAATTTCGGTTTGGTCGATAAACCGATCCTGTTTTTGGGATGGCCGGAGTATTACTGGTGGATCGCCATTCTTTCCAACGCGTGGAAGGGGACCGGCTGGACGGCGATTATTTATTTGGCAGCCATAACTGGCATCGATAGAAGCATCTATGAAGCGTCCGAGCTTGACGGCGCCAATCGATTCCAGAAAGCATGGTACATTACGGTACCGTCCATCATGCCGACCATAGGGATTATGCTTGTTTTGACTATCGGCGGCCTACTGGGCGTAGGCTTCGATCAGGCTCTTCTGCTGGGGAACACGATTAACGAACCCAAGTCCAACGTTCTTCAATATTACATTTACCAGAAAGGTCTCATTACGGGTGATTTTTCTTATGCCACTGCGATGGGACTTGTGGTATCGGTAATTTCCTTGGGGCTAATGCTCTTCGCCAATTTCGTCAGCAAAAAAACGAAAGATGTAGGAGTGATGTAGGCTTGGCGGCAAATAACAGGAGAGAGAATAAAAAAAGCGTTTTCGATCTCCTTAACTATTTTTACATGCTTATTATCTTGCTTTTAACCGTGTACCCGTTCTACTACTGCCTCGTTTTGGCGTTCAATGAAGGGACGGACGCCTTAAGAGGCGGAATCTACTTATGGCCAAGGAAATTCGTGCTGGACAATTTCAGCTTTATTTTGGGGAACGATCTGCTGCTGACAGCTGCCAAGAATTCGCTGCTTAGGACATTGTTTGGCACTACGCTGAGCGTCGCTTTAAATGCCCTCGTCGCCTATGGGCTTAGTAAGCAATTCCTGGCGGGGAGAAAGTTTTACCTCTTATTGTTCGCCGTCACGATGTATATTAGCGGCGGATTAATCCCCTCCTATATCATCATGGGCAAGTTGGGGCTTATCGACAGTTTTCTGATCTATATTTTGCCTGGAGCCTTCAACTTCTTCTATACCCTGCTTCTGATGGCTTACTATCAGGCGATTCCGGATTCGCTTGTCGAATCGGCGGAGATGGACGGGGCGGGCAACTACTATATCTTCTATAAAATCATATTGCCGCTTTCGCTTCCGGTTATTGCGACAGTCGCCCTCTTCGCGGGGGTGGAACAATGGAACAATTATCTGGACACGATGATCTATACCAAGTCGTCCAGCCTGGAAACGCTGCAGAGCATCATGAGAAAGCTGATTAACGAGGCGGACATTTACAATAAAATGCAGGAGGAGATGTCCAAACACGGAGTGACCTCCAGTTTTCAAGCCGCCGTCTCTCCGTTCACCATACGAGTAGCGACCATGATCGTGACTACATTGCCCATTATGTTTCTGTATCCGTTTCTGCAAAGATATTTCGTAAAAGGAATCATGATTGGCGCCATTAAAGGGTGATGCAATCGAATCAAACGATGTTGGCCGAGCACCGCAGTCAGGTCGGCGAAAAAAATAGGAGGGAATGCAAGTGGTAAGAAATCGAATGGCAGTGGAATGGAGCAAGGGGCCGGTGAAAGGCGGCATATCCGTGACCGGAGGAACGATCGTCGAAGAGAAGATCGTCAAGGGGAGCGGCGGCGTGTCGCAAGGCAGCTTCTCGACGGACGGCGAGGCGATCCGGCTCGAATTTGTTGTCGAGACAACATCCGGAGAGGAGAGTACGAATTCGGCTATCGTTACGATCGATACGGAGGAGAATCCGTTCAGCTTCTTCTTGCGCGATGTTCACAAGCAATATCCGATCTATATTCCGGCATATGGGGTTGCCGTTACCGAAGCGGAGGACGGACGCACCTACGGGCAGATCGAAGAGGACATTCGGTCGAAAGGGCAGCTCAGCAACCTGCAGCAAATCGACGCCGAGCCGGAGGAGAGCTACGAGCAGGCTGCCGTCCATACGCGCGAGCTGCCGTGTGAGACGTGGCTCGGCTTATCGCGGGACATGCGGATTTTCGGAATTGGCTTCCGCGGCGTCGGCGGAGAGGAACCGGAACGGTTGTGGGACTGGGTCCAGCCGCGGTTTCATGGCTTCGAGACGACGCTGCCGGAGACTGAGGATAAGCCGGTCCGCTATCGGTATTTGCTGGGGCGCGGCATCGGCTGTGTGGCGAGCGTATCGCGACGGCTGGAGAACGGTGTGCTGCCGATTCTGCACGCGTCGATTGTCGACGATGACATTACGTACAGCACCGTATCGTTCGCTTCTTACGAATCGAGTCCCTTGAATGAGCAAGCGCTTTCAGGAACGGATTACCTGGTGGCGGACGGCTTTGGCCACGGCCATATGCTGACAGAGGCGCAGACGGAACGCCGAAACGAACGGCTCGAGCGGGAGATGAACCGGGAAGAGGAGACAGTGCTGTATTTCCGCGCGGTGGCGACGAATACGGCCAAGGTTCCGCGATACGCCTGGTTCAAAAATCCGATCCCAAACGCTTTCGTGTTAAATAACGACAAACATTACATGTTCGACGGCCGTAACGGGTTCGTAAAGTTTTCGGACGACCGTATCTGCTGCGTATCCAAGCTGAACGGTCAGCCGCTGACGCAAGAGGAGACGGCGATATTGATCCTTCCGGGGGAGACCGCCGTTTATGAATTTTATTTGCCGCATCGACCGATTACGCAAGCTCGCGCCGGGCAGCTGATCAGACAAAGCTTCGATTCGCGGCTCGAGGAATGCCGCGCTTTCTGGAACGGCAAGCTCGCCCGCGCCGCCCGCATTAAGGTGCCGGAACAGCGGCTGGATGAGATGATCCGCGCTGGCTTGCTGCATCTCGATCTTATCTCCTACGGCTCGGAACCGAACGGAACGATCGCTCCGATGATCGGTGTCTATACGGCAATCGGCTCGGAGAGCTCGCCGATCGTGCAGTTTTTCGAGTCTATGGGATGGAGCGAAGTGGCGGCGCGGTCGCTGCAATTTTTCCTCGACAAGCAGCATGACGACGGGTTCATTCAAAATTTCGGCGGATACATGCTGGAAACGGGAGCCGCGCTTTGGAGCTTCGGGGAGCATTACCGCTATACACGGGACGAAGCCTGGCTGGCCTCGATTAAGGAGAAGCTGCTGAAGGCGTTTGATTATCTGGTCGCCTGGCGTAATCGCAACAAGACCGAGGAGCTCCGCGGCCGGGGATACGGCATGCTGGAAGGGAAAACGGCCGATCCCGAAGACCCGTTTCACTCTTTCATGCTGAATGGATACGCATATCTTGGGATGAGTCGACTGGCTGAGATGCTAGAGGCTACCGATCCGGCCACAGCCGAACGCATTGCCGCAGAGGCGGCGGAGCTTAAAGCGGATATTCGCATCGCCTTCTTCCGGGCGATGGCATTGTCGCCGGTCGTTCCGCTGGCCGACGGCAGCTGGGTGCCTACCGCGCCGCCTTGGGTCGAACATCGAGGGCCGCTGTCTCTGTACGCCGAAAGTGCCAAGTGGCTGACGCACGGCTCGATCGTCGCCCGCGATTCGCTGCTCGGCCCGCTATATCTCGTGTTCCAGGAAGTACTCGGAGCCGACGAGCCGGCCGCTGAGTTCCTGCTCCAGTTCCATAACGAGCTGATGTGCATCCGAAATGTAGCGCTCAGCCAGCCCTATTACAGCATTCATCCGTTTGTGCATCTTCTGCGCGGCGAAGTGAAGCCGTTCCTGAAGGCGTATTACAACGGCTTCGCCGGATTGGCCGACAGGGAAACGTACACGTTCTGGGAGCATTATTTTCACGCGAGCCCGCATAAGACGCACGAAGAAGCTTGGTTCCTGATGCAAACCCGCTGGATGCTCTATAAAGAAGATGGGCAGACACTGAACCTGTTGCCCGGCGTTCCGAGAAAATGGCTTGAGCACGGCAAGGAAATCGAGCTGAACGGGGTCGCCACTTACTTCGGACCTGTCAACCTGCATGTGGAATCGCAGCTCGAGAAAGGGGTGATATTCGCCACGATCGAATGTGCGACGAATCGCAAACCGCAGACAGTGCGCCTGAGCCTTCCCCATCCGGAAGGGAGAAGACCGCGAAGCGTAACCGGTACGGGAGTCCGTATATCCGAACAGGAAACGGTAACAGTAGATTCGTTTGACGGCAGTGTCAAGCTCGAATTGCATTTCTGATTCTTTACACGAATAAGGAGAGGAAGCGTCAAATGACACTGCCGATTGGCTTTTGGGTTTCGCCGCCGAAACACGAATTATCGCTAGCTAGATTCCAGGAAATCCGCGATGCCGGTTTTACGCATATTAACGATTTTAATAACTGGGAAGGAGAAACGGATGGCATTCGAGTATCTATGGACTATGCCTGGCAGTGCGGCTTGAAATACATCGTAAACGATGCTCGCGTGACGAAGCTCGAAGACGAGGAGCAACTTGCCCAGTTTGTTCAGGAGTTTAGCGATCATCCGGCTTATCTGGGCCACTACTTGTACGATGAACCGGGAGTGGCCATGTTCGATCGTCTCGGCAGCATTGCCGAGAGGTATTACAAAATTGTCCCTTCAGGCATGGCCTATATCAACCTGTATCCGACGTATGCTTCACCTTCGACGCAGTTGGGCGACACCTATCCGAATTACCTGGACAAGTACTGCCGCAAAGTAAAGCTGACGGTATTGTCTTATGACCATTACCCGTTATGGGTTGCGCAACCGGAACAGGCAACTGGCATTAGCGCCGATTATTTCGACAATTTGCAGCAAATCAGGAATAAATCGTTGGAAATCGGAATTCCATTTTGGGTGTTCATTCAAACGGTAGCGATTGATAATTTTTTACGGGCCCCCACCGCTGAGGAACTGCTGTGGCAGGTGAATATGAGCTTGGCCTACGGAGCGAAAGGCATACAGTACTTTACCTATTGGACGCCAAGCGATGCAAATGGAGAAGTTTTCGGAGAAGCCATGATCGATCGGCAGGGAAACCGGACAGAACGCTACGAGGAAGTTCGCCGGATCAATCAGCAATTAAAGGATATGGGAGCCGTTCTGATTAATTGCAAGTCAGTGGACGTTATTCACAAAGACGGGCATCTGTCCAAGGATAGTCGCATCGCTCTAAACCCGTTCTTGGAAATTGAAGGCGATCCCATAGTTATCGGATGCTTGGAAGATAATTTGGGGTTCCGGAAGTGGATGATTGTGAACAAAAGCTTTCAACAATCCGCGACCATTCGGTTAAACGTAGAAGCGAACTGTTTGCAAAGTTTGTCGGTGTGGCGCAACGGCGTCCGGCATCGGCTCCATCATGCGGACGGGGAACAGTGGATTCGCCTCGATCTAATGCCGGGAGAAGGACAATTGTTGGAATCGCTATGATGGATAATAAAGGAGACGATACGATGAGAAAAAGTGTCATGGCTGTTGTTGTCGCAGTGCTATGTCTCGTTACTTTTTCTTCGCAGGCGCGTGCATATGTACCGGAGATTACGCCGTTTCCAATCGGCGTCTATTGGTCGCCGGATTCCGAACATACGACAGATGCGCGGTATCAGGAAATCAAGGATATGAACGCCAACGTCGTGTTTGCTTCGAATGGCGTGGATACGCTCGATGAGGTGGACACGGCGCTTACCCATGCTGCCAACAATGGTTTGGTCGTGATAGCCTCAGATCTGAGATTGGCTTGGAGAACGAACGTACTGTCCCAAACCATCCAAGGGTCTACGGTATTTGTTCGGAACAACAATCCGATCGGGCAAACGTTCAAAACGCCAAGCGGCACGGGCTGGGGGCTTAACACTGTCGAGCTCGGCATCGACAAAACATTTTGGCCGTCCGATACAACGTTAACGCTCTCGATCTACGACAGTCCGAGCAAAACAACTTTGATTGGAAGCGATTCGATTACGGGAAGCGGAAGCACCGATTTCCCGGTGTTCGGCATTTATAAAACCATCAACTCCAATTCCACCTATTATATGGAGTTGACCAGCAACAGTCCGAATAATGTAGCGATAAGACTCGGCAACGCTTATGCCGACGGCCAATTGTACGAGAACGGAGTCGCGACCGCCCAAGACCTATATTTCAAAGTTTCATTTTCCCAATTGGTTTACAATGACGGCGGGAAGCCTTCCAACACGGAAATCGACGATGTTGCCAACCACTTTACAACTAATGCCGCTTTCCAGGGCTACAATATTTACGATGAACCGTCCGCCGCGATTATGACGCGCATTCAAGACACTATGATGAGATTGAGGCAAACCGATCCGAATCATATGACCTTCGTGAATCTGTTTCCGACTTACGCCACGCCGGAGCAGCTAGGATTAACGGAGCAAACAGGCGCTTATGTCACTTCCGCCCAGCCATTGGGACAAACCTTCAAGACCAAGCCTAATCAAACGACGATATCCACGATCCAGATGTGGATAGACGACACCCAGTGGTCCGCGAATGAAGAATTAACTTTGTCGCTTTGGAATTCTCCTTCCAAAACAAGCTTGATCGCCCAGAAAACGCTGAATGGCGCATCCAACAACTGGGTTACGTTCACCTTAAACGCCAGCGTAAGTCCGGACACCTCTTACTATTTCGAGCTTACCCATAATGGCGGAGGAAACAATTCGGTCGGATGGGTGATTCATTCCTTGATCGGCGACAATTGGACCAACGACGGTACAGCGTATGTCGCAGGTACGCCCATGAATACTGATTTTTGGTTTACCATCAACCAGAATATACAGGGCGGCACGTATGAAGACTATGTCTACCGCTGGGTCAGAAAGCTGCCGGATGTACTCGTGTTCGATCATTATCCGTTCCGTATCGGCGGGGGGATAACTAGCGATTATTATAGCAATCTGGAGATCATTAGACGCCAGGCTTTGGCCGGCGGGGTCGATTTCTGGTCCTTTATTCAGTCCATCGGGATTAATGGTTATTTAAGGGTTCCGAATGAGGCGGAAATGAGGTGCCAAATCTACACTAACCTCGCTTACGGAGCAAAGGGATATATATACTTTACGTATTGGACGCCGTGGTCGGGGGGAACGGAGGCTTTCCGTGACGGGCTCATTTTACCGGATGGCACGAAAAATACTTCCTATACGTGGGCGCAAACGCTGAACGCTGAAGTCTTGCAACTCGGTCCCAAGCTCATGTCGTTGACTTCACAGGCGGTCTATCACACAGGAACGCTGCCGAACAGCACAACTGCGCTCCCCGCAAGCTTTTTCATGCAGCCTACCGGCACAGCGGAACCGCTCGTGTTCGGATACTTTACAGATGACAGCGGGCGCAAGTATGTGATGGTTACGAACCGGGATATCACCAATTCAAGAACAGTTTCGTTTTCGTTTTCTCCGCTTCCGAGCACAGTGAAAGAAATATCGAAGGTGAACGGGAACGAAGTCGCTACCGATTACAATAATACGACGGGACAAATGTCCGCAACCTTGGCGCCTGGTGAAGGGAAGCTATTCGTTCTCCCTAACGGTTATTGAATCGCAAAGGCTGTCTTTCATGTTTAACGATAAATTTGAAATGATACTCAACAAGTAACGGATAGAGATTCAGATGTTTTCTGAACCTCTATCCGTTACTTGTTGCCGTCCTTTTAACCTTCACGAACGAATTGCTCAACGCGCGACTTGATGGCATCGCGTACTGAACGGAACTGATCCATTATTTCTTCTTCCGTCCCAGTCGCTTTAGCGGGATCGTCGAAGCCCCAGTGCCATTTGAAGACGTTCGGGTTGGAGATGACAGGGCAATGCTCATCGGCATGTCCGCACAGTGTGATGACATAGGTTGCTCGATTTAAAGTCTCCGGATCGATGACGTTGGAGGTATTCGTAGAGATGTCGACGCCGGATTCTGCCATGACTTCAACTGCGCGTGGGTTCAGTCCATGTGCTTCAAGTCCCGCGCTTTTCACTTCATAGAGATGGAAGCCTATAAAATTCAAAAATCCGTCCGCCATTTGGCTTCGGCAAGAGTTGCCCGTACAAAGAAAATATACAAGTGGTTTTTCCATTGTGTCATTCTCCTTTAGGTTTAAGGTGTATTGTATTTAATGATATTAATTAATAATCTTGATCCAGAGATAAAGGCTCGTCAGCGTGATAAAGAGGACGGGGACGGTCAGAATGATGCCGATCTTGAAGTAATAGCCCCAACCGATTTTAACTCCCTTAGAATTAAGCACGTGCAGCCACAACAAGGTAGCCAGGGAACCGATCGGCGTTATTTTGGGCCCTAGATCAGATCCGATGACATTTGCGTAAATGAAGGCTTCACGAACAATGCCGGCTGCATCGGTGCCTTGAATAGCAAGCGCGTCAATCATAACAGTCGGCATGTTATTCATGATTGAGGAGAGGAGGGCCGCGATAAATCCGGATCCCACCGTGGCCGCGAATAATCCCTGATCTCCGACCCAAACGAAAAGCTTTCCTAGCTCGTCGGTAAGACCGACATTGCGCAATCCGTACACCACGACATACATCCCGATCGAGAAGACAACAACCGCCCATGGAGCACCTTTAACGAGATTCCAGGTTTGAATCTCCTTACTTTGCCTAGCTAATAGGAGGAAGATGATGGCGGCAACGCCAGCGACAATGGAGACGGGGACGTTCATCAATTCACTTGTCAGATAGGCAACGAACAAAACGGCCAAAATTATCCACGAAATCCGGAATAACCTCATATCCTTAATGGCTTCCTTTGGCTGCTTTAACTGAGTAAGATCATATTGCTTTGGGATGCTCTTCCTAAACATCAGGTACAGAACCAGCAAGCTTGCCGCAATCGAGAAGATCGTCGGAACGATCATACGACCTGCATACTCGGCGAATCCAATACCGAAAAAGTCCGAAGACACGATATTGACTAGGTTGCTGACGACGAGTGGAAGGGAGGCTGTATCCGAGATAAACCCGCTTGCCATAATAAAAGGGATAATCATTCGTTCATCGAACTTCAAAGCCCGAACCATGGCCAACACGATCGGCGTAAGGATCAACGCTGCTCCATCATTGGCGAAAAATGCGGCTACGGCAGCGCCTAGCAAAATGACGTAAATGAACATCAGGTTGCCGTCGCCTTTAGCAAACCGGGCCATATGCAGAGCAGCCCATTCGAAGAAGCCGATTTCATCCAAGATTAACGAAATCAGAATCACTGCTACGAAAGCAAGCGTAGCATTCCATACGATTTGCGTCACATCCCAGACATCGCTCATATTCACAACCCCAAAGATTAATGCCAGGATAGCGCCGGCGCATGCAGACCATCCAATATTAAGTCCGCGAGGCTGCCAAATTACAAAAACCAAAGTAACAATGAAAATTCCTATTGCAATGATCATGAATCCTCCCCTAAGTTGTCCCAAACCGATGGATATTGTATGCTGAGGAAAAGCATATCACTTCAAGTTAACTTGAAGTCAAGGGGGGAGTTTCATGCTTTCCATAGGAGAAGTTGCTGAAAAGTGCGGCACTACGACATCAGCTTTGCGATATTATGAACAAATCGGATTGCTACAGCCACCGCATCGTAAAAACGGTAAGAGGGTGTATGACGTTGAGGTATTGGGGCGGATCGAAACGATTAAGCTTGCACAGAGCGCCGGGTTTCAAATCCAAGAAATCAAACAACTGCTGGATGGTTTTGACTCGCAAGTCGCACCTTCCGAGAGGTGGAGGCTCATGGCCTTGAGGAAACAGAATGAACTCGAAGCCAAAATCCAGCAAATGACCCGCATGAAGACCATTTTGGCGAACAGTGTGAATTGTGATTGCCTCTCTTGGGAAGAATGTTTTCAAGATAATATCAAGAAAAATTGATTTAATGATTGAAATGCGATTTTTTCCATGTTACCATTCATTTATCAAATGTTTTTGATTAATGGTCAATGATTCGTAAACGAATTACTTCGCAATTGAATTGCTTATGGAGGGCAGTGAAAATGATTAAAGAGCTTCCCCTTGCTACGGTAACTAATGAAAACGTTGATTTCGTCAAATATGAAGCAAAATTCAAAGCGTTGGCCGATCAGAAACGGTTGCAAATTATGTACGAACTGACCCAGAAGGGAAGCGTCTGCGTTTGCGATCTCGTGAACATCGTGGATATGCCGCAATCCAAGCTGTCCTATCACCTTAAAATCCTACTTGATGCTGGATTGGTCTCGCGTGACACTAGAGGAACGTGGAGTTACTATGAATTGAATCATGCAGAGGTCAATCGGTTGCTTTCTCCTGAACTGTGCTGCATTTTTCGTAAGAGGGACGATCATTCAAGCGGTTGCTGTTCTTGAAATTAGAGACAGTCTTCTTTTTGCAATATTAATCAAAAAATCTTGATTTATTTTCAATTAGGGGATGATTTCCATGAATCAAGTTCAAAACGATGAAGTTCGACAGCATGTGCGCAACCGTTACAAGCAGATCGCCATTCAAGACGTTTCGAATGCGAGCTGTTGCTCGCCAAGCACTTCGTCTTCAAGTTGTTGCGATGGAGTAAATGAGATCTCCTCCAAGCTAGGGTACTCTGATGAAGAACTCTCAATCGTTCCGGAAGGATCTAACCTCGGGCTTGGTTGCGGAAATCCTCAAGCCATTGCGTCGATTAAGGACGGGGAAACTATTCTTGATTTGGGGAGCGGTGCTGGTTTCGATTGTTTTCTCGCCGCCAAACAAGTAGGGGATACGGGAAAAGTTATTGGTGTCGATATGACCCCGGAAATGGTTAGCCGAGCCCGCAATAATGCTACTAAAAATGGATATAAGAATGTTGATTTTCGGTTGGGAGAAATAGAATACTTGCCAATTCAGTCTGAAACGGTCAATGCAATCATTTCGAATTGTGTGATTAATTTATCGCCGGATAAGCAGCAAGTCTTCCATGAAGCTTTCCGGGTATTAAAATCGGGCGGTCGATTAGCTATTTCCGATATTGTAACAACAGCAGAGTTGCCAGCAGAAATAAAAAGTGATCTAGATTCATTAGCGAGTTGCATTTCGGGGGCATCAACCGCCAAAGAACTCAAAGAAATGCTTCGTCAAAGCGGATTCGTTGAAGTCATTGTTGAACCGAAAGATGAATCACGCGAATTCATTAAGGACTGGGTTCCTGGAGCAAATATTAATGACTATATACAAGCCTCTATCATTAAAGCAATTAAGCCATAAAGATGTCTAAAGACCGAATGTAAGAACGTGCCGGTAACTGAGATTAAACATAAAGCCGTCGCAAATCAAGCGGAGAAGCAACTTTCGGGATACTGCTGCGTCTATATTCACAGTTAAATAATGGAAAGATGGTGCCCGAATGAAAAATGGAAGCTTATTCGTCATAGCGGTGCTGGCGGTAGGATTGGGAGTTTTGGGAGCAGGCGTTGCCGATGCGGGCGGATTGAACGGGCAATCGTCTTATATTGGCGATAATTATGACTACTTGAACGATGCGAAGACCGTCGAACCGACCTGGACGGTGGATATGTCGGGTTTCGATCCCGGCTTCGATTTGAACAATGGGGTTGCGCTTGCGGAGGAGGGAAAAGTTTTCTATCTGAACCAAGGACAACTGCTTGCCGTATCGGTCAAAACCGGCAAGCGGATTTGGAAATACGGCAGCGGATTGAAGCTGCCGCTCGTCTATGCGGATGGCAAAGTATATGCAGCCTCAGGTGACGGCACTGTCTATGCGGTGAACGCGACGACGGGCAAACGCATTTGGGCGTCGTCGACTAAACAGCCAGACATTCATCAATTTACGGTGACTAATGACGAGCTGATCTCAGTCAGCGATCATGTGTATGCGTATCGTCTGTCCGATGGCAAACGGCTATGGAAGGACGATTACGAGTTTCCGGCTTTCGGGACCGTGACAGTGATGGGCGATGTTTTGGTGGAGCGGCATGAAGAATCCGGCGCCTATTTGTACGACATGACGCTCGGGCTTGACCGGAAGACGGGCAAGGTGCTGTGGAAGCTGATGGACATCGGCGAGCCCTTATACGTTAATGAGGCAAAAGGCACGTTCATGGCACGGCACTTGGATTATATTTTCGCTTTGGATAAGCCGGAAGGCGCGGCGGTCAAAACCGTCGATTGGCGAACAGGCAAAGTGCTCAAGACTACGGAATACGAGTCGGCCAAGATCAACCCGAACGGTAAGCAGCAGATTATCGACTCCGTCTTCGTGAGCGACGGCAAAATCTATCTCTCCTTCGGCATCAAAGTCCTTGCCTATCCGCTCGATGCGGATCCGACTGCGCCTTCAACGAAGAAGGAGATCTACTGGGTGTATGGGGACAATTCAAACGTAGACTATGCCGCCGGACCTGCAGCCGGCAAGATATTCTTCGTATCCACGAATGCTAGAAGCTATCGGCTCTACGGTGTAAAGACCGTGGACAAAGCGGCGGTAGTCGGATACGCGATCGATAATCCAATCGCACGGTTCGATATCGTAGGCAACGGGCTGTATATTTACCAAACCGACCGGAAGCTAATCGTCATGAACCCGAGCAAGAATAGAACGTTGTTCCGGATGGACGTACCGGCGCGCGCGTTCGGCCCGACTTTAAGGGACAGCGGCATGATAGTGGTGCAGACGAGGGGCAAGCTGCTCGCCTTTCCGGAGCCGGCGAAACTGAAAGAAGCACAGTAATTGATAAGCCAAGTACAATTAAGCTGCTTATTTCATAGGAAGAGCTCGATCTGGATCGTAAGCTTCGTGTCCACTAGGTTGAGGCCGGCATGTGCAGCACTAAATGGCCATGTGCGTAGCCGCTAAGGTCTCCAGCCTCTGCCTATTTATTCTATTGAGGCCGTCCGTTTCATTGCATATAATGAAGGTACTGCCCTTAGGGGAGATCGTTAAGGGAGGCCGCGATGAACGAGACCGCATTTGACGAACCATTATTTGCAAGCTTGAAGCCGGGTTTAACCTCGTTCTGTTACCGAATGCTAGGCTCCATAGACGATGCGGATGATGCCGTTCAGGAGACGAGTATTCGGGTCTGGCAGAGCTGGAGCACGTTCAGACAGGATTCCTCGTTCAAAACTTGGGTCTATCGGATTGCCTCCAACCTCTGCCTGGACAAGCTGAGACAATCCAAACGCCGCGCGCTTCCCGTTGATTTGTTTGATCCGGCCGTCGCCATCGTCGAGCCGCGCGACACGCTGCCGGATTCTGCCTGGATCTGGCCGTCTCCCGACTTTGGGGGCAATCCGGAGGATCGGCTCGTCCGCAGAGAGACCCTTCAACTGTGCTTCATCGCTCTCCTGCAGAACTTGCCTCCGCGACAGCGCGCGGTACTCATTTTGAAGGATGTATTTGAATGGTCCTCCAAGCAGATCGCGGAAACGTTGGCGATGTCGCCGGCAGCGGTGAACAGCGCCTTACAAAGAGCCCGGGAGACGATGGACCGGGCGCAGCTTCGCTCGGATGAGCTCAGCAGCATGGACGTTCAACCGGAACAGCAACTGCTATCCCGGTATGTGGAGGCCTTCGAGCAATTCGATATTGCTGCGCTTGTCGCGTTGTTCCACGAGGAAGGCTGCATGTCGATGCCGCCCTTCGAGATGTGGGTCCGCGGCAAGGAAGATTTGTCTGCTTTCTTTGCACTTACTCGGTGGCATTGCGAAGGTTCGCGACTTGTGCCTATTACGGTGAATGGCGGTTATCCGGCGTTGGCCCAGTATATGCCGGACAAAGAGGGCTCCGGCCTGGTACCCTGGGGCATCCACGTCATCGAAACCAAAGAAAATCAAATTCTGCACGTTCAAAATTTCATTCATACGCCATTATTTTCGCGATTTGGGCTGCCTGAACGAATTGACCGATGAATTTCGTCATTGGCTTACGTCTATATTATTGAGAATAACCAAACGACGATTATCATGAGAGAGGTGTCTATTTAAAATGGAAACGAATCAACCGACGAAAGTAACCGTGCAAGCCGTTATTCAAGCCCCTGTCGAGAAGGTATGGCGCTATTGGACCGAGCCGGATCACATCACGAAGTGGAATCAAGCGTCCGAGGACTGGCATGCGCCAAGAGCCGAAAACGATCTGCGGGTCGGCGGCAAGTTTCTGACACGGATGGAAGCGAAGGATGGCAGCATGGGTTTTGATTTTGGCGGCGTCTACGATGTCGTGAATCGGCATGAGGCGATCGGCTACACCCTGGGAGACGGAAGAAGAGTGGATATTGTTTTCGTCGATCAAGGGAACGAGACGAAGGTCATTGAAACGTTCGACGCGGAAAGCTCCAATCCCGTCGAGTTCCAGCAAGCAGGCTGGCAAGCGATTATGGACAATTTCAAAGCCTATACCGAACAAAACTAATCATCGCGAAGAAGACGCCGGGGAAGATGCCCGGCGTCTTTCTTTTTGAACCTAGTATGAGCATGCTCACCGCTAGGTTTAACCTTGTACCGCATCGATGTTCATGCAGTTAATAGCCCACAGATGGCCGTCCAAGTCCACGAAGCCCCAATGATACATCACCCCATGATTTTCAGGTTCAGCGTGTAATTTTCCGCCTAAGGAGACCGCGGTATTCACGATTTCATCGACCTTTTCCCGGCTCTCAAAGGCCAATGCGATCGTCATCTGCGCATACTTGCTCGTATCGACGGATTCCCTCTCCGTGAGCGTATTAAAGAAAGTTTGACTGATCAGCATGACCTGAAGGTTGTCGCCGATCACGATGGCTGCCGAATTCTCGTTATCGGGGAATTGGGGGTTGAGCTCGAATCCGAGCCCGGTGAAGAACGCTTTCGATTGTTCTACGTTTTTTACAGGCAGGTTGAAGCTTGTGAATGCGGACGTTAATGCCATTTTCAAAACACCTCTTCGTCAAATTAGTTTGTGTTCATTTTTGCCTTCGTTTATATAGACGACAGCTGATCCGAAAATTCATCGGTCTCATGGATTTGGATTTAGAGTAGACCACGTTTTCATGAATATGCGATAATTGTAATTATTTAACGCCAATAACTATAACCCATGAATTGAAGGGATGAGCCATTTGAAAAAGAGACTATTCATTTTGACGTGTATTTTCATGATGCTTAGTAACATAACAATTGCAGTAGCTAATGAAACCATTCCTAATCCTATTGAACCTGAGTTCTCTTACGCCAGTGACTTTAGTGAAGAGGGAGTTGCAATGGTTGCCACTGGTGGAGAATGGAGTCTACAGCTTTGGTACAATGTTAAAGGTGCAAAATATGGCTTTATTGATAGGTCTGGTAAATTTATCGTTGAACCACAGTATGATTGGGCGACTGCATTCGTTGAGGGTTTTGGGAGGGTCGAAAAAGAGAAGAAAATTGGGTTTGTAGACATAACCGGCAGAGAGATTGTAAAACCGCAATATGATTGGGTAGATGATTTTAGCGAAGGCATGGCTGCAGTGGAAAAGAACGATAAGTGGGGCTTTGTTGATAAAACGGGAAAAGAAATGGTAACACCTCGATATAACAGAGTTGATTCTTTCAAAAACGGAATAGCAAAGGTGTACAAAAATAACAAAGTGGGATTCATTAATAAAACCGGAAAAGAAATTGTAACCCCACAATATGGGTCGATTGAACCTTTCGCTGGCGGAATGGCTGCAGTTTATAAAAATGGGAAATGGGGATTTATCGACCAGACAGGAAAAGAGATTATAAAACCTCAATATAACAGTGTGGGTAGTGTTGGTCGTCCTGATGCTACCTATTTCATAGAAGGATTGGCTCTGGTAGCCAATGATCAAAGCGATCGAAATCCTTTATTTATTGATAAAACGGGTAAGGTGGTCCTGAAGACTCGTTATGATTATGCGTTTGATTTTAGTAATGGATTGGCTTTGTTTAGTAAGGGCTCGAAAATTGGATTTATCGATAAAAAAGGAAAAGAAGTCATTAAGCCTCAATTTACTGACGCTCAATCTTTCAATGAAGGTATGGCCGCAATTATGAATAAAGAGAGAAAATGGGGTTTTATCGATAAAACTGGAAAAGTAATCGTAAAGCCTCAATACGATAACGTATTTGATTTTCAAGACGGAATCGCAATTGTTCAGAACGGTTTAAAGCGGGGTCTCATTGATAAAACCGGAAAAGTAATCTTGAAGCCCATATACGAAAAAATTAAGCTCTTGGATGGAGGCTTGATCATGGTTCAACAATCTGGAAAATGTGGCCTTGCAAACAGGAGCGGATCTGTAATTGTTAAACCTAAATATGATGATATAAAGACTTTTAGCGAAGGACTTGCTGCCGTTGAATTAAAGGAGAAATGGGGATTTATAAACAAAAACGGAGAAATAATAATAACCCCGCAGTATGCTGTTGTAAACGATTTCAAAAATGGTTTTGCATTGGTTCAAAGAGAGCAATGGAAGTACCATTTTATCTCAAATCCACTGCTCAAACCTAATAAATCATGAATCAAGAGTAGGAGAATAGTATTGAATTTTAAACTTATTGACATGAATGGGGTACCTGTGATCTCACTGCCTACAGGTTTTGGGTTGTTAGAAGCCTTTATCGGAACAAATCTTCAAGATAAAGATGAAAAGGGTATTTGGTTGATTGATTCCATTGATGACGTACTACGTGGTAAAGTAACCAACAGTACCATAGGTGATGTGAAGTACCATGTGATCGAGCTAAGCAAAACAACTGTGAAGGTAATCGATCCGTATTCCGACGAAGAAATGTACTGTGAGCTGCCTTTAGACACCTTTAGAAGCATAATTCTCAATTGGCTCAAACAGAAGGATAAATACTACGGACTACTCTAACGGGAAACAAAAGTCCAATTGTGAGACAACGATAGCCGGCCACAGGAGCGGCTTTCGTTGTTCGTTAAGCTAACTGGCAGTTTAAGTTGGTATAATTTGTACGTAATAGGGATGAGGTGATCGTTTATATAGAGAATACAATAATTTTATGTGGCAATTGTGATGAAAAAATTGTTGAGTCATTCTCTATGTCAAATGGCACCAAAATCAACCGTCTGACGGTGCGTACTTCCCCACGTCCGGCTCGAATGCCGCTCCGCTCGCCAGGTCCAGTTCCACATGGGTGGTTCCGCGATTGTCGGTCAGCACAATCATTCGCGACCCGACGATGGGAACGCGATCGGCGCTGGTGCGCATGTGCGCTGAGACGACAAGAGGGGTGCTGTCGACGATATAATTTACCTCCACCACGAACATTGGTAAATTAAAGAGCCAGCTATTAGTAAAGTTCACGGCGGTCAACGTCCCGGGGCATGACGAACCCTCTACTCGAAGACGCTCGATGTCCGCCTGACGCCGTCGGGCGTGGGCGATTGAGCCGGGCAACCGCAGGAGCGTAATGGCGGCCCAGAGGGCGAAGCTAGCTCCGACGACGGCGCCGAGCTCTGGCGGGATCGTCGGCGATGTCGCAATGGCCCCGAGGTCAAAGGGGCGCGGTAGGTCGCTTGTCAGCATCCAGATCAGGAGGATTCCCGCGATTGCTGCAAGTCCTCCTGTCACCGACAGCGTCGCGAACAGGCCGGCCACCCTGGTCTGTCCGAACTGCTCAATCGATCGCGAGTACACTCCGCCGGTCGTACCGATCGCGACGAGCAGCAGCAAAACGGCTACGCCCACTGTGACCGGATGACCGAGGAACATGCTGATCGCCGGTGTCGGCGCCATTCCGAGCAGTGCGCCGAACGGCACGGAGCCTGTCAGCGCCCATAGTGCCGCGGCTGTGAATAGCTGCGGCATCAAGGGAGCCGCGCGTCCGACGCGATGTCCCGGCAGGAGCATAGTCATCCGTCCGTTCTTATCCGTGGTGGAGAACAGCGGCAGCGGCTCGATATGTTCTTGCTGCCTCTGCTTCGGTTGATCCTCCGCAGCATCCCTCATTGGCATCGTCCTCCAGTTCAACTTCCTTTTACTCAGCCATGCACATCTTCAAACTCAATATTTCTTATCTATATTTTACCACTATAAGATTGTCCGCTGTTAATATCCTAAGTCGACATCATTTCAAAATGAGGAGAGAATCCCTGTAGCTGTTAGTTATGTGACCGAGCGCAAAGCTCGCAGCGAAAATGAAAAAGAGGATAGAATGCAGAACGACAGATGCAGCGAAGAAATAGAGGCAGGGAAATACGGCCATCGGAACTGGAATGCCAAGCATCGGGACTAGCAGACGAGCATAGCTTCTATCACTGCGGAGATACATGAACCAGCCACTATAATAGAAGAGAAGCGCGGCCAGCATGACGATCAGTGATATCGTTTCATAGCTTCGCTCGGCGCGCATCGAATAAAACAAAGGAACGACCATGATGCCGAGCCTACCAATCGCTTCACAAGCATTAAGGAGGAGGTTGGTGGTCCGACGGGCCGGCGGGCTCGTTGGCGGAAAGCGCACAAAAACGAGATTGGGCAACAGAATCATCAATGGAATAAGAAGACTGACCGGATGAAGCATGCGGACACCTCCTTTGTATGATCGTGTCATTATACAACATTCGGAAGGATTTATCCGTGACTAATGATGCAGAAACACTGCAGAAACCACAAATATGCGAAAGAATTATTTACGTTAACGGGCAGTTTTGCTCAGTTCGAAGCCATCATTCAAGTTCCCTCATCATTTCAAGAGCAGGGATTATCGCTCATGAGTTTGGTCATGTTGCTGGCATAGCCCACTCAACTTCGATTACTCAATCATCACTTATGACAACATATTATACTGATTCTTTATGGAGCAACAGCCCAACAACATACGATATTAATATATTGAATAATCTTTATTAATAATAAAGGGGAGATTAAAAATGAAAAGAAAGCACATCATATATATGTTCTTCTTTCTATCCTCGTTAGTAGTAGGTTTAGTTAGTGGAAATGTTTAAAATAATATTTTCGCTAATGAACAACACATTACTCAACTAGAAGCACTTTCTATTAAAGCTAATTCATTAGAAGAAGGACTATGGGGAGTAGATTTAATTATAAGAGGCAAAGTAGTAGAGGAACACGAGACCAGGGAACAAGATGCAGGAATTCCGAGTAATAAGGGAAAAACTTCATTTCCTGTTACCCCTGCATCTGTAATTGTAGATGAAGTAATTTATGGAGAGGCTGCAGTTGGAAAAGAAATCACATTACTCCAACATGGAGTTAAGTCATCCAAGGAAAGATTATCAGTTACCCCAGGGGAGGAAGTAATCCTATTATTGTCTAGGACTACATGGGGCGAGTATTGGTCATATTGTTTCGAAAACGGTATATGGAGAATTAAGGATGGAAAAGTGAGCTCGAACGCATATTCTCCACCATTAAAGTCTTTGGTAGGTATGGACGAACTGGAATTCAAGAAAAAAATTGGTGTTGCAGCTAAAAATCAAGTTAAGAATCACATGCTGAAGCCGTAAGCTGTTCGATTGAAAGGGTGTAAGTTGATAAGAACGTTGTCTCATAACAAAAGCCATCTCTAAACAGAGTTGGCTTTTTGTCGGATGTCAAGAATGTGTACCGATTACCGATATTCATTAAGCTAACGGACAGTTTACTTAGAACTTATTATTGAATTAAGAGAAAAATAGTGATATCTTTTGGGAAATATTTTCCTAATGGGGTGTTGATGTGGCTGTGGTCGATCCAATAATGTACTCGATACCGGAGAGCTTCGAAAGTAAAAGATTACTTATACGTGCTCCAATATGGAATGATGGCATGAAGGTAAACGAGGCGGTAAAAGAAAGTAAAGAGGAATTACGTCCCTGGATGCCCTGGGCAAAAAACATTCCAACCGTAGAAGAGTCGGAAGTTAGTATCCGTCGATCTCGTTTACAATTCTTGGAGCGTAGTGACTTAAGGTTATTACTTTTTTTGAAGGGAACCGATGAGCTAGTTGGTAGCAGCGGTTTACATCGAATAGATTGGCAGGCGCGTAAATTTGAAATCGGATACTGGGTGCGAACATCTTATGCTAAGCAAGGATACATTACAGAAGCAGTAGAAGCTATCTCGAGCTTTGCCATAAATGAGTTACAAGCGAATCGAATTGAAATCCGATGCGATGATCGTAATGAACGAAGTGCAAGAGTTGCTGAACGATTGGGATTTAACTTAGAAGGGACCCTTCGAAATGAAAAGTGTGATGTAGACGGCTCTTTGCGAAATACTATGATTTTTTCTAGAGTTCGAGGAGTGGAATTTTTCTAAGACCGTTGATTCAACTAACGGGAAACGTTAATCAAATAATAACACAACAGCAGCTGGCCAGAAGATCGGCTGCCGTTTTCTCAACTAACTAGCAGGTTAATTAATTATACCCGTTTCCAACGTTGTGTCCTAATATTGTCAATGTTGCATTAATTAAGAAATAACATAAAATGATCATAATATGTTTTAAAACGGTGATGAAGGGAAATTTAGAAAGTATTTACCTGGGGTGCTGGATTGTTTTAACGGAGAAATCGTAGGCCTTGCCATGGATAATATGCGCAAGGAACTCTGCATCCAAGCTTTTGAGAACGCCTGTAAAGCAAGAAAGGCTCGCGGAATGATTTATCACAGCGATCGAGGCAGCCAATTCACGAGCCATGCATTCCGAGCCGTATCTGGCTAAACGAGATGCAATTCAGAGCATGAGCGGCACAGGGCGTTGCTATGATAACGCAAGGATGGAAAGCTTTTTTGCTGCGCAAAAGAAAGAGAAGCTGTACAAGATCAACACAGAGCGCTATCCGATGGTCGATATGAAATCGATCTTCTTCAGATACATCATGGCCTACTACAACAGACGGCGGATCTACACCTCTAATCCAGGGGGCTGGCCCCCAGCTATTTATCGCGAAAGAATGCTGTCACAAGCAGCTTAGTAATGGGATTTCTGTATGAGGGTGTTTTCAAATTGCACTTTTTTTTGACAACTCCAGTTCACTTCCCACTGATCAGCGACAAGAATTGGTTTTAGAGCTAAGGGTAGGATTTGAAGGACCTTGTATAACCGAGAATGGTTCTATTAAAGGAAAAAATCTGTAATATGGGAGGTGTATATAAAAATTTATGGAGGTGAATCCAGGTGGCATTAGATTGTTACTTTAAGGACAGGGCTGGATTGATAGTTTATCACTACCCGATCAATGATTCATTACACAAAAGTATTTTTAGCAGAAATTTCCAGGCAATTGGGTTTCCTATATTAGCTAGACTTAAAGATTATTATAATGACCATATCATTTCATTGGATGAAATTCCAATCATTATCAATGAATTAAAGACATTAAAGCCGCAGATGCCCGAACAACTACAAAATAATATAGCTGAATTAATAGATCTGCTAAGTGACGTTCGGATATACGAGATTGAATGCTTCTGCGATTAATAGCTTATACAAAATTAAATAGCAACTTTAAATCAGTATTTTGTATTGAATCAGGAAGATTTATTGTCAACACTAAAAAAAACACTTTATAAAATCATTCATTTGTCGGAGGTCAAGAACAATGTCCCATAACAAGTCGCGTAAAATTGCGGCTTTTTTGTTTTATGAAGAACTTGATCCCATTCCCGTTTTGTGACAATAACATTGTCCCATTCCCGACGGATGATCAACAGAGTGGGGGAAGGATGATTAAGCTAACGGGCAGTTTGGCTCAATACAAGATGATGAGGAGTGTGGTAAAATTAGTAAGATAAGGGAGGCGAGAATGATGAAATCAATTCTAGGGATTGCTTTTTATTTTTGTGCCCTTTTGCTTCTGGTTTATTATTTTGTAGGGGTTAGTTTTATTAAGGCTGTACAGATGGCAGTGCTTATAACCATGGTACATATCTTAATCCTTCTCATAGACAGCTTTTACAAGAGAAAAGAGAGACGTAAGTGACGTAGCTAAGGCGAGCAGTATTTCCTTTTACATTACGCTAACAGAGAACGATAGCACAATGTTAACAGGTTGCTGACATCGGCAGCCTGTTCCGCTAACGGGCAAGTTTTCTTTAATTCCTGTAGATAGAAGACCCATTTCTACACAAAGGGCGAATAAGGAGTGGAAAGCTTGATTAAGCCGATATTGAAGGATCTTATCATTACTGGAAACCCCAATATGTACGGAAAGTTACAATTTACATAAACAGAAGATATTGGGGATGATTTTTATTTATCAGGAACAGCATGTATCGGAAGACTCTGAAGGAGAAGATAATTTTGATTTTGGAATTATTACTCCAAAAGCGTTAGAAAAAGAATTGAGAAACGAAAAAATAGTTCTGGGAATGCAGTACTTTATTGTAGATAAGTTAGATTTTGAATTGATTATTGGAAAGATTAATCAAATCCTATCGAAGCAACAAGGTGAAACTTGGAAACAGGTTGCTGAATCACTCAGCCCTTATTTTCGATGGAAGTATACTGATTCTACACAATTAGATTTAGACGGATTATTGGAAATGATTAAACATTCAAAGAAAACAGGGAAGACAGTTGATGAAATAAATTGTATAACAATTTTAGTTTATGAACAGTAAGCTAGCAACATTAGTTGGAAACTTAATGATTCAACTAACGGGATACGATAGCACAATGGGAACAGGCTGCTGACATCGGCAGCCTGTTCTGCTAACGGGCAGGATACTTCAATCGTTTCTCGAAGATAGAGTGGTTACAAGCTTTCTAAATATCACGATATGTGAAAGTTGTCTATTTGAAATCAAAGATCCCAATAGTCTCACAGAAGTACAACAAATCAAGCAAATCTCGGTCAATTAAAGCATTTGGCATTGGGGATTGAACTAACTGGGGAACGATAGTTGGATAACAACAATCAGGCCGCCGATTTTCTTCGGTGGCTTTCGTGCATTAGTATAGGTTGATTATGATCCCCTTGGAAGGTTGCCAACACACGCCGCGACAGCTCCTATTACATAGGCAACGATGTATTGCTTTTCTCTTTATTTCAACTCGGATGTGGCTATTTAACTGTTTCTGGTGTCTAATGGGGTGTGACATTACAAGGAGGTTCTCTGCATGCATGCATCCGCTGAACGACTGGAAGACCTCTATGCCCGGTATCACCACAGACTTCGCAAGTATTTGCAACTGAAAGTCGACAAGGACACTGCTGAAGATTTGGCGCAGACAACCTTTGTCAAGGCACTTGAAAGTATGCATTCCTTTCGTGAACACGCCAGTCCCTTCACGTGGTTATGGCGTATCGCGATCAACACGCTCAAGAATGAATACCGCAGCAAGAGTCGCAGACACGAAAAATATACCGATCCGGGTAAGCTCAACAACCGTTTTGTGTCCTATGAATTTGCAAGCAACGTTGAGATCCGACTCGATGTTGGCTCCGCAATGCGACAACTGAACGAAACCGACCGAGAAATACTCACACTATACTATGATATCGGGTGTACGCTGAAGGAAATTTCGGAGATCGTCGGACTCAAGCTGAGCACGACCAAGAATCGGCTGTATCGGGCGCTTGCGAAATTGCGTATCGAATTGGTCGACCATGAGGAGGTTCCCCCAGTCATGTCAATTTTACAAAATTTACTATTTATGGATCGAACGAATCCCATACATGCCGCGCAAGTACGGGAGGACCTTATCGACGAACTTGGCAGTCGTATCGAACGGATCACCAAGCTTGTCCGGCATCAACTAACCGGGAAGTTGACGATCGAGATTTATCCTACTCTCGATGCATTTCATAAAGCGGTCGGTGAACCGGGCGCTCCGGATTGGTTCATGGGCGTCATCGACGACAGGACTATCAAGATCGTATCTCCGTTGAGTCCGGGGCCTGCCCATACGTACAAATCAGTACTTCAATCGACCGTGCATCTGTTCACCATCCTTATGGTCAAGGAGGTGAACCCGACTGCGCCCAAATGGCTTTATCAAGGACTCGGCGGTTATGAGGCTGGATTGATGACAAAGGATTATGTTCGCGACTCAATCCATGAGGCGGTCGGGCGCGATGACGTACCGACGTTTGAAGACTTTGAGGATAATTCATGGAAATTTGAGCGGAAGAAAGGGTTTCAATTCGCATATACATTGGCGGAGTTTGTTCTTCGGACATACGGAGAGGAAGGATTGAATCGGCTTCTCCGGCAACCGGCTGATTTCAAAGAAGCACTCCGATGTTCTGTGCCAGAGTTACGAGGCCGATGGATCGAGTTCTTGAAAGAGCAGTACGCATAATCGTAACTTAAGTTTACATTTCCGATACGTTATCCTGTCTGTTCATACCAGGCTGTCGATAATCAACTCGGCAGCTTCCTTTTTGATCTGATAGATTGGAAAAAACATGGTGGTGGTTCGTCTGGAATTCTTTCAGCAAAATAAGGACTCGTGGAATGCTGGTGCATACCAAGCGTGGGTCAATCGTTTCGGCAATCCAACCGAGGCGGCTATAAAGATAAAAGAAGACCCTGCCGGAAGAATTGGTAATGCCCTTGAATACATGAATGACGTAACAGGTAAAAAAATAGCGAATCTGCTTGGTTCAAATGGAAACAAGGCGGTGGCTCTGGCGTTGTTAGGAGCTGATGTCACAGTGGTGGACTTTTCCTCCGAAAATAAAAAGTATGCCTTGGAACTGGCGAAAGCTTCAGAGGTTCAGATACAGTATGTTCTATCCGATGTACTCAAACTGCCTGCAGATATCATTTCGAATGGGTTCGAGATTGTGTTTATGGAACATGGAATCCTTCACTATTTTCTAGATTTAAAACCGTTATTTCATGTGGTACAGGCTCTCCTTCTTCCAGGTAGCAGACTAATTCTTCAAGACTTTCACCCAGTAACCACGAAACTAATATCATCAAGGGGAACAACGGCAAACATAAGAAAGCATAAAGTAACTGGTGATTATTTTGACTTTTCATTAGTAGAAAAACAGGTTTCCTTTTCGAAATTTCTACCTGAAGACAACAATGAAAGTATACAAAAAGTGCGTTTAAGAAACTGGACACTTGGAGAAATCATTACATCTGTTGCAAGTCAGGGATTATACATTAGAGTTTTCGAAGAACTCCCCAATCTTTCTTCAGGCGTCTTTGATAAAGGTATACCCAAAACATTTACCCTTGTTGCTGATAAAATTTAGTCCGAAAGGATATTGCACAAACGGGTAACGATAATTGAATCACCAATTGGGCCGCCGATTACTTTGGTGGCCTTCCGTATCGGTAGGCTTGATCTTAGCTTTTGGATCGGGTTTTGAAAAGGGGGGACTTTGTATTGCGACCTCTTCTTACTTTTCGCCGATAGCTCCGTTAAGCTGAACCGTATCGTAAGTAGGACGAAATTCCGCCTTTCTCGCTCAAAGAAAGCAGTAAAGAACGGTTTAAATTAAATCTAACCTTCCATTTATTGGGATTCTATTGCATAATCATTAGCATAATAGAAGCTTAAATTGAAGGTGGGGGAAGACAGATGAATGCTTTTACATTAAGCGCTGCTAATGAATATGCTCAAACCAATGATATTGAAACGTGGGTTCATCTTTTTTTAAATGGAGAAGGCAAAAATATAGTCATGTCAGAAGACTTAAAAAAGAAAAAACGATATTGGTTAGGACCTATTGAAATTGACATAAAATATCTGGAAAGAGTAGTTGGACCAGAAGAACATTTGGAATATGTAGAGGATATTAATTGGTGGAACTATAACATTGATCAAATTTGCAGTAGATTAGAATCCGGGTGGGACATGCCTCCTTTGATCGCAGAAATTGTAGATGGAGATTTTAGATTACATGACGGTAATCATCGACTTGGTGCATTACAGAAGTTAAACAGGGAAAAATATTATCTTATTATTTGGGACGATCATTCATACGAAAACATAATAAATCATTTAAAGAATTGTGGTATTAATATGAAATGATTTACATTATTTGAATGCTATTTGAGAAGTTACGAACTTCATTCACGCCTCGAGCCTGACGACTCCTTGGTTCGCCCGAAGAGATCCCGATTAAGCTAACGAATAGTACAGGATGCAGGGCTGCTGGTATGATCAGCAGCCTATTCTCCTATTGGACAGATGCTGGAATAACCAGTAATGGATTTGGTTATTGTAACAATGAGGTGATAAGTCTGAAATCCTTAGCCAACGCACGTAGTAACGGAAATGCGCATAACAAATAAGCCATTCTCAAGACGGCTATTGGTAATTTGTGGTTTATTT
>NZ_QRDZ01000018.1 GCF_003386235.1 Cohnella phaseoli
GTCATACTACGTTAGGCAAAGATAAATGAATATCCAATTTTGTGGAAAATCGCGTCTCCTGTTCCTGCTCTGATTTTTTTGGCTTACTGGGAAGAAAATCAAATGGAAAAATATGAAACCTAATCACAATATTGGATTAGGCCTCACCCTTCGACTATTATGTCAGGTTTGATGCATGACTAGTGACTTTCTTGGCCTCCACGTCCCGGCCTGGGCAAGATCAAGGCACTTTCTTAGCCTCCATGTCCCGGCCAGGGCCCGGTCAAGGCACTTTTTTGGCCTCCGCGCCCCAGATTGGGCCCGATCAAGGCACTTTCTTGGCCTCCGCGCCCCGGCTTCGGTTCCCCCAATTTCCCCCTACAACATTCCGTTCCCCTACCCTTGCCAAATGCAAGCTCACGGTGCGAGAAAACAAGAGTTGTCCTACGCGGCGATTACTTGTCCACCTTGTCCTTGTACAGCTCCCGCATCACATGGCCGAGCTCCGGCACGATCAGGCGCGTCATCGCGAGACGGACAGCGCCGGTCGAGCCTGGCATCGAGAAGATGGCGGTCGCTCCGATCGTGCCGGCGATGGCGCGGGACAGAATGGCGGCTGAGCCGATGTCCTCGGCGAAGCTGAGATAGCGGAAAATTTCGCCGAAGCCCGGCATTTCCTTCTGCAGCTGATCGCGGACCGCCTCGAACGTCGTGTCCCTGCCTGCAATTCCCGTCCCTCCGTTAAGCAGAACGGCTTCAACAAGAGGATTGCCCGCGGCCTCCCGCAGCAGCGCGGAGATTCCGACGTAGTCGTCCTTCACAATCGCGTAAGCAGCGATAGTATGTCCGCCTGCCACTAGCAGTTCGCGGATGAGCTGTCCGCTCTTGTCCGTCTCCGGCGTGCGCGTGTCGGATACGGTAATGATGGAGCAAGCGACGCTGGCGGGAGCTTCCCGGCGGTGCTGCTCGGTTGAATTCGATGTCATGGAGAACGTTTCCTTCCCTATCGGTTTCCTAGAAAATAACAGATATTCGACACGGAGACAAGCGAAAAGAGCAACCGGCGAGAGCTCGTCTAACGATTTTGCCAATGAGTATGAGTATGAGTATGAGTAGAGTACGAGCAAGGGGACATAACACAGTCTATAGAGGAACGGTTGCGCGCGATCGGATCAAGGGCTATTGTAGATTACAGACAGGAGCGGGGGCGAACTGGGCAAAGCTGCTGTGATGCGGAGAACGGGAGGAGTAAACGAGAATGAAATATAAAACGGTAGGAAAAACGGGCATTCAAGTATCGGAGCTGTGCTTCGGCACGATGTCGTTCGGAGGCAATGCCGACCGCGAGACGTCCAAGCAATTGTTTCATCGTTGTCTGGACAAGGGAATCAACTTCTTCGACAGCGCGAACGTCTATAGCGGCGGGGTGGCGGAAGAGATTCTCGGCGAATTGATCGCAGGCAGGCGGGACGAAGTGGTCATTACCTCTAAGGCCGGCTTCCCGTCCGGAACCGATCTCAACGCCCGGGGCTCCTCGCGCCGACATCTGTTTTTGGCCGTGGAGCAGAGCTTGAAGCGGCTTAAGACCGACCGCATCGAGTTTTATTTTATCCATCGATTCGATTCGCTGACCTCGATCGAGGAGACCGTTCGTGCGTTGGACGACCTGCGCCGGCAAGGCAAAATTTTGTACTCGGCCGTCAGCAACTGGGCGGCCTGGCAGATCGCCAAAGCGCTTGGCGTTTCCGCCAAGGAGTGCCTGGCCGGCTTCGAGTTAATCCAGCCGATGTATAATCTCGTCAAGCGCCAGGCCGAGGTCGAGATTTTGCCGTTAGCGGAATCCGAGAAACTAGGCGTCATCAGCTACAGCCCCCTCGGGGGAGGGCTGCTGACCGGCAAATACGGCATCGGCAAACGGCCGGAAACCGGCAGACTGGTGGAGCAGAACAACTATACGAAGCGTTACGAAAATGAAACCTACTATGCGATCGCCGACAGGTTCTCCGCTTATGCGAGCGAGCGGGGCATCCATCCGGCTACGCTTGCGGTAGCATGGGTGCTGAGTCATCCGGCGATTACGGCTCCGATTATCGGAGCGCGAAGCGTGGAGCAACTGGAGCCGTCGCTGGCGGCGGTAGATTTGGAATTCACCGAGGAATGGCGCAAGGAGATTACGGCGCTGTCGATCGATCCTCCGCTGGCGACGGATCGCAGCGAAGAGGCCGCGAACTGATTGCGCGAAAGGAGAAAGCAGCATGTTCGCCAAAGAAATCTACACCGGAACGAAGGAAGAAAACTACGGGACGTTGACGTACCAATTGGAGCACCTCGTGAAGGACGAGCCGAATCGCATCGCTAATCTGGCCAACGCCTCGGCTCTGCTGAACCAATTTCTCCAAGAAATCAATTGGGTCGGTTTTTACTTGCTTGAGGGAGAGAGGGAGCTTGTACTGGGGCCGTTCCAGGGACTGCCCGCGTGTATTCGCATCCCTCTCGGCAAAGGCGTGTGCGGGGCAGCGGCGCAGAAGGGAGAAACGATCGTCGTCGACGACGTGCACCAGTATCCCGGCCACATCGCCTGCGATGCCGCTTCGAATTCGGAGATTGTTCTTCCTCTAAGGGATCGGAACGGACGCCTGATCGGGGTACTCGATATCGACAGCCCCCGCTTCTCCCGTTTCGACGAGGACGACGTCCGCGGCTTGAACCGATTCGTAGAAGCGCTTAGTTCCTATCTGTAACGGACAGGGAACCCCGTCTGCAAGCCCAAAAGAGGCTTCCCGCACGGCATCGGATGATGCGCGCGAGAAGCCTCTTCGATTATTGCGGAGCTTGCTGCCCTTGATCTTGCTCTTTCGACGTTCCTTCCGCTTCCGAATCGAGCGGTTCCTCGGCGATCGGATCGGGGACGGCGGCGGTTGCCAATGGCCCCTTCGCCTCGGCTGGCTCCCTGACGAAGCGATCCACTATGACCGGCACGACCAGCGTTAAGACGTAAGCGAATGTCATCCACACCGCATAGGCGTGATGCTGTCCTTCGGTGAAGGAGGAGAATACCGAGTCCCGGTGCCAAACGACGAAAGCGTTCAGCAGCAATCCGATGACCGCAGCCGCATACCCGAATCGGGCCGCGGAGCCGCGCTCCTTGACAAGTCTTAGTCTGACGATCAAGGCTAGGCCGATCAGCAGCAGGAACGACAGCATTTCGAGCAGGAACAGCGAAGTTCCGAAATAAGCTTCTCCGACTTCAAGCAGGACCCAGTCCCCGAACAACAGAAAGAAAAGGGTCGGTACGGCCCACACCGCCAGGCCTAGTCCAGCAATAATCAGTCCCTGCCGCATCGTGATCTGTCCTTTCGCTACTTGTGTGTTCTGTCGTTCTGCCATGTATTCGACAGGGTCAAGCAAAATCCTTCCCGAAACGCCGAGCCTATGCCTAAAATGATCGACAGGCTTCCGGGAATGCCTTATGAACTAAATTCTAGATCAATCGGTTTAAGGCACCAAGCTGCGCAGCACGGTCATCGACCCGTCCAGCGTGTAGCCGCCCAGGTTGGCCGGCAGCAGGAAGCAGTCCCCGGATTTGGCGTCGACCAGGCCGTTCTCCCAGCCGATCGTACCGCTGCCTTCGCAGACG
This sequence comes from Cohnella phaseoli, assembly GCF_003386235.1. Classification (GTDB taxonomy): domain Bacteria; phylum Bacillota; class Bacilli; order Paenibacillales; family Paenibacillaceae; genus Cohnella; species Cohnella phaseoli. The sequence goes on from NZ_QRDZ01000018.1 coordinate 3,617, forward strand.
ATGACGATGACGAAGCTGTCCGCCGTCGTCGACAGCGACCAAGGCCCGCGCACAATGCCCTTATCCGTCTTGAAATACGGCGATTTGGCCAGCGTCAGCCATTCGCCCGGCACGGCGGACGACGTATCCATACGCTCGGCTCCCGCGCCTTCATAAGCCGTCACGTTCAGCGAATCCTCGATATGCAGCTCGCGCGGCTTGCCGTCCAGACCCGGACGATCGTAATCGTACAGCCGGTACGTCGTATCGGAGTTCTGCTGAATTTCCGCCACGACCACGCCCGCGCACAGCGCATGCACCGTTCCGGCCGGAATGTAGAACGTGTCGCCCGCCTTGACGGATACCTCTTGCAAGCAGTCCATAATCCGGTTTTCCTCGATCGCTTGGGCCATCGCATCGCGATCGACGCCCGGCTTCAGGCCGTAAATGATTTTCGCATCCGGCTTGGCGTCCAGCACGTACCACATTTCCGTCTTGCCGAGTTCGCCTTGCGGAAGCTTCTCGTACGTATCGTTCGGATGAACCTGGATCGACAGGTCGTCATTGCAGTCGAGCAGCTTGATCAGCAGCGGAAAACGTCCGTTGCCGGAAGCGCCGCCCTTCGTCCCGAACCAGGCTTCGCCGACCGCTTCGCGGATCTCATCCAGACCTTTGCCCGCGAATGCTCCGTTCGTGACATGCGATACGCCGTTCGGGTGGTCGGCGATCATCCAGCCTTCGCCGATCGCGCCTGCGGGCACGTCGAAGCCGAACTTCTCCAGCGCGCGGCCTCCCCACACTCTTTCTTTAAATTCCGGTTTAAAATGCAGCGGATAAGGTTGTACGCTCATTTCGTTATAGCCTCCTAATAGTCGATTATCGTTTGGTTAATGCAATGAGATAAGGCGAAGCCGGCTTCTGCGGAAAACGATAGACAACGGTCTGAGCGGTCGTCTGCGGAAGCTCCGCCGCCCAAGCTTCAACGGCGTCCGCTTCGTCCTTGCCGCCTTCGTGGCCGGGGTAGACGACAACGGTAAGCGCTCCGCCGGGGCGCAGCAGACGGACCGCCGCTTCCAGCGCGGCCAGCGTCGTACCGGGCAGCGTGATTAGCGGGGAAGAGGCGCCGGGCAAGTAGCCGAGGTTGAACATCACCGCGGCTATGCGGCCGTGCAGCTCGGCGGGCAGCGCCGCCTCCATCGTCTCGTGGCCGGCCAGCACCAGCTCCGCCGGAGCAAGTGCTTTGCCGTCCGGCTCGCCCGCCAAGCGGCGGCGCGTGTTTTCCAGCGCCTCCGCCTGCACGTCGAAGGCGAATACCCGACCTCGCGGGCCGACGGATTGCGCCAGAAACAATGTATCCGAGCCGTTGCCGGCCGTCGCGTCCACGACGCAGTCGCCCGGCCCCGCGCGCTCCTTCACCCAGCGCTGCGCCTGACTAAGCACGGAGAGAAAACCCATGCGTTTCTAGCTCCTCCCAATCTTTGACTTGTCAGCTGTCACCTGAACGGCGAGAGCCAAAAGGGGCTGCCCGTAAGGGACTTTTCCCCTCTCAGTCCATGTCCTGTCCTATCCGTTGAACGGCGGGGCCGAAGAGGTTACGTACGGGACGTCCCCTCCCAGGCTTTGCCCTGCCAGCTGTCGCGGCGAGTCAACTCGTCGTCGATGGCGTTCAGTACTTCCCATTTGCGCAGGCTCCACATCGGCCCAATCAGCAGATCGCGCGGGGCGTCTCCCGTCAAGCGGTGGACGATCATCTCCGGCGGAAGCAGCTCCAGCGAGTCGACGACGAGCGATACGTATTCGTCCATCTCGAGGAAACGCAGCAGCCCGTCTTTCCACTGGCGCACCATCGGCGTTTTGCGCATGAGGTGGAGCAGGTGGATTTTAATGCCCTGCACGTCCATGCCGGCGACGGTTCGCACCGTATCCAGCATCATCTCCCGTGTCTCTCCCGGCAGGCCGTGAATAATGTGGGCGCACACGCGGATACCTCGTTCCCTCAGCCGCCGAACCGCATCGACGAAGCATTCCGTGTCGTGAGCACGGTTGATGAGCTGCGAGGTCGATTCATGGATCGTCTGAAGACCCATCTCAACCCATAAATAAGTGCGCTCGTTCAGCTCGGCCAAATAATCGACGACATCGTCCGGCAAGCAGTCCGGGCGGGTGGCGATGGACAATCCGACGACGCCGGGCTGCTCCAGAATGACCTCGTAGTATTCCCGCAGCGTCTCCACCGGAGCGTAGGTGTTCGTGTATGCCTGGAAGTAGCCGATATATTTCGCCTCCGGCCACTTCAAATGCTGACGGTCGCGTATTTGATTGAACTGGGATACGAGATCGTCGCGCCGGCTGCCGGCGAAATCTCCGGAGCCTCTCGTGCTGCAGAACGTGCAGCCGCCCGCGGCAATAGTGCCGTCCCGGTTCGGGCAAGTAAACCCGGCGTCGAGCATCACCTTGAAAATTTTCGTTCCGAACGTCTCGCGCATTTCGTAATTCCATGTATGAAATCTTTTGCCCGTCCAGAGCAGTGGAGCTCGTTGTTCCGTTTCGGTCATGTCCATCGTTGCATCCGTCCTTTGCAGAAGTCGGTATTAATTGTAGCGAATCTCGGGCCAAATTGCGAGAGCGGCTGTTATTGAAGGCAATCATTCATTCCGAATTCCGATTGATCGACCGCAGTTCGATTCCAAACAAACATTGAAATTCAGGCGGAAAACGGCAGCTTTAAACTTGAAATACCTAACATGGTGTGTTATATTGAGAGTGCGACAAATCAATGAAAAAACCTGACATCGCACCATTTTCTGCAGCCTAACTCATCATGTTCTCATATTCGGGCAAGCTGATAGCGAAGATCAAACTCGATTGGAGAGGTGAAGGCAATGAATACAGGCATACGGATTCCTCAAGGGGACGACACGGTAAAAGTGGAATTGACGGTAAAGGAAGTTTTGGCGCTGACAGGAGTAAAGTTCCCCAATAATCATAGCATTGAGATTTCCGCCAAGAAGAAGCTGAATCACGTAATCGAGGGCCACTATCTCGATGAGAGCAAGCAGGCGCATTAATTGAAGCGGAATACGCAATCAAAGGGTTGATTCCTATAATGTGGGAATCAGCTCTTTTTTTTTATTGTCGCTCTGCCGTTTGAAGCCGTGTGGATAAGCTAGCGTTGTGCGAATAAGGGGATTTGTATAAAATAAAGTTTATTAATAATGAAAATCATTATCAATAACAAAAAGAGGTGATCCGACATGGCTCTACGCAATCGTTCGAAGAAACCGAATGAGTCTAGCCTATCGGCGTCTATACCTTCAACGACGGAAATAAACCGTTTCTCATTTTTACAAGAGGGAGAGCTAGGCGTGGAGCGGGCAGAAAAATACGAGGGGGCGGACGAGCCGTGGAGCTACCGCAGTCTTCGCCTGCCGCTCTGTCTGCTGCTCGTAGCGGCCAGAGGCAATCTGGAAATCCGCTCGAGCGACAACGCCGAGCTGCTGGCATGCGGCTCGGCCGCGTTCGTCGAGCAGGGGCGGTCCGTCGCTATCTCGGTGCAGCCTGCCGCCGATTACGAGGTATATCTATTCCACCTGACAACCGAATCCGTTCCCCAAACGCAAGCCTCCGGCCGCATGGGAGCTGAGGGTTTCGGCTGCCTATGCTGGTCATCTCGCGAGCATGAGGAGATCGTGTCGCTGTGCGAGAGAGTGTGCGAGCGTTTCCGGGATGAGACGCGGCTCGGACGGCTCGGCAGTCGGGCCGCACTGCAGGAGCTGGTCTATAAGGTGCTCAGAAGCGAGGGCAAACCGAGGGAAGAGGACACGACGATCAGCGCCGTCGCCGCTACCAAGCGCTACATCGACGAGCATTACGCACAGCGGCTGACGATCGATCGGCTGTGCCGCATAGCGAGGCTGAACGCCAAATATTATATGGAGCTGTTCAAGAAGCTTTACGGCGTAAGCCCCATCGCTTACTTGAACGAGAGGCGCATGGCCGCGGCCCGGGTGCTGCTGCTCGTTCCCGGAGCCAGCGTGCGGGAAGTGTCGCGCCGCGTCGGCTTCGGCGACGAATACTATTTCAGCCGAAGGTTTAAGCAGCATGCGGGCATGGCGCCTTCGGTCTTCAGCCGTGCGAGAAAGCTGCGGGTCGCCTCCTACAACTACCCCGTCACAGGGCAACTGCTGGCGCTAGGCATCGAGCTGTGCGCGGCCGCTTTCAGCCCGGAGTGGAGGCGACTCGCTGAGCGATACGAGGCGATAGCGCTGCGCCTTAGCGACGATTCGCATCATCGGGAGCAGCTCTGGGAAACGAATCGCGGACTGCTGCAAAATGCGGAGCCGGATCTCATTATCGGAACGGATTACATCCATTCGTGGGAGTCGGACCGTCTGCGGCAGATTGCCGACACGCATATTCTCGATTGGTGCGAGACGGACTGGCGCCGACAGCTTCAGGATATCGCATCGCTGGTCGGCTGCCGGACAGTGGCTGGGCGGTGGCTGTCCGAATACGGACGCAAAGCCGCAGTCGTTCGGGAACGCGTCAGGCGCTCCGTCCGCGACGATACGGTTCTGGCGCTGCTGGTGATGGAAACGGACTATCTCGTTTACGGCAGCCGGAATTTGGCCGATGTGCTGTATGGCGATCTCGGTCTGCGTTCGCCGCTGCCGTTCAAGGGCGTCGCCTCCATCTTGCCCGAGCGGTTAGCCGAATTCGATGCCGATCGGATTATCGTCACGGTCGGAGACTACGAAGCGGCCGAGAGCATGTGGGAGCGGTTGCAGAGCGCCGAGTGCTGGCAGCGGCTGAAGGCCGTCCGCACGGGACGTGTCTACCGGGTCCCCCTTGCTCCTTGGTTCGAATATTCCGCGACAGCCCACAGCTGCATACTCAACGAAATTTCCTGTCTTCTTGCTGATGAATGTCCATCTCAATTACCGATTATTATCCATGGCAACCCGTAAATGGATCGACCTATAATTTGGGTGAGAACGATTATCACTCGAAAAGAGGGAACCGCTTTTGAAAAGCTGGGGAAGACAATCTATTTTACTATCCATTTTTCTGTCGTTTGTTATGATGACAGCTGCGTGCGCGCCCGATAAAAATAATGCGCCGCAAGCCTCATCCGTTACCCATGAAGCGCCGATCTCCGCGGCTTCTCTGGATGCGGACACGCCGGCGGTTCAGCCGAAGGAAGAGGTTCGGGAGGTGACGGACGAGAGCGGCAACCGCCTTGCCGTTCCGGTAGAGCCGAAGCGAATTATCGCCGCCGGGATGGAGGACTACTTGGCCGCGCTGGAAGTTAGGCCGGTCGTCCGTTACCAGTACGCTTATCTGGACGAATATTTTCCCGATGTGCCGAAAATTCACTTCGACCCCGGCCTGACCCCGGAAGTCGCGTTGAGCTACGACCCCGATCTGATCGTATTTGGCTACCCGCCGGACGACTCGACGTACGACTCTTTCTCGAAGGTTGCGCCGACTTATGTCTATACGAGCGTATGGACGCCCGAGGCCGACTGGCGCCAGATGCTTGTCCGCTTCGGCGAGCTGCTCGGCCGCAAGGAGACGGCGGAGCTTAAGCTGAAGGAATACGAGGCCAAGCTAGAGGAAACGAAAGAGGCGTTAAAGAACGAGCTGGGCGAGGAGCCGGTAGGAGTCATGCTTTATATCGGCAAATCGATCTGGGTGATGGGCAAGGACAAGAAGGATTTGTTGGCCGACTTGGGCTTCAAACTGTCGGAGCTGGAGACGAAGTACGGCTCGGATCAAATTTCGTTGGAAATGATGCCGGAGCTGGCCGATGCAGACTTTATTATTTTGGAGACGGACGAAGCCGACACCGCAGACGATCAGAAGAAGGCGGTAGATGGGCTGCAGAGCAGCAAGCTCTGGGCCGATCTCCCTGCGGTCAAACAAGGGCGGGTGCTTGTAAGCTCGACTGAAATCTGGCGCGGCAACGGATATATCAGCAACAGCGTCGCGTTGGAGCAAGTGATGAAGTTTTTCCAAAAATAACGCCGCATCGCTGCGGAAATTTACAGAGCAAGGACTGTAACGGCTGCCTGAGGGCAGGGCGCTACAGTCCTTGCCGCATTTTCGGGGAGAATGCCCATTGACAGTCCGCTTACTCACATGTATAGTTACTTACACAAGTAACTAACCGAATAACGTGGTGGTGAAAATATGTCATTTCCGATGGACGACAGCCGCCCTATCTTCGTTCAGATTGCCGAGCGGGTGGAGAACGATATTCTGGAAGGGATTTTGCCGGAAGAGTCCCAAGTGCCCTCGATCAACCAGTTCGCGGCGTTCTACCAGATCAATCCGGCGACGGCTTTGAAAGGGATTAACCTGCTCGTAGATCAAGGCATTTTGTATAAAAAGCGAGGGATCGGGATGTTCGTGGCGACAGGAGTAAGAGAGATAATCGTTAGCAAACGCAAAGAGCAGTTTTATGAGCAATACGTCGTATCGATGGTGAAAGAAGCGCATAAACTCGGCATCACGGCTGAGCAACTGACAGATATGATCAAGAGAGGGGCGAAGGAGCAATGACGACGATTGTCGAGGTAAAGGGATTGTCGAAGCATTACGGCAAAGTCAAAGCGGTGGATAATGTCAGCTTCAAGCTGGAGGAAGGCAAAATTTACGGTCTGCTCGGCAGAAACGGTGCGGGCAAGACGACGATTATGCATATGCTGACGGCGCAACTGTTCCGTACCTCCGGCGAGATGAAGGTGTTCGGCGAGGAGCCCTACGAGAACGAAAAGGTGCTGAAGCAAATTTGTTTTATTAAGGAAAGCCAGAAGTATCCCGAGACGTTCCGGGTGAAAGACGTGTTGAACGTAAGTCCGTTGTTTTTTCCGAATTGGGATAAGGAGCTTGCGCAGTCGCTTGTCGAGGACTTTCGGCTGCCTCTGAAGCGCAGAATGAAGAAGCTGTCGCGAGGAATGCTTTCCGCCGTCGGCATCGTCGTCGGTCTGGCGAGCAGAGCGCCGTTGACGATTTTCGACGAGCCTTATCTCGGTCTGGATGCGGTCGCGAGAAATTTGTTCTACGACAGATTGCTGGCGGATTACGGGGAACACCCGCGCACGATCATATTGTCCACGCATTTGATCGACGAGGTCAGTCAACTGCTGGAGCACGTTCTGGTCATCGACGCCGGCAAGCTGTTGCTTGACGAGGAAGCGGAGACGCTTAGAGGCAGCGCATCCAACGTCGTCGGGAGCGCGGCCAAGGTAGATGCGTTCCTGGCGGGCAAAAAGGTAATTCATCGCTCCCCGTTCGGGGGCTTGATGTCGGCGACGGTGCTGGGGCAGCTTAGCAAACAAGAGCGGCTGCTGGCAGCGGAGCAGGGGCTTGAGATCGGGCCGGTATCGCTGCAGCAGATGATTGTGCATATGACCGGCAGCAACGGCAATAACGAGGAGGCGGCGCAATGAACAGAGTGGCGGGAATTGTCAAAACACACTTGACGGATAAATTCTCCTGGCTCATACTCCCTTGGATTATTCTGGGATCGAGCTTTACCATAAATCTCATCATCGGAAGCTTGATCGGCGACGAGATCAAGACGGGAGGGCTGGCTTCCATCTTCGTCTACATGCTCGTTATCGGCATTGTCAGCGTCGGGCAGACGTTCCCGTTCCTGATCAGCTTCGGAGCCCGTAGAAAGGATTATTTCTTCGGGACAACGGCCACGGCCGCGCTAGTCTCCGTCGGCTCGGCGATTCTTCTCCTGTTGATCGGCTTTGTGGAGCGAGCGACGGATCATTGGGGCATCGGCTTGCATTTCTTTGACATTTCGTATTTTGCCGACGGTTCGCCGCTTGCGCAGCTCTGGATTTTCTTCAGCGTGATGATGAATTTGTTTTTCTGCGGCTTTACCGTCGCCGCTATTTATCGCAAGGTGGGGCGCAACGGATTGTTCGGCGTGTTCATCGTACTGACGCTTGCGCTTACCTGCGCTTTCTATCTGATCACTTACTTCGATAACTGGAAGCCGATTCTGGACTGGTTTATGGGCACTTCGGTACTTGAGCTGGTAAACTGGCTGCTCGTTTCCACATTGATTTACATCGCCCTGTCCTACGGATTGCTCCGCAAAGCGTCGACATAAATGGCAAGAGGCTGTCCCATAAGCAGAGTTGCTCAAGATGATCGATAAATTAAGGAAGGTGTATATACCTCCCGGAGACTGCCTCATACGTTCCTGAAATTTCCCTATCACGGGTTTCCCAATTCGAGATTTCAGGAGCGTATAGCATCGGAGGGAGGTATATACACCTTTTATCTTTATTGTCGATTATCTTTCCGAGCGACTTGACCTGCTTATGGGACAGCCTCTTCGTCTTATCGATGAGCCGCGTGGAAAGCCAGAGAACAATCCGGATCAAGCGAACGAATACGGCGAATGACGGCTGCTTGTTCCATACGGCTTACCGTGCACAGCATCACTTTTTCTCCGCCCGATTCCCCGTTGTCCAGCACGATAACCTCTTTCCCGTAATCGCTCTGCAGCGTCTCGCGAATCTCATCCACGCATTCGCTCGTAATCCATACCATTCGCGTCAACGAGAATCCGCTTAGCGCAAAATCGGAGCAGCGGTAGGCGAGCAGGAAGGCGATAATCGAATACATCGCTTCATCCCAACCGAACACAAAGCCGCCGGCGAACAGAACCGCTCCGTTAAACAACCAGTATCTACGGCTGATTCTTCTCGGGGTTTTCGCCTCCGAGGTCATCGCCCAGCCGTCCGCGGCGTCGAGGAAACCGCCGTAACGAAGCACGATGCCGATACCGAGGCCCAAGGCGATGCCGCCCGCCGCAGACGAAGCCAGCGTATGATCCATTGCGGCCGGAGCCGGGTGCAGGAAGAAGGCGCTAAGCGACAGAACGGCAAGTCCCGCAAACGTCAGCAGACGAGTCTGGGCATCCAGCTTGCGATACCGGAACAAGATAAGCGGCAGATTAAGCAGAAACAGGAACAAGCCGAGACGCATTTCCGACAGATAAGAGAAGATGGCGGACGCCCCGGTCACCCCTCCGATCATCATATTGTGCGGGACAAGAAACAGCTCCAAGCCGACCGCGGATAAAATTGCTCCAAGCGTTACCCATGCAAGCCGGACGGAGATGCGCATGTGGGTCATGTCGATACTCCCCTTTTCATCCGATATAAAATTTTCAATGCTGCTTATACTGCGGCGGCAAGTCAAATAAACTTCCGCGCGTACGCTGAAGCCTGAGAAAAATTTTATATCCGGACGTAGGTTGAGGTAAACTTTAGAGGCATTAGAAGGAGTTTGCGCAAGCCGGGCCAATGTAGAGAGCGCGAAGCGCTTGTGGCCGTCGGAAGCAAATGCGGCGAAACTACGTAAAGGTGAAGGTGGAAAACGACCAGCAACAGAGCGGTAAAGAACACTTTGCCGTTCAAGGGAACGGATGTGCGTTTGGTCGCTTTGACGCTGTTAGGCACATCGTGAGCGAGGGAGGAACTTTTGGAGGTTAGAAAGTTGTCGCCAATCGCGACGGTCGGCATACAAAGCAGAACGAAAGCGGCAAGTAGGATCAGAACGAACGATTTGTGGCGAAAAGGCTGTATCGTTGCGGTCATTTCCGTTCCTCCTTTCGTTTCCTGTTCTACCTATGATACCATACAAAATGCAGCATCCTCAATTCAGCCGGAGCAAGGAGCATACATATGAAAGTGAAACACGATCGCAGAGCGCACGTTTGGGCTTTATTGGCTGCGCTTTTATTTATAGTCGTCAGTTGGCTCGTTATTGAAGATAAGCTGTCGTCCTTCGATTCCGGGGTGATCGGCGTTGTCCAAGGGTGGGAATCGCCGTCGGTCACGCGAATCGCCGAGACGCTCAGCGCGATCGGTTCGACGATAGGCGTCATCGTAATCGTAGCGGTGGTAGGCATTTTATTGGCTGCGATGCTTGGACATCGCAAAGAGCTGGTGCTGTTCGGTTTTTCCGTGGGAGGAGCCGCTCTGCTGAACACGGTGCTCAAATCGACTTTCCAGAGGGAGCGTCCTACGCTGCACCGCCTGGCGGAGGAGACGGGGTACAGCTTTCCGAGCGGTCATTCGATGGCGGCATTCGCGCTTTACGGAGTTTTGGCGTTTTTGCTGTGGAGACATGTTAAGAGCAGGAAGGGGAGGCTGATCCTGATCGTGTCGGCCGTACTGCTCGTAATTTCTATAGGCTTGAGCCGAATTTACCTTGGGGTTCACTATCCGAGCGATGTGCTGGCAGGCTACTTGGCAAGCATGGTCTGGCTTGGACTCGGAATCGAGCTGTTTCGCGGCTGGTTGGGAAGCTCCTCGAAGAGTTGAATAAACTTGATGCCACGAAGAAAAGCGGAAGTCCGGTTTCAGGGACTTCCGCTTTTGTTATGGTTAGCCGCTATTCGACAACGATAAATCCGGTCATCGAATCGTGTCCTTGCCCGCACTGGATCGAGCAATGAAATTCATACTTTCCTGCTTTGTCGAGCTTAATTTCCGCAGTTTCGTTGTTTTTGAGCTTGACGTTCAAATCGCTGATTTCGATGCCATGCGCGCCTTGCGCATTTTCCAGCGTAAGCTTGAGCGTATCTCCGGTTTTGACGCGGATTTCCGCCGGTTCGAACTTCCAGTTGCTGGCCTTGATTGTAACGTCTTGGGTGGTCCCCCCCGCTCCCTCGGTAGCCGGAGTCGTCGGACTAACGGTTGGAGACGGAGAGGCGTTGTTGGCGCCGTTGTTGTTGCCTCCGCACGCTCCGAGCGCGAATAGCGCCGATAGTGCGACAAGAGCGATAATTCGTCGAGTCGTGTTCATTCGTGAATAGGCCTCCTTTATGATTCCTTTTCGTTAATATACCCACATTGCTCCCTTTACAACCGACGGCAGTTTGTTCACAATAGAATTCATTGAACGCTGAGCGGCCTAAGGACCGCAGGAGGATAACGGACAGATGAGACTTCGCGGCAGGAAAAGCATGAAGGAAGATTTGGAACGCCAGACGGATTTGATCGTATTCGAGCCCCGCAAGCTTAAGGGACGTTGGAACGAATTTTTCGACAACGATCGACCGATTCATATCGAATGCGGCATGGGCAAAGGCCAGTTCATCAGCCGGTGGAGCGTCAACAATCCGGACATTAACTATATCGGAATGGACATGTACGATGAACTGCTTAGTCGTGCGAGCGAGAAAGCGAGAGCGTTCTGGAAAAAGGAAAGAAATTCCGAGGTTGTGCCGAATTTGGCGCTTGTAAGAGGCAATGTCGAGTTTCTGGAGGAAATGTTCGAGGAGGGCGAGCTGGAGCGCATCTATTTGAATTTCAGCGATCCGTGGCCGAAGTCGAAGCATGGCAAGCGTCGGCTGACCCATCCGCGCTTCCTGATGAAATATAAGCAGGCGCTTAACGAGGTCGGGGAAATCCATTTCAAGACGGATTCGCTCAGCCTGTTCGAATTTTCCTTGAACAGCTTCTCCGACGTCGAACTGCAGATGCGCAACATCTCCCTCGACCTGCACCGCAGCGGCATTCGCGAAGATCTGGTGCTGACGGAGTACGAGGCTAAATTCATCGGGCAAGGCAAGCCGATCTATCGTCTGGAGGCGGTCATCGGCGACAAGGTTCGCGAGGAGCATCGCCGCCGCGTGGCGGACGAGCTGGAGAAGCAGCTTAGCCGGGGAACGAGCAAGGATTTCGAATCGGAAGAGGAATAAGCATAAGGTCTCATAATGGACCGTCCTGTAAGTCAGGCAACTAGATCATCGAAATAAAAGAGAGGTATGTATCTTCTGGAGAGCGGAGCGTCTGCCTCATACGGTCATGAAATTACCCTGTCATGGGTTTATCAATCCGATTTCATGACCGTATCAGCAGCGTAGGAAGATACATACCCCTTCTTATCTATCGATGATTCTAGGTTACTCGCTAAATGACTTGCAGGACGGTTCTTTTAAATCCAAATGGAAAGCAGCATGGCGGTAGAGGTTCCTAAGAGCGCGCCGACGATCGTGTCGCTGGGGAAATGCAAGCCGAAATAGACTCGCGACAGCGCCACGCCGATGCCGATCGGCAGCAGCGTCGGAATGAGCAGCGGTTCGGCCAGCATCCAAGGCGTCAGCATCGCGAACGCAGCCGTCGTATGCCCCGAAGGGAAGGAAGGGTCCTTTAGCGGACGGCGATTCGTATTGGCTTGCGGGAACACCTGATAAGGCCGAAGGCGGGGAGCGCTTCTCTTGGCAATGGAGACGGGAATATGGCTGAGCACGACGGAGGCGAGCGCGAGCCATCCAGTGCTGCTCCAAGGCTCCGGCGCGAAAATCGCGACCAGCAACGACAGGCTTAAGCTGAACGTCGCCCCGGCGATCAGCGACAGCGCGTGAAACAGCCAGTTCAGTGTGGAACGGTTCCATCGTATGTTAACGTACAGAAATAATGGACGTTCGACTTCCTGGAGCATGCGGTAGATCCGGCTCATGGACTCCATCTCCTTCAGTGCGGGAATGTCTTATCCGTTCTCAGCATAGCATACAATGCGAGTGTCACGGCTGTATTAAGTTTTTTTTAGTTTTACATTTCAGTGCGATGGGTAAACTTTCAAAGGGGAGATTTAGGTCTTCAGATAGAAAAAATGAGCAAATCGATGAAAATCGGTACTGAGCAAGAGGAATTTCCGTTGCGCTATCGGCTGACTCACCGCCATTACGGCATGCAGCGCGTAGAACGCTAAAATGGCGATCCTCCCGTTTTGACAAAAAGGAGCAAAGGCAACAAAATCAAGATTACCTCTTCGGAGGAAACAGACAAAGAGAAAAATAAAAAGAGACAAAGAAAAAAGGGAATCGGGGGTACAACTGAATATGTTTAACAACGTTCTTTTGGCGATTCAAGCGCTAGCCGCGGCCATCGGCGTGTATCAGATTTTTCTGTCCTTTTTCGGTTGGTATCGAAGAAAAGAGCGGATCACGCACAAACCGACCAAGTCGTTCGCGCTCATCGTCGCCGCACACAACGAGGAAGCCGTCGTGGGCGCTTTGATCGAGAACCTGTTGAAAATGGACTATCCGCGCGAGCTGTTCGATATTTTCGTCATCTGCGACAACTGCACGGACGGTACGGCGGACATCGTTCGCAGCTACGAAGGCGTGTACGCCTGCGAGAGAACGAATCCGAACGAGCGGGGCAAAGGCTTCGCGATCGAGTGGATGCTGAAGGAGCTATGGAAAAATCCCCGCCAATACGATGCGATCGTCATGTTCGACGCCGACAACCTGGTGGCGACGAACTTCCTGGAATATATGAACGAGGATCTGTGCAACGGCTACCGTGTCGTGCAGGGCTACCTGGACACGAAAAACCCGCACGATTCCTGGATCAGCGCCGCCAACGGCATTACTTACTGGTTCTGCAATCGGCTCTGGCAGCTGCCGCGCTATAACCTGAAGCTGTCCAACTTCCTGGGCGGCACGGGCATGTGCTTTGAGACGAAGCTGCTGAAGGAGATGGGCTGGGGAGCGACGAGTCTTGTTGAAGATTTGGAGTTTACCGTCCGTTGTATCCAGAGGGGCATCTATCCGAAATTTAATTACGACGCGCGCGTCTACGACGAGAAGCCGATTACGTTCCGGGCGTCGGCCCGCCAGCGCTTGCGCTGGATGCAAGGACACTTCGACGTGTCGCGCCGGTACATGCTTCCGCTGCTGTGGCAGGGGATTCGTACGGGCAGCATCGTCAAGATCGACGCCGCTCTCTATATTTTCAACGCGTTTATTTACTTGATCGGCTTCCTTGTGACGTTGGCGCTCTGGTTCGATATGATGCTCCCGGGCGACCCGCACCTGACTTCCATCTATGCGAAAATGCCGCTCGGACTGTCGCTCACGATCGTGCTGTACGGTTATCTGCAATGTCCGATCGCGATGCTGATGGAGAAGGTCAACTGGCGCATGTACGTGAAGCTGCTGCTGTTCCCGGTATTCTTCTTGTCCTGGTGGCCGATCGCGTTCTATGCGTTCTTCACTCAGAACAACAAGACGTGGAGCCATACGCAGCATACGCGCGTCATTCGCTTGGAAGAGGTTCAGGGCAAACAGATGTAATTCGCTTGCATGGCTTGGTAAGGGAGTGCTAACAAGGCTAAGCTGCAAAATGCAAATCGGAATGTTGACATTCTGCGGCGGGCATGGTAAAGTGGTCGTTGTGACTGTTTATGCAAATTAATCAGCACGCGCAAGCAGAAGCGCCCGCTTCTCACCCGATCGGCTATAGCTGACGGGTTCAGCGTAGCCGACGATATACGGAAGTGCGACGGAAGCCTCGGCTTTCCGGCATGGACGTTAACGTGAGGACTGGATGCGGGCCGAATGCGGCTCGCATTTTTTGTTTTTGTTTGTGAACCTTTAGTTCGGCAGACTATTTCGGAGGTGGAACATTATTAGCAAGGATCATCAAATCAACGAGGAAATCCGGGCGAAAGAAGTCAGGCTGGTCGGCTCAGAAGGCGAGCAACTGGGAATCAAACCTTTTCGTGAAGCGATGCAGATGGCCATTGACGCGAATCTTGACTTAGTCAACGTGGCGCCGCAGGCGAAACCGCCGGTGTGCCGCATTATGGACTACGGCAAGTTCCGTTATGAGCAGCAGAAGAAGGAAAAGGAAGCTCGGAAGAATCAGAAAATCGTCGACCTTAAAGAGGTTTGGTTTCGTGCGAACATTGAGGAACACGACTACCAGACGAAGTTTCGCAACGTTGTGAAATTTTTGAATGACGGCGACAAGGTGAAATGTTCCGTGCGGTTCCGCGGTCGCGAAATTACGCATGCCAGGCTTGGCCAGAAGATCCTGGAGCGAGTGGCCAGCGAGGTTACCGACATTTGTATCGTTGAACGCATGCCTAAGCTGGAAGGCCGCAGCATGATTATGATTCTGGCGCCGAAACCCCACTGACAGGAGGATACTATCCATGCCTAAGATGAAAACACACAGCAGCTTGAAAGACCGTTTCAAAGTAACCGGAACGGGCAAAGTGAAACGCTTCAAAGCTTACAAAAACCACTTGCTGTCCCACAAGTCCGGACGTCAGAAGCGCGTTCTGGGCACGCAGCCGCTGGTTGCCCAAGGCGACGTTCGCCGCATGCAACAACAAATCGCTAACTTGAAATAATACAGAATTGGGCGGTTTCGTCCAATCAAGTTCAAAAGTTCGGCTTTCAGCCCGGCTGAGTTCAAGATTCGACGTCGAATCCGCTTCAGGGATATCGCTTCGTGATCAAAATCGGACTTTTGAACCTCATATCGAACACTTCCGGGAGGTAATGAATCATGGCAAGAGTCAAAGGCGGATTCGTCACGCGCCGTCGTCGCAATAGAATGTTGAAGTTGGCTAAAGGTTACTGGGGCGCGAAACATCGCCTGTTTAAGAAAGCTAAAGAGCAAGTAATGAAATCCTTGATGTACGCATACCGCGACCGTCGTCAGACGAAGCGGAACTTCCGCAAATTGTGGATCGTGCGTATCAACGCAGCAGCTCGCCAGAACGGCCTGAGCTACAGCAAAATGATGCACGGCCTGAAACTGGCCGGCATCGAAGTAAACCGCAAAATGCTTGCCGACCTGGCCGTGAACGACATCGGCGCGTTCAACTCGCTGGCCGGCGCAGCAAAAGAAAAAATCAACGCTTAGTTCTAGCGTTAGAGCAGACAAGCCTCGGGCGACCGGGGCTTGTTTTATTTTCGCGTCCAGCGGGAGAAGGACGAAACCATATTAAGCGGATAATCCGCGCTAATTTTTTCAAATGGGGAAAATGAGCGGAAGGAGAGCGGATTATCCGCCTTATTTTTCTAGAAAGTGGATAATCGCAGAAAATAGAGCGGGTTAACCGCCTTATTTTTCTAGAAAGTGGATAATCGTAAAAAATAGAGCGGGTTAACCGCCTTATTTTTCTAAAGCGGGTTATCCGCTTTAGGTCGCTCGGAAAAGGTGCGGAAACGAACTTAAAGTGGTGTTTGTAGCTAAAACTCCCCTTAAGCAGATCGCAAGCAAGGGACAGGAATCGAGAGTTTTTCGCACAAGCAACAATCGAGGGTTTCTCGCAAGGGAGGCAATCGGTGGTTACTGTCGGGGGGAGCTGCGGTGTGTTGAAAACATTCGTCTCGGTTAATCGGAAAAGGAGGGAATCGGTTTGTCATCAACAATCGCGGCGGCGGAGTATTCATCCTTTCGTTATCGCTTAATCGTCCTGCTCTTGGCCGTCGTCGTCGCCGGGATGAGCCAGGGGCTGCTGCTGCCGCTGTTATCGATCATGCTGGAGCGTTCCGGGGTTTCCTCGGATATGAACGGATTGAATTCGGCGGCGATGTATATCGGAATTTTCTGCACGATGTTTTTTATAGAACGGCCGGTTAAGCGCTACGGTTACAGAAACGTAATTGTGGCGGGAATTGCGATCGTGTCCATGGCCGGAATTCTGTTTCCGTTAACCGAATCGTTGGCCGTGTGGTTCGTTCTGCGGTTGCTGGTCGGCGTCGGAGACAGCGCGCTTCACTATACGACCCAATTGTGGATCGTCAGCTCAAGCCCGGCGGAGGGACGGGGAAAATATATTTCCTTCTATGGAATGGCTTACGGAATCGGGTTTAGCGTAGGCCCGCTGGGAATCAATCTTCTGCCGCTCGGCAAAGCCGTTCCTTTTCTGACTACATCGGCGATCTTCGTAGTTGTGCTTCTGCTTGTACTGCGGCTGAGAAACGGGTATCCGGAACCGATCAAGAAGGACGCGGCGCTGGAGAATCGCTTCATGGCGACTTATCGAATCGCCTGGTTCGTGCTGATTCCGGGCTTGCTGTACGGATTGATGGAATCCTCCATGAATAGCAGCTTTCCGCTGTATGGCTTGCGGATCGGGCTGGAGGGGCATTGGATCTCGCTGCTGCTGTTGGCATTTGGCGTCGGCTCGCTTGTTCTGCAGCTTCCGCTTGGCATGCTGAGCGACAGAATCGGGCGTAAGCCCGTGCTGATCGTTTGCGGATTGACGGGCGCCTTGGCATTCTTAGCAATTCCTGCGGCGGGAAGCCAGGTTGCGGTTTTGTTTCTGTTGTTCGCCGTTGCGGGAGGCGTGGTCGGTTCGTTCTTTACGCTTGGCCTTGCGTATGCGGCGGATATTTTGCCGCGGGCGATGCTGCCGACGGCGAATGTCATCGCCTCGATTCACTTCAGCATCGGGAGCATGATGGGCCCGACTCTTGGCGGGTACGGCATTCGTTACGTATCCATTCACAGTATTTTTCTGTTTCTGGGCGCCGCGTTTCTCGTATTTTCCTTGCTAGGCTTCGGATTCCGTGCAAAGCACAACCGGGACCCGGCGCAGCAAGGCGGTATGCCTTGAAGCTCAAGCCCCGGCACGGTGCCGAATGCTTTACAGCTTCCAAATTCGGTACAGGATGACCGCCGCTTCCGTCGCCGACCTGCGCTGGCGGGCTCGATCAGCTTGACCCAAGCCGTAACCTTGTACTCATCGCCTTTGTCCACATATTTCTCCACGCGAACGTAGCTGTCGACGGTTTTGCAGAAACGCTTGCGCGCCATCGGCTCTCGCGACAGGGGCAAGCCATCCCGACGGGAGAAGTATGGCGATTGCGAGCAGTAGGAAGGCGGTTCTCTTGAGTGGTGTGGGCGGGAAACCGGGTAAAAGAGCAGGGAGGAACGGATATTGAGAAAAGGAGGAGGATTTCGTTAAAGGAGGGGAGGTTAGCTTAAGAGGCGAGCGCTTCGTTTGTGATTTTGGCGATGTCAATCGGGGAGCGGGAGCCTTCGCTGACGAGATCGGGGAGGATGTTCCGCAGAAAGTAATCGACGCAATGAAGTTTGATTTGCTTGATTTTGATCAGGGCGTTCCGGTACATCGTGACGAATTCCTTCTCCGTGTTGCCCAACTGGAGCTCCGAGAAGGCTTCGTAGATCTGGTCCATTTTGTCGGCAACTTCCAGAATCAGGCCTTCGACCGAATCGTCTTTGCCTTCGCGCAATTGTCGGCGGAAAATAGGCTGGAATTCGGCGGGAATGTGCTCGTCGATGAAATGGTCGACCATGCCTTCCTCCACCTGCTGCAGCATCGCCCTCAACTCCAGCGAGTAGTGCTTCACGGGCGTCTTGATATCGCCGATGAAAATTTCGCCGTAATCGTGACTGCTCGTAATTTCGTACAGCTTTTTCCAATCGATGGTGACTCCGTTGCTTTCCTCGATATCGGCCAACGTTTTCGCATACTGCACGACCTTCCAGGAATGCGCCGACACACTGTGCTCCTGAAATTTGAATTTCCCCGGGCAGCGGATGATCCGCTCCAGATCGGTTAACGATTGAAAATACGCATGAATTCCCATCTAATCAGTCCTTCCTTTGCCATTATCGGCGTGTTCTTTTACATCCAGTGTACAATCGGTTTGTTAAGAGAGAATTAAGCGGAGCATGGAAGTCTTATCCTGCGAGGAGCAAGCCGAAACAAGGCGGAGCGATCGGCATGACGCCGCTGGAAGTGGTGAAGGCGCTGCTGGGGGAGGGGACGGAGCGACAGCAGACGGTGGTCATGGATTTTCGTCTGTCGCGGATTGTGCACGCCGTACTTCCTGTATTTGCTGTCCAGAACGAATTAAGGAAAAACTAGCTTCTTCTTCGGATACCGTCTCGACTTGCAACTTTACCCGGTTTGGTCTCGTTACATAGGCGACAAGGAACAGGAGCGCTCCGCACCGTACGCGCAAAGGGTTAATTGCTCCTCTTGATTGTTTGTCCATACATAGAAGGGACTGGTCGAATGAAGAAGATCATTCTGTCATGCCTCGTGCTCTTGATTCTTTCCTCTTGCAGCAGTCGTCAATTTGATCAGGAAGCTTGGATCAAAGAACCGGAGAAAAGAAGCGGTATGGTGTCGAGCCTGACCGGTAAGTATGAGCTTAAAGGAATGACGGAGACGGAAATTATCGATTTGCTTGGAGAGCCCGAGCAGAAGCTGGACGAGCCTTCTCGTCAATACGTTTATTACTTGGGAAGAGCCGGCCTTGGCATGGATGACAGCCTGCTTCGCCTCAGCTTTGATGCGAACGGCGAGCTTGAATCTCATAGGGTAACGCACGATTAGGACATAAAAAAGTGAAAGATAATCGATAAACAATAGGAAAGGTGTATGTATCTCCCTCCGATGCGATACACTCCCGAAATCTGAATGGGGAAACCCGTTGCAAGGTTTCAGGAGCGTACGAGGCAGTCCCGGGAGGTACATACACCTTCTTTTTTATCCGATCATCTCAAGCAACTCGAATTATGGGACAGCGCCTTTTCTCTACTCGAGCTCAGTTCAAGGACAATTGCCAACAACTGTCCAGACGTCCCACTGTCCGCTCTTCAGGTCTGGACGGTCGTTTTGCGTCCACCATTTGGCTTGATAGATTTGGCCGTTGTAGGTGGCTTGATCGCCGTTCAGATAAACTTGCGTTGCGCTCCAAGGAGCCGGGCAAGTGTTGCCGCTCGAAGTCGTCGCCGTATGCGCGTTGCTCGCCGGAGATACGTTGCCGGCTTGGTCGGCGGCATAGACGGTAAAGGTGTAGCTCGTGTTCGGCGACAACCCGGTTACGTTGTAGGTCAGCGTCGAGCCGTTCACCGTATCGACAAGAGTCGAGCCGTTATAGATGCGGTATTCCGATACGCCGACGTTGTCCGTTGCCGCTCCCCACATCAGGGAGACGCTGTTCGCCGTTACGCCCATGTTATGCAAGCTTACGGGCGCGGTGGGCGCCTGGGTGTCCGGAACGGGAGGCGTAGTCGTACCCGTCACGGAGTTGCTGTCGGGCGACGTGTTGGTCGCAAGATCGCGCGCAACGACTTTGTAGACGTAAGAGGTGCTGGCCGCAAGGCCGGTATCCTGGAACGTCGTCGTCGTGCCGTTCACGGTGCCGACGTGGGCGCCGTTCCGATAGATGCGATATTCGTTAACGCCGACATTGTCGGTCGAAGCCGTCCAGGACAGCGAAATCGTGGAGGAAGTCGCATTCGTGACGGCGACGTTGCTCGGAGCGGTCGGAGGGATCACGTCGGCCGGACCGGTGAAATTGACGTCGATAACGTTATAGAAAGCGTTGGCCGTATCGGCGACTTCCCACACTGCCAATATGACTTGGTATCCGGTTCGGGCCGGAACGTCGCACGTGTGGGAGAAGTTTGCAGGCGGTTGGCCGCTGTACGGCAGGCTGCAAAACGGCGTCAAATCAAAGGAAGCTCTCGACAACGGAGCGTTCGGATCCCAATTCTGCTTCGTAATATAATATTTCCAGCTTGCGGTAGAGTGTCGGGCCGTCAGCGTCCAGGAGAACGTCGTCGGTCCCGGAGTGATGTTTACTTTGGCCCAGCGGGTAGCGGACTGCTCGTCCAGCTTCGGAAAGGCGCCGCCGGCACTGGCGATTTTACCGTCGGCCGGTCCTGCGTTCGGCCAGCCTTTAGGAGCTTCCAGACTTTGAGGCTCGTAGATGATTGCGCCGCAATCGGTGTTTACGCCGTTTTTGCACAGGATTGCCCGGCTGGAAGGACCGTCCACGTAACCGTGGGCGGACGCGCTGTTCGCCCACCACGCAGTTAACGCAAACACAATCAACATGCCGCCGCCGGCGACCAACAATTTCAACCATTTGGACGAATCCAAAGTATACTGCCGCAACATAAAATCATTCCTCCTCGTTTTTTGGTTTTCGAAATTCCATTTTTTTGGTTTTCTTCGCCTCCAGTTTAGTGAAAGTGGGATTACGACCAGGCCAAAAACGGGCTCAGACGACGAACGACGCGGGATTTAACAGGCTGCTGTGAAGATAACCACCCCCTTAACGAGTTGACCGGACTTAACAAATCAGTTTTAAGAAGCATCAGAGGAAGCGGGAGTTGGGTGATGACGTCGAAAATTAAGCAAACGCTGCCGCGAATAGGAGCGAATAGAGGGAGAAAGGATAGAATGCTGTAAAGTAAGCGTTTACTTATAAAATACTCCATTTTTTTCAAATTTGAAGGGTTAAATTCCAATAAAACAGGGGGAAATTTCAACACTTTTCCATTTTTCGTGACAGATGAAATATCCCTTAGCGTAAGAGGACAAGGGTACAAGCATTGCGGGCCGCAGCACCATAAGCTAAAAGACAGGCAGCGCTCCGCTATCTTGCGCGACACGCGGGGAGGACGGGGCCAAGTCTAGTTCGTTGGTTAGAGGGGAGTGTTTAACGATGGCGAAAGTTACACGCTCGCAGGCGCAGAGGCTGGTTGGAAAGCAGGTATACGCTGTTCGCAAGGATGGCACGATCGCTACGGGCAAACTTGTCCGGATAGCCGGCGATACGCTCGTTCTGGAGCAGCCGCGAGGCAAAAAAGCGCGGACGAGCGCAATCCTTCCGCTCGTATTGTTCGATTTGTTGGCGATCGGAACAGTGGATGGAGGCTTCGGCTGGGGAGGAGGCTTTGGCGGCTGGGGCGGCGGATTGGGAGGCGGTTGGGGCTGGTGGTAAAGCGGCCGCCCTCCCCCTGACGACCGGAATGCACGTTCTGACTTACAGGGATAAGGATTTAGCAAGCTCGACGATTTTCAGCGAAGGAATCTCGCTTAAGGTATCGTAGCCGAGTCGGCGGTAAAATCGCAGCGCACGATAATTGTGATCGTCGACGAACACGATAGCGGCGGTGAATCCCCGTTTTCGGCCATAGCTCTCCGCGCGATCCATAAGGGCCGTTCCGAGTTTTTTGTTCTGATGCCGGGAATCTACGGCCAGCAGGTCGATAATTAGCGTCGGGTGACGGAACTCCATATGGAGAAAGCCAATCGGCGGGGTTCGGTCCGTTCTCGAGGCGACGAGAGTGGCGCCTTTGCGAAGACGTTTGACGATTTCGGCATGCAGTCTGCCGTCTCGCGGGTGCTGCCAGGGAGAGATCGGAACAAGCTGTGTGCGGACGAGTTCTACGATGGCTTTATCGTCGCGACTTCTTCTCCAGCGAATCAACAGCCATTCCTCCTTCGTTAATAGACGCTCGAGATGGGAGCGGAATCGGCGGCAATCGGGTTTTATAGCGTATGAACAAGTCGTTCCGCACGGAACGGCTAAGTTGTGTATTGACGAATGTCCCGCCGGGGAATATAATAAATGCTAAATCAACTGATCATTCAATAGCCGTGATGAGGAAAAAGCGATAGGGCTCTTAAGCTCAGAGAGCGTCGGATTAGCTGAGACCGATGCCTTAACCCCTGTTAGCGAAGTCTCCTCGGAGCTGTTCCCCTGAACCGCCGGAAGGCCCATTAGGGAGAATCGGGTTGGCGCACGTTATTGCGCTTGGAGTACGAATGGCGATCTAACCCGCCTCGTACTTTATAAGGCCGTCATCGCGAGGTGATCGGCAAACTCGGGTGGTACCACGGAAGCTATTAGCCTTTCGTCCCTAGATGTCGTATTGACGTCGGGATGAAGGGCTTTTTTGATTTGTTGAAAGGAGGAAAAAAGATGAGCGCACAAGGAACTACTATCAAGTCCAAAGAAGAATTGATCGCTAAATGGAGCAAGCCGGAAGTGATCTCGGGGTCGGAAATTTTGCTTCGCAGTCTGTTACTGGAGGGTGCGGAATGCGTCTTCGGTTATCCGGGCGGCGCGGTGCTCTACATTTACGACGCCATGCACGGCTTTGACGATTTCAAGCATTTGCTGACGAGACATGAACAGGGCGCTATTCACGCGGCTGACGGCTATGCCCGTTCCACAGGCAAAGTCGGGGTTTGTATCGCGACTTCGGGTCCGGGGGCGACGAACCTCGTCACCGGCATCGCGACGGCTTATATGGATTCGGTACCGCTCGTTGTCATTACAGGCAACGTAGCGACGCATCTGATCGGAACGGATGCGTTCCAGGAAGCCGATATCGTCGGCATCACGATGCCGATTACGAAGCACAGCTACCTGGTGCGCAAGGCGGAGGATTTGCCGCGCATCATTCACGAAGCTTTCCATATCGCCAACAGCGGACGCAAAGGTCCGGTGCTCATCGACATTCCGAAGGACGTGTCGGCGCAGAAGACGCTGTTCCAACCGATCTCCGACGTTCAGCTTCGCGGCTACAATCCGACGATCCAGCCGAACAAAAACCAGCTGGACAAGATGCTGCGCGCGATCGAGAGCGCCGAGAAGCCGGTTATTCTCGCAGGCGGCGGCGTCGTATACTCCGGAGCGCATGAGGAACTGTACGAATTCGTTACGAAGACGGGCATTCCGACGACGACGACGCTGCTCGGCCTTGGCGGTTTCCCAAGCGGGAACGATCTGCACATGGGCATGCCGGGCATGCACGGAACCTGGACTGCGAATATGGCGATCCAGTCGGCGGATTTGCTGATCAACATCGGCGCTCGATTCGACGACCGCGTTACGGGCAAGCTGGCGGGCTTCGCGCCGAATGCCAAAATCGTCCATATCGACATCGATCCGGCGGAGATCGGCAAGAACGTACCGACCGACATCCCGATCGTCGGCGATGTCAAAGCCGTTCTGCAGCAGGCGAACTCCTTGGCGAAGCCTGCATCCAAAGCGGACGCTTGGCGCAAGCAGATCCAAGAATGGAAAGCGGCTAAGCCGTATTCCTTCATCGACTCCGATACGGAGCTGAAGCCGCAATGGGTCGTCTCCATGATTCACGAGACGACGCACGGCGACGCGATCGTGACGACGGACGTTGGGCAGCATCAGATGTGGGCGGCGCAGTATTATCCGCTTAACAAGCCGCGTTCCTGGGTGACATCCGGCGGTCTCGGCACGATGGGCTTCGGCTTCCCGTCGGCGATCGGCGCCCAGATGGGCAACCCGGACAGAACGGTCGTCTCGATCAACGGCGACGGCGGCATGCAGATGTGCGCCCAGGAACTGGCGATCTGCGCGATCAATAACATTCCGGTCAAAGTCGTCATTATCAATAACCAGGTGCTCGGCATGGTTCGCCAGTGGCAGGAGCTGATCCATGAGAACCGTTTCAGCCATATCGACCTGGCCGGAAGCCCGGATTTCGTCAAGCTGGCAGAAGCTTACGGGGTGAAAGGCTATCGCGCCGCGAACAAGGACGACGCCCTGCGGGTATGGAAGGAAGCGCTGGAGCATCCGGGCCCGGCGGTCGTGGAGTTCGTCGTTCGCAGGAACGAAAACGTCTATCCGATGGTTACCCAAGGTAGCACGATCGACCAGATGATCATGGGGGATGCCGAATGAACCGTAAATTTACGATAGCGATACTCGTCAACGACCAGCCTGGCGTGCTGCAACGGGTTTCGGGCCTGTTCGGCCGCCGGGGCTACAATATCGAGAGCATTACCGTCGGGGCTTCCGAAGAGCCGGGACTGTCCCGTATGGTGGTCGTCACGACGGGCGACGATCATACGCTGGAGCAGATCCAGAAACAATTGTACAAGCTGATCGACGTGATCAAGGTGATCGACGTCAGCGGCAATCCGATGGTCGGCCGCGAGCTGGCTCTGATCAAGATCAGCGCCGAGCCGTCGATGCGTCCGGAGGTGCTCGGCATCGTCGAAACGTTCCGCGCCGCGGTCGTAGACATCGGTCCGTCCACGCTGATCGTTCAAGTCGTCGGCGATTCCGAGAAAATCGACGCCATGATTGAATTGCTCAAGCCTTACGGCATTCGCGAGCTGTCGCGGACCGGCGTAACGGCGATGAACAGGGGCGCAAGGTAAGCGGCGTCCCGTCCGGACAAGATCTCGTACCCGCGGAGCGGGTATTCGAGGAGAGAACCTCCGGCTTCGCAGGCGGCAGTCGGAGCCGTCTCTCTTGGAACGCCCGCTTCGAGGGTCGACAATATTGATTTATTTTAAGGAGGAACACAATTCAATGGCAGTTAATTTGTTTCATGAGAAAGACGCCGATCTGGGCGTTCTTAAAGGCAAAACAATCGCGGTAATCGGTTACGGCAGCCAAGGCCACGCACAAGCGCAAAACCTGCGCGACAGCGGCGTGAGCGTCATCATCGGCCTTCGCGAAGGCAAATCCGCAGAAAGCGCGCGCAACGACGGCTTCGAAGTGCTGTCCGTCGCCGACGCTACTCGCAAAGCGGACGTTGTACAAATCTTGATGCCGGACGAGACGCAAGCAAGCGTCTACAAAAACGAAATCGAGCCTAACCTGAAAAAAGGCGCAGCTCTTATGTTCTCCCACGGCTTTAACGTACATTTCGGCCAAATCGTCGCTCCGGCGGACGCTGACGTTCTGCTCGTCGCTCCGAAATCTCCGGGCCACATGGTTCGTCGTACTTACGTCGAAGGCTTCGGCGTTCCGGGACTGATCGCGATTCATCAGAACGGCACAGGCAAAGCGTTCGAAATCGGCATGGCTTATGCCAAAGGCATCGGCTGTACTCGCGCAGGGGTTATCGAGACTTCTTTCAAAGAAGAAACCGAAACCGACCTGTTCGGCGAACAAGCCGTTCTGTGCGGCGGTGCTTCCGCGCTCGTCAAAGCGGGCTTCGAAACGCTGGTTGAAGCCGGCTACGCGCCAGAGATGGCTTACTTCGAGTGCTTGCACGAGCTGAAGCTGATCGTTGACTTGATGTATGAAGGCGGACTGGCTTCCATGCGCCACTCGATCTCCAACACGGCGGAATACGGCGACTATGTTACCGGCCCTCGCGTCGTAACGGAAGAGACGAAGAAGGAAATGAAGCGTGTTCTGTCCGACATCCAACAGGGCAAATTCGCTCGCGACTTCATCCTCGAAAACCAATCCGGACGCGCATTCCTTACGGCGACTCGCCGCAACGAAGCCGAGCATCCGATCGAAGTCGTCGGCGCGCAACTTCGCAGCATGATGCACTGGATCAAGAAATAATTCCCGTCTCGCGCGGATACGAACCCCGGCACAACGTTGCCGGGGTTTTTGTTAAACGGCTGTGAGAAGAGGCACGGCGTTGCCAGCAAAGTATCTTTGACTAACAGAAATGGGGAGCTTCGGATGAACTATCGGTATTCCAAGAGACTGGACTCCTTCTCTTCGTCGGCGGTTCGCGAAATTTTGAAGCTGACGCAGAGAAAATCGATTATCTCCTTTGCCGGCGGACTACCCGCGGAGGAGCATTTTCCGGTCGCGGCGATCGGGGAAGCGTTCGACAGGGTGCTGGCGGCGGGCAACAAGGCGCTTCAGTACGGCTTGACGGAAGGCTTCCTTCCGCTGCGGGAAAGCATCTGCAAATGGATGGCGCCTAAGGGCGTGACGATTACGCCGGACGATCTGCTGATTACAACCGGATCGCAGCAGGCAATCGATCTGTTGACGCGAATCTATATCGATCCGGGCGACGTCATCCTGGTGGAGAAGCCGACTTATTTGTCGGCGCTTCAAGTGTTCCGATCTTATGGAGCGGAGCTTGTATCCGTCGAAACCGATGAAGACGGCATCGTGCTCGACGATCTGGCTGCCAAGCTGAAGCAGTATTCGCCCAAGCTCGTCTACGTCATCCCGACCTTCTCCAATCCGACGGGCAAGGCTTGGAGCCTCGATCGGCGCAAAGGCGTGCTGGAGCTGTGCCGCGCCAATGACGCGCTTATTCTCGAGGACGATCCTTACGGCGAATTGAAGTTCGGCGATGCGTCCTTGACGTATCCGTCTTTATTTTCTCTGGATGCTCACCCGCAGGGCTCGTGCGTCGTTTATACGAGCACGTTCTCCAAGACGGTCGCTCCGGCGCTGCGGACGGGTTGGGTGATGGCCGATCCGGAGATTGTTCGCCACATGGCCCGCGCCAAGCAGGCCGCGGATTTGCACTCCAGCTCAATGGATCAACAGGCGCTGCATCAGCTGATCGAGCATTTCGATCTCGCCGGTCACATCGAGTTCGTCCGCAAGGAATACGAAGCGCGCATGCGCCAGATGGCGGATCTGCTGTCGCAGCAGGATTGGCCGGGCGTGACGTGGAACGAGCCGAAGGGCGGCATGTTCTTCTGGCTCCAACTGCCGGAATCGGTAGACACCGCCGAACTGCTGAAGACGGCGGTCGATCTGGGCGTAGCCTTCGTGCCGGGCGTCTCCTTCTTCGCAGACGGCTCCGGTCGGAACACGATGCGCCTTAACTTCACGCATAACGACGCCGAAGGAACGATTGCGGGCATGAAACGTCTAGATCAGGCGATGCAGAGCGTACTGGTAAAGTAGAAGCGGACGGAGGGGCTGTCTCATAAGCAAGGTTGCATGATGATCTTTCAGAGCAACTTTGGTTGGCTTATGGAACAGCCCCTCCTTCGCGCGCTCGAATAAAGTCCTCAAAATGGCGGCAAAAACAACTCAGCCTGGGGCCAAAAGTGTGAGCGGCACCGGGAATAGCAAGCTGGTGGATAACTCGTAAAGCGGAAATGCCGCCTTAAATTCGGGAAACGGGCCATTTGGAGGAAAATAGAGCGGATTTCCCGACTTAAATTTGGAAAAAGCCAATTTTCCGAAAAATAAGGCGGAAAACCGGCTTTAATTGCCACGGATCTACCCGGTAACTGGAAATAAGGCGGACAACCCGCTTTATTTGATTATACGGTGATTGTAGACTGCGTAGTGGCATCGAGGGAATCAGCGCATTCTGCCGTAAAATAGGGGCCTACGCACTAAGCGGCAAGCAATCCGTTATACGGCAGCGCGAGCGGACGAGTCAGCCCAACTAGTTGAATAGGCATTGCCTATAGAAACGATAGTTTTTATATATTTTCATTCTGGGATGAAGTGTATTACAATTGAGAGAAAGTCTCAATGGACAACTATAACATACAGGTGGAGTGGATACGAACGATGTCAGAAGTTAAGAAAATCGCCGTCATCGCCGGAGACGGAATCGGCCCGGAGGTTGTCGCGGAAGCGATCAAGGTTATGAAGAAGACGGAGGAACTGTTCGGCTACAAGTTCGAATTCCAGCACGGCCTGTTCGGCGGCATCGCGATCGATGAGAAAGGCACGCCGCTTCCGCAGGAAACGCTTGAAATCTGCCAAAGCTCCGACGCCGTGCTGCTGGGTGCAGTAGGCGGCCCGAAATGGGACAACAATTCCAAGGAGCTTCGCCCTGAGACAGGACTGCTGGGCATTCGCAAAGCGCTTGGCCTGTTCTCCAACATTCGTCCGGCGGTTGTGTTCGATTGCTTGAAGGACGCTTCCACGCTGAAGCCGGAAGTGCTGGACGGCACCGACCTGATCGTCGTTCGCGAGCTGACTGGCGGCATCTACTTCGGCGAGAAATTCCGTCGCGAAGGCGCGCAAGGCGAGGAAGCCGTCGATACTTGCGTATACAACGTAACGGAAATCGAGCGTATCGTACGCCAAGCGTTCGAAGTGGCGCAGAAGCGCAGCAAGCGTCTCGCTTCCGTAGATAAAGCAAACGTACTCGAAACTTCCCGCCTGTGGAGAGAGACGGTTAACCGCATCGCTCCTGAATATCCGGACGTCGAAGTGGAGCACGTGCTCGTCGACAACTGCGCGATGCAATTGCTGCGCCGTCCGTCGAGCTTTGACGTCATCGTGACGGAAAACATGTTCGGAGACATTCTGAGCGACGAAGCGGCCATGCTGACGGGGTCGATCGGCATGCTGTCCTCGGCGTCTCTCGGCGAAGGCAGCTTCGGCTTGTACGAGCCTGTGCACGGCTCCGCTCCGGACATTGCCGGACAAGGCATCGCCAACCCGATCGCAACGATTCTGTCCGTTGCGCTTATGTTCCGCCTCACGTTCGGTTACGAAGATGCTGCGAACGCCATCGAGACGGCCGTCAAAAACGTGCTTAACGCCGGCCACCGTACCGGAGATATCGCCACGGACAAGAGCCAGGCAATCGGAACGACGGCTATGGGCGATCTGATCGTTGCAGAATTGGCGAAGTAATTGTCGATAAAATAATTAAAAAGCACTAGCGAACGCTTTTCTCTGCGACGCAACTCCCCGGGCGGAAGCCATGGGGAGTTTTTAGCTTTATGAGACCATTTTCCGGCAGGAATTGTGTTCATGTACAGAGAATATAGTGAGAAGAATAAAGGAATCCGATTTAGCGATGCAGATTCAGGGAGGGAAGACGATGAGCTTTTGCTGTGGAGCCAGCATGATCGGAACGAAAGGGACGTTAAAGCATTACCGGACGAGAATCCATAACGTACCGATTTTGTTTTGCCCCGTATGCCACCGGGTTGAAGTCCATTATTTGGTGGAGAACGAATACGAAATTTTGGCGGAATACGCGCATGGCGACGGAGCGTCTGAAGTCGACTTCCAGGATTACGTCGATGAATCGGACAAAGCGCTGCACGAAAATTGCGTAAACAACGAAGATGAGGATCCGATGGCGATCGTGCAAAATCAAATCGACGTGTCGCTCGATTTGCTGACCTTCGCCAAGGAAATCGCCGATACCGAGTGGCAGCAGCAGTTGAAGAAACGTTTGATCGTTCTCAGCCAAAGACGCCACAAGCTGAAGCTGAAGCGAGCGCCTGGCGGAGCGATATAAGCGCGAACGCCATAGCGAGCGGAACAAACTCGAGAGCTGTCCGGCAGATCTAAGGATCATGACCGGACGGCTCTTTTTTTTGCGGGAGTTATTCGACAGAAAATGCAAGAGGGGCCCTAAAGGCATTCGTCACGACTCGACAACTTCTCTGATTGACATTCGTTATCGTTAATGGATATGATTTGGTTAATTTAAAGCGGGTAGGTGTCAGAGACTGCTCTGGTAATGGAGGATTCTCGTATGAACGGTTGGAAGGCGCGCTATTTTCCGATTCTTGCGGAGTTCGCCCAGAGCGGCGGGAACGCCGTTCGAGCGGAAACGCAGCAACTATCGAATGAATTGATCGGGTTGCCGACATCCGTGATTCTAAGACACCATGAAGAGAGCGTTCAGTTTCTACTATCCAATGCGGAGCCCAAAGAACGGATCACGGTTGTCCAAAGGTCGCTTACGTTTATTACCGATTTGCTTGTTTCCTTGCGTGCGCCCGAAGCGGCCGCGGAGGAGGCTCGTTCGAACAAATTTGAAACCGTTCTACAGCATATGGACAGCGGCGTCGCCCTGTTCGATGCCGAAGGCAACCTGAGGTTCGTAAACGTGCAAATGTCGAAATTGTTGAAAGCCCCGCGCAGAGAATTGATCGGAAGCACGCTGTTTCGGCTTTTTTTTCATCGAAGTCTAAGTCTGTCGGTTCGCAGGCATATCCTTAGAGTTTATCGTGGATTGGCGTTGTATCGCCGCTATCACGACGAGTTTCAGGACGCGGCCGGCCGTCATTTGCTGGTGAGCATCTCGCAGCCGGACGAGCTGGACGGAGATTATTTGGTCAGCGTGAAGGACGTATCCGAGTATAAGCTGATCGAGCAGGCGGCGTTCCAGAACGACAAGCTGGCGATGCTCGGCAAAATCTCGGCTGCGATCGCCCACGAAATCCGCAATCCGCTCACTTCGATCCGAGGCTTTATTCAGCTGCTTAATCCGTATCTGTCGGAAATCGGCAAGCAGGAATACGGAAGAATTATTTTATCGGAGATTGACCGGGCCAACGACATTATTTACGAGTTTCTGAATTCGTCCAAGCCGTCCGCCCCCATGATGCAGAAGGTTTCCGTGGATATGCTGCTGCGGGAGACGGCTCTTCTGTCCGAGAGCGAGGCGCACATGAAGGGATGCGAAATTTGTTATGAAAACTTCGCTCCCGAGCTCGCGGTAGCGGTTGACGTAAAACAAATCAAGCAAGTGCTGCTGAACCTGATGAAAAATGCGCTGGATGCCATTCAGGATGTGATCGGGGAGCGAAAAGGACGCATCGCCATTTCCGCCAGGCAGGAGGGTAAGTTCGCCATCATTTCGATTGCAGACAACGGAAAAGGGATGGAGAGAGCGACGTTAAATCGGCTGTTCGATCCGTTCTTCACAACGAAGGAAGCCGGCACGGGATTGGGGCTATCGGTCAGCTACCGCATCATCGCCAACCACGGAGGCACCATTCGGGTGGATAGCCAAATTCGCGAAGGAACCGAGTGCAAGATTTATTTGCCATGCGTCGAGTAGAGGGAGTACAATCGGTGTAAGCATACAGAGCATCTCGAGGCAAGATTCGGTACAACATGGGGGAACATCGCGATGAGCGGTTGGATCAGCGGAATGAAGCGCTCGCTCACAGTTCGCAGCAGCGAATCCGAGAATCGTAAAAGTTTAAGAATCTCCTTGATCGAAGGTATTCCGGCGAACATATTGGCAAATCTGCTGGGCGGTCCGCTGCAAACCGTCTTTTTGACCTATTTGGGGTTTTCCGCTTTTCATATCGGCTTGGTGCTGGCGATTCCTCCATTCGCTCTGCTGATTCAAGTGCTGATCGCCTTCGTGATGCAGAGCTGGCGCAATCGTCGCTTTTTCGTCGCGTTGTTCGGTATCGTTCATCGGACGATGTGGGTCGGAACCGGACTGATCCCGCTAACGTTTTCGGAGGATGCATGGATTCCCGTCTATTTGGCGATGTGGCTCGTCTGCATGATTTCCGGTCAGGCGGGGGGCGTCGTGTGGACCTCTCTGATGGCGGACATCGTTCCCGCAAGCGTCAGGGGAAAATATTTCGGCATTCGCAACACGGTACACTGGGCCGTCGTCTGCATTACGCTGCTGCTCGGCGGGCAGATTATGGAGTGGCTGCCGGGTACGCAAGGATTCGTCGTACTGTTCAGCATAAGCGCCGTCTGCATTGTTTGGAACGGCTGGGCGCTGACGCGCTATCCGAACCCGCCGTTTCAGCCGTCGGAGAGCGGGAAGTCGCTGCGCATGTTCTCTCGTCCGTTCACGGACCGAAGGTTTCTGACCGCTACGCTGTTCATTGCTTTGTTTATTTTGCTGCAGAACGTTGCGGTTCCGCTGTTCTCCTATGTCATGCTTGAGGTGATGAAGCTGAGCGCGAGCAAGGTCACTTTGATCATTATGCTGCAAAATCTGGTGATGATGATCAGCTATTACTATTGGGGCCTGCTCAACAGCCGATATTCGACGAACGCGCTGTTGCTCTGGACGTTTCCGCTGATCGCAGGCGCATGCGCGATATGGGGGATTATGGCCGTCCTGCCCGCGCTGCTCATTCTGATCGTCGCGCATGTGCTGCTCGGCTTCGGATTGGCCGGCTATAACTTGCTCGTCTTCAACTTTTTGATCGGGGATTCGCCGAAATCGGAGCGGCCGATGTACGTCGCCGTATTCTCGGCATTCACGGGCATTGCGGGCTTCATCGGACCGATCGCGGGCGGGTGGCTGTACGACCAGGCGGCCGGCGGGCCGATGTGGGTGCAGTCCTACGGCATTTCGATGTTTGCCGGAGCTGCGCTGCTGGCGCTGTCGGCTGCGGTCGCGCCGCTCGTGTTCAGAAACGGATCGGCACCTCGTAGACCGCCAACCGACGCCGCGATCCGACGAAATGTATAAATAACAAAGCAATCGGCCGAATCTCGTGTGATTCGGCTCATTTTCTTATCAGCGGAATAAATGTAAAATGAAGAGGTACCCAAAATTGAAAGGTGAGGTGTTGGATATGGAATTGATCGTTACGCCTTCCGCGCTGTCATGCTTCAAAGGGGAATGGGGAATCGCCGATGGGGAAACGGTAAGAGTATTCGTGCGATACGTTAGCGGAGGGGAGCTTCCTTTTGCCTTCGGCATTACGCGGGATACGCCGATCGACGCCGCAGTGACGGCGGTCGCCGAGAAGGTGACCTTCTATATGGAGAGCAAGGACGTCTGGTTTATGGAAGGTAAAAGCTTATGCATCGATTGTCACGGAGACGGCATCGTATTTCAATTCTCCTAAAATTGGCGGATTAAAGGTAGCAAACACGGGCCGTTTGATGTAAACTAATAATCATTATATTTCGACACAGGTATCCGCGGGGCCGAGAAAGGGAGAATTACAATCATGACGGTACATAGCAAGACGAATCACTGCAAGATCGTGGACTGCACCGTCCGCGACGGAGGTTTGGTCAACAACTGGGATTTCAGCGTAGAGTTCGTGCAGGATCTGTACAAGTCCTTAAATGAAGCCGGCGTAGAGTACATGGAAATCGGCTACAAAAACTCTCCTAAGCTGCTGAAGAGCGAAGGCAAGGAAGGGCCGTGGAGATTTCTCGACGACGATTTCCTGCGCAAGGTCATCGGAGAGAAGAAACGCACGAAGCTGTCCGCGCTCGTCGACGTCGGACGCGTAGACGAGAATGACGTGCTGGAGCGCAGCGAGTCGATGCTCGATCTGATCCGCGTCGCTTGCTATGCCCGCGACACGGCGAAGGCGATCGAGCTTGGCACGCTGTTCCATAAGCGCGGCTACGAGACGACGATCAACATTATGGCGCTGTCCGGCGTTATGGACAACGAATTAAACGAATCGCTGGCGATGATCAACGACAGCCCGATCGATATCGTGTACATCGTTGACTCCTACGGCAGTCTCGATTCGGACGACATTCGCTATCTGGTGGAGAAGTTCAGCCGCTCGCTGAAGAACAAGCGCTTGGGCGTTCACACCCATAACAATCTGCAGCTGGCGTTCGCGAACACGTTGACCGCCGCACAGCTCGGCGTCGAGCTGCTGGACTCATCCGTCTTCGGCATGGGACGCGCCGCCGGCAATACGCCGACAGAGCTGCTGCTCGCCAAGCTCACGCGTCCGGAGTACAGTCTTCGTCCGGTGCTCGGCATGATCGAGAAGCACATGGTTAAGCTGCGCGAGAAGGAAGAGTGGGGCTACCTGATTCCCGACATGATTACGGGCACGCTGGATGAGCATCCGAGATCGGCCATGGGCTGGAGAGCTTCCGACAAGCGCGACCTGTTCACGGAGTTTTACGACAAGATGACGACTCCGGAAGTTTTTCACGGGAAATAAGCGGAACGGGTAATCTTATAAGCAATCCAAGAGGAGTCTCATCCGGGATCGGAGAGGCTCCTTTTTCATGCATTCCCACAAGACGACATGCCGGAACGGATGAAAAACACATGGACGAGCGATGGCGAATGTGACATCATAGATACACCCCTACATCGGGGATTTACCCTCATGCATCGTGCGGAGGAACTCATGTATAAGCAGATCGTTTCCTACACCCAGAAATATAGATTGAGCTACCGTATGATTTTGACCAATATTTGCATTGCCATATTGCCCATTCTCCTGCTTGGATTTGTGGGCTATTTCTCGTATGTCCATATTATGAAGCAAAACGCACTGGACAATATCAATCAATTCGTTAATCAAACGAACGATCGGTTCGAAGAATATTTTAGTCGCGTCGACTTGCTGGCCAAGTCCGTCTTCTATAACCGGAACATCCAACAGGTCATGCTGGATAATATGTCCTGGCGGGAAACCGACGCTTTGTTAAGAAATATGAGTTCTTATATGTCGCTTGACCCGACGATCAAGACAGTCGGGATGATTAACGCCGACGATTACCGGATCGTCTCGACGGGACAATTGCTGTCCGGAGAAATGATAGATTATATCCGCAACAAGCAACAAACGGGTTCGATTAACGGCAAAATCAAAATCTCTCCGCCCATGGGCAGCAAGGAGCAAGGATTGCTGGCGTTCTCGCAGGTAAAGTCGATTCAGCGCAATCGTTACTTGCAGGGAATCTATATCGGCGTTCTGCTGCTGGATACGAAATGGATTCAACAGATTTTGCATACGAGCGGCCTGGACAATAAAGCGATCGTGTATATCGTGAACGAAAACGACGATCTGATCGGAGCTTCGGACGGGCGGCACGACTTTGCGAATATTCGCACGCTCGTTCGGGATCTTCCGTCGAATCGGGTGTCCGACGTCCGTATCGAAAACGGGAACTACCTGTATCAATCGATTCCGATCAAGAGCCTGGATTGGAAGTTTATCGCGCTAATCGACAAAGACAAGCTGCTGGAAAAAGCCAATATTATTCCCTATGCGTTGATTGCGATCGTGGCGGTCATGATGCTGATCGTCTTCCTTGCCGTCGTATCTTTCAACATTCGTCTCACCCACCCGATTACTAAAATGGCTGACGCGTTCGACAGCGCGGCGAGCGGCAATCTGGACGCCAAGCTGAAATTCGGCTATAAGAACGAGATTACGGTGATTCAGGACCATTACAACAATATGCTGGACCAGATCAAAGGGCTTACCGATCATTTGCTCCAATCGCAGCGACAGCTTCATGAAACGGAGATGGACAAGCAGTTGTACCAACTGAACGGGCTGCAGAGCCAGATCAATGCGCATTTTCTGTACAACGTGCTGCATTCGATCCGGGGAATGTCGCTTTCCAACGCCAAGAGGGAGGTCGCGATGGCGATCGATAATTTGGTTTCCTATTTTCGCTACATTACCCGTACGGACGAGTTTGTTCTTCTGTACAAAGAGCTGGAACACTTGGAAAGGTATATCGCTATCCAGAAAATTCGCTTTGGCGAACGTCTGCAATTCAAGGTTTCTTTGGCTCCGGCGCTTGGGGGACAGTCAATCGTAAAGCTCATATTGCAGCCGCTCGTCGAGAACGCGCTATTCCATGGGCTTGAAGAGAAGAGCGGACGCTGGATCATCCGTATTAAAGCCGTCGCCACGGAGAAGGACGAACTGCAAATCAAGGTCATGGACAACGGCCTTGGAATGAACGAGAGCAAGGCGGCGAACTTGCGCTCCGAGCTTGAGCGGATGTCTGGCGCTTCCGCCGGAAGCGGCGGCTTTGGGCAAGGCATCGGACTCGTCAATATTCATAAAAGAATCCGCATCTATTACGGGGAGCCGTACGGGCTGTCAATCAAAAGCTGGCAGAATAGGGGAACGATCATCACGATTACGGTCCCACTAAGGGGCGGGGGAGACACCGATGCATAACTTGATTCTGGTAGACGACGCACCGTGGATTCTAAAAGATATGGAACAGATAATCGATTGGAGCGAAGCGGGATTTCGCATCTTGGCTGCGGTCGGCGACGTCAACGCCGCGGAAAGCCTGCTGCGGAGTCACTCCATCGACGTCGTTATCAGCGACATCCGTATGCCGGGCAAAAGCGGGATGGACTTGCTGACGTTTATCAATCGGGCGTCGCCTCGAACGCTGGTCGTATTTATGAGCGCCTACGGAGAATTTGCCTATGCCAAGGAAGCGTTGGAGAAAGGCTGTTTTCACTATATGTTGAAGCCGGTCAACACAGAGGAGCTGCTGCACACGTTGGAGAGATGCTCCCGGCGGCTCGCGGAGCAGGAGCGGGACCGCGAAGCGCGAGAGGCTTACGGCAATTCTATGCGGTTTCTGGAATGGATCGAGAACGATGTCACGATTCGGCAGGCTGTTGCGCGGTTGGCGCCGAAGGGGGCTGCCTTCCCTTCTGCTAAGCGGTATTCGTTCGCGACGGTTAAGGGCAAACGGCCCTTTGCGGAAGACGAGCTGCGCCAATTGGACAATCTGCTCGCGAGTTATCGGATTGCATCTTGTCGCTGGCAAACGAGCGCATTCAAATGGACGTTGTTAGGGGGATGGCCCGACTTTCGCCCGGCCGAGCTTCGCAAGCTATGGCGCGAGCTTAGGAGTTTATCGGCCGATCGGGAGTGGGACATCGGAATCAGCTCGCTTGCCGGCTCGGAGCACCGGATCGGGCGGCTCTATCATCAAGCGAACACGATGGCGGAAACCTCGATGTTATATGGCGGCGGCGAAAGCGCCATCTATCGCTATAGGCCCGAAGCGAACGCGGCCGTGCCGGCGCTGCGGGAGCGGATCGCCAGAGCGGCAAGGCTGGAGCATCTGGAAGCAGCGTTGTTCGAGGTGCATAAAGGCATCTCCTCTAAAAAAATTCATATTGGCGGCCTTGTCGAGATCTACAATCAATTCGTCGTTTCCGTCGCAGGTATCCGTTCGGGGAGCGAGCCGGACGGAGCGGACGCAATCACCGGACAAGATCTCATTTTACATTGCGGGAATCCCGGCGATTTGTTGGAGGAGATGAGAAGCCTTGTCGACGAGCAGAAGAAGAAACCCGACGAAGCCGGCTCGCTGCAGGTCGTGGAGGACATCGCGAGAGATCTCGACCGGCTGTACGCTCACCGAATTTCGCTTAAGGATATGGCTCGCAAATA
Organism: Cohnella phaseoli; assembly: GCF_003386235.1. Lineage (GTDB taxonomy): Bacteria > Bacillota > Bacilli > Paenibacillales > Paenibacillaceae > Cohnella > Cohnella phaseoli. Next base: position 40,784 of record NZ_QRDZ01000018.1, read on the forward strand.
TTTCCTCAGCCCGAATTACCTGAGCCACCTGTTTAAACAGGAGAAGGGACAAAGTTTCATCAATTATTTGATTCAAAGAAGGCTTGAAGCGGCCGTTTCTTTGCTGGAGCAGGACATTTCGCTGTACGAGGTCGGACGGATGGTCGGTTACGACGACTATGCCCACTTCAGCAAGCTGTTCAAGAAGCACGTCGGTCTGTCGCCGTTCGAATATAAGCAATCCATGAAACGTCAGCCCGGGCAAGCCTCCTCATAAACTTCCGGACAGATGGGGCTGTCCCATAAGTAGAGTCGTACAAGATGATCGATAAAGAAATAGTGCATGTATCTTCTGGAGACTGCCTCATACGGTCCTGAAATTACCCTATTACGGGTTTACCATTCGGATTTCAGGATCGTATAGCAGCGTAAGGAGATACATGCACGACAACACTCTCTATCGATCATTCTTTTGTACGGCTTTTTTTGCTTATGAGACAGCCCCATTTGTTTATAGGGAACAAGGTTCGCAACAAAGCACATCCGAGTATCCGAACTAACCACATATAACGGGAGGATCGTCTGTGGCACAATCAAGCTAGGTTGTTAACCAGTAAGTTGTCCGGGGGGGAAAACAGTTGAATTCAAGCAGGAGACACACAAGCGCAGCGCCGATGGAAGCGCAATCGATTCGGATAGATTGTCCGGCAGCGGGCGACCGGCGGAAAGTCAGCGTTAGCGAATTCGGAGCGCAACCCGTAGAAGGATTCTGTAATGGGGAAGCGTTTCGGAAGGCGATCGAGTATTGCAGACAGGAAGACATATCCGAATTGGTTGTTCCCAGGGGCATCTATCGCTTCATAAGCGGCGAGCACCCGGTGTTCGACGGTCTGCGGGACTTTCGATTCGACGGCGGGGGCTCGGAATTGATTTTCTCAACCGCAGCTGCGTTCGTTACAATCCGTCATTGCGAGCGGGCGGTATTCGAAAATTTCACCGTGGATTGGGATTGGGATCAAGAACCGCTGGCTAGCATTGGCCGGATACGCCAAGTCGCGGAGGACGGCTTGTCCTTCGAACTGGAACTTCCCGAATATGAAGGCGTTCCCAAGAGGTTCGATATACGTACCTTGAATCCGATGAACCCGCGCACGTTGACGCCCGGCTGCGAGGGAGGCAAGGAATTTAGCGGAGAGCCTTTGGGGCCTGTAACCGTCGTCGCCCGGAATGCGTTGCGCATCGAGCTTTCGAATGCGGCCGATTACCGCTTCCTGAAACCCGGTCAGACGTATATCGTCCGGCATTACGTATATGACGCGAACGGGTTCGAGCTGCAGGGTAATCGGCACCTGCGCATGGCCGATATTACGATCTATTCGGCTCCGGGGCATGCGTTCGTCGTAAGCGGCGAGCAGCGCAATTGGACGTTGGACGGCTGCAGGGTCGTCAAGCGGCCCGGGACGACGCGCTGTATATCGGCCACCGCGGACGGATGCCATATCAGCAATTCACAGGGGCATTTTGTGATTGAAAATTGCGATTTCAGCTATAACGGAGACGACTGCTTAAACATCCATGACAATTCCGTTCAAGGGTTCGAACGAATCGGAGTCGCAAAGCTCCGGCTAAGCCGCGTGTTCAAGTGGCGCAATCCGTTCGCCGAAGGCGATCCGATCGAATTTCGCCGAACGGATTTGTCTCCGACCGGAATCGTCGCCCGCATTGTCGAGGCGCAGTGGGACGAGCGCGGAGAGGGCTGCACGATCGAATTCGAGGCGCCGCTTCCCGACGACTTGGTCGGCAATGAAATTTTGTTTAACCGAAAATACGATTCCGGCCGCTATGTCGTCCGCCGCAACTTTTTTCATCAAAATCGGGCCAGAGGCGTTCTACTGCATGCAGGCGACGGATGGGTGGAAAATAATCATTTTTATCTGAATCAAGGCTCGGCGATTCAAATCGAATGCGGCGCGGAGTCGCGTTGGGCGGAGGGCTTCGGGGCGGAGAATGTGACGATTCGCGGCAATCTGATCGAGAGCTGCGATGTGAACCATTGGAATATGGCCGTCATCTACATGGGGGTTTACCTGGAGCAGGGCAGAACGCGTTATCCCGTCTTTCGCAACATTTGCATAGAGGACAACACCATCGTGAACTGTCCGCAGCAGGCCATCTTCGTATCCTCGTGCAATCGGGTTTTCATTCGCAACAACGCGATTATGAATTCTAATACAGGACCGCGCAAAACCGCCGAGGACGGAGACGGCAATTGCGTCTCTAATCGCGAGCTGTACCTGGGAAGCTTGATGGTCAGCCACGCCGAGGACGTTACGATTGAGAACAACCGAAGATTGACGATCGTTCCCGCGACCGAGGATGGAATATGCGTCGACCCGGAGACGACGGACAATGTGCTTGTGCGAAACAATACCGGATTCGGCGACCGGAGCGGCGTCGATGAGCGGACGAAGGAGAGCGGGTGAGAACGACATGGCAGCGAGAGCTGTAAATACGCAGGGGGCCGACGACGTTGCGCGGCGGATAAGCAAATATAAAATGCTCTATGTCATGCTGCTTCCGGCCGTCGTGTTCCTGATTATTTTTAACTATATTCCGATGTATGGAGCGACGATCGCGTTTAAGGACTTCTGGATGACCAAGGGCATTCTGGGAAGTCCGTGGGTCGGCTTCGAACACTTCGAGAGGCTGTTCGCGACCGACAAGTTCTGGCAGGTGTTCCGGAACACGATCGAGATTAATCTGCTGCGGCTGTTGTTCGGATTTCCGGCTCCGATCGTGCTGGCTATTCTGCTTAACGAAGTCCGGCACAAGCTGTTCAAGCGTTCGATTCAGACGATCGTTTATTTGCCGCACTTTATTTCATGGGTGACGATAGCGGGCATTATTTTTTCTCTTCTTTCCAACGAAGGGCTTGTCAACAAAATCATCACCGCATTCGGAGGAGAGAGCGTTAATTTTCTGACGAGCAATGCCATGTTCAGGCCGCTTCTCGTGCTCTCGGGCATATGGAAGGAGGCCGGCTGGGGGACGATCATCTTTTTGGCCGCTCTGGCGGGCGTTAATCCGGATCTGTACGAGGCGGCTACCGTTGACGGAGCCAACCGGTTTAAGCAAATTGTGCACATTACGCTGCCCAGCCTGCTTCCCGTCATCTCCATTTTGCTGATCTTGAATTTCGGCAGCATGATGAACGGCGGGTTCGACCAGGTGTTTAACCTGTACAACACGATGGTGTACGAGAGCGGCGACGTTATCGACACATATGTGTACCGCATCGGATTAACGCAAGGAAAATACAGCATGGCGACCGCGATCGGACTGTTCCTGAATATCATCAATTTCCTGCTGCTGATCCTTGTCAACCAAGCGGCGAAGAGGATGAGCGGTCAAGGCATCTATTAAAGGAGGCGTTCCTGATTGGTCAAGTCGACGAGCCTCTCCGGCAAAATTTTCGACGGCTTCAACATCTTGTTTCTTCTATTCATGGCCGCGATTACGTTGTATCCTTTCTGGCACGTTCTTGTCGGCTCTGTCCTGCCTTACGAGGAGTCGATCAAATCCGGCTTTCATTTGTTTCCTCGCAAATTGTCTTTCGAAGCGTACGAGTACGTGTTCTCCAAGGACACGCTCGTCCGCTCTCTGATCGTCTCCGTCTTCGTGACGGCGGCGGGAGCCTTGTATCAGTTGTTCATTACGGCGATTACCGCCTATCCGCTGATCAAGCAGGATCTCCCGGGAAGAACGGCGATCTTTCTATTCATTATTTTTACAATGTTTTTCGGCGGGGGGCTTATTCCTTACTATTTGCTGATCAAAACGCTGGGACTGGTCAACAGCCTTGCGGTCATGATCGTCCCTGCGGCGCTAAGCGTCTACAATATGGTGGTGTTGAAGACGTTCTTCCAGAACATACCGAAGGAGCTGGAAGAGTCCGCGACGATAGACGGCGCCGGCTATATGACCGTCTTTGCCCGCATCGTGCTGCCTCTGTCCGTTCCGGCCCTGGCTACGATCGGCCTGTTCGTCGCGGTCGGACAGTGGAACAATTGGTACGTTCCGATGCTGTTTCTCAATGACAAGGGACTGTGGCCGCTAGCCATGGTGTTGAGGGACATCCTCATCAACAACAATATGGAGCTGACTCGGGGCGGCAGCTTCGTCAGTCAAGAATTTATGCTGGCAGACACGATCAAGAGCGCCATCGTTGTCGTCTCCGTCGTTCCGATCATCGCCGTATACCCGTTTATCCAAAAGCATTTCGTGAAAGGGGTGATGATCGGTTCGATCAAAAGTTGATCCAGTTCGGGGAAAATATTATGCTTACTAAATCATTCAGGGGAGTTGGACATGCATGTTTAGAAAAAAACTGGTGCTGATGTTATTGGTCGTATTCACGGTGGCCAGCATTCTGTCGGGCTGCGGCGGAAGCAAAGATAACGGGGCGGAAGGAAGCGGTTCTTCCTCGCCAAGCGGAGGAGAGGAGAGCAAAGCTGCGCAATCGGCGGAGCCTGTCGAGCTATCCGTATTCAGCTGGATGTTCGAAGGAGCCGATTCTCCGGATTCCGTCATCTACAAGAAGCTGCAGGAGAAATTGAACGTTAGGCTGAAGCCGGTTACGGCTTCCTGGAACGACTGGGAAGAGAAGCTCAACGTGATGATCGCCTCGGGCGAAATGCCCGACGTATTTGTCTCTTACGGCATCGACCGCCCGGTTCAATATCGCCAGTGGATCAAAGAGGGAATGGTGCTGCCGATCTCCGACTATGCCGATTCGTATCCGAATATCCGCGATTCTCTCGCCAACTTCGAGATGCTGGCCAAGACGACGGGAGGCAAGCACTACGCGCTGCCGATCTACAATGAGTCGGGAAGCGGCAAGGACGCAGTCAGCGGACATAACATTCTGATCCGCAAGGATTGGCTGGACATGCTCGGATTGTCCGTTCCGACTACGATCGACGAATTTTATTCGGTAGCCAAAGCTTTCACGGAGAACGACCCGGACGGCAACGGCAAGAAGGACACGTACGGATACACATCCAGCTCGGGCGGCGTATGGTGGCAGTACCCGATCTTTAACGCATTCGACACAAGCACGGAGCGCTGGGAGAAAAAAGACGGACAGTGGATGCCGGAAGTGATCTCGGAAGAGACGAAGGAAGCGGTCACGTTCCTGCATCAAATGTATAACGAGAAAATGCTCGACCCTGAATTCATGCTGAACACGGACGACAAAAAAATCGAGAAGTTCGTGACCGGCAAAGTCGGAATGATCATTCATAATGCCAACGCGACTTTCTATAACGACATTTACAACAAGTTTAATCAGGCTAAGCCCGAGGCGGACCCTAAGTCGATCTTCACCTGGGTTGGCACACTGAAGGGCAAGACGGGCATTCAGCGCATGGACGGCTTCAACAACTTCTGGTGCGAGACTTCGATCAACGCCGGCATCTCCGAAGAGAAACGGCAGAAGGCGCTGGAATTGCTGGATTTCCTGCTCTCGGACGAGGGGCAAGACCTGATGCTCAACGGAGTCGAAGGCGTTCATTACAAGAAGGACGGAGACACTGTCGTCTCGCTGATGACCGACGAGGAGAAGACCAAGGACAAAGGCTTCAGTCTTAAAGCTTTGGTATCCTGGAATACCGACTACTTGCCGGACACTACGCCCAACAAAGCGGAAATCGTAGCCTTGTCCAAGTCTACGGGCGATTACGCCGTTTCCAATCCGCTTGCGTACTTGAATATCGACGAGGATGCTCTCGATCCAAGCATTCCTAATCAACTGACAGACTTTGTGAACGAGGAGATTGTTAAACTGATCGCCAACTCCAAAGACGTCGCCGCGGATTTCGACAAATTCAAGGAAGCCTGGCTGTCCAAGGGCGGCGCCAAGGTGATCGAGGAAACGAACAAGCAAGCGACGACTGAAGGTCGTTAAACAAAGAGAAAAACTTTACCGGAAGGGACTATTTCGGACGGCGTACGGCGCCGGCTGCGCGAATAGTCCCTTCCTTATTGATTTAATATTAGGCGAAAGAGGCGAACAACTCATGTTTAAGGAAGGGCAGAGAATCGTATTTATCGGAGACAGCATTACGGATTGCGGCAGGAAGGACGATCCCGAGGGAATCGGCAGCGGGTACGTCAGAATCGTGAACGATTATTTGTCGCTCATGTTGCCCGACGTTACGCTCCGAGTGGAGAACAGAGGCGTCAGCGGAGAGACGATACTCGATCTGAAAGCTCGTTGGCAGGAGGATGTCGTGGCGCTTAAGCCCGATTGGCTGTCGGTGTCGATCGGCATTAACGACGAATGGAAGCAGGTCGGCCCGGAGCGGTACAGGGACACGTACAGGAAGCTGCTGCGAGAGACGATCGGCCAATGCGGGTCATCCCTCGTGCTCATGGAAACGACGATCATCTCGGAAAATCCGGACGACGGCAGCAACGAACGGCTGCAGCCTTATAATCGGATCGTCAGGGAAGTGGCGGAGGAGTTTGGGGCGATTCTTGTGCGGCAGAATGAGCTGTTTCAACGATACTTGCGGGCTCAGCGGGGGAAAACTCTCACCTACGACCAGGTTCATATGAATTCGGCAGGCAACTTGCTCATTGCGCTCAACTGGCTAAGGGCTTGCGGGATCATCTCTTGAATAAGAAAAGGAGGAAGCCGCCCGATGCATGGCGGCTTCCTCTTTTGCATTAACGCTTATCCTTGCTTATACCGGAGCAGATTGTAAATGAGTTGAGCGGCCTCCGACCGCGTCGCTTGACGCTGCGGAGCGAACAGACGATTGCCGTCGCCCTGCACGAGGCCGGCCTTCGAAGCGGCGACGACGGCAGCTTGCGCCCAGGCCGGGATGCCTGACGCATCGGCATAATCGGCCGCGGTGCCGGAGCCTGCCTCGATACGGAGCGCGCGAGCCAGCATGACGACCATCTCGGCGCGAGTCATCGGCTGCTCGGGAGCGAAACGGTCCGAGCTTCTTCCCGTTGCGATACCGGAGCGGACGGCTGCCGCGATGGCATCGGCATACCAGGCGCCGGGAGCAACGTCGTTGAATCCGGACGCTTCACTCGCAGATGGAAGTTGTAAGGCGTTGACCAGCAGGGCGACGAATTCCGCGCGTGTCGTCTTTCCGGCAGGATCGAACAACGAATCGCTTCTGCCGTTGACGATATGCTTGGCCGCAAGAATTTGCAGCGTCCGATTCGCCCAATGCTCCGCCGGAACGTCGGCGAACGATCGGTCGTACTCGAATAGCGAATAGACGCCCGATCGGAGCAGAAGCGCGCTTACTTGTTTCTTGACGGGGTCCGCGCTGCCGCCGATATATTTCCACGTTCCTTCTTCGTAGAGATAGAGTCCGAGAAGCTGCTCGTCGACTTGATCGGGATCATAGGGCAGCGCGATCGCGATGTCGTCGGACGGGAACGGAAGACGCTGTCCATTCGTGATCAGGGATACGGAGATGTCGTAAGCCCGATCCGCAAGCGTCCAGCGGACGCTGCCGCCATTCTCCGGTGCGGACGTTTCCTTCAGCGGAACGATGCCGATTTCAATCGAGGCGCTTTGCGCTTCCCCGGCTTGCTCCTTCAGCTTTTTCAATACCGCTTTCGGGATGTCCAGCGCAACGCCGCCCAGCCGGACTTGAAGCGGATAATCCCCTAAAGCGGCAAGAGGGAGCCGAGCTTGGGGAGACGATTCGTCAATTGTAACGTAAGCCGTCCCTTGCTTGATTTCGATGCTCTCGCTTGGGTTGTTAACGCCTGGCGATCCGCCGCTACCTCCGGCGTTAGGCTGGGAGCCTGTTCCCGTAGCGAAGAACAGCGCAATTTCGTTGGACAGGCCGCTCTCTCCGTATGAATCGTAGGCATTCGCCGCGAAGTAATACGTTTTTCCGCGTGTTAGATTCGGCGTTTCGTAGCTTGTCGAAGGGCCGACGTTAATCGCATTCTCGTAAATGCCGGGCGACGTACCGTATTTCACGATGTAGCCGGAAGCGCCGACTATCGCCTCCCAGCTTAGCGCTGCTTTTTGTCCCGAGATCGTTCCGCTCAGGAGCGGAGCGGCGAACGGTTGGTTGCCGAGCAGCATATAGCCGAATTGGGCGGGGGCTTTGCCCGCGCCGATGCCGCTGTTGTACTCGATCCATCCGTTGCGGGAGTCTCCGTGATCCGGATGACTTACGGTCCCATCGCTGTAGTTCGCCAATACGGAAATTCCCAAGGCGGAACCGTCTGTCGCCCGTAATCCTGCCGGAATAAGCTCACTCCATGGCACGGAAATTTCGTAACGCGTCTTATTGGACGCCGAATCGCGGACAATTGCAATTTCTCCGGCGGTAAAAACTCCCTCGGCTTTGCCCGCGATCGCGTGATAGCGGTAGCCGAGCGCCTGCCCGTCGTCGGTTAACCCGAAAGCGAGCTCTGTGTATCCTTTACTGCCGGGAGAACTTCCTCTGTCCGGGTCGATGGCGATTTGAATTCCCGAGCCTTTCCACAGGTCGGCCGGATCTGCGATCGCCAAATGGTGATTGTCCTCGGTTACCTCCATGGCGAAGTAGAAATGGTTCTCGTCCCAAGAGGTGTAGCCCACCGCTTCCAGCTGCTGCGGGGACCAGCGATCTGCGAACCCGGATTCGATGCCTCTCACCTGCGAGCGTTCGTTCATGCGAAATCCGGGAGCGCTCCATTCGTCCAGATTGCCGTCTATGGTAGGCCGCTGCGTCGCGTACCGGCTGCGCAGTGCCGACACATGCTTGTAGACGGTGATCGGCCTGGACTCGGTTACAGCTCCGCTTAGATCGTAAACCTTGTATTGCAAGCGATGCTCTCCATTGTTTAGGCCCGTTACGGTATAAGCGTAAGGCGCGGTTTCCAGCTCCTGCTCCAGCCGATCGTCGACGAACAGTTGAACTTTCCGGACGTTCGGAATGCCCGTAATATAAGGGGCGGTTGGCAGGTCGGCAAGGGTAAGCTCATATCCGTCCCTAATAGACAGAAAATCGACTGTTTTCGGTTTCTCGGCAACCGGAACGGAAGGGCCTGTCGTCACGCTGACTGTCGCCGAAGCGATGCCGACGTTACCGCTGCGGTCTTCGGCTTCGATCTTATAGAAATAGGTCGTGTTCGGCAGCATTTCCTCGCGGTCCTCGAAGGAAGCGGACACGGACTCGCCGACCATGTTGGCATAGGCCGGGACGAAATCCGCCGTCGTGCTTCTGTAAATATTGTAGTGCGCGATCTCGTCGTTCGCATCTGCGGCGGGCGTCCAGGAAAGCCGAACGTAACCGTCCAGTGCGGCGGCAACGCCCAACACTTCCGAAGGCGGCGTCAGATCCGAAGCTAGCAGCCGGGTCGCCTTGTCATATCCCGTACCGGCCTGCCAGGATGCGAGATCGGTATACGGTGTATCGTGGAAGCTTGCGTTGAACAGCAGCGAATCGCTGAAAATGGAATTGCGATCGATCGTCTCGACGCTCGTATCCGGACCGATGTTGAATACGCCGGTGCCTGTCGCCTCCTCTTTAAGCACGATACGATTGTCATGAATGGAGATACCCGTCCATGTGCCGTACGGATTAGCCGCGCTATTGACGGCTACCGTGTTGTCTACATCCACGATGATCGTGTTGTTCGCGACTTCCACGTCGTGCAGCCCTGTGGACAAATCCGGTCTTCCCGTGAAGTTGCCGAGCGCGATTTGACCTCTGCCGTTCGATTGCAGAGCTTGATTGCCTCGGACTTTGTTGTTTATTATTTTTCCTCCGTAATTGCTCATGGTCGTGATGCCGTTGCCTTTGTTATCGTGCGAGTAATTGTACCGCATCGTAATGTTGTCGCAGAACCAATCGATGTTGATTCCGGCTCCGTCGTAGCCCGAACCGGCGTCCTTCATGTTGTATACCTCGTTGAACTGGATGACGGAATCCCGCGAAGCGATAAACCATATCCCTCCTGGACCCCACGTATCCGTCCCTTGGCCGCCGTCGTGCACGACGTTTCTCTCGATTACCGAGTTATGCGCATTTTGCACAACGATACCCTGGCTGGCCGTATGGTGCACGAGATTTCCGGATACCTTGAGATTTCCGTACAGCAGTTGAGAGCGCAGCTCCTCGTTTTTGGCCGTATCCCAGCCCGTCGTCGTGATCCCGTACCAGCCTATGTTGTGCACCGTATTGTTGGAAATGACGATGTCCGTTGCGACCTCTCTGTGATCGGTTCCCGGCACGAGGGCAGAGACGACGATTCCGTTCGTGTTGCCGTCGTAGCTCGCGCTGTATACTTCGTTGCCGTCGATGACGACGTTGCCGTGGGGCTTCGACGAATCGTATTGAATAAGAATGCCGGCCGTAACTGCGTTCCAGGACAGCGTCGAGGACGCGATAATGTTAACGGCCAAGCCTTGTATGATCCAATGGCTTAGATTGTAGCCTGTGATAACGCTCCCGCCTCCGGGGGCGTTCCACGAGATCACCGGCTTGGCGCCCGTACCGTAGGAGGCTACCTTGATCGGAGACTGAGCCGTACCCGACCCGCTCAGAAGAAGCGGTTCGTTCCACGCGTCGCCCGCCTTGAGCAGAATCGAATCCCCGGCCCGGAAGACGGCCTGGTTGACCTTATCGAGCGTTCTCCATGCAGTCGCTTCGCTTAGCCCGTCATTCGCGTCGTTTCCGGTATCGGAGCTGACGTAATATGTCGTATTTCCGTCGGATACGACCGGAACCGAGACCGAGAAGACGCTGACCGAATCATAGGTTCCCGTCGCCCTTGTCAGCGATAAGGAGATTTTCCCCGCGGCAAAGGCCGTGTCGACGGCGGATAACAGCTTAACCCCGTTGATATGGAGTTCCAATTGTTTCCCCGCCACTACGCCTTTAAATGTATACGTCATCCCCGGAGTCAAGGAATATGGCGCTTCCGCCAGCACGGTAGTCTGGCCGTTTTCGACCTTGGCGATCTGCACGGTTCCGCTTGCGGAATATTGCACGACGTATTTGTTATTGGCGTCTTGGTATCGCATTCCGATGCCGATCTTACCGTCTTCCTTCACGTCGACCGCTGCGACCTGAACTTGCACCGCATAGTCGGACCAGGCTTCGTCTCCCGCATAAGCCTCGCCGCCCTGGCTGTCAGATTGAAAGAACACCTGATTCATCGCCAGATTCGTGACGGAGACATTGTCGAACTCGACCGAGGTTGCCCAAGTGGCCAGTCCAATCTTGCCGGAGAGGAACGGAGCGTTATCGTCCGTTGCTGTAAGCACCAGTTCCCCGTTGCGGTAGATTTTGAATTGGTTGCCCGAAGCCTCTACCTTGATCCTCACATAATCGGAGCGATCGAGAGAAGGACCGTCGTAAGCCTTGATCCAATCCTGAACGTCGCCGTTTTGCTTCATTATTCGGATGTACGTGTCGCTCATGTACAAATAATAGAAATGCCGGCTGTCCATATAGCGGAAATCCATCATTGCTCCCGCTCCGACCCCCAGCTTGACGTCCGCTTCGTAGACGTAATCCGTCCACGCGGCATCCCCGGCGACGAGCTCCGAGGCTCCGTTCTCGTTCGTTTGTTTGTACGCATAAGAGCTTCCGTTGTACGCGGCGACCCAAGCCCCTCCGTTATTACTCCATTGGGCAGCGCTTTCATTTTCGAAATCGTCCGAGAAAAGAGTAGGGTTGCCCCCGTTCACGGTTTCCCAATTTCCCTGGACAGGCGTCCAGGCCGCGGCAGCTCCGTTCTCGAAGTCCTCCTGGAACAGCAGGACGTTCGGTTCCGCCGCCGCCTGTCCCGGCAAGGCGATTGGCGTGCCTGTCATGACCAGCATGAAGATCATCATGAGCAGTATGGCGCGATGGTTGAAGACTTTTGGCATGTTGCTTTCTACCTCCGTAATGAAATGTTGTTCGGCTATTGGCCGTTAGCCTACTTAACGTATCATTCGGACTCTTTGAATGGCATGTGTCGAATAGGGGGATTTGCATGTGGTTTTTTATTTTTCGGGGTTGAGGGGGAAGCGTGAGCCGTCCGGAAGCTTAGGCGGAAGCCGCATTTGCCTGCTTGCAGCCCCGCCATGTCTATCGCTTGCTGCCTGATCTGCCGAATAAGTGGATCATCGAGGGCACGATAAGCCCCATGAATAGAGTTGCGTACAGCAGCAAGCCGATCAGCGCTCCGACGCCGATCTGGACTAGCGTATCCAGCCCCGAGAAGGCGAGCGCGCCGAACGTTCCCGCCATAATCGCGGCTGCCGAGCGAATGATGCCGCCGGTTGTCGACAAGGCGACGGCCATCGCCTCCGCTCTCGGGCTGCGCTGCGCCTCCTCCTTAAATCGCGCCATCAGGAAGATGCCGTAGTCGACGCCAAGCGCGACGGTAATAATGAAGACGAAGAACGAGACGGTCCACGACAACCCGGCATAGCCGAGCACCCTCACGAAGATGAACTCCAGAACTCCCATCGTGATCAAATAATTCAAGCCGAGCGACAGCAAGAGGCACAACGGCTTGACGAACGAGCGGAGCAGGAGCGCCAGCACCGCCGCGATTCCGGCCAGCACGAGACAGCCGGTGCGGGCGAAATCCCGCCAGGAAATCCCGCTTAGCTCCTTGTATTTGGCAGTTACGCCGGTGACGAACGCCTGGGGCTGTTCCAGCCAAGTACGATCCATGCTGTTGAGAACAAAGCTCGCAAGCTCGGGAATCGCATCCATCGCCTCGTCTGAATAGGGATGGGGCTTGAGCAGCAGCTCGAACTTCGCCGTTCGTCCGTCCGGAGCGATGTAGTAGTTGAGCGCTTGTTCTCCTGCGCTGAGCTTAGAACCCTCTTGCTGCGCCGGATTGGCAATCTCAAGCCGCTTCCAGGAGTCGAACTGCGACTGAAGCAGCTGGGAGAACCCCTCCTGCAGTTGCCGGGCGGACGATAAGATACCGAGCATGCCCTGACTTAGCGGAGTGGAATGAATCGCGATTTCTCGCAGAGCGGCCATTAAAATTTGCTGTTCGCCCTCCAGCGCTCGGATGAGTTCTCCGACGTTCGGGCCTTTAAGCTGTCCGGACACGGTCAACTGCTCCGGCTTCCTTCCAAGCGGGCGAACGGCGCTGCGCACCTCGCGCACGTACGGGAGAGCGGCCAGCTCCGCGCTTACTTGCTCCAGCGCCGCCAGGCCGGATGTGGTTCGCATCGATTGCTTGGCCGTGACCGCGATCGTGACCGGGAACACTTCTCCGGCGCTGAACGCCTTCTCGACTTGCCGGAAGCCGATAACGGATTCCAGCTTCGGATCGATTTCGGACAGGTCGTCGAACGTTCTCTTGCCTTGGAAGAGCAAAGCTAGAGGCGCGAGACAGACGACGGAGACGATCAGCACGAGTGCCGCCTTCTTCATGGAGATGGCGGCCAATTTGTCCCATAGCGGCTTGGAACGAGCAGCAGGTTTGCGGCGAGCGGGCCAGAACGCCGCCTTGCCGAATATTAGCAGCAGCGACGGCGTCAGCGTCCACGCGGCCGCAACCGTAATTAACACGCCGAGCGACACGCCGACGGCGGAGCGGTAAAGGCCGAACTCCGCGGCACCGAGCAGCAGAAAGGCGGCGAATACGGTGCTGGCCGCATATAGAATCGTGCCGCCTACGCTCGTCATCGTACGGACGAGCGCGTCGACCCGGTTGATTTTTCCGCCGCTTTCGCTCTGTAGTTCTTCCCTGTAACGTTGGATCAATAGAATACAATAATCCGTTCCCGCGCCGAACAAAACCGCGATCAGAAAAGATTCGGTGAAATGAGAAATCGGAATCCCCCACTGCGTTAAAGCTCCAAGCAGTCCCTCCGATACGGCGAAGCTGATCCCTATTGTAACTAGGGGGAGCAGCGGGGCCACGGGGGAGCGAAACAGCATCAGAAGTATGGCGAGCACAAGGCCAATCGTCAGCATCTCGGTGCGACGCAGACCGTTTTCGGCGGACTTCTGAAAATCCTGGGACAGCGGCGCGCTTCCGGTCAGCAGCGCATTAGCTCCTTCGGGGGCGGAGGCGAGCATGTTTTTCAAGCGGCCTAGCGTCGCCTGCGTGACGTCCTCGAAGTCGGCGGCGGGCAGATTGACCAGCACAAGACGGGTCGTCCCGTCTTGGCTGAGCAGCCGTTCTGCGAGCTCCGGCTGCGTGAGAGAAGAGACAACGCTAGTTATGCCCAGCTCGGCTTTGCGGTTGTCGATTTCATGAAGCGTTGCATTCAACCAGTCGTTGTCCGACTCGCGCAAGCCTTCGTCTCGGGAGAAAACCAGCACGGCTCCGGAGAGGGAACGATTGCCTGGATCGATATTTTGCAGCAGTTGCGTCGCCTGCACAGAGTCCGCGCTATCCGGCAGAAACCGCTGCTCCGAATGCTTAAGAATCGTCTGCAGGTTCGGCAGCGCGAATAACGAGAGAAGAGCTGCCGCCAGCCAAGCCGCCAGTACGACCCAACGCAGCTTGGCGATTGTCCTTATCCACTTTTCCAATTTGCGGGTCCCTCCCTTAGAGATGTACGGGGCGGACAAGAGGCGGTCTCTTTCGAATGGGGATGCGCACGGGGAAAGGCCGATTCTTCGTCGGCGCCTGGCTTAACGAAGATCAGCCTTTCCGGTGTGACTGCGATTCCGCTTTTGAACCAATCCGATCTTGCCTATAGTATAATTGTACCGTGATCTTCGAAAACGTTGCAAATGAAAGTTACGGAAAGGAGGCTCCGAATGCGTAAACATGCGTTCGAGACGATCTCGCTGGGAGATCGGGCGTTTGTTTTCCGTTGGCGCGAGCCGGTAGAGACCGCCTATCTTGCCGCGCGCGCTTCCGCCATTGCCGGATTGGGGCTGTCTTGGCTGCTGGAAGCTGCGGCGGTCAGCGGAGCGATCGCTTTTTATTTGAAGCCTTCTTGTTCATCGATAGAGGATGCGGCGACGGAATTGATCGGGCTGTGGAACGATTATGAAGCGGTAAATCCGCCGGCCGCCCGGCGGGTCGAATTGCCCGTCGTTTACGGGGGAGAGAACGGACCGGATTTGGAGGCTTGCGCAGCCAGAAGCCGCATGACGGAGTCGCAGTTCGCAGAGCTTCACGCCGCAGCCGAGTACAAGGTGGAGATGATCGGGTTCGCTCCGGGATTTCCTTATTTAAGCGGGCTGGACGAAAGGCTGGAGCAGCCTCGCAGGCCTAGTCCGCGCAAGCGGGTACCGGCCGGATCAGTGGCTGTGGCCGGCGGCCGAACCTGTATCTATCCGAACGAATCGCCGGGAGGTTGGCAAGTCATTGGCCGAACGGCCGTTCCGCTATTTCGGCCGGAGGAACGGGAGCCCTTCCTGCTCAAGCCGGGCGACGCCGTCAGCTTTGTTCTCTCCACAGAGCTGGAGCTGCGGGAAGACGGGGAGAAAAATACTTTCTTCGCTCCGGAGACCCCGGCGCTCAGGGTGCTGAAGCCGGGGCTGCTGACGACCGTGCAGGATGCCGGGCGCGCAGGCTGGCGGGCTTACGGCGTACCGGCCGGAGGGGCAATGGACGCTTGGGCGATGCGCAGGGCCAACCTGCTTGTCGGCAATGAGGAGGAAGCCGCCGTGCTGGAGCTGACGATGGTCGGCGGCACCTATTTAGCCGAGCGAGATTTGCTGCTGGCCATCTGCGGCGCGGATATATCGCCGCTTGCGGCGGGCGATCCCGTTCCGCTGAACAGGCCGGTATATGTATCCGCAGGCACGGAGCTATCGTTCGGCAAGCTTCGTTCCGGCTGTCGCGCCTACGTGGCGATCGCCGGCGGGATCGACGTGCCGGAGGTTCTCGGAAGCCGCAGCGCGGAGCCGCGAGCGGGCTTCGGCGGCGGCGGTCGGCCGCTCGCGGCCGGAGATGCGCTTGCCGCCGGAGCTCCTGCCTTCCGTGCGGAGGCATTGTTAAGGGCGCTTAGGAAGCAAGCTGAAGCCGCTGACGAGCAAGCTGCATGGAGCTCTGTAAGCTGGCATGCCGCCGACGATATAAGCAGCTTGGCTTGGCCTGGCGGAGAAGGCTTTACGCTTCGCATTGTGCCGGGAGAAGAGTGGGAGGAGTTTACCGAGGCGTCCAGAGAGCGGCTGCTTGACGCCGAGTATCGGGTGGAAGCCTCTTCGGATCGGATGGGCTTGAGGCTGGCCGGCGACCCGTTGATTCGGGACGGAGGAACCGAACTGGATTCGCACAGCGTCGTCGCCGGGACGATTCAGGTGCCTTCGGACGGAAAGCCGATCGTGCTGGGAGCGGGCTGTCAGCCGACGGGCGGCTATCCGAAGATCGGGCACGTCATCGGGGCCGATTGGCCGTTGCTGGCGCAAGCGGCGCCGGGCTGCAGGCTCGCCTTCGAGGCGGTTACGCTTGAGGAAGCCGAGCAGGCGTGGAGGCGGAGGCTCCGAGAGCATGCGCTGCTGAAAGCCGGAATCGGCCTGCGATTCGCACAAGCCGCGAGTAAAGGAGAAGCGAAATGAAAATAGATTTGAACGCGGATTTGGGGGAAGGCTTCGGCGCCTACGAATACGGGGAGGATGAGCGGCTGTTCGACGTCGTGTCGTCTGCGAACATCGCCTGCGGTTTCCACGCGGGCGATCCGCATACGATGCGGGCGACCGTAGAAGCCTGCGTGAGCAGGGGAGTAGCGATCGGAGCGCATCCCGGCGTGCCCGACCGTCTTGGCTTCGGACGGAGAGAGCTGGCGATTTCCCCGCGCGAAGCGGCGGACTTTATCCTGTACCAGGTCGGAGCGCTGTCCGGTTTCGCGCGCGCGGCGGGAGGACGACTGCGGCATGTGAAGCTTCACGGCGCTTTCTACCATATGGCATCCAAGGATGCGAATCTTGCCGAGGAGGTTGTGCAGGCGGTGCGGAGCCTGGACCCGGGGCTGCTGCTGTACGGACTGCCGGGCAGCTGCTTGGAGGCTGCCGCCGCGAAGTTCGGCATCGGCTATGCGGCCGAAGGCTTCACCGATCGCGCTTATTTGCCGGATGGACAGCTGGTATCGCGGCGATTGCCGGGTGCGGTGCTGGAACGGTCGGAGGACGTCGTTCGACAAGCTCTTGCATTAGCCGGACAAGGAAGATTCCAGACGTTATGCGTGCATGGAGACACGCCGCAAGCGGCGGAGCTTGCCCGACAAATTGCCGAGAAGTTGCAGCAAGAGGGATTCGAAATCGCCGCTCCGCATGCAAACGAGACGAAAAGCGTCGAATAATTGTCGAATGACCGCAGTTTTTCGTGCAGGAAAAGAAGTTGTTCATGTGGAAAATTTAGTATTGATGACCGGGCATTGAAAAGGGAATTCGTCGGAGGCAGTGTATGTGGATTAATCGCACGGAATTGAAAACGGTCTGGACGGTCGTTCTGGCGGCCGTTGCGTTCGCCGGCATCCAATGGAGCGGCGGCTGGCTCCAGACGCCGCTTGATTCGCTCGATCGCTACGCTATTCACCTCATTTTGGAATCATTGGCTTTCGCAGTTTGTTTTGCCTTGCTTATCCTAGGCTGGATGGTATTCGTGCCGACCTTGTGCAGGCACAGACTGATGACGGCGGCGTTGTTCTCGGCGGTCGGGTTGCTGGGACTGCTGCACGCCATAAGCGCTCCGAGCATGCCTTTGTACGAAGGGGCGGTCGGCGACACGCCAAGCGTTCTGTTGGAATGGATCGCCGAATCGACCGGGGCGGTCGGCCTGCTTGTCATTTTCTCGCTCGGCAACGCGCAAGTAAAGCCGCAAACTCGCATTCTGGCGATCATTCCCGTACTCGTTACCGTTGCGGTCGCCGCAGCTTTCGTTTTTCGCGCCGAAAGCTGGAATATTTCATTGATCGATTCGATCGAACCGTACCAGCAAATCCTAACGCTGCTGTGTTATGCGGCAACGATCTTCGCGCTGCTGTATCGCAATCGGGTCGAACGCCCGGAATCGATGCTTACGATCGTCCAGGCGCTCATCTGGCTGCTGCTGGCCAAGCTGGAGAAAATGCTGGGCAGCGGGCTTGGCTCGCCGCAAGATCTGTTCGGAGAAGGGTTTAAGCTGATCGGCTATTATTTTCTGCTGAAGGGGATTTATTTCGTTCTGATCGAGGAGCCTCACAGAAGACAGAAAAAGGCGGAAGCCCGCATTCAGTATATGGCCTACCACGACGAATTGACCGCTCTTCCCAACCGCCGGCTATTCTCGGAACGCGTTCGGTCCGAGATGACCCAATCGTACAAGGATGGCAGTCGTTTCGCGCTGCTATGGCTCGACATCGATCGCTTCAAGACGATCAACGATTCGATGGGCCATTCGTTCGGCGACCAGTTGCTCGTCTCGATCGCCAAGCGTTTGACGGCCAACGTGAACAGCCCGGATAACGTGTTCCGACTCGGCGGCGACGAGTTTACGGTGCTGCTGAGCGACATCCGCGACGCGAACGAAGCGGAGGAGGAGGCGCAGCGGCTGGTCGATCTGTTCGACCAACCGCTGAAGGCCGGCCCGTCCGCTTTCCACATTACGGGCAGCGTCGGACTGGCGATCTATCCGGAAGACGGCCAAACGCTCGACCTGCTGCTGCAAAACGCCGACACGGCGATGTACGGGGCGAAGGAATCGCGCAACGGCTGGAAAAGATATGAGACGAGGATGAATCAGAAGGCCAGGGAGAGATTGTTGCTGGAGAACGATCTGCGCATTGCGCTGGAGCTTGGGCAGTTTCGCCTGGTGTACCAGCCGCTGGTCGATCTTAGCCAAGATCATCTCGTGGGAGTCGAAGTGCTGCTTAGATGGCAGCATCCGCAGAAGGGGGAAATCCCTCCCTCCGAGTTCATTCCGCTATGCGAGGAGAACGGCTTCATTTTACCGCTGGGGGAATGGGTGCTGCGCAACGCCTGCCGGCAAATGAAGAGTTGGCACGATCTCGGACTGCCGCCGATCGTTCTGTCTGTCAACTTATCGATTCGTCAATTCCGTCAACACGATCTTTGCGCTCGCATCGAAAAAATATTATCGGAGACGGGGTTGCCGCCCCGGTGGCTGGAGCTCGAGATTACCGAGAGCATCATGGCCGATGTCACCTATGCGACCGAGATGCTGAAGCAGCTCAAGAAGCTGGGGGTGCGAATCAGCATCGACGATTTCGGGACCGGCTACAGCTCGCTGTATTATTTGAAGCGGTTCCCGATCGACAAGCTGAAGATCGACCGCACATTCGTGGACGAGGTGCTGACGGATCGCAACGATGCGGCCATCGTGTCGGGCATTTCCGCGATGGCGCTTAGTCTGGAGATCAAGGTGACGGCCGAAGGAGTGGAGAACGAGGGTCAGGTCGCCTTCCTGAAAGAGCTGAAATGTCAGGAGGCCCAAGGCTATTATTTCTCCAAGCCGGTTCCGCCCGATCAGTTCCAGAGCTTGTACGAGCTGGACAAATCGAAACGGGAGTCGGCTGCTGCGAACGGTTGAAAGATCCGGGAGGAGGCATAAATGTTGTATTTAAGAAAGCTAGAATTAAGGGATAGAAAATGGTTGGTGCGCGTCTTCGCCATCGCTTTGTTGGGCGCAGGTTTTGTTCTGTTTTCGCTTTTCGGAGCCCCGCGGCAGGCGCAAGCCCACGCCACGCTGGAGAAGGCGAGTCCGCAGGCGGATTCCCGGATGGACGCAAGTCCGGATGCGGTGGAGATCGTCTTTAACGAAAGGCTGGACAACGGAGGAGCCAAGCTGCTCGTACTTAACGAGTCGTCGAAGAACGTCGCCAAGGGCGAGCTTGAGCGCATCGAAGAAGGCAAAGGGATCCGAGTCGGACTGACGAAGCTCGGGGAAGGGCACTATACCGTCTCCTATTCGGTCATTTCGGCCGACGGACACCCGATTTCCGGGGCTTACGTGTTTACGGTGGGCAATCCCGCGCCGCTTGATAAGAGCAAGCTGGACCCGCATCAGCAGGTCGGCCATTCCCACAATCATGGCGGAGCGGGTCTGGGCGCGGACTCCTTCCTGCTGTACGCGGCCAGAATTTTGTATTACGCCGGGCTTCTCGCTGCGACCGGACTGGCGCTGTGGAGCTTGCTGCGCACCATGTCGCCGATCGTTCGCGATACGCATTCCCGGTCGCTGGGCCTGGCGGGCAAATTCGCGTTGATCGCCACGCTTGCTTACGTTTTCTTCAGCCTGCGCGATCTGGGCCAAGGGGAGCCGCTATCCGAGTGGGGCCGCATTTTGACGGAAACGACGATCGGAAGATTGTACATTGCCGAACTGCTGCTGGCACTGGCGGCTCCTTTGCTTCCTTCGCTGAAAGGTTTCCTGAGGGTGGTCTGGGCTGCGCTCGCGTTGTTCGCGGAAGCTTGGTCGGGGCATGCGGCGGCGTTTGACCCGATTTCTTACACGATATCGCTGGATTATGCGCATCTGGTTGCCGCCGCTTTATGGAGCGGAGGGCTAGTGCTGCTGCTCGCGGTGTGGTACAAGGAACGGCCCGAGGCGGGACGTTTTGCGCTCGTCTTCTCCAAATGGGCGTTGATTTCGTTCCTCGCGCTGTGGGTGACGGGGATTCTGTCGACGCTCAAATATTTGCCTTCCTTGGAATATTTGCAGTACACCGCCTGGGGCAAATGGCTGATCGCCAAAATCGCCATCTCTCTGCTCGTAGCCGTGACGGCGTTCTTGATCCGGTTGCGCCTGAAGAAGGGCGAGCTTCCGCGCGGGAGTCTGCTGAAGGTGGACATCGGTCTGCTGGCGGGCATCGTGCTCTGCGTCGGCATTCTGACCTATCAGACGCCGCTGCCGGTCAACGAGCCGCTCAGCTATCACAAGATGGGCACGGATATGCACGTCACGCTGCGCATCTCGCCGAATACGCCCGGTGAAAACCGGTTTACATTGAAAATATGGCTGCCCGAATGGGTCGGCAAAGGCGAGGCGAAAAGCGTTCAATTGCGTCTGCTCCCGCTCGATCGGGAAGGGATGGGCTATATCGACGTACCGCTTCAGCCGTACGAGGACGAAGAGCAGGATGCATTTCCGGATTATAAGAAATCGACGTATACGGCGGAGGGGCCTTATCTGCCGTTCGCAGGACAATGGAAGGCGCAGGTCCGGGTTACCGATGCGGAAGATACGGAGCGGGTTGTAGAGACGACGTATCGTATCTATTAGCAATTGTTTCAAAAAGTCCGATTTCGATCACACAGCGCGTAGCGACGGGAGCGGGGAGGGGGAAGCGGGTTGGATAACCGGAGTAAGGACAGAAGAATCAAATGGCTGATTTTACTCATTCCGACGCTGACGATCGGCCTGTGGGAATATGTCAGGCATGCCTTCCTGCTGCCGTATGTGTCGATGGAGCTGGGCAACCTGTTGGCGCCGTTTATCGTGCTGGCCGTTACCTTGACGTTGGTACGCAGCTTGTTCGCGCGTCTGGAGCAGTCCCAAAAGGAACTGCAGCGGGAGAAGGAAGGGAAGGCGGCGTTAGAGGAACGGGAGAGCTTGGCGCGGGAGCTCCATGACGGAATTTCGCAGTCGTTGTTTCTGCTCGCCGTTAAGCTGGACCAGCTTGACGGGGCTAGCCGGGAGGAATCGGTGCGGGAGCTGGCCAAAGGGCTTAGGGAGACGGTCCGGGTCATGCACGAGGATGTACGCCAGGCGATCGCCAATCTGCGCCTTCCTCCTTCGCCGGAATCGGCCGCGTGGGTCGGACCGCTGCGGGAGCTGCTCGGCGAGACGGCGGAGCTTAGCGGAGCCAGGGCGGATTTTCAGTGGACGATTCCGGATGACGGCTTGACCGACAAGGAGAAGGTGGAGCTTCACGCCTGCGTTCGGGAGGCGCTGGTCAACGTTCGCAAACATGCGAGAGCTTCGCATGTGTATGTTGTCGGGGAACCGGACGGAGCGGGCGGTTTTCGCTGCCGTATCGAAGACGATGGCGTTGGGTTCGGCGGCGATCCGTTTCAGGCGCAGGGGCGTTTCGGCTTGCGCATGGTCAGGGACCGGGCCGGAGCGATGGGCTGGTCGTTCCTGGCCGAACGACGTGGGGAACGGACGGTAGTGGAGCTCGTCAAAAGCGGGAGGAAGGCGAAGAAGGAATGAACAGGGTCGTACGATTGCTGCTGGCCGACGACCATCGGCACGCGAGAGAAGGGATGAGGACGATCGTATCCTCGCTGGAGGAGTTCACCGTCGTCGGGGAAGCCGCCAGCGGCGAGGAAGCGCTTCGAATGACGGAGGAGCTTGCGCCGGATATGATTTTGATGGATATCAACATGCCGGGAATGGGCGGATTGGAAGCGGTCAAGGCGATCAAAACGTCGTTTCCCGCGGTGAAGATCGTAATGGTAACGGTGTCGGACGATGTCTCGCATCTGTTCGAGGCGCTTAAGAAGGGCGCGCAGGGCTACTTGCTGAAAAACTTGAATCCTGCCGCTTGGCGGGATTATTTGCGCGCGGTCGCATTCGACGAAGCTCCGTTGAATCCGGACGTAGCCATGTCGATCCTTCGCGAGTTTGCCGATCGCAAGCCCGGTCACGCGACGGACCCGACCAGGGAGCGGCCGCAGGACGGCGGCGGATTGACGCCGCGGGAGCGGGATATTCTCCAAGAGGTCGCCCGTGGGCAGACGAACCGGGAAATCGCCGCATTGCTCGGGCTGTCCGAGCATACGGTCAAAAATCATTTGAAAAATATTTTGCAGAAGCTTCATCTCGATAACCGGGTTCAGTTGACCCGATATGCTTATGAACGGGGAATGGTCGAGCCGGAGTAGACGAACGGCGATGTTTCAATATTGTCACAATGAGCAGAACGAAATGACTCTTTCGGGTCATGCGCCGCTGCCGGGAACGGACTATACTGTGAAATATCGTTAACTAATCGAATCAGGAAGGTTGGATATTCCAATGAAAAAAAGCGTATCTTTGCTGCTTGTTCTTCTGCTGTCGCTCGGCTTCGCGGGCTTGGCCAGCGCTCACGTGACAGTTCAACCGGGCTCCGTGCCGGCAGGCTCCTATCAAGTGTTCACCGTTCGCGTTCCGTCCGAGAAGGACGCTGCTACGACCCAGGTGAAGGTGGCGATTCCGGACGGCGTCAACATCAGCCGTTTCGAGCCTAAGCCGGAATGGACGTATGAGATCGAGAAGGGCGCGGAGGATAAAATCGTCAGCGTCACTTGGAAGGCGACCGGAAACGGCCTTGGCGCTACGGAGTTCGGCGAATTCCGCATGCAGGGCAAAGTCGCCGACGATGCCAAGGAACTGAGCTGGAAAGCGTACCAGACTTACTCCGACGGAGAGGTCGTCGAATGGACGGGCGCACCGGACGCCGATAAACCGGCCTCGATCACTACGGTGACGGCTGCGACCGGCGACGGTCACGGTGACGGACACGGCGCTTCGAGCGGGGCAGCTGCAGCTTCCAGCGACGCCAACGATGAAGGCGGGCGGGATACATTGACACTGTCGCTGGCGATCGCCGGACTTGCCGCGGGCGTTCTGGCGCTGATCGTTGCGATTGTTCGCAAGCCTAAGCGGGGATAATTTAATAGGGGAGAACGCCAAGAAGCCGCGGTTTCTTGGCGTTTTTTTTATGACCGACCCATCCTCGCATGAACATACACCGACCAATTTACGCGTGAACATACAATCGACCCATCAATACTCCTGAACATTTAACCGACTAATCCATTCGTATCAACATAAAACCGACCAATTCAAACGCATGAACATTCCACCTGCGTAGGGGGCGAGTAAGAATTGCCCGAAAGCATCATATAACGTGCGTCTAATTGAACGTCCCTCACCTGCAGCTTGACGGAGACGAGGAGCAATGTTACTCCACTGCTGAGGTAGCACTAAGGTACCTTTTTTGCCTCCACGCTCCCGTCTCGCCACCGCGAAGGCACTTTTTTTGCCTCCACACTCCCGTCTCGCCACCGCGAAGGCACTTTTTTGGCCTTCGCACTCCCGTCCCGCCACCGCGAAGGCACCTTTTTGGCCTTCGCACTCCCATCCGGCCACCGCGAAGGCACTTTTTTTGCCTTCACACTCCCGTCCTGCCATCGCCAAGGCACTTTTTTTGCCTCCACACTCTCGTCCGGCCACCGCGAAGGCACTTTTTTTGCCTCCACACTCGCGTCCCGCCACCGCGAAGGCACCTTTTTGGCCTCCACACTCCCGTCCCGTCACCGCGAAGGCACTTTTGACCTAAGTCCCAAAGGCTTCGGTCCTCCACAACCTTTTCTCTTGGATCATGGAGCGACTTGTGCTGACAGCATTGGAGGAGGGGATTGGCGAAGAAATCGCATATCAGCGTCCAACGAAGCCATAACGGTTTACCCCATGAGATTATAGTGAGTTAGTGGTAGTCAATTCCCAATCGTTCAGTCGGAGATTTTTGGGATGCGTAAGCGGAAGTGGGTTTCTCCTTGTCCTTAATTTCGCTATAATACATCTGATACGTAAATGTATTATTGGGGAGCCGAGCGATGAGAGAGAAGTTGACGAAGGGGCCAGTCGTGCTCTATGAGCAGATGAGAGTGAAAATATTAGAGCTGATCCGCGAGCAAGGACTGAAACCGCACGATCCCGTTCCATCGGAGACGGAGCTTGCCCGAATGTACGGCGTCAGCAGCCGGACAAGCAAGGAGGCGCTGCTTCAGCTTGCACGCGAGGGCGTTGTGTACCGCATGCCGCGGCGGGGAACGTTTCTGGCCAAGCTGCCGGAGGAGGGCGGGACGGAGCGGGAGAGAAGCCCTCTGCGCATAGCGGACCGTCCTACGGTCGGTGTGCTGCTGCCTGATCCGGACGAGTATGTTGGGCGCGTGCTGCAGGCGCTGACGGAGGGGCTGGCCGAGCGCGGATTTGAGATGTTGATCCGTTTTACTTCTGGGGAGCCGGAGAAGGAAGACAAGATGGCGGAAGAGCTTGTGCAGCGATACGGCGTGGCGGGATTGATCGTATACCCCGGGCGCCACGATACGTTAAACGAGGTGCTGTTAAGGCTTCATACACAGGGCTTCCCGGTCGTTGTCGTCGACCGGGCTTTCCGGGAAATCAGCATCCCGAGCGTCTACCACGACCATTTTCACGGTTCGCTGGAAATGACCGCTTATTTGATCGGACGCGGGCATCGCCGCATCGGTTACGTCTCCGAGCCCTTCCGCGGCCTGATGAGTCGAGAGGATCGGTTCAACGGGTATACGCAGGCGTTCCTGGACGCTTCCTTAAGCCTAGACTTGAGCCTCGTGCATCAACTCGGCGACACGCACACCCAGTCCGAAGAGGAGGGGAAGCGGCTGGCCGCTTACCTTGGAGCGAACCGCGACATGACGGCAGTCGTCTGTTCCAACGACTATGTGGCGTTGTCCGTCATGCAGGTTGCGTACCGGCTCGGCATGTCCGTGCCAAACGACCTGTCGATCGTCGGTTTTACCGACTTCGCCTTTTCCGAGCTGCTGCCCGTGCCGCTGACCACCGTCGAGAAGACGGCTTTAGAGCTCGGTTTTGCGGCGGCGCAAATGCTTGCCGAGCTCATCGCCGATCCGTCGTCCCGTCGTCCGCCGCTTGTTATCCCGACTCGCCTGAGGGAGCGGGATAGCGTCAGAGCAATCGGAGATTCAAATATATAAGCATATACGAATTTGACAGAAACCCGTTCAAGGGACCGATTGGTCCTTGGGCGGGTTTTTGTTTATTTTCGTCGCTTTTTCTAAAGCGGACCAACTGAGGTAGATCAGTATGCCTACGAGAAACGGCTCGCAGACCGCAAGAAGGGCTGGAGTGCTCGAATCCGCTCGCGTAAGGGTCTGACAGACCGTAAGAGGAGGTTGAGAGCACGAATTTGCGTGCGTAAGGGTCTGGCAGACCCTAAGAGGAGGTTGAAAGCACGAATTTGGGTGCGTAAGGGTCTGACAGACCGTAAGAGGAGGTTGAGAGCACGAATTTGCGTGCGTAAGGGTCTGGCAGACCGTAAGAGGAGGTTGAAAGCACGAATTTGCGTGCGTAAGGGTCTGGCAGACCGTAAGAGGAGGTTGAGAGTACGAATTTGGGTGCGTAAGGGTCTGGCAGACCGTAAGAAGCAGAGGAAAGCTCGAATCTGCTCGAGTAACCGCCTACCAGACCGCAAAGCCACTCAGTTCAAGCGATATTACACGAGTTTATCGAGTTCATATATGCGAATGGGGCTGCCACAGTTTTTTACTTAAATTGCTTAAAACACCCTTGAATGTATCAGTGAAACAAAATAGTATTAAAAATGAATCAATAATACGAAAAGGGTGAGAGAACCGAATGCCCGCAAAATTGAAGCTGGGAATGAATCTCGGATTTGCGATCAACAAGTACGTCGAGCCGGAGGTATGGTCGAGGCTCGTCGCCGAGGAGATGGGGGTCCGCAACGTGCAGCTCGTCGCGGACTTGCTCAATGTGTTCCTGCCGGACGACTACGTCCTGAGACAGGTAGAGAGGATCAATGCAAGCACACAACGGTACGGTTTGAACGTGACGTCGACGTTCACGAGCGCGTTTACGCGGGTGAATCACTTCATGCATCCGGATGCGGAAGCGCGACGGATTTGGCTTGAGTGGTTCAAGAAGTTCGCCAAGGCGTCCGCCGCTCTCGGGGCGAGGTCGACCGGAAGCCATTTCGGCATTTTGACGTTTACGGACTTCGACGACGTCAAGCGCAGGGAATTCGTCATCGAAGAAGCGCTGAAGCTGTGGAAGGAACTGAGCTGGTATTGTCGGGACCTGGGAATGGACTACCTGACGTTCGAGCCGATGTCCATTCCCCGGGAAATGGCGAATACGGTCGAAGACACGAAAGAACTGCTGGAGCGCTTGAACGACGGGGCCGGGCTGCCTTTCAAGGTGTGTCTGGACGTTGGTCACGCTCCGCATCCGGACGACCGCGATCCTTACCGCTGGGTGAGGGAGCTGGGCCGCGTATCCCCGATTATTCATATCCAGCAGACGGAGCTGAATCATAGCCGACATTGGCCTTTTACGGAGGAGTACAACGCGCTTGGCATCATTCACGGAGAGAAGCTGCTGGAGGCGATTGAGCAGTCCGGCGCGGAGGAGGCGGAGCTTGTGTTCGAGCTGTCGCATCGCGAGGCATGGTCGACGGAGTTCCGGATCGTTCAGGATCATAAGGAATCGGTGGACTACTGGCGGCAGTTCGTTAAGGACTAGGAGGCGGGGAAAAAATGGCGACGATGAAGGCGTGGGTGTTGAACGGAATCGGCGATCTGAGGCTGATGCGGGTGCCGAAGCCGGCCCCCGGCAGAGGAGAGGTTCTGCTGAAGGTGACGGCATGCGGCGTATGCGGCTCCGACATTCCCCGCATTTATGAGAAAGGCACCTACAAGTTTCCGACGATTCCGGGCCATGAGTTTTCCGGGCGCGTAGAAGCCGTTGGCGAAGGAGAGGACGAGCGGCTGATCGGGACGATGGCCGCGGTATTTCCGCTGCTGCCGTGTCGCGCCTGCCCAAGCTGCGAGGTCGGCGCCTACGCAACTTGCAGCGCCTACGACTACAAGGGCTCCCGGTCGGACGGGGCGTTCGCCGAGTACGTCTGCGTGCCGGCATGGAATTTGATTCCGGCTCCGGAAGGGCTGAGCGGCGAGGAGCTGGCGATGGCCGAGCCGGCCGCGGTCGCGATTCATGCGCTGCGGCGCGGCGGGCTGGACATCGGCGATCGTGTGCTGATTAGCGGCGCCGGGCCGATCGGCTTGATGTTGGCCCAGTGGGCGCGAGCTTGGGGGGCTTCCCAGGTGCTGCTAGCTGACGTTGACGATAGCAAGCTTGCGTTCGCCCGAGAGAACGGTTTTGCAGACGTCGTGAACGCTGCGAACGAGGATGTGCAGACGTGGACGATGGAACGGACGGAGGGAACGGGCGTCGATCTCGCCGTCGAAGGCGCGGGACATCCTGCTTCGTGGGAAAACTGCCTGCGCGCGGCTCGGCCGGGAGGGCGCGTCGTGCTGATGGGCAACCCGTCCGGACCGATGGGACTGACGCAAAACGGCTATTGGGAAATGCTTCGCAAGCAGCTGACCGTCGTCGGAACGTGGAATTCGGATTACGCCGAGCTGCCGAAGAACGAATGGAAGCTGGCCGTACGGGCAATGGCCCAGGGCAAGCTTCAAATCCCTCCTTTGATTACGCATAAGGTTGCGCTGGAGGAGCTTGGAGAAGCGCTCGGCATGATGCGGGACCGGACGGCTTTTTACAACAAAGTGATGTGGACTATCGGTAAAGGAGAGGGTTAAAGATGAAAGCGGCGGTATTGGAGCAGTTGGAAAGAATGGCGTTAAAGGAGGTGCCGACGCCGGAGGTCGACGCGGACAGCATTCTGATGAAGGTGGAGGCGGTCGGCATCTGCGGCAGCGATATTCGAATCTATCGTCATGGCAACAGCCGCGTGCAGCTTCCGCAAATTCTCGGTCATGAAGCCGCGGGGCGCGTCGTCGCGGTCGGCGCCAACGTCACCCGGTTCTCGGTCGGCGACCGGATATGTCTCGGGGCGGACGTGCCGTGCGGAGAGTGCGTATTTTGCGAGGCGGGCATCGGGAACAACTGTCAGATCAACTACGCGATGGGTTATCAGTTTGCCGGCAGCTTCGCGGAATACGTTCTGCTCAACAAGATGGTCGTGAACTACGGACCGATACACAAAATCGGCGACGGGATCAGCTACGAGGAAGCCGCCTTGGCGGAGCCGCTTGCCTGCGTATTGAACGGATTGGAGCTGTCTCAGGTGAAGCTGGGGGACACCGTCGTCGTCATCGGCGCCGGACCGATCGGGATGATGCTCGTCGAGGTGGCGATGAAGATGGGAGCGAGAGTGCTGCTCGTCAATCGTTCGCGTCCCCGCCTCGAAATCGCGAAACGGCTCGGAGCGGCGGCCTACATCTGTTCGGGCGACGAAGACGCAGTGCAGCGCGTGCTTGATGAAACGGGGGGCCTCGGAGCGGACGTCGTCATCACGTGCAACCCGTCGCCGGAATCCCAAGTCGACGCGATCCGCATGGCCAAGAACAGGGCTCGGGTCAACTTCTTCGGCGGGCTGCCGAAGGACCGGGCGATTGTTCCGCTCGATACAAACCTGATTCACTACAAGGAACTGTTCGTTCACGGCGCCCACGGCTCGCTTCCCCGCCATCATCAGCAGGCAGTCGAACTGATCAATAACGGCATCATCGATATGTCCAAGTTTATTAGCCATCGCTTCCCGCTCGAACGGATCGAGGAAGCGATTCGCGTCGCAGAGAGCCACGAAGGTCTGCGCGTTATCGTGAAGCCGTGAGAAGGGATGAGAAGCGAATGTCGGGCAAAATTTCGCCTTCGATGATGTGCGTCGATTTCCGCAAGCTTGAGGAAAGTGTGCGAGCGCTGGAGCGGGCCGGAACGGACTATCTTCATTTCGACGTCATGGACGGCCACTTCGTGCCTAACTTTACGCTTGGTCCGGATTTTATCCGCTGCGTTCGGGAGATGACGAGCATTCCGTTCGATTTTCATCTGATGGTGGAACGCCCGGAGTCGCTGTTATCCGTCTTCGACATTCGCGAAGGAGACATCGTGTCGGTTCATCAGGAAGCCTCGGTGCATTTGCAGCGAACGCTGCAGCATATTCGCGACAAGGGGGCGCGGCCTTCCGTCGCCCTCAATCCGGCGACACCGCTGTACGCCGTCGACGAGGTGCTGGACGACTTGGAGCTCGTGCTTGTCATGACGGTCAATCCTGGCTTCGCGGGGCAGAAGCTCGTCCCTTCAACACTGCGCAAAATCGCCGGGTTGAAGGAGCGGCTGACCGCAAGCGGCCGCCCGGATATCGAGATCGAGGTGGACGGCAACGTCAGTTGGGACAATGCGCTTAAGATGCGACAGGCGGGCGCGGACATTTTCGTCGCGGGAACGTCGAGCATTTTTACCCCTGGGACGGACATCGAAGAGGCGACTAAGCGCTTTAAGACAAGCATTCTATAACAATGCAGGGAGGTAGCTTCGCTATGACGGACCAAGATTATCAGCTGTTCGAGCAGCGGCAGCGAGCAAGAGGAATTGATGTAGAACGGGTGAAAAGCAGGCTGAAGTCGCTCAAAATCGAGACCCCGTCCTGGGGCTTCGGAGATTCGGGCACTCGGTTCAAGGTGTTTCGCAACCGCTATGCCGCCCGAACGCCGTACGAGAGAATCGAAGACGCCGCGGAGGTTCATCGGCTGACGGGGCTTTGTCCTTCCGTCGCTATCCATATCCCGTGGGACAAAACGGACAGCTACGACGGATTGCGCAGCCATGCGGAGAGTCTCGGCGTCACGATTGGCGCGATAAACCCGAATCTGTTTCAGGACGACGCCTATATGTTGGGCAGCGTGACGAACGCGGATGTGACGATTCGGCGCAAGGCGACGGAGCACTTGCTGGAATGCGTCGACATTGCCAGGCAGACGGGATCGCGTGATATTAGCCTGTGGTTCGCGGACGGTACGAATTACCCGGGGCAAGGCGACTTAAGGGCGCGCAAAACGTGGATGCGGGAGTCGCTGGAGGAGGTTTACGGGGCGTTGGCGCCGGGGATGCGGATGCTGATCGAGTACAAGTTTTTCGAGCCGGCGTTTTATCACACCGATCTGGCGGACTGGGGGATGGCGTACAATTTGGCGTGCAAGCTTGGACCGCAAGCGCAGGTGCTTGTCGATACGGGCCACCACGCGCCGGGCACGAACGTGGAGCACATCGTTGCTTATTTGCTGGACGAATGCCGGTTGGGCGGGTTCCATTTCAACAGCCGGAAATACGCGGACGACGATTTGATTGTCGGGGCGATCGATCCGTACGAGTTGTTTTTGATCTTTTATCAAATTGTTCACGCCTCAGAGGATGCATGCGCGGACGTTCGGAGCACGGTGGACAACATCGCTTACATGATCGATCAATCGCACAATATCGAGCCGAAGGTCGAGGCAATGGTCCGCTCGGTCTTGAACGTACAGACCCAGTATGCGAAGGCGCTGCTGGTCGATCATGCGGAAGTGCGCGCGGCGCAGGAAAGGCAGGACGTGCTGGGCGCCGAGGAAGCGGTTCGCAAGGCGTTCGAGTTCGATGTAGGCCCGTTGCTGAGGGTAGTCCGGGAGGAGCAGGGGCTGCCGGTCGATCCGATCGCGGCGTTCCGGGAAGGGGCCTATAACGGAAAAATAAAGAAAAGAGCTTCGTCGTTCAAGGGTTGACAGAAACCTGAATCGATTGTAAAGTTTTCATTGAATTCCACTAGGGGCGCCCGCAAGGGCTGAGATAAGGCGATGCCTTGGTCCCTTTGAACCTGATCTGGGTTATGCCAGCGTAGGAAAGTGGGCAATGTACGTCAGACTTTGGAAGGCGATGGCCGCGGGCTTCTTCATGCTTGCGTCATGGCTTTTCATGAGCGTGACACATTCAGCCGCTCCCTGCCGGGGCGGCTTTTGTTATGCGGCGGATTGCCGCGGACAGGCGCAACGGCAGGGGCGAACCGCGCGTACTCGCCATCGCTTGCCGTATCGGCACGAGTGTCGCAGTCGGTATGCATGCGCCTGAAATGGAGTCGTCGTCAAGTCTGGCGGTCGTTTCTTATCTTCTTACTCATGGCCTCCCAGCGGAATTTGACATTACGCCGCTTAAGGAGGTTTTTTTGTTATGCCGATGATGACGACGCCGCTGCCGGGAAGCCGCAAGGTGTACGCGACGGGAGACAGGGAAGACATTCGGGTACCGATGCGCGAGATCGCGCTTGAGCCGAGTTCAGGGAGAAACGGGCTGGAGGAGCCGAACGATCCGATTCGGGTGTACGATGCCAGCGGCCCGTATACGGAGGATGGTTTTCAGGCCGATGTGCGGCGGGGACTGCCCTCCGTTCGGGGACGCTGGATTGCGGAACGAGGCGACACGGTCGAGTACGAGGGACGTGAGGTGCGGCCTGAGGACAACGGCTTTGCGACGGCCGATGCGGCGGAGAAGAGGGGCGCGGAGGTATTTCCCAAGCCGCATAACCGCTGCTTGCGGGCGGCGGAAGGGCGCAACGTGACGCAGCTGCACTTCGCCCGCCAAGGGCGGATTACGCCGGAGATGGAATATATCGCGCTGCGCGAAGGGATGAGCGCGGAATTTGTACGGGCGGAGGTAGCTGCGGGGCGAGCGATTATCCCGGCGAACATTAACCATCCCGAGTGCGAGCCGATGATTATCGGGCGGCATTTTCATGTCAAGATTAACGCCAACATCGGCAACTCGGCCGTCGCCTCCTCGATCGAGGAGGAGGTTGAGAAGATGACGTGGGCGACCCGCTGGGGAGCCGATACGATCATGGACCTGTCCACAGGCAAAAATATTCACACGACCCGAGAATGGATCGTTCGCAATTCCCCGGTTCCGGTCGGCACGGTGCCGATCTACCAGGCGTTGGAGAAGGTCGGAGGCAAGGCGGAGGAGCTGAGCTGGGAGGTGTTCCGCGACACGCTGATCGAGCAGGCGGAGCAGGGCGTCGATTACTTCACGATTCATGCCGGGGTGCGGCTGCGCTATATTCCGCTGACGGCGAAGCGGGTGACCGGCATCGTCTCCCGCGGCGGCTCGATTATGGCGGCCTGGTGTCTGGCTCATCACAAGGAGAACTTCCTGTATACGCATTTCGAGGACATTTGCGAGATTATGAAAGCCTACGACGTCAGCTTCTCGCTCGGAGACGGTCTGCGGCCCGGTTCGATCGCCGACGCCAACGACGAGGCGCAGTTCGCGGAGCTGGACACGCTCGGCGAGCTGACCGAGATCGCGTGGAAGCACGATGTGCAGGTGATGATCGAAGGACCCGGCCACGTGCCGATGCATCTGATCAAGGAAAACGTCGACCGGCAGATGGAGGTGTGCAAGGAGGCGCCGTTCTACACGCTGGGGCCGCTGACGACCGACATCGCTCCGGGATACGACCATATTACATCCGCGATCGGCGCCGCGATGATCGGCTGGTTCGGGACGGCGATGCTCTGCTACGTGACGCCGAAGGAGCATCTCGGCTTGCCGAACAAGGAGGACGTCAAGGACGGCGTCATCGCCTACAAGATCGCCGCCCATGCCGCCGATCTGGCGAAGGGCCACCCGCGGGCGCGGCTGCGCGACGATGCGCTCTCCAAGGCGAGATTCGAATTCCGCTGGAGAGACCAATTCCATCTGTCGCTCGATCCGGAGCGCGCCATGGCCTACCACGATGAGACGCTGCCGGCGGAGGCGGCCAAATCGGCGCATTTCTGCTCGATGTGCGGACCGAAGTTTTGCAGCATGCGCATTACGCAGGACATTCGCGATTACGCGGAGAAGCACGGCGTAGCGGAGGAGGAAGCGCTGGAGGCCGGCATGCAGGAGCAGGCGGAAGCGTTTAAGGCCGGGGGAAGCCGGATCTATGCTTAGGGAAGCGGAGACGGAGGCGGAGGAGCGCTACTCCCAGCAGATCCGCTTCGCTCCGATCGGCGCGCAGGGACAGCGGCGGCTCGGCGAGGCGAGCGTGCTTGTCGTAGGCGCCGGGGCGCTGGGCGCTTCGCTCGCCCAGCATATGGTCCGGGCCGGAGTGGGCCGCCTGCGCCTCGTCGATCGGGACTATGTGGAGCTGAGCAATCTGCACCGGCAGACGCTGTACGACGAGGAGGACGCGGAAGCGGCGCTGCCCAAGGCGGTCGCCGCCGCGGCGAAGCTGCGCCGGGTCAACGGCAGGGCGCGGATCGAGGCTTTCGTGGCCGACGTGGATCGGCGCAACGCGGAGTCGCTGGCGGCGGACGTCGACCTGGTGCTCGACGGCACCGACAATGCGGCGACCCGGCTGCTGCTCAGCGACGCC
Organism: Cohnella phaseoli; assembly: GCF_003386235.1. Taxonomy (GTDB): domain Bacteria; phylum Bacillota; class Bacilli; order Paenibacillales; family Paenibacillaceae; genus Cohnella; species Cohnella phaseoli. The sequence continues at coordinate 74,634 of NZ_QRDZ01000018.1, forward strand.
TGCTTCAGCCGCGGCATTCCGCTCGTGTACGGCGGCGTCGCGGGCTCCGGGGGAATGACCGCGCTGCTCGTTCCCGGCGACCACTGCTGCCTGCGCTGTCTGCTTGGCGAGGAGGCGCCGGGCGGCGAAGACGGGCCGACCTGCGATACGCTCGGCGTCATCTCGCCCGCGGTGGAGATGGTGGCCGCATTGCAGGCGGCGGAGGCGCTGAAGGCGCTGACGGGCAATCGCTCGGCGCTGCGCGGGACGTGGCTGACCGTGGATGCGTGGCATTTCTCCGTCAAGGAATGGAAGCTGCCGCCGCCGGTTGAACCGTGCCCTTATTGCGGGTGGGGGGAGTCGGCGGCAGCTGCTCGCCGGGAGCTTGCGGAGCATGGAGACTCCTTCCGCCTCTCTGCGAACGGCGAACGGGCCAAGGAGCAAAATGCGACTGAAGCGGCATTGCTCTGTGTTAGAAGGGCGGTCGCGGCGGAAGATGTCTCGATTGCCGACCGCTCAGAGAGTGCGACGGGAAATGCTTTGTTCGGCGACGATCGGGAGGCGGCAAAGCTGATCGTCCTGTGCGGAAGGGATACGTTTCAGTTAGCGCTGAAGCCGTCGGTGTCGCTGTCAGAGTGGAGAAGGCGGCTGGTTGCGGCGGGCTGCGCCATTACCGCCGACAATCGGTATTTGCTGCGTGCTTCAACGGCGGCAGAAGAGAGGATCGTCATTTTCGCTGAAGGACGCGCGCTGATTCAAGGCGCGGGCGAGCCCGAACGCGCGATGGAAATTTATCGGCATTATTTGAGCGACGGGACAGGGAGGGAAGCGGATGAAACGTCCGTTGGATTTTAAGCTGTACGTCATTACCGGCGAAAACTATCATCCGGGGCGCGGCATGCTGGAGGTGATGGAGGCGGCTTTAAGGGGAGGAGCCGATATTGTGCAGCTCCGCGACAAGATGAGCCCGAAGCGGGAGCTGATCGAGAAGGCGAAGCGGCTGAAAGAGCTGACCGCCAAGTACGGCGTGCCTCTCATCGTCAACGACCATCCGGACGTTGCGCTGGCCGCGGACGCCGACGGCGTTCATCTCGGGCAGGACGACCTGTCGATCGAGGCGGCGCGCGAGCTTCTCGGTTCGTGCCGGATCATCGGCATTTCTACGCATCGGATCGAGCAGGCTCGCGCCGCCGAGCGAGCGGGAGCGGATTATATCGGCGTCGGTCCCGTTTATCCGACGGGCACCAAGCCGGGACGGCAAGCAGTGACGACCTCTTACGTCGCGCAGGCGGCCGCGGAAATTGGCATCCCGTTCGTCGCCATCGGCGGCATTACGGAGACCAATGCGGAGGAAGTGCTTCGGGCAGGGGCCAGAAGACTGTGCGCGGTGTCCGCCATCGTCGGCCATGACAATCCCGAATCGGTCTGCCGCAATCTGCTGGGGAAGATTAACGCCTGGCGTCTGGGAGAGCAGGCAGCATTGGCGGAATCGGTGTCGCTATCCGTACCGGTATCCTTGTCGGCACCGATGCCGGCTCCCGGGGACGTCCGGGAGATCGACGTTGTCGTCAACGGCCGCAGCGAGCGGACGCAGGCGGCCACCCTGCTGGAACTGGCGGCGGAGTACAAACTGGAAGGCCGAAGCGTCATCGCCGAGCTGGACGGGGCGGTCGTCCCGCGCCAGCTGTGGGGAGAGACGCCGCTGCAAGGCGGGGGCTCGGTCGAATTCGTTCATTTTGTCGGGGGAGGCTGAGCGTGGGGATGGAAATGGATACAATTGTGCAAGACGGTATGGTTATCGGGGGACGGAAGTTGAAGTCGCGTTTTTTTCTGGGCACGGGCAGGTTTCCGAGTCCCGCCGTTTTTCTCCAGGCGTTGGAGGCGTCCGGAGCCGAGGTTATTACGTTCGCGGTGCGCCGGATCAACCTGGACAACTATGAAGACGACGGCGTGCTGCAGCATGTCGCGGGCAGAGAGCTGATCTATTTGCCCAATACGTCGGGGGCCGGAAACGCAGATGAGGCCGTGCGAATCGCCCGGCTGGCGCGCGCCGCGGGGCTGGGGGATTGGATCAAGGTGGAGATCAGTTCCAATCCCCGCACGCTGCTGCCCGATCCGGTGGAGACGCTGAAGGCGACGGAACGGCTGGCTGACGAAGGCTTCACTGTGCTGCCCTATACGTCGGACGATCCGGCGCTGTGCCGCAGGCTGGAGGATGCCGGAGCGGCGGCGGTCATGCCGGGCGGAGCTCCAATCGGCACGGGCTTGGGCATCCTGAATCCGTACAACCTGGGCCTGATTGCCGAGGAGGCGCGGGTTCCCGTTATCGTGGATGCGGGACTCGGCTCGGCCGGGGACGCCGTTCAGGCGATGGAGCTGGGCGCGGACGGCATTCTCGCCAATACGCCCGTCTCCAAAGCGGTGGACCCGGTGGCGATGTCGCGGGCGATGAAGCTGGCAATCGAAGCGGGACGGCTGTCCCGGCTGGCCGGACGCATTCCCCGGAAGCGCTATGCCTCTGCCAGCAGCGAACTGGAGGGACGGCTGTTCAGACCCGAAGCCCGGGAGGGGAAAACGTGAGCGGGGCGTCGAAAGGAAGCGCGGAAGCGAAGCCCGGGAGAGGGATCGCGAAGTCGGTGCAATCGGCCGGGGGTGTGAAGTCGACGCAAACCGCGGAGGTGCTGATCCTCGGTGGCGGCATCATCGGGCTGTCCAGCGCCTGGGAGGCGGCCAAGCGGGGCTTCCGCGTCACGGTGCTGGAGGCGGAGGCGTTCGGCGGTCAAGCCTCCGGGGCGGCTGCGGGAATGTTGGCGCCGTTCTCGGAAAATCCCGAAAGCCCCGACGCGTTTTTCCGGCTGTGCGCGGACAGCCATTCGCGATACCCGGACTGGGTTCGCGAACTTGAGGAGCTGACCGGTCATTCGGCTGAATTGCAGCGCAGCGGGAGCTTGAACGTCGCGTTTCATGAGGCGGATTTCCTGTCCCTGCGCGCGAGGCTCGAATGGCAGAGCCGGCACGGGGCCGGATTCGAGCTGCTCGGAGCGGCGGAGCTGCGCCGCCGGGAGCCGAAGTTGTCCGATCGGGCGTTAGGCGCGCTCTATTGTCCCGGCGAGAGTCATGTGTTCGCGCCGAAGCTGGTCGGAGCGGCGGAGGAAGCGTGTCGCCGGGCCGGGGTGAGGCTCGTGGCCCATGCCGGACGCGTTACGGGAATGGAGAGGGTAGCCGGCACAGGCGTCGTCGTCCGAACCGCGGGCGCGGGAAGCTGGCTGGCGGATCGGGTCGTCGTGTGCGCCGGAGCATGGAGCGGATTCGTGCGAGAGTGGCTGCCCGTCGACGTGCCGGTTCATCCGATCCGGGGGCAAATTTGCGCGTATGACGGGAAAGGCGATCCTGTCCGTCATATGATTTTTTCCAGCCAAGCGTACTGGGTCGGCAAAAAAGACGGGAGCCTCGTATGCGGAGCCTCGGAAGATGTCGCCGGTTTTGAGCGGAGCGTCACAGAGCAGGGGATTGGACGGCTGAAGCGCTGGAGCGATCGCGCGCTGCCTTTCCTTGGCGGTATCCCTCCCTCGCGGGGCTGGGCGGGCCTAAGGCCCGCGACGTTGGACGGCTGGCCGCTGATCGGCCCTGTCCCCGAGGTTTCGGAGTTGGTGCTGGCGTGCGGCCATTATCGCAACGGTATTTTGCTGGCTCCGTCGACGGCTGCGCTGGTGGGAGATCTGTTGGAAGGGAAGGCCGGCGAAAAAGGGTATGAGAATGCTTTCGGGATCGAGCGGTTCTGTGTAGCGGGGACGAGGAGGGGCTTGGGATGAGAGAGGGCGCCCGGTCGTCCAGGGAAGCATCTGCTTTTCGCCGTCCGCTGGCTTTGACGGTCGCCGGCTCGGATTCGGGCGGGGGAGCGGGCATTCAGGCGGATCTGAAGACGTTTCAGGAGCTTGGCGTATACGGGATGAGCGTCGTGACGGCGGTGACGGCGCAAAACAGCCTGGGAGTGCAGCGCGTGGACAACGTCTCGCCTGACATGGTGGGGGCGCAGCTCGAAAGCGTGCTGTCCGACATTGGAACCGATGCCGTCAAGACGGGAATGCTGCCCGCGACCGCCCATGTCGAAGCGTCGGCAAGGTCGTTCGCGAGGCATCGGGTCAAGCGGCTTGTCGTCGATCCTGTGGGCGCTGCCTCGGACGGTTCGCGGCTTATGGACGGCGGCGCGTTCGAAGCGATGAAGCGTCTGCTGCTGCCGATGGCGGAAGTCGTCACGCCGAACTTGCCGGAGGCTTGTCGGCTGCTCGGCGTCCATTCCGGCGACATTCGAACGATGACGGACATGGAGCGATTGGCGAAGCGGCTGCTCGCGTTGGGCTCCAGGCATGTGTTTCTTAAGGGCGGACATTGGAGCGGAGAGGAGGCCGTCGACGTATTCGTCTCCGCCGAGCGTCCCGGGGAGACAAAGCGGTTCGCCGGACCGAGGTATCCGACTCCCCATACGCACGGCACGGGCTGTACGACGGCGTCCGCCATCGCGGCTTTGCTGGCGAAAGGAGCGCTGCCGGAGGAGGCCTGTCGTGAAGCGAAAGCGTTCGTGGCCGCGGCGATTTCGGAAGCCTTTGCGCTAGGGGAAGGAACAGGCTCACTTTGGCATGGCGCATTTGCGGAAAAGAGGCGGTTTTTGCGATAATCGGCTTGCTTGCGGTTCTCCGATCCCCTATAATGATCAATAAATGCACAAATGCAACGATGGAGAAAAGTAAGCAGTGCCTTCTTACAGGGAGGGAGCGCCGAAGATTGCGAGCGTTCCTAAGAAATCAGGCTGCCGAAGTTCGCTCCGGAGCAGATCTCTGAACGTTCGGCTGCGGCCGTTCAGTAGGAGATACCGGCTTGCGGCCCGTTACGCCGTACGAAGCGGGAATGTCCGAGCGCCGAATAAGGCGTGCGTCCGATGATGGGCAGCGGCATTCCAACAAGGGTGGTACCACGGTCTTTTCGTCCCTTACGGGAGAGAAGGCTTTTTATTTTGTCGCGAGAAGGAGAATGGTGATGAAGGAACGATTAGAGGCTTTGCGGAGCGAAGCGCTGGATAAGCTGCAAACCGTGGCGGACGCCGTCGCGCTGAACGATCTCCGCGTGCATTATTTGGGCAAGAAGGGGCAGCTCACCGAAATTTTGCGCGGCATGGGCTCCCTCAGCGCCGAGGAGCGTCCGATCATCGGACAGGTAGGCAACGAGGTTCGCGCGGCGATTGAAGCGGTCATCGCGGAGAAGCAGACCGGCTTTGAGCAGGCCGAGACAGCGCGCCGTCTGCAAGCGGAGACGATCGACGTTACGCTGCCGGGCAAGGCGGTCGGCGCCGGCGCCATTCATCCTTTGAACAAAATCGTCGAGGAAATCGAAGATATTTTCATCGGGATGGGGTATACGGTGGCGGAAGGGCCGGAGGTCGAAACCGACTTCTTCAACTTCGAGGCGCTTAATCTGCCGAAAAACCACCCCGCACGCGATATGCAGGATTCCTTCTACATTACGGACGAGATTTTGCTGCGCACGCAGACGTCTCCGGTACAGATTCGTACGATGAAGGCTGCGAACGGCCGGACGCCGGTCAAAGTTATCTGCCCCGGCAAGGTGTATCGCCGAGACGACGACGACGCGACGCATTCGTTTATGTTCCATCAGATCGAAGGGCTGGTCATCGGGCCGAACATTCGGATGAGCGACCTGAAGGGAACGCTGCTGCAGTTCGTGCAGGAAATGTACGGGCCGCAAATGCAAATTCGCCTGCGTCCGAGCTTCTTCCCGTTCACGGAGCCGAGCGCCGAGGTAGACGTTACCTGCGCCCAGTGCGGCGGCAGCGGCTGCCGAATGTGCAAGCATACCGGCTGGATCGAAATTCTCGGCTGCGGCATGGTACACCCGAAGGTGCTTGAATACGGCGGCTACGACCCGAACGAAGTAACGGGCTTTGCGTTCGGCATGGGCGTGGAACGGATCGCGCTGCTGAAATACGGCATTGACGATATCCGTCATTTCTACGCGAACGACACGAAGTTCTTGAGTCAGTTCGCCAAAATATAACGAGAAAAAATTACGATAAAAACGAGGGGAGTTTCCCATGAACGTATCCTATCGGTGGTTATCCGATTATATCGATTTAAGCGGCATTCCTGCCGAGCAATTGGCGGAGATGATGACGCGGGGAGGCATCGAGATCGATTCCGTGCCGTCCCGCAATGCGGGCGTTACCGGCGTAGTCGTCGGCTATGTGAAAAAAAGAGAGAAGCATCCCGATGCGGATAAGCTGAGCGTTTGCACTGTCGACGCCGGAACGGGCGAGGATTTGCAGATCGTCTGCGGTGCGCCTAACGTTGACGCGGACATGAAGGTTCCGGTCGCCGTTGTCGGCGCTAAGCTGCCGGGTGGCCTCAATATCAAGCGCGCGAAGCTGCGCGGCGTGGAGTCGCAGGGGATGATCTGTTCGGCGCGCGAGCTCGGTATCAACGACAAACTGCTGCCGAAGGAGCAACAAGAAGGCATTCTCGTGCTTCCGTCCGACACGGAGATCGGACGCGACATTTTGGACGTGCTCGCTTTGGACGACTCGATTCTCGAACTCGACCTGACGCCGAACCGTTCGGATTGCCTCAGCATGCTCGGCGTGGCTTACGAGGTGTCGGCGCTGACGGGACGTCCGTTGAATTTGCCGGATGCGGCCGTATATCCTGCTGCGGAAGTTACTTCGGATTACGTCCGCGTATCGATTAGTTCTCCTGAGCATTGTTCGCTCTATACCGCTCGCTACATTAAAGGAGTGAAAATCGGACCTGCGCCGCAATGGATGCAGAATCGTCTGATCGCGGCTGGCGTTCGTCCGATCAACAACATCGTCGATATTACGAACTATGTCATGCTCGAATACGGCCAGCCGCTGCATGCGTTTGATGCAGCGCAGGTTGCGGGCGGGCGGATCGACGTTCGTCTGGCGCGGGCTGGAGAAACCTTGGAGACGCTCGACGGCCAGGAGCGCAAGCTGGAGCCGCACATGCTCGTCATTGCGGACGCGGAGAAGGCGATCGGCCTTGCCGGCGTGATGGGCGGCGCGAACTCCGAGGTGTCGGAGGGCACGACGGACATTATTCTGGAATCGGCGAAATTCGACGGCAGCACGGTTCGGCGGACTTCGCGCCAACTGGGTCTGCGCTCGGAGGCGTCGGCTCGCTTCGAAAAGGAGACCGATCCGGAGCGGGTGCGCGCGGCGCTGGATCGCGCGGCGGGACTGATGGCTCGTTACGCCGAAGGATTAGTGACCGAAGGCGTCGCCGAGGCTGAGGAGTCCACGCAGCAGCAGGCCGTTATCGAGCTGTCCCTCTCTCGGGTCAACAACATGCTAGGTACAGAGCTGTCCTCGCTTGAGATCAAGACGATTCTGTCCCGGCTGCAGTTCGAGGTGGAAGCTAGCGGCGAGGATGTATGGAAGATTACGGTTCCTTCCCGGCGCGGAGACGTCTCCCGCGATGTCGATCTCGTGGAAGAGATCGCCCGATTGCACGGCTACGACGAAATTCCGACGACGCCGATCGAAGGACCGACGACGCCGGGCTCTCTGACAAGGCCGCAAGCGATTCGCCGCAAATTGCGGACGATTCTGACCGGAGCTGGCCTGCACGAGGCAATCAGTTATTCCGTAACCTCGCTGCCGAGAACGGAGCTGTTCGCGGAGCTGTCGGCAGGCGCCAAGCCGATCGCGTTAGCGATGCCGATGAGCGAGGAGCGCAGCGTGCTGCGCACGACGCTGATTCCGAGTCTGCTTGAGGCGGCCGCCTATAACCTGAATCGGAAAAACAACGATGTCGCCCTGTTCGAAATCGGCAACGTCTATCATACCGATGAAACGACGCTGACGAGGCTGCCGAACGAAAAGCCGAGACTCGCGTTGCTGCTCCTGGGCAACCGTCGTTCCTCCGCTTGGAACCGCACTGCGGAGCCAGTCGATTTCTACGACGCCAAGGGGATTCTGGAGCAGGCGTTCGACCGGCTTGGTTTGACGGGCCGCATTTCTTACGAGGCCGCTCAGCCAGCCGGCTTCCATCCGGGCCGCACCGCCGCGATCGTCATTCGTACGGAGCGCGGGGGCGAGAAGATCGGTTATATCGGCCAGGTGCATCCGGAGACGCAGCGGGAGTTCGATTTGCCTGACGCATACGTGGCGGAGCTTGAGCTTGATCCGATCTACGAGTATGCGGACGCGAGCATCGAATATCGCGTTCTCCCTCGTTATCCGGCGATCGAGCGCGATATCGCTGTCGTTGTGGATCGCGGAGTCGCCGGGGGGGCGCTGACGGAGACGATCTCGGTTTCCGCGGGCGAACTGCTGGAGTCGGTGAAGGTGTTCGACGTGTATACCGGGGAACGGATCGGCAGCGATAAAAAGAGCGTCGCGTTGGCGCTCGTGTACCGTCACGCGGAACGTACGCTGACGGATGAGGAAGTCGGAGAGGCGCATGCGCGCGTGCTTGCACAATTGGAACAATCTTACGGAGCGGAACTTCGGAAATAGGCAGGAAACGATAAGGCAGGCAGCGAATACATCTAGACGCCGATTGGCGGAGGATGATTCGCTGCTTTTGTTACATAACAATCACTACGAATGCAATGGGAGGACCACGCCGTGAGCAATCAGGATAAAACGCGTGTCACCGTTGACATATATGGAACGCAGTATACGATAACGGGGCATACAAGCACGGAATATATGAAAAGAGTGGCTGCGATCGTCAACGAGCAGATGAACAAGGTAGACTTCGGTTACCCGAGGCTTGATCTGCCCAAGCTGGCCGTGCTCGCAGCCGTAAATATCGCGGACGAGCTTCTGCGTTTGCGTCGGGAGAACGAGCAGCTGTTGAAAATCGAGCACGACCAACAACAGCAAATCGAAGAGTTGGAAAAGATCCGGACCACGCTGACGCAGGGGCTTGAGGCTATTAAGGAACAGTCTGCCAGAGAGCTGGAAACGTTGAGGGAACAGTCTGCCAATGAGCTGGAGACGGCGAGGGAACAGTCGGCTAGGGAGTTGGCTGAATTCATCGAGCAAGCGGATGCGGAGCGAATTGAACTTAAGGAGCGGTCTGCCGCCGAATTGAGTGCGGCTAAAACGCAGGCTGCGGCTGAACTGGAGGCCTCCGTTGCCGGGGCGGCCAAGGAATTGGATGCGGCGCGAAAACAAGCCGCAGACGAGCTTGAACTGGCCAAGGTCGAATTCGCTATCGAACTGGAGACGCTGAAGAAAGACTCGGAGGCGGAGCTGGCCCGCGCGCAAGCTGCTCTTGAAGCCGCAAGGTCGGCTGCGGAAGCGGAGCTGCAGGCTGTGCGGATGCTGGCTGCGGAGGAGCTTGAGCAGGCGGAGAAGAAAGCCGAACAGCGGCTGGGAAGCCTAAGGGGAAGCTTGAACGCGGAGCTGGAGCGTCAAAAGCAAGCTTCGGCGCAAGCGCTGCAAGCGGAGAAAGAACGGGCTGGAGCAGAGCTACAGGAGCTGGCGCAAAAAGCAGCCAAGCTGGAAGAGGAAAAGCTGGAAGCGGAGCTAGATCTGCAAGCGGAGAAAGAACGTGCCGAGGCAGAGTTGCGAGAGCTGAAGCAGAAAGCGTCCGAACTAGAAGTGGCCAAGCTAGAAGCGGAATTAGATCTACAAGCAGAGAAAGAACGGGCTGAGGCAGAGCAGCAGGAGTTGGCGCAGAAGGCAGCCAAGCTGGAAGAGGCGAAGCTGGAGGCGGAAATAGAGCTGCAAGCGGAGAAAGAACGGGCCGAGGCAGAGCTACAGGAGCTAGCGCAGAAGGCAACGAAGCTGGAAGAAGAGAAACTGGAAGCGGAAATAGAGCTTCAAGCGGAGAGAGAACGTGCCGAAGCAGAGCTGCAGGAGCTGGCGCAGAAGGCAGCCAAGCTGGAAGAAGCGAAGCTCGAAGCAGAGCTAGCGCTGCAAGCAGCACGAACGCAAGCTGCGTCGGAGCTGGAAGAGGCCAAGCTAGAAGCGGAAATAGAGCTGCAAGCAGAGAAAGAGAGAGCCGAAGCAGAGCTGCAGGAGCTGGCGCAGAAGGCAGCCAAGCTGGAAGAAGCGAAGCTCGAAGCAGAGCTAGCGCTGCAAGCAGCACGAACGCAAGCTGCGTCGGAGCTGGAAGAGGCCAAGCTAGAAGCGGAAATAGAGCTGCAAGCAGAGAAAGAAAGAGCCGAAGCAGAGCTGCAGGAGCTGGCGCAGAAAGTAGCCAAGCTGGAAGAAGTGAAGCTCGAGGTCGAGTTAGCGCTGCAAGCAGCACGTATGCAAGCTGCGTCGGAGCTGGAAGAGGCCAAGCTAGAAGCGGAAATAGAGCTGCAAGCAGAGAAAGAAAGAGCCGAAGCAGAGCTGCAGGAGCTAGCGCAGAAGGCAGCCAAGCTGGAAGAAGCGAAGCACGAAGCGGAGCTAGATCTGCAAGCAGAGAAAGAACGGGCCGAGGCAGAGTTGCGCGAGCTGAAGCAGAAGGCAGTCAGGCTGGAAGAAGCGAAGCTAGAAGCAGAAATAGAGCTGCAAGCGGAGAAAGAACGTGCTGGGGCAGAGTTGCAGGAGCTGGCGCAGAAGGCAGCCAAGCTGGAAGAAGCGAAGCTCGAAGCGGAGCTAGATCTGCATGCGGAGAAAGAACGGGCCGAGGCAGAGCTGCGTGAGTTGAAGCAGAAAGCATCCGAACTGGAAGAGGCTAAGCTGGAAGCGGAAATAGAGCTGCAAGCGGAGAAAGAACGGGCCGAGGCAGAGTTGCAGGAGCTGGCGCAGAAGGCAGCCAAACTGGAAGAAGCGAAGCTCGAAGCGGAACTAGAGCTTCAAGTGGAGAGAGAACGGGCCGAGGCAGAACTGCGTGAGCTGAAGCAGAAAGCATCCGAACTGGAAGAAGCGAAGCTGGAAGCGGAACTAGAGCTGCAAGCGGAGAAAGAACGTGCCGAGGCAAAGTTGCATGAACTGGCGCAGAAGGCAGCTAAGTTGGAAGAAGCGAAGCTGGAAGCAGAACTAGATTCGCAAGCAGAGAAAGAACGTGCCGAGGCAGAGCTGCATGAACTGGCGCAGAAGGCGGCCCAGCTGGAAGAGGCTAAGCTGGAAGTTGAGCTAGAGCTGCAAGCGGAGAAAGAACGAGCCGAAACAGAGCTGCAAGAGCTGGCACAGAAGGCAGCCAAGCTGGAAGAAGCGAAGCTGGAAGTTGAGCTAGATCTGCAAACGGAGAAAGAACGGGCCGAAGCAGAGCTGCAAGAGCAGAAACAGCGAACTGAGGCAGAGAAGCGTGAGCTAGCGGAAAAAGCGGCATCCGAACTGGAAGAAGCGAAGCTGGAAGCCGAGCTGGAGCTTGAGCAAGCGAAGCTTGACGCCGCGAGTGCCTTGGAAGCTGCACGGCTTGAGGCCAAGCAAAGCGTGAGCGCCGAACGCGCCCAACAGGAGGCTGCTCTCGCAGAAGCAAGAGCAATCGCGGACAAAGAGCTGGCTAAGACGAAAGAAGAGACGGAGCGGCTTCTGGCTGAAGCACTGAAGGACGCGAAAGCTCATGCCGCTGCCGAATTGCAGGAGCTCGAGGCAATCTATTCGGAAGAACTGGAAGCTGTGAAAGCGGAGCTTCAAGCTTTGTCGTCCGAGCAAGCGCAATGGCGCGCCAAAGAGCAGGAGTGGCAGGAGCAGCGCGAACGGCTGGAAAGCGATGTCGATCGATGGGCTGCGGAGGCGGAAGACCAAAGGAAAACCGTCTTCGAGCAGCAGGAGATGCTGCAGGAGGTCGAGCTTCAGACGACTGAGCGCTTGGAGCTTCAGCAGAAGGCTCTGGGTGAAGCGCAAAGAGAGAGAGAGGGTCTGATCCGGGAGCTTACCGAGCGTGATGAACAGGAGCAGAAATGGAGCGAGACGATCCGCGAGCTTCGGACGCATCTGGCCGAAGCCCAGCAAGAGCGGCAAGCTGCGGCCGATCGGATTCGCGAGCTGGAAACTCGCACCGTCGAACTGGAGCGTTCCCGTTCGGCGCTTAAAGAAGCTGTCGAGAGCGTGGAGAGCGAGCTGGAAGCCGCACGAGCGGAAGCGGCGGCGGCTCCTTCCCGCGAAGCGGATGCAGCCGCGCTTGAGGAGTTGAGCGAACAAGCAGCGGTGGGAGCAAAGTACCGAACGGAACTGGAGCGGCTGCAAGTCGAGCACGCCAAGCTGAACGAGGAATACAAGAAGCTCCAGAGCGAATACAACGAATGGATCGACATGCTGGAACAAGAATAACGCATGCGAAAAAAGGCGATTCATCCGGACGTTTGTCCGAGATGAATCGCCTTTGAAATTTGGAAGGTTTAGCTTACGACAAGCTTCGCGATCATTTGCGCATGGCCTTGTCCGCACATAATGCTGCATCGAATTTCATAAGTACCGGCCGGCAAAGTGACGACCTTGGATTTGTTGCCCCTGATCGAGATGTCTTGACCGACAACTTCGATCCCGTGGGCACCCTTCAAGTTTTCGAGCGTTAACTTGACCGGAGTGTCCTTCGGCAGGGCGTATTCGGCTTGATCGAATTCCCAGTTGCTCGCTTTAACGACAACCTCTTGAGAAAAGGTTTCTTCGCTTGCTCCAGCGTTGCTGCCTGAGTTTGTATCCTTGCCTCCGCATGCCGATAAAATCAGCGTCAAGGCTGCAATAGTCAAGAAATAGGCGAATTTTCTTTGCATGATTAATAACCTCCGTACAAGGTGAAATGACAGACGGTCCGTCCCGTTGGGCGTTGTCGTCTGCACACCATTGTATCATAAGGCTGTGGGCGCCTATTGCTTAATCTATGGCAGAGTCATGACATTAATTAGAAATAGGCCTTACGCAGGATGCGCGCAAGGCCTTAGGCATTAAAGACCTTGCGCGCCCTCTGTAGCTAGCTTCTGTGTTTGCCGGCTTCGTACGGGGACGCGATCGGGATAAACAGATCGATGATCCCGATTACAAGAGCCGCCAGCAACGCGCCGATTACCGTCACTTCAACGTGGCCAACGACGAACTGAGCCAGCCAGATGACGAGGGCGCTGCAAAGGAATCCGACGATTCCCCGTCCGAACGGGGTCACTTTTTTACCGAAGATTCCTTCGATGATCCACCCCAATACGGCGATGACGACTGCAAGCATCAGTGCGCTCCAAAACCCGCCCACGGAAAATTGAGGAACGAGCCAGCCGACAACCATCAAGACAATGGCTGCGACAATAAAGCGAACAATCGTGCCGATGATATTCATGTTTTCGACCTCCTTTGGAAGTAGTTTATCCTAAGATTCAATCCCTATGCTTTCGCATGGATGAAGGATTCGGCTATAATATAGGCGAAGGAGATGACAATTGCCGTGAACGAGAAGGCTTTACATACATTGGAGTACGATAAAATCATTCGCCGGTTGACAGGACTTGCGGCCACCAGCCTGGGCAGGGAAGAGGCGGAGAAGCTGACCCCCAGCCGCGAGCTCGAAATCGTCAAGCGCCGGCTGGCTGCAACGGACGAGGCGTCCAGAGCCGTAAGTTTGAAAGGGGCGCCTCCGTTCGGAGGCATTACGGATATTCGCTCTTCCCTTCAGCGAGCCAAGCTGCAGGGGATGCTGCAGCCGCCGGAGCTGATGGAGGTCGCCCAGTTTATTATGGGCTCGCGCCGGTTAAACCGCTTTATTGCGTCTGCCGGTGAAGAGACGGAACTTCCGTTGCTATCCGATCTGTGCGAGCCGCTGACCGACTTTAAGGCTCTCGAAGACGAAATTCGCAGATGCATTGACGAGCAGGGAGACGTGCTCGATTCGGCCAGCCCGGAGCTGGCCTCCATGCGCAGAGATATCCGCGTCAACGAAGGCCGGGCCAGAGAAAAGCTGGAAAGCTTGATCCGTTCGTCTTCGGTACAGAAAATGCTTCAGGAAACGTTGATTACGATGCGCAACGACCGTTACGTTATTCCGGTGAAGCAGGAGTATCGGGCGCACTTCGGAGGCATCGTCCACGATCAGTCGGGAAGCGGCGCAACGCTGTTTATCGAGCCGGAGGCCGTCGTGCAGATGAACAACAAGCTGCGCGAGCTTAAAATCAAGGAGCAGAACGAGGTCGAACGCATTTTGCGCAAGCTGACCGCCGAGGTCGGAGAGCGCGCGGATTTGCTCGCGGGCGATGCGGAAATTCTCGGGATCATCGATTTTGTTTTCGCCAAAGCGTCTCTGGCCCATGCATTATCCGCGACCCTTCCCGTTATGAACGATGAAGGCAAAATTGTTCTGTATAAAGGCAGACATCCGCTGCTGGACATCAAAACCGCCGTGCCGATCGATATCGAATTGGGAGAGAGCTACACGTCGATTATCGTTACGGGTCCGAACACCGGAGGAAAAACCGTTTCGCTGAAAACGATCGGCTTGCTCAGCCTGATGGCGATGTCCGGACTGTTCGTGCCCGCGGAGGACGGCAGTCGGCTTTGCGTGTTCGACGGCATTTATGCCGATATCGGCGACGAGCAGAGCATCGAGCAAAGCTTGAGCACCTTCTCCAGCCATATGACGAATCTGATTTCCATGCTCGGGCAAGTCACGAGCCGTAGTCTCGTGCTGCTTGACGAGCTTGGAGCGGGGACGGATCCCGCGGAAGGCTCCGCTCTTGCTATCGCGATTCTGGAGCATCTGCAGAAACTGGGATGCCGACTGATCGCGACGACGCACTACAGCGAACTTAAAGCTTATGCCTACAACCGGGAAGGGATCACCAATGCCAGCATGGAGTTTGACGTAGCTACGCTGCGTCCGACTTATCGGCTGTTGGTCGGCGTTCCCGGCAGGAGCAATGCGTTCGCCATCGCGGAGAGACTCGGGCTTCCGAAGAGCATTATCGATCATGCGCGCGGCGAAGTGAGCGAAGACGAACTGAAAGTCGATTCGATGATCGCTTCTCTGGAGCAGGATCGCTTGCAAGCCGAAACGGAAAGACGAACGGCCGAAATGTTGCGACTTGAAACGGAGAAGTTGCGTAAAGAAATACAGGAGGAACGCTTCAAGCTTCAAGAGCAGAAAGCAAAGCTGCTGGAAGCGGCTCGCGAGGAAGCTCGTCAGCAGGTCGCCAAAGCCAGACGGGAGGCTGAAGAGATTATCGCGGATCTCCGTCGGTTGGCGCTGGAGGAAGGGGCATCCGTTAAGGAGCATAAGCTGATCGAAGCCAAGAAACGGCTTGAGGAAGCGGTTCCCGATCCTGTCTCCAGGCCGACTCGTCAAGGCGGGGCAAAGCCGGCGAAGATCGTAGCGGGAGACGACGTAAAGGTCCACAGCCTGAACGGGCAGAAGGGGCACGTCGTCGAGCTTGTCGGAAGCGGAGAAGCCGTCGTTCAACTGGGCATTTTGAAGATGAAGGTGTCTCTATCCGATCTGGAACCGATGCGATCGGCATCGTCGGCAAAGACGCCGGCGCAAGCGACGACAGTCAAACGCTCCCGCGACGAGAATATCCGCACCGAGCTGGATTTGCGCGGAATGGCGCTCGACGAAGCGCTTATGGAAGTGGACCGTTTTCTCGACGAAGCGTTCCTTGGCAATCTGGGGCAGGTTTACATTATACACGGCAAAGGTACCGGGGCTTTGCGCAGCGGGATACAGGATTTCCTGCGGCGTCATAAGCATGTAAAAAGCTATCGGTTAGGCCAATTTGGGGAAGGCGGCGCGGGCGTATCCGTAGCCGAGCTTCACTAACGGGAGGTCTTGCGAATGCAGGATGTTGTCGATTCCATCATGTCTCAGCCTTTTCTTGCGGTGCTGGCTTATTTTTCCGTAGGCATATTGGCGTTGATCGTCTTTCTCTCTTGCTTCGAATGGGTGACGAAGTATGACGGGTGGAAGGAAATCGGCAGAGGCAACTTGGCGGCGGCCATGGCGACCGGCGGCAAAATATTCGGAATTTGCAATATCTTCCGATTCTCGATTGAAGCTAACGATACGATTTATCAAAGTATTTTGTGGTCGGCCGTCGGATTCGTGCTGCTGCTTGTCGCGTATTTTCTGTTCGAGTTTTTCACCCCGGTTTTTCGGGTAGACGAAGAAATCGGCAAGGATAATCGTGCGGTAGGTCTCCTGTCGCTCGTATTGTCCGTTTCCTTGTCCTATATTATCGGCGCAGCCGTCATTTGAGCACGGAGGGAACAAAAGCTATGAAATATTTGTGGGGAACTTTGCTTGCCTTGGCGATTTTGTTCATCGCGGTCGGCGTATTCTATATGATGAAGGAGGCTTAATACGTCATGTCGGTTACTATTTGTCCATGGTGTCAAAGCGAGATTATCCAAGAAGAGGGAGAAGAGCCGGAGAAAATTTGTCCGGTGTGCGACAATGAGCTTGACGGCTATCGCACGCTTCAATTCAGCCTTGGAGACGAAGAAGAGTCAGAGGAAGAAGAGGCGGAAGATGAGCGTCTCGTATCCATTGACGACGACGAGGACCTAGGCTGGCTGGACGGGGAGGATCTGGATTCTAACGAGCAGCTTGTCCGCTTTGACGAGGCGCTGACGGAGCTCTACGACGAACAGGCGCTCATGCCCGAATGTCCAGTCTGCCGCGAATATATGATTGAAGCCGGAGAGCGTCTCGTCGGGGCTGCCGAGTTTGCTCCGCGCCTGCCGGGAAATTCGGATGCGCCTTTGCTGGAGGCTCCGTTCAAGCTGACGATGTTTGTATGTCCGTCCTGCTTTGCGACTCATTCCTTTCTGGGAGATGAAGCGCGTCAACGTTTTATACGCGGCTTAAGTCGCCATGATAAGGAGAATGAAGTATGACCCGTATGGTTCAATCTGTAATCGACCTGATTGGAAACACGCCTGCCGTCGCCCTGCAGCGGTTGACGGGACCGCAGGACGCTCAAGTGCTGGTCAAGCTGGAGAAAATGAATCCTAGCGGAAGCGTCAAGGATCGCGCCGCATCCGGTCTGCTTATAGATGCGGAAACGAGAGGATTGATCGGGCCGGGAAGCTTGATTGTCGAGCCGACCAGCGGCAATACGGGCATCGGACTTGCCATGTATGCGGCTGCGAAAGGATACCGACTGATTCTCGTTATGCCGGATAATATGACAGCGGAGCGCATTTCTTTGCTTCGCGCCTACGGTGCGGAAGTGGTGCTCACGCCGGCAGCCGAGCGCATGCCGGGAGCGATCGCCAAGGCTCGCGAGCTAATCGAGCAAAACCCCGGCAGCTACATGCCGAATCAATTCGAGAACCCGGCCAATCCGAACATTCATCGTACGACGACCGCATTGGAAATTCTCGAACAAACGGCCGGCCGTCTGGACGCGTTTGTCGCAACCTCCGGCACTGGGGGCACGGTTACAGGGACGGGGGAAGCATTGCGCGAGAAACTCCCTGGTCTACATATTGCGGTCGTTGAGCCGGCAGGCTCTCCCGTGCTTTCCGGCGGACAGCCGGGGCCGCATAAGCTGGTCGGGACAAGCCCGGGTTTTGTGCCGCAAATTTTGAACACTTCGATATACGATGAGATCATCCAAGTTAAGGATGAGGACGCATTGGAGACGACCAGACGTCTAGCACGCCTGGAGGGTCTGCTGGTAGGTCCTTCGTCCGGGGCGTCCGTATGGGCGGCCTTGCAAGTTGCTCGGCGTCTGGGGCCGGGCAAGCGCGTGCTGTGCATCGCTCCGGATACGGGCGAACGTTATTTGAGTATGGACATTTTTTAAATAGTAGCGCCGGTAACTTGCGTCTGCGGATTTCCGCAGGCGTTTTTATTTATGTCTGGGGGAAAACTTGTTCCGTTTACGGGTGCATACCCGACGGGGAATCAACAAAGACTACATCTTGATGTGCCAATGAATGCCCGGGAGGTATGATAATCCATGCAAGCCATCACAGCCAAAGAACTGGAATACATCGCCGATTCGATGTCGAACGAAGACTTGTTGATCAAACAGTGCGCCATAGGAGCCGCTACCATTACGAATCAGCAGCTGCGCCAGGCGTGCTCGCACATGGTGGACGTGCATACGCAGCACTACAACACGCTGCTGAGCTCGCTACAGCAGCACCAACCGCTCGCCCCGGCTCAACCCCAAGCTTAAAAGGAGGTTTTAACGATGTTTAACAATCCGGTGCTTCCCGACGAGGATATGGCTTATACGATTTTGGCCGATCTCAAACGGGTTACTCGCGAATACGCCACGGCAGCAACCGAATCGGCTTGTCCGGTCGTTCGGCAAATGTTCACGCAACTTCTCGACGATACGCTGAAGCTGCAAGGCGAACTGTTTAGCGCGATGCAGCAAAACAACATGTACAACCTTCCTTCACAGGCGCTTAAGCCGGATATCGACAAGCAATTGAAGTCGTACCAGCAGACGCAACAGAAGACTTCGCAATTCGTTCAGCAGACGCAATCGGCGCAAGCCAACATGGCGATGAATGCGCAGAACGGCGCTCAAGCTCCGGCTTACCAATAACGAGACTCGTCCCCGATCGGCGCGCTAGCGCCGGTACGGGGATTTTTTAGAGCATCCTTGGATTTGACTATCCATTCGGCCTGTTTTTGATGTATCATGAAGAGTAATTCAGGAGGGATCAGGATGAACGAATTGAAATTGAGCATTTTGGATTTGCTCAAGGAGGACGCCCGCTTGTCCGCCGCTACGATCGCGACGATGCTGGGGGCTGCCGAAGAGGAAGTGTCTGCGGCGATCGCGGAAATGGAGCGGGATAACGTCATCGTCAAGTATGCGACCGTCGTCAATTGGAGCAAGGTCGACGATGAGAAGGTAACGGCGTTGATCGAGGTGAATTGCACTCCGGAAAGAGGGCGCGGATTCGAGAACATCGCGGAGCGCGTTTATTTGTACCCTGAAGTGAAATCGGTCTATCTGATGTCCGGCGCGTTCGATTTGCTGGTCGAGATCGAAGGTAAAAACCTGAAAGAAGTCGCTTCGTTCGTCTCCAACAAATTGTCGACGATCGAATCGGTCATTTCCACCAAAACGTTCTTTATTCTCAAAAAATATAAGCAGGACGGCATTATTTTCGAAGAGATCGAAGACGATCATCGTCTGCTCGTATCGCCATAAACTTGCGGTCTAACGTAAACGTAAAGGAAGAATGTCCAATGATTAAAGATGAGGAAAAGCCGAACGTCGCGCTGGCCGATCCTTCGCGAAGCGAGGGTATGCAGCGTTACTTGGCTTCCCGCGCCCGCGAGATTCCGCCTTCCGGAATCCGTCGCTTCTTCGACTTGGTTAGCGCCAGCAAAGGTAAAGACATTATTACGCTTGGCGTAGGCGAACCGGATTTCGTGACGCCGTGGCGGGTCAGAGACGCAGCCGTATACTCCCTGGAAAAAGGCAAGACGCAATATTCGCCGAATGCGGGCATGCTGGAGCTGCGGGAAGCGATCGGACAATACTTATACAATCAATTTAATTTGACCTACGATCCGGGCAAAGAAATGATCGTTACTGTGGGAGGCAGCGAAGGCATTGATCTGGCGTTGCGCGCGTTGATCGAGCCGGGCGACGAAATTCTCGTTCCCGAGCCTTGCTACATCTCCTATTCGCCGATCACTTCGCTAAGCGGCGGCGTGGCGGTAGGCATCGAGACGTTCGCCGAAGACGAGTTCAAGCTGACGCCGGAAAGCTTGCGGGCGGCGATTACGCCCAAATCGAAGATTCTGGTTCTCTGCTATCCGAGCAATCCGACCGGGGCAATCATGACCTATGAAGAAATGCTGCCGATTGCCAAAATCGTGGAAGAACACGATTTGATCGTCATCTCCGACGAAATCTACGCGGAGCTGACGTTTAACGGCAAGCATGCGAGCTTTGCGTCGTTGCCCGGGATGAAGGACCGGACGATACTCGTCAGCGGCTTCTCCAAAGCGTTCGCGATGACCGGCTGGCGGATGGGCTATGCTTGCGGACACCCGGATTTAATCAGCGCCATGCTCAAAATTCACCAATATACGATCATGTGCGCGCCGACGATGGGGCAGGTAGCCGCGCTTGAAGCTTTGACCAAGGGCGGGTTGGAAGAGAAGGATCGCATGATGGAATCGTATAACCAGCGGCGCCGTCTAGTCGTGCAAGGCTTCCGCGATATGGGGCTGGAATGCCACGAGCCCCAGGGCGCTTTCTATGCGTTCCCGTCCGTTCGATCGACCGGACTGACGTCCGAGCAGTTTGCCGAGAGGCTGCTGCTGGAGGGCAAAGTAGCAGCCGTTCCCGGCCATGTGTTCGGCAAGGGCGGAGAAGGCTTCCTGCGCTGCTGCTATGCGACCTCTGTCGTACAACTGACAGAAGCGATGGAGAGAATTCATCAATTCCTTAGAAGTTTGGAATAAAAATGAATAAATTACAAAAAGCATATTCAAACGATTAATGTTTTGCTATAATAACCATGATTTTCGACCCGTCGAGTCTGTATAAGTTGAACCCAACCTATATCGCTCGATTATGAGAAGGGGGAGTTACATGGCTGAGGCAAAACATAAATCGAAGAAAATGTCGTCTTCAAAAGCCGATGCACCCATTTCTCGTTACTCGGGCCAAGCGGCGGATTTGGCGGAGGAAATCGACCTTCTCAGGAAGGTAATGACGGATACGTTCCTGCAGGAGCGCTCCTTCGTCGCGGATTCCGTCATGGAGCTGAGCAGGCAATTAGATCGGAAGATTAACGAATATATGAAGATTGTTCTATTGGGCAGGGAGCAGGCGCGGTGACGAACTCACCGGCCTCTTTTTTTCTATAGCAAGGAGGGGGAGCAGATGCTGTGGCTCGTGATCGGCGGCATCGGCTGCGGAAAATCCGCTTTCGCGGACGAGCTTGCGATTGCCGTCGGGCGCGAAGGCATTCGCTTGTCCTGTCCTTCTTTTCCATACGGGGAAGCGGCTGAACATCCTGAGGGTAGAAGTGAAACAGGTTTCTTCAGGACAATGTCGGAGGCGGACGGAACTCTGCCCGAGAAGATCGATGCGATCAATATGGAGTCGAACTTTTATCGCGCGGAGCGGAGAGTCGTTGTCGTCGACAGCTTGTCGGGATGGCTCAGGGCTTCGTTCGCGCGAACGGAGGCCCAGGGAACGATAGACGAAGCCTTCCGGTTCGAAGCGGCCAAATGGCAGCAGACGATCCAGGCTATACTGGCGTTCGAGGGCAGGATTGTCGTCGTGACGGAAGAGCCGGCGATCGGTTTAGCCCCTGCCGCCCTGGAACTGGAATATGCCGGGCGGCTGGCGGAGGCGAATCGCGTTTTGCTGAGGGCAAGTCATGCCGTCTATCGGGTAACGGCCGGAATGGCCGTGGAAATGAAAGGCTATCGTATACAAGAGAGGAACGAAACCAAATGAAAATCTACACGCGGACCGGCGATGGGGGGAAAACGTCGGTAATCGGCGCGCGCGTCGAGAAAGACGATGCAAGAGTGGAAGCTTACGGTACGATCGACGAGTTGAACAGCTTCGTCGGTCAAGCGGCAGCGGTCATCGCCAGATTGCCGGACGGGGAGTGGAGCGACCGGCTTGAACAGCTCACGCTGATTCAGCACGAGCTGTTCGATTGCGGCTCCGATTTGAGCTACGCTTCCCTCGATCCGGACAAGATGAAGGTCGCCCCGGAGATGACGGAACGATTGGAACGGTGGATTGACGAACTGGAAGCGTCTAATCCGCCGCTTGAGAAATTCATTTTACCCGGAGGAAGCGAACCGGCAGCTCTGTTTCACGTTTGCAGAACCGTCTGCAGGCGGGCGGAGCGGAGGGTCGTCTCTTTGGCGCGGGAGCAGGAGTGCCCGGAAGAGGTGCGGAAATACTTGAACCGCCTGTCGGACTATTTCTTCTCCGCGGCAAGAGCGGCCAATGCCCGCTTGAATGTGACGGATGTCGAATACGAACGGAGCGCTTCGGTGTTTCGCCGGAGGACGTAGCTGGATGGACGAAACAAGCAAGGGGACGGAATACTACGCGCCGATCGAGTTTGTGGCGGAGACGGGTGACGAAGGCCGCACGCTAAGGGATGTGCTGCGCAAGCGAATCGGCATTTCGCGCAGGCTGATGGTGCGGCTTAAAACGTCGGAGGAAGGACTGTCCGTCAACGGGCAGAAGGTATGGCCCAACCATAAAGTAGTTGCGGGAGATGTTATTTCCCTGCGCATGGAGGCGGAAAGCTCGGAAACGATTCTGCCGCAGCCGATGGAGCTGGACATCGTGTTCGAGGACGAGCACCTGCTCGTGTTGAACAAGCCTGCCGGACTGATCGTCCATCCGACGACGGGACACTATCTAAATACGCTGGCCAACGGCGTTATGCACTATTGGCAGGAGAAAGGCGAACGGGTCAGGTTTCGTCCGGTTCATCGTCTGGACGAGCATACGTCCGGTCTGGTCGTCGTCGCCAAGCATTCGCTCGCTCAGCAGCAGTTGTCGGCGCAAATGTCCGAGGGGAACGTCGTTAAGGAGTATCGAACGTACGTCTACGGCCGCCCTCCGGCGGCGGAGGGCAGAATCGACGCGCCAATTGGAAGGCAGGCGGAAGATCCGCACCGGCGCGTTGTGCGCGAGGACGGAGCGCCGTCCTTGACGTTTTACCGGGTCGCCGAAACGTACGGGGAACAAGCCTGCGCGATCGACGTGAGACTGGGAACGGGCCGAACGCATCAGATTCGCGTTCATATGACGCATATCGGCTGTCCGATTATCGGGGACAGCTACTACTCGGAGGAACGGTGGAACGAGTCGGAGGCGGCGCAGAGGGTATCCGGCATTATTGGCAGACAGGCCTTGCATGCCTGCAGATTAGGTTTTCGTCATCCCGTTACGGGAGAAGAGATGAGGCTGGACGCGGCGCTTCCGGAAGATATGAGACTGCTGGAACGAGAGCTCGGCAAATGGGCTAATGATTAAGCGAAGGGGTTAGTTGAAGTGGCAAAAGCGTTGAAAATGTATCATCTGCCGACTTGCAGCACGTGCAAGGCGGCCGTTAAAGCTTTGAAGCAGCATGGCTACGAGTTGGAGCTGCACGATATTCGCGAGACGCCGCCGTCAGCCGAAGAACTGGGCAAGCTGATCGCTTCCAGCGGGCTGCCGATCGGCAAATGGTTTAATACGTCCGGCGAAGTCTACCGGGAAATGGGGCTTAAGGACAAAATGGCGGCAATGTCCGACGAAGAAAAAATTCGGCTGCTATCGTCGAACGGCATGCTCATCAAGCGTCCTATCGTTTCAGACGGAGTCAAAACGACGATCGGCTTCCGCGAACAGGAATTCGGTCCGGAGTGGTACGGACAATGAAGAAGCTTAATGTGCGCGCGCAAAAACTGGACCGGCTCGGCTCGGCGATTTTCTCCGAGGTGGCCGGTTGGAAGCGGGAGGCGCGGGAACAAGGATTATCCGTCATTTCGCTCGATATCGGAAGCCCGGATCGTCCGCCGGAGGAGGAGCTGCGCGGCGTTCTGGCCGCCGCCAGCCTGCGGTCCGATACTTATCGCTATCCCGGAACGGAAGGCACACTGGCCTTTCGGGAAACGGTAGCGAAGTGGTTCAAATATCGGTTCGGCGTGGAGCTGGATCCGCGAAGCGAGATTCTCTCCCTGATGGGCACGCAGGACGGACTGGCGCATTTGCCGCTCGCGATTGCCGATCCGGGAGATGCGGCGTTGCTGCCCGATCCCGGGTACCCGGTTTACGGCGCGGGGCTGGCGGTGGCGGGCGTCGAGGCGATTCCGCTGCCGTTGCTGGAGGAGAACGGCTACTTGCCGGACTTCGAGGCTGTGCCGCAAGCTGTCTGGGATCGAGTCAAATTCATGATTTTGAATTATCCGAGCAACCCTTTGTCCGCGACGGCCGATCTGGCCTTCTTCGAGAAGGCGGTACATACGGCGCGCAAACATGGCGTTCTGCTCGTTCACGATAACGCCTACAGCGAGATGGCCTTCGACGGCTTCCGTCCGCCCAGCGTGCTGGAAGTGCCGGGCGCGTTGGACGTCGCCATTGAATTCCACTCGTTATCCAAGTCGTATCACTTGGCCGGCACGAGACTCGGTTTTGCGGTCGGCAACCGGGAGGTGCTGTCCAGCTTGCGCGATCTGAAGAACAACATCGATTTCGGCGTCTTCCTGGGCGCTCAGGAAGCGGGAATCGCGGCGCTGGAGCTGGATATGAACGCGCCGAAGCCGATTTCCGGCCTATATGAGCGCCGCCGGGACGTATTCGTTCGCGCTCTTCGCGAGCAAGGCTGGAACGTGACGTCTCCCCAGGCGACGATGTTCCTGTGGGCGCGTGTTCCCGAGGGCTGGTCCTCGCGCAGCTTCTCGCAGTCGCTACTGGCCGCTACCGGCGTAGCGTCGATACCGGGCAACGCGTTTGGCGCAGAGGGAGAAGGTTTTGTCAGGCTGGCGCTGGTCGAGGAAGAGGAAATTCTGGCGGAGGCGGCGAAACGAGTCGGTGAATTCGTTCGAGGAACCGATCCGTGGAAATAAAGGGGGAAATGAACATGTCAGAACCAAAGGTGATGCTCGTCGACGGCATGGCGCTTCTGTTCAGGGGCTACTATGCCAACGCTTACGGAGGCTACATCCGCAAGACAAAAGCGGGTCTTCCGACGAATGCGGTATTCGGCTTCGTCAGGTATTTGCTGGATGCTTGCCGAACGTTCGGCCCGACGCATATTATCTGCTGCTGGGATATGGGCAGCAAGACGTTCCGGACCGAGAAGTTCGACGCGTACAAAGGGAACCGCCCGGAAGCTCCGGCGGATCTGATTCCGCAATTCGACCTCGTGAAAAAGGTCGCAAGCGGGCTGGGCATTCCGAATGTCGGCATCGTCGGCTACGAGGCGGACGATTGCATCGGAACGCTGTCCAAGCAATTCGGCCAACATATGGACGTCTATGTGCTGACCGGCGATCACGATATGCTGCAGTTGGTCGACGAGCGGGTTAAAGTGGTGATCATGAAGAAGGGACCGTCCAACTATGCGGTCTACGATCCGGGGATGCTGCTGGAAGAGAAGCAATTAACGCCAAAGCAGTTCATCGATCTGAAAGGATTAATCGGGGACACCTCGGACAATTATCCGGGCGTTAAAGGCATCGGGGAGAAGACGGCGACTAAGCTGCTCATAGAGTACGGCTCTATTGACGGTATTCTGGAAAACCTGCACATGCTGCCAAAGGGCGTTAAAGCTAAAATTGAAGCGGACGTCGAGATGCTGCACCTATGCCGCGAACTGGCGACGATTCATTGCGAAGCGCCTGTCATCTGCACCGCAGAGGAGTGTTACTGGCAGCCGAATCAGGCCCAAATCGCGTCTCTGTTCGAGGAATTGGAGTTTAACAGCCTTGTTAAGGACGTAAGCAAGCTGGTTCTCTCGGTTTCATAAGTTAATCCATACTGTTCGAAAGAACCTCCACGCGGGCGAATGTATACCAGTGTGCAGGTTCTTTCTTTATTATGAGAAATTCTTAATCTAGTATTACTGAAGCAGAATGATAAATACGGTTGGAGAGTTGAGTCGTCTCGACTTGGACACGAAAACGGAAAAAATAAGTTCGGTATCAATGATAGCCACCGAACACGTCCATCCAGCCGTTGATAATCTTGAGCTTGGACAGCTCTTTTTCGCGACTGGAGCGCTGCGGCTCGATGCTTAAGCTGGCGAACAGGTAGGCGGGGAAGTGGGCGACTTCTTGTCGTTCGTCCTCCAGCGGCGATCGTCTCGCAGGGGAGCCGTGATTCATCCGGTAATAAAGCGTTGAACGGCTCAAGCCGAGCAGAGCGGTTTTCGTACGGATCGGCAAGTCTCCGTCGTCCTTGGCGACGAGTTCGTTGCGATGTTCCTTGGGAAGTCTCGAAATCATGGCCTGTTTCAGCCACTCCAGCTGCAGGCGCAGCTTGTCGGCCTCCTCCTGCAGCTCCTCGATCCTATGTTCGTAAGCGGTCTTCAGTTCGTTTTCCGACTTGCGCTCGTTTTCGAACAGCTTGTGCATGTTTTGGACGACATGATTTTTCCACCTGTTCAAAACGACGGGCGATATCCGGTATTCCTCGGCCAATCCGGCGACGCTGACCTGTTCCTCAAGAAGCTTGGATAAAATGTGCGCCTTCTGGCTGGGCGTAAATCTTCTGCGTTTTGCCGCCATCTTTAATCCCTCCTAATCGTGGTCCAAATTTCAGTTCGCTTCGAGCTTGAGTAAACTCGACTATGTTCATTTTAGTGTAAACGCGACCGTTTCACAATAATTAATCCTACTTGACACATAGGAATTTGGTAAATTAAGATTCCTATTAACCTGAAGCGGCGGAAGCTGCCAGGGGCGTTCTACTGACCAGACAACTGGAGGTTCGTTGAAATAGAGTTGGGACGGCTGGTTGCAAGGAGGAGGGAGACGGAAATGCAAGTGCTTGGCCTGAACAACGTCTCGAAAACGTATAAAAACGGAACGATCGCCGTACAGCAGGCGAATTTGAGCGTTCGCGAGGGGGATTTCGTTTCATTCGTCGGACCTTCGGGCTGCGGCAAATCCACGATTTTTCGTATGGCCGCGGGTTTGTCCGCGCCGACCGGGGGAGAAATAGAAATTCTCGGCGGATCTCCCGACGAAGCCAGGAAGAGCAACGGCATTGCTTGCGTCTTCCAGGAAGCAACGCTGCTTCCGTGGGTATCGGTAAGGGATAATATCGCCTTGCCGCTGCAGCTTCGCAAGCAGCCCAGAAAGCGCCAGATCGAAGAAGCGGAACGGGTGCTGCATCTCGTAGGCTTGCAGGATTATGCCAAAGCGCTGCCGCGAGAGCTGTCCGGGGGCATGAAAATGCGCGTGTCGATCGCGCGTGCGCTCGTCGCCAATCCGCGGATATTGTTTATGGACGAACCTTTCGGCGCGCTGGACGAGATTACGAGGCAGACGCTGCAGGATGAATTGCTGTCGATTCGGCAAAAAACGGAGAGGATGACGATCCTGTTCGTGACGCACAACGCTTTCGAAGCGGTGTATCTGTCGAACAGGGTCATGGTCATGACGCCGAGACCGGGAAGAATCGCCGGCGAAATCCGCATCGACGTGCCGTATCCGCGCGGGGAGCGGTTCAGGGCTCATCCCGACTTCGGCCGATACGTCAGCGAAGTAAGCGAGTCGCTCAAGCATTAATCGGATCGTGGGAACGATTCGCAAGAAAGGGAGTGTGCGCTATGAACGCCATTAGAAGCGGAAAGCTATGGCGCATCGTCCCGCCCGTCGTCGCTTTCGTGCTCTTCGTCGGGTTATGGCAGCTGATCGTCGGTCAAGCCGGCATTCCGCCTTACATGCTGCCGAAGCCGACTGACATCGTCGCATCAGTCGGGGACAACTGGAGGAGCCTGTTCGGCTCCGTATACACGACGGCGTTGGAAACCGTGATCGGCTTTCTGCTCTCCGTCGTCGGAGGCGTGTTGGGCGCGATTCTGCTCGCCAGTTCGAAAGTGATCGAGAGAAGCGTCTATCCGTACGCGATCGTGCTGCAGACGATTCCGATCGTCGCCATCGCTCCGATCATCGTCATCTGGTTCGATGCGGGGCTGAGGTCGATCGTCATTATCGCTTTTCTGATCGGCTTCTGCCCGATGCTGTCCAACACGCTGATCGGGCTTAACTCTACGGATCAACATTTGAAAAACCTGTTCCGCCTCTACAACGCCTCGAAATGGCAGACGATGTGGAAGCTACGCATTCCCGCGGCGCTTCCGTACATCGTGGGCGGCCTCAAAATTTCCTGCTCTCTCTGCGTGATCGGCGCGATCGTCGGTGAATACGTCGCCGGCGTCGGCGGAGGGCAGGGCGGCCTTGGCTATGCGATTACGTATGCGGCAATGCGGATTCAGACGCCGTATCTGTTCGCCTGCGGCTTGATGGCCTCGCTGCTCGGCATTGCTTTCTATAAGCTCGTGAATTGGTTTTCCCGCGAGTTGCTGGGCTCTTGGCACGAGTCGGAGCTCGCGCCCGAAGACGATTAAATTTTATCCAAAGGAATGATGACGATGACTATGATCAGAAAACCGTTCAAATTAATTCTTTTATTGCTGATAACGACCGTAATCCTAGCTGCTTGCGGCGGCAAAGCGGAACCGGGGGCGTCCTCCGCCTCGCCGGAGTCTCCGAAGCCTTCCGCTTCCGCGTCGCAGTCCCCTGCGGCTTCCCCTTCCGCCTCTTCGGAGGAGAAGCCGAAAGAACCTCGCAAAATCACCGTCCAACTCGGATGGTTTGCCGAGCCAGAATACGGAGGAGAATACGCCGCGCTAGTTCAGGGCTATTTCGCCGAGGAAGGTCTCGACGTGACGATCAAGCCGGGCGGCCCCAAAGTGAACGGCAGGCAAATCGTTGCCACGGGCAATGCCGAATTCGGATTCGCCAAAGCCGATACCGTGTTGCAGAACCGCGAGGAAGGGCTGCCGATCGTAGCCGTGGCGGCCGCTCTGCAAGGCTCGCCTCAGGCGCTGATCTTCCATAAATCGCAGAACATTCAATCGTTCGAGGATTTGAACGGCCGCACCGCTTTCTTCGTTCCCGGGGTGCCGGCATACGAGTACGTGAAGCAGAAATACAATCTGCAATTGAAAGAGCAAGTGACCGACGGAACGCTCGTGCGCTTCCTTGCGGACGAGACGTCCCTGCTGCACGGCTTCTCCACCTCCGAGCCGATTACGCTCAAAGAACAGGGCGTGGAAGCGGAACCGTTCCTGCTGTCCGAGTCGGGCTACGATCCTTACGAGATTACGATCATTACGTCGGAAAGCTTCCTGAAGGAAAATCCGGAGGTCGTAAAAGGCTACTTGCGCGCCGTGAAGAAAGGCTGGGCGTATTACTTCGACCACTTCGAGGAAGTGAACGTGCGCATTCATGAGGACAACAAGGAATTGCCGATCCCCGCGATGAACGAGCAGGCCGTCGCCTACAAGCCGTTCGTAACGGGAGGCGACGCCGCGACGGAAGGCTTCGGCGTCATGAAGGAAGCGCGCTGGGAAGAGAACAAGAAGCAACTGCTGGAAGTCGGCTTGCTCAAGAACGACGTCGACGTGAACGAAGCGTTCACGACGGAATATTTGCCGAAATAACGCAAACGCACAGAACGCGCGACGGAGGAAACTACCTATGAGCACTTTGATATCGCATGCGAAGGAGCAGCGTTTGATCGATCTCGCGTCCGAGCTGTCGGCGAAGTTCGCCTTGACGGCGGCCGAGATCGACCGGAACGCCGAGCTGCCGAAAGATAACTTGCGGGAGCTGTTTGAGCGCGGGCTCGACACGGCGGTTCTTCCCGAAGAGAAAGGCGGAGCGGGCATCTCGTACCGGACGTTCGGACGGATCGTGTTCGAGATCGCCAGAGGGTGCCCGTCGACCGCTTGCGTCTGGCTGATGAACACAGCCGCCGCCGAATCGCTGATCACGCTCTCTTCGCCGGAGAGATCCGAGCATTATTTGCGGGAGTGGAAGCAGGGCAAGCGCTTCGCCAACGCGCTTAGCGAGCCTTCCTCGGGCAATCTGTTCCTGAATCCCGTACAGGAGGCGACGCCGCTCGGAGACGGCGACTGGAGTCTCGACGGAGCGAAACGCTTCGTCTCCGGCGCCGAACTGGCCGATTACTTCCTGATCAACGCGAGCATCGATGGCCAGCCCGCCTTCTTCGGCGTGGAACGGGACGATACGGTCGATATTCACGACATCTGGGACGCGCTCGGCATGCGAGGCACGCGAAGCCAATTGATCGGCTTCCGCGGCACCCGGCTTCAAGCGGCCAACCGCTTCGTCGAGGCCGCGTCCCCGCGCCAAAATCTGATCGCGCTAGGCTTGCCGTGGCTGTCGCTCGGCATCGCCCAGGCGGCGTACGACGCGCTGATCGCGCAGGCGAAAGGGAAGAAGCTGGCCGATGGCAAGCCGCTCTCTCTCGTACAGTGGATTCAGTACGAAACGGCCGACGTTCACGTTCGCCTGAAAGCCGCCAAGCTGTTGGCCGAGCGATTGCTGGAGCTGGCGGACGAGGGCTCCCGGGAGACGATCATCGTCTCGATGGAAGCCAAAATCCTGGCGAATCAGATCGCCAAGGATGCAGCCGATCTCGGCTTGCGCGTCGGAGGAGGGCTGGCGTTCACGCGCGCGCTGTCCTTCGAGCGCCATCTGCGCGATGCCCAGGCGGGCGGCTTGATGGCTTATTCCAGCGAGCTGTGCCGGCTGTACGTCGCCAAGTATGAGCTTGGCGTCCAGGAACAGGGCTGAGCGATGGCAAAGCAGATCCGGTTCAACGCCTTCGACATGAACGCGGCCATGCACAATCCGCATGGCCTGTGGAAACATCCGGACAACGAGCGGCATCGTTACAAGGATTTGCGGTACTGGGTCGAACTGGCGCAACTGCTGGAGCGCGGCTTGTTCGACGCCTTTTTTCTCGCGGACGTATACGGGTTTTACGACGTGTTCCGCGGCAGCCGCGACGCCGCGCTGCGGGACGCCGTCCAGGCCCCGATCAACGATCCGGCGCTGATTATCCCGACGATGGCCTATGCGACCCGACATCTCGGCTTCTCCGTGACGGTGCCGACGACCTACGAGCATCCTTACGCCCATGCGAGACGAATGACGACGCTGGATCATCTGACGAACGGCCGTATCGGCTGGAACGTCGTCACGTCCTTCCTCCCGAGCGCCGCCCGCAATTTCGGGCTGAACGGGATGATCGGACACGACGAGCGCTACGAGCGGGCCGAGGAATACATGGAAGTCGTCTACAAGCTGTGGGAGGGCAGTTGGGCCGATGACGCCGTCGTTCGCGATCCGGCCGCAGGCGTCTATACCGATCCTCTCAAGGTTCGGGAGATTGGTCACGAAGGGAAGCATTACCGGGTTCCCGGACCTCATCTGAGCGAGCCTTCGCCCCAGCGGACTCCGGTCATTTATCAGGCGGGCGCGTCGGAGAGGGGCAGGGCGTTCGCCGCCAAACACGCGGAATGCGTCTTCATCGACGGTCACTCCTTCGAGAGCATGAAGTTTTACGTGGACGACATTCGTGCCAGAGCGGCCGCGTACGGCAGGGAGCCGGACGATGTCCAAGTGTTCATGGCGCTCAGCACGATCGTGGGAAGAACGGAAGCCGAGGCGGAGGAGAAATATCGCGAATTGACCGATCTAAGCAGTACGGACGGCCCACAGGCCATCTATGGCGGATATACGGGAATCGACCTGGCGCAGGGCGATCCGAACCAGATTTTGACCTATCGGGCGACGGATCACGGGCAGACGGTCATGGCGAGATATACGAAGCTGTCTCCGAAGGAGATGACCTACGGGGAAGTGATCGAGTCCGTTACTAGAATCGGCGGAAGAACCGTGCTGCTCAAAGGCTCGGCCGAGCAGGTCGCCGACCGGATGCAGGAGTGGGTCGAGAAAACCGGTATCGACGGCTTTAATCTCGGCCACCTGGTTACGCCAGGCAGTCTTAAGGAAATCGTCGAGCTGATCGTGCCGATCTTGCAGGAACGGGGTTTATACAAAACAAGCTACGTAGCGGGCACGATGCGCGAGAAGCTGTTCGGAGTCGGCCGCGCCCGGCTTCCAGAGCGGCATCCGGGCGCGGGATACCGCTTGGGGCGAGGGGAATGAACATGGGGAAACAAATACGGCTTAACGCATTCGATATGAACACGGCCATGCACAGCGCGCACGGCTTATGGAAGCATCCCGCGAGCGAACGACACCGCTACAAGGATTTGCGCTATTGGGTCGAACTGGCGCAATTGCTGGAGCGGGGCTTGTTCGACGCCTTGTTCCTGGCGGACGTCTACGGATTTTACGACGTGTTCCGCGGCAATCGCGACGCCGCGCTGCGGGACGCCGTCCAGGTGCCGGTCAACGATCCGTCGCTGATTATTCCGACAATGGCGTACGCGACGGAGCATCTGAGCTTCGCGGTCACGATTCCGACGACCTACGAGCCTCCTTATGCCCATGCGAGAAGAATGTCCACGCTCGATCATCTGACCGGAGGCCGGGTAGGGTGGAATATCGTCACTTCGTTTCTGCCGAGCGCCGCAAAGAATTTCGGACTCGACCAGGCGGTCAACCATGATCGCCGCTACGAGGTTGCGGACGAATACATGGAAGTCGTCTACAAGCTGTGGGAAGCGAGCTGGGAGGAGGACGCCGTCGTTCGAGACGCCGTGCGCGGCATCTATACCGATCCTTCCAAAGTTCACGAGATCAATCACGAGGGGCGGTATTACAACATTCCGGGACCTCATCTGAGCGAGCCTTCGCCTCAGCGCACGCCCGTGCTGTATCAAGCCGGGACGTCCGCCAAAGGGCGGGAGTTCGCCGCGAAGCACGCCGAGTGCGTGTTCATCGACGCGCACAACTACGAGAGCCTGAAGTTTTACGTCGACGACATCCGCACGAAGGCCGTCTCCTACGGACGCAAGCCGGAGGACGTAAAAGTGTTCATGGCCATTAACTCCATCGTGGGCCGGACTCGGGCGGAAGCGGAGGAGAAGCTCAGGGAATATACGGCCCTGCGCAGCGAAGACGCTCCGCAGGTGCTGTACGGGGGCTTCAGCGGCATCGACTTGTCGAAGTACGACCGTTCCGACTATTTGTCCTATTTCGCGTCCGATCACGGACAGGCGGCCGTAGCCCGGTTCACGACGATGTCGGAGAAGCGGATGAACGTCGGAGAAGTCGTCGACGAGATCGTCAAGATCGGGGGACGAAGCGCCCTGCTGTTCGGCTCGGCCGAAGAAGTCGCCGATCAGATGCAGGCTTGGGTGGAGAAGACGGGCATCGACGGCTTTAATCTCGCTCATCTTATTACGCCAGGCAGCTTGAAGGACATCATCGATCTGGTCGTGCCGATCTTGCAGGAGCGCGGCCTGTACAAAACGGAATACGCCAAGGGAACGATGCGCGAGAAGCTGTTCGGGCCCGGCGCAAGCCGTCTGCCGGACAGACATCCGGGCGCGGCATTCCGCCGCGCAGGCGAGGCGAAGGAGCGATCCGGAACATGACATCGAGAGGCCAACGTTTTCTGGACAGCCTTCAGGACGGCAGAAACGTATGGGTAGACCAGGAGAAAGTAACCGAACTGCCAGGGCATCCGGCTTTCTCCGGAACGCTCTCCACGATCGGCCGACTGTTCGACCTGCTTGACGATCCCCGCCGTAGAGACTATGTCGGGTACGCGGCGGACGATAGCGGCAGATTCGCCCACAGCTCGTTTCTCGTGCCCTACACCGCCGAAGATTTGGCGAAGAGAAGCCGAGCTTTCGCTTATTGGGCCAAGGAAACGAACGGCGTCATGAGCCGTCTATCCGATTATGCGCGCTCGCTGGTAGCGGGGTGGTATGGCTCGCGCAAGCAGCTCGGCAAGCTGGATGCCGGGCTGGAGGCGAAAATCTCCGCGTACTACGAGGAAGCTCGGGACAACGACCGCTTCTTGACGACTTCGCTGCTGGACCCGCAGATCGACCGCTCGAAGGGGCTGGACGACAAGCGGCTCGCCGAGCGATACTTGCATGTCGTCAAAGAAACGAAAGAAGGCATCGTGCTGAGCGGAGCCAAGATGATCGCGACGGGCGCGCCCTACACGCACGATTTTCTCATTTTCTCGTTCAATAAGCTGGATGCCCGGCATAGTAAGCACGCCCATGCGCTGATCGTGCCGGCCGGATCGGAAGGGCTGCACATCGTATGCCGGGAATCGTTCGCCGAGCCCGACGGGCAGGATCATCCGCTCAGCTCGCGCTACGACGAGATGGACGCGGTGCTGCTGTTCGACGAAGTGCTAGTTCCGTGGGAGCGGGTGCTGCTGAACGGGGACGCCGACGCGGTCTGGAAGCTGCGCTCGCATGTGCCTTCGAATTCGCTGGCTTTCCACCAGACGGTCGTTCGCTTCGTCGCCAAGCTGGAATTCGTCGCCGGGGTGACGTTCGCCGTCGCCGATGCGATCGGGGTGAACGGTTTTCTCCACGTTCAGGAGAAGCTCGGCGAACTCATCACGCAGATCGATACGATCAAAGCGCTGCTGATTGCCGCAGAAGCGCAGGCGAAGCCCGACCCGGCAACGGGAATGTGGCTGCCGGAGCCGACGTTCATCGATACGGCGAGAAGCATCGGGACGAAGCTGTACCCGCGTGCGATTGAGATTTTGCAGCAGGTCGGCGGGGGAGGGTTTGTGCAGACGCCCGCACGGATGAGCCAGTTCGACGGTCCGCTCGGCGACTTGCTGAACCGATATTTCGAAGGGGTGTCGGTGGGCGCCGAGCAGAAGGTCCGGCTGTTCAAGCTGGCCTGGGATCTGATCGGAAGCCCCTTGGGCTCGCGGCACGAGCTGTACGAAAGGTTCTACGCCGGCGACCCGGTAAGGAGCTATGCCAATCAATATTTAAGCAGCGACAAGGCCGCGCTGATCGATCCGGTATGGAAGCTGCTGAGGCAGACGCGCTAGTCAGGAAAGGGGCTTGAAGGAAATGGAAGTGTTCTGGTTCATCCCGACTCACGGGGACGGAAAATATTTGGGTACCGGCCATGGCGCCCGGGCGGTCGACTTCGACTATATGAGTCAAATCGCCAAAGCGGCCGACAGTCTCGGATTCGGAGGCGTACTGCTGCCGACGGGCAAATCCTGCGAAGATCCTTGGATCGCCGCATCCGCGCTTATTCCGATTACCCGTCGGCTCAAGTTTCTCGTCGCGGTCCGGCCAGGGCTTATGTCCCCGACGATCGCCGCGCGAATGGCGTCGACGTTCGACCGGATTTCGGGCGGACGGCTGTTGATCAACGTAGTGACCGGTGGCGATCCGGTCGAGCTGGCCGGAGAGGGCTTGCATCTGAGCCATGACGCCCGCTACGACTTGACGGACGAATTTCTGACCGTTTGGCGCAAGGCGCTGCAGGGCGAAGAAATCGACTTCGCCGGCGAGTACATTCGCATCGACGGGGGCAAAGTGCTGTACCCTCCCGTGCAGCAGCCTTATCCGCCGCTTTACTTCGGAGGCTCCTCCGACGCGGGCCACAAGGTCGCCGGCCGCCATGTCGACGTCTACCTGTCCTGGGGGGAGCCGCCGGAGCAGGTGGCGGAGAAGATCGCCGTCGTTCGCGAGCTGGCCGCGCAGCAAGGAAGGACGGTGCGATTCGGCATTCGTCTGCACGTCATCGTCCGGGAGAAGGAGGAGGACGCCTGGAAAGCCGCGGAAGAGCTGATCGGCTACTTGGACGACGAGACGATCGCCAGCGCGCAGAAAATATTGGACCGCTTCGATTCGGTCGGACAGCGGAGAATGATGAACCTGCACGGCGGCAGCCGCGAGGCGCTGGAGATCAGCCCGAATCTGTGGGCCGGCGTAGGCCTCGTGCGCGGTGGAGCCGGCACGGCGCTTGTCGGCAATCCGCAGACGGTCGCCGACCGCATGAAGGCGTATTCCGAGCTCGGCATCGAGACGTTCATTCTGTCCGGCTATCCGCATCTCGAAGAAGCGTACCGGACGGCTGAGCTACTCTTCCCGCTGCTTCCTCTGGCGAACAAACAAGAGCGGCCGACGGGCAATTCGTATGTCAGTCCGTTCGGAGAGATGATCGCGAACAACGAAATTCCGAAGGCTAGCGCCCGATGAGGGCGATTCCCGACCGGGATTGGCTGGGCAACTGTACAAGCGGCTGACGGCTTGCTTGACGATGGTTCATTAAAGACTCAAAATCAAATCGGAAGCGAAAACGTAATATTCCAATGAAGCCTCCCGACCGCATTGTATGCTATTGTGGAGAGGCGGCGCTATGCTCCTTGCGATAATCCCGGGCGGAAGCCCGGGTTATTTTTTTAAACGTTTTTCCGAAGTGGGAGAAGTTGTCGAAGCCGGTGCGGGCCGCAATCTCCGTGATCGGCAGACGGGTTGCGCGAAGCAGTCGCTGCGCTTCCTTGACGCGCGTCAAATTCAGGTAGTCGATGACCGTAAAGCCAGTAGCCGCTTTGAACGAGCGGCTCATATGGTACGGGCTGATATAAAAACGCTCGGCCAGTTCGCCGACTTTGATCGGTTCTCCGTAGCTCGCGTTCAGGTAGCGCACGATTTCGGACATTTTGCGATGCATCGGCGAGGACAGGGAGGCTTCCGGGGCATGCCCGGCTTGAACGGCGCGAGCAGAGAGCAGCAATAGCTCCGCGAACGCCGACCTAAGGGCTAGCTCGAAACCGGGAGGTCGCATACGAAGCTCTTCGAGTATGCGGTCCGTTAATGCGTCCAGCCGAAGCCTTTGCTCGCCCTTCAGCCGGACGATCGGCGCGGCGGCGACGAAAGGGCCCAGCAGCAGCTCGGCATGCTCCCCGAGTACGTTCCGGACGTAGCGATCGTCGATATGGACGACAATGCGCGCATGAGCGGGGTCGCCTGCGAGCAGGGTTTGGTGCAGCACGTTAGGTCCGATGAAGACGAGGTCGCCGGCTTCTACGCCGTACGTCGAATCGCGGACGAAATAATCGCGCGTGCCGGACAACAGACAGTACAGCTCGAAGTAAGAATGAAAATGATGCGCTTCCATCGTAAAGGGTTGGGTGCGGCTCACGTACTCGATGTAGAAAGGGTCGGACAAGTTTCCGTGCTCAAGCCTCTCCGTCAAAGATGAAGCAGTCAAAGCGGCAGCACCTTCTTTCCGTTCGCTATGATCTATTACGTATTATAGCAAAATATGCGGGGTTTTGGCCGAAGTGAGCAGGAAAGAAGGAGAAAACGTTTCTTGTTTGCTATAAGTTACTCTTATCGGAACAACAAATCCAACATAAGGGTGAGCGAATATGAACGACAAGAAAAAGTATGTGTTAGTCGGTTCGGGGGGACGGGCGGAGTTTTTCTATTCGGCGATCGCGACGTCTTTCCGCGATACGTCGGAGCTGCTGGCGTTCTGCGACACGAATCAAACTCGAATGGAGTACGCCAATCGGCAGTTGACCGATCGTTACGGCTACCGCCGGGTGGCGACTTACAAGGCCGAGCAGTTCGAAGAGATGATCGCGAAGGAACGGCCCGACGCCGTTATCGTGACAAGTGTGGATCGCACTCACCATACGTACATCATCCGCGCGATGGAGCTTGGCTGCGACGTCGTGACCGAAAAGCCGATGACGGTCGACGAGAAGAAGTGTCAGGACATTTTGGATGCGGTCGAGCGTACCGGGCGGAACGTGAGGGTGACGTTTAACTATCGCTATGCGCCGCACCATACGAAAGCCCGCGAACTGATCGAAGACGGCGCGATCGGCAAAATTACTTCGGTCCACTTCGAATGGCTGTTGAATACGCAGCACGGGGCGGATTATTTCCGGAGATGGCACCGGGACAAAAGAAACAGCGGCGGCCTGCTCGTCCATAAGTCGACGCACCATTTCGACCTCGTCAACTTCTGGATCGGCTCGGAGCCGGACACGGTGTTCGCTTTCGGGGATTTGCTGTTCTACGGCAAGGAGAATGCAGAGCAGCGCGGAGTTACGAAGTTCTACGATCGCGCAACCGGGAATCCGAACGCCAAGGACGATCCGTTCGCGCTGCCGCTTGACGGTAACGACAACCTGAAGGCGCTCTATCTGGACGCCGAGCATGAGGACGGCTATCAGCGCGACCAGAGCGTGTTCGGAGACGGCATCAGCATCGAGGATACGATGGGCGTGCTGGTAAGGTATAAGAACAATGCGATTTTGACGTATTCGCTTAACGCCTACCTCCCTTGGGAAGGCTACCGCATTGCGTTTAACGGCACGAAGGGGCGCATCGAGATGACGATCGTCGAACAATCGTACGTCAACTCGGGCGGCGAGAAATCCGAGGAAGGCGCGCTTAAAGACAGATCCATCACCGTGTTCCCGATGTTTGCGGCTCCTTACGAGGTCGACGTTGAAGAGGGCGAAGGCGGACACGGCGGCGGCGATCCGGTGCTGCTGAACGATATTTTCGGCGTTCCGGCGGAGGATCGGTTTAAGCGGGCGGCGAATCATATCGACGGAGCGAAAAGCATATTGACGGGCATCGCGGCGAACCGTTCGATCCGCACGGGGCAGGCGGTGCGTGTAGACGAGCTGGTCAAATTTCGATGAAGGGGCGATAACGGAGTGAAGGAGTTCATGGGCGATCACTTTTTGCTTCAGAGCGAGGTTTCGCGGAGGCTGTATCACGATTACGCGGCGGGGCAGCCGATTATCGACTACCACTGCCATCTGAATCCGCAGGAAATCTACGAGGACAAGCGCTTCGGCAACCTCGCGGAAATTTGGCTGTACGGGGACCACTACAAGTGGAGGGCGATGCGGGCGAACGGAATCGAGGAAACGCTTGTGACCGGAGGGCCGGGGGTGGACGACTACGACCGTTTCCTCGCCTGGGCGAGGACGGTTCCCGCGACGCTCGGCAATCCGCTGTATCACTGGTCGCATCTCGAGCTGAGGCGCTATTTCGGCATCGAGGAACCGATTAACGAGAAGAACGCGCCGGCGATCTGGGAGAAGGCGAACGCGGTGCTGCGTTCCGAGGACTTTTCCGTCAGAAGGCTGATCCGGGACCAGCGCGTGCGCGTCATCTGCACGACCGACGATCCGACCGATACACTGGAGTATCACGAGGGGATTAAAGGTATCGCCGATTTCGATTGCCTTGTGCTCCCGTCGTTCCGGCCCGACAAAGGGCTGGAAATTCGCCGCGACACGTTCGTGCCTTGGGTGCGCAAGCTCGGCGAGACGGCGGGAATGAACGTCGATACGTACGAAGGTTTCCTGGAGGCGGTAGACAACCGCATCGCTTTCTTCGCGAAGGTCGGCTGCAAAGTGTCGGACCATGCGCTCGATCGCGTCCTGTACGCCGAGACGAGTCTTGGAGAAGTGTCCGCCATCTATGCGAGAGCTCTTGGCGGCGAGACGTTGACGCTGGAGGAGGAAAGCAAGTACAAGACGTACACGCTGCTTCATCTGGGCGAGCAGTACAGCAAGCTCGGCTGGACGATGCAGCTCCACATCCATGCATCCCGGAACAACAACAGCCGTTCGTTCGCCCGGCTCGGGCCGGATACCGGCTTCGACTCGATTCACGACGGCGAACTGGCCTATCCGCTGATGAAGCTGCTGGACGGCATTGATGCCAAAGCAGGCTTGCCGAGAACGATTCTATACTCGCTGAATCCAAAGGATTATTATGTGCTGGGAACGGTGATGGGCAGCTTCCAGGGCGGCGGAATTCCGGGGAAAATTCAGCTCGGCTCGGCTTGGTGGTTTAACGATACGAAGGACGGCATGCTGGAGCAGATGAACGCATTGGCTAATCTCGGCCTCTTGTCCCGGTTCGTCGGCATGCTGACGGATTCCCGAAGCTTCCTGAGCTATCCTCGTCATGAATACTTCCGCAGAATTTTGTGCGATATGCTCGGCGGGTGGGTCGAGCGCGGAGAAGCCCCGGAGGATATGGAGTTGCTCGGCGGCATGGTGGAGGATATCTGCTACCGCAACGCTAAAAATTACTTCGGCTTCTAAACATTAGCCCCCTTCCGTCCGAAAATAACGTTATTCGGAATGGAGGGGTCTTTTTTCGTGGGTAAAAGGTTGCGTTTTTTGGCGAAGACAGCAGGAGTAGCACTAATTGGATTCAGCTTGATGGGAGCGGATGCCGGGACAGATAGGCCTGCGGCATCGTCGGCTTCACAGGAGGATCAGACGGCGGAAGACGGACTGGTTTGTCCGCGAGAAACGGTTAAACTGCCTATGAACGCGAAGACGAGTCTGGACGCTCTGTTTCAATATGAGCCGTATTTATACTATGAATTCGCAAATCCGAAGTTAGCCCGCGTCACTTCGCAAGGCATCGCGATACCGCTGGCAAAAGGAACGACGCAAGTAGAGGTCACAGCGTCCGGCTACGAGCGCGAGGCCGCCAGTTGCAGCTTCCGGTTGCAGATTGTCGATCCCGTCAAGTTCAAGTCGGCCTCCGCGCCGAAGACGGAATCGGGCCAAACGAAGCTGAACGGCCGGAAAGCCTACGTCAATACGATCGTGCTGCCGCAAGGGATGCCAGCAGGTCTGGGACTTGGGAAGGACGCGCTCGGCAACGCGGAAGCGATGAAAGCGATCGTAACGAGGCGTCAGGCGAGCTATGCGATTAACGGCACTTATTTCGCCGCGTACAACGATGAAGTGCCGTTGCCCTACGGAACGCTGGTCAAAGACGGCGAGCTGCTGTTTAATACCGGCAGCGTAGGAACGATTGTTAGCTTTGCTGCGGACGGCACCGCACGGCTTGATGAGGCGTCGCCGAGCATTGCAGGGGGCTTCGATGGGCTGTACGATTCGCAGCGTCGCTGGTCGGCAAGCTACGTAAACCGTCGGGCAGGCAGCGGGACAACGATCTATACGCCCGACTACGGCGCGAGAATCGGCACCGATAAAGGCGTCATGATCGTCGTAAGCGGCAGTAAGGTGATTAGGGTAGCGAAAGGCGAAAACGCCAAAATACCCCGCGACGGCTACGTGATCGTCAATCAGCGCGAAAGCTTGGCGGAGCTGAAGGAAATGTTCAAGGTCGGCCGGAAGGTGCATTACCGCGTGACGTACTCGAACGCGGAGGGGAGACTCGTTCGCTGGAACGATGTCGTAACGGCCGTGCAGGCCTGGCCGAAGCTGATCGAAGGCGGCAAGGTAGTCGAGAAGGACGGGGCCGACGCCAAGCGTGCCGCCCGTAGCGGTATCGGAATTACGAAGGACGGCCGTGTCGTCATGGTCACGACCGGTTCGGCGACGCACGGAGAAGTCGCCGAATTATTGCGAGCCAAGGGCGCCGTCGATGCGATGGGGTTGGACGGAGGCGCTTCGGCCGGCATCTACTCGCAGGGAGTTCAGTTGTTCACGCCGGGGCGGAATTTGAGCAACGTGCTGCTGTTCGGCCCGGATTTACGATAAGGTTGGCTCTGGCGCAAATTGCCGAGGTTTGGTACAATTTTAGGCATAGTTTGAATAGTCGGTCGTGAAGAACACGCCGCTTGCTCCCTGTTTTACGGGGAGTAGGCGGCGTTTGTCGTTTTCGGCCGACCAAAGAGGAGGCAGGTGGAGATGAGAAACAGAGGGATGCGGGATCAGGAGAAAGGCGCGGCGATACCGCATGACGAAGCATTCAAGAAGCTGCTGCAAACTTTTTTTGCAGAGTTTATCGAGCTGTTTTTTCCCGAATTGGACGTTTTGCTGGATCACAGTCATACGAGGCTGTTGATGCAGGAGCAGCTCGTCGATATTGTCGGCGAGGAGGCGAAAATTCTCGATTTGCTATTGGAAACCCGCTACAAAGCGCTGGATGCGTACATTCTGGTTCATATGGAGCCGCAATCGTCGCGTAAGAAGGACTTTTCCGAACGAATGTTCATTTATTTCGGTCGTCTGTTCGAGCGTCATCGCAAGGAGCATCGACTGATTATTCCGATCGCCATCTTCACCGCGGACGAAGGCGGCGAGGAGCCGGATACGTTCAGGATGGCCATCCCGGGGCGCGAAATCGTCCGATTTCATTATTGGAAGGTGGAGCTGAGGCGGCATTCCTGGAGGAGGTTTGTCGATTCGGACAATCCGGTAGCTGCTGCACTGCTGGCGAAAATGGGTTACAATGAGAAGGAGAAAAAAGAAATGCGTCTGGCGTATTTGCGGATGCTTTTACGGCTCAGAAGGAAGCTGGACGATGCGCGGATAGCGCTGCTGATGTCGGTGGCGGATTTGTATTTCAAACCCGACCCTGAGCAGGACGAGCGAATCATGCGAGAATTGATGAACGATCATCCGAAGGAGGGGGAAGCAATTATGGAATTGATGCCGGCCTGGAAGCGTTGGGGGTATGAGGAGGGCATTGAAGAGGGACTGTTGAAGGGCAAGGAGCAGGGAGTAGCTGAAGGAAAAGCTGAAGGTATGGCAGAAGAGAGGGCTAAGGTAGTCCGCAAAATGCTCGCTAAAGGTTTGGATGCAGCGCAAATCGCCGATATGCTCGACCTTACGCATGACGAGGTGCAGCGAATCGGGAAACGATAGAAACTCAGGCCCGGGGATGGTCGACAGAAATGCCGATTCCATATCCGGGCCGAACGAGCGGCTAAGGATAATCTTCTTCGACAACTTCGTCCGGAGCGTCGACGTCTCCCGGGTAGCCTCGCTCCATACCGGCATGGAACTCGCGATTTTCATAGGAGAAAGGGTTAGGCGGACGCTGGTCGTCGCGCCATGGTGAGCTTTTGCCGATGGCGTGCATCGGAGCGGGTGAGCCGTAAGGCCCCTCCGGGAATTCCTCGGAAGCGAGGTCGTTGCGCTGCGATTCTACTGTGGCCAGATCGGTCGACGGCTGCTTGTTTTCAGGATAGAAAGGGGACATGGCGAAATCTCAACTCCTTCTTAAGGCGACTGATTCCGTTAGCATATCCGAACCATTCGTCCGTTAATCGGTGAAGTTGACAGCTCCCAGTACGAGAGTCAGGAACTGAGCTAGCTCAGCGGCTTCCTCTTCGGAGATGCGAAATGCCGATTCAAGCACGCCCTCTTCCTCCAGGTCGTCGGGGCCGAGTATGGCGCTTCGCCCGAACATCATGTCGGTGACCAATTTTTTGCCGTAAAAACGGTTCGTCGTTAATATGGCCAGATCGAAGCGTTTAAGGCCGGGAGTAATGAACGTAACAAAACGGGTCGACGTTTGTTCGGTCGAATCGGACAGAAAATCGTAATCTTTCAAAACCATGCGGATAAGTCCTCCTTGGGGCAGCTGTTGCCTTTATTATAAATGATCAAAGAGGTCTTGCCTAACCTGGATAATTCTGATAATCTTAAGTTGTTCAATGTTCGCACGATTGAGGAAGCACCTCATCGCCAAACCGGCGTGGGGTGCTTTTTTTGTTTGCCCTGGCCGGCGTTGCAGTTGAACGCACATTATGAAGCCGCGGATGCGGCCGGGGAGGAATTGGAATGCAGGTTGTATTTTTGAATCAGTTCGAGCGGGTGACGGGACATGCGGATGAGCGCGCACAGGTGTTCATCGGCGAACTGCAGGGGATTTGGAGCGTTGGCTGGCGGACGCTTCAAGATGCGGCGTCGGAGGTGCAGGATCTGTGGTACGAGGGCATGAGCTGGGAAGAGCTGCTGGCTGCGTTCCGTCATGGGGTCGCTGTCAAAATGAAGCTGGGCTTCAGGCCTCTTCTGGACGGAATGTTGGAGGAGGTGCCGTTCTGGGAACGTCGTCAAGCTATGCCGCAGCTGCTGCAATGCTATGCGGACACGCAAGATGCGGAAGAAGTGGTATCTACGCTTCGAACCTGGAGGAGAGCCAGAGCGGTCGAAGAGAAGAAGTCGGCCTATCTGATCGCGACGAACCGGGAAGTGCAGCTGCTGGCCGTTTATTTGCCCCATACGCTGGACGAGTTGGGGGAGATTCCGGGCTTCGGGAAAGTTAAGACCGAACGTTACGGCGGCGAGATCATCGAACTGCTGCAGGGCATGGAGAGGCGGCATACGTTTCCGCTTAGCGAGTGGGTGCCGGGATCGGTAACTGCAGAGCAGTTGGCGTCCTGGATGTTCCGGCAGCAGGAGGAGAAGTACAGCAAGAAGCTGGCGATTGTCAGGGAGAAGCGTTCTCTTCTTGAAGGAATACGCGGCGGTAAAACGCTGGTTCAATTAGGGGACGACCTAAAATGCTCGCGCCGGGCGCTCATCGAACGAATTGAA
The DNA here is from genome assembly GCF_003386235.1 of Cohnella phaseoli. GTDB lineage: Bacteria > Bacillota > Bacilli > Paenibacillales > Paenibacillaceae > Cohnella > Cohnella phaseoli. The sequence goes on from NZ_QRDZ01000018.1 coordinate 118,329, forward strand.
CGTCTGGACGAGGAAGGATACGATGTGCTGCCGATCGTGGAGCGGGAGCTCAGCGAGTTGACCGAAGAGGAAGCGCAGCAATTCGAAACGGCCATCGGCGAGCTCGGAGATCAATATTTGAAGCCGCTGCTTCGCAAAATGTATGGGGATTCCGTCTCCGCCGATGAAGCGGAGACGAAATACGCGAAGCTGCGCATGATGCGAATCCGGCATCGCAGATCGGTCGTTCAAGCCGTCTGATCCGCGAATATAAACAAAGCCGGCTTCCCTTCGTATGGATGAAGGAAGCCGGCTCTAAGGGCGTATCGTTCGCCTATCGGACGGATCGGGCGCGGGTTGGCTCGATTTCATAGCCAATCCTTCTTGCGGAACAAGTAAAACATGCCAATGCCGATGACGGTCATACAGACGATCAGAACAACCGAACCGTAGGCGAAATGCATTCCGGGAATATAGTCGAAGTTCATTCCGTAAATTCCGGTAATAAAGGTCAATGGCATGAAAATGGTCGTGAGAGCGGTAAAAACTCTCATAATTTCGTTCGCGCGGCTCGCCAGACTGGATTGGTAAGCCTCTCGTAAGTTCCCCATCAGGTCGCGGTAAGTCTCGAACGTTTCATAAATTTTGACCGCGTTCTCGTGAATGTCGCCGAAATATTTCTGCAAATCGTTGTCGATCAGGCGCAAATCCTTCTTGTTGAGCGTGGCAATCAAATCTCGCTGCGGTCCCAGCGCTTTCTTCAGCCACAAAATCTCGCTTCGAAGTCCAATGATCTCGGTCAGATGGGATTTCTTCGTATGCATGAGAATATCTTCTTCGAGGCTTTCAATGCGGGCTTCGATCCTGTCGCCTACCGTAATGTAATTGTCGACGACAAGGTCGACGAGGTGGTACATGAAGCGGTCGGCCGTATCGACCTCCTGCTCCCATAGTATCGGCTTGACGCTGCGGATTTCGTTGATCTTCTGACGGGTAACCGTGATCAGATAGTGGCGGCCGAGAAATAGGTTCACCGCCCGCAGGAAAATTTCCTCATCGTCGAAGCGGATGCTGTTGATCACAAGAAAATACTGGTTTTCGTAAATTTCCAGCTTGGGCCGCTGTTCCTCTTCCGTCAAGCAGTCCTCGACGGCCAGATCGTGAAGCCCGAACAGGGGCTGAAGGACGACCAGATCGTCTACGTCCGCGTCAATCCAGTAAAATCCGTTTTTCGGCGCAATCAATGTTTCTTCAATGCTGTCGATCGGCGTAAATATGCCATTGTTTACAAGTCTGATTTTCATGGGAATCGCTCCTTTTGCATGTCCGTTTCCGTTCATGCAGGACGACTCCGCCTAAGCGATATAGATTATCCGGAAGAGGCCGGACATCGTTATCTTGCCAATGACGGAAATCGATCCTGCATTTTTTATGTGACTTCCATCCGGCTTCGGTTTATCGCCTTCCATGCCCGGCTCCCCCCTTTTTGCAGTCGCGTGGACTTTGTCGATAATGTTGGTTAACGTGATAAGTATAATCCTCACCCCCCAAACCTTTCAAGGAGAAAATCAAGCCTTTGCAGACGGCGGTCCGCGCATAAACGACACCTTGACTGTCCCCGCGATTTCGGGTACATTAAGGGTAGTTTTCCCGACAACCAAATAATGATGGCCATCTTATCAAGAGCAGGCGGAGGGACTAGCCCTATGAAGCCCGGCAACCGGCGTAGCTATTATACGCACGGTGCTAATTCTTGCGGAAACGGTATGTTTCTGACAGATGAGAGGGGCGCGCGTACGATTGACGGATACACGACCCTGAACTCATTTGGGGTCGTTTTTTTATTTGGCGACATGCAACATTCGGCCCAATAGGAGGAATGAATATGCCGATTAAAGTACCGGACCACTTGCCGGCCAAGGAAGTGCTGGCACAAGAAAACATCTTCGTCATGGATGAAAGCGTCGCGTATCATCAGGATATTCGCCCGCTGCGGATCGCGATCCTGAATTTGATGCCGACCAAGGAAACGACGGAAACCCAACTGCTGCGCCTGATCGGAAATACTCCGCTGCAAGTGGAGGCGGTATTGCTGCATCCGAAGACGCACACATCCAAAAATACGTCCACTGAGCATCTGTCCAGCTTCTATAAAACGTTCGAAGACATTAAAGACGAGAAGTATGACGGGATGATTATTACCGGCGCTCCTGTCGAGCACTTGCCGTTCGAGGAAGTGAACTACTGGGAAGAGCTGAAGGAAATTATGGATTGGTCGGTCGATAACGTGACGTCCACCTTCCATATTTGCTGGGGAGCGCAGGCAGGGCTGTATCACCACTTCGGCATTCCGAAATATCCGCTTCAGGACAAAATGTTCGGCGTCTTCGCGCATGGAGTGACGAAACCGAATACGCCTCTGCTGCGGGGCTTCGACGAAATGTTCTATGCGCCTCAGTCCCGCCACACCGAAGTGTTGAGGGAGGACGTGGAGAAAGCGCCGGGACTGGAAATTTTGTCGGAATCGGAGGAGGCCGGGGTCTACATCGCGGCGTCAGCGGACGGCAAACAGATTTTCGTGACCGGCCATTCCGAGTACGATCCGCAATCGCTCAAGTGGGAGTATGACCGAGACAAAGCCAAAGGACTGCGGGTTAACGTTCCGAAGAACTATTTTCCGAACGACGACCCGACGAAGTTCCCGCTATCCACCTGGAGAGCGCACGGCAACCTGCTGTTCTCCAACTGGCTGAATTATTACGTTTACCAAGCAACGCCATATGAGCTAGGCAAAGCCAAGTCGCAAACCAATTCGTTAGGAGGCGCTTGAATCATTATGAAAATTGAAAGTCGCTTGGCCCAAATCGGGTCGCAGAACGATCCGCAGACGGGAGCGGTAAGCTTCCCGATCTATCCTTCCACCGCCTTCCGGCATCCTCGCCTCGGGCAAAGCACGGGTTTTGACTATTCCCGTTCGAAGAGCCCGACGCGCGCTGTGCTGGAAGCGGCGGCGGCCGACCTGGAAGGAGGGGACGCAGGCTTCGCGACTAGTTCGGGCATGGCCGCGCTGCAGATCGTTTTCTCTTTGTTCAGCAGTGGAGACCATTTGCTCGTATCGCTGGATCTATACGGCGGAACCTACCGTCTGCTGGAGCAGGTGATGTCCAGGTTCGGCGTGACGGCGACTTATATCGATACGAATGATCTGGATGCCCTGGAATCGCATCGCAAGCCGAATACGAAGGCGGTGCTCATCGAGACGCCGACGAACCCTCTGATGATGATTACGGATATTGCCAAGGTGGCGGCTTGGGCGAAGCGCAGCGGCCTGCTCACGATTGTGGACAATACGCTTCTGACGCCGTTCTTCCAACGGCCGATCGAGCTTGGCGCAGATATCGTCGTCCACAGCGCAACCAAGTACCTGGGCGGCCATAACGACGTGCTTGCGGGTCTCATCGTAACTAAGGGCGAGAAATTGTCCGCGGACGTGGCGTTCCTGCACAACTCGATTGGCGCAGTGCTCGCTCCCCAGGACTCCTGGTTGCTGATGCGCGGCATGAAGACGCTGGCGCTGCGGATGGAGCGGCACCAGGCAAACGCGACGAAGATTGCTGAGTGGCTTAAGGATCACCCTTCCGTGGAAGAGGTATACTACCCGGCGCTGCCGGATCACCCCGGACATGAGATTCAGAACGCCCAGTCTTCCGGCAATACAGGCATCTTCTCCTTCCGAATGAAGGATGCCCGCACGATTGAACCGATCCTGCGCCACATTAAGCTGATCGCATTTGCGGAAAGCCTGGGAGGCGCGGAGTCTCTGATGACTTACCCGGCGGTACAGACGCATGCGGACATCCCGGAAGAAATCCGTCGCGCGGTCGGCGTGGACGACCGGTTGCTGCGGTTTTCCGTCGGACTTGAGCATGGGGACGATATTTTGGAGGATCTGCGGCAGGCAATCGAGGCTGCGGAGCGGGAAATCAACGGGTAAAACGAATCGGAGGAAAACGCATGAAATACGATTTCGACAGACGCATCGACCGGACGGGAACGGCCTCCTACAAGTGGGATCAATCGGAGAAGCTGTTCGGTCGTCCCGATATTCTGCCTTTATGGGTAGCGGATATGGATTTCCAACCCCCGAAGGAAGTCGTGGACGCGATCAAACAACGAGCGGAGCATGGCATTTACGGCTATACGATGCGGCCTCAAAGCTATTACGACGCCATTGTCGGATGGCTGTCGCGACGCCATGGATGGCGGATCGAGCAGGATTGGCTCTCTTCCAGCCCGGGAGTGGTGCCGGCGCTGAGCGTGGCGGTGCAGACATTTACGCAGCCGGGGGACGGAATCATTTTACAATCGCCGGTCTATTATCCGTTCTACGACGTCATTCGCATGAACGGGCGGGAGGTCGTGAACAATCCGCTAGTCCTTCGCAATGACCGCTATGAGATGGATTTCGAGCTGCTGGAGAAGCAGGCGGCGGCCGGGGCAAAAATGCTGTTGCTGTGCACGCCGCACAATCCCGGCGGACGAGTATGGACGCGCGAGGAACTGGAGCGGGTCGCAGAAATTTGCGCGAAGCACGGACTGCTTGTCGTCGCGGACGAAATTCACCACGATCTCGTCTTCTCCGGGCATAAGCATGTGCCGTACGCTTCCTTGTCGGAGGCGAGCGCGCAGCATTCCATTACCTGCATCGCGCCAAGCAAAACGTTTAATCTCGCCGGGTTGCAGGCGGCGGCCGTCGTCATCCCGAATGCGGACGTTCGCCGTCAGTACAATGCGGCGCTCAAAACGCTGTCCATCCACATGGAGTCGTACTTCGGACTGACCGCGACCGAGACGAGCTATGCGCACGGCGACGAATGGCTGGATCAATTGCTCGTCTATTTGGAGGGCAATCGGGACGCGCTGCTCGCTTACGTGAAGGAGCATTTGCCGCAGGTGAAGGCGATGTCGCCGGAAGGTACGTACATGGTATGGATGGACTGCACGGCGATCTCGAACAAGCCTGCGGAGCTGAAGCAGCTCATGTTCGACAAAGCGGGCGTCGCCTTCACCGAAGGCTCCGTGTTTGGCGAACAAGGAGCCGGCTACTTGCGGGTGAATCTGGCCTGTCCGCGCTCTTTGCTGCTCGAGGCGCTCGATAAGTTTGTCGAAGCGATTCGAGAAGAAAGCGCAACCCGTTCCTAACAAAGTAGAAGCCGCAGGAATTGTGTCGATTCTTGCGGTTTTTTGCTTTGTTTTCTCTAACCGTCTTCGCTCCTTTTGTGTTATAATATTCCAATCTATTTCAAGACAGGGATGATGGAACTTGAGAATGCAGAAGATGATCGACCGGTTTTCATGGGCATGCCGCATGCTGCTGCCTGACCGGCTGCTTAGGTTCTATCCGCCGGACTTCACCTTGCGCCGCCCAACCGTTTCCTTGTTGAACAAGAGAATCAGACGAGGCAAGGACTGCTATCTGACGTTGTTCAAGCTGGATTGCTATCCGGTTAAGCAGGAGATTTCCCGCGGCGAATGGTCCGACTTTCTGGAAGCCGCCCGTCGTCATCTTCGCATCTCCGCAATGAACCGTTTCGAGGAGCAAGAGGTAATCGCGCTAGTTCAGTATTCCGACACCGAGCTTATTATGCTGACCGAGAGCCGATACTTCAAAGAGAAAAGCAGCTTTGTGCCGGAGAAATTACGGCTGTTGCTCGACGGAGTGCGTACCGACTTGGAGGTCGGTCTGGCGGGGCATCGCCCCGAATGGAGAAATACGCTGACCGTCGTTTCTGCTTCAGTGCCGTTTTCCGCCGCCCCCGCGTCCGATGCGCCAACCGAAATTTTGCTGCTGGAAAGCTATCAATCCGCGTTGGCGTTGGCAACGGGGACAATCACGCCTCAGATGCAGAGTCTTCGGAGCGAGCTGGAGCATGTCCTGGACAACGGGACGATTACCGTATTAGCGCAGCCAATTATGAATTTGACGACGGGAGACGTGTTCGGATGGGAGATGCTGACGCGGGGGCCGGAAGGATCTCTGCTGCATTTTCCGGACGAGCTGTTCAATTTCGCCACACAGAGCCGACTTCTCAGCCGTTTGGAATTTCTCGTCGTTAAGCGCGCGCTGGACGAGATCGCTTCTCGCAGCATTAAGGAACCGGTGTTTCTGAACATAACCGCAGTGACGCTGTCGCATCCTCTTTTTCTCTCCCATGTGCTTGAATGCTTGGAACGGAGTCCGTCGCTCAGCGCTCGGCAGGTGATTTTTGAAATTACGGAGCGCCACCAGATTACAAATTTTACAGCAATGAATGCCATTTTGGGATCGTTCCGCCAGCACGGCTTCCGCTTTGCGGTGGACGATGCCGGTTCGGGCTATTCCAGTCTGCAATGGATCGGAGAACTCGTTCCTGAGCTGATCAAGATCGATCGTTCGGTCATTAAGCATGTCGACCAGATCGCCATCAAGGAATCGCTGCTGCGAGCCATCGTCATGGCCGCTAGAGAGATGAATTGCGAGATTGTGGCGGAGGGAGTCGAGCGCGAGGAGGAAGCCGACATCCTGTTCAAGCTCGAAGTCGATATGGGGCAGGGCTATTACTTCGCGCGACCAAACGTACTGTTGCATGAGCACGAACGGCAGATGTTTCAGGAAACGAAGGATCGGATTCAACATCGCCGCGGACTTGTCGCCTCTTAGGTGACTCCCGCGGTGTTTTTATGTTACGATGGGATAAGGTTTGAAGAGGACAGCAGTCCACCGAGGAGGAGGGTCCGAACATGAGTCAAGTGGATCGGATATTGGAAGGCGCTCTGCAGGGCAAACGTCTTCAACAGGAAGATATTGTTGCTTTGTTCGAGAGCGATGAAATAGAAAAGATGGGGCATACGGCTAACCGGATTATGCTGGCCAAGCATCCGGAGCCGATCACGACGTTTGTCGTGGGGCGTAACGTCAACTACACGAACGTGTGTGACGTTTATTGCCGTTTTTGCGCGTTCTACAGGGCGCCGGGCTCCAAGGAAGGCTATGTGCTGCCAGACGAAGCGATCTTCCAGAAAATTCAGGAGACGATCGACGTGGGCGGCACCGAAATATTGATGCAGGGCGGGACGAATCCCGACTTGCCGTTCAGCTATTATCTGGACTTGCTGCGCGGCATCAAGCAGCGCTTCCCGAGCATCACCATGCACTCGTTCTCCCCTGCGGAAATCCGCAAGATGCAAGTCGTGGCCGGCAACATCCCGATCGAGGATGTCGTCAGACAGCTTCACGAGGCGGGCCTGGACTCGCTGCCGGGCGGCGGCGCGGAAATTCTCGACGATAGGACGAGGAAGAAAATCAGCCGTCTGAAGGGCTCTTGGAAAGACTGGATGGAAGTGATGACGACCGCGCACAAAATCGGCATGAACACGACGGCGACGATGGTCATCGGGTTTGGCGAATCGATGGAGGAGCGGGCGCTGCATCTGCTGCGCGTACGCGACGCGCAGGACGAATGCTTGAACAACGGCTATCCGTCCCCGGGCTTCCTGGCATTCATCCCGTGGACTTTCCAGCCGGACAACACGAACATGAAGCGCGAGAAGGCGACGCCGGAGGAGTATCTGAAGACGCTGGCCATTAGCCGAATCGCTCTCGACAATATCCAGAACTTCCAGTCGTCTTGGGTAACGATGGGACCGGAGATCGGCAAGCTGTCGCTGCAGTACGGCTGCAACGACTTCGGCAGCACGATGATCGAAGAGAATGTCGTCTCGGCCGCAGGCACGACGCATAAAGTCAATATCGAACTTATCCTTAAGTTGATTCGCGAAAGCGGCAAAATTCCGGCTCAGCGCAACACGAAGTACGAGATTTTGAAGGTGTACGGGGAAAGCGAGACCGCCGAGAAGGATTACGTCATGCAGAACTGATTCATAAATAAAGGGCCTTTCCCGTGGGCGATTTGCGACCCGGGAACGGCCCTTTATTTCGCTCAACAGCTTCCGCTTGCGGCAAGATGCTGCGGCGTCTGTTCAGGCTGGGCGATGACGGTGCGGTTCTTGCCCGAGCGTTTCGCCTCGTACAGAGCCGCATCCGCCAGCTTAAACAGTTCTTCCTTGCCCATTCCCGGAATGTAGGCGTTCAGCCCGATGCTGACGGTTACATTGCTTCCGTCCAACGTGTCGTGCGACGAGGCGGCAATCTCCTTGCGAATATCCTCGACCAGATCGAACGCCTCCTGAAAGCTTTTCTCCGTAAACAAAATAACGAACTCTTCTCCGCCGTACCTAGCGACGAAGTCGTTGCTTCCGGTTTTCAAGCGGGCGATCGAAGCGACTTTGCGCAATACGACGTCCCCTGCTTTGTGGCCGAACGTATCGTTGATTTTCTTGAAATTGTCGATATCCATAATGGCCAGATGCAGCTGCAACACTTCTTTGTCCGCCTGTGCGACAAGGTAGTCCGTATATTCGTGATAAGCCATGTGGTTGTAGGTGTCGGTAAGCGCGTCCGTCTTCGCCAGCTTGTCCATCATTATCGTCCGCACAAGCAGCTCCTGATTCGATTCGTACGAGCTGCGCAAATGACTCAAAATTTCTTTGCCTCTGGCAAGAATGCCGAATCCGATTCCGCTGTATACAAGCAAAATGATCGCCATCGTCAGCACTCCCGCGCTTGACATGCGCTCCTCGATCTCGCCGTTAAACGCAAGCAGTGCGGCAAAAGCGACGCCGGTAATCAAGATGGCGTATACCAGTTTTTTGTACTGGAAATAAAAAATGCTGATCAAAATCGGAAAAAACAGAAGAAACAGGAGATACTCCAAGGAAGAATGAACGAAGGTGACGGTATAGGTTAACAAAGTGGCAGTCGTGATGAGGATGTAGTCGTGATGCTTGGAAAAATAACGAAGGCTGATTTCCGCAGCGATCAGGATGACTCCCATGATTGCCGCCGGTCGGACGATGTATGAGGAGATGAATTGCGCGGCAGGCAGTTCGGTTACTTGCAAATAAAGGAACTCAGTGGCTATGGATAGCAGGAACACGACCCAGCAGCCCTTCAGCAGTAACCGATTCCAACGTATCTGACGATTGGAAAACGACGATAAAGACATAGGGACGTCCTTTCTTGATCAAACTTTATAAAATATACCATAAACGCCCTGCCATCGTATATCCCTTTTTGGGCCACCATATAGTTAAGTAACGAGTCGGAAGGGTGGAGGCGGGGAAATGAAAAAAAAGATGAAGTTCGTCGTGGCATACGCAAGCGATCCTCCTTCGCTGGAACGGCTGGCGGGCATGCTGAGCCGAACGTTCGTAGACGCTGACGCTCCGGTGGACAGTGTGCTATGGGAGTTAAGCCAGGAAGACGGCGTGATTCGCTGTCAGTTCCCGATCGGTCCGGGGCCGCAAGGAAAAAAGAAGTCATGCGACCGCGTCGGAAAGGTGTTGGCGGAATATACGCTGTCGGAGCAAGAGCCGTCGCTGCTTAGGAAGCTGTTTCGATCCAAGTTCAGCTTAAGCGATGCAATGGAGCTCGATGCAATGATTGCGGAAGCCGTTGCGCTGCTGGACGGCGAGCCGGAAGCGGACAGCGGGTGGATGGGCCGTGGAAGGGAGCGCAGGCGGCAGAAGCTGGCTGACAAGTTTTCGCAGTATTTGGCGGAGCATGAACGTTTGAACCTGGAAGGCTTTCTGAGGTTCCGCCTCTCCGACTACCGAGCCGAAGTTCTGGAAGCGGCCGAAGCGGCAATTGAAGAGCGAATGATGGAGCGTCAGTACCAGGAATTCATGGCCTTGCTTAAGTCGATGGTGGAGCGGCAGGAATCGAGAACGCCGACGGTTCATGTTCTGCATTCCGGCGGGCATGCCTTCCGGTTGCTCGATGAGGAGCTGCGTCCGCTCGGAGAAGCCGACGAAGTCGAGCCGGAATCGCTGGGACGGTCGAACTCGGGCGGGAAGGAAAGCTTGGAGGAGACCGAGGAAGAGGAAAGCTTGCTGGTTAGTCGGCTGCTTGTCGCTTCGCCACGTCAGCTATATATCCATACGCCGGAACCTGAAGCGCAAGTCATTCGTACGATCATTGGCATTTTCGGAGATCGGGCGTCGCTATATCCCGACCTTCCGGTTCATTAAGGGAGCCGGAGCTGTTAGTTGCTGCGGGATATTGACGGATATCGGACACAATCGATATAATAAGCAGTATGAAATCCACATTCAAAAGCGATGAGAAAGACAATGCTGTCTGAACCGGACGGTCCAGAGAGAGGAACCTTAGGCTGCAAGTTCCTTCCGTAACGACTGACAGATACCCCTTTCGAGCTGCAGGAAGGAATTTAACGGCTTAATCCGCCGTTGCAGTATTTCCTGCCGGGTCATGACCGTTAGCTTCATGCCGGAGGATCGACATAGCGATGTCGGTTGATGGAGGGTGGAACCACGGGCCGCATACAGAGCACCCGTCCCTTTTCGGGACGAGGTGCTTTTTTTGTTTCCCCACAAGACGAAGGAGGCATTCGAAATGTCAGTACAAGTGAAATTGCCGGACGGCGCCGTGCGCACCTACGATGCGGGCGTCACGATCGAAGAGGTGGCGCAATCGATCAGCCCCGGCTTGCGTAAAGTCGCGGTAGTCGGCAAGGTGGACGGCAAAGTCGTCGACCTGAATACGCCGATTGACGGTGACGTCGCGCTCGAAATCGTGACGCTCGACAATGCGGAAGGGCTGGAAGTGATGCGTCACAGCACGGCTCACTTGCTCGCGCAAGCGATCAAGCGGATTTATGGAGGCGATAAGGTTAAACTGGGAATCGGTCCGGTCATCGAGGACGGCTTCTATTACGATATCGACATGGAGCAGTCGATTACGCCGGAAGATCTGGCGGCGATCGAGAAGGAAATGGAGAAGATCGTTAAGGAGAACCTGCCGATCACCCGGCGCGAAGTGAGCCGCGAGGAAGCGCTCGGCATTTTCGAGGAGATCAACGATCCTCTCAAGCTGGAGCTGATTCGCGATTTGCCGGAAGGCGTTGCAATTACGATCTACGATCAGGGCGAATTTTTCGACCTGTGCCGTGGCCCTCACTTGCCGTCCACCGGACGCATCAAGTCGTTTAAGCTGCTCAGCGTTGCCGGCGCTTACTGGCGCGGCGACAGCAAAAATAAAATGCTGCAGCGGATATACGGCACTGCCTTTGCCAAGAAGGCCGAGCTGGACGAGCATCTGCACTTCCTGGAGGAAGCGAAGAAGCGGGATCACCGCAAACTGGGCCGCGAGCTGAAAATGTTTACGTTCTCCCGCGAGGTCGGACAAGGCCTGCCGCTCTGGCTTCCGTATGGAGCGAAGGTTCGCCGCACGCTGGAGCGTTATATTGTCGACCTGGAGGAAAAGCTCGGCTACACGCACGTATACACGCCGGTACTGGCGAACGTGGAGCTGTACAAAATTTCCGGTCACTGGGAGCACTACCAGGAAGATATGTTCCCGAAAATGGAGTTGGACAACGAAGAGCTCGTTCTTCGTCCGATGAACTGTCCGCACCATATGATGGTGTATAAGAGCGACATGAGGAGCTATCGCGACCTGCCGATCCGGATCGCGGAGCTGGGTACGATGCACCGCTACGAGATGTCGGGCGCACTGACCGGCTTGCACCGGGTTCGTGCAATGACGTTGAACGACGCTCACATTTTCTGCCGCCAGGATCAAATCAAGGAAGAATTTACGCGCGTCGTCAACCTGATTCGCCAAGTGTACGAAGACTTTGGCATCAAGGAGTATCGCTTCCGTCTGTCCTATCGCGATCCTAAGGATACCGAGAAATACTGGCCGGACGACGAGATGTGGGAGACGTCGCAGCGGATGCTGCGCGAGGTCGTCGAAGAGCTCGGCTTGCCGTTCTTCGAGGCGGAAGGAGAAGCGGCGTTCTACGGTCCGAAGCTGGACGTGCAGATCAAGACGGCGCTGGGCAAGGAAGAGACGCTGTCGACCGCTCAGCTCGATGTGCTGCTGCCGGAGCGCTTCCAATTGGAATACGTCGGCGACGACGGCAAGAAGCATCGTCCGGTCGTTATTCACCGCGGCATTATCAGCACGATGGAGCGCATGACCGCGTTCCTGCTGGAAAACTTCGCGGGCGCGCTGCCGACATGGCTGTGCCCGGTTCAAGCGAAGCTCATCCCGGTTAACCCGGTGTACGAGCCTTACGTGAAGCAGGTGGAAGAGAAGCTTCTGCTTGCGGGCGTTCGCGTCGAAGCGGATTTGCGCAACGAGAAGCTCGGCTACAAAATTCGCGAGGCGCAGTTGGAGAAGATTCCTTACATGCTTGTTATCGGCGAACAGGAATCCGCTAATGGCACTGTATCCGTGCGTCGCCGCGGCGAAGGCGACTTAGGCGCAGAAGCGGTGGAAGATTTCATTGCTCGCATTACGGGCGAAATCGCCTCCAAACGGGTCGACTAAGGTATTGTAGATGAGTAGGGCGGTTCTCCAAGCAGGGATTGTTGCGGAGTGGATCTGGACAATCGGAACTGCTTGGGGAACGGCCTTTTTTGGTGCGTCAGGTTAGTGGGTAGGACACAACGACTCATGCACCGCCCGCCAACCTCATTCTCAAAGGCAAGGCTGTCCGTTTCTGCTGGAGTTACCGATTCCTGTCGTTTATTTCCTACTTTGTGGGAATTATTCTCTTTTTATCGCGTATATGATAGAATAGGAGTACTTTAATAAAAGCGTCCTTTTAGGAGTGGCTGGTTACATGGACTTCCTCCGCGATTCTCGTTTACCGAAAGCGTTTCAATCGGAAGATGAGATGTTGACTGAGCTGTATTCTCAGATGTTAAAGGTCGTACGCCATAAGCTATGGCATAAAAGCGATGCGGTGGACGTCGTGCAGGAAGCTTGGGTGCGCATTTTGGAGAAGAGCGCTACGCTGAGGGACAAAGAGAAGCTGGTTCCTTGGGCCAAAGCGATCGCCTACAACCTCGCCTCTAACGCCAATCGCGCAAGACGGCACGATGCCAACTACGATATGCTGGAAAACGAGCTTGTCAGCCCGACGTTCGTCTTCGAGCCGGAAGCGATGACGGAGCTGTCCGATTTGCTTGGACGGCTGGATCCGACGACGAGGACGCTGCTGCTTTACAAGTTTTATTACGGGCTGAAGGACGCCGAAATTGCGGCCGCTTTGGATCTGCCTGTCGGCACGGTCAAAGCCCGTATTCATAGAGGCAAAGCCCGGCTGAGAACGCAGGCGGACGACGAGAGCGGGCATACATAAAGAGAGCTTGCGAACTCGCACATAAAGACAACTCCCTCTGTCCATGCTATGGGTGGAGGTGAGGGAGAAGTGGCCAAGAACAAGAAACAGAAGCCTGGCAATTCGAATGCTTATCAGGAAGAATTCGCTACGGAGCTGAATGACAATAACGCGGCGGCCAACGTCAAAGCCGCTCAGAAAAACCAATCCAAGCGTTAAGAAAAGCAGGAAGCTGAATTCGTATTAATGGGGAAGGGGCCGAGAGGTCCCTTCCTTTTTGTCGACAAACCCTATATAATGTTAGGTATTCTTACATATCATGATAGTCGGGTTTGGAGGGATGGGGAGATGGGGGATTGGCGGCGTTGGTTGTTAAAGGATGACGGAAAAGAAGCGGACAAGCGGAATTTGAGTCGGTTCGGGCAGACGGGAGCGGTCGATCTCGAGTCGGCTGTATCGGACGCGGCTAATCCGGCGGCGCTTCGGAAGATGATTGAAGAAGCGGTGGTCATCGCCGACCGGCTCCAGGCCGCAGTATCGGAAGTAGACTCCAGCATGGGCCAGCTTGACGGAATCGCCAACTTGGCGGCGAAGCAGGAGCAGAGGCTGCGTCAGCATGCCCAGACGGCGATGCTGCGCTTGGAAGAATCGTTCGCTTCGCTCGGAGAGGTGGAGGCTTCCTCCCGGGAAATTCGCGGCGCAACGGAGGAGCTAAGCTTACAGAGCAAGAACGCGAGGGACGTCGTCGTCGAAGTATGCCGATCGTTGACGCATACGGACGAGGTGATGAACGACTTGTCCCGCAATCACGGCACGATGGAGGAGCGGGTAAACGCTCTGATCGCTCAGGCCTCCAAGATCGGAGAGATCAACGCGTGGATACAGGAAATTGTCTCGCAAACGTCGCTGCTGGCGTTGAACGCCGCGATTGAAGCGGCTCATGCCGGAGAGCACGGGCGCGGCTTCTCCATCGTTGCGCAGGAAATTCGCAAGCTGGCGGAGCAAAGCGCCCAAGCGATCAAAAATTCCACGGGAATCGTGCATAACATCGAAGCGGGCATCCGTCAGGTCGTCAGCTCGGTGGAGGGAGAGAAGAAATCGGTCTCGCTCGGACTGGCGGAAATGGGCAGGACCCGCGAGCGGATGGACGTTATTTTCAACTCCTTCCTTAACGTGGACGAACGTGTCGGCAGGACGCTGGATTTCGCGATCGAGCAGGCGGAGCGAACGGCAGCCACGAACGCGATGCTGGAGGAGGTTGTGCAATCCGTCGGCATTACGTTGAGCAGCGTCGACGAGACGCTGGCCCAGAACGAACGGCAGCGGGCGGAGATCGCCAATCTGGCGCGAGTGTCGGAGGAATTGAAGGAGTCGGCCGACGAGCTTGTAGACGCGGTTCAAAGCGCCGGCGGGCGCGTCTGGGAAGGATCGGGCGCGGCGGATACGGATAGATGGACCGAGCTGCTGCACGCAATCGTTTCCGACCGTGAACTGGCGTCTATGTTGGAGGAGGCGCACCGCAGCGTGTTGAGAGGATGGCTGCAGCGCTCCTCCGGCATGGAGGCGATCTGGTCCAACCGCAGCGACGGATCGTTCGTATTCTCCGAGCCGGCGGCCGGTCTGCTTAACGCCCGAGGGCGAGAATGGTGGAAGCGGGCGATGAACGGAGAAACGTTCGTCTCGGAAGTATACTTATCCGCCATTACGAAAAAGCCGTGCCTGACGGTGTCCATGCCGCTGCGCCGGGACGACGGAACGATCGTCGGAATCGTCGGAATCGATATTGCGGCATCATGAACAAAGCGAGGCTGTCCGGAGGGTTGTCGAAAAAGACGACCTAGGGCGGCCTTTTCTCTACATGGGCATCTCGGTCTGCAGACCGAGGCCAACTTCCAACCCGCGCCGCTGTTGTGCAGGCCGAGCTTTTCGCTATACTGAATACAACAGATTAACATCCGCAACGGGTTGGAGGACAGGGCTATGAATTCATCAATCGTTCATCGACTGCTATGGGGAGCGCTCATCGTTGTCGTAGGCGTCGTATTTTTACTGAACCAGGTCGGCTTGATTTCAATGGATATCGGGGACTTGTTCCGTACCTACTGGCCGGTTTTTCTTATCGTATTCGGCTTGCAAGGCATGCTGCTTCAGCAAGTATGGTGGAATTTGATTACAGTACTCGTCGGCTGCTATTTTCTCGGAAGAAATCTCGGGTTGGTGGAATGGGGCTTCGGCGACTTTATCCGAATTCTAGGGCCGGTGGCGATTATTTTGTTCGGACTAAGCTTGATTTTCAGAGGGAATCGTCCATCGTGTCGGAATTCTCGCTCGCATCATCAGAAGCACGAAGGTTGGAATCCGATAGATCCTCAACCCCCGACTCCGCCTATGCCGCCGGGTCCGCCTCCCGCGCCTCCCGAACTGGAGGACTTCGAGAGACGCTCGGGAATCAACCTCGGCAAAGAGCCGAAAGCTGAGCATTCGGACGATTACGGATTTAACAATCGGAAGCATGCTTCGCCCCCGCCTCCCAATCCGGATCCTTACGGCAGCTGGAAGAACGGAGGCGACCATAAGGATTGGTGGGATTGGAAGCACGCCGGCAAAAACGCGCACAGCCGCTTTATCGGAGATGCGCACTTCGGCAAAGATTATTGGGAGCTGCGTCCGATGAATATCTCCCATTTTATCGGAGATACGACGCTGGACCTGACGAAGGCGCAAATCCCGGTCGGAGAAACCCGCGTATATGTCTCTTCGTTTATCGGCGACGTTAAGGTATATGTACCTAACGATCTTGGCGTAGGCATTCAAGTCGTATCCAGCAGTCTGATCGGCGACGTCAAAGTGCTGGGACAGAAGCGCGGCGGGCTGTTTAACCAGATCACGGAGGAAACGCCGTTTTTCCAGGATGCGGACAAACGCGTTATCCTGATCGTCAGCAGCTTCATCGGCGACGTGCGCGTCACGAAGGTAGGTTAATCGATGGTCAGAAAAGTTCGCACGAGTAAATGGGCTTCGTCGATTTATGCCGGTCTTGCTACGATTGTGCTTATGTTTGCCCTATACTACGGCGTTATTTTTTTCACGGATTCCGCGCCGTCTCTGGAAACATGGTTGACCTGGATGGCGACGTTAGCCGTGCTGCAGATGGCGGTCACGTATCAGATCGGCCAGCGCATGCAGCGCAAAATCGATCAGCTGCAGCTCGCGATGAAGCACGCTTCGGCCGGAAACTGGAAGTATCGACTGCCGGAAGAGGAAGGAGACGCATTCTCCGGAGTCTACCGCGAGGTCAACGCCATGATGGGGCAGCTCGAATCGCGCATCAAGCTGCTGCAGCAGCTTGGGGAGAAGGAAGCGCTGGAAGAGATGATCTCTACGGAGGACGCCGTGCTTGAGGAAAGAAAGCGTCTGGCGAGAGATTTGCACGACACGGTCAGTCAGCAGCTGTTCGCGCTGCACATGTCGGCTTCCTCGCTGCCTAAGCTCATCGAAAGGGACATGAAGCATGCGCAGCAGGTGATGGAGCAGTTGATCGCGATGTCTTCGACAGCGCAGAAACAAATGCGGGGCTTGATTGCGCAGCTGCGTCCGATGGAGCTTCAGGGCAGAACGTTGGAGGAAGCTCTGGACCGTTGGTTCCCCGATTATTGCCGACAGAACGGACTCCAGGGAACGCTGGATATCCAGATCGGCGACCGCATCTCGGAAGCGAAGGAGCATCAACTCTTCCTTATCATTCAAGAGGCGATGGCCAATGTCGTCAAGCATGCGGAGGCGAAGAGCGTCCGCTTGCTGCTTGGAGATACGGGGGCGCAAATCTCGCTGTCCGTCGAGGATGACGGGCTCGGCTTCAAGGGCGGCCAGGTCAGAGCCGGCGGGTACGGCTTGTCGACGATGCGGGAGCGCGCGCAGAAGCTGGGCGGAGACGCGGAAATTGTAACGAAGCCGGGCTCGGGCACGAGAGTTCGGGTATGGGTTCCGAAGTTCGCTCCGGAGCCGGACGAGCTGCAGATAACCGGAGAAGATATGGGACAAGGAGCGAATGCGAAGTGACGGGAACGACGTGGAAGGTGCTGATCGTCGACGATCATGAGATGGTTCGAATGGGCTTGCGGACATACTTGATGCTCGATTCCAGATTCGAAGTGATCGGCGAAGCGGGCGGAGGCAAGGAGGCGGTTGCCAAGCTGGAGCAGGGCGGGTTCGACGGCCAGATGCCGCAAATTGTGTTGATGGATTTGATGATGCCCGAGATGAACGGCGTAGAGACGACGCGAGAGCTGTTGGCGCGTTATCCGGGGCTCAAGATCATTATTCTAACCAGCTTCCTGGAAGACGAGAAGGTTGTCGAAGCGATCGAGGCCGGGGCGGTCAGCTACGTGCTGAAGACGGTATCGGCGGATGAGCTGATCTATGCGATGCAGGGCGCGGTCAAAAATATGCCGGTCATGAGCGGGGACGTCTCGCAGGCTTTGACGCGAGGGCTGCGCAAGCGTTCCGCGAGCACGGAGGTCGAAGGGTTAACCGAACGCGAACGCGAGGTTCTGCTGCTTATTGCCGAAGGTCTGAGCAATAAGGAGATTGGCGACGAGCTGCACATCAGCATCAAGACGGTGAAGACGCACGTCAGCAATTTGCTGATGAAATGCGAGCTCGAGGATCGCACTCAGCTTGCGATTTTCGCGCATCGCAAAGGCTGGGTCAAGGAAGCATAGCGCGATAAGGATAATCGGGCAACGCATGGGAAGCCTAGTAAGAAAAAAGGCGGTAACTCGGCATGCGCGAACTCGATTCTTCTCTGACCTCGCAAGTTCACGATTACGGCGTCTCGCGCCAACTGCTGTCCGAGCGGGGCTTTACTTTGGGCGGTAATTGGGATTATGATCACGGCTCGTTCGATTGCGCGCTGGACGAAGCGAATCTCGTATGGCTTAGATTGCCGTTTGAAGTCACGGCGGGACGTCTCGACAGCGAAGCCGAACCGATGGATACGGAAATTCGCTTTGGCTGTCCTTACGTGCTTAAGCACGTATACAACGAGGGGCTGGACGACAGCGCGAGGGCGGGTACGGTCGGAGGCTTGATCAATCAGTTCTCCGCGCCGGTCGATCCGGACGACGACATCGAGAGCGCTTGGATCGATAAAGCCCGGCGTAAGCTGGACGAGGTCGAGGCGATCTATCCAAGGCACGGATAACCAGTCGCAATGTCGCAATGTCGCAATCCGTTGCGGCCCCGCAAAGGGGTTGTTCCATAAGCAACTCTGCTTATGGATCAGCCCCTTTTTTAGCTGTTTTCTGCCCGGCTTTTACTTCATCTTCATTTCCGTTTAAGATAGTTTTAAGGAATGGGGTTTATGATACGGTTACAAGATCAGAACGGCGACAGCCTTCAAGGCTGCGCGAGGAGGTAATTTCGATGGAAGACGACAACAAAAAATCGGAACAGCCGCAAGGATTCACATACGGAGATGAACCGCGGAACGATTCCTTCTCGGAGACGCGCAAGGAGACGGAGCCCTATACATTCGGTCCGTTCGGCGCTCCTAGCCGCCCGTACGGAGAAGAGCCTGCTCGCCAAGAGGCGCCGGGCGTCGTAGAGATTTCGACTCCTGCGGCGAAGGAATACCGGCCATTCACTGTATCCGGCGGAACGGTCAAGAGCGACTGGGGGGCCAAACCTCCGCGCAGGACTTCATTTCTTGCGGTATTCGCCTCATTCTTGGCGGGCGTCGTCGTTGTCGGCTCCTTGATGTTTGTGGCGGACCGGCAAAATTGGTTTTCGGGAGAGCTGTTCGGGAATGCGCCGCAAGCGGTGAACACGACGGCCAAGCCGGTGAACAGCCCGGTCGGCAATAGCGAGGACGTCGTTCGGCCGAACAATATCGCGAAGATTTTCGAGCAGGCTTCGCCGGCGGTCGTTAAAATCGAAACGTTTGCAAAGGCTCGCCAAGGAACGACTTGGGAGGACGAGTTCTTCCGTCAGTTTTTCGGAGACAACTATAGAAGCAACAGAAGCGACGAAGGCCAAGGCGATCTGCAGGAAAGCGGAATGGGCTCGGGCTTCCTGTTCGACTCGACCGGGTACATTTTGACCAACCAGCACGTCATCGACGGAGCCGACGAGATCAAGGTTGCGGTCGAAGGCCGTGATGAGCCTTACACCGCCAAGCTTCTCGGCACGAGCCCCGAGCTGGATCTGGCCGTGTTGAAAATCGAGGGCAGCGACTTCCCGACGCTGAAGTTGGGCGATTCCAGCAGCATGAACATGGGCGATTGGGTCGTCGCGATCGGCAACCCGGTTGGCTTCGAGCATACGATCACGGTCGGCGTGCTCAGCTCCAATGAGCGGGAAATTACGATTCAGGACAACAACGGCGGCACGCGCAAATACCAGCATTTGCTGCAGACGGACGCTTCGATTAACCCTGGCAACTCGGGCGGTCCGCTTCTGAACCTGAACGGCGAGGTCATCGGTATTAATACGGCGGTCAGCACGCAGGCCCAAGGCATCGGCTTCGCCATTCCGACAAGCACGATTACCGAAGTGCTGGAGAACTTGAAGACGAACACGAAAATTCCGCAGAAGCCCGTACCTTTCATCGGCGCGACTCTGATGACCATCAACGAGGAGATTGCTCAGCAGCTTGGCATCGACAAAGACACGAAAGGCTCGTTCGTGCGGGAGGTTATTTTTAACTCCCCGTCGTACAGAGGCGATCTGCGCCAATACGACGTCATTACGGGGATGGACGGCACGGCTTACAAAAACAACGAGGAATTGATCGCGGCGATCCAGAAGAAAGAAGTGGGAGACAAAGTGACGCTCGACGTGCTGCGCGGAGACAAGAAGATCGAGATCGTCGTCGAAATAGGAGACAGAAACGAATTCAACGTTCAGCAGTAAAGACGGATTGAAAAAGCTGGAAAAGAGCGGGAAACCGATTAGGGATTCCCGCTCTTGTCGATAGAGGAGGACGTTCTCGGTGAGACCCCATATTGCGGTAATTGACGACGATGAGAAAATAACGGCGCTGCTGCGGCGAAGTCTGGCGTTCGAAGGGTATGAAGTGACGACGGCGTCGGACGGCGCGGAAGGACTAAAGCTGATCGCGCAGAAGGCGGCCGATCTGATCGTTCTGGACGTGATGATGCCGAAGATGGACGGCTGGGAGGTATGCAGGAGGCTGCGCGAGGCGGGCATCGTCTCGCCGATTCTGTTGCTGACCGCCAAAGACGAGGTGTCCGATCGGGTGAAAGGGCTCGATCTGGGCGCTGACGACTATCTGGTAAAGCCGTTCGCGCTGGAGGAGCTGATGGCGCGTGTCAGGGCGCTGCTGCGCAGAAGACCCGAAAGAACGGACGAGGGCGGACAATTTCGCTTCGAGGATCTCGTAATGGATGTGGATGCGCGCGAGGTGGCGCGCGGAGATCGTCGCATCGAGCTGACGGCGAAGGAGTTCGACTTGCTGCATCTGTTTATGCAGAATCCGAAGCGGGTGCTGTCTCGCGATCTGATCATGGAACGGATATGGGGCTACGATTATAGCGGCGAATCCAATGTGCTTGAAGTCTACGTCGCAATGCTCAGGCAGAAGCTTGAGGAGAATGGCGAGAAGAGGCTAATTCTAACCGTCAGAGGAGCCGGGTACGTCCTGAAAGGAGACGGCTGAGCATGTCGATTCGGCTGCGGTTGACTTTGTGGTATTCGGGGCTGCTGGCGGTCACTTTGGTCGCTTTCGGCGTCGTTATTTATGGAATCGTGCAAAACAATACGATGTCTTCGTTAAAAGATCAGTTGCGGCGAATTAGCGAGGAAACTCAGGTAAGAGGCAGAGTCGGGCAAGGCGTCAACCTGAGCGGAGTTCTGAGAAGCGCAATCGATTACAACTCGTTCTTTATTCAAATCGTCAATTATATACCGACAATCACAGGGGTTGTCGATGATAAAACTCCGAATATGCGCTCTTCCACGAACAGGCCGGAGCTGACGTTTACGTTCCCGAAGCAGAATGAAGTTCGCCATGGCGAGTACGCTTTTGTGAAGAGGGAAATTGAAGGAATCCCCTTCCTTGTGTTGGAAAATCCGATCATGTATAACGACGAAGTCGTCGGCTTGCTGCAGGTTGGAGCTTGGACCGGACGCGAGGAGCAGTTGCTGCACCAGCTTCGCTCCATTCTATGGTTCGCCGGAGCCGCCGGGCTGATTGCCGCGTTCCTACTGGGCATGTTCCTTTCGCGTAAAGCGCTTATGCCGATCAATCGGGTGACGGAAGCGGCGGAGCGCATTCAGAGCGGCTCCGAGCTGAGTCTGAGAATTCCGCGAGAGAAGCCCAACGACGAAATCGGCCGGCTGACCGATACGCTGAATGCGATGCTCTCGGGCGTGGAGCGAGCGTACAAAAACCTGGAGGATTCGAATGCGGCCCAGCGGCGTTTCGTGTCCGACGCATCGCACGAGCTGCGGACGCCGCTAACGACGATTCGGGGCAACGTGGATCTGCTGGAGAAAATATGGATCGGCGGAGAAGCGGAGCCGCGCGAAGACACGGAGAATGTCGCATCTACGACGCTAGTTCTGACGGATGAGGAGAAGCGGGGCATGTCGCTCGAATCGATTCGCGATATTGCCGACGAGGCTCGCCGGATGAGCGGGCTGGTCAATCATCTGCTATCGTTGGCCAGGGCAGACGCCGGCTACGTGATGGAGATGGGCGACGTCGAGCTGCTCCCGCTTGCGGAGGAGGCTGCGAGAAGGGCGGCTTTTCTGCCTAGGAAAGCCGAATGGGCTGTAGGACCGCTGGACTTGCTCTCAGAAGTCAAAGTGCGGGGCAACCGCGATTATTTGCTTCAGCTGCTGTTTATTTTGATCGAGAACGGCTTTAAGTACACGCCATTCGGGGTTGTCCGGCTCTATGCCGCACGGCGGGATAATGCGATCGGATTGTCGGTGGCCGATACCGGCATTGGGATCGCCCTGGAAGAGGTTCCGCATATTTTCGAGAGATTTTACCGAGTGGACGTGTCGCGCGGCGAAACGTCCGGAACGGGGCTGGGGCTGTCGATCGCCAAATGGATCGCGGATATGCACCATGCCCGGATCGAGGTTCAGACCAGACTCGGCGAAGGGACGGTATTCACGCTGTGGCTGCCCGTTCAACGGGAGGAGAAGCCTGCATGATTTTGCTAGGAAGACGGTCGACTGCCGAATGAGGCGGAGCGGCCGTCTTCCTTGCCGTTTCCGCGCCTTTCGTCTGTATCTTGAATAGGCTATAATAGAGAAGGAAGAGTCGGGCCGCCTACGACTGACGATCTATTGACCTGATCAAGGACAAATAAAGGGCGAGAAAGCGGGCGCAAGCAATGCAAGTCGTGAAAATATCGCCAAGGGGCTACTGTTACGGAGTCGTCGATGCCATGGTATTGGCCCTTCAGACGGCGCGGAATCTGGATTTGCCCAGACCGATTTATATATTGGGAATGATTGTTCATAATAGTCATGTGACGGAAGCTTTCAAGGACGAAGGAATCATTACGCTGGACGGTCCCAACCGGCTGGACATTTTAGAGCAGATCGACGGCGGCACCGTCATTTTTACTGCTCACGGCGTGTCTCCTGAAGTTCGAAAGCGGGCGAAGGAGAAAGGGCTGACGGTCGTCGATGCGACTTGTCCGGATGTGACCAAGACGCATGACCTGATTCGCGAGAAAGTCGGCGAAGGGTATGCAGTCATCTATATCGGCAAAAAGAATCATCCCGAGCCCGAGGGTGCGATCGGCATCGCTCCTGGACATGTTTACTTGATCGAGCGCGAGGAGGACATCGAGAAGCTGGAGTTGGACACGGAACGAATTATCATTACGAACCAGACGACGATGTCCCAATGGGATATTCGGCATCTGATGTCGCTGCTTCTGGCGAGATTTCCGACCGCGGAAATCCACAATGAGATATGCTTGGCGACGCAGGTTCGTCAGGAAGCCGTTGCGGGCCAGGCAGGAGAGGCGCAGCTGTGCATCGTCGTCGGCGATCCGCGCAGCAACAACTCCAATCGACTAGCCCAAGTGTCTCAAGAGATCGCGGGCGTACCTGCATACCGCGTAGCGGACGTATCCGAGATCCAGCAGGAGTGGCTGCAGGGCGTCGAGCGCGTTGCGGTTACTTCCGGGGCTTCCACGCCTACGGCTCTGACCAAGGAAGTTATCGCTTATTTGGAGCAGTTCGATTCCTCCGATCCATCGACATGGGCAATCAAGCGGACCGTGAATCCGAATAAGCTGCTGCCCAACGTTAAGATCAAATCGACGGAGACGACTTTGTAAGTGCCAGTACAAAAAAGGAGCATCCTATGAGTCGACTGCAATCGCTTGGCCGTTGGCTAAAATATAAGTACATTCTGCTGCTGAGAGCTAAGGGCGGCGCCTCTATCGTGGCCATGGGATTTGCGATCGGAATCGCCATCGAGATGTTCACGCTGCCCACGCTGGGAGTCGCATTCGTGCTTATTTTCCCGCTCTGTCTGCTGCTGCGGGGCAATTTGCCGGCGGCGCTGATCGGCTTCGTCATCGGCAAGATCATCTACATTCCCATGATGTATCCGAATTCGAAGGTAGGCGGCTGGATACTGCCTAAGCATCTCAGTATTCACTTGCCGATTTTGCCCGAATGGATCAATCATCTGCTGCTGACGAATTTGAAGCTGATCGTCGGCGGGATGGTGGACGGGGCTTTGCTCGGGCTGCTGTGTTATTTTCCGATCCGCTACAGTCTCAACGCCTATAAATCCAAACGCAAAGATAAACGCAAGCTGATTCGCGCCCGTCTGGAAGCCTGAGGACGTCTTCTTTTGGAGCCGGGCGCGGTTATTTTCAAAGAGAACGTCGAAAAGTCCTATGTCGCCTAAGTGATGCTTTGGGGTTGACATAGGGCTTTTTATCTTTTATATTTACTTTAGCGCTTAAAAGCGTATAAGCGTTGCAGCGTATACGCGTTAATATAATTAGGAGAGTGAGCTTTATGATCGTTATTACATCCCCTCATATCGCAGAAGAGCGAATCAATGAAATCGTACGCCACATTGAGCAGTCCGGCGTTCAGGCGCATGTGTCCCGCGGGACGGACAGAACTGTAATCGGAATTATCGGCAAGGCGGAGCCTTCGCTGGCCGAACATATCCGTTCGATGAAGGGCGTAGAAAATGTAATCAAAATTTCGAAGTCTTACAAGCTCGCAAGCCGCGACTTCCATCCGGACGACACGATCATCGAAGTGAAGGGCGTGAAGATCGGCGGAGACAATCTCGTCGTCATGGGCGGCCCGTGCGCGGTCGAGACGCCGGAGCAGATCGACGAGATCGCAAGGCTCGTTAAAGCTGCCGGAGGCCAAGTTTTGAGAGGCGGCGCGTTTAAGCCGCGGACTGGTCCGTACAGCTTCCAGGGCATCGGCGTTGAAGGTCTGAAGTGGATGAAGGAAGCCGGGGAGAAATACGGACTGCTGACGATTACCGAAGTTATGGCTCCGGAGTTCGTCGATGTCTGCGCCGAGTATGCCGACATTATGCAGGTGGGAACGCGCAACATGCAAAACTTCGACCTGCTGCGGAAGCTGGGTACGATTCAAAATCCCGTCCTGCTCAAGCGGGGCTTCAGCGCAACGTACGATGAGTGGTTGAACGCGGCCGAGTACATTTTGGCAGGCGGAAACCCTAACGTGATGCTGTGCGAGCGCGGCATTCGTACATTCGAGACGTATACCCGCAATACGTTCGATCTGACGGCCATTCCGGTTATCCAGCAGCTCTCGCATCTGCCGGTCATTGCCGATCCGAGCCATGCGACAGGACGCCGGGAGCTCGTCGAGACGATGACGAAAGCTTCCCTGGCGGCAGGAGCCAACGGTCTCATCATCGAGATGCATACCGATCCGGACAATTCAGCGACGGGAGACGGCGTACAATCGCTGTTCCCGGATCAATTCGCCAATCTGCTGAAGGAGCTGGAACAGCTTGCACCGCTTCTTGGCAAGAAGTTCGATACGGAGAAGGCTCCGGCGGAAGCTTTCGCAACGTGGATCAAATAAGCTGGTTATAATTGAAGCAGAGTCGATCGTTGTCCGGAATCCGGCGGCGATCGGCTTTTTTTGTTGACGGAAGGGAAGCTGACGGGACCGGATTTTTCGTGAGAGGGATTGGGTTGGTCGATTAGAGGAATGGGAGCTATGTAAGGTTTTACCGGGTTTTTGAGCGTAAGCGCATTCATCGCGGGATAGTGTTTAGAACATTTTCATAGGCCATAGCCCCAAATGTCGAAAATTTTGTGAGAAATGCTAACATGGATTCAAAAAATACCTGACATAAGTATTGACGCTCGAATGAGCAGGGTTTTATAATAACTTCATAAGTTCGACGAAAACTTGAACGTTATTTCGGAATTAACAACTTAATGTTCGGAAATAGGGAGGAAACAACATGTCAGTTCAACAAGTATTGGAGCTTATCAAGGAAAAAGGTATTGAATTCGTAGATTTCCGATTTATCGATTTGAACGGCCGCGCACATCATATTACAGTGCCTGCTGCTGAAGTAGAGGCAGACACTTTTGTAAACGGAGTTGCGTTTGACGGTTCTTCCATCATCGGTTTCCGCGGGATTGAGGAGTCGGACATGATGATGATGCCCGATACCGAATCGGTGTATATCGATCCTTTTACCGCACATCCGACGTTGATCGTTATTTCCAACATTCATACTCCAGACGGTACTCGCTACGATCGCGATCCGCGTTCCATTGCACAAAAGGCCGAAGAGTTTCTGCAAAAGTCCGGCGTTGGAACGGCTGCCTATTTCGCTCCCGAATCCGAATTTTTCATTTTTGACGATGTCCGTTATGAGTCCACTATGAACTCTTCCTCCTTCTACGTCGATTCTGAAGAAGCAGGGTGGAACACGAATCGTAAAGAAGAAGGCGGCAACCTTGGTTTCAAGGTTGGGGTTAAAGGCGGATATGTGCCGGTTGCTCCGACGGATGCTCAGCAGGACATTCGCAGCGAGATGGTGCGCCAAATGCAAGAAGCAGGCCTGCGCGTAGAACGTCACCATCACGAAGTGGCGACAGCCGGGCAAGCGGAAATCAACTTCCGCTTTGATACGTTGACCAAAACTGCCGACAACCTGATGAAGTATAAATATATTGTACACAATGTCGCCCGCCAATACGGCAAAACGGCTACATTTATGCCAAAGCCGCTTTTCGGGGACAACGGAAGCGGAATGCACGTTCACTCTTCCATCTTTAACGAAGGCACTCCGCTGTTCTATGAGAAAGGCGGATACGCGAATATGAGCCAGATGGCGCTGTACTACATCGGCGGTATCCTTCACCACGCGCCTGCTCTTATCGCGATCACGAACCCGTCTACAAACTCGTTCAAGCGTCTTGTTCCAGGTTACGAAGCACCGGTAAACCTTGTTTATTCCAAGGGCAACCGCTCCGCAGCTATTCGTATTCCGGTTGCTGCAGTTACGCCTAAAGGCTGCCGTGTAGAATTCCGTACTCCGGACTCTACGGCTAACCCTTATCTGGCCTTCGCCGCTATGTTGATGGCTGGTCTGGACGGAATTAAACGTAAAATCGATCCTTCGGCGCTTGGTTTCGGTCCGTTCGATACGAATATCTATGAACTGTCCGACGAACAGAAGAAAGAAATTCGCAATGTTCCAGGCACATTAGACGAGGCGCTGGATGCTCTTGAGGCCGACTACGAGTTCTTGACGGAAGGCGGAGTATTCTCTAAAGAATTTATCGATAACTATGTGAAAGTAAAACGCTCGGAAGCGAAGGCCGTCTCCATCCGTATTCACCCGCACGAGTATAGCCTTTACTTCGATTGCTAATTCTATAATTAAGGTATCAAGACCGCAGTCTTCATCCGTTGGGATGGAGACTGCTTTTTCATTTGTGCCAAAGCCGAAGATTATCTTAGGATGGTATCGCTTTCGTTCGGAAATTAGTCGAAATTTCCGTGAATATCAAGGGAAATGGTTGCCGAGCGGCGCGAAGCTCTGATATGATTAGCCTATTATGTATGATTCCAGACAAGGTGGGGACGAGATGGCCAATCGCGCATACAATTTTAACGCCGGGCCGGCGGCATTGCCGCTTGAAGTACTGCAGAACGCTCAGAAGCAATTTGTCGAATACGAAGAAAGCGGCATGTCTTTGATGGAGATGTCCCATCGTGGAGCAGTCTACGAGAAGGTTCATTACGAGACGGAAACGCTGCTTCGCGAGCTGATGTCCATTCCGGAAGGCTACAAGGTGTTGTTCGTTCAAGGCGGAGCCAGCACGCAGTTTGCCATGGTGCCGATGAACCTGCTTCGCGCAGGCACGACTGCGGCGTACGTAGCTACGGGAAGCTGGGCGACCAAAGCGATTCAGGAAGCGAAGCTGTTCGGCGACGTTGCGGTCGCGGCTTCGTCGGAAGCTGACGCATATAAGCGTATTCCTGCGGCCGAGGAGCTGAAGCTGCCGAGCAATCCGGCTTACGTGCATCTGACCTCGAACGAAACGATTGAAGGTACGCAATGGACGGATTACCCGGACACAGGCAGCGTACCGCTAATTGGCGATATGTCGAGCGATATTTTGTGTCGCCCTGTCGACGTGTCGAAATTTGGCTTGATCTACGCTGGCGCTCAAAAGAATCTTGGACCTTCCGGCGTGACGATCGTGATTATCCGCGAGGATCTGATCGCCAAGCCTGAGGGCGCCGTGCCGACGATGCTGCGTTACGATACGCACGCGAAGGCTGATTCGCTCTACAATACTCCGCCTACGTTCGCGATTTACATGGCGGGCGAAGTATTGAAGTGGGTGAAAGCGAACGGCGGAGCGGCCGGAATGGCAGCTCGCAATAACGAGAAAGCGAATCTTCTGTACGATACGATCGATTCCAGCGGCGGCTTCTATCGCGGCTTTGCGGACGCCGGCAGCCGTTCGATCATGAACGTCACCTTCCGTCTGGCCACGGAAGAGCTTGAGAAGCAGTTTGCCAAGGAGTCCGAAGCGCAAGGCTTCGTCGGACTGAAGGGCCACCGCAGCGTCGGCGGCTTGAGGGCTTCGATCTACAACGCCGTTACGCCGGAAAATGTGCAGGCGTTGGCAGGGTTTATGCGCGATTTCCAAAGCCGTAACGGTTAAGGAAGCGACCGATTCATCCGGGCTTTCTCCGGTCATCGATTTCGATGGCTGTGGGAAGCCCTTCGATTTGTATGCGTGAAGAAGGGGGCGCGATCGATGCCTTTTCACATTGTGCTCGTCAATCCGGAAATTCCGGCCAATACGGGCAATATCTCCAGAACCTGCGCGGCAACCGGAACGCATCTCCACCTCGTGCGTCCGCTTGGCTTCTCGACCGACGATAAAGTGTTGAAAAGGGCGGGGCTCGATTACTGGCATTCCGTGAACATCACTTACTACGATTCGTTCGAAGAGGTGAAGGCTGCGCACGCTGGAGCAAGATTTTTCTTCGCGAGCACTCGGGTGACCAAGCGATATACGGATTTCTCGTTCCGGGATGGAGATTTCTTCGTGTTCGGACGAGAGACGAAGGGGCTTCCGCAGGAAATGCTGGACGCTCATGCCGATACGTGCATGAGGATCCCGATGACGGACAAGGTTCGTTCGCTGAATTTGTCCAATTCTGCAGCAATTGTCGTATTCGAGGCGCTGCGGCAGAACGATTTCCCTCTCCTTTAGCCTTGATTCGACATAATTCGTAATGATTCGAGATTAATTGTCGAAAATTGCATAATCCTAAGCAAATTGGTTGAACGGAAGGGAATAAGCTTTTTATATAGAACGGTATAAAGTGGTCAAAAAGGCCAAAAGGTTTCGAGATAACCAGCTAGATTAGCGTATGAATGGAGGAACTGCATTGAAACCTGCAGGCGTAGTTCGTAAAGTCGATCAATTAGGAAGAATTGTTCTTCCGAAATCGTTGCGCAAACGGTACCAGATGAATGAAGGGGATCCCGTGGAAATATTGGTTCAAGGCGATCATATCATTTTGGAACGTTATCGGCCGCGCTGCGTGTTCTGTTCTTCGATGGAATCCGTCGGGGAATTCAAGGAGCGTTATGTCTGCGCTTCCTGTGTTAAAGATATGCACGGGCTGTAAAGATACCGGGAACAACAAAAACCGTCCTCTCGGACGGTTTTTTTGTCATATATGCCGTAAACAAAACCGGAACCTTCCGGTTCCGGTCTTGTCGGCGGATATTTACAAGCCTTTGGTTTTATCATCGTTATACGAAGCCGTCAAAATTGCTCCGATGAACAACGCCAGGATGAGAACGACGATCCAGAACTTGTGGGACATCCCGAATAAGATCACTTCTTGTGCTGCTTCGCCAGCTGCCGAAAGGAACATATCCTACACCTCCGATTAACTACCCTTTATTATAACCAACCCTTGTTAAAAAGAAAACGCAAAATGTTGTGAACAAACCCGAACAATTGATGATCTTCGCTCGTCGGGCATATAAATGAAATCGTGGCCAACATCGCAAGGGGAGGGAATCGCCTTGAGTTCGATCATCAACTGGATGGGCGGATGGCCGAAGGAAGGACTCGTAGCCGCATCGGATTGGGAGGAGAGGGTGGAAACCGCCGCAGAGAAGCTGGCGGGGGAGGAGTTCGGACCGGGGCGGCAAGAAGCGGGCAGCGGCGGAGAATCAAATCTGAACGATCAGTTTGCCGCAAGCTTGCTGAACGGGAAAATCAGCGGGAACGGCAAACGAATCAGATTTACCAAAGGGGCTGACAGCGCGCTAAGCTGGATCATCGGCGAAGCGCTGCAGCCCGGCGACGTCGTTCTGACTGAACGGCTGACGTCGCGAACCGCTCTGCAAGCGTTTCGCAAAGCGGGCATGAGGGTGGAAGCGGTGGACGGAGATCGGAAAGGGATGGACCCCGAAGCGCTGACGACAGCCCTGTTCCGGCATCGTCCTAAGCTCGTCTATGTCGCCCCGTCCTGTACGGAGCCGGAAGGGATGAAGTGGAGCGGGGAGTATCGGGCCGCCGTCTTCCATCGCTGCCGAGAAGCCGGAGTGCTGCTCGTCGTCGACGACAGGCAGGAGTCGCTGCTCTATGACCCGGAAGAGATCGCGGCGGCGCAGCGGCGTCTAGAGCCGGGGGTACTGTCTATCGGTCAACTGCCTCCGGGGCTGATCGCGGGCTCCCGCGTCGGATGGATCGCCGGAACCGCGGAGCCATTCAGTCGACCGTCGCTTGCGAGAGAAGAGAATGCAAGGAAATACGCGTTAGGTCCAATCGAGCAGCGGGCATTAAGCGGTTTAATCGAGGAGCAGCCCCTTGAGCCGCTGCTTGACATGCTCAGAGTTCAATGTCGGGAACGGAAGCGAATGATGACGGAGCAGTTGACCCGCCAGCGTATCGGCGAGTTAACTTGGGTAGAGCCGCGAGGCGGACTTCATCTGTGGCTTAAGCTGCCGCCCGGCTTGGACGGCGAAGCTTTGCTGCGAGGGGCGTGGTTAAAAGGGGTAATTTTTCAGCCGGGGGCTCCGTTCTTTACGAAAGATCCGAAGCCCAACACTGTCAGAATTACTCACGCCTTCGCCGACGAGCGACAAATCCGCCAAGGCGTGGCGAGACTGGCGGAGAGCATTGAGGAGTTTACGGGTCGATGGTCCCGTTCCTAATCGAACTTGGCGGCCGCATAGAGCCGCCCGTTTCTTTCGATGACTTGACGGTAGGCTAATCTGCGGTCGGAGAGGGTAAGACACGCTCCGGTTTCGCCATGGAAAGTCCAGAAGTGCAGCGGGCAATAGAAAATATCCTCGTGCGGACGGATGTCGCCGCCCGCATGGGGACAAACGGCCAGTAACAGGCGATAAACCCCTTCGGCGCTGCGGACAAGCCAATAAGGGGAGTCCTCCGCCGTTATTTCCGCAGGTAAGATTTCATATTGGATTACAGGGCCAAGGTCGATCGGATACAGCTCTTCGCTCATCGGGATGCAGCTCCTTCCGCTTGTTCGTTCGCCGGCTCCGGCGCGTTCGCGTTCGCCCATACGTCGGCCCATACAAACTGGCGAGCCCATACGAGAGCGACATGAGCATATTCTTGCAATGCCGCTTCGCCGCCGGGCGTCAGCTCGTATATGCCTTTGCTGATCCGTCTGAACCAGCCGTAGTGATTGTCGCGCAGAAACGTGCCGGCATTCGGGCAATTGGTCCAATCGCGGACTTGTTTGGGAGCGGAGGGGCCGTGACAAGCGAGCGCAAGCGCGCATTGGATCGCTCTCTCCCGATAAGCGGTAACGAGCTTGCGTTTCGAGCTGCCTCCGACATTGTAATCTCCGCTTCTGGCATTAAATTCTTTCAGCAGTCTGTTTGCTTTGGCTTTGCTTCTTCTTCCCGTTGGCAGGTTGTAGGCGTCTCCCGTCTCCGCCGCCAAAGACGAGCCGGAGAGGACCGGGGAAGGGGCGGAGCTGCGGATTTCCGCAGGCTCGCACCAGACGTCGACGACGGGGGATTTTGTACGATAGAAAGTAACGGTAATAAATCCGAGATTCAGTCTTCGGCACAGATGAGTTATTTCATTGAACCTTTGATTGTGGGCGCCTTTTTTTACGCGGTTCCTCTCCACGGCGAGCCAGACGGACGCTCCGGTTTTCTGCCGGTCGATTCCTTGGAGCAGCAGCGGCAGCGTGAACGTTTTTTTCATCTCGACGATCGTGGGCGTCGGATCGCCGTGCTCTTCGGGGCGATAGGCGACCAGGTCGCAGCCGCGAATTTCCGCTTTTACTTCGTATCCTCGGGAGGCGAAGAAGCTTTTGACCGGCGGGTACAGCTCGGCTTCCAGTTTGACGGCCAAGGTGAAATCTCCTCCTGATCAGCACGTAAATACGTTGGTTTTATCGCCATTATAGCATACGGGGCACAGAGGATTTAGCAATGAACAAGAATGTAAGGTCAAATTCGTCCCTCTCCCCGCATAGGATGATATTACGTCAAGTCAGAGTAGAGAAAGCTGCGAGGAGGAAGCGGCATGGACATCTTCAGTCGGATCTCAGAGTATCGGGCCGAGAGTGAAAAATTAAGCTGGTCGGGGACTTTTCGGGATTACATCGATATACTTCGCCGCGACAATTCTCCGGCGATGACCGCTCACGCCCGGGTTTACGATATGATCGTATCCCATGGGGTGGAAGAGGCGGGCGGTAGCAAAACATACAAGTTTTTCAGCTCGGAAATTTTCGGGCTGGATCGGACGATGGAGAGGCTGGTGGAGGAGTACTTTCATTCTTCGGCCAGAAGACTTGACGTGCGCAAAAGAATATTGCTGCTCATGGGACCCGTCAGCGGGGGGAAATCGACGATCGTCACTCTGCTTAAAAAAGGGCTGGAACAGTATTCAAGAACGACAAGGGGAGCCGTTTATGCAATTAAGGGCTGCCCGATGCAGGAGGACCCGCTGCACCTCATTCCCGAAGAGCTTCGCCCGGAGATCGAGAAGGAGCTTGGGGTACGTATCGAAGGCGATCTGTGTCCGTCCTGCCAGATGAGGTTGAAGACGGAGTTTGACAACGACATCGAGACGGTGCCGATTGAGCGCGTGCTGATCTCGGAGAAAAATCGCGTCGGAATCGGTACATTCAGCCCGTCCGATCCGAAATCTCAGGATATTGCCGACCTGACCGGCAGCATCGATTTCTCCACGATTACGGAATACGGCTCGGAGTCCGATCCGCGAGCGTATCGGTTCGACGGAGAGCTGAACAAGGCCAATCGCGGTTTGATGGAATTTCAGGAGATGCTCAAGTGCGATGAGAAGTTTCTATGGAACCTGCTTTCGCTGACGCAGGAAGGCAACTTCAAAGCCGGCAGGTTCGCATTAATTAGCGCGGACGAAATGATCGTGGCGCATACGAACGAATCGGAGTACAAGGCTTTCATCGCCAATAAGAAAAACGAAGCGCTGCAGTCGCGGATGATCGTAATGCCGGTTCCGTACAATCTGAAGGTATCTTCGGAAGAGAAGATCTATACGAAGCTGATCGGTCAATCCGACATGAGCCATATCCACATTGCGCCTCATGCGCTGCGGGCCGCCGCGATTTTCTCGATTATGACCCGTCTCAAGGAATCGAAGAAGCAGGGGATGGATCTGGTCAAAAAGATGCGGATGTACGACGGCGAGGAGGTAGAGGGCTACAAGGAAGCCGATCTGAAGGAGATGCAGAACGAGTTCAGCGAGGAAGGCATGTCCGGTATTGATCCGCGTTACGTCATCAACCGGATATCGAGCGCCTTGATCAAGCACGACTTGCCGTGCATTAACGCCTTGGATGTGCTGCGCGCGCTCAAGGACGGTCTCGATCAGCATCCTTCGATTACGAGGGAGGAGCGGGAGAAGTATCTCAATTACATCTCCGCCGCTCGTAAGGAATACGACAACCTAGCCAAGAAGGAAATCCAGAAGGCGTTCGTCTATTCGTTCGAAGAGTCGGCCCGCACCTTGTTCGAAAACTATCTCGACAATATCGAGGCGTACTGCAACTGGTCGAAAATCAAAGACCCGCTGACAGGCGAGGAGCTGGACCCGGACGAGAGGCTGATGCGCTCGATCGAGGAGCAGATCGGCGTGTCGGAGAACGCGAAGAAGGCATTCCGCGAAGAGATTCTCATTCGTCTGTCGGCGTACTCCCGCAAAGGCAAGAAGTTCGATTACAGCATGCACGACCGGCTTCGCGAGGCGATCGAGAAGAAGCTGTTCACCGACCTGAAGGACATCGTGAAAATTACGACCTCGACGAAAACGCCGGATGAAAGCCAGCTTAAACGCATTAACGAGGTAACGAAGCGGCTGATCGACGAGCATCATTATTGCCCGGTTTGCGCGAATGAACTGCTTCGGTATGTCGGTAGCCTGCTGAATCGATAAGCGGCGGCGGTCTGGCACAAATCGTTAAGCTCTGCGTCGGAGCGTCATGACGTTGGCTAATGATCTGCCAGACCGTGCTGCGTCGGAGAGCCTTGACAGCAGGTAAATTCCGCCACACTGCCGACTATCGTAGAGACTGAGCCAGCTTCCTTAGCAAGGTGCCGTTGAAATCTTGGCTGAGCTCCCAGACAACGGCGCCTCCAAGCCCCTTAGCTTTGACGTAACCGGCTTTGTAGGCGAGCGATTCGGGATCTTCGTAAGTTATGAAGGTCCCGGTTTTTTTGTTGTACAACCACGGAACTTTGGCCGTATCGTCCCAGTAACGCACGAAGCCGCTCCCGTCTAACCAGCCGAGGTTCTCCAAGTTACCAAACTCATGTACGCCAGAGGCGGTTACTCCTTCCGACAAAGCGGTGCAGGTCTGCGCCAAGCCGTTGCCTGTCGATCCGCATCCCGCCCAGCCCCGTCCGTAGAACGGAACGCCCAGCACAAGCTTGTTTGCGGGAACCCCTGCTTTCATAAAGGCGTTAACCGTATCGTTTGCGCTGGCGCCGGAGGTGCTCGGCCGCTTCGGATCGGAATACAAGGGGGCGTGGTGATTGCTCGTCTTTTCCCAGCTTCCATAATAATCGTAAGTCATCAGATTGACCCAATCGACGATGGCTGCGACCTGATTCATCTCCGTGTTGGAAATATAGCCGGAAGAAGCACCGGCGGCAATCGTCAACAAATACGGTTTACCGTCCTGTTTTCTTGCATCGTCCAGCTTGGCCTTAAGCTCCTTCAGCAGCAAAGTAAAGTTCCGCTTATCCTCCGGTCTCGTGCGATTGGAGGACAAGCCTCCGGCTACCGGGTATTCCCAGTCGAGATCAACGCCGTCGAATCCGTTGTCCCGAATGAATCGAACCGCGCTTTCCACGAACTTGGTTCTTGCGGCGGCGGTCAGAGCGACGTCGGAGAAGGAGCCGGACCAATTCCAACCGCCGACGCTGATCAAGGTTTTCAGCTTCGGATTGTCTTTCTTTATCCGCTTCAATTCGGCGAAGTTGGCGCGATCCGCAGCGGCGTCGCCCATCACGACTTCGCCTCTCTGAACGTTAGCAAAGGCATAGTTGAGATGAGTAATTTCGGATGTTGCGAAGCGAGACGGGGTTAGCTGCTGATAGGAAGCCCAATACGGATAATAGGCAACGATCCGGTACGGCGAAGCCGACGGTTTCGTACTACCTGCTGTAGCTAAAGCAATCGTATTGGAGCCAGCGAACCATTGTACGTTCAATCCTATGAGAGCAGAAAACGGGCGTATAGGAAGAAACAAAGTTGAGTTGGACAGAATCGGCGCGTGAGTGAGCGACAGGCTGCTCCCATTGAGGGCAGCGGCAGTTTTTCCGACCTCCATATCGACAACTATGCCTGAACGGAACAGCTTGAATCTGGTTTTATCGATCCATTGGACCTGTAATCCTGCTGCATTCAACAGAGGCCGGGCTTGAACGTATGTAGCGTCGTTTCTTACGAACGGGCTGGTCTGGAACTCGATTGTATTGCCGTTATATGTAACTTTGACGTCGCTGTCGGCGTTTCCCGGCGGCATCGGAATGAGCAATACGGCAAGAACGAAGGTAAGCAGGGCGACTCGCAAATATACATGATGTCGATTCAATAGAAATGTCCTCCCAGGTCGGTTGATGGCCTATTAGGCTCAAATAGATAGAGGTAAGCTTGTTTCTATCTATTTTCCGGTTAGGGAGGACTCTCGTAAATGTTAAAATATTGGATGGAGGTAGATAGAGGACTTTACGGGACGCCGCTAATGCCTTACGCGCTTACCTCCGGGAGGCATACTTTGAACACGGTCAGCCCTTCCTTTTCATCGGAAACGAGCTCAAGCGCTCCTTTATAATGCTTTACTCTCTCCTGAACGATAGCGAGTCCAAGCCCGCTGTGCCCTTCTCCTTTGGTCGTATACCCCGGCTTAAAAATTTGCAGTCTATCGTCCGTTGTTATTGCACGGCCGCGATTGGATACCTTAAGTGCAATTGAGCCGTCCTCCTGGGAGCGGATAGAGGCGAAGACATGTCTTTCCTCCTGTGGAAGGTGCATCGTCTCGTCGAATGCGTTGTCTACCAGGTTTCCAATAATTTTAATGATATCGATCACTTTAATCGTCGTTTCCTTGGCCTCCCACTTGTCGGGCAGCTCATAAGTAAACTGAATGCCTTTCCCCAGCGAGACGGCGATCTTGGCCTGAACGAATGCGGCAAGCGCGGGAGACGAATGATGAACGATGTCGCTTACGTCCCGGGTCTCCTTGACCAGGTCCCCTACATAATTTTTCAATTGCTCCGTCTTGCCCATCTGCGCCATCGTATGGATGACCTGCACATGGTTGAGAAAATCATGCCTCTGTCCCCGAATCGATGTGAACATGTCGTTAATATCGTCTATGTACACCTCTTGCGTCGTTTTCGCCGCTTGCTCCCTGGTGCGAATGACCAGTCGGATGATGGAGACTAGTGCTAGGAGGCTGACTAGGATGATGAGGTAGATCATTATAGCATTAAGAATTTTGTTGCTGTTGTCATAAGTGATATGTAAAATCTGCATAGTTCCTAATAGACAAAATTGAATGGCAATTAGAAGGATGACCTGCATTAGAGATTTTCGGTTGTCTTCTACAATAAATGAGAAAAAACGTCTGGCGGAAAACAGGTTTTTGTTTCGAATAAACCAAGAAGCGATCAAGAGTAAAAGAAGCTGAGGGTACAACGTTCTCATTAAGGTAGACGGTTCTCGAATGATTTCAGAGTGGGTGGATATTCCTAACGAATAAACTATGATGGCACTTGAAATAATGTCAGTAATCATGCTTAGTATCAGCATAAAGAAAACTAATAATATCTTAGTTTTTGGGCGCAATTCTTTGAAGATCATAAACACTAGCAATGCTCCGGAGATGACTGAGTTTAACAAATGGATCGGGAAAGGAAGAATAAGAATCAAAATATCCGTGTAAACGGAATGAATAACCGTAATAATTAACAATCGTTTGAACAGATTCTTAGGCAGCGGATCTAAGAAAGAGAAACAAAATAATAAACAAGTAAATGTCTGAGGCTGCGCCACCAAGAGATCCAATTTAAGAAAATTGATAAATTCTTGCATACTGCTGGCTCCCTTGCTAGGCAATGTTTG
This sequence comes from Cohnella phaseoli, assembly GCF_003386235.1. Taxonomy (GTDB): domain Bacteria; phylum Bacillota; class Bacilli; order Paenibacillales; family Paenibacillaceae; genus Cohnella; species Cohnella phaseoli. The sequence goes on from NZ_QRDZ01000018.1 coordinate 155,725, forward strand.
GTATACATCTTTTATACCATTAAAATATGGGTAATGTGGAGCATTCTACGTCAATCATTTATCTATTAAGTATTTTTATGAAATATATACCAAATATCACGTTAATATTTTGTTTATTTTAACGGAAGGTTATTTAAAAACGAGTAAATATGCTTAATAATTTGATAGAATAGAACTAGACTATCATAATTGATTTCTGGGGGCACTTCATGTTATTCGCAAAGTTTATCTTGGCATCTACGATTGAGTTCCTGTCATTCTTCATTTTTACTATGACATTATTCAGATTCAGCGTGAAAGAAAATATTTTAAAATTTGCAATCGTTTCCTTTATTCTGGCTTTTGTTTCTAACACTTTGCAGGTAGAGTCGTTGCAATCGGTATCTGCACTCATTAATGTTTTTCTGTTCATATTTTTGACGACTATTATTTTACGCGTAAGGCTGATACATTCCACTACCATGGTAGTTATAACGTTTGTGGTTTTTTCTTTGGTTCAATGGCTGCTTGTAAATATTTGTATTAGATTTAATGTGTTTTCCGAAGTGCTTCCTTATACGAACAATGGATTTCTTTTACAACTAGCCACAGCCTTTATGCTATGCATTATATCTTTGTTCATACATTTGAGTAATGGCGGTTTTAGCTATATCGAATCCAACAGTCGTTTCTTCAAGCAATCGTTAAAAGGAAATAGGTTGTTCTATCTTTTCTTGCTAATAGCCATCGTTGTAATTGTGATGGTTAATGTTTTCTACCTTTCATCCGTTTATTTGCCCTATTACGTGTATATTGTGACAGCTACAATACTGGTCATATTAGTAATACTCATCTATTTTTCCGTTCGGAAGGATGGTCAAAGTGATCGGAAAAATTTCAAATGAAATAGCCGGATATTTAAAGAAACAAGAGCCTGAAAATACTCCTAGTATTGCAGTGATGGCTTATTCTTTGTATATTATATTACACGCTACTATTACCACATTTTTTATAATTTTCGTTGCGTTATTTTTAGATAGTTTTACAGTTACTGCCTACACTTTGCTTTATTTTATTATTCTCCGTTTTTTTGCTGGTGGCTACCATTTACATTCTTCATTACTTTGCACGGTACTGTCGGTTCTTCTGATTTGCGCTGCGCCATTAATTCATATTCCTTTAGAATGGCTGCCATATTTAATCGGTGTGAATTTACTGTTTATTATTATATATGCTCCAAGAAACATAAAAGGATATGCAAGAATTCCTGAGAAATACTATATTTATATGAAATTAGTCTCATTGGCAGTAGTAGCTAGTAATTTTTACTGGCTTGATGCATCTCTTGTTACGGTTTCATTGTTTCACGCCATATTGCTTATACCGAAACAAGAAGGGAGGAAATAAGATGAAAAAGAAGATCGTATTGACCTTCTCCAAGGGACTGGGGCTGCTGGCGATATTATTTGTTAGTACAGCTTGCGTTTGGATATTGCATAGACCGGAAGTACCGGAAGAATTAAAGTAGTAACAGACTTCAAGGATTGGAGGGAAAGAAAATGTCGTACATAGCTCTTCTTGACTCTGAAGGAAATCCTGTAAAAATTGATCCTGCGGATGTCGTTCTAATTCGTCCTACACCGGATGGACCAGTGTTTCAGACTAAGGATGCTATGTATTATTATCCCACCACTCTTGAGGAATTGCTGATTGTATTAAAAGATGTTGGCTTTGAGCGCTTAGACAGAACGAATATCGTAAATTTGAATCAAGCGAAGGCTTTTGATCCAAAGGCTCGAAAGGTTTACTTTGAGCATCCTTGGGGTGGTGACAGCAAATTTGCTACCGTGTCGGAAGCGAATGTGAGTAAGGTGCAACATCTGGCTAAAGAAGAGAGTGCGGATTATAAGACTAAAGCGATCTTAAGGCCGTCGTTGTTCTGGAAGAAGTGAACTGCATTATAGCCATAAGGAAACAAAAGCCAAGCCGCCTAGGTTTGGTTTTTTTCTATATAGGTATGATGTGTATCCAGGAGAGGGTTGAGTAAGCTATTTAATGATTATAGTTTAAAACTATAAATAATATAATTATTATATATTTAATCAATCGCTGGAAAGGTGTTATAACTGATGTACCAACAAAATCGGGGAGTGGATCAGGATGGCGGAGAATCAGCAAAAGGTGCATTGGGAAGCAGACGGGTACGACAAAATGATGGGTTTCGTGTCGCGTTACGGTGAAGATTTGATTGAATGGCTGGATCCGAAGGAAGGGGAGACGGTTATTGATTTCGGCTGTGGGACGGGGGATCTGGCAGCTGCGATTGCAGAGAGAGGCGCAAGTGTATACGGTCTTGATATTTCCTCGGAAATGGTCGATAGGGCGCAGAAGAAATATCCGAAGCTTCAGTTTCGTTGTGTAGATGGGATGGGCTGGCGAGCCGACTTCCAATACGATGCCGTTTTCAGCAATGCGGCGCTGCATTGGATGAGGGAGCCAGAGGCGGCAATTCGTAGCTTCTTATCCGGACTTAAGCCGGGAGGACGGCTGGTTGCGGAATTTGGCGGAAAAGGGAATGTGCAAGCGATTGTTGCGGCGACGCGGTTAACGTTGCGAGAACTGGGAGTAGAGGAGCGGTTCGTAATGCCCTGGTATTTCCCCTCGGTAGGGGAGTATGCTTCAATGTTGGAGAAGTACGGAATGGAGGTTCGGACAGCCCTGCTGCTGGACCGGCCGACGCTGCTCGAGAACGGCGAAGCTGGAATGAGGGATTGGTTAGGAATGTTCGGAACGGCAATGTTTCCGAGCGCGACAGCCGAGGAGGCTAAGCGGTGGATCGAAGAATCGGCGGAGAGGGTGAAGGGCGCTCTCTATGACGGCAGCCGGTGGACGGCGGATTACCGAAGACTGCGCATCGTTGCGTTCAAAAAATAAGCACGAGAAAAAGCAATCCCGCTTGTCGCATTTTCGCGATCGAAGCGGGATTTTTCATTTTATACATTTTATGAGCGATATATCGTGAGAAAGTATAAAGTTTCGTTGTTCTGTCAAATAGGAAACGGTTTTGAGAACCTTTACAATTAATTCGAACAAGGACGGAGCGAGTCAGAACATCGTAGCTCATGAATGGCAGAGAGGGGAGTAGTATGGCAGATTTATCGACAACGACAAAGTATCCGCCCCAACCGCAGTTAAAACCAAGGAGTCTTGGAGAACGGTTGCTCAAACAATGGGACATTCAACTCATGGTGTGGCCAGGTATACTTCTGATTTTGGTCTTTGCCTATTTTCCAATGTACGGCGTGCTAACCGGGTTTATGAATTACAAGCTTCATACCGGTGCCAATATCTTCGCGAACGAATGGGTCGGACTTAAACATATTAAGATGTTTTACGAAGCGCCTGAATTCGGTCGGGTTTTGCGAAACACGATGGTGATCAGTTTGCTCAAGCTGGCGATCGGATTCCCGGCGCCGGTCATTCTAGCTCTAATGTTGAATGAAGTCCGCAACATGGCGTTCAAGCGTACGGTCCAGACGGTGACCTACTTGCCGCACTTCCTGTCGTGGGTTGTTGTAGCCAATCTCGTTATTTCGTTGTTGTCTGTGGATAATGGCAGCATCAACATGCTGCTCATGAAGCTAGGATTCATTGCCGAACCCGTGAACTTCCTTTCGATGTCCGAGTATTTCTGGGGTATTCTTGTCTCGTCCAACGTGTGGAAAGAAATCGGGTTTGCCTCCATTGTTTATCTCGCGGCGATCGCCTCTATCGATCCGCATCAATATGAAGCGGCACAGATCGACGGAGCTACCCGGCTGCAGCAAATACGCTACATTACTTTCCCGTCGATTATTCCGATCGTAACGATCTTCTTGATTCTGGCGATCGGGCAATTGCTGAACGCCGGCTTTGAAGATATCCTGCTGCTGGCGAACAACCCGGCATTGCGCAACGTCTCCGACGTCGTGGATGTATACGTCTATCGAATCGGCTTGCAGAACTATCGATATTCGTACGCGACGGCAATCGGCTTGTTCAAGGCGCTGATCAGCGTTGGACTTCTAGTCATGGCGAACTACGCCGCACGAAGATCGGGCAATAGTCTGTGGTAATCCGCTCAGGCATACAAGGAGGCTGACTGTAACATGCGTTTAGGATTGTCCGATCGTGTGCTTATGACTTTTATCTATGTTTTACTTGCCTTGCTGGCGTTCTCTACCTTGTATCCGTTCTGGAATGCGATCGTCATATCCTTCAACGTCGGGGCGGATACCGCCAAGGGCGGAGTAACGTTCTGGCCCAGGGCTTTTACTTGGGAGAATTACAATATCGTATTCTCGGACGACCGATTGCTCAACGGATTCGTAGTGACAATCGCTCGTACGATCATCGGTACATTGACCGCGCTGTTCATGACCGCATTGCTTGCTTACGGAATGTCCAAGAGCGAGTTGATCGGCCGCAAATATATTATGATCTTCTTCATCATTACGATGTACTTCGGCGGCGGCTTGATCCCGTCATTCCTGCTCATTCGCTCACTGGGAATGATCGATACGTTCCTCGTATATATCATTCCCGGGATGATCAGCGTGTGGAACATGATCATATTCCGGACGTTCTTCAGGGGGCTTCCGGCGGGACTGGAGGAATCGGCGAAAATAGACGGTTGCGGAAACTGGGGGACGTTCTTTCGGATCGTGCTTCCGCTCTCGGGACCGGTGCTCGCGACGCTTGGCTTGTTCACTGCCGTTGCGCACTGGAACGACTGGTTCGTGGCGACGATCTATATCTCGAACGAGAAATTGATCCCGGTTCAGACGATGCTGCGGCAAATCATTAATGCCAGCACGGTCACGGATTTTCTCTCTTCCGCCGACTCCGGAGCCATAGCGCGTATAGAAAAGATGCAAAAGGTAACCTCCAAGTCGATCTCCATGGCGACGATGATGGTCGCGACGTTGCCGATCATCATGCTGTATCCGTTCCTCCAACGGTATTTCGTCAAAGGCGTTATGATCGGTTCATTGAAAGAGTAGTTCCCAGATTCGGGGATAAGCCGCAAGGCTTTGAACATATACAATACTTAAATTGAAAGGGGTAATCCGCAAGTGAAAGTAAGAAAACTTTCGTCCGCTTTGTTGGCCACTTCCCTGGCCCTCACAGCCATTCTTGCCGGCTGTAGCGGCAAGGGTGAAGACGGCAACAAGGGCGCAGCAAGCCCGTCGCCGACCTCATCCGCCACGTCGCCTAGCGCGTCTCAGCCTGCAAGCGAAGAGGCAGCTCCCGACATTTGGCAAGTGGGTTCTGAGCCGCTGGAATTCTCCGTTTACCATCATTACGGCTGGTCCGATGCACCGGAATGGGAGAGCACCCCGTTTGGCCGTTACGCGAAAGAAAAGCTTCAAGTGACGATGACGCCGATCAAGGCGTCGGGCAACCATGAGCAAAAGCTGACTACGATGATCGCCGACGGCAAACTGCCGGACGTGATCTGGGGCGACCGCGGCGCCAACGTCGAGCGTCTGCGCGAAGCGGGCATGCTCGTTCCGCTGGACGACTATGTCGAGAAGTATCCGAACCTGAAAAAATGGTTGAACTCCGAAGTGCTGAACATGCTGCGTTCCCCGGCGGACGGCAAGCTGTACATGTTCCCGAACTGGTATAACGACGAGCCGTTCGGCAATGCCGGCTACCTCGTTAACAAGAAGATCTACGACGAGCTCGGCGCGCCTTCGCTCGAAACGACCGATGACCTGTATGACTATTTGAAGAAGGTCAAAGAGAAGTACAAAGATGTCATTCCGTTCGAGCCGCACTTGGCCAAGGATCTTCACGGTATCGGCCTTTTGTACACCGCCTTTGAAGAAAATGCGCTGTACTGGTATCTCGGCAATCAGATGCGGGCGATTCCTCGCGGCGACAAGCTGACTTCCGTCTTGACCGATCCGGCTTTCCGCGAGTCGCAAAAATATGTCGCCAAGCTGTATCGCGAAGGTCTGATGGCGCAGGATGCCATGACGCAAACGCTTGACCACATTAAGGAAAAAGTAACGTCAGGCCGGGTGGCAGTCTATGCAGCTTCTTCCCCCACGGAGAACGGCATGCTAGCTCAGATCGAGCTTGAAAAGCAAGGCCATCCGGGCTACTTCATGACCTGGCCGATTCACAAAGCAGGTCTGGACAGAAACAAAATCTTCCCAGGCTCGTACTCCACGCTGGGTTGGAACGCCGCGGTAATTACGACGAGCGCTAAAGATCCGGAAAAAGTATTTGCATTCCTGGATTGGATGACAGGTTCGGAAGGTCATGCGATTCTGCACTACGGTCCTGAAGGCGAAATGTGGCAAGGCTTCGACGATGAAGGCTACCCGAACTTCACGGATAAGCTGGACGTGAAGAAGGCTGCTGAAATCGAAGCAGAGAACCAAGACGTCTGGTGGGTCGGCAACGCCAAGCTGAACGACCGCGGCAAAATTAAAGCTCAAGGCCAACTGCCGCCGGAAGAGCAAAGCTGGATTTCCAAGGTTCAATCGGAAGTATCGTGGAAAACGCAAGCCGACCATACGGAGTTCTCTAACCTGACTCCGGATCCGGATTCTCCGGAAGGCTATGCTCGTCAAGCGGTTGACGACATCTTCAACGAAGTGCTGGCAAGAACGTTGACAGCGAAAAACGATGCAGAAGTCGATCAGATTCTCGATAAGGCGCAGAAGGATGCCGAAGCTGCAGGCTACGACATGCTTCTCGAGTGGAAGACGGAACAATGGCATAAGAATCAGGAAATCATGTCTGGCAAGTTCAATCAATAAGCTTGATGATTTAGGGTCGGGAGGAGCTGCTGCGCGTTCGCGCAGCGGCTCTTTCTTTTTGTCGTAAGCGAAAAAGCAAATCGCCAAAGAATCGCTTTTTGACGGCAATTCTCGCTATTGACTACGATCGTTTTCTCCGGCAGAATGGTGAGATTGAAATCATTCTTATTGGGGAAAGGTACGGACTTCATGAAACTGCTTAAGAGCTGGTACGGCATTCTTGTACTGGCGCTTCCATCGTTATTCGCCTTTGCCACACAGACGATGACCGGTACGATCAATCTGATTATTGTCGGTGATCTCGGCTTTGTGGTTATTGCTGTAGTTGGCGTATCCAATATCATTATGTACAACGTGTTTGCGATCTTCTCGGGGATCGGACACTCGATCAATTACCTCGTCGCGCAAAATTTCGGCGTAGGAGAAATGCGCAAGGGCATGCAGCGCATGTACTTGGCGTTGGTCGTAAGCTTTGGCGTGGCGATATTCATCGCGATCGTCGGCTGGCTGGCCAGCGGAGCGGTACTGAAAATGACCGGCGGCTCGGCTGAGTTGTTTGCTACTGGTAGCGAATATTTGAAATTACGCTTCTATGCTATGGCTTTCGGCATTATCAGCTTTGTTTTCCACGGTTTCTTCCGAGGGGTAGGAGACACTAGAACTTCAATGTTTGTATCCATTGCGGCGAATGTTCTAATGATCGGACTGACATACGGCTTGACGTATGGACATTGGGGCATGCCGAATATGGGCATTATCGGCGCGGGCTACGCGATGCTGATCGGCGAAGCGGTGCAACTGGTCATCTGTTTGCTCATGTTTTGGGGGCCGATGCATAAACGGTATCAGACGCGGAAGCTGCAAAAACCGGATTGGAATGAGCTTAAGCTGATTTCCCAGGAGAGCGGGAAGCTGGGGCTGCAGGAATTTTCGATGAGCATTTCGATGTATATCTTCACGATGTTTGTCCTTACGCTTGGAGATTTGGCGGCTGCGGCCAATGAGCTGGCACTTAACGTCATGTCGTTCGGCTTTATGCCTGCTTTTGCCTTTGGTTCGACGGCGACGATTCTTGTCGGACAGGGCATCGGGGAGGGCAGGCCTGACAAGGCGAAGAAGGCGGGAACGAATACGGCTGTGCTCGGCGCGATATTTTTGATTTTGCTTGGGACGGTCGAACTAATCTGGGCCGTACCAATAGCGAGGATATACAGCAAAGATCCCGACGTGTACGAGCTGGTGGCGCTTTTGATTCAGGTATCGGCTTACTTGCAAATTTTCGACGGCCTCTACAATTTTTATGCGGGTGGTCTGAGAGGAATCGGGGATACGACATTCCTGATGAAAGCTTCGCTCGTGCTCAGCTTTTGTATGTTCGTACCGCTGGCTTATCTGTTCGTCATCGTCTTCAAGTGGGGAAGCATGGGCGCATGGCTTTCGCTTTATTCTTACCTCGTAGCGCTTGGCTTGGCGGTGATGATCCGTTACTATCGAACGGACTTTGCTTTCGTGAAGCTGAAGGAAGCGCATGGATAAAAGAAAGGAGCTGCTCCGGGCATAAGCGCCCTGGCACAGCTCCTTTTTACGCTACCCGTTCACAACCTCGCCGCCATTCACATGCAGCACTTGTCCGGCGACATACGAGGAATCCTCGCTGGCCAAGTAAACATAAGCCGGCGCAAGCTCGTCCGGCTGTCCGGCCCGTTTCATCGGCGTATCGGAGCCGAACTGCGATACCTTTTGGGCGTCGAACGTTGAAGGAATAAGCGGCGTCCAGATCGGGCCCGGCGCTACGGCATTGACGCGAATGCCCTGTCCGACGACGTTTTGCGAGAGCGCCCTGGTGAAGGAGACGATTGCTCCCTTGGTCGCCGAGTAGTCGAGCAAGGTTGGGCTGCCGCGATAAGCGGTGATTGAGGCCGTATTGATAATCGCGGAACCGGAAGCCAGGTGCGGCATCGCCGCTTGCGTCAAATAGAACATGCCGAATACGTTCGTCCGGAACGTTCTCTCCAACTGCTCAGGGGTAATCTGCTCGATCTTATCCTGCGGATGCTGCTCGGCGGCGTTGTTCACCAGAATGTCCAAACGGCCCAAGGCGCCGACGGCCTGCTCTACCGCTTGCTTGCAGAACGCCGCATTGCCGATATCCCCTTTGATCAGGTGACAACGTCGTCCTTCGGCTTCCACCTGCCGCTTCGTTTCTTCGGCATCGACATCCTCGTTCAAATATAGAACTGCGACATCCGCGCCTTCCTTGGCGTAGACGATGGACACCGCGCGGCCGATGCCGCTGTCTCCTCCGGTGATCAACGCGACTTTGCCTGTCAGCTTGCCGGCCGGCTTGTAGACAGGGGATTCGGCTTCCGGGCGAGGATTCATATTCATCTCGATGCCCGGCTGGTTGTTCTGATGCTGAGGCGGAAAGGAGGCGGGACGTTGAGGCGTTTCGGTAGTCGGGGTCATGGAATCTCTCCTATTCATCGAAGTATTTATATGTAGATTAAACCAATGCCGCCATCTTTACTCAACTATGAAGATTTCCTTATCATTCCTTTCTGTTCGGAACAAAAGACCATTCAGAAAGTGTCAAGTTATGTCGATAAATGTCGTATAACTGCGCGGGAGTGTGGGAGAATGGTGAAAAAGAAGAGCGGCTTTTCTTTAACGGCCAAGTTTATCGCTTGTTTGGCTGTATCCCTGATTGTTGTATTTGTGGTTATGGTGCAGTTGAACTTAAACAGCTTAAAGGAAATGAGTCTTAGCCGGGGAGAGGCCGAAGCCGAGCTTGCCGGGCAGCAGTTCGGCAGCGAGTTCGAGGGGAAGCTGGAGGGCTTTAAGCAGGAACTCGATATGCTAAAGCGCGTGCTGCTGCAGGCCAAGGATAGCGGCACCTTGTCTCGGGAGCAAGTGATTGAGTTGCTGAGAGCTACGCTTGAAGATTATCCGGAACTTCTCGGCACCTATACGCTCTGGGAGCCGAACGCCTTCGACGGCAAGGACGCGCAGTGGGCCGGCAAGTCGTCGCATGACGGAACCGGACGTTTGATTCCTTACGTCGTGCGCAGCAACGGAGAAATCATTGTCGAACCGATCGTAGGCTACGAGGAGGAAGAGACCGGAGCTTTTTATCATATTCCGAAGCAATCCCAAAAACCGACCCTGCTTGAGCCATTCGCATACGAAATCGCCGGACAGTCGGTGCAAATGACGTCGTTGCTCGTCCCGATTATCGATGCTCAGGACCGTTTTCTGGGCATCGTCGGAGTTGATTTTACGCTGGAGAGCTTACAGCAGCGAGCAGCGGAGTATACGCCGATGGGCGGTTACGTCACGATGGTGACATTAAGCGGCAATTATGCCGTTCACCCGGAAATGCCGGAGTTGATCTCGCAGCCATATGGCGACACCACAGGGAAGCAGGCGCTGTTCGCCAAGCTGGAAACGGACGGGGCGAGCAAAGCATACGTAGAAGATGCGTCAGCCGGGGAATCGCTGCATATGCTGTATCCGATTCGGGTGGCCGAAGCCGGAGTCGTGATGTATACGGAAGCGGTAATTCCTAAGGAACAAATCCTGGCATCGTACAACAAGGCCAGATTCGCCGTCCAGGTCGTCAGTGTGGTCGGGATTGTCGTGCTGGGCGTCGTTCTTGCTATGCTGACCCGAATTATGATTATCCGGCACGTTCGTTCGCTCGCCGGCGTTGTCGGACGAATGGCGGGGGGAGATCTTACGCAGCAGGTAGCCGTACGCAGCAAAGACGAATTCGGTCAGTTGGCCGGAGATTTCAACCGGATGACTGCCGAACTGCGCGGCATGTTTCACCTGGTGGCGGATTTGTCGATGTCGGTTGGCGCTACGTCCCAGCAATTGACGGCAAGCGCGGAGCAGACAAGCCTCGCCTCTGAGACGATCGCTAAATCAATCGAGCAGGTCGCAGCAGGCGCCGAGGCGCAAAATCGTCATACCCGCGAGACAGCCGGGGCAATGGCGGAGATGGCTGCGGGCATTCGCAGAATTTCCGATTCCTCCGAGGCCGTCTCTGCATCCGCCCAGGAGGTGCAGGCACATACCGAATTGGGCAATACGCGAATCGGCCAAGCGGGAGAACAGATGTCCCGCGTTAGGCACACGGTATCCGAGGCCGAGCAATTGATGGAGCGGCTGGGCGACCGTTCCAAGGAAATCGGCGGCATTGTCGGTCTGATTTCCAGTATCAGCAACCAGACGAACCTGCTGGCGCTCAACGCTGCGATTGAAGCGGCACGCGCGGGAGAACAGGGGCGGGGCTTTGTTGTCGTCGCGTCGGAGGTTCGTAAGCTTGCGGATCAGACGCTGCACGCCGCAGAACAAATTTCGGGCATGATTCGTTCCGTTCAGGAGGAAACGGTACAGGCTGCGGAACGGATGAAGCAGGGAGCGTTCGAACTCGAGTCGGGAGAACGCTACGTGCTGGAATGCGCAACGATCTTCCGAGCGGTAGAAGAGGAGATGCAGCGGGTGAACGGGCAGATCCAAGAAGTGTCGGCGATCTCGGAGCAGATGAACGCAGGCTCGGACCAGGTCGGAGCTGCAATCGGGGAGCTGACGCGGCTTGCGGGAGAAACTGCTGACAGCTCGCAGAACGTTGCATCGGCGTCAGAGGAGCAGCTTGCTTCCATGGAGGAGGTAGCCTCCTCTTCGGCGGCTCTCAGTAACATGGTTCAGGAGCTGCTTGAGAAGCTTTCCCGGTTTAAAATCTAGGGAGAGAGACAACGAAAAAGACAAAATGCCAAGAGTGCCGCATCACAGCATGCTTCTTGGCATTTTGTCATTCTTCGTCAGGGTCAATTCCCCAGAAGATATGGTGGGCGCTACCGGAGTTAGCAAAATAACAAGCATCTATAAGGACACATTTTTGCGTATGATCAACCTTGTACACGATGACAACATTCCCGATAATAGTCCACGCGTAGCAGTTAAATGAAAATCAGGAAAGTCTGAGATTCCGTATGCCTTGCTATCGGGGTCAGAGGATAAAATATACCCGCTTCTCCAAATATGGAAGGGAGGCTATCCAACTGGCGGATAACCTCCTGTCCTTTTATACGCTACGCCGGTTCGTCCTCTTGCCGTCGCAAGTGAACAGCACTTTTTTGTCGTCGCAGAATGTTTCCAGATGCACGTTTTTGCCCCACAGCGCAACGAGATAGGGGAGCGTTCTTTCGACGTACTTCAGGTCCAGCTCGGTGCCCTCGTACTGGTGCGTCACGTACAGCTCGCCGCTTCGCTGATAGTCCGCATCCGTTACCTCCATATAAGGGAAGCCGCCGTTCACGCGAGAGAATACGAGCTGATCGCGTACGTTCTCCCAGCCTTTATCGGTAATTTTCCACTCCTGGCCCTTTTTCTCGAAAATGTACAAATCCAGCTCTTCCGTCAGCTCCTTCGTCAAATAATTGCGCAGGAAGGAAGCGTCGGAATCGAGCTCGCGCACTTCGAATATTTTCTCGCGGCCGAATCTCTTCTCGATATCCTCGAAAATTTTAAGCCCAAGGTAGTACGGATTAAGGGAGTGCTTGGAGGGCTGCACGACCGCCGAATTCAGCTTGGCGTATTCGACCGTCTCCTCACTCGTCAGCGGCAGCTCGCGCATGATTCTTTGGTGCCAGTACGAAGCCCAGCCTTCGTTCATAATTTTCGTCTCGATTTGCGGCCAGAAGTAAAGCATCTCCTCGCGGATAATGCTCATGACGTCTCGCTGCCAATCCTCCAGCACAGGAGAAAACTGCTGGACAAACCAAACGATGTCTTTCTCCGGACTAACCGGAAAACGTTTGGGATCTTCGTTCGATTCCTCGTTCGCCTGATCCTGCTTTTCCAGATCCCACAGGTCGTCGTAGGGAGAGGAGAGCTGGTTAGCGCTCCGGTCCTTCTTCTCGCGTCGCTGCTGCGCCTCGATATAATGTTTCCGATCGAGACCGTATGGCTTACGGATGACGGGATCGACATGCTCTTGGATCGCCATGACCGCATCAAGGAAGCGTTCAACCTCTGCGGTTCCGTATTCAATCTCGTAGCCGCTGATGCGCTCGGCTGCGGCGGACATGCTCTCGACCATATTGCGATTGGAGACGGAGAAACGGGCGTTGTTCTTGAAGAAGTCGCAGTGGGCGAGCACGTGGGCGACAATCAGCTTGTTTTGTACCAATGAGTTGCCGTCGAGCAGAAAAGCGTAGCAGGGATTGGAGTTGATGACGAGCTCGTAAATTTTGCTGAGGCCAAGGTCGTATTGCATTTTCATCCGGTTAAAAGTCTTGCCGAAGCTCCAATGGCTGAAGCGGGTCGGCATTCCGTAAGCGCCGAATGTATAGATGATGTCCGCCGGACAGATCTCGTACCGCATCGGATAGAAATCGAGTCCGAACGTTTCCGCTATTTTCGTAATATCCGATATCGCCGTCTCCAGCTCAAGCTGTTCCTCTTCGCGCATCATGACTAAGCCAAGCCCCCTGTTCTGAACAAAAATTTCACCACCTTATGTATATGTGGGAACGTCTCGGAGTGTGCTTGGAACATTCGGAGGCTCTTATATGATAGGCCCGATCATGTGACAAGCTGGAACTGCCCTTTATCTACTTCAAGAGTTGGATGTAGCCCAGTCTGGCCTGAGCGTATAACGCTATCTCTGGAGGTGAGATCCATATCTTCCGCATACAGGTTGCGGAGGGAATGGACGGATGTCGCTCGCTGATTTATATTAGACTTGTCAAGTTTCGCTCTTGTTCGATAGAATCCATGGAAAGGAGCACAAACGATGAAAAAAATGTTTCTGTATGCGCTTATTTTTATGTTGGTTTCTCAGGCGTTTTCGATAGTATGGGGGTCCGGAGAAGCTCATGCGGCTTGCAGTCCGGAGGGGGACGGTACAGCAGAATGTCCGTTTGTCATTATGGATGCCGCCGGGCTGTCCGATATTCGGATCGACCTGTCGGCACATTACCGGCTGGGAGCAAATATCGATCTGGCTGGGTACGATTACGACGGTGCCGGTCCGGACGCCGGTGGGTGGATGCCGATCGGAGCCATGGATGATAATACCGGCAATCTTTTCACAGGAACGTTGGACGGGAACGGCTACGTCATCCGCAATCTGACGATCGACCGCCCTTCCATGAGCTTCGTCGGTCTTATTGGAAGAATCGGTTCTTCGGGAAACCAAGGGCAACTGCTTAACATTCGCCTGATCGATGTGCAAATTAGGGGGAAAGAAGCAGTTGGGGCCGTATCAGGCAATCTAATCGCCGGAAAGATCGAAAGCTCGTATGCAACCGGCAAAGTGGACGCTTTGCAGAGCAACGCAGGAGGGCTGGTCGGCACCGTCACCGGCCAGGGAAGTATTTTCGATTCATACGCGGTCGTTAATGTTGGAGGATGGATCAGAGTCGGCGGTCTAGCGGGTATGAATGCCGGTACGATCCGCAACTCCTTCGCGGCCGGCAGCATCAAAGCGAGCGGTGGCGAAGCCGGGGGATTGACAGGTTATGCCTCGTCGACTTCCATCGTTAAGGATTCATACGCACTGGGGAGCATAATTTCCGACTCTGGTTCTATCGGCGGACTGATCGGTCGAGGCGACGGCGGCAGCTCCGCTCCGCGGTCCTACTGGAATAAAGACACCACAGGTTGGACGAACAGTGCCGGGGGAACGGGAATGACGACGGAGGAAATGAAGGAGTCCGGTCCTTTCGCCGATTGGGACCCGACGGTGTGGGGCTTCCGTCCCGGCGAATTGTATCCGTACTTGCGGGCCTTCGGAATGGGGATCGCCGTCGATCCGCTGGCTGCGACGACGTACAGTCTTCATCCGGGACAGGATACGCTTTCGGTGACAGGCAGCCTGTTTCACGAAACGGAGGGAGAACCGATTGCCGTCAAGTACGACGTTCGCGACACCTCGAACTTTTCCGTTATTAGCGCGACTTACGGAGCGATATTAGACGGCGGCAGCGCGATTCCGCTTAACCGCAAGTTCTCGCTTTCTGGGTTGAGTGACGGAGATTATACGATTACGGTTACGGCCGAGGACAGTCGCAATACGACGGTAGGAGGGATGCTTGCCTTTAAAGTGGATACGACGAGTCCGCCTCCACCGTCGATCGATTTCGGAACAAACGGCAGCGAGGCTTGGGTTTATAACGCGTCCACCTCGGTGACCGTAAGCGACTCCGGCGGCGGCATAGACTCCTCGACGCTGCAGTATGTATGGTCGACCGACCCGGTGGCTCCTTTCTCCGACTGGAACCTGTTCTCTAACGGACAGACGCTGTCGAAGAGCGGGGTCGAAGGGGAATGGTATTTGCACATTCGTGCGAAGGACGGTACCGGCAATCCGGCGAACGCAACCACGAACCGCTTTCGGATGAACGCTTCGTCCGCGGTACTGAGCGGGCTTGCGCTCTCGGCGGGGGAGCTGGACCCTGCGTTTGTGGGAAGCACGTTCAACTATGCGGCTAGCGTCGCAGCTGGCATATTCGAAGTTACCGCCACACCGGTTGCGGCGAATGCCGGGGATACGATTGAAGCCAGCGTCAACGACGGCGAACCGCTGACGGTCGCCAGCGGTTCGCCAAGCGGCCGTTTCGCGCTTCGCGAGGGAACAAATGCACTCCGCATCGTCGTTACGGCGTTGAACGGGGCGCAGAACTTCTACAACGTGTCCTTATACCGAACTCCGTCGAGCTCAAGTTCGAGTTCGTCTTCGTCTTCGGGGATGGCAGTCGCTCCGGACACGGGCAAGAATCCGGTAGCCATGGATGCCGATGGCGGGGTGATCGTAACGGTAGACGCGGATAGGATCAAGAAGGTCGCAAAGCCGAAAGGCGACTTCTCAGAACGGGTCGACCTCGATCAGAGTACGCTGAATGCGGCGCTCGACTTGCTGCGACAAGCCCCCAAGCCGAAGCTGACGATCGCGGCGAGCGATTCCGAACGCGAGATTCGGGTGCAGCTGCCTGCCGAATGGTTGGCGCGAACGGATGCGGCCGTTCCGCACGCCGTTATCGAAGTGCGGCTCAATGCCTCCAGCTTCCGGTTCGTCGTCGGAGAGCTGGATCTGCAAGGGCTGGCGGCGCAGTTAGGGGCGGAAGTGAAGGATTTGAACGTTAACGTAACGATGGAGCGGATTACAGGACAAATGGGGCAGGAACTTGGCCGAGCGGCGTCCGCGAGCGGCGCCCAATTGATTGGGAATGCCGTCGCTTACCGGATTTCCGCCGAGTCGGCGGTCGGCCACGGCACGAATTTCGGAGATTCCGGAATAATGGATACGGTTCGTGCCATCGTACTGGAAGAGAACAGCCGACTGGAGAGCTGGACGGCCGTCCGCTACGATTCCGTAGCCCGAACGATCTCCTTCGTTCCGGCTAAGCTTGCGCTGCGCCCGGACGGGAAACGGGAGATTGCAATGAGCGCTCCCCAAGACGGCATATACGCCGTGCTGGCAACGAGTGCAGGATTCGTCGACCTTGACGGGCATTGGGCGAAGAAGGACATCGAGCTGCTTGCGTCCAAGCTGATCGTCCGCGGGCTGTCGGATCGTCGCTTCGCACCTGACGCGGACGTGACGCGGGCGGAATTCGTCGCATTGCTCGTTCGAGGGCTGGGCTTGCCAGCGAGCCTGGATGGCGGAAACTCGCAGTTCTCGGACGTTCCTACAGGAGCTTGGTACGCGACCTTCGTGGAAGCGGCTGCGAACACCGGACTGGTCAGCGGTACGGCGCAGGGACGGTTTGCGCCGGACGAGCGGATCACCCGCGAGCAGATGACAGTGATGATCGCTAAGGCTTTGTCGGTCGCGGGCGGACAGGAGGATGCAGCGAATCTGGGGAGTGCGGGAAGGGAAGCTTTCCCGGACAAGGACGCGATCTCTCCGTGGGCGCAAGCTTCGGTGGCGCAAATGGCTGCTGCAGGCCTTGTCTCCGGCATGCCGGACGGCACGTTTGCTCCGTCGGAGACGGCTACTCGGGCTCAGGCGGTCGTGCTTCTAAAACGGCTGCTGCGGCACGTCCGCATTATTGAATAGCACGATCCCGGTTTGGAGCAAGAAGCCGATACGATGGAACAGTGAGCGGTCCATCATACTGTATGGGGGAGCTTCAACTGTGAGAAATTTAACATTCCGATAACGCAATGTTGTAGATCAGTTAATCTTTGGACAAGTATAATACAGGAACCGGGCAATGAAAACCATGTAAACACAGGGAAATACAACAGTGGAAGTCGCAGACGAGGAGGAGAGCCATGAAAGTAGATTTCCATTTTCATCTAGAGGAAGGGCCTTATTCATTTAATTGGCTGCAGAGAACGGCTAAAGCGCTGGAGGTCGTACCGGGGGAGCCGAAGCCGGTCGGGGAACGGAATACGCTGCAGTGGATGGAGCATCAGGCGGAGCGGCTGAAAAACCGGCTTGACGAGGGCTGTTTTACGGAGCGATGGTTGGAAGCCTACTTTATCGAAGGCCGGAAAAAAGGCATCGAGCGGTTTGGCATGGTGGATCATCTGTATCGGTTCGAGGAGTTCCGGGGCTACTATGAGAAATACATTCTGATGGACGACAGCGAGCTGGGGCGTCTGCAGCGTTATTGGTTTGACAGGGTGAGGATGTGCTCGATCGAGGATTTTCTGGGCGCGGCGCGCAAAATGCAAGCTAAGGGATTTCCGTTGTCCGTTGGCGTAGAGGCCGATTATTTTCCCGGAGGAGAGGCTGAGCTGAAGGAGCTGTTGGATCGCTATGAGCTGGATTACGTCATCGGCAGCGTCCATTTCCTGGACGGCTGGGGCTTCGATAATCCGGAAGTGAAGGAGATTTACGAGAGCAAGGACTTGCTAGATCTTTATAAGTACTTGTTCGAGCATGTCAAAGCTGCGGCCAATTCCGGGCTATTCGATATGATCGCGCATCTCGACAATTTGAAGGTGTTTAACTACCGACCCGACGAGAGTCTGATGATCGACCTGTACGACGACGTCGCGGCGGCGTTGAAGCGAGCAGGCGTGGCTTCGGAGATCAATACGGGGCTTGCCTACCGCTATCCGGTCAAGGAAATGTGTCCGAGCCCAAGCCTGTTGAGCAAGCTGTATGAACACGGGGTGCCGATCACGCTCAGCTCCGACTCCCACTACCCGGACGACATCGGAACTTTGCTCGACGAAGCCGCCGAGCTTGCCAAACGTACGGGGTATAAGGAAATCGTTTATTTCGAGAAAAGAGAACGGCGCACTCTGCCTCTATAAAAGCTTCGCAAGGGGCTGTCTCATAAGTAGGGTCGTACAAGATGATCGATTAAGAAGAAGTGCATGTATCTCCTGGAGCTGCCTCATACGGTCGCGAAATCACCTCTTAACGGGTTTACCCATTCGGATTTCGGGATCGTATAGCAGCGGAAGGAGATACATGCACGACAACATTCTCTATCGATCATCCAATCGTACGACTCTCTTTTACTTATGAGACAGCCCCTTGCTTATTAAATTTAACGCCCGCTTTACAATAATCGGTCTTTTCCGTTAACCCTAAGCCGGTACACTGGGAAAAATAACTTCCTAGAAGGAGTGTATTCGGTGTTCAAGCGGAGCAGGAAAGGTCTTTCCATGCTGTTATCATCTTTGATGCTGGCTGGAACGATATTGACGGGAGTGGCGGCTGTTCAAGCAGAGCCGATCGCGATTATTCCGGGCACGCCATACGACGAGCTCGGCAATTATGATGTTGCCGTGCCTCACGTCATCATCAATCAGATTTATGGGGGCGGGCTAAAGAAAGCCGACGACGTTTATTTCTCCCACGGTTTTATAGAATTGTATAATCCGACGAACGTCGACGTAACTCTGAGCGGCTGGTCTCTTCAGTATGCGGAAGGATCGGGCAAACCGTGGGTCAAACTGGATCTCGCCGGCACGATCCCGGCGCATTCGTCTTACCTGGTGCTTGGGGAAGATATCGTGAAAACACCGCTCAAAGTGCCAACGAACATGCTGACGGTCAGCGATCAAGCGTGGCCGCCGAACCATTTTATTAACAACAAGGGGATGAAGGTCGCGCTGTTGAGCAGCCAGACGCTTTTGACCGCCGTTAATCCGTTCGATGACAGGCCGGCAGGCTATGTCGATATGGTCGGCACGGGCGCCAATGAGGAGGGCAGCTCGATCGACGGATTCGAGACGGATTATCCGACGGGCGAAGCAGGAGGCACCTCGAAGAAAAAAGCGCTCCGTCGCGTCAGCTTCATCGACACGGATAACAACAAGAACGACTTCGTTCAAGTCGATTACAGCGCGCTCGCGTCCAACCCGACTCTTCTGGCTGCGCATATGCCAAGAAGCTCTGCCGAGGGAATCTGGACTGTACCGCTGGGACTGAGGGATGCCCTGCTTCCTGAGGCGACTGTCGATATGCCGTATACATACTCTGTGCTCGGGCTGGTATACGGCGGACAATCCCCGTACAGCATCTCGGTGACGGGCTTGCCGACGGGTCTGAGCTACAGCAACGGCAAAATTACCGGAATTGCAGCAGCGGCAGGCACAGCCACAATTCATATTGGAGTAACGGACAACGTCACTGCATCCGTATACGGGACGTATCCTTTATTGGTGAACGCTTCTCTCGACAATCTGCAGATCGTCACATCGGCTCTGCCGCAAGCGACGATCGCCGAGCCTTATACAGCGACAATAGACACAAGCGGTGGCACGGCTCCATTAACGTTCTCTGCGACAGGCTTGCCGCAAGGCTTGGCCATCGATCCTGCGACAGGCATTATTGCCGGAACGATAACGGACGCTAAAGCAATCACGAATAGGGTAACCGTCAGGGTAACGGATAACGCCGCTTATTCGCGCAGCGTCGTCCTGCCTCTAAGCGTGCGTCCGGAAGCGAAAGTTTATGAAGAGAAACTGCAAGTTCGCAAGCTCTCTTCCTATTCCGTAGGCACGACCAACGAGGACGGCGGCGTAGCGGAAATCGTCAAATTCAACAAGGACAACGGCAAATTTTATCTCGTAAACGGCTCTGCCAATCCTCCGACGCTCGATATCGTGACTCTGGCGACAAGCGGAGAAATGACAAAGGATAAGAGTGTGAATGTGAAGGAGCTGTCCGAGAGAGCTGCCGGTTTCGTCTACGGCGACTTGACCAGCGTTGACATTAACACGGCGACGAAGCGTATTTTCGTCTCGGTACAGGAGAAGGATTACGCCAAAACCGGAAAAATTCTGATGTTGGATTACGAAGGCAATCTGCTAAACGATTACGATGCAGGTATTCAGCCGGATATGATTAAATCGACCGCGGATGGGAAATACGTGCTGACCGCCGATGAAGGCGAGCCGCGCCTGGGAGCGGGTGGCGTCGATCCGGAAGGCTCGATCACGATCGTCGATACGGGAACGGGAGAATCTTTCCGCGTGAAGTTCGATAATCCCGCCGTCATCGCCGACGATGTCATTATTCGCAGCCCGAATGTGGATAGTAAGGGGCAGATTGTAGGCGCAGGCACAAAAGCGGATGCGGTGCGCGACTTCGAGCCGGAATATATCGCGTTGTCCGGAGACGGCAAGAAAGCCTATGTCACCTTGCAGGAAAATAACGCCATCGCGACGATCGATATCGCCGCCAAGTCGTTGCTTTCGGTCAAGTCGCTCGGCTTCAAGGACTTGAACGATCCGAATAACGTATTGGATTTGCTCAAGGACGGCCAGATCAAGCTGGAGAACGTCCCTTTTAAAGAAGTATATATGCCGGATGGCATGGCTTCTCACGAGATCGGCGGAAAAACCTACCTGTTCACGGCCAACGAAGGCGATGCGACCGAATGGCCGGCGACGGGAACGTTGACGAGGTCCGGTCTGACGAAGATCGGCTCGATCAAGGACAATCTGACAGCGGGTTCGGATGCCGCTAATTTCCTTCAGGACAAAGGCAAAACGTATGACGGAGTCGAAGTGCTGAGTCATATGGGCTACGACGATATTTATTTGTTCGGCGGCCGTTCCTTCTCGATCTGGGAGGCGGACACGATAAAACAGGTATACGATAGCGGCAGCGATTTTGAACGAATCACTTCCTCGGGCCAATATGCGCCGTATTTTAACGCCGGTCACGTTAACCTGGATCTGGACAGCCGCAGTTCCAAAAAAGGTCCGGAGCCGGAAGACATCAAAACCGGAAAAGTCGGAAATAAAACGTTGGCATTCGTCGGCCTGGAGCGCATCGGGGGTATCATGACCTACGACGTATCCGATCCTTCTAACGCGTTTTTCGTTAATTACACGAATACGAGAAACTTTGGAACGCCAGGTACGCCGCTAACCAAATCGGAGATTCTCGCTACCGATACAGGGCCGGAAGGAATCGAATTTATTTCCGCATCCGACAGCCCGACAGGACGGCCGCTGCTGCTTGTCGCCTTCGAAGTAAGCGGAACGGTGGGCGTCTATCAGTTGGACACGACGAAGATCACGCTCGACAAGACGACTTTATCGCTTAGAGCAGGCAGCGCGGCCGCGAAAATCGCCGCAGCGGTGGAACCGGCCGCAGGGGCGGGAACATCCGTTACCTGGTCCTCCTCCAATGCCGCGGTCGCCTCGGTCGACGCAAACGGCAACGTCACGCCTCGCGCGGCAGGAACGGCGGTCATCACTGCGCTGAGCGCCGACGGCTACGGAGAAGCCCAAGCGACTGTAACGGTAACGACAGCCTCAATAAATCCGGGTACGAATCCAGGCACGGGGAACGGTGGAGGAACGGGCGCGACGACTCCTCCAACGAATGAAAAACCGCCTGTAAACACGAATGATCCGAAGCAGGCGACCGTGGAGGCGCAAGCCCGGACGAACGCTTCAGGCGCGGCGGAAGCGATATTTACAACAGAGACAATCGGTAAAGCTTTGGAGAACGCGGGGCCAGGCGCGGAGCTTCGGCTTAAAGCCGAGGGCGTAGGCCAAGCGGGAGAAGCTGTTGTTCGGATTCCTGCCGAGGCTTGGAGCCGGATCGACGGAAGCGGCGTGACTGGGATTACGATTGACGCAGGTATCGGCTCGGTCAGCTTTGACCGTCAAGCATTGGCCGCGGTGTCGTCGGCCACATCGGGCGGCGAAGTAGCCGTATCGATCAAGAAGTCGGATGCAGCGTCGCCAGCGGCGATCGCCGGCAGACCGGTCTTCGACTTTGCGGTAACGGCGGGCGGCAAGGAGATTACAAGCTTCGGCGGAAGCTCGATCGCAGCGTCCGTGCCGTATAAGCCGGCGGCAAACGAAGATCCTAACGCGATTGTCATTTACTATGTGACCGGTACGGGCGAGCTTGTTGTAGCGCCGAACAGCGTATTCGACCCTGCGACGGGAACGGTCAAGTTCAGCGGACCGCAATTCTCCCGGATAGCCGTAGGCTACCGCAAGATAAGCTTTGCCGATACGGCGGCGAATTTCGCTGCGGACGAGATCACCTACTTGGCGGCGAGAAATGTGCTGACGGGCGTCGGCGAAGACAAGTTCTCCCCGTCGGCCAAGCTGACGCGCGGCGATCTGATGGTTATTCTTGCGAGAATGGCCGGGGCCGACACAGGCGGCCGGACTTCCTCAAGCTTTGTCGACGTAGAGTCCGGCGCTTACTATGCCAGTGCGGTTGCATGGGCTGCGGATAACGGAATTGCCGGCGGCGTCGGCAAAGACTTGTACAAGCCGAAGGATTACGTCACCCGCGAGCAGTTCGTAACCTTGATAGCCCGCTACGCCGAGCATAGGGGGTACTCGCTGCCGAAGGATAACGCGCCGGTCGCGTTTGCGGATCAGAGCGAGGTGTCCGGCTTCGCCGCCGGAGCGCTGCGGGCGGCTCAGCAGGCCGGCTTGATTAACGGCAAGCCTTCTCCGAACGGAGACGGACTCTTGTTCGCGCCGCAGGCTCATGCGACGCGCGCCGAAACGGCGAAAATATTGGCGCTGCTGATGCAGTCGATGCTGAAATAACTTCAAACAAGCAACTCGGTACGATCGATTTCCGTACCGAGTTGTTTTTTTAAGCAAATATGCGGCCGTCAAATTGAATAGCCCCGTCGGAGGAAATGAAAACCGCTTCGGCAAGACCTTCCTCCCATACGATCGCCCGGCATAAATGGTGTTGCCCATATGCAAATGTTGCGAAACGACTGGAATAAATAAACATCCCGTCCAGGCTATGAAGGAATTTCCGTACATCTTGATGAATAATGTGCAGAAAAGTCCTATTCATATCGTTGTTCGCTACTCGCGTGGACACCTTTATTCAGGGAAGGAAGATGATTATGGATCATTTTTTCCGAAGAGCGATCGTTGCGACGCTGGCGTTATGTTTGATATTCGCTTCGTTTCATGCGGTATTTGCAGAAGCGAGGGAATCCGCTCCTGGCGACCTGAAGTCGTCTTGGGCATCGAAAGTGCTGCAGGAATGGTGGGGGAAGGAATGGATCGCCGGCTATCCGGACGAGACCTTCAGGCCCAATACGAATATTTCGCGAGCGGAGTTTATTACGCTAACGAACCGAGTGCTCGGGTTGCGGGAGAAAGCCGCTATTTCATTCCGCGACCTTCCTTCCGGCAACTGGGCATACGGTCAGATCGCTATCGCTTTCCAGGCCGGATACGTTAAGGGGTATAAGGACGGTACGGTTCTGCCCAACTCTCCCATCAGTCGCCAAGAAGCCGCGGTTATGGTGAATACGCTATTGCGATTGGAGGAGGGCATAGGCGGCGCAGCGAAATTCAACGATGCTGCGGATTTTGCCGATTGGAGCAAAGCCGCCATCGACGCGCTAACCGCCGAAGGCATACTCTCCGGCTATCCGGACGGTACGTTCCGGCCTGTGAATAAGATTACGAGAGCGGAAGCTGTTGTGGTCTTGAACAACGCCTTGCAGTATGCGAAAAAAGCACGTTCAATAACTTACGATAAACCGGATGTATACGGAACCGATTCCGGAACGCCTTCGATCGTAGGAAACGTTACAGTGAACTCGTCAGAAGTTACTCTGCAAAATAGGCTGATAGTCGGCGATCTCGTTATAGACGGGGCTAAGACAGACGGGAACGTCATTCTCCGAAACGTGATCGTGCGCGGCAAAACCTATGTCAACGGCGGTGCGAGTCAAATCAACATCGTAGACTCCGCTTTGGATAGCTTGCAGGTCTGCGCGGCTAAAGGTTCCGTTCGCATCGTGGAGGAAGGTCGTACGGATATTCGCGAAACCTCTTGGTGTTCAAGCTCCGTTCCGGAAGCCGGCGTAGGCGGTTGGTCGGAACCAAGCGATACGACACCGCCATTTTTCTGGCCGGGTTACCCTCAAATGGTCGTGGAATCGGATACTGCCGTTCAGGTCGTTGCCAAGGCGAACGAGCAAGGGCGCCTTTATGCCCTTGCAGTTCTCTCCGGCGAAGCTTCGCCATCTGCGTCCCAAGTGAAGGACGGCAAAGACAGCATTGGCGCTTATGCACTTTCATTCACGCAAGGTCTCTTTGCGGCTAATATGGAGAAGATGCTCCAATTAACCGGTCTGACGGCCGGAACGGATTATGATATCTACGTTGTTGCCGAAGACGACAAGGGGAACCTTCAGCCGTTTCCAACGAAGGGCAGTGTGTTAACAAACGGGGTCGCTCCCCTTAAGATCGTCGCGGCCAGCCTGCCTAAAGGAAAGATAGGGGACGTATATGCCCTCCAAACCATCTCGGCTTCGGGCGGTGTCGGAGCGCGAACCTTCTCGCTGGCCAGCGGCGCTCTGCCGCCAGGAATGGCGTTTACTTCATCGGGCATTTTTTCGGGCTCGCCGACTGTAGCGGGGACTTACACCTTTACGATTCGAGTCACGGATAGTGTGGGAACAAACGCTCAGCAATCGTTCTCGGTCGCGATCGATCCGCCCAATCCGCTTGCATTCTTCACGACCAGTCTGCCAAAGGGGAAAGTAGGGAGCGTATACGCTGCCCAGACCCTCGAAATCTCGGGCGGTGTCGGAGCGCGAACCTTCTCGCTGGCCAGCGGCGCTCTGCCGCCAGGAATGGCGTTTACTTCATCGGGCATTTTTTCGGGCTCGCCGACTATAGCGGGGACTTACACCTTTACGATTCGAGTCACGGATAGTCTGGGAACGAACGCTCAGCAATCGTTCTCGGTCGCGATCGATCCTTAATTCGGTTTTATCGTTATAGCGTAAGAGGCGATCCTTGGAGATGGCCTCTTTCTCGTTTCAGTCTCTTTCGTTTTGCTCCCGAGAGGTTGCGTTTGCCGCAATCGCATGTTACAACAGAGAATACGAAGTTTACGCGCAAGGAGTGAAAAAGGCATGGAGAACGGTTCCGAGTCTCCTCGGGAAGAGGAAGAGAAGCGGCTGCTTGCTGTATTGGAGCAAGTCGGCCGACGGATGCGCAAGGAGCTTTCCGTGCTCGGGGAGAGACGGGGCGACGTCGTCGGCATTCGCCAGGAATTCTGGGAGGACGTGCGGATGAACTTCTCGGATTCGTCCGAGGTTGCCGAGACGTGGACCAGCATCGTGCAGCAGGCCGAGGTGTTGGCCGAGCGCGAGCGCAGTCATCGCGTCGCCTCGGAGGCGGTGGAGCGGCTGACGAAGCAGTTCGATTCGCCGTATTTCGCCCGTATCGATTTCACGGAACGCGGAGGCGGGACGGAGGTCGTCTACATCGGCCGCGCGTCCCTGGTCGGCGAGGATGGGGAAACGTTCTACGTGTACGACTGGCGCGCTCCGGTGTCCAGCCTGTTCTACGATCATGAGCCGGGGCCAGCCGCCTATCGGGTGCCTGACGGGCAAATTGAAGGGGAGCTGGAGCTGAAGCGTCAGTTCGTCATTCGCGGCGGCCTGATGAAGCATATGTTCGATACGTCGGAGACGGTCGGGGACGAGATTTTACAGGCCGTGCTATCTGAAGGTTCGGATACGGCGATGAAAAGCATCGTGGCGACGATCCAGAAGGAGCAGAACGGCATTATTCGCGATGAGAGACATAAGCTGCTCGTCGTGCAAGGAGCGGCGGGAAGCGGCAAGACGTCCGCCGCGCTGCAGCGGATCGCCTATCTGCTATACCGGTTTCGCGATGCGTTGACGCCGGATCAGATCATCTTGTTTTCCCCGAATCCCGTATTTAAAGGATACATCTCGCACGTGCTGCCCGATCTGGGAGAAGCGAACATGCGTCAGATGACGTTCCGCGAATTGATCGAAGCCCGGCTGGGGCGCCGGTTCGAGGTCGAGGATCTGTTTGCTCAGACGGAGGCGCTGGCTGAGCTGGATGGAACCGCCGAAGGAGAAGCCCGCGAGCGTGCGGTGAAGTACAAGGGCTCGGAGCATTTTTTCGTTACGGTGGAAAATTATTTGAAGCGGCTGGAGCGGGAAGGAATCAAGTTCCGTACGCTGCGGTTTCGGGATATGACGGTCGCCTCGTCCGAGGAGATCGCCGAACAGTTCTACGCCATTGAAGCGTCGGACGGCTTTGCCACGCGCGCCGCGACGACGAAACGCTGGCTGCTGCAGCGTCTGAAGGCGTGGGTGGATTCGCAGATGGGCGAGAAGTGGCTGGAGGAAGCGGCCGAACTGGTCGATCAGGAGGATATTCAGCGAGCGTACGTCGACGTTCGGCGCAGCGGCGGTTTTCATGACGAGGTGTTCGACGACGAGGAGCAGATGAGTCTGAGGCTGAAGCGGCAAGTCGCCGAGACGGCGATCGCTCCGATCGTCAAAGCGGTTCGCTCCTACCGGTTCATCGACGCCGTCGAGACCTACTCCGTGCTGTTCGAGAGTCGGCCCGTGTTTGCCGCATGCGCCCCGGATGGCAAGCTGCCGCAAGGCTGGGATTGGATGAGCCTGCGCGTCGAAGAGACGATCGGGCGCAAGCGGCTCGATCACGAGGACGCAACGCCGCTTATGTACGTATCGGAAGCGCTGGAAGGCTTCCGCCGCGTCGAGGGCGACATTCAGCACGTATTCGTGGACGAAGCGCAGGACTACTCCCCGTTCCAGGCGGCATTCCTGCGCCGTCGGTATCCGCGGGCGCGGATGACCGTGCTGGGCGATTTCAACCAGGCGATCTACGTGCAATCGCAGGATAGCGGCGGCTTCGGCGGATGGACGAGGCTGATGGCTCCCGAAGTGACATCGGTATTGCGGCTGACGACGAGCTACCGTTCGACCGAGCAGATCGTCGATTTTACGAAAGGTATTTTGACGCCTGAGGATGCGGCGAACATTTCGCCTTTCCATCGCAGCGGAGAGCAGCCGCGCTTGATCGCCTGCGCCGATGCCGGGGAGCTTGGCGACCGCGCGTCGGCGGATATCGGAGGGCTGCTGGCAAGAGGCAGCGGGACGATCGGCGTTATTACGAAAACGGCAAGCGAGGCCGCGGATGCCGAAGCGCTGCTCAAGGAGATGCTGGCGGACGACGTGCCTCTGACGCTGGTGACGGGAGGCTCGGCCGAGCTGCCGAAGGGCGTATCGGTGCTGCCATCTTATCTGGCCAAAGGAATCGAGTTCGACGCCGTGCTCGTCTGGGACGCTTCTTCCAAGCGCTACGGACAAGAGAAGGACCGTAAGCTGCTTTACACCGTATGTACGCGTGCTTTGCATATTCTGCATATTTATTGGGCGGGCGAGCCTTCTCCATGGCTTCCCGGAACGGAGGTAGCAAGATGAATCAAGCCGCATTGGATGCGCTGAAAACCTATTACGGCTACGACCGGTTCCGCTCCGGACAGGAGAGGCTGATCGAAGCGATATTGGACGGACGCGACGTGCTCGGCATTATGCCGACGGGAGCGGGCAAATCGATCTGCTATCAGATTCCGGCGCTGCTGCTGGACGGCGTAACGCTGGTCGTCTCTCCGCTGATCTCGCTGATGAAGGATCAGGTGGACTCGCTGAACGCGGCGGGCATCGAGGCGACTTATATCAACAGCTCTCTCTCCGCTTCGGAAACAAGCAAGAGAATGAGAGACGTGGCCGCAGGCCATTACAAGCTGCTCTATATCGCCCCGGAAAGGCTCGAATCGGAGCAGTTCCGCGCGATGATTCGCCGTCTCGAAGTGCCGCTGATCGCGGTGGACGAGGCGCACTGCGTCTCGCAATGGGGGCATGATTTTCGCCCGAGCTACATGACGATCGTCCGGCTGCTGCAGGACATTGAACCGCGGCCGGTCATGGCCGCGTTCACAGCGACGGCGACGGACGTCGTTAAGGACGACATTGTGGAACGGCTGAAGCTGCGCGATCCTGCGCGGGTAACGACCGGTTATGCGCGAAGCAATCTGGCCATGTCGGTCGTTCGCGGCGCAGACAAACGGGATTTCGTAGAAAGATATATTAGAGAGCATTCGGATCAGGCGGGCATTATCTATGCTTCCACGCGCCGCGAAGTGGAGAGCGTCTATTCTTTCGTGCGCGGCCTTGGCGTTCCCGTCGGCAAATATCACGCGGGTTTAAGCGAGGAGGAGCGCGCCGAGACGCAGGAGGCGTTCCAGCGCGACGACCTGCAAATTATCGTCGCCACGAACGCTTTCGGCATGGGCATCGACAAGTCCAACGTCCGCTATGTCATTCATAACAATATGCCGAAAAACCTCGAAGCCTACTACCAGGAAGCCGGCCGCGCCGGAAGGGACGGGGATCCGGGCGAGTGCGTGCTGCTGTTCTCGGCGCAGGACGTCGTGACGCAGAAGTTTTTTATCGAGCAGAGCGAGGCAGATGAGGAGCGCAAGCGCAACGATTACCGTCTGCTTAACGATATGGTCCAATATTCGCATACCGGCGACTGCCTGCAGCTGGCGATCGTGCGCTATTTCGGCGAGGAAAACGGACAAGCCTGCGGCACGTGCGGCAATTGCACGGATACGCGCGAGAGCAAGGACGTGACCGAGGAAGCCAAGTTTATATTCGCCTGCATCTCCGAGATGAAGCAGCGCTTCGGGGTGACTTTGACGGCGAAAGTGCTTCGAGGCGCGAACGACGCGAAGATTAAGCAATTCAACTTCGATCGGCTCCGGTCTTACGGCCGTCTGAAGCATATGGCCGAGAAGCCGCTTGTGCAGCTCATCCACGCGCTTGTGGCCGACGGCTACTTGCGTATGTCGGATACGGCTTATCCGGTCGTGCAGCTGATGGAGCCTGTGCTTGCCGTGATGCGCGGCGAAGAGCTCGTCTATCAGAAAGTCGAACCGGATACGCCTCCGGCTTCGCGCAGCCGTTCGCGCGGAAGCGGGTCGTCCGCTCCGGTCGCGAACGTGGAGCTGTTTAACGCCCTACGCCAGCTGCGCAAGCAGATCGCCGATTCCGAGGGGCTGCCGCCGTTCGTCATCTTTCATGACGCGACGCTGCGGGAGATGTGCGAGGCGATGCCGGAGTCCGAACGCGAGATGCGCAGCGTAAAAGGCGTCGGCGCCGCCAAGTACGAGAAATACGGGCTGGCCTTTCTGCAGCTGATTCAGGAGTATCGGTAAACGGGTCGAATTCCTGCCTATCCGACTATTAATATTGCTAGAAACGAGAAAGATAAGTAATCTCTTAATAGAGGGAAAAAAAGGAGGAAAATCCGTGCAAACCGTTATACGCCATCGAAAACCTTTATCTATCTTCAAGGAAAAATTGCAAAGCGGCAACGTAACGTTAGGTTTCTTGGGAGGCTCGATTACCGATGCGGCGCCGGGTCACAACTGGCCGGAAGCCGTCGTCGCATGGCTGGTCGACGCATATGCGGATGTCCGGTTCAAGGTTGAGAACGCGGGCATTGGCGCAACGGGAAGCGATTTGGCCGTCTTCCGCGCTAAGAGGGATATTCTGGATAGGGGATGCGATCTTGTTTTTGTCGAATACGCAGTGAACGACTATTTCGAACCTAATTCCAAGAGGGCGCGTTCCCGGGAAGGTCTTATTCGCCGTCTGCTCTCCGAAGGAATCGAGGTTGTCCTCGTCTATACGTACCTTCAGGAGATGTACGAGGATATGGCAGCCGGCCGGGTTCCCGATTCGATCGCGGAATTCGAAAGGATCGCGGAGCATTACGGAATCGGCAGCGTATGGATGGGACTGCATGCCTTCGACGAAGTCCGCAGAGGATTTATGAAGTGGGAGGAGTGGCTTCCGGACGGGCTGCACCCGACCCTACGAGGAAGCTTATCATATGCCCAAAGCGTAATTCGCTATTTGGAAAAGGAATTATCTATCGAAGTCTCCAAGTCTTCCGGGAGCTCTCCGCTGCCGGCTCCGCTGGAGCCTCTTGCATGGGAGACAGTAGAGCGACTCTCTTTCGACGAAGTTCAAGGCTCGGGCCCCTGGACGATTCGCCGCTCTTCGAACTCATGCTGGATCGATCAGCTTCTAACGACCTCAGCCGTCGGGGCGAAGCTGGAATTCGCTTTTACCGGCCGTGGGCTCGCGATGGCTTTCGATTTCGGCAAAACCTCCTCCGAATTCCGCTATCGCGTGGACGGAGGGGAGTGGCAGCTGAGCGGCCGTGACCGGCCGAATTGGTGTCCCGATCGGGGCTGGTACAGATTGTTTCTGATCGCTGACGAACTGCCGGACGGCCCTCATCGTTGCGAGGTCGAAGTCGTTCACGGAAACCGGGAAGGTTGTACGGGGACTCGATTCGACCTGGCATTCATCGGTGAAATCCGATAACGAAACGAGGCGCTTTGCGGAGATACGGACCGAATAGCCGAGAATCCCAACGCCTACTTTTGGGCAGAAAGAAGAGAATCTCTTCAGGGGATTCTCTTTTTTTCGCTTTATAGTTGATGGTCTATTCCGGCAGGAGACGTCTGCGTACTATAGACAATAGAGGATTTTTTGCAGCAAGGGAGTGGGGAAATGGCCATAGCTGGGGGACGGAGGCGCTCGGGGATAAAATGCTCCTGCCGGACGAAACGGTTGTGCAGACGCTCGTCCAAACGCGGGCGCGCGAAAAAGAAACGACGTCCGCTTAGGAAACGGAAGAGCTTGAGCCGGAGGAGAGCGGTTCCGCCGGCCGCGGTGCCGACGAGCGGCGCCGATCAGTCGCGTCTTCCGACCGTGAGCGTTCGTCCAATCGTCCAACGCTATTTTTATTTGCCCGCGGACGACATTCCCTTGACGGAAGAGCTGGTCATACCCGCAACTCGGTTCGTCGATGACCGCGGCGAACCGGCGGAATCGTTCCCCGATCATCGTCAGGAAGGATACTTCAATCTCTACGTTAACGGACTTCTGCAGGAAGGCCAACTTTTTCGCGTAGATTCCCGATCGGTTTCCGTCGCGTCCACGGGACAGAAGATACTGGCAGGTACGCCGATTATTTTGGAGTCTGTCGGGTTTATCGCCAAAGTATCCTAAAATAGGATTTCGACCATCGTAATCGCCCGATCGCCGAGGGTTCTTCTGAATAGAATATGAGGAACGGATAGAGCATGTCCAGCACGAAGCGGAGGAGGGATGATCCATGGCATTGCAACTGATGAAGCTGGCGGTGAGCGCAACGACTACGACGACCGTAGATCCTGCGTCGACGAGGTATTTCTATGTGACGACCGCAGTTACCGCAGCCGGCGCAACCTTAACGATCGACGCGGCGAGCTTCTTCGACGATACGGGCGCGGCGGTCGCGAGTCTGCCCGCTCTTAACGCGAACAACAGTTATTTCAACGTCTACGTAAACGGCATTCTGCAGATGGAAGGCATCAGCACGTACACGCCCGGTGCGACGGGAGTGGGATCGCTGGCGATCGCCGTGCCAGCCGGAGGAGATTCGATCTTGAGCGATACGCCGGTGGTGCTGGAGACCGTCGTTTTCGTGCCGACTTCAACGACTACGGTATCGACGTAAGATTAGCGTTGCGTAAGAAAAGCATCCGGAGGATTCGGGCGACCGTATCCTCCGGATGCTTATTTTCGTTAAGCGTACTTGATCTCGACCGGTACGAGATTCGCTTGCAGGGGACTCCACTTGGGCACGCCGTACTTCGTCATGTACCCGAGCGTATTCAGAGACGGTTCTACGCTTTTCTCTTCATTCATTTTCTCCAGCAGCTTCCAGCAGGCGATAATATCGTTGAGCGAACGGTGCGCGCCTTCCAGTACGATGCCGTAGCGGTCGCACATGTCTTTAAGATTATGAGGGTATGTATGCCGTTCTCTGGCGATCGTCAGCGTATCGAGAAAATCGTTGTTGAACGACCGCTTGGCGAATCTCATCAGCGCGTGATGCAGAAATCCGAGGTCGAACAGGGCGTTATGGGCGACGATAATGCTGTCTCCGATAATCCGGTTCAGGATGCGGAAGGCGGTTTCTTCGTCCATTCCGTGAACGAGATCGGCGGACGTAAGGCCGGTGATCTCGGTAATTTTCGGCGCCAGCGCTCCTTCGAAGCGGACCAGCGTCTGGAATTGGCTGACGATCTCTCCGCCGTAGCAGCGGATGGCCGCCATCTCGATAACGCGGTCGCGTGCCGGGTCCAAACCGCTCGTCTCGAAATCTAGCACGGTTATGTTGTCCAGTTTCACTAAGATTTCCTCCCTGCAGATGCGAATAAGCTCGTAAAGTGGCACAATACGGATAATGCTGTCACTTCTACATTACCATAATTCGCCTGCATAATTCTAACTGAAATCCACAGCTTGGGCATCCGCAAAAAAAACGCCGGAGGGCTGAAAGCTCCCTCCGGCGTGAAGAATCCGATTCGCTTAATGCTTCGCGGTGTCGACCGCATCTTCGTTTTCGTTGGATAGCTTGGAGATCTCGAACAGCTTGAACAGCAGGCTGAACACGATAGCGACGACCGTCGCAAGCGCCATGCCGGTCAGCTCGAAGTCTCCCGACTTGATCTTGAGTCCGCTCAGGCCGACGACGAGTACGATCGTGGTCAGGAACAGGTTGGTCGGCTTGCTGTAGTCGACCTTCGATTCGACGAGCATCCGCAAGCCGGACGCTGCGATGATTCCGAACAGCAGCAGCGAGATGCCGCCCATGACCGCTACCGGAATGTGGGCGATCAGAGACGAGAATTTGCCGAGGAAGCTGAGCAGGATGGCAATGATCGCAGCTCCTCCGATGACGAATGTGGAGTATACGCGCGTCATCGCGAGCACGCCGATGTTTTCCCCGTAGGTGGTGTTCGGCGTCGCTCCGACAAATCCGGACAGCATCGTCGACAGCCCGTTGCCAAGCATCGAGCGGTGCAGACCCGGGTCTTTGGACAAATCCTTGTTCACGATGTTGCTGGTGACGATCAAATGTCCG
Organism: Cohnella phaseoli; assembly: GCF_003386235.1. Lineage (GTDB taxonomy): Bacteria > Bacillota > Bacilli > Paenibacillales > Paenibacillaceae > Cohnella > Cohnella phaseoli. The sequence continues at coordinate 188,805 of NZ_QRDZ01000018.1, forward strand.
ACGTGCTCGACTACGACGACAAGCGCCGCAGGCACGATAGTCAGAATGGCCGTCCAATGGAACACGGGTGTCGTGAACGTCGGAGAGTCGAGCCAGCTCGCTTCGTCCAGGAAGCCGAATTTGATCTCGCCCATCGCGTAGGCAAGCACGTAACCGAACACGATTCCGATCAGAATCGGAATGATCCGCATGAAGCCGCGGAACAGTATGTTGCCTAAAATCGTGACCAGCATAGTCGCCACTGAAATGATGACCGTGTTTGCGTCCATACTCCATTCGGCATCGCCGGCAGGAGCGATCCATCCCGCCATTTGAGCGGCGACCGGGATCAGCTCAAGACCGATAACGGCGACGATTGCGCCCATGGCTGCGGGAGGGAACACGACGCTGATCCAGCCGGTTCCGGCGTATTGAATCAAAATCGCAACCAAGGTGAACACTACGCCTGCGATGATAAAGCCGCCCAGCGCAGCCGCATAGCCGTCGCCCTCGGAGGCATACATGCCGATAACGGCGCCTGCCGGAGAGATGAAGGCGAAGCTGGAGCCGAGATAGGCGGGAATTTTGCCTTGGCAGATCCACAGATACAGCAGCGTGCCGATACCGTTCATCAGCAGGCAGACTGCGGGATCTACGCCGAGGAGATTCGGGACAAGCACCGTGGAGCCGAACATTGCAAACAAATGCTGCAAGCTCAGCGTAACGCTTTGCCCGAGTGGGGGGCGCTCATGAACCCCGATTTCGCGTTTCATAATGTGTTTCCTCCAATAGTCGTCTGTTCATTCGTGAATTTCCTTGTTGATTCTACATAGTCTCCCATCCTTTTGGCAAGCGTTTTCTATGAATTTGCTGCTGCTCTTTCGTTTTCTGTTGGCTATAATAGATAAAAGAGCCGAAATTATGAGGAGGACCATCTTTGAATCACAAGGTTACAATCAACAAGAAGGAAATTGCAGTTACGTTCACTAGCTACTACGATACCGAGCTGGGGGACTTTCTATTTAAGCAGGTGATGTGCGACGTCTACATGCCGGGGAACGAGGTCGTTCCGATCGACGTGGAGAAGGAGCAGATTCGGCGCGTCGTCGAAGGCTTCAAGAAGCGCAAGGAGCTGTACGACGAGATTCCGAAGGAGAAAATCAAAGGCAAAGACTTTTACGTCATCAATACGAAAATGCGGTACGATCTGGATTGGCTGAAAGGAAGGAAGCAGGAGCGCCCGATGTCGCTGGCCGAGCACGAGAAGCTGAAGGCGGATGCGGCGCGCGGCATTAAGCCGGCTCCGAAGCCGATCGAGGAGGAGCCGGAGGAAGCGCCGGCGCCGACGAAGCGCGAGCCGGTTGCGCCGGAGTACAAGGACGGCAGACGGAAGTATCTACTCGCCCAAGGCTTCAAGCATAATCTGGCTACCAACAACTGGGAGATCAAGGACATTCGTTTTCCCGACGCCAAGATCGACAAAGCCGCTTCCGACGCCGAATTCGAGGAAGGCATGAAGCGGCTGCTGGACGCGTCCTATCAGAACCATCTGAAGCGCAGGAATACGAAGTCTTGATTTTGTGCGGCTTGAGAAGGTTATTTCAGTAGGCTTTGTTATCTTGTTTTCGTAAAAATGTGACACCTAAAGAGACGCCAAGAGCATAGCTCAAGGCGTCATTTACTTATTGGCGATTCAGAAAGTCTAAAGTGTGGAATATGTGAATTTTGTACGATGAATCGTACAGATGCCGCGATTTTGTGGGGCGCTGCGTCCATTTTGTGTGGTTTCTCGTTACTACTTAGGTACCCTGGGGGAAAGCGAAGTTGTCTTGGAAAATTGCAATGAGCGACGGAAGGACAGGAAGACCTTGTTTGCGCAATGTGGAAATAAATCCATGAGCGCGCGCAAATTGATGCGCCCCCTCCCAAGTACGGAATGAGCCGGATACTTTTTGCTTCACCTTGGTCATCCGCAAATC
>NZ_QRDZ01000019.1:0-176346 GCF_003386235.1 Cohnella phaseoli
TTCCAACAGCAACCGTAAGGAGATACATCCCCACAAAAACATTCATCGAGATAAAACAAAGGCTGCTCATAAGTCCACTTATGAGACAGCCCCATCCCCACCAATACCATCGGCTCAGCTTCAGCTGATTTTGAAACGGCTGGCGAGCTCCTTCATGTTCGTGGACATTTGGCTCAGCCGTTCGGCGGACGAAGCGATCTCGTCCATCGCCGCCAGTTGTTCCTCGTTCGCCGCCGTGATGGAGCCGGCTGTTTCGGCCGACTTGGCCGAGCCTCCCTCCATCTGCTGCAGCGATGCCGCAACCTCCTGGACGCTGGCGGACATTTGCTCGGCTGCGGCGGAAGCTTCTTCAGCCTGCTCGGCAACTCCGCGCGTCGCTTCGTAGATGCGTGCGAACGCCTCGCCCGTCTGACGGATCGAGGAGATGCCGTACTGCACTTCTCGTTCGCCCTTCGCCATGGAGTCGCCCGCCCTCTCAATGTCGCCGACGATCGCTTCAACCAGCTCCGTCACTTGAACGGCGGATTCGTCGGAGCGCTCAGCCAGTTTGCGGATTTCGCCCGCAACGACGGAGAAGCCTTTGCCGTGCTCGCCCGCGCGGGCCGCTTCGATGGAAGCGTTCAGCGCCAGCAGATTCGTCTGCGCCGATATTTCCCGGATCGCCCGGGAGATGTCGGCGATCTGCTGGGAGCGGTCCCCGAGCTGTCCGACGACTTGACCGATCTCGCCGACCGTATCGTGAATCGTCCCCATTCGCTCGGAGGATTGATCGAGCAGCGCTCGGCCTTCCTCCGCTTGCTTTAACGTCGCCGCGGAGGCTTCGAACGTCATCCCCGCCGAATTCGCGATTCGATCGATGCCGACCGTCATCTCTTCCATCGCGTCGGCCGTTTCTCCGACTCCCTTCGCCTGCGCTTCATTGGCTGCCGCCAATTCGACCAACGATTCGGATGTCCGATGCGCGGCTTTTACCGTATCGCCGATAACGCCCGACAGTTGTCTCGAGGAAGCCGCAAGCGCGTTCGCGCTGAGCAACTGATTGCCCGCCAGCTCTCTTAAGCTGTGCGACAACTGATTAAAAGCGCCGGCCAACCGGCCGATTTCGTCGCGATTGCGGACTGAGAGCCCCTCTTCGGTCAGATCGCCTTGCGACATCCGCTCGGCCAGCTTCGTGATCCGGATGATCGGACGGGAAATATGCTCGCTGAACAGGACGAGCGCCACCATGCCGCCGACCAGGCAGCTGATCAGCGTGATCGCAATGGCCCATAAAATCGCGCGCTGTCCCTCGTTATAGTCTCTCATATAAGAGCCGGCCGCGATGATCCAGCCCCAATTGGAATTGGCCTCGGCATAGACGATTTTGCGAGCTTCCTTGTCCGAATGAGGCAGCGGCCAATCGTAGAAGGTAAAGCCGCCGCCGCCGAGAGCGGAGGTTACGACATCGCGAATATAATAAACGCCGTCGGAGGTCATCTTATCCCAGATGTTTTCCCCTTCCTGGCTCGGATGGGCCAGAAGGGTTCCTTTGTCGTCCAGAACGTAGAAGTATCCGTTTTCGCCTAAATCTATCTTTGTATTGATCGGTCTCGTGTTGTCCGCTCGCTTCTCGCCCAGCAGCATGATCCGCAAGCTCTCTTCGGCTTCCTCGCGCGTAACCGATCCGCTCTTGACGGACTCGTCCAATGCGTTCAACATTTCGTTCGCCATTCTTACGTTGTTTTTCAAGCTTTTCTCGATCAAATCGTTCGTTTCCTCGGAGGCCACCCGGTAAGCGACAACGCCGAGTACGAGAATCGGTACAATCAGCAGAAAGAAACAAACCGCAAACAGCTTTTTTCTAATCGTGAGCATGCGTGAGTATTTAGCATTTTTCGACATATACAAGCCCCCCGACCCAATCTATTAGTTATTTTTACCTACGACACCCTTCAGAACATCATAGCAGAAGATTAGCCAAGCGATTTCTAGTTTCTGATCCGATTTCGGACAAATGTGTGAACGATTCAAAAACCGAACACATGTACGAAAACGAAGGGCATTTACTCCATCGAACGTGTTATACTTAAAGGATAGCTTTCTGATTTCAATGATTCGGGAGACCTTCAAATATGATACCGACCTATGAACTGGACGACGACCAATGGGATCAGCTCGTCCGCGACGTCGCCAAACATTTCGGCGAGGTCACGATCAGCAGAGGCTTCCAATACTTCAAACGAGGCAAAGTCGTGAAGCTGATCCTTCCCGCAGAACGCACGGTGAAAGCCGTCGTCGAGGGAGGCGATCTGCACCATGTCTCGATTAACTTGGACTCCCTCTCGTCAAGCCGCTGCGACTGCCCCGTCGGCTACAACTGCAAGCATATGTTTGCCTCGCTTCTTCGGTATGCCGACATGCACAATCGCCCGGTCCATTCGCTGATTAACGCTAAATCGATTACGGGAGCTTCAGCGCCGCAAGCCCAATCCCGGGCAGCTTCCTACAACGAGGCCAGGCAGCTCGCGGCCAAGAAGGCCGCGGAAGATCTCGCCCTGCTGCAGAAACAAGCCAAACGGATCGCCGAGCTGAGCGTGAAGGAATGGCACGAATGGTTCGAGCTGGCGACCGCGTCGCTCATGCAGAGCTCCCGCAATACGCAATTTATCAACGATGCCTTAGCCGCGATCTACCGGCATAAAACTTCCCTCCCTGCCGATGTCGACGCTTTTTTCCTGCTGCACGCCCATTTCTATGTGCTCGGGAAGCTGACCAAGCAGCCGCAGGACGTATCCGGCTATATGTATTCCTATTTGGCTTTTCACACGCACCATGCCGCTTCCGATCTGCAGGGCAAGATTGCCCAGCGCATCGTCCAGATGGCCAAGACAGCCGTAAGCCCCGGCAACGAATCCAGAGCGAGGCAGACGCTCGATTACTTGCGGCGCGAAATGCTCGCAGAGACGCACGACAGCCGCTACTACCTTCATCATTATCTGCAGGTGTGGAGGGGCTGGTTTCTTCCCTCAACAAATACCGCCGCATCCGCAAACGAGGAAGAAATCGCCCGCATCGACGAGACGGCGAACCAGCTTGAGTTGCCTTCTCCATCCCTTGCCCTGAACGTTGCCCAAGCCGCGCTAAAGACGTATCAAAGAAAAGATGAAGAAGCTTGGGAGCTGCTGCGGGCGGTCGACGAGCAGTCGAACATCCCCGAGGATTTTCTATTGGGTCTGCTTGAGCATCTTACGGAATCCGAAGATTGGCCGAGACTCCCCGACTGGCTGGCGGAAATCGCTCCGCTGCTCAATCTCCGCAGAGCGAACAGTGTGCGCGTATATTCGGAATACTGGGACTTGGCTATGCGTCATCTTCCCGAAGCCGGACCGCAAATGTGGGACAGTCTCGTCTCTCTGCTGCCTCTCACCCGCGAGCTGTACGAGAAGAAGCTAATGGAAACCGGCCAATGGCAGCGATGGATGGATTTCCAGCTCAGCCTGGGCAGCGATCCGCTGGAATTCCGAGTTACCGATCTGGCGCCTATCGACAAGGGCGCGCCGGAAGCGCTGCTTCCTTTTTACCACCAGGCGGTCGAACGCTATGTTCTGCTCAAAAATAGAGACGGCTACAAAACGGCGGTGAAGCTGCTCAAAAGATTGGCTAAGCTGTATAAGAGGCTGAAACGGGAATCGCGCTGGGAGGCCTTTTTCGATGCGTTCGTGGACAGGCACAGCCGCCTGCGCGCGCTTCAGGAGGAGCTTCGGAAAGGAAAGCTGCTGATATGATGCACAACCGGACGGAACGAAAAATATATGTACGCGGCCTGCTCGGAGAATATGGCGACGTGCTGCTCCACGGCTATTACGCAGCCCCCAACGGCTCCGTGTCCGGCATCGCCTTGAAGCACTCCTTATTTGCTTGGCACGAGGCCTCATTCTACGGAACGGAGCTGCTTTTCCATACTTTGGAGGACATCGAAGCTGTCGTTTTGCCATCCGAGATGGTGATCCCGTACTTTGCCGCGCCTAAATTGCTCAACCATATCGAGTGGGAATGGGAAGATGACGCTAAGCGGTTGCTTGAGCTGGCTCCCCTGTTGGCCCGACAAATCGAGGAGAAAAAATACCACCCGAGCTTCGAGGCCCATTTGGCAGACAAGCTGGAGTGGGTATGGGACGAAGATTCTCTATCTTCGGAGGAGCGAGCTTCCCTCGAAGCGGCTGCAACGGACAATGAATTCCTAGTCAAACTTCGCGCGGCATTCTCAGCGGGAGTGTTTAGCACACATTACGGTCTGCCGACGTCGGCGGGCGACCTTCGCCGAGAATACCCGCTGCTCTTCCCGAACAAAAACAAGCTCGACCACGCCGGAATGAGCGAGAACGACTGGCTCGTCTTCATCGGCTGGAAAGCGGACAACGCCCCTTTCCGTCCCGCCATGCAGCTGCTGGAGCCGGGCGAGCAGGAGGACGACTGGCGCATACGGCTCGTTCTTCAGGACAAAGCGGAGGAATCGGCGATCTTCCCGGCGCGTTTGGCCGCGACCGGCGAGCTGCTCGGCACATGGCCCGAGGGATGGTCGTCCTATATCTCCCAGCGTTCCGGGCAATGGCTGGAGCGATTGCTCGCCTTGCTGCCGGACGATCGCTTTAACGGCTCTCCTCGCGATCTATTTGCGGAACCGATGGACGACGAAGCCGCCTGGCGCTTCCTGACGACGGACAGCCAGCGGCTGCTGGCGGCCGGTTGGCAGGTGCTGCTGCCCGCCTGGTGGGAGACGGCCAGCCGCAAGAAGCCGCGCCTGCGCGCCCAAGTCGGCGCCGGCGAAGGAGGCCGCGCCGGCGGGTCGCTGTTCGGACTCGACTCGCTAATCGACTTCAACTGGAGAATCGCCATCGGCGATGTCGATCTGTCGGAGGCGGAATTCGCCGAGCTGGTCGCCAAAGGCGCCAGACTCGTTCGTTTTCGCGGCCAATGGATTCAGCTCGACCCGGCGCTGCTGGCGCAAATTCGCAAGGCGATGTCCTCCGTGGACAGACGCCAAGGTCTCTCGTTCCAGCAAATTCTTCAATTGCATCTGCTTGGCGGCGACGATGGCTGGGACGCGCAGCGAGAGGAGAACGAAGAGGAGCAGGACATTGACTGGGAGCAGCGCATCCGTCTGGAGATTGAGCTGAACGAGCATTTGACGGAGCTGATCGGCCAGCTGACGCAGCAATCGGAGCAGCCGAGACTTCCCGTGCCCCTGGGATTGCGGGCCGAGCTTCGCTCCTATCAGCAGGAAGGATACGCCTGGCTCTCGTTCCTTCGCCAGTTCGGGCTTGGCGCCTGCCTTGCGGACGATATGGGCCTCGGCAAGACGGTACAGCTTATCGCCTACCTGCTGCATATTCAAGAAAGTGCGGCCGGACCCGAACGTCCAATGCCGTCGCTGATCGTCTGCCCGACCTCCGTGCTCGGCAACTGGCAGAAGGAAATCAGCCGCTTCGCCCCTTCGTTGAAGGTGATGCTGCATTACGGAAGCAAACGTCTAAGCGGAGAAGAGTTTACTGAAGCGGCCCGACAGGCGGACATCGTGCTTACGTCGTACGCGACCTGTTCTCTCGATCAAGAGACGCTGCAGGAAGTGATTTGGACCTCGATCAGTCTCGACGAAGCGCAAAATATTAAAAATGCCCAAACGAAGCAATCGCTCGTCGTGAGAAGCCTGCAGGCCAGACATCGCATCGCGCTAACCGGAACGCCGATCGAGAATCGGTTGTCCGAGCTGTGGTCGCTGTACGATTTCATCAATCCCGGCTACCTGGGCAGCTCGCGCGAGTTCCAGCAACGCTTCGCGGTGGCGGTGGAGAAGGACAGGGACGAGCAAAGCACGGCCAGCCTGCAGAAGCTGATCAAGCCGTTTATGCTGCGGCGCAAGAAGAAGGACCCGGCTATTCAGCTGGATCTGCCGGACAAAAACGAAATGAAAACCTATGTTCATCTGACCGCGGAGCAAGGCGCTCTGTACGAGCAGACGGTGAACGAGCTGATGGAGAAAATGAAGATGCTGGAGGGGATCGAGCGCAAGGGAGCGATTCTGGCCGCACTGACCCGGCTCAAGCAGCTGTGCGATCATCCGCTGCTGCTGACGAAGGAAGCCGTGCCCGAAGCCCCTTCTTCCGAAGAGAAGCCGCTTGATATCGATGCGCTCGTCGGACGCTCCTCCAAGCTGGAACGGTTGCTGGCTATGGTCAAGGAGCTTCGCGAAGAGGGCGACCGCTGCCTGATTTTCACGCAATATATCGGCATGGGCAACATGCTGAGGCGGGTTTTGGAGCAGGAATTGGCAGAGCCCGTCCTCTACCTGAACGGCAGCACGCCCAAAACGACGAGAGACCGCATGATCGAGCAGTTCCAGTCGGCAGTCGCGGAACCTTCTTCTTCGGAAGAGAACCGCCCCGGCGTTTTCGTACTCTCGTTAAAGGCCGGCGGAGTAGGACTGAATCTAACGGCAGCGAACCACGTCTTCCATTTCGACAGATGGTGGAATCCCGCGGTCGAGAACCAGGCGACGGACCGCGCCTATCGGATGGGCCAGACGCGGGACGTGCAGGTGCACAAATTTATCGCGCTTGGCACGCTGGAGGAGAAAATCGACGAGATGCTGGAAAGCAAACAACAGCTCAGCGATAATGTCGTCTCCTCTTCCGAGGGATGGATCACCGAGCTGTCGACGGAGGAATTGCAGGATTTGTTTACTTTGCGGCGCGACCTCGTCGGATGACGGCGGACGATCTAGAGGTGCCGCTGCAGCTCCGCTTTCCGAATGAGCCTGCGCGCCACGACGCTGCCACCGATCATTAAGGAGGAACAACAAAACAGGCCTACGGCCGCCACCGTTCGTTCGTCGGCGCCGAGGCCGGCCGCCACGGAACCGCCGGTTACGCCGCACGCGATTCCCAGCACGGCCGACAGCACGCCCAGCGCTTTGCCCACTGGGGACAAAGCGCCGATGGCGAGCGTCGTTAAGCAAGCCAGAGAGGCCAACCCCGCCGATAACAGCAATAAGACCATACGATCACCCCGTCTAGTATATGAATTCCTTACTAGAATGGTCATGAATCGCACTCGCTAAACCGCCTATCGGCTCTTTCTCTCTTAAGGATTACTCCTCGTCCCTTTTCACTTCGTTCAAGCTTTTCAAATATTGTTTAATTTGCTTCTGGGCCTTGCCCGACACGGGCGTAATCACCTCTCCGTTTCTCGTGCGCAGCTTGACGATATTCAAAATCCCATCAAAAGCTTCTACGCGCTCCGGGTGAATCAGCGTTCCGCGATCCGTCCGTACGAACCCGGATTCCTCCAGCAAGTCGGACAATTCTTTAATCGTAGATATCATTTTATACTCGTCGTCATAGGAATAAATGGTCAGTTTTCCCTCTCCGTTCGTCTGTAAATAGACAATCTCCTTCACGTCCAGCAAGCGATGTTCCCCACTTGAGCTCAGCAACGGCAGCAGCATCCGTCTCCCCCCTTCCTGGCAGCTTGTTGCGCATAAGATTCTTCGGTACGGAGATGATACTCATTAATCGTATTAAATATGAAAAAAAGAACTGAATGTCTTGATTATAGCTTTAAATGCGATTTATGAATACTAATTTTATAATAACTGTATCTTTCTACCGATTCATTACCTCTCTCCTCTTTTCTACACTGATAAGGAATGAATGAGAGGTGTGAACGATTGGCGAACGAGATTCTTAAGCTAGTCGGCCAACGCATACGGAGCCTGCGCAAGGAACGGGGAATGTCGCAGGAGCAGCTTGGAGAAAAGGGCGGCTTCCATTACTCCTATATTGGACAAATCGAACGGGGCGAGAAAAATGTTGCTCTGCTGAATCTGGCTAAAATCTCCGCAGCGCTGGAGGTTAGCTTGTCGCAGTTGTTCACTTATGTGGACGGGGAAGAGAAACGCACCGACTCGGAAAACGATCTTCAGGAAATCTTGTCGGCGCTGCGCTACCAGAAGCCCGATCAGGTTCGGTTGGTTCGCAATGTCGTACGGGAAATTCTCGGCGAAGGCGACCGCTATACGACGAACAAGCCGAATTAGGATTGGCTTTGTGCCTTCATCCTGACTGCAGGCAACAATAAAAGGCTTTCACCGCCTTGCTTCAAGCGGTGAAAGCCTTTTTTATAAGTTAATCCGATTTGGCATAGCGCAATATCGCGACAGCAGCCCGTTCTCGTCGGTCGGGATTATCGCTGCGAAGCGCCGCCTTAAGCACCGCCAGCGCCTCCGCGATCGTCTCGCGATCGACTTGCGGCAAGTCGCCGTCAGACGGCTTATTTTCGAGCTGCGGGGCCAGCCATCGATCCAGCTGCGCTAACTGCGACGGATAAGCGAACAGCTTGAGCAGTCCGGGGGCATCCAGCGTGCCCTGCACGAGATCGTTCAGCTCCGAGCGGGGAATCCGACGCAGCCACGTCACTCCGCGGCGATGACAGGTTCCGTCCTCGCCGGTGTCGGACGACTCGACATAGAAGTAATCCCCGACATCGCCGATCATCACCGTGTCTCCATTTTCCAGCAACACATAATCGCCGTCCTGCACGCCGTTTACGAATAGATCGATTTCCGCCGCCTCGCGTCCCCGCTCCGCAAACCCGCCGTCAGCCAATCTTGTCTCTATTTCGTGCCGGTCCGCACCTTCCAAATCGCCGATCCCCGGGTATCCGATGCTGACATAGTTGTCCTCAAGAAATTGTTTAACCTTTCCCTCAAGAGCCGGAATCGGCCGCAAACTATAGATTTTCATTCGCCGCGTCTCCCCTTATCCGAACCACTGGCTAATATACAGCATGATCAGCAGCCCCAAAATAAACGAGTAGGTCGAAACCCTTTCATACCCGTGCCCATGGCTTTCCGGAATGAGTTCCTTATAGGAGATAAACAGCATCGCTCCTGCGGCGAAAGCCAGCCCGTAACCGATCATCCCCTGAATGCCGCTTGCCGTAAAATAACCGATAACCGCCGAGACGGCCTCCATCAAGCCGGTGAAAAAAACGATGGCGAACGATCGCAGCTTGCTGACTTTCGAGTTGATGAGAAATACGGCGAGGATAAGCCCTTCCGGCATGTTCTGAGCTCCGATCGAGATCGCCACCATCGGCCCTAGGCCATCGTTTTGACTGGCATAGCTAAAGCCCGTGCTCAGGCCTTCGGGAATGTTATGTATGAACAGCGCGATAATGACCAGCAGCGATTTCGAGTCGAAGGAGCTGACGCGGCTGTCGTTCTCGACGTCGATATGAGGGATGTTTTTCTCGATCAAATCGAGCACGACGACTCCGACCAACAGCCCGATCGTCAGTCCCAAAATGCCCGATTCCTTGATCGCCTGCGGCATAAGTCCGAACGCCGAGGCCGACACCATGATGCCTGCGGTAAACGCGATCAGAATATCCTTCCACTTCTCGGACAATCTGCGAATGAAAAAGATGGGAGCGGCCCCAACTACAGTAGCCATCGCCGAAATAAAGCTCCCCAGCAAAGCGGATTCCAAAACCGGATACACCCTTCCTGCCGATTACGTATGTGTCTTTTGATTCTAATTTGAAACGACCGGTATTGCAATGACCGCTTGCAGTTCCGAACCGCCGACCTATTCACGCACCTAAAAAACAGAGGGCCATCCCCCGGTCATCTCCTGACCGAAAGGGATAGCCCCCATAGCAAGCTTATTCAGATTGCGTAACGCCTAACGTGTAGATCTCGCATTTGCCGAGGCGAGCTTTCAGCGGCTCGTCGCGGTCGGCCGGCGTAACGTCCTCGCCTGCCTGTTCAAGCACATCGCTCTTATAGATGCGAGAGAAATCTCCTGTCATGTAGACGCTCAGCTCGCCTTCCGCCGGCTGCATGTTGTACCAGCGCAGCATCAGATCGCCGCTCTCCTCCGCAAGCTTCATCGATGAGAACGCGATGCCTTCGCCCTCCCAGTAAAGCGGCGCATTGATCGCAGCCAGCTTGCCGTCATGAATGTCGGTTTGGACAGCCGTCCACGGCACCTGGAACTGGTAGGCCAGCGCGAACGCTCCCGCGGCCGCCCCGTCGCCGGAATGCGTAATAATCGTCAGCTCGACCGTATGCTCGCCGAGACATTGCGCTTCCGGCGTCGGGAAGACGCCCCAGTCGCCAAGCTCGGACACCGAGCGCAGCAGCGTCACCGCAATCGTGTTGCGCCCGTCGCGCAGCACCTCGTACTCGTTCAGCCCGCGATTGGCGACCGTCAGGCCACGCGAGCCGTCGCTGACGTCGGCGAACGCTTGCTGATGCTGCGTGTTGCTCGGGTTTTGCCACTCCGCGGACGGCTCGCTGGCGCGCACCGCCACTTCGAAGATCGCATCCGCGCGATGCTCGTTGGCCTGCAGATCGGTCGGGAACAGCGCGCGCACGCGATGATCCTTCGCCTGATTGTTGAACGTCGCCCGCACTCCGACGCCTTTGCCGTCACGCTCCAAGCTGACGACTGTGCGAATAATCATCGGTACGGTATGCTCCACCCGCTGCGCCTTGCGCTCCGGATAGTAGACCGCCTCCCGCTTTTCCTGCTCGAACAGCTCGTCCGCCGAAGCCGGAACCGCCCAATCGTGCACGATTTCGATCGAAGCGCGATACGGCGTATTTTCCAGCACCGTAATTTCCGCCGCCAGTCCTTTGGTCGTCAGCGGAGTCTCGCCATTCGGCTGCTTGTACATGTACTCGTTGCCGATGTCGCCCGTATCCTCGTAGACGAGCAGGTCGCGGTACACGCCGCCTGTCGCCTTGTCCGTCAACGCCAGCGAGCCGTCATCCGCGATCTCGACGCGCAGATGCTCGTTCTCCAGCACGCGGCTTCCGGACACCAACGCCGAAGCCGTCGCAGCTTCCGGCGCAACGCCGGCCTGAGCAGCCGCAGAGCCGTCCGCCCAAGCATAGGCTTTATGCCCAAGCGCAGGGACGCGATCGGCTTCGAGCACCAGCTTCACCCGACGCGCCCAGTAAGGCTGACGGAACTTGTCGTTCGGCAGATCGTAGCCGAATTGCAGACCAAGATCCTCCATCGTATGCGCGATCGTGCGGCCTTCCGCATCGACAACGATGCGACCCGAAATATCCACCGCGTTCATGCGGCGGATCATCTCGTCCATCGCCACGCCGTCGCGGAAATAAATCCGTTCCGCGTCCAGCTCGATCTCTACCGTGCCGCCGCGCTCCCAGCCCGTCGTGTTGAACACGACGAACGGCACCGCACCGGCTCCATAGGCGGCAAACTCCGACGTATCGATCGCCTCGGCCAGCGCCTTCGCGCTCGCTTCCACAATCGTCTCGGCAATGTGCCGGCTCTTATCGAACCTCGTCACCATCTCGCGGTGAACCTCGTCCACGCTGCATCCGCAAATGCTGTCGTGCGGATGGTTTTGCATCAGCGTTTTCCACGCATAGGTGAACAGATGGTGCGGATAAGCCGCGCCAATCGCTGTAGCAGCGTAAGCGGCCAAAGGCTCGGCGACTTTCTCCAGCATCGCCTGCCCGAGCTGGTTCATCTGCTTCAAGTACACGCGCGCGGAAGCGGTGTTGACCAGCGTCGACCAGCCGTCCGTGCGCTGGCTGCGCAGCTCGCCCTTCACCACCGACAGCTCGGAGCTAAGCGCTCCCTCGACCGAAGCCAAATAATCCGCGAAGTTGGAGTGAACAAAGTCGGTGTTCGGGTACAGCTCGCGGGCAACGCGAATCGCCTCCGGCAGGTCGGTCTGAATCGGCTGGTGGTCGCAGCCGTTCATATACAGCAGCTCGCCGGTAGACGCATATTTGCCTGCGTCGGCCAGCTTGCGTTCCCAGTAATCCCGAGCTTCCGTCGGATCGACCGGAACCTCGTTGCCGTTGCTGTACCAGTTGGCGAACAGAATGCCAAGCACGCGCGACCCGTCCGGACCTTCCCAGATCAGCTCGGAGAACGACGATTCATAATCGGAATCGGCGACCGTGTTATTGAAGCCCGTCGGCTTGACGCCGCGGCCAAAAATCGCGTTGCCGATGCCCGCCTGCCGCATCAGCTGCGGAGCCTGTCCCATGTTGCCGAACGTATCGGGGAAGTAGCCGACCTTGGAGATCGTGCCGTAACGTCCCGCATCCTGGTGCCCGATCTGCAGGTTGCGCACATTGGCTTCGCTGCTCGTCAGAAACGCGTCCTGCAATATATACCACGGCCCGATATGAATGCGGCCTTCATGAATCAGCTTCTCCAGCCGTTCCCGGCGGTCGGGGCGAACCTGCAAATAATCTTCCAGGATAATCGTCTGACCGTCGAGAAAAAAGCTGCGATACTCGGGATTGCTCTCGAGCGTATCCATCAGCGTGTCCATCAGCTCGATCAACCGGACGTGATGCTTCTCATAAGGCAAATACCATTCGCGGTCCCAATGGGTATGCGAGATAATATGCGCCGTTCTTCTGTTCGTGTTGTTTGTCATGCCGCAAGCTCCTTACCGTTTAGACATTTGCGGTTACGCGCACTTCCTCCGGCCGGTAGACGGATACGATCCGTCCTTCTCCGTCGGTTGCGAACAGCACCGCTCTTTCCCGTTCCACTTTGAAGGCGTACGAAACTCCCGTAAGCGTATCTCGAACTTGAACCGACGTATCGTAAGCGTACTCCGAGACGAAAACGAACAGCGAGCCGTCCCCGAATTTCAACCGCCGACCGTATACGCCCGGCAGATCGCCTTCGAGCCATTCCAAAGCGGCTTCATATCCGGACGCTTTCAGCGCGTAGGCATACAAAGCCGCAATCGGCTCCGAACGCTCGTTCAATTCTATCGGCAGCGGACACCAGATCAGCTGTCCTTTGCCGTAAGCCGCAGCCACGACTGCATCTGCCGCTACGATATCTCCTCCGACCGCGCTCTCTTTGCACACTTCGGCGATACGGCGATTGCCGTAGGATACCGGATACAGCTTGTCTCCGATCAATAGCCGCTCCTCGCGAACGACGTTGCCCAGCTTCCGCTGACCGAACGTATCTGCAAGCCGGTCGACTGGCCGCCAGTAAGCGTCGATGCCGAGCGGTCCCGTGTACAGCAGCGTCGCTCCGGTGCGAGCCACGTAGTCGAGCAGCTCCGCGAAAGCCTTGTCGTCCACGTTATGCGCCGAAGGCACGATGACGAGCTTGGCCGGAGCCGCTTCCAGCTCGTGCAGATGATACTCCGACACGCCGCGGAACGGTACATTCAATTCATAGCCAAGCACCCGGGTCAGCCGAGTCGTTGCTTCGAAGGCCAGCTTGCGGTTCGAGAAATCGTTGGAGTACGGGAATACGACAGCGACATCCTCCAGCTCCCGATCCCGGAACAAACGACCGGCTTCCGCCATAAAGCTGCCGAAGCGATAGGAGACGTCCGCTTCCGGCTTCTCCGTTCCGTCGGCACGCAGCGCGCCGATATGCGACTCATTGGCGTTGTCCATGTAGAAATTCGTATTCCAGATCCAGTGGATGGCGCCCGCCCCGCCCGTTGCGAAAGCATAGGCGTACTTGCGCTCCAGCATGGCGCGCAATTCTTCCTCGCTGCGCTTGGCCAAGCCTTCCGGCGTCTCCACGTACATGATGCCCGTTTCCTGAACGACATTCGGCTTATAGGCCGTTTTGGCAAAAATGCCGTCCCACAGCAGATGGTCGTTCAGCCACCAGCTATGCACCGTCGTATAGTCCGCCGCTTCCTGGTAGAAGAACGGCGAAGGCCGCTGCGCTCCAAGCGCCTCGTCCTGGCCGACCGTAACGAGCTGGTTCGGACATTCGTCCTTGATCGCATCGTACAGTTCCTTCGCCCAGCGATTGTGCATGTCCATCGAGAACAGCACGTAGTCCAGCCAGCGCGTGCCCCTTTTGCCCGAATGCATATCCTGCACGTCGAAGTTGATCTCTCCCGGCTCAGGGAGGGTCGCAGCCGCGAAATTCGGCAGCTCGGCCGGCGTCATGCCCCAGTGCTCGCGCAGCTCTTCGATGGAGCCGTGACGCTTGGCCAGCCATTCCGCATATGCCGCCTTCTCGAATTCGTCGTGACAGGACCGAGGCCCGCTTGAAAAAATACGCTCCGGATCAAACATCGAAGGCTCGTTGATCAAATCCCAATCGATGTTCGCCGTCTCTTTGTGGCGGCTGACGATCGCGCGGATAAAGCGCTTCTGCGCCTCCACGCTGCGCGGATCGAGAAACGGGTTTTTCCCTTCCCACGTCTCCGGCGTGAAAGAGAAAAACGTAAACGTCAGCTGCAAATCGTTTTTCTTAGCCGTCATAATGAAGGTATCGATGGCCCGCAGCACTTCCTCCGAAGCATGTCCGTCCACCTGCATAATATTGCGGTAAGCGGTCCAGATGCCGGTGCGAATCCAGTTGATGCCGGCTTTGCGCATTTGCGCCATATCCTTGTCCCATACCGCGGCATTCGGCAAAAACAAAAATTTACGAGCGACATCGGACGTCATATACGTCATGCCGACAACCGGCATCGGTTGCCCGTCTTTCTCGAAATAGTCCCTGCCGGCGCGAATCGGGCTGCCCGACTTCAGCAGTTCCGCATCCGCCCCCCAGAAGCCCTGGCGCAGCGTGCGCCGCTCGCCGTCGGAGGCTTCCGCCTCGCACACGACGGCGTAGAAGCCGCCCTCCAGATCGATCGGCAGCGGAATGCGCTGCGCGCGGAACCCGTCCCCAACCGTTGCCGTCAATCGCTCCTCATGCACGATCTTTCCGTCCGACTCTCGCACGACCCGCAGCCCAAACGTCCACTCGCGAGCCTGTCCGCCGCGTCCAAGCTTCTGAGCCTGAAGCGTCAGCATCGGCCGCTCGTGCAGCTCGTAGGAAGCGTAGTTCGGCTTCACCCACAGCTCGGTAACGCCCGCCGCGCAGAACGAAGCCCATTGCGCCAATGCCGCAAAGCCGCCGGATTCGGCGAAGGTATGCCCAAGCGGCTGGTTGACGAACAGCCAGCGTCCGCCGGCGAATTCGCCTCTCATGTTCTCCCACAGCACGACGGGGGCGGCCACTTCCCGCTCTTCGGACGAGATGCCCTTGACCAGCGGGTAAATCATGGCGTCCATCGGACCGGCCGAACCCATCTGGTGCGGCAGGTCGCTCGATTTGGTTACGTGCGGCACGAGGTTCCACGTATCCGCAACGTCCAGCAGCGCCTCGCTACCCCGGAACAACGGCAGATCGCCCGCCGCTTCCAGCTTCGCGACAGGCGCTGATTGAACCGGCAGCATCTCGTGAATGCGGAGCTGCCGATGGTATGCGGTTTGTTCGGCGCCGACCCGCCACTCGCCGTCCGCCAAGCGAACCGGGCGTCGGAACGGCGCGCCGCCGGCGCTGACCAGACCGCCGCCCCGTTTCAGGTAGGCGAGGATGGCTTCCCAAGCGTCGGCCGGAAAATAAGGAGCATGCAGCGTAACGAAGCTGCCACCATCCGAGCTGTCGAGCAGCTCCGGCAGGCCGGCTGCGTCCGCTACCGTGCCCAGCTCCCGCAAGCGCTCCAAAGCTTCGCTTCCGAGCGCGGCCGCGCCCGGGAACGAAGGATCGTAAAAAATTATCGTATTAGTCATCCAGCAATCCCGCCTTCATCGCCTTATAGACAAGCTGAGAAAACAGACTGTTCGACCACGCGAACCATTTTCTCGTAAATTGGTTCGGATCGTCGGCATGGAAGCCTTCGTGCATATAACCTGTATCTGCGTCCGTAGCTTCCAGCAAAGCGATCATTTCCAGCTTTTCTTCCGCCGTTTGAGCCGTCAGCCCCTGCATGGACAGCGCCATATGCCAGATATAATCCGGCGGCGTATGCGGACTGCCGATGCCTTTGGCGACTTTGCCTTCGTAGTAGAACGGATTTTCTTTGCTCAGCGCAAAACGCCGCGTATTCTGATAGATCGGATCGTCCTCCGACACATAGCCCAAATAAGAAATCGAGATCAGTCCAGGCGTGCCCGCGTCGTCCATCAGACAGTAGTTGCCGAAACCGTCCGTCTCATATGCGTAGATCGGACCGAACTGCGGATGCCGGTAAATGCCGTACAGTTGAATGCCGTGATTCACTTCGCGCTCCAGCTTCGCCATCTCCTGCTCGAACGACAGGTCGCGGAATACGAACTCGGCGATTTCCCTCATTTGACGCAGCGTAACGACGAGGAACATGTTGTCCGGAATGTTGTAATGGAAATCGCAAGCGTCGTCGCTCGGACGGAAGCCGGACCAGACCATGCCCGTATAATTGATCGGCATGCCCAATCCGTCGTTCATCAGCGAATCGGTCGGAATGCCGTTATTGCGCTCGAAGCGGTAAGGAGATTGCTCGAAATGGCGCTTCTCTCTTTTCCACAGATCGACGGCCGTCCGCATCGCCTTCTTGAACTCGGAATCGAAAATGTCCGCCAGTCCCGTCTCCTTCCAATAAGCATAAGCCAGCCGCATCGAGAAGCAGATCGAGTCGAGCTCGAACTTGCGCTCCCATACCCATGGCGACGCGTCCGTAACGTCGTCCGCGTTCCAGTGCCAATCGTTATCCATTTCATTAAACGCATTGGCGTAAGGGTCAATCTGAATCAGCTTCATGTGCTGCTTGATCAGGCCGGAAATAATCCGCTGCAGGTCGGCGTCATCCTTAGCCAGCGGCACGTAGTGCATCACTTGCTCAACGGAGTCGCGCAGCCACATGGCCGGGATGTCTCCGGTGATGACGAACGTCGTGCCGTCGTCCTGCAGCTTGGTCGTTGTCTCCAGCGTATTCGGGAAACAGTTCTTGAACAGCTTCAGCAGTTTAGGACGGTGAGCCAATTTTTGCTCCGCTTCAGCGAGTACCTCTTGCACCGCGCTGGGCAGCTCCAGCTTGGGCATAGCGATTTTGGGCAGTCGAAATTGTTCCATAGGTGTATGAATCCCTCCATAGCAGTAACATTTCTTCACACAGAGGCGTTATTCCTTCACAGCGCCTACAGTCAAGCCTTGAATAAAATAACGTTGGAAAAACGGATAAGCCAGAACGATCGGGCCGGTAGCCAGTACGACCATCGCCATCCGCGAGGTATCCTGAGGCATCGATTGCAGTACGCCTATGCCGATCGACGGATTGCTCGAATTTTGCAAAATAAACTGCATGCTGTTCTCGATCCGCATCAACATCGATTGCAGCGGAACGATGCTCGGGTCCTCAATGTAGAGCAAGGCGTTAAACCAGTCGTTCCAGTAGCCCAGCGTGCTGAATAGGGCGATCGTCGCAAGACCGGGCAAAGCCAGAGGAATGACGAGCCGGAGGAAAATGCCGAACTCCCCCGCGCCGTCGATCCGTCCCGATTCGATAATCGCGTCGGGAATCATCGTGGAGAAAAACGTCCGCATGATCATGATGTAGAAGGCGTTGACCGCCAGCGGCATAATCAGCGCCCAGATCGAGTTTTGCAAGCCGAGCAGCTTGGTCGTCACGATATAGGTCGGCACAAGCCCCCCGTTAAACAGCATCGTGAAAAACGCGAAAAACGAGAAGAACGTTCTGTACTTAAAGCTCTTGCGCGAGATCGCATAAGCGAACAGCGAGATGAAGATGAGGCTAAGCACCGTTCCAACGATGGTAACGAAGACCGTTACCCCGTAAGAACGCAGCAGTTGATCTCCCGCCTTGAAAATATATTTGTAAGCTTCGAGGCTCCATTTTTCCGGAAACAAGGAGTAGCCGTTCCGCGCCAGCGTCTTCTCGTCGGTGAACGACAGAATGACGATGAACAGAAACGGGAACACGCAGGCAAGCGAGAACAAGCCGGCGATCAAATTAAACGTAACGTTCAAGACTGGGCTAAGCCGGTGAAAATCGCGGGATTTCGCCAAAGAGGCCATAAGAGTTGCTCCTTTCTGCGCAAATTAGAAGAGCGCGTTGTCCTTGTTGAACTTGCGGACAATGTAGTTGGAGGTGATGACGAGCACGAAGCCGACCAGCGATTGATACAGTCCCGCCGCCGTGCTCATGCCGATCTCCCCGGTCGTCTTCAGACCGCGATAGACGTAAGTGTCGATAACGTTGGTGACGGAATAGAGCGTTCCGGAATCCCGCGTCACTTGGTAGAACAGACCGAAATCCGCGTAGAAAATGCGGCCGATCGCCAGCAGCGTCAAAATCGTCATCAGCGGCGTCAGCATCGGAATCGTAATGTTGCGGATTTGCTGCCACTTGTTCGCTCCGTCGATCATCGCCGCCTCGTACAGCGACTTGTCGATACCCATAATGGCGGCGAGATAGATGACGCTGTTGTAGCCGAGCGATTTCCACGTAAAGACGAGCACGAGAATTAACGGCCAGTATGCCGGCTCGGAATACCACTGTACCGGGTCGGCCCCGAAGGCGGTAGCAATCCGGTTGACCATACCGCGATCGAAGCTGAGGAAGCTATATACGAAATAACCGACGATAACCCAGGACAGGAAGTACGGAAGGAACATCCCGGTCTGGTACCATTTCGCCAGTCTTTTGTTTGCGATTTCGGACAGAACGATCGCCATCGCAACGGCCAGAACGAGGCCGATGAAGATGAAAACCGCATTATAGAGAATCGTGTTGCGCGTAATAATGTAAGCGTCGTCGGTGCGGAACAGAAACTTGAAATTGTCGAAGCCGACCCATTTGCTGTTGATAATGCTGGACAGGAAGTTGCCGCTGAAACGGTATTCCTTAAACGAAATGATTGTTCCGAGCATCGGTAAGTAAGAAAAGCAGATAAACCATACGGTGGCGGGCAGGACCATCAGCAGCAACGCTCTGTTGCGGTTGACGTCTTTTAAATGGCGCCTTAAGGCTTTCATGAACAATCCCCCTTGCGCTGTAGAATACAAACGCGAACCTGATCGTGAAAAGCGGGCGAATGCCGATCATTCGCCCGCAATATTCACTTTTTACTTGTTGTTTGCGGCTTTCCAGGCGTCGATCTGGCTTTGCGCTTCGGCCATGATCTTATCCAGGCCGGCAGCTTTCATCTTCTCGATCGCTTGCGGCACGTATTTCTCAGGATCGACCGTACCGGTCATCAGCGGCGACCAGAATGCTTCCTTCGCATTCTGAACGGCTGCGATTTCTGTCGACACCTTCGAAGGATCGAAGTTAAAGCCGAGCAGGACGGCCGGTTTGCCTGAATCGTTGTACTTCTTGAACTCTTCCCACTTGTTTTCCGGATCGCCCTCGACCAGGTACGTCAGCATGACGTTTCCGAAGGAGAAGGTCGGCATATCGTAGTTTTTCGATTCCGGCAGGTTTTCCATATACTTATCGTCGAGCTTCTTGTAGTGAACTCCCTCGATACCGGAGTCGACCATGTTGCGCAGCACCGGATCGGTATTAAGCAAGTTCAGGAAGTCCATTGCCTTCTCCTTATGCTTGGAGTTGGCGGAAATCGCCTGCATGGAACCCATAACCGATACGTTGTAGATCAGCGCATCGCTTTGCGGGGTGGAGACGATCGGGTAGCCCGCGCTCATCGACCACACGTTGTCCGCGAACGGCTGCGTTGTAGCTTTGTCGGCAAACCATTGCCCCGTTGCAATGACATCCGTCGAAGACTCGAGCGTCGCCGCTTCCGTCGGAACGTAGCCGGCTTTGTAGTATTTGTTCATCGTTGCGAGCGCCTGCTTCATTTCCGGCGTTTCGAAGATGTTGACAACTTTGTAGCTCGTATCGTCCAGCTTAACGGCCAGCGGGAATTTCTCGATCAAGTAGTCGTACGGCACGTATGGTCCGTAGTTTTTGTCCACTTGAAGCGGCATTACGTCCGGATTGTTGGCCTTAACCGTTTTCAGCAGCGGCTCCAGGCTTTCCAGCGAGCGTACGCCGTCCAGGCTCAGGTTGTTCTCTTCGAGAACCTTTTTATTGAAGCGCCATACTTCTTGAGCCGGAAGCTCTTTATTCGCCGGAACTCCGTAGTTTTTGCCGTCGACCTTGGAGCCTTCCAGGAACGCCGGATCCAGCACCTGCTTGATGCCTTGACCGTTGGTCTCCAGCAGCTCGTCGATCGGAGCGAATGCGCCTTTACGCGCGTTCTGTACATAATCGAACGCCCACGATGCCGTAAACATGATGTCCATATCCGAGCCGGAAGCAGTCAAAACCTGCATCTTCTGGTTGTAGTCGCCCCAGTCGATCATCGTCATTTTGACCGTTACGCCGATTTTCTCTTTCGTGTACTTGCTAACTTCCGCCATGACCTTATCCACGTCTTTTTGCGGCGTGCCGATCGTGTACCAGCTCAGTTCAACCGCTTCGCCCTTGTTTTCGCCGGATGCGGAGGAGTTGTTTGCTGCTTTATTGTCTCCGCAAGCGCTCAGGAAGAGCGACGTGGCCAGAATCGACGTTAACCCGATCGAAAGTTTTTTGCGAGTGTTGCTCATGTTATGGCCTCCCTTATCTGTCTGCACTAGTATGTTGCATCTTCATTTTGAATATTAAAGGATGAAAACATTTTCAAAAATATTAGAAACCAAAGATTCCATGGACAAACTAAACAAAACAACAAAAGACGCTAAACTTCGAGTCGTGATGTCGACTTGAAGCTTAGCGTCCATTCGATGCGACCGGCGACTGCCTTACAGCAGCCCCTTATACTCGCTGGGCACAATCCCGACGTGCTTTTTGAACTGTTTGTAAAAATAACCGATCTCCCAGTAGCCCACCTGTCGAGCGATTTCGTTCACCTTCAGAGGACTTTCCAGCAGCATCGCCTTAGCTTTGCCGATCCGATACTTATTCACGTAATCTGCGAACGTCTCGCCCGTCTGTTTGTGGAACAATTGTCCAAGATAGTTGGGATGAATATGGTACGTCTGTCCAAGCGATTTGAGCGTCATGGAATCCGCGTAATGCGTCTCAATGTGCCGCAGCACCTGCTTTATTACCGGGCTCATATCTTCACCCGCAAACGAATCGGCGGAAAATGTCGCCGCTGCCGTCACCGCTTCCTCCAGCGCCTCCATCGTATCCGCGCCGACGGCCCGATCCAGCGCGCTTCGGTACGCTTCGGCTGCATCGGGCCGATTCAGCTTGTCGGTCTCCAGCTTCATTCGGATGATCAGCTCGACGGCAGCCCCTTTGGCGCGCATCAATTCGACGCCGACGGCTCGGATGGCAGCGAAATCGGCGGCAATCCGGTGCAGCAGCTCGGTCTTGTCCTTGGAGACGAATTCCTTCGCGTAGGCTTCCCATTCCATCAGGCCTTCGGACAGGGCAATATCGGAAGCAGAAGGGAGTGCGTTGCAGTCGATGTAGTGGCGGTCCGGCGCGATCAGAAACATTTGCTGCGCGCGTCTGGCCTGCTCGTAGCTCTCTCCGGCTGCCTCGGTCGGCTTTCCCCCGCCTAGCGAAATGCGCAAGCGCCCCTCACCGGCCTCCGCGAGCCCAAGCAGCTTTTTCTCGGCCATCCTCCTGCCCTCGTCCGGACTGTCCATACCGAATATGGCGATCGTATCGTCTTCTTCCGCATCCTTGAACAGGACGACGGCTCCCTCGTCCGCGAGCAGCTTCTCCGCCTTGTCGCAGCCTTCGTCCCCACCCCCAGAACAACGGACAATCGCCACTGCCGAATAGGGCTTCTCCAGCCGAATGTCCAGCATTTCCAGTCTTTCCGCCAGTTCCGCCGCCCCGATCTTTCCCGTCAACCAGCGCTTCATAACGTTGTCCCGCAAAATTCCGAGCTCATCCTCGCCGAATGCCCGCTCGGGCCGCGCTGCGTTCAGCTTGTCCACCGTATCGCGCAGCGTCGCTCGCAGCTCTTCGAAATGGACGGGCTTGAGCAAATAATTTTCGATGCCGAGGCGCATGCCTTCCTTCAAATAATCGAATTCGTTATAGCCGCTCAGAATAATGACCTTAAGCCCGGGCAGCAGCTCGCGAGCTTCCCGGATCAGCGTCAAGCCGTCCATAACCGGCATCGAGATGTCGGTAATCAGAATGTCCGTCGGCACTTGTCGC
Source organism: Cohnella phaseoli (assembly GCF_003386235.1). GTDB lineage: Bacteria > Bacillota > Bacilli > Paenibacillales > Paenibacillaceae > Cohnella > Cohnella phaseoli. The sequence goes on from NZ_QRDZ01000019.1 coordinate 21,988, forward strand.
AGCAGCTCCAGCGCCTGTTTTCCGTTCTCCGCGCTGCCGACGACCTCCAGTCCGAAGTCCGACCAGTCGAGCGCGTCGCTCAGCCCTTCGGTTATAAACGGTTCGTCGTCGACGAGCAGCACGTTATACATCGTCCGATTCCGCCCCTTTCTTCTCTAGCGGCCATACCGCCGTAACCGTCGTTCCTTCTCCGGGTTTGCTCTCTATATCGACTCCGTAGGATGGTCCGTAAGCCAGCTTCAACCGTTCGTTCACGCTGCGCAGGCCGAACGATTCTCCTTCGGCGGCTTCCGGAGTCTCCAGTCCGCCAACGATCGCCTTAAGCTTGTTCGGCTCTATGCCTTTGCCGTTGTCGCGCAATTGCGCGACAATCCGCCCGCCATCTCCGAATACCCGGATTTCCAGTACATTATCCTTTCGCTCCGGATCTAGCCCGTGCAGGACGTAGTTTTCCGCCAACGGCTGCAGCAGCAGCTTAAAGATAACGATTCCCGCCAGCTCCGGCTCGCATTCGATCGAATAGGTAAACTTATCTTTATATCGGATACGAAACAGCTCCAAGTAAAGCCTGCACATTTCCAGTTCCTCGCGCAGCGCGCAGTCCGGACTTGCGCTGACCGAGTTGCGGAACAGCGCCGCCAGGCTATAGATCATCTCCGCAACGTCCTCTGCCCCGCGAGACATCGCCCGCATACGGATGACCTCAAGCGTATTGTACAGAAAATGAGGCTTGATCCTTGCCTGCAGCGCGGACAGCTCGGTTTGCTTCATCCTGATTTCCGCCTTGTATTCCCGATCGATCCGGCGATTCAGCTCGTCCAGCATCTCATTAAAGCTATGAGAAATTTGCCCGAGCTCGTCTTCTCGCGGATCCTGCAAACGCGCGGTCAGATTGCCTCCCTCGACCTTCTTCATGAAGAGAACGATCTGGTTTGCTCTTCTGGCCACGCTAGCGATAACAAGAGAAGGAATAACGATCGCTACAGCGATGCAAATCATCGCGATGAGAATGATCGTCCTCTTAAGGCCGGCGTAAGCTTGGACGACTTCATCGACCGGCGAGATGCCTACGACGACGTAGCCCGCTTTGTTTTGCGATAACGCGGAAATGTAGGAAGGCTCGTCCAGCGTCTCGATCGTATTCAGCGACCGGAGCTGCTCCATATAGGGGAAGTCGGCGTCGTAATAACGATTGGACGTATCCATCATCACTCGCCCCTCTGGCGTAAGGACAAGAATCGTTCCTTTAAAAGGAATTCGGTTCTGTTCCAGCACCCGGTTAACCATACCGGCGTCAAAATAGACGTGCAGCTCACCGATGTTTTCCAAGGAATTCTTATCGTTAAGACGGGCGCGAATTCCATAGAGCTGAGAATTCCATTGTCCGATTGTCTTGCGGATCCAGACGTTGGGCGCGAACGCGGCCGTACCTTCCGCAGCCATAATCTCCGGGATGTAGGAGCGGGTGGCGTTCACGTCATACAACCGCCCCATTCCGTTGGCATCGTAGACGTACATCGTCTGCTTTTGCGAGCTGTAAAGAATGACGTTCTGAATGTCGGGATCCGTCTCCCTTCGTCTGGACAAATAGTTCAAAACGTCCGTCGAGCCTCCCCCCTCATAATTTTGTTCCAACATATGCTGAACATAATCGGGGTAGGTATGCTTGAGAAAATAGGAAGCGTTGCTCGCCAGCGCGTCATTGCGGTAAAGCTCCGACACCACGCCCTGCAGCCAATCGTATTTTTGCTCAATATAACGGTTAACTCGATCCATCGCTTGCTTCTGATTGTTAAGCTCGCCTTCGACGACCGAAGCGGACATGAGCCGATACAGCAAAACGGAAAAAGTAATAATCGTCGCGTTAACGATGACCGCGAACACGAGAATTACTTTGACAAATAAGTGGTTGCGAATGTAGTTGCGGTAGAGCTTCCCGAGTTTCATCCTGTTGTCCTCTCTCGCGCAGGATTCGATCTGCGACCATCATAGCAGATCGGCCGTAAGAAACCCAGCGCCTCCCATGGGAAGACCATTCTAAACCTGTCTGCTGCCGAATAAAGATGTACGGCCGAACGAGCGGTATGCTATATTACGATTATAACCCGTTCGGCTGAATATCGATGCCGTCGGGACGCAGCCTCGACGCTCGACGATACGAGAGAGGACACGACGACTATGAACGACAAACTGAAAGCTTTGCTCGCTTCCTCGCTCTTGTTGGGTATTCTGCTGATCACGGCAGGGTGCAAATCTCTCCAAATCATTTACGCCGCTGACGCCGCATCGTCTCAAGCGCGAATGCAGCAAGATATTCTAACCGCGCTCAGCCAACGACAAAGCTCCATTCAATTGAAATACGTCGGCAATAAGAACTCATCTCTCAAACAGGAAATCAAGGACATCTTAGAGGCCGCTATTCGTACCGACGATTACTTGCACTATACCGTTAAGACCTACAAGTATAAAGCATCGATACAAGGAAACTACGCAACCATCGACTTCAGCTTTACTTACTGGGAGTCGCAAGCGCAAACTGCGGAAGTTCGCAGACAGGTTGCATCCATTGTTAAACGAATTATAACCCCCGGCATGAACGACCATCAGAAAGTCAAAGCCGTTCACGACTGGGTCGTTGCGAATTTGGCCTACGACACTCGACTTGTTTCCCATTCCGCCTACGATGGGTTGGTAGACGGATCGACCGTGTGTCAAGGCTATGCTCTGTTGACCTATGAAATGATGAAGCAAGCGGGAATTCCCGTGAAGATCGCGGAAGGCACTTCTAGAGGGAGAGCCCATACGTGGAATCTTGTGCAAATCGGAGGAAAATGGTACCACCTCGACACGACCTGGAACGATCCTGTTCCGGACGCTCCCGGCAAGGTTCAATACGGCTATTATAATCTGACCGATGCCCAGATCCGGGTCGATCACAAATGGTCCGCCTCCTCTGGATATCCAGCCGCCTCGTTCGATTACGGCCAAGCGATTTCGGCGCTCGCCGTTAAGGGTACGGGTATGGCCGCTTTTTACCGACAGCTGCACGACCTGATGGGTTATGCTTATCTCGGGGACGCCTACACCGCTTCCAACGTCTCCGAACTGACAGATCGAATCCGGGAAGCCGCCGACAACGGCGATTCCGAGCTTATCGTTCGCTATACTAAGGGAGTCACGGTCGCTTCGGATCTTAAAAAAGCGTTTAATGCCCAATCCGGCACATCGCGCATCAGCTACACACTCGAGGATTATACTCGCACTCCGGCCAACGACAAGCTTCTTCGCATTACGCTTCATCGCTAAATCCCTTTAAAATGCCAAAGCCCCGACCATGAACCTACATGGTCGAGGCTAGAGTTGCGGTAAGCTATTCATTTGTACTCGTTCCAACCTCCGATACATGCGTTGCATGCACTTCAAATTAATCTTCCCTGAACATGCTTGGCATGTAACCATTCACGTTCTTCTTACTTATGTGTTGCTTAATTCGTTAATTCACTTTCTTCGGATACCCACATGCCGGGAGGTATGCTGGCACGCTTCGCCTTTCGCTACGTCATCGGATGATTCTCCCTTCTTCCCGTCGTGTATATTGTCAGTTCAGGCGAGTAATTATTGGGGGTGAGCCGGACCGTCTTATTTGTTGCTGCGAGACGCCGTTTGGTCACCTGAGCTTCGCCTGAAGCAGGACAATCATTGTTGTTGTAATCTTTGTTTCTTGGTTGCTTCTGTCTTTATTATAGTCTATCGCCCAATTAAATTAAATATTCAGATAATTCTGTTTTAGTTGAAATTGAAGTGATTTTCCAGCCTATCGTCTTGCATAATCGCTCTCCCTCAATCTTTCGCGTTTTTTCGACTTCTTGCTGTATTCGTTGTTTTCGCCGCTTATGGCCATTATCCCTTTGTCTCAGATTTTCTCTACACTCACCCCGTTTCACCGCCTCAGTTCACGTCAGTTACCTCAATTCACCTCAGATAACCTCCTTTTGCTCGAACAGTATTTCCTTTTTTCTCCTTATAGCCATTATCCCTCTCCCTCAGAAAATATACGAATTAGCCAACCCGCTTGTCCCCGCCAGCACTCGAAAATGACAAAAAAACAAACCATTATTGATTCAGAATTTATTACTTTTTCTCCCCCAATTCCACCATGAAAATCTTGTAAATAATTCAAAAATGATTTATAATAAGAACATAGGTTCCCGTCAATAAAACTGTACGTTCTCTCGCCTCAAATTAATCGTTAAAGAAAGCGGGTGGCTTCCATTTCTACCCCTAACGAGATGACGTTTGAGCAATTCTGTTCCCGATTCGCTACAGAGACCCAATGTGTTAAGGCTTTATTTCATTCCCGCTGGCCCCAAGGATTCATTTGCCCAAGCTGCAACCATCGCGAACATTACGAAATCCGCACCCGCCGGTTACCTTTATACGAATGCCGCTCCTGCCGCCGCCAAACCTCTTTGATCGTCGGTACGATCATGGAAGGCAGCCGTACACCTCTGACCCTATGGTTCCAAGCTTTATTTCTTCATGCCCGCCCGCAGGGAGTCAGCGCATCTCGTCTAGCTTCCGTTATCGGCACTACCTATAAGACCGCATGGCTGATCTGTCATAAAATACGCCACGCCATGATGAGCTTCGATTCGCAAGAGCTGCTTTCCGGAATCGTGAGAGTCAATTGCGGTGGATACGGCCGCCCGCACAATCCGACGGTTTTCCGGCATCCGCAGGAGCAGCCTCTAATTCTCGGAGGAACGATTTCCGCCGAAGCTGGGGTCGTCCACCTCAAAATCAAACAAGTCCCCGAACGCCATCTCATCAATGATCGGATTACTTCTTTGGGAAGTCACGATTTCATCCAAAAACATGTCGATTCCGCGAAAGCGGAAGTCACCACCGTCATTCAAAAATTTAGCGGTCAGAGGTACCGGCCGCTTCTTCAGATCGCCTTGGATGCGTCCAACTGGATCAACTGGAAATTTTGCGGCATAGGCCCCAAGCATCTTCAAGCATATCTGGATCAGTACAGCTTCGGGTACAACCAACAACGGCGAAACACCGATCCTTTTCAGGTATTGCTGCGGCATAGCGCCATAACTTCCACACTTACCTATCCCAACTTAATTCGTCGTGAAGATCATTCCGATCAACGCAAAATTACGTACAAGAGATTACTCCAAGAAGCCTGTTAATCGTCTTCCACACCCCAATGTTGCCTGTGCATGATACATAGGGAAGCTTCCCATTGCCGACCGTCTCTAAGCCACTTACCTGAGCGACTGGGATAATGGCCATAAGCGCGAAAATAGATAGGTTCAGCAACTCCGACTCCAATTTCTCCCCCAACTAGTCCCTACACAAAACTATTGCATTCCTACCCGCCATCGGATAGCATGAAATCTGAACAATATAACGTTATAATGTTTTAGTTTTTTAGGGAGGCACATGAAATGAAATTGCGCTTCGAAGGTCAAGTCGAGCAGTTGCTGCCAGGAATCAAGCTCTTGGCTTCCGATTTAGGAATCGAGTTGCATGAGGACGGAGCGTTAGTGCGCGTGGGGTCGTCTCCCGCCGAGAACGAATTGGAAATCGGTTTGGAAAATGGGCAAGGATATGTGCGCTACGGTAAAAAACATCAATTTTTCCGCGGACTCGGTTTATTTGTTCAGCACAGCCGCCTCCACGATTCGTTCAACCTTCGAGAAAAGCAGCAATTCGAGCTCGTCGGACCTATGTTCGATCTGTCTCGCAACGCCGTACTGACGGTCGATGGCTTCAAGCTTATGCTGAACAAGCTGGCGTTAATGGGAATGAACAGCGTCATGCTGTATATGGAGGATACATACGAGGTTTCTAGCGAGCCTTATTTCGGTTATATGAGAGGTCGCTATTCGCATGCCGAGCTGCGGGAAATCGACGATTATGCCGATTTGTTCGGTATCGAGGCGTTTCCTAGCATTCAGACGCTCGCCCATCTCGAGGAGTTCCTGAAGTGGCAGACAGTATGGCATTATCGGGATACGAAAGGTGCGCTGCTCGTCGGAGAGGAACGCACGAACAAGCTGGTCGAGAACATGATCGAAGCAGCTAGCTCGCCTTTCCGCAGCCGTAAAATCCATGTAGGGATGGACGAGGCGGAGGAGCTGGGCCGGGGAAAATATTTGGACAAAAACGGCTACGGAAGCCGATTCGACATCATGGCGGCTCATTTGGACACAGTGCTCTCCGTCACGCGCCGACTCGGCTTGAAGCCGATGATCTGGAGCGATATGTTTCTGAAGCTGGCCGTCGGCAACGCCGGAACCGAAAGCAATTACTATGATCAAAACACGACAATTCCGGAGGAGATGGCCAGGAGAATTCCCAAAGACGTCGATATGGTGTACTGGGACTACGTGCATACGGAGCCGGAGCATTACGAGCGCGTAATCGCCAATCATCGGCCGCTGGGATGCAATGTCGTTTTTGCCGGGGCTGTGTGGATTTTCAATACGTTCGGCGTCAACTATGGGTTGTCGCTCGGAGCAACCGATGTCGCGCTGCAGGCGTGTAAAAAAGAAGGCATTCGCGAAGTGTATGCGACAATGTGGGGAGACGATGGCAACGAGAGCAATCCGTTCGCGGCGCTGCTCGGCCTGCAGCTCTATGCGGAGCACGCCTACACGGAAGGCAGTCCGGCGTCGGATCGGCTGGCTGAAAGGGTTAAGCTGTGTACGGGAATCGAAGCGAATGCCTTTCTTCAATTCAAGTATTTGGACGAAACTCCGGGATCGGAACCCAACAATAGCAAGCAAAGCAATCCTTCCAAATTTCTGCTGTATCAGGACGTTTTGCTAGGTCAATTCGACAAGCAGATCGAGGGTTTGGAGATGAACGCTCATTATAAATGGCTGGAGTCGCAAATTCGCGCCCATCGCAATCCGAGTGCAGAGCTGGATTATTTGTTCGACGTGCCGGAGAAGCTGAGTGCCGTGCTCAAGCTGAAGAGCGAATGCGGTCTCTCTCTTAAGCGAGCCTACGACATGAAGGACATGGATGCGCTGAGGCATGCCGCAACGACCGAACTGCCTGCGATCGCTGACGCGGTTCGACAATTGCGGGGGGCTCACCGCACCCAATGGCTCCGCATGTTCAAGCCGTTCGGTTGGGAAGTGCTCGACATCCGATACGGAGGCGTCGTTAACCGGCTTGAGACCGCTTCTTTCAGGCTCCTCGATTACGTAGAGGGCCGCATTGACAGAATTGAAGAGCTGGAGCAGGAAAGGCTGCTATTTAACGCAACCAACCGTTTCAATAACAAAGGTGTCGGATGGTGCAGCTATTACTATCGAATGGCTTCCCCGAACGTGTTTTTTCACGTCATTAATCCTTTCTAGAATTAACAAATGTAGCTTGAGACTGCTGCCGGGCCTCCAACACAAAAAAACCCCCGCGAGGGGGGACATGGGGGTCGGCAAGCTTATTACTCTTGCCGCCAGTTACTGTTACTGAATGCTTCTAATATGCCCAACCTTGGGCCAGTAGGCGAGCGCGAACGCCAATTCGTCCGTCAGCATGTCAAGCATCTCCTGAAGCGGCCCCACGACCGGCACCAATTGCCATTTGCCGCGATGATTGGCGAGGGTCAGCACGTAGTCTTGACGCCCGTTGAGACGTGTCAACACGGCTCGTATCGCCTCTTCTTTGGGCTCGATGGAGTAGATGATCAGACTGCGTCCTTCCGAGCGAACGCTCAAATGCGTCATTCCCGTAGCTTGCAACATATTCCGGATAAAACCGAGCGAAATTTTCAGATCCAGATCCAAGGCTGGCGCCTCCTTACGAATGACGTTATCCCTCGTAATCGACGATCGGCTTGATGATCTGCGCGATCAGCTTGATCTTCTCAGGTGAACATCCTTCCAGCATGTCTATGATTTCATTGCGCATGTAATCTTCGTTAGATGTATTCGCGCCGCGCAAAATATAGTCAGCGGATGTTTCCAGAATCGCGCATATTTTATCCAAGTTGTTAAGGTTGACCGGTGTCCGGCCTCTTTCGATCTTGCTGATGTAAGCGTTTGACACATCCAACGACTCTGCTAGCGTCTCCTGCGTGATCCCCTTCTCTTCTCTGGCCTTCCGAATACGATTGCCAATCACCGAGTAATCGAATCCCAAGTTCATCACCCAATCCGACTATAACAAGCCCCCTCATCCGATTACATATCTATAAATTCAATATGAACCTATAAGTTCATCAAAAAGGATAATTTTATATAAAAATACGACTGAATTTCAAGTTACGTGTCGAAATTGTTTGTCGAGCAGCGAAGTGGCAAGCAGGAAAACCGAGGGAAGTCCGAGAAAGATGTATGACTGATTGTATTAATGCAAGGAGTTGATGCGGTGAGTTTCTTAATACGGGATCTGATTATGAATTCCGCGATCTTAATCGCTTTCTCCTTCTTGGCCGGACACCTCTACGCCAGCTCCGCGCGTCACGACTCATGGAAGTTTAAGCTGTCGATCGGAAGCGTCAACGGTATCATTGCGATCCTCCTGATTATGATCGGCATTCGGGTGAATTACAGCGATGTTATGAATATTCTGGATCTGCGCGTGCTCCCTATTCTTATGTCCGCCTATATCGGCGGTCCGGCGGCCGCCCTCATTACCGCTTCGATGATTACAGTGTTCCGATCTCTGCAAAACCCCTCTGTATTCTTGATCGTTCTCGTCACCATGCACATGCTTGCCTATCTATCCAGTTGGATTGTGCGCCATGTCCGCAGCTTCTTGGTACAATGGAGCGCCATGATCGCACTCATGCTGCTTAACTATTTCGGCGTATTTCACTTTGTCTATCACGTGCCTATATTCACTACGCTGGGCCCATTTCTGTTGATCTGCACGCTGAATGCTTTGCTAATTGCGGCGATCATGAACTTCTTTAACAAGCAAAGAACGATGGGTAGACAGCTGCGACAGGCGCAGCAGGATGTGCTGGACATCGTACGCATGCAAAGCGGTTTTTCGTTTAAACTGATTCGTCAAGACGACGTTTTTGTATGTACAATGCTCGGCGGGCAGCTCCTGGAACAGTTGGGAGTGAAGTCGGAGCAAGCGATTGGTGGCTCGATCACAAAGCTGTTGTCCGATGAGACGGCAAGAAAAACGCAGACGTATATGGAGCAATTGGAACGGGGAGAAAGCGTCAATTTCGAACTGCAATCCGCGCCGGAAACCTATGCTCCGGGGGTTCTCGCGGAAGGGATTACCTTGAAGGTTTTGCTCATTACGCTTCAACCGATCATCGACGACGGCGGGTCAGTGGCCGAGATTATCGGAACGGCAATCGATATAACCGACCGGAAGAAGGCCGATCAACGAGTGGCGGAAGAAGAGGAACGCTACCGTACGCTAGTCGAGAGCTCTTACGACTTTATTATCGGCCTTGATTCGGACGGCGCCATCACTTCCGTTAACCAAGCGTTGTGTCAACTGCTTCAGCTTGAGGCGGAACAAATCCGCGGAAGACGGTTAACCGATTTCCTGTTTCAGGATCGGCGGGATAGTTGGAGCGCCATTCTTAAGCAAACGCTGCGCGACGGCATCCCACAGCAATGGGAATGGGAGCATACGGACGGCGATTCGACCCGCACCTATTCTTTGACGGTATCCCCTTGTTTTCCGGCCGGACAGAACGCTTCAGGAATCACGGCGACCATTCATGATCTTACCGACTTGATCTCCAAGAAGGAGGCCGTCAAGGCAAGCGAAGCGAAAAGTCGATTTCTAGCGAATATGAGTCATGAGATTCGAACGCCGTTGACAGGCATCATCGGCGTCAGTCAATTGCTGCTCGATACGCCGCTGTCCGCTATTCAATGGGACTACGCGAATAAAATACACTCCTCCTCGCGAACGCTCAATACGTTGATTAACGAAATTCTCGATTTCTCTAAAATCGAAGCCGGACAGATTTCAATCGAACGAGTTCCCTTCTCTGTCGGAGATTGGCTCGCAGATGTTGCCGACGTCGTCGGAACGTTCATCGGAGAGAAGCCGGTTGACGTCGTCCTGGATGTCGCCCCGAATGTACCGGACCGCCTCATAGGCGATCCGCTTCGCTTACGGCAAGTGCTGCTTAATCTGTGCAATAATGCCATCAAGTTTACATCGCACGGCTATGTGCGCGTATACGTGGAAGCAGCGCCGCTCGGCAAGGAGCGCTGCTCCTTGCAGTGTACCGTTCAGGACACCGGCATCGGCATTCCGGCGGATAAGCTGGCAAGCCTGTTCCAGCCGTTCACACAAGCCGACGATTCAATCAGTCGCCGATACGGGGGTACAGGCCTTGGCCTAGTCATCAGCAAGCAGCTAGTCGAACGGATGGGCGGCACGATTCAAGCCCGGAGCCAGCCTGGGCAAGGCAGCTTGTTTAGCTTCGAGCTGATTTTTGAACTCGAGGCAAAGCAGATTGGGCCTCAGCCGATACCGCTTGAGCGGCGCAGGGCGCTCGTCGCCGGAAGCTCCGAGATCGTGCGGGCGTCCGTTGCCGGAATGTTGACGTCGCTGGGGCTTCGCGTCTTGGAATCCCGCGATCAGTTAGCGCAAGCCGATCTGCTGATCGTCGACCTTTCGCAAGAGCATGCCCGCTCCGGTCGCTGGAACTCGCTCATCAACAACGCTCACAGCGCAGGCATCCCGGTGTTCGTGCTGGCGACGACGTTTTCGCGTAATTTGCTTCTTCAACGCGACGGCGCTGAAGAGCGCACATTTACGCTGCTCAAGCCCGTCAGCCGAAAGCAACTCGCCGACGCTTTGGCATCTTGGCGAGAGCATGGCATCGGAAGGGAACAGGCTGCCGCCTCGACGGCCCCCGTTCCAATTCCCGAACCGCCGGCGGGAGCCAGGAAGATTCTGCTCGGCGAGGACAACGAGATTAATCAGCTCATCGTGATCGAGCTGCTGAAGGACAAAGGCTACGCCGTCGGGATTGCCAATAACGGCGTCGAAGCGCTTGAGTTGCTGGAACGGGAGCCGTGGGATCTGCTCCTGATCGACATTCACATGCCGGTCATGGACGGCTGCGAAACCGTTAGCCGAATTCGGCAAAACCCGCGGTTTCGAAATTTGCCGATCGTGGCGCTAACCGCCGACGCTTTTAAGGAAAACCACGAGCTCTATCTCCGTTCCGGGATGTCCGACATTCTAACCAAGCCGTTCGATCCGGATCAGTTATACAGCAAGATCAACCGCTGGCTGGACGCGTAAACCAGTGATAGATGATGAAAACGACCATAAAGAACGCCGTAGTCAGGAACCCCCAGCCGAGCGCGATTTGCTCAAGCAGCACATAATTGTTGCAGAGCTGCACGGGCGCAATGACGTACAGCAGTCCAAGAGCGGCGAAGAGCAGCGCGAAAACGACCACGACCGTACCTTTTGCCGCAAAGTCGATTTTGGGCCAACTGTTTCTTAGCGAGACGCCGCATAGAAGCGACAGGCTCAGAAACTTGAACGCCTCCATTCCCGATGAAGCCAAGGCTTCGTCCATTGCTCGGGGCAGCATCCAATAAGCTGCAACAATCGCAAACATAAGGATACCGGGAATCCCGTTGACGTTCCAGGTTTCCCAGAACCGGGAAAAACGTATTTCCCCATACTTCGCCATCAAGAAGCCGGATAGAACCAATAAAGGCATCTGCATGTGCATATGCGCGATCATGAGCGATTCCATCAGACCGGCCACTGGCGGAAGTGCGAGCAGGACGAACAACGCCAGCCCGTAAAGCGACTGCTTCATCGGTCGTCCCTCCCTGTCTCCTCGGCCAGCAAACGAGCGACTTTGTCCGCCGCCTCTTCCGGCCGGGTGTAATCCATCACGTCAACAAGCTTCCCGTCCGGATCGACGAGGTAAAAAGCGGAGTTATGGGCGAAACCGCCGCTCTCGTCGGGGATCACGATAACGCCGAACTCCTTTAGCAAGCTGTCCAATTCGTTCGGGTCGGAAATTCTCGCCATTCTCCATGTCTCGCCGTCGCTGTCGAAGAAGGTCCGATACTCCTCCAATCTTGCCGGATCGTCCCGCTGCGGATCAAAGCTTACGCTCAGAAAGACGATCTCCCGACCGCGCTGCTCGGCAGGAAGGGTATCGAACACCCGCGCCATGTTCCCCTCAAGCTGAACGCATACGGTAGAGCATGTGGAGTAGAAAAACGTCATAAACACGTACTTGCCCGCGAATTCGGAAATCGAATAGCTTCGTCCCTTGCTGTCCTCGAAGGTGGTATCCGCCGGAAAGGTCGGGCGCGCTTCGAGCAGCCGGTTTACTCTGGCCGACTCTGCGGTGTAGGCGGTAAATCCGTCAGTTCCCCAATAAAACAACGCGATTCCAAAAAGAACGACTACGAACGTCGCAAGGGAATTCGGACGAATTGTTCTCATAACGATCACCTACCAAGTGACGAAAGGAGGCGACCCCGGCGGCGCATTGATAATAAAATTGACCAGCGGCGCCACGTAGGCCATCGCGACGAGCAGCAGCATAAGAATAATGGTGCGTCCCCAGCGCTCGGTCCAATAAGGCGTGGCCGAAGCGTTCTCTTCCGGTTCGGCCAATGGAAACTCGGTTTCCCCCTTAGGCGCACGGAACATGAGATGGAACACGGCATACAATTGAAGGACGCCTCCGACAAGCAGGAACGCCGCGCCGACGACTACGACGATCGTATACGGATCCCAGCTTGCGGCCACCGCATGATCGCCGTAGGTCGTATACGAGGTTCTGCGAGGAGCGCCCAGCAGACCGGCAATGTGCATCGAGAACGTCATGATCGCCATGCCGATCGTCCAAAAAACCGTCTGGATTACGCCTACCTTGTTAATGCGGGGAGTCAATACGCGCTTGGAGACGTATGGAATCAACCAGTAACTGATACCGAAGAAGGTCAGAATAACGGAAGTTCCGACCGTCAGATGGAAGTGTCCGACGATCCACAGCGTATTGTGAACGACCTGGTTCAATTGGTTTGTCGTCTGCACGATGCCGCCTGCTCCGCCGGGAATGAACGCGACCATGGCGATAAACGGGGCCAGGAACCGGACGTCGCCCCATGGCATTTTTTTGAACCAGCCGAGCAGTCCTTTACCTCCCAGCTCCCTGCCCCGTCGCTCGAAGACGGAGAACATGGCGTATGCCGTCATCATGGAAGGGATCGCAATGACCAGACTCATGAACACGTGCATAAATTTTAGCGCCTGCGACATACCAGGATCGACAATCTGATGGTGGAATCCGCCGGGAATATTCGTGATGACCAGAGCGATAACGACGAACCTCGTCAGAACGTCGCTGAACCTTCTTCCGCCGATCACCTTGGGCACGATTACATACCATGCGGATACAGCCGTTAAATACCAGATGTTGACCAGCGTATGGCCGAACGACCAGAACAGCGTACGACTAACCATTACGTTGATCGTCTTCGTCCATCCGAAAGCCCACGGAATAATCGTCAGCACCTCGACCGTCACGCCAAGGCTGCCGAAGAACAACAGCACGAATACCCCGGTGGCGAAGAAGGAAAGAATCGGCAGGTGCTTGCCTCGGTTGTTTTTCCGCCAGGTTGCGACTTGAATGAAGGCTCCGAACGCGCACATCCACACGCCCAGCACGATAAACACCAGGCCGATATAGAAGTAGGGCGAGGCTTTCATCGGCGGATAAAACGTATACATCACCGTCGCTTTGTTCATCAAGAGGGGTACGACGACGAACACGAAGCCGACGATTTTCAGCGCAAAGCCGATCCAGGCCATTTTCCTGACTTTCGGCAGCAGTCCGTCCAACGTGTGCGACAGAGCCGCGTAGAAGTAACCGATCGTGAAGAAAGCGGTCAGCACGACAACCAGCACGATCCCGTGCGTCGTTAACGCTTGGTAGTAGGTGAAATAGCTTGGCATTTCAAACAATCCCGCACGCTCGATCGCCTGCAGCAATCCCATAATACCGCCCAACAGCAGCGCCGCGAAGGCGACGAACATATACGTTTTCGACAGGGCCGCGTCCCGCGGATGAGCTCCCAACAGTTTATTCAATCGACTCGCCTCCTCTATACGACTCTGATCGTCGTGCTCATGTATTGGTGGCCGGCCCCGCAATATTCATTGCAGACCACCAAATACTCGCCTGCTTCGCCGAACTTCTGCGTAATTTTCTGAATGTAGCCCGGCATGACCATCGCGTTGACGTTGGTGCCCGCTACCTCGAAGCCGTGCGTCACATCCTTGGAGGTCAAAATAAAATGCACGGTCGAGCCGGCGGGAATCTCGATATCGGCCGGGGTAAAGACGAACGATTCCAACGTCATGACCACTTCGTACTCGTTCTCTCCGATCTTGTTTACCCCCGGCTTGTCGAACGGCGCCGTCTGGTCGACCTTCTGCGGATCGATCGTCTCTATATGGCTTGGCGGCCCCATATCCATAGCGAACGTCTGATACCCGGTAATAAGCATAAATACGACAATCAAGGAAATTCCGCAGGTCAGCCATATTTCTTCATAGCGATGCATTTTCATATTCGCGCCTCCTCCCGGCTACAGTCTGGACATATACAGCCCGAACACGACGACAAACAAGAGAGCAATAAAAGTTCCGACCATGAATACGGAGAATAGGGTTCCTTTTTGCGAATGCCCCTCGTTGTGCCGATCTTCCTCGCGATTCGGTTTAACGGATTCCATCGCCATCGCAGAGCTCCCCTTTCGGTTGATAATGATTCTGCTGTAATCGTAGCGGATAGCCGAATAGAGTTCGTGATAGGAATCACATTAATGGAGAAAAAAAAGAACGCCTCGACAAGACGTCATAAAAACGTCAAATCGAGGCGCTCTATCTTCGTTTTCCCGAGCCTGCACTGCCGTTCCGATCATCGCTCCAATTGCCCTATTCGAAGCTCTGCCTTGCCGCCCAAGTACGGCCGCAATGCCTGAGGCACATAGACCGAGCCGTCCGCTCTCTGATGGTTTTCCAGCAGCGGAATCAATATTCGCGGCGTCGCGACCGCCGTATTGTTCAGCGTATGGCAGTAGCGAAGCTTGCCCTCCTCGTCCCTATAGCGGATGTTGGCCCTACGCGCCTGGAAGTCGAGCAGATTCGAAGCCGAATGCGTCTCTCCATAGGCTTGTCGGCTTGGCATCCATGTTTCGATGTCGTACTGCTTATGCGTCTTCTGCGACATGTCTCCGGCACAGACGGCGACGACCCGATAAGGCAGCTCCAAAAGCTGCAAAATGCGCTCGGCATTGCCCGTAATTTCCTGAAGCAGCCGCTCCGACAGCTCGGGATCGTTCTCGCAGACGACGACTTGCTCGACTTTGGCGAACTGATGCACGCGGTACAGACCGTGAACGTCTCGGCCCGACGAGCCGATCTCTCTTCTGAAGCACGAGGTAGCCGCAGCCAGACGGATGGGTTGACCGTCGTTCAGCTCGACAATCTCGCCTGCGAGATACGATACGAGGCTTACTTCCGATGTGCCGACCAAATATCTGTCTTCCTCCGCAATGGCGAACACCTGGTCTTCGCCCGTCGGGAAAAATCCGGTGTTCAGCAGCGCCTCGCCGCGCACCATCATCGGTACCTCCAACGGCGTAAACCCGTTGCTTTCCAGCACGTCCATCGCCAGCTGCTGCACCGCCCGATGCAGATGCCAGCCCGCGCCTTTAAGCACATACTGCCGCGCGCCTCCAATCTTCACCCCGCGCTGCAGATCGACGATGCCAAGCCTTTCGCCAAGCTCCACATGGCTCAGGGGCGCGAATTCAAATTCAGGCAACTCCCCGACCCGCTTGACCTCCACATTGTCCGCATCCGACTTTCCCTCCGGCGTGTCCGCCGAGACGGGATTGGGCACGAGCAACATCAGACTTCGACAGCTTGCCTCGACTTCGGTCAGCTCGACTTCCAGGACGCCCAATTCATCGTTAGTCGTCTGAACCTCCTGCTTGATTTGCTCCGCCTCTTCCTTCGCCCCTTGCTTCATGAGGCCGCCGATCAGTCCCGACAACCGGTTCCGATCCTGACGCAGCCGTTCGACCTCGCGAAGCAGCTTTCTCCTTCGCTCATCCTGCTCCAGCAGCTCCGCCACCGACAACGCGATCCCTTTTCGGTCGGCCGCTCGCTGCAGCAGCTCGCCATTTTCTCGTATATACGCCATATCCAACATCCGGTCGTCCCCCTTACCCGTGTTTCCTAATAAAATCGTTCATGAACTCGGCGAGCGCCTTGCAAGCCTCCTCAGGCACCGCGTTGTAAGCGGAAGCTCGCAGCCCCCCGACGCTGCGATGACCCGCCAGACCAATGAAGCCTTCCCGCTCCGATTCCAGCACGAATTGCTTTTCCAGGCCTTCGTCCCGCATCCGCCACGTCGCATTCATCATGGAGCGATACGGCTTCTCCACGATTCCCTGATAAAATCCGTCCCCGGCGTCGATCGCCTCGTAGAGGAAGCCGATTTTCCGTTCGTTCCGCTTCTCCAGCTCCGGGATTCCCCCTTGGCGCGCGGTCCATTCCAGCGTCAACTTCATCATGTATATGGCGTGAACCGGAGGCGTGTTATAGAGCGAGCTGTTGTCGGCGTAGGTGCGGTATTGAAAGATCGATGGAATTTGCTTGTTGCCGGCCTTTATCAGCTCTTCCCTTACGATAACCGCCGTCACTCCTGCAGGCCCGAGGTTTTTCTGCGCGGCCGCATAGACTAGCGCGAACTTCGTCCAATCCAGCCTGCGGCTCAAAATGTCGCTCGTCATATCGCCGATCAGCGGAATCTCTCCGGTATCGGGCAAATCGCGGAACTGCGAGCCTTCGATCGTATTGTTCGTGGTCATGTGAACGTAGGCGGTATCGGTCGCTACCTTCAACTGCCGCACATCCGGGAGTTTCCTCCAGCCTTCCGCCTTGCCGCTCGCCAGCGCTTCCGCTTGCCCGATCGTCAGCGCCTCGCGGTACGCCTTCTCCGCGAAGCTGCCGGAGACGAGGTAGCGCCCGACCTTCCCTTCCCCGAGAAAGTTCATCGGCACGAGCGCGAACTGAGCGCTGGCTCCCCCTCCCATAAACAAGACCCGGTACTCCGAAGACAGTCCGATCAGATCCAACAGCAACCGCTCCGTCTCTGCGACGATCCGTTCCACCGTTCGGCTTCGGTGCGACATTTCCAGCAACGACAGCCCTTGATCCCCATATTCGACGAACGCTTCCTTCGCTTGCTCCAGCACTTCCAGCGGCAGCGCCGCCGGTCCCGGATTGAAATTCCAGCCCCTCTTCATGTTTCCTCAACCTTTCTTAAGTTAGGTGAAAACGACAAAAACGCCCCTCGTCCGAATTGGGACGAGGAGCGTCTGCTCGCGGTGCCACCCAACTTGACCGGAACGCTCTCGTTCCGATCCTCTTGGTTCCGCGATAACGGGCGGGGCCGGTAAGCTTAGGATGCAGTCCGCTGCCGCGGGCCGATCTTGACGAAAACGCCTCCGAGTTGGATGCTCTTCACAGGCATGATCCGAATGTGTAATTGTTGATTATACTAACGCCTTCGGCTGCGGCTGTCAAGCAAGGATTGCAACCACCGTCGTTATAACTGCAATTGTCATGCGTATACGCATGGATCAGAATGGGAAAAACAGCGGAAGCACGGCAACCATCACAATGCCCATAATGATCTGGAGCGGCAGGCCGACCTTGATATAATGCGAGAAGCGATAACGTCCGGCCGACATGACCAGTGCGTTCGGCGGCGTAGAGAACGGCGAGGCAAAGCACATGCTCGCTCCGACAGAGACGGCGAACAGGAACGGATACGGGCTAACGCCGAGCTGAAGGGCGGCCGCCAGCGCGATGGGCGCAAGCAGGATTGCACAAGCGGTGTTGCTGATGAACATCGTCAGCATCGACGTCGTGAAATAGACGCCAGCCAGCAAAATCAGCGGCCCTTGTCCGCCCAGCAGATTGACCATTCCGTCCGAGAGCAGCGCGGCAGCTCCCGTCTTCTCGATCGCAATCGACATCGGAATCATGCCGCCGATCAGCACGACGCTCTCCCAGTTGATTGTCTTATAGGCATCCTCCATGCTGCGCACGCAGCGGAACGCGACCATCAGCACAGCCGCAATCATAACCGCCGCGACGGCCGGAATCAGCTCCGAGATGAGCAGCAGCACCATCAGTCCCATGATGCCCGCGGCGATCGGCGCTTTGTTGTCCATCGTCACCTTGCGCGCTTCTTCGTTCGGCTGACCGACGACCACGACGTCCGGTTCGGTCGCGAGCCGGGCAATATCGCGCCACGTTCCCTGTACGAGCATAGCGTCTCCGAAACGCATTTTCTCTTCCTTGAGATTGTGCAGAAGGTAGTGATCCTTCCGCTGAATGCCGAGTATATTGACGTGATACTTCTCGCGGAAGCCCGATTCCTTGATCAGCCGGTTAATCAGCCGCGAGGTCGGCGTAAGCATCACTTCGGCGATGCCGACGTCCTCCGTCGCGTACTGCTCGGAGCCGGCCGCCTTTTTGTTCTCCGGGATGCGGCGATCCATCATCTCCAGGCCGCTTTCGAGCGCGAACGCCTGAACGTTCTCGAAGGGACCGTGGATGTACAAGATATCTTCTTCCTCAATCACCGTATGCGAGCCGGCGATCTCTTGATTAATCGTTTTGAAAAACTGGTTTTTCGTCGAAATTTTACGACGAACCTCGATAATGTTCAGTCCGTGTTTGGCGGAAATGTCGAGCTCATGCAGCCGTTTGCCGCAGACCGACGAATCGGCTCCGACCTGAACGCGATACAGGTTCTGCCTCAGCTGATACTGCTGGACCAAGTCCAGCAGAGAGCGCCCTTGACGATCGTCGTCCGCATTCCGCTCGTTCTTCGGCAGAAATCTGCGAAGGAAAAGCAGCGACAGGACGCCGACGACGATACAGACAAGACCGACCGGCGTAAAGGTGAAGAACGACACGGCCGTATACCCCGCCGCTTGAAGCGTCTCCTGGATGACCAGATTGGGAGGCGTCCCGATCAAGGTAAGCATTCCCCCAAGGCTGCTGGCAAAGGCGAGCGGCATCAGCAATCTTCCGGGGTTCGTGCCCGCGCTCATCGCCAGGCTGACGACGATCGGCATCATCACGGCGATCGTACCGGTGTTGCTGACGAACGCGCCGATCGCCGATGTCACGATCATGATCATAACGAGCAACCGGGTTTCGTTCGTTCCGGCCAGCTGCAGCATTTTGCTGCTGACCATTTTCGCCAGACCGGTCTGAAAAATACCCCCGCCCACGACGAACAAGCCGACCATCATAATGACGACGGAATTGGAGAAGCCCGACAGCGCTTCGGCAGGCGTCAAAATATCGCACAGCATCAATGCAATAAGCGCCCCGACGGCTACCAGGTCGGAGCGCACTTTGCCCGATATGAAAAGCATGGAAGCAATAATCAGTACAGCTAAAGTAATTATCATCGATTCATTCACGTTGCGGCTCCAGTTCGATAGATTGGCCGGACGGTTCCATCAAACTCCCAGCCTTGCTCCCATTTAAGCACGGTCAATCGACCGGCGTCAACGCCTCAAGAATAATCGAGCGCGATCCCGACATTAGATAACGATATGCGACGTTTGACAATTCGATAATTAGTACTGTATAGTTCTAATATGATCAAACCTAAAAGAACGTCCAACCGGGATGTCGTCCTCCGAATCGCTGCGGCACTCTTTTTGGAAAGAGGCTACCAAGTCACCAGCATGGACGACATCGTCGCCGCGAGCAAGGTGTCAAAGACAAACATCTATTACCATTTCAAAAGCAAGGAGGAGCTTCTGTCCGCCATTTTAGAGCAGCTTATCGAGCATTACGACCGGCTTATCGGCGACGTGATCGCTCAAACGCAGCTTCCCGTTATGGAGAGGCTCGGCCGATTCGCCGCGCTGCTGGCGGAAAATCAGTCCGACAGTCTTGGCGGCTGCCCGTTTCTGACGCTCTACGTTCAAACCTCGCACGAACATGCATGGGTGAGAGAGCGGATCGGCGTTTTTTTCCGCAAGCAGATCGGGGCATTGGAAAATTTGCTACAGCAAGGAATAGACAAGGGCGAATTAAAACCCGATCTTCCCGCTGCCCGCACGGCCGCGATGATCGTCTCCACGATCGAGGGCGCGTTGTTCTTGCA
Source organism: Cohnella phaseoli (assembly GCF_003386235.1). Classification (GTDB taxonomy): domain Bacteria; phylum Bacillota; class Bacilli; order Paenibacillales; family Paenibacillaceae; genus Cohnella; species Cohnella phaseoli. Next base: position 42,206 of record NZ_QRDZ01000019.1, read on the forward strand.
GCATACCGGACAGGAAGGCGACATTTTGCAGAACATCATTCATACTTTGGCATTTTTGCTGAAGTAATTTTTTTACCCATGATTAGTACCGAATAGTACTATAATTAAGGAGAGATAGTTTATGAAAAACATTTTTATTACCGGGGGCAGCGGTTTTATCGGGAGATACGTCATTGCGGAGCTGCTGCAGGCGGGTCACAAGCTGTACGTCCTGGTCCGTTCCGAGGAGAAATTGTATCATGCGCTGAAGGAAATCGGCTGCGAGGACTTCTCTTCCATCGTCGCCGTAAGGGGCGATCTCACGCTTCCGTCTCTAGGGCTAAGCGACGATGAGCTGCGAAAATTGCAGGACGTCGACGTTATCGTTCATGCGGGCGGGCCGATGGATATTCTGATGAAGGCGAGGGAAGCGCGGCAAGTGTTTCTCGGCGCCGCTCGTGAATTGTCGCGTCTGGCCGGGCAGATGCATGCCGCCAAGGGCATCAAGCAGTTCATCCACGTCGTCGGCTTTAAATCCCCCTACGGAGAGAGCGGTGTCGGCGGTTCGGTTCCTATCGATCATAAGGCTCCCCCTTACGAGCAAATGAAATTCGAGGCGGACCTATTGCTGCGGCAAGCGATGCAAGAGCAAGGCATCCCTCTGTCCGTGGTCAATCCTAGCGCCGTCATCGGGGATTCCCGCAACGGGATCACCTCGCAGACCGGCGGCTTCGGCCTGCTGATCCGCGCCGTGAGCAGAAATCTCATGGGACTCGTCCCCGGCGGCGATCGCTACTGGCTCCCTCTCGTTCATGTCGATCATGTCGCAGTTTTCATTGCGGCTCTGGTCGAAGAGGTATCGCCTGCGAACGGCACTTATTTTTTACTGGATGACAGGAAAGACAGTCCTTCCATGATGGAGCTTATCCGCATCATTGCCCGAGAAATGCGAGTAGCCGCCCCCAAAGGGAGCGCGCCCTATCCGCTTGTCAAAAGTCTGCTGAAGCTCGGCGCGGACAAACTGCTCGGTCTGCCTGTGGAATCGATGGATTTTATCGTTAATACGGAGTTTCCGACGGCAACCAAGCAAGCGATCGAATCTAAGCATCATCTCCAGCTATCTCTGTCGGCAGACACATTGCCATTGGTCATTGCGGATCTGGACTTCCGGCTGAATCACAGCGACGGGCCAGCGCCCCTCTCTCCTCCATTTCGCAGGAACGCGCGTACGGGATTGGCCACGATCGAAAGCAAGGGGAGCGGCGCTCCGATCGTTGTTCTTCACGGAACGTTCAGCGCGTCCGACAGCTTGCTTCCGCTAGCCGAGCGGCTGGCCGAATCCGGCCGTCCCGTCCATCTGGTCGATCTGCCGGGATTCGGTCGCTCCCCTTACCATCGTCACTCCGGGCAAATGCAGGGCTTTGAACAGGCTGTGCTGAATTTGATCGCCAGTTTCGACGAGCCCGTCGCGCTTGTCGGCCACTCCTTCGGCGGACTGCTCGCTTCGCGAATGCTGGAGTTGGCCCCGGAGCGCATTGCCCATGCCGTTCTGCTTCAGCCTGTGCTGGAGCCGGTCAGCCGAAGTTACCGCCGCCCCGGCGTAACCCAGGCTTTCCTGAGGAGGATGTCCGAGCAAATCTTCATCGAGAAGCTGCTTCAATCTCGAAGCTTTCGTTCCGCCGAGGAAATTCCCGAAGGCTATATTTCTTTTGTCCGCAGCGAAATGAAATCTCCTCGAACAAGGAAAACTACGGCAGAGATCATGTCCCTGCTTTCCCGTTCCGAAAGCTGGCGGCTCGCTCCGAACAGCTGGAATCGAAGCAAAGTATCGATTGTATGGGGAACGCAGGATCAGCAAACAGACGTGCCGCCAGCCTTCTCGCAACTGGCTGTGACACGTCTGCCCTATGCCCATCAATTTCCGTTATCGCATCCCGGCGCCGCAGCCGCGCAGATTCTCGAACGGATCGGAATTTGAACGAGGCTTAAGAAACGACGGGGCCCGTGTTCATTAGCTTGCCTAGCGCCTCCTTAATGACCGAGGACGGAATCGCAAACCCGATTCCTTGCGCTTCGGCGTTAACCGCCGTGTTCATTCCGACGACTTCGCCCTGCTCGTTCAACAGCGGTCCGCCCGAATTGCCCGAGTTGATCGAGGCATCGGTCTGCAGCAGATTTACGTACTTATGCGGGCCCTGTTCGTCGGCGATCGTAATCTCGCGCCCTTTGGCGCTGAGCACGCCCAATGTCATCGTATGATCCAGCCCGTATGGATTGCCGATGGCAATGACCCAATCTCCGATGCTTGTCTGGTCGACGTCGCCCAGCTTCAACGCAGGAAACGCTTGTCCGTCCGGGCTTTCGACCTTCAGCACGGCTAAGTCGAGCTCGTAGCTCGCTCCAACGACTTTGGCCGTCAACGGCTCGTCATAGCCTTGGACCGTCACCTTAAGCTCGTCCGCATCCGCGATAACATGCTCGTTGGTCAGTATATAGCCATCCGTCGAGTAAAAGAAACCCGTGCCCGACCCGGCCAGCATCGGCTCGCTCGTCGAACGCTGCTGGCTGCCTCCCCTGCCTCCGAATAAACCTCTTGAGGAATAGGTTTGGACGGCATAGTTTTCGATTTTGACCACTGCCGGGCTGGCCGATTCGAATACGTTGGCGATATCGCCCTTGCTCTTCAGCGAAGCCGCCGTAATTCCGGAGGCAGTCTGGGTCGAAGAGCCGCCGGATGTGTCGCTTCCCGAGCTATCCCCTCCGAACAGGTTGCTCCGATCCGCGGCATAGCCGAACCCTCCGACCAGCATCGCTCCGACCAGGAAAGAGGCCAGATAAGCGCTGAACGAAACGCCGCTTCGGCGCTTGTTCGGGATACCGTTCCCGCGGGAAGACTGACTGCGGAAGGCCGACATTTCCTTCTCGTAAGAGGCTACCAGCGGAGTTTCATATACCGTCATCGGCTCGCGACGCTCATCGTTCATTTCGTTCATCTTCTATCATCCTCTCGTTTCCGTCTATGCTTCTATCATGGAGGACAGAGCTTAAACGGAACTTAAACGAGAGTAAAAGATAGATGAAGATTGCCTAATCTTAGCCCCGCGGACTCCCCCGTTAGATCGCTCGCGGACTTTTAATCAAGTAGCGGTTCAGCTTCTCCGTACAGATCAGCATGATGGCGGCAAAAACAACGATAAAGAAGGGCAGGATGCCGATCGTGGAATACGCTGCCAATGCTCCAAGAAGGGGCGGCACGAAGGTGCTCCCCGTATAGGCTGCCGCCATCTGGTAGCCCATGATGGATTGGGAATGCTTCTTCCCGAACCGCACGGGCGTCTCGTGCAGCATGCATGGAAAGATCGGCGCCAACCCTAACCCGATGATCATAAATCCGGCGAGAGAAAAACCGGATGGCAGGGGAAGCGCCAGCAGCACTGTACCGCCCAAAGCCGTAAGCTGTCCGTAGCGGATAAGCGCCCGATTGCTCACTTTGAAGGTGATAAACCCTGTAATCATACGTCCGACCGTAATGCCGACAAAAAACAAGGAAACCCACTCCGCCGCCGTGGATGCGGGCAGATTTTTCATTCCGACAAGAAAACTGCTTCCCCATAGCCCTACGCCGGCTTCCACGCTGCAATAAAACAGGAAGGTGATCATCGAAATCTTAACGCCTTTAATCCGCCACGGCTTAGTCGTCCCGGATTCGGACTCCGGCGCTTGCTCCTCCGGTTCATGGCCGTCTTCCGAATGGTTATGGTTCCCGCGGCTTCTGGCAGCAACTTTATCCCACAGCGGGAGGGAGACTAACAGAACCAGCACCAGCAAGCCTTGAATGGCGGCAACCGCGAGGTAGCCTTGCCTCCACAGAGCTTGCCCGGATATATACGAAGCCATAATTACGGGCCCTAGCGTCGCGCCCACTCCCCAGAAACAGTGCAGCCAGCTCATATGATGTGCCTTGTAATGTACGGCCACGTAATTGTTCAAGCCCGCATCCACGGTTCCTGCGCCCAAGCCAAGAGGAATCGCGAATACGATCAGCCAAATCAACGAAGGCGACCAGGCGAATCCGAGCAAGGCTCCCGCCGTCAGCACACAGCTCGCCAGCGTTATTTTGCCAACGCCGTACCTCCGAATAATGCCCCCGCTGACCAAGCTCGATACGATCGTGCAGCCCGCAATCGCCATGGAGATCACCCCTGCGGTGCCGATAGACGCGCCCAATTCCAACCTCATCACCGGCCAGGCCGCCCCTAACAGGGAATCCGGCAATCCGAGGCTGATAAAAGCTAAATAAATAATCAAAATAAAAAAAGTGGCCATCAGATGTAAAGCTCCTTCGTTGTCTTTATCCGACCGGTTGCGAGAGCAGCAAGTCCAAGCCGAGACTTTGCAGGCCGACCAAGTAATCCGCTCTCCACTCGCTTGCCGCCAACTTCGGAAGATGCTCCCTTGGAACATAAGCAGCGGCACGCTCCGCGATCGTTCCGAGCATCGCTTCGTCAATCTCATCCTTATTAAAAATAAAATAGTGGGGATTGAGGATTGCGGTCGTTAACGCTACCAGGCGACCGATCGACTCCGTGTGAACGGAAGCTTCCCCCTTAAGCGCTTCGGAGAAATTGCTACGATCATGCAGCGGAATGAAGGCCACCTCGCCCGAGAAAAAAGACTTGCCGCGCACAACTTCGCCATTCACGACGATTCCGGCTCCCGGCCCGTTTTGTCCCAAGTACAAATAAACGGCGGAGCCTCTGTCTTCCAGGTTCGTCCGCGCGATATAGCCGAGCACGGCGGCGTTCATATCGTTCTCCACTACGGTCGGAAGCCCCGTTCGCTCCTGAACGAAGCTCTTCAGATCGAAGTCCCGGTATTTCTCGTAATCCGGAATAAGGAAGATCCTCCCTTCGTTCACCGCGCCCGGAACGCCGAGCGATACGGAGCGAAGCTCGGAATGGGCAAGCTTAATCCGCTCAATCAGATTTGTTAGGCGGGAAGCGTCCTCGTCAAGAAAGCCGGCCGTGATGTCCTGCTCGATCGTCTCCCCCAAACAGTTAAAAAGAGTATAACGAGTCTCGTCCTTCTCCAAAAAAATGGCCAACCCGAGCATATAATCGGGATTGTATCGATACCGTTTCGCTCTTCTGCCTCCGCTCGAGTCGTCATATCCGACCGAGATCGCTTCTCCGCGAGCCTCCATGTCGTCCAGAAATTTGCTTGCGGTAGGAAAGCTGATCCGCAAGCTTTGGCTCAATTCCGCCTTCGTGGCGCTGCCTTGCTTTAGCAGTACCGTTCGAATGCCGCATATAATGGTCGTGTTCGCAAGCCGCGAAGCGAGTTGTTCATCGGTCACGAGATGTTACAGAACGCTACAGCTTAAACTTAGCTACGGCCGCTTCCAGGCTGGCGCTTCGCTCCCGCAGCATTCCGGTCGTATCGGCAATCAGCTTGGCCGCCTCCAACTGATGGACGGACATCCGTTCGATCGACTCGGTGCTCTCCGCCGTCCGCGCAGAAATCTGCGAAATCTGTTCTACCGAAGCGGCGACCTCCTCGGCGCTGGCCAGCACCTCTTCAATCACCGCCGACACTTCCTGAATCTGTCCGTTCACATGACCGAAGCTTTCCATTGTATGGCCAAACAGCGTTGCCGCCCGATCGGACAGCTCGGAGCCCAGCCTCATTCCTTCGTTGCCGATTTGCATTCGCTCGTCGATCTGCCCGGATTCCTGCTTAATCTGGTACAGCAGGGACGTAATCCGCCCTACGGAGACAGCTGAGGACTCGGCCAGTTTGCGTACTTCGCCGGCTACGACCGCGAAGCCCGCTCCATGCTCGCCCGCTCTGGCGGCTTCGATAGAGGCGTTAAGCGCCAGCAGCTTCGTCTGATCGGCGATGTCCGTAATCGATCTCAGCACGGGCTCGATCTCTGCCATATGGGTATTGAGCACCTGGACCGACTGCGTCGTCTGCACGGCCACTGCGGCCATCGCAAGCACCTGCTCTCTCAGCCTGCGAATGGAATCGGCACCCTCTTCGGCGGAATCCAGCGCTTCGCCCGATGCCTCGGTGACGCTCCCCGACGCTTCCGAAGCCTTCTGAATAGCCGCAGTAATATCCTCCATCGATTTGGCGCTCTGCGCCGCTCCGATACGTTGATTGTCGGCCCCGTCCGCCAACTGCGCCGCGGCTTGCTCCAGATCGACATTCATTGCGATCATCCTCTCCGCTTCGGAGCCGAACCGTTCGGTCGACTGCACGAGGTCGCGGGCGGTCAAAGCGATATCCTTCATCACTTCCCCAAGCGTTACGCCGAGCCGATCGATCATTTTCAACATCGCCGCATAGGTTTGTCCGATCTCGTCGCCTGAACCGACTTTTCTTGCTCCCAAATGAGCCTTTGCTTCTGCAAGATCCCCACGGGCCATCGCTTCCGCCCCGCGCACGACCGTACCCAAAGGACGCAGCGCCCGCGCCAGGAACATCACGATCAGCACAAAAAAGACAATCGCGGCCACGCCCATTAACGCAAAGCTAGCCGTACTTTGAGCCAGAACGTCTCGATAAATCGTCTGCGACACGGACACATCCGTATCGATGCCGAGAATGCCGATTTGCTTGCCGTTCTTATCCAAGAGCGGAGCAAAAGCAGATATGTAATCTCCGTATACCGGATTGCGAATAATATCCGACTTGGCCGTATTTCCGCGCAATACTTCTTCAATTGCTTCGGGAGGCATGTCGGTCACTTCGCCGATTGGAGAAGCCTCCTCCGAATCCCGCGGCTGACCGTCGATCAGGAGAATCGGCTGCTTCTGCTCGTCTATAGCTACCGTGTACACAAACACGGCCCCGATCTGCTCGCGAAACCGATCCATTTCCGCCCTCAAACGCCAGTATAAGTCGCTCTCTTGAACGTCCTGCAGAAACTCCGCATAGGCTTCCACATCGAACTGGCCGGCATACGCTTGCGCCGTATGAATGCTGAATTGACCGATCGCTTCCTCGCTTGCTTTCTTCGTATTCTGAATTTGCATGTAGACCAGCGCGCCGGACAGAACAATCAAAACGGCCAAAATAAACGCCGATAGCTTCGATACGAGACGACTTCTGAATTTGATCATGGTGCCCATACCTCTCTGACCTTAGTCGGGGAAATTAATGAAATCCTTAGTTCTTTCGACACGGTTCCCGGTTTCTCCTTCCGAGAGGCACGACAAAGTGCCGCACCACCTCCGGTTGAGGTCAGTGCGGCTTCATTATCGCTAAATTACTCCATCGGTCTCAGGCGGCCTAGCCGCGATCCCGCTCCAGCAATTCGATAAACGCATCAAGCTGTTTCAGGGTCGATAAGGGGTCCGTCGTAAAATAAGTGTCCCAATCCAGGTCGTGCACCCGGTTGTTCTGAACCGCCGGCAGCTTGGCCCATAATCCGCTCTTCTTGATTTCCTCCGCTCTCTCCTTGCCGCCGTCCGCCTCCAGTACCGATAGGAATACGTGATCCGCGGACGCGTAGTCACCGATGACCTCTTCCGAGATTTCGAGCATCGCCAGCTTCTGATCGATCACGTCCCGCTGGATCGTTTCCGGAGCTTTGAGTCCGAGCGCCTGATAAATCACATAGCCCCCCATGGCGCTGTTGCCATAGATAAATTGATTTGTCGGCCGGAGGTTAACGATGGCGACCGTCTCGTCCGGGCCGATCAGCTCCGCCGCTTTGAGCTTGGTCGCTTCCACTTTGGCATCGAAGTCGGCAAGCCACTGGGCTGCCTCCTCCTGCTTGCCCAGTATGTCGCCAAATTCGGCAATCTGCCCGCGCACGTCATATTTCAACCATGGGATGAAAATCGTCGGCGCTATTTTCGCCAATTGCTCGTAAGTCTGTTCGACGTGCGTGACGATCAGATCGGGCTGCAGGGAAATGATTTTCTCCAGGTTTAATCCCGTCCAAGGGTCGCCTACGTCTTCGATCCCCGCCCACTCCTCCTTCAGCAGCGGATAGACGGACCATTCGTCGTCGGCGCCGACCGGCTTCACTCCAAGTGCCAGCATGGCTCCTGTATATTGAATGGATATGACGCGCTGCGGATGAGTCGGAATTTCCGTGCTGCCCATGGCGTGTTCGTATATTCTCTTGCCGCTTTCCTGTTCCGCCGAGGGCGTCTCGGATCCGGATGCCGCTGCGGACGCGGGTACGGAAGTTTCGGCGGAAGAAGTAGCGGAGGGCGAAGCTTCGGTTCCATTGTCTTTGCCGCATGCGGCGAGAAGCAGAAGAGCGATTAGAGCCCCCGCGATAAGTAGTCGATAACGTAACGTTGCCTTCATATTCATCCTCCTGATACTGATTCTCATTATCATAAGAATCATATCAAAGAGGGCGTCCGGCCTCCATGTACGGGCGTAAGAACTTATTTGCACTCTCATAAGGCGAATAGCTTGGCTGCGTCTTCCAACTGCCATAGGATGGACAGCGGATCGTAGCCGTGCCATCTCGCCATATCCACTTCGCGAACGCGCTTGCCGGGAAGATTACAGAAAACCTTCCATTCCGAAGATTCCAGCATGCGTTCCGCACGCTCCTTGGCTTCCGGCGACCTGTCCACGGATAGTAAAATACAATCGGCGGAAAACGCGGGAATCACTTCTTTCGGTTCGACCGGGATGAAGTTGCCTTGGACCGATCGGGCTTGGACGCTAACGGGCATCCTCATTCCAAGCTCGTCGTAGATGACTTGGCTGCCCATCGCGCGGTTCCGATAGACAAAAGCCGCGTCTCCCCTAACATTGTAAATGAGGACGGTCAGTTCGGCTCCGGCCGCTTCCCGGATGGCATTCCGGGTTGCATCGGCCTTGGCGGCGAATGCCTTCAGCCAGCTCTCCGCTTCCGTCCGTCGGTTGACGGCCCTTGCCACTTCCCGGAAATGCCCGCGCCAGTCTGACAAATACCAGGGGATAACCAGCGTGGGACAGATGCCGCGATAGAAGCTCAACCGGTCCGGGGAAACGTTGTCGATGCACAGCAGCAGCTCCGGCTCCATCCGCAGCAGTTCCTCGTCGGAGAAGCCCTTGTCCCAGCTGCGGCAGACGCAGCCCTGTTCGTCCATCCACTCCTGATAGTCGCCGAACCCCCAAGGATATGTCACAGTCGCTGCAGGCACGATTCCGAGCGCAAGCAAATGACGGGTCAAATGCGGATTCAGGGACACGATTTTTTTGTCGGATTTGACATAGGCACTTGGAGACATGCCCGTGACGTTCTTGAATTTGCGGCTTAAATAGTATTCGTCCCGATACCCGACCGCCTTGGCGATCTCGGCTAATCGCTCGTTCGTAAATAGCAGCCTCTCCTTGACATGCCCAATGCGAACGCCTGCCAAGTAGTCGGTCAGACTGCTCCCGCTAACAGTCTTGAACTGTTGTGAAAAATACTCCGGACTGATGTTGGCCATCCTGGCCAACTCGTCTCTGTGCAATTCTTCGCGGTAATGCTCTTGGATGTAGCGGATCGCATGTCGAATGGCACCCTGCGAATCCTTCTGCTCCTCAGTGCGGCCTACGCAGGCTCGGAAGCATTCGTAGAGAATTTCCTGGAACAGCAAGCGCCGACGATACATCGCAAGCTCGTCCCGTTCTATAATGCCGTGCAGAACGCTCGCCTGTTCCAGATAACGTCCTTCGTCCCCTACATCCAACGCGCCCTCCGGCAGCCATTCCGAAAGGGCGGCTACCCATATCGGTTCCCGACGATCGTTCTCACTTTTCCTCCATCGTTCGAACCGGATATGATATAAATCCAGGCTATTGAAGTGCGGGGACACCGTCGTCTTGGCTCCTGGCGCCGCATAATAGCACCTCCCCATCGAAACGGGAATCTTCTGGTGACGAATCGTCATATCGCCCATTCCGCTAATGACGACAAACAGGCCGTGAGCGCGCTCGTCCGTCAATTCGGTCTGCGATTCGCACCGCCGCAAAGAGATGCTCGCCATCTCTTCGATTACGTTCGTTTCCATCTCCGGGCTCCTCCGCGCAGATATCGATAGCTCATTATACCCGACAGCCTGCTTACGCGCACCCACAGCTTCACCTCTAGCCTGTGCGGCGGGAATCGTGCTACACTAATTCCAGTTTCGAGCAGGAGGCGCGCATCCGCTATGTCCAAAGCCTATTTCAAAAAGTGGTACCTAGTCGTATCCCTTATCCTTTCGCTGTATCTCGTATTCGTTACCGTTATAAGCTTCACTTCCGTTTCCAAGGACATCAAAACGCCGCTCGAGACGATTGCCCACTACATTTTATGGTTTTTCATTATCGAGTTGGGCGTGCTGTTCTTCGTTACGAAGGATGTTCGCAGGTTTTTCAAGGAGCAATGGCTGAGCATTCTCGCCGTAGTATCGTCGATTTCCGTGACGCAGTTCGTCGATGCGGTCGTCGGTCTCGGTTCGTTAACGGGGTTAAGCGCGTTGAAGGGCCTAAAGGGGTTAAAAGCGTTAAAGGGGCTGAAGCTGTTCAAAGCCACGAAAGGCGTTAAAGTCGCCAAATCGTACAAAATCGGCAAAAAGGCTTCGAAGGCCGCGAAGGAAGTTGAGTTGTTGGAGCAGACCCGGCGGAGTTAAACCGGGCGGCGCGACGATGCAGGCTGCCAGCAACCACGCCAGGAAGCGAAAAAGCGAATGCGCCGCCAAGAGCCCGAAGGCGGATTCTATCGGACGGATGAAGCCCGTACGCGCAACAGCGGCGGCATGGGGCTCGGCCTCGCGATCGCCAAGGATTGACGCTCGCTCATGGAGGAACGCTGGAGGCCGAGAGCCGCCCGGGTCTGGGAACGACTTTCATGTTGACGTTGCCCCGTTGACATCTTCATCGTTAATCCGAGCGTACGCCTTATTTTCGTTTATTCATTTATTCGTTCAGCGACGCCCTTTACTCTGGTTGGGACTTGTGTTCGATAACGTGGCAAGCATTTTCTCGCCTCTGACCATCTCGGATTGGCATTCCGGACATACGGGGACAAGGGAAAACGTGAAATTATCTCTCATCCATCGCTTGCAGTTCTCCCCGGAGCAAAGCCAAACTGCGGTCATCTCTGCCGGCACCTCTTCGAACGGTTTTTTTCGAGAATAATACACGTGCATTCCCTCTTTCTGTTAAGTGGTGGGTACAAAGATTAAAATGCCCAAAATGACGGGCCAGAGGCGCACAACACTCATATTTAATCAAAAAATAAAAAACACATAACGTACAAGGCTATTGCATCAAAGAATAACCCTCTACGCTATGTGAGTTCGGCCAGACGTCTATACGTCCATTATAGCTCATTTAGTCCAAAATAGCGAATAACAACTTGGCCGACCGAGGCGAGTTCCTGTCTGTCAAGGAGATTCGCCGCCGGCCGTCATCGCCGCCAAGACCTTCGCCACGCTGTCGGAAATCAAATAATTGGCCATCCCGTCCATCGGTGTCGCGCTCTTGTTGATCAGAATGAACTTGCTCCCTTCGTAAAGCCTGACCAGCCCGGCGGCCGGTTGAACGGTCAGCGAAGTGCCCGCAACGATCAAGACATCCGCCTGCCGAATGTATTCGGCCGCCCGCTGAAGCAGATCCATATCCAGACTTTCCTGATATAGTACGACGTCCGGCTTAACGATACCGCCACAGCGCTTGCAGCGGGGGTACTCCCCCTCCGATTTCAGCACGTCCTGCAGCGAGTATGCCTCGCGGCAATTCATGCAGAAGTTCCGATGAACCGAGCCGTGCAGCTCGAGCACGTTGCGGCTGCCGGCCTTCTGATAGAGCCCGTCGATATTCTGGGTAATGACCGCGGCAAGCCGGCCTTGCTGCTCCAGCCCCGCCAGAGCGTAATGGGCGGCGTTAGGCAGAACGTCGGGATACACCATTTTACTTCTATAGAAGTCGTAAAAGTCTGCCGTGCGAGCCATGAAAAAATCATGGCTCAAAATTTCCTCCGGAGCGATCTGTCCCCCGCCTTGCGCTTGATATAACCCGTCCGCCGACCTAAAGTCGGGAATTCCGCTTTCCGTCGAAGTGCCCGCCCCGCCGAAAAACACGATATTCCGGCTCTCGGCCATAAGCTTTTTCAACTGTCCGAAATCCACTTCATCCCCTCCTCATCGATCAAGTTACGCAAATCCCATTTTACGCGACTTATCCTCCGTCATCCACTCTCGGCTGCGATCTTTGGCGTAGTCCGATTTCATCCCGGCGATCAGCCGCTCAAGATCGACTTCGTTCTCGTAATGCATCTGCAGCGCGGCCGAGGCGTATAGCTCGCTAAGCTGGGCAAGCGTGAATCCGTCCGTTCGCCGGGCTGCTCGTGCCATCTCCTCCTCGCTCGCAAGACGCAGCAAGCCAATATGGGCCAAATAAGCGCATCGAATCGCTTCGTCGGGAGACTTCACTTCGTACGCCCGGTCGAAGCGTCCGGCCCGGTTCATAAGCGCCGGATCGATTTTCTCCGGATAATTGGTCGTGCCGATGAGGTAGATGCCTTCCTTAGACGTGGCTCCATCCAGCGTGTTAAGAAAATAGGAGCGGCAGGATTCCGGCATCGAATCGATATCTTCAATAACGAGCACCATCGGCGCAAGCTGCGAGGCCGTATCGAACACTTCCTTGATCGAGCCGCTGCTCGTGTACTCGGTAATCTGCCAGTAGGCGACCGGAGCCCCCGTCGTGGACGAGATCGACTTCACCAGCGTCGTCTTCCCGTTTCCCGGCTTGCCGTACAGCAGAATTCCCCGCTTGTAGGGAAGACCGTAGGTTTGGAAAAACGCGCGATCCTTGGAGAAAAACTCGTCGATCGAACGGTAAACCTGCGTCTTCAGCTCATTTTCCATAAACACGTCCTCCCGACTGACCGCGTACCCGACCTCTTTCCGCTCCTGCTCCAGTCCGTCCCGGGTGTCGGTGAAGACGATGATTTTCGGATCGGCGAGTCTGCGCACCCGCATATCCTCCAGAAAGCGCATAAGCCCTTCGTCCGATTGGCAGAAAATTAAATCCTCAAAGCCGAGACCGTGCAGCGTCACTCTCGGGATTCGGGTCAGCGCGACGAGATGATCGCGGTACACGAACAGATTGTTGCGGACGGCGGGACGGATCGTATAACCCGAACGCTGCGGATCGGAATCCGCGGCGTACTCGAATACGTCCGTCTCCACCAGGTCATACAGGCTCGCCGCATGCTCGACTCCCGCGTAACCGCTGCGAAGATCCTCTTCCAGCCCGTTCCATACTTCGTTGCCGTCATCCTGGAAATAGAGGCGGAAGCCTCCATTATACCGCTCGCTCAGAAAATCAATGATGGCCTGAACCGTGGAAATATAGTTGAAGTAGTTTTCCACATTAGGAGACGTCCCGCCGGATTTCACCAGAAAATGAGGCTTTGCGGCAGCATTGGCTGTATTAAGGACAGTGTTGGCCGTCATAATCGTCATATTAGGATCACACTCCTTTTACCGCCGCCAGCGGACGGCACTTGGCGACGACGGAGGCCAGCCTCGCCTGGACAACGCTGTCGATGATTTGGTCTACGTCTTTGTAAGCCTGCGGCGATTCGTCCACCAGCGACTCGAGCGCGCGATGATTCAACACAACCTCGTCGTCCTGACCGATCCGCAGCGAAGATGCAAACTCGTCAACCGTAACAAGCTGCTTGGTTGCGTTGCGAGAACGAATCCTGCCCGCTCCGTGACAGATCGAATGGTAGTTGCGCGAGCCTTCCGGAGCTCCGACCATCAAATAGGAGGCCGTTCCCATCGAGCCGGGAATAAGCGCAGGATGTCCCGTCTCGCGATATGGCTCGGGATTGCCGGCATGTCCGGCCGGCAGCGCGCGCGTCGTGCCTTTGCGATGAACGAGCATCGCCTCTTCCCCGTGGCTCTCCTCGCAAGCATAGTTGTGCATCAGGTCGTAGAGCGTGCTCAATTCCGCACGGGAGCCGAACGTTTCCTTAAAGGCATCGCGCACCGCGAACGCCATCAGATGCCGATTCGCAACCGCGAAATTAAGCGCCGAATACATCAAATTCGCATACATCCTGCCCGCTTCGCTATCCAGCGGCGCATAGGCGAGCTTCGGATCGGCCGTGCCGAGTCCGAGCTTGCTCATCGTCTTGGCGACCTGCGAGCCGCAATACTGATTAACAGCGCCGCCCCAGGAGCGAGAACCGGAATGGATCATCACCGCGACTTGGCCGTCCCGAAGTCCCCACCGTTCCGCTATGGCGCGGTTGTCCTCGGGAATGCTCAAAGCTTGAATTTCGATAAAATGATTGCCGTTGCCCAGCGTACCAAGCTGGCGATGCGCCCTGTGCCACACCGGCATCGCGATGCGATCCAGCTCGCTCTCGTCAAACCGAAACCGGCTGCACTCGACATGGGTCATGGAAGTCGCTTTCCTCGGCGTGTAAGCATCCGGCACATATTTTCCAGGGAGGCCGTGAAGCCCTTTGCGCAGCACATCCTCCAGACGAATGTCGGAGAAGTATCCTCTTGCATGATTTTCCACCGGGATACGTTTCTCGATCGCCTTAACCAGCTTGCGACGAAGCTTGACGTCCTGGAGGTCTTCCGCCTGCAAATTCGTCAGGTGCACCCGCATCCCGCAGCCGATGTCGCTGCCGACGATAGAGGGAGAGACGAAACCGTCCGCCACGCCCCACACCGCCGTTGTGCCAATGCACGTGCCGACTCCGACATGGGCGTCGGGCGTGTAGCTCATATAGCGGATATTCGGAATTTGCAGATTGTTGTTCGCCATCTCAAGCACCTTGTTCCCCATGGCATAAAACAGATCGTCGTGCGCGAATACGTGGAGATCCCCGGCAGGGAGATCGATTCGCCGATAATAAAGATCGTTAACATTTTGTTCCATAAAGTATAATAACCTCTCTCTTAATTCCAATTTAGTCGAAAAATAAAACGCAAAAAAACCGCAAGCCACATCGCTCACGGTCTTCTGCGCATAGTGAATACGAAAGATTGCCGTCCCCTCTCCCGAACGTTACCTGATGGGGCGGTTAT
Source organism: Cohnella phaseoli (assembly GCF_003386235.1). GTDB lineage: Bacteria > Bacillota > Bacilli > Paenibacillales > Paenibacillaceae > Cohnella > Cohnella phaseoli. Next base: position 57,232 of record NZ_QRDZ01000019.1, read on the forward strand.
CTTTCACTTTCCTTGGCTGGGGCCCGTAGAGGCCGATGGACAATGAACGAAATATTCAGTTGCGGCATAACGGCGTTGCGGCTGTTGTAAATGACGGTCATGTCCTTCGGCCTCCTTTCTTAGTAAGATAGTGTCTATCATATACGGGGCAGGGAAGTTTTGTCAATATCCCATTTGCTCAGTTTTTCTATCGGATGCCTAATCCCGCCCGCTCAGTCCTTATAAGGATCGAACTCGTCCGCGCCGGCCATGCAGACGCCGATTGGCTTCAACACATGCAGAACCTCGATTGTACCGGCATGAGCGTCCAGCACCTCCTGCAGCTTTCGATAGACGAACGGGCTTTCGTCCGTACCGGCTCCGCGCAGCTCCACTTCGAAGGCCAGAACGGCTTGCTTCATTTGCTCAGGTGTGATCTGCCCGCCTGAACGGCTGCGAGTTTTCCAGTTCATTTTGCCGGCCGCCTGCGTACGACTCATAATCCGACCCGCTCCGTGCACGGTGCTGTAAAAGGAATCGCGATTCTCGTCCGTATCCTTCCCTCTTACGATTACAGAGATGTCCCCCATGCTGCCGCCGATAAAACCGAGCTGTCCCGGAGCGGACGGAGTCGCGCCTTTGCGGACGACCATTGTCGTTTTGCCGACATGGGTTTCCTTCCAAGCGTAGTTGTGGTGGTTATGCACTTCGAAATCGGCGCTTGCGCTCAAGAGCGACAGCACCTGTGCGATAACGTAATCGCGGCCCGCGTATGCGTATCGACCGGCCAGCTTCATCGCCCGGTAGTACAGATCGCCGAGCTCGCTGTCCAGATCGAGCAGCACGGGCGGCTGATCCATCTTCTCTCCCGGCGCATTCGCGAGGAACTCCCGTCCGGCGGCCAGATTGAGAAATCCGCTTGCCGTCTTATGGCCGAAACCGCGGCTTCCAAAATGGTTGCCGATCCAGAGAAGACCCGTCTCCGGTTCTTCGAACAGATCGACATAGTGGTTTCCGCTGCCGACCGTTCCGAGCTGATCGCGGGCCAGCGCCTTCAGCTTGTCATGCTCCTGCTTTCCGATCGCCGAATACACACTCCAGTCGGGATCGTCGAACAGGTCGTGATCCACCTTTTCGCTGTTAACGCGCCCAACGCCGAAAGATATTTTTCTGGCGATCTGATCCATCACGGCGGGTAGTATCGGTTTAATGTCCGCCGCCAGCACGTTCGTCCGCACTGCTTTGTTGCCGCAAGCAATGTCATAGCCGACGCCGGAGGGCGAAATTTGCCCCTCGTAAGCGACAACGCCGCCGATCGGCTGGCTGTAGCCTTTGTGGTGATCGGCCATTAGCAGCGCTTGCACGACGTTGCCGTGCTCCGCGCAGGTTTTCGCTTGGGACAGCGCGCCGGCATCGGGGTTGCCCCATACGCGTACGCCGTCAATTGTCTGGTAAGTCATTTCTCTATCTCTCCTTGCTATATACGTTGAACCAAAATAGGGCGATTGAAGAGCCGAGCCATTGCATTCCGAAAGGGATGATTTTGCCGACTTCAGACAGGTTGTTTTGAGTTGCTTGGATCGATAGGATTTGTATAGGTAAGCAACTCAAAGCCAAAACTCGCGGCAAAACCATTCCCTTTCTCCATTCCATTGGCTACTCTCTGCCCTTTCCGTGGTTCAACCTAGATCGTTTCCTCTTAATATGACCAGTTGTCTACTAAAGCCGAGCGAAACAAATCGTCCAGCTGCTCTCCCAACCTCGCGTCGGCCGTTTTCATCTCGATCGCCGAATTTTCCAGCTCATGCAATCTTTTTTCCAAGTAATCGTTAATCGGGGCAAGCTTAGGCTCGATGTCCAGTTCGTCGCCCGACTTTTTGCGCGCCAGCAGCTCCGCCACTGTCTCTCCCAAGCTTCCCGATCGCGGAATTAGCCGCTCTACCAGCGTATCGAACTCTATGGGCGGCATCCCGCCGTAACGCTCGATCCATTCGCATGCCAGAACGGGTCGCAGAACATAGAAATATTTCTTGATCCGCACGCGCTCTCCCTGCAAATAATCCCGATAGTTGCCCCGCGCCATGTTGAGATAGTGGTACATGCAGGATTTCGGGGAAAAAGCCAGCGGAGAAATACGACGAAGCTGACTCGCAACTACGGATTTCTCGGCATAGCGGATCGGCGATTGCAGCCATTCGAGCAGCGGCGGGTTCGATTTGCGATACAGGTTCAGCGCCTTGCGCAAATCCCAGCCGCTGATGTCGAGCTTGTCGCTGATCGGGCGTTCGATAACGTCCCTCCGGTCGAAGATCGACAAGTACCACTCCGGCTTGCGGACGTAGATGAATCGCACATCGTAATCGCTATCCCGGGAAGGAAAGCCCCACGCCCGGCTGCCCGATTCGCAGGCGTACAGAATGCGAACTTGCTCCTCGCTCTCCAGACGCTCCAATTGCTCGGTTATCGTATGACGTATGGCTTCCATTTGTATCACCTCTATAAAAACGAATCGTTTATGAAATATCAATCGGAGCGGATTAGCCGCATTCCCCTTCCCCACCCTCGTCTCTCTCAGGGCGTGTCTGCAAATCTGCTGGCCTCGGAGCATGCAGACACGCCCTAGCAAATCAGCGCGCGGTCGTCACATTAAACGGTACGCATTACTTCCATGCTTAGGCGCATTCTTGTTACATTTCTGGGCTCATTCATGAAAAGATAGACATGGCCCCGCGTCTACTCAAGGAGGTCCAACTTGCCCGTTGGCGGGTTGCGCTCGCCTTCGCCGGGAGAGACTACCTTCGCGGCTATTCCTCGAGCAGATCGGTCCGCCAGTTCAGCTCCTGAATGCGAAAATCATATTCACGGTAGGCTTTCGACAGGGCGTCGACCTTAGTCTGGATCTGAACGACGTCGATTGTCCGCTCGTATTTCACTTCGGAGCGGCTGAAGCGATCCTGCTTGATCGAAGCCTGCTCAAGCACATCCCCCAACAGCTTGCGATGCTGCATGATTCGATCTCTTTCCGCCAAGGCGTCCGAAATGCTCAATCCCTCGGCGAAAGAAACCGTTGCGTTTGTCCGATTGATTTTACGAATCCATGCGGTTTGTTCGTCCAGCGTTTGCTCCAACTCTCGAAGCAGGGATGACGGATCTTCCGCAGGAAGCTCTCCCTCTTGAACCTTTACGACTCTCTCCAGTCGCTGTCTCAGCTGCGCAATCTTCTTCTGGGTATCGGCGCGCAGGACGAGCGCTTCCGCTAATTTCATATCGTACAGTTCCCCTCTCAAAATGTCGTTTTCTACAGCTCTATCTTCTCGACGGTCTCCACTAGCGAATCGTAGCCCTTCGCGGTCTGAGCGATGTAGCTCAGCACCGTATCGCTCCAACCGTAGATGTAGTACGTATTCGGATCTTGCGGCGGAACCATTGCGCTGCGGTAAGGCGAGATGTCGATGATGAACGCCTTCACCTGCGGGTTCACCTTGGCGCGATAGTTCGCCAGCTCCCGATAGAACATGCTGCCGCTGTTTTGTTGTTCGTCGGTGATGATGACGATCTGATCGACCTTATGCCGTTCGGATAGCAGCTTGCGGACCGGAGCTCCGGTATCCGTGCCGCCGCGCGTCTGAATCCGATCCGCCTGCGATAGAATGCTGTCCCGGCGCGACGGGTAAGCATCCTCCGCCTCCGTGTCGAACAACCAGAACAGAGAGTTACCCTGCGTTTTCTTGTACAAAGCCAGCGCGAACACCGAGCCGGTCTGCAAATATTCGCCATCCATCGATCCCGAGATGTCGAGGAAGATCGCCGTGCGGTCTTCCAGGTCGGGCAGGTTGGCGAACGTAAGCTCCACCGCATCACGCAGCGCGTCTCGCAGCTCCGGATGCTTCACTTGACGGAACGCTTTCGCGAACCGGAAAGGCAAAATCTTGGCCTTGCTCAAGGCGACCGGATCGGTCAGTCGAGCAATTGCGGCATCAAGGTTGCGGCGGTCTTCCAGCACACCTTCGCGTTCCAGCGTGCTCAAGTGACGAAGCAAAGCAAAGGTAGGCATTTGGCCAAGCAGCGCCTCCCAGATCGCCTTCGTCGGCTTCACTGCACCGGTCACAACTTCGTGCGGCAGCTTGCCATTTTCAATCCAGTGCAGCCGTTCCTGCTCCGTCGCCGCCCGCTTCAGCTGCTCCAACGCCCCGACTTGCGGAAGGAGAGTCAGATTCGCCTCCTGGCCCCGCAAATAACGGAACAATGCTTGCTGTTTCAGGTCCGCAGGCTTCGGATGAGCGGTTGCGATCGCGTCGCCCAAGCTGTAGCCCCGACCTCTACCGTTGTATTTGATCGCCCAATATTCGGACACTCCCGCCAGAAACCGGCTCACTTGACGTTTAACCGCCCGGCCGCCTTCGCCTCTGCCCATTCCCTTCAGAATCGTCAGAAAATCGGACAAATCGGAAGGAATCCGCACAACTTGCGGGAACGCTTTGGCAAACAAATCCGGACGATACTGCGATAGAATCGCCAGACCGTACAGCGGCTGAAGCCGCATGTAGCCTTCGTTGCGGGCATAGACGAGCGCCTGTGCCATGAATTGCGGACGATTCTGCGCCATTTCGCGGTGGAGCTCGTCGGCTTCGTCCAGCAGCGTCTGCTGATCCGCGTAAAACGTATTGCCGAACGTGTTGGTCACCAGCGTCTGCACGTACTGCTCTTCAATGGAGCGAGCATATGCCGGATAGCCTTCTCTATTGCTTATTGTAGGTCGGATGACCGAAAACAGCTTTTTTGCGAAGCTCATTACAATTACCTCCTTAATTGTAGGAACCGGCGAGGAAAGGGCGGAGAAGGTTGACTGCAGGACTCGAACCTGCCGTAAAGCCCGGGTAAATCAATTGGGTGCGCTAAGTGGCGAAGTAGCCCTCCCCGGCGCCTCGCCGGTCATATGTGATTTTAGTAGAGCGAGGAAAAGTTCCAGAAGGCTTAACGGAGAAGCTGATTTTGCTCCTTCCGCCCTTTTCTTGGACGAAGTAGCCCTCTTGAGCGCCTCGCTCTATGTTGCGTGTTATTGCGGCCGTTGAGGAAAAAGGCGGAAAGGTACGTGCTGCTCTACCTACTGAGCTATCCCGCCATGACGGGAGTTGGATTCGAACCAACGACATGCCGATTAAAAGTCGAAGTAACCCTTCCATGCGCCTCAACTGCGCTTTGTTGATTAGCCGTGCTTGCGGCCGTTGTTTCATGCTCTTATCTTCGCGCATTTCCGGTTGAACGAACATGGCGGAAGTATGACGACGGGGAGATTTGTTGGGGAAAATAACAAAAAAAGCATCCTTTCGTTCGCGTAGAAAACGAAAGAACACTTTTATATCATCCATCAGCCCCGACTATTTGGCTCCCGCTTCTCTCAAGACGTTCGCGAGCTCTTGCATCGTATTGCTTAAGGCAAGCTCAAGCAATCGATCTTTCTGGGCTTGGGTGAGCGGATCAAGATTTGTTTTGTAGTTAACGATAAGCAAGTTAAGGTTTTGCATATTCTCAAGACTTGGATTCCAACTGGTGATTTCATATGCCGATACAATCAATTTTTGTTTGCGTTGAGGGTCCCGCTCAAAACCGTAAGCATGAAAATAAATATTTTTTTCCGTGTCGTCCAGATAAACCAGCTTTACCGTCTCCCCGTTGGGGTCTGCTCCATGACTAAGCAACCATTCCAAGTTCTGTGTATTACGGGAAGCTAGAGCCTCGTACACATCCAAAGGAACGATTTCAAAACCATGCTCATAAAGAAGCTGCGCCACTTCGCCGGAAGGCGGGGTCGTTACCTCAGGCGGAATTCTCGCTGTAGCACTTTCTTGCTGCAGATTCCACTTGCCCAACGCACTGCCAATATAAGAAAGTCCATGCTCAAGTTTAGGGGCGCTTTCTTTTGTCACCTTTCCCTTCTCAAGCATCAATCGTACAATTTCAGTTTGTTTATATTTGACGGCCGCATCAAAATAATTAGCTGGTTCCAAAATATTGTCGATCACATCTAATGCGATATTTACGATTTCAATATTTGGAGTTTCATTCTGTATACTGTACATAAGTGCAAAGGATGGATTTGCTCCAAGCCGAATAAGCTCTTTCACTTCCTCCGCATCTTCCTTATCTACTGCATCTTCCACAAGTGGAATCCAATCGTAAAGCTTCAATTCTACTTTATCCTTATTCCAAACGATCCCTAATCCAGAAACATGATCGAGAACCTCTATCGGAATATAAAATTGCCCGTTGATCGTAGTTGCCGGATGGCTCAGACGCACAACCTCATCGTTAGCCTTTATTATTTTTGACCCCAATGAAAGAACAATCGGATAGTAATCTTTTTTAATCGTTAGCCTCTTATTGTCTAATTTGATCGGAAGTTTCATTTGCCTAAGAACGGAAAGCGGAATGTACACCACGTCATTTTGAAGAAGCGGCTTCGGATTGATTTCTGTTTTCTTACCATTAATAAATAATACGACGGGTTCAGGTTTCTGGCTCTCTTTCTTAGCAGGAGCCGCTGTTGCAAAGCCTGGGATGAGTAACAATACAGTTAGGAACAAGAGGAAGGTTCGTTTCAATAGGAGTAACTCCCTGCGATTAAGATAAACACGATTGACGTTAGCATTTCTTAAGTAGAGACCAAATGCTATATTTCCCAATTGATTCTATCACCAACTTGATTATTGGTAAATCTAAAACAGTCAAACGAGGCTTTCTCACAGCAGGTTGATTGAAATGGTCGATGACAAAAGGGAGACGTACCTTCTGGAGACTTATGATTGACCCACAATGGTTCCAATCGACACACATGAGTTTACGCAGGGAGTTAGTCGGAAAATCGTACAAAGCAGCTCGAATCAGGCTTAAACGGTGGACGTTTGTTCGAAGAATCGTACAAAACTGCTCTGCTCAGGCTCAAACAACGGACATTTGTAGGGAAAATCGTATAAATCGACCAAGATCAGGGATTGTATGTCACTAAACGTCTTCGATGGTGATACGAATAAAATCTGGGAATTATCTGGAAGGTATTGTGGGTCATGATTAGTCCGGAGAATGCCTCATACGCTCCTGAAACCGCCTTATCACGGTTTTACCCATTCAGGTTTCAGGTGCGTATAGCATCGGAGGAGGAAGGTACATCCCCTTTCACTTTGCTCATAGATTATCTTTCACTGTAACTTGGTTGGCTTATGGGACAGCCCCATCGCCCTGATCGGTTAATAGGGACAACTTCATTATGTTACTGCCGATTTCTTTTCCCGGTAGGGGGTTTTCGTATAGCGATTCGATATGGAAGAAGCCGCGATCGCTTCCGGTTTCACCCGAGCCGACAATCCCATCGCTTCGATCCGTCCAACCAGCTCCGCCACAAGTGTTGAGGTCCGATTGCGCTTGGCGTCCGTGCCCGCGTCGATGTCGATGAACAGCTTCAATTCGGCGCCTTGGTACACGTAAGGAAGCAAAATATCCTCCAACTCGGCGCGTTTACTTTCATCGAAATACGAAGCAGTCTCCTGGCTGAACGTCGTCTCCAGGCTGAGCTTTTCCTGGAGTGAGCGGATTTCACGGGGCAGAATGATCTGCCGGTAGCAAAACCATGCTCCTCTGCCCGGCCGGAATACAACGACGGACGTCACGAATTTCGTATGTCCGGCGTGAACCTGCGCATCCGTGCCAACCATCAGTTGGTAAGCAGCGCGAGGGTCAACCAGCATAAAACTGCGAATGCGTGCAAAAACCTCGTCCATCGTCAATCCTCTCTCGGAGACGTTTCGGAAGGTTTGCTCGTGGATCATAGGGATTTGTCTTCTCTGCATAGGGGTCACCTGTAACGCAAGGTCGGCTTCTTCCTTTCTAGTAAGGTAGTTCAAAAAGTCCGCTTTTGATCAAGAAGCATTTTCAGGTAGTAGACTCGACGTCGAATCTTGAACTCAGCCGGACCTTCCGGTACTCATGTAGGTTCTCCTACACTAGTTCCTAGCTTCATCCAACCTTCTTGGTGCTGAAAATCGAACTTTTTGAACTTTTATTAAAATAGTAGAATTTTGGCGGGGGCAGCAGGAGTCGAACCTGCATATGCGGTTTTGGAGACCGGTGTTCTTCCGATTGAACTATACCCCCGTGGCAGGGTTGGCAGGGCTCGAACCTGCGACCGTCCGATTAACAGTCGGGCGCTCTACCGCTGAGCTACAGCCCTGTAGCTGGAGACGTGGACGGGACTCGAACCCGCACATCCGGGCGTGAAAAGCCCGTGTGTTATTCCTTTTCACCACCACGTCATATGATGGTCGGAACGGCAGGATTCGAACCTGCGGCCTCTTGCTTCCAAGGCAAGCGCTCTAGCCAAGCTGAGCTACATCCCGATATGGCGGCCCCAAGGAGGATCGAACTCCTGACTTCCGCGCTGACAACGCGGCGTTCTTCCACTGAACTATGAGACCGTATTGGAGGCGTGGACGGGACTCGAACCCGCACATCCGGACGTGAAAGGCCCGTGTGTTATTCCTTTTCACCACCACGCCGTGGAGGACAGGAGCGGATTTCCCCCGCCGATCTGTCAGCCGCCGAATTGCGGCAGCCTATCTGATAACGCCTATCCATGTATGGATGCCCGGGCAGGATTCGAACCTGCGATGGATGAGTCAAAGTCATCTGCCTTGCCGCTTGGCTACCGAGCAATGTTGGGGAGACTAACCAGACTCGAACTGGTACTAACGGACTCACAAACCGCCGCGTTCGCCCTTTCGCCATAGTCTCCAAAATAAAAAGCTACCCGTGACCGCCCCCCATTTTCCCCGTCAAAACAAGGATAGAAGGATTCGGAACCCGGATAGCTCAATTCGCACAGCGAGCATGCTCTCGCCTAGGAGAAGGGATGGCAACTCTGTCGGTAACCCGGCCATCGTTGCCCGCTTCTCGCGAATCGGCTATCCTGTATCTCGATCGGATGATCCTGCTGACGCCAATTCCGTTCATACGGATGTAAGTTGTTTTTCATGGTGCTCGCCTCTCTTCTAAAGTGGATTTTTACTGCGATATGTACTTTGTTAGGGATCAGGCATAGACGTTTTCCGTCAAAAAAAAGACCCCTGTCGCCGCCGTCTTCCTCTATGGTTGCTCCATAGAAAAAGACTGCCGGCCTCGGCAGTCTCTACAAGTACGCGAACTATGCGATTACGAGCGGAGTCAGGCTGTGGAATACAACCGACGAACCGCAACGAATCTGCTGCGCCTGTAAAGATAGCCTATCGAATATGGAATGAAGGAAACATGCGTCTCGTGCCACGGCTGGCTCATCTGTTCCTCATGAATAACCGGATTGTTCGCCCAATCGAGTCGATTTAACTTATGCATGCTCCCTCACTCCTTTCTCGTATAATTGATATTGCTGGTAATCCTAACATCTCAGCTTTAACCATGTCAACCATTAATTTCATGAAATACAGAGGAAAATGTGCGGAAAGGTAATCACCACACCACCGTTGCAGCTTCCTGTGAAGGTGGCGGATTGGATTCGAACCAATTTTGAGCCACCGAAGTAACCCTTCCAAGCGCCTCTGTTACCGGGAAACCGTCGACCGTGCGGCCTCGGCTTCACAACCTGATTTTCGCCGATAATCGGATCCACGAACAGGGCGAAAGTATGGCAACGGATAAAATTTCCTCAAAAGAATGAACCTTGCCCGAATTGATGTCCCTTACGGTCTCGCAGGCCGTTACACGAGCTACCCCGAGCCAATTAGCCGCCATTAATAATCGCTTCCAACTGATTAGCCGTATCGTACACCGCTTGGTAAGCGTTTGAAGGATACGGGCTGATTTCCGCCGTTAATGTATCGGTGTAGCCGATCTCCTTAAGCGCGGCGATCACTCCCGGCCAATTCACATCGCCTGCCATCAAAGGCACGAAACCGCTGAAATTGCCTGCCGAGGTTTTGAAGTCTTTCACATGAATTTTGGCTATACGGCTGCCCAGAATACGAATCCACTGCTCGGGATAGCCATATAACAGAATATTGCCGACATCGAAATAAACGCCAACGTTTGGAGAATCCAACTCGTCCACGTATCGCTTCATTTCCAGAGGAGAGAGCAAAAACTTGTTCCACACGTTTTCGATTCCGATTTTGACGCCGCGACGCTCGGCCTCTGGAAGCAGCAGCTCCAGTTCGCGTTGGCTGTTTGTATAGCAATCATCGTAGGAGGAGTTTTCATTAACTGTACCAGGTACGACGAGAACGGTATCGGCTCCGATTAGTTCGGCAATTTCAAGCTGCTTGTGCACGATCTCGCGGCCGCGCTTTCTCTCATCGGCATCCGAAGAAGAAAGAGGAGCGCCCCACAGCAAGCCGGTTGAAATACTGCGCAGCTTCAAGCCATGCTCGGCTGCCTGCTTGGCAATCGTATTCGCCTCAGCTGCCGTTGTATCCATCGTAAATCCGGCGGGCGCGCCTGAAGCATACAGATTAAGCTCTACGGCATCCAGCCCCGCTTGCTGACTAACCGAGAATACCTTGTCCAAAGCTGTGCCCTCTGGAAAGCACCATTGATTTACACTTTTCAACATACCCGTTTCACCTTCCTCCGCCTCAAATATTATTCTCCTACAGCAACAACGCCTTGTTTCTCCGCCGCCTCATTAAAAGCCAACGTCGCCGCCAATGTGGCCGCCGCCTCTGCGTAACTGCCCAGAACAAGCTCCTGCCGCCCGGAACGAATGGCCTCGACGAATGCGCTATTTTGCGCAGCATAGAAATCGGTCGTACATGTTTCCGTGATATTCTGGTGAGCATCGCGAATCGTAAGAGAATGGCCGTCAATCGACAGATAGAAATCCGGACCGTAAATCTCGATATCACCGCGGCCGTGGTAGTCGGATACACAGCTATTCACGAACGAACCTACAGCGCCCGATTTCAGTCGAAACGAAACAACGCCCACATCGGGGATCGTAGCGTCAGGATCTATATTTCGAATGCTGCGCTGCGCATAAACCGCCTGGACTTGATCGAACTCGCCGACCAAATAACGAACAAGATCCACCTGGTGCGTAGACTGCTCCACCATTTGTCCGCCCGACTGATCCATCTGCGCAAACCATTTGGTCGGAGGAAGACCGCCAATGCGATAAGCGACAACCATGTTAATCGGTTTATTCGTCAAGTAAGCTTTCGCCTTCTGCACATTGTCCAAATAACGCAAGCAGTAGCCGGAGCTGTTAATGATGCCGGCCTCGCTAATTTTGCGGCCGATACGGTTTACAGTGTCCATATCGAGGCCGACCGGCTTCTCGGACAACAGATGAATGCCTCTCTCAGCTGCCATCGTCTCCGTATCCCCTCTAGTGAACGGCGGCGTACAAACATAAAGCGCATCCACTTTGCCCGAATCCAGCAGCGCCATCTCGCTCGCAAATACTTCCGCGCCGAACTTATCGCCAATTTGCTTGGCTCGCTCGCCATTAATATCATAGACAGCTGCCAATACGGCCGTTTCGATATTTTGCAACGTATTCATATGATGCTCTGCCATGCCGCCGACGCCGATAAATCCGATTCTCACTTTGTCCAAGATCGCAGCCTCCTTGTATTTCGTGCACACGTCAAGAATAGTAGATCGAGCCATAAAAGTATTCATCGAAATCGAAACGGAATTTACGCAAAAAAGACACCCTCAGGTGTCGGAGAATGTACTAGGTTGTTTGGGGCTGCTTGGATCGATAGGACCTTCAGAGTGGGCTTTAATCATTCATGTGAAGCTGCCTCTTCCTCCATCGCGATGGAGAGATGCCTTCCGCTTCTTTAAACCATTGGGAAAAAGAATGCAGCCTGCTAAATCCGATCTGCTCGGCAATTTCATTCAAATCCTTGTCGGTGGCGCTAAGCAGCCATTTCGCTTCCTGCATGCGGCATTGCTGCTGATATTGTTTTGGACTTAAGCGGTAAATCTTCTCGAACGTGCGACGAAAACCGACAGCAGACAAGCCGGTCATGGCGGCCAAATCAGCTACTTTCGGCTGTTGACGCAAATTTTCGCGCAAAAAATCGGCCGCTTTCGTAATGGTCATCGCCTGCGAATCGGCTTGGGAATGCTCGTACAAATAGAGCAGCAGCATCTCCGCCCATACCGCGTATGTTTTGTCTTTCTCCTTCAACGGATAGTTTTGTATATAGATCCACTCGCGTAACAGCTTCGCGAAGCGATCCCGATCCAAGCGAGACAAAGCATAAATTTGCGGCTCTTTACCGCTTGGAGTCAGCTTATTCGCAATCGCGGCGAGCGATAGGGACATGTGCTGCAAATGGATCACGCCAAGTCGAATTTTGGATATCGCGCCGAAACGATGCGGAATCCCTGGAGGAATAACAATGACATGCCCGACTTCTATACCCATTTTTCTAGCCGTCCATTCGAATATTCCTCTGCCTTCCAGCACGATCTCTATCTCCAGCGTTGCATTCCGATGAAAGCCGGGGTCTTCCCAGTCCTCATCATATGTGCCTATGCCGCTAAAAATAGTAAATCTCTCGTCCACCGCCAGTCCTCCCCCCCGAAAAACCGGAAAAACCGACACCCTCCCTAGGGCGTGTATACATACACGCCCTAACGTGAAAACGAGGTGTCGGCTTTATAGCCCCTCTCTTGCCATTCAGTTTATTCCTTCACGCTTCCGAGCACAATCCCCTGTACAAAATATCTTTGCAAAAACGGATAGACGAGCAGGATCGGAAAAGTGCCTACGAAAATCTGCGCGGCTTTGGCCGTTCGATCGGATACTTGAGACATCACGAGTGCGTCCTGCCCGGTTATTTTAGTTAAGTCGATTCCTTTAATTATCCTTTGGAGATAGCTGGCAAGCGGATACTGATCCGGCGTATTCATTAAGATCAATCCGTCAAACCAAGAGTTCCAATGCCCGACGATCGTGAACAAGCCAATCGTGGCCATCGCCGGCAGAGAGATTGGCACGAATATTTTCCACAACGTGGTCCAATAGCCCGCGCCATCGATGAAGGACGATTCCTCGAGCTCCTTCGGCAAGCCGCGGAAGAAATTCAATAACAGAATGACGTTGAACACCGGAATCGCGCCCGGCAGCACTAAAGCCCATATGCTGTTCAGTATGCCGACATACTTAATCGTCATGTACCACGGGATCAGTCCGCCGCCGAACAGGATCGTAAAGATGAAGAACCAGGCATACATCGTTCTGAACTTCAAATCTTTACTTTCCTTCGATAGCGGGTAGGCAATCACAATCGTCAAAAACATGTTGATGATCGTCCCCAGGATAACCCGCTGTCCCGTGACAAGCATGGAACGGAGAAACTCGGGTTTGGCCAGTATAAATTCATACGATTTCGTGGTGAAGTCAACCGGCCATAGCTTAACGAAACCGGCGGCAGCCGCGCTGCTGGAGCTGAAGGAAATCGCCAATACATGCAGTAACGGAAACAAGCAGGCAAACCCCAATAAAAACAGCACCGTATAGTTAAAAGTCGCAAACACTCTCAAAGCGCCACACACTCCTTTTTACTCAGAAAATCCGGTAGTTTGCAAACCTGTAAGCTAACCAATAGGAGGTTGAAATCAGGAAGAACGAAATGACGGACTTGAACAATCCAATGGCTGTGGCCAAGCCATATTGAAAATCAACAAGCCCCATTCGATAAACCATCGTATCGATAATATCCCCGCTCTCGTATACGGCCGGGCTATACAAATTGAAGATTTGGTCGAAGCCCGCGTTCAGCACATTGCCCAGGCTGAGCGTGGCAAGCAGAATAATAATCGGGCGCATGCCCGGCAACGTGATGTGCCAGGTCTGTCTCCAGCGATTGGCCCCGTCCATTCGCGCCGCTTCGTACAAGGTCGGATTGATGCTCGTCATCGCGGCCAGATAAACGATGGTGCTGAAGCCAAACTCCTTCCACACATCCGAGATGACAATCACATACGGGAACCAGGAGTTGCTGCCCAGGAAAAAGACAGGCTCCAGGCCGAACGAAGATAGAATCTGGCCGATAATGCCGTTAGACGGAGATAAAATATCGATTAGAATGCCGCCTAGAATAACCCAGGATAGAAAGTGGGGCAAATAAATCAGCGTCTGTATGCCTCTCTTAAACCACATTCTCCCGATTTCATTCAACAGCAAGGCAGTGATTAAAGCCGCGATTGTGCCCGCCACGATTTTCATCGAGGAAATGAATAGTGTATTTCGCATCACAAGGCGAAAATCGGGCAATTCAAAGGCGTAGCGAAAGTTGTCCCACCCGATCCACTCCGAGCCGAATAAGCCATGAGTCGGTATAAACTGCTGGAACGCGATCACAATGCCAACCATCGGCACATAACTGAATAGAAGCAACAGTACAATGCCCGGCAGCAGCATCATATGCAAGGGAAGCTGCTTGATTATTTTTTTATTCATGCCGCGCCATCTCCTGATTCTGATCTCTTTCATGCACAAACGGCTGCGTCTTGATTGCGAAGACGGCAGCCGCTATGCTTACGAATTACGTTGCTCGTATAACCTTATCTTCCTGCCGCCCACTCATTCACTTCTTTCATAATGTCGTCGCCGCCAAGCTTGTGCCAATTCGCGACAAACACATCAAACTCGTCTGGACTCTTCTCGCCCATAATAATTTTAGTGAACGTTTCCATCATCATTTTCTCCAGGTTAGCGGTTCTCTGACTCATCGTTGTCGTAGGGGCTCCGAAGAACTCCTGATTCTGAATCAGGCTTCCGTCAACCTTCTCTTTCACGTAAGGCCACGCGCTGTCGACGCCGTACATCCCCTCATTCGTCCAGCTTGCCGGGTCGCCGGCGCGGTAAGCCATGATCTTGTCGTAGTAGCCTTTCTCCTCCCCAGTCAGCTTGGAAATATCGCCGGAGCTCAAGGCATCCTTCAGATGCAAGTGAATGGCCAGATTTCCTTCGGCAGGCGAAGCATATACCAAGGGGTAATTGTTATATAAGAAACCGTCTTCCGCGATGAAATACTTGGTAATATCGGCATTGTCCGAATAGCCGTTCTCGACCAGAACATTGAGCAATTTGACCAGCGCCTCTGGATTCGCAGCGCCTTTCTTCACCACGTAATACTCGTAAGTCGGGAAGGCGAGCTGCAGCTTGCTGGCCGTATCGTCAATAGACGGAATACCGTAGGCTTTCCATTCTGCGGTCGGATCTTGATCTTTGACCGCCTGCAGCGGCCAGGCCGGATTCCACCATGCCCCGTACGATATGCCGATTTTCCCGGAAACCAGCGCTTCCATCACTTTGGAGCCGTCTTTGACTGCGAATTCCTTGTCGATGATCCCGCCCTTGTACATTTCCTGCAGCTTGGCCAGCGCCGCTTTCATCTCGGGCTGTACGCTGCCATACACAAGCTGACCGCTATCGTCTTTTACCCAAGTATCCGTGTAGGCATGGAAGCCGTTAAAGAAGCCCTGCAGATTGGCAAAGCCGCCCTGCTGCAGATCCTTCGTCAGAGCCAGACCGAACGTGTCGTTCTTCTGGTTGCCATCCGGATCTTGCGTGGTAAACGCTTCGGCGATCTTAAATACATCCTCCATCGTTTGCGGCTCGGACAGTTCCAGCTTCTTCAGCCAATCGGCGCGAATCCAGAGCACCTGCGAGGAATCATAAGGCGAGCCCGCTCTTGGCAGCGCCATCTGCTTGCCATCGAAAGCGGCGGAAGCCATCTGATTCGGATCTCCGGCCATGATTTGCTTCGTCAGGGGCGACGCGTATTGCTCGTAGACTTGAGTGAGATCCTCGATCTGCCCTGCGTCGACCAATTGCTTGAGCTGAAGCGCATTTACGCTGAAAATATCGGGCAGCTCGCCAGAGGCGATCGCCACGTTAATTCTTTGCGGGTAATCGGAGTTGCTCGTCCATAAATATTTGATCTTGATGCCCAGCCGTTCTTCGTACTCGCGGCTCCACACGTTATTGTCAATCGATTCGCCTTCGCGGAAAGCAATGCTGGCCGGCAAATCTCTTACGGCCGTCACTTCAATCGGCGGATCGTATTTGCCCAGCGGATCGATCTGCGGTTCGGCCGACGCTCCGGGCGTCGAAGAAGCTTCGGCGCCGCTCGCCGATGCAGATTCCGAAGGCTTCGCGACGTTGCTGTCGTTTTTCTTATCGGAGCACGCTGTCGTGATGAGCAGCACGCAAATGGTAACCAATGCGATTAAACTTTTCATTTTGCTGTGACGCATGGTAATCCCCCTCTAGTGAAAAAATGTTATTGAAGTTTAACGTAATCCGCTCTATTATCGCGATATTTGACCCTAGATGCTTTCCTTATTGTATCCGCTTCAACCCTCCCCGCATCCAACTCAAGCATCGTTATGTTTTAAGTATAGGAATTGAACGGAGGAGCATCTACGAGAAACTTGTTACCTTCTTTATCTTTTGTTTACTACTGTTTTCGAGTATTCTGTGTTACAAGCGCCACACCAACGAAGATGAGGTGAGCACCTTTGTTCAGCATTTCCGCTAACTATCGCGTCTCTATTTTCCCTAAATTGTTTCTCTCCTTTGTGTTCATTATTGCTTCGCTCTACTTTCTTAATGTGACAATGAATCAGGCCAGTATGGGCACGATTAGAACCGGGATTGAAGATTCGCTGACATCGCGCGTTCATTTCTATAACAGTACATTGGTAACCGATCTGAAGCGAGTGATCCAATTGAAGACCGAGTATTTATACGATAAAGATTTAATGGAATTAAGCTTTATCCCCGAGCAAATGAGCGACTATCAGTTCGCCGAAGCTGTGCTTCGCATTCGAACGAGGCTGTCGCTGCTGGAAACGTCCAGCTTGTATATCGAGAACGTGAACGTGCATATCCCGTTAATCGACAGAACGATTTCTTCCAAGGGATACGTGGATTCGCCGCCGGCCGAAGAGCTGAACGCTCTGCAGGACTCGAACTACAGCCATCCGATTGTGGCTTGGAATAATCGGTTGTTGATCGGCGCGCTGTCTCCGGAAAATATGATTGAAGATACAGATCTGCTGATGGCGATTAAGATTCAGCTGTCCAGAGACAAAATACGCCAGTCGCTTAAAGAAATTAACAATGCCGGTGACGGAAAAGCTGTTCTGTTGGATAACCAAGGAGCTTGGGCCGTATTCAGCGAGAACTTGTCTGTGGAAGAGGAGCAAGGGCTGCTGGCGCAATTGCGGATGGAAATCGGGGACGAGCCGCAAGGGACGCTGTATCGGAAGATTAATGGCGATAACTATATTTTTATCTATGAACGCTCGGCGGTGCTGGATGCGACAACCGTCGTTTATTTTCCTGAAAATGAAATATTGGCGCCGCTGAAGGCGCATCGTCTGTGGTTCTGGTGGTTTTCGCTATTATCGATCGGGGTTGTCCTTGCATTCTCTGTGTGGACCTATCGTCTTATTCACAGGCCGATCCATAAGCTGGTTCGCGCTTTCCGCAAAGTGGAGGAAGGCGATTTAAGCGTTGCGCTCTCTAGTCGTCAGGGAGACGAATTTCGTTATTTGTATACGCAATTTAACGTGATGGTGAGCAAGCTGAACGTTCTTGTGAAAGAAGTGTACGAGCAGAAAATTCGTTCGCAGCGAGCGGAGTTAAAACAGCTGCAGTCGCAAGTTAACCCGCACTTCCTGTACAACAGTTATTTTGTGTTATACCGTTTGGCCAAAATTCCCGATGTCGACAATGTGCTTCGAATGGCGCGCCACCTGGGAGAATATTTTCGCTTTATTACCCGCAGCCGTTCGGACGAGGTGACGTTGGAGGAAGAGCTCAAGCATACGCTTGCCTATATTCAAATTCAAATGTATCGATTCGATCAGCGAGTGGAGACGTATTGCGAAGAGCTTCCGGAAGCATGCAAGTCGATCTCGGTGCCAAGGCTTATTTTGCAGCCCATTGTCGAGAATGCTTATGAGCACGGATTGCGGGAAACGGTCTCCGGTGGACTTGTACGGATGGCCTTTCAACAACTCGATCAGGATTTGATCATTATCTTCGAGGACAACGGCTCCGAAATGACGGATGAGAAAATCGCTGAATTACACGACCTGCTGCACGCCAATGCGGACGACGCGATCGAGACAACGGGAATACTGAACGTCCACCGGAGACTGCAATTGAAATATGGCAGCTCGTACGGTTTATCCGTTTCCCGAGCGCAGATTGGCGGTTTGCGTATCGAGATGAGAATTGGATTGGAGCAAGACAGCGAATCGATGTCGCCTGGGCAGAGGATGTAAACAGAAGTCAACAAAGGCAACGAGATTCCCGTAGTTCGACCATTTGGGCGGGTCCTATAATAATCGTAAGACATCGTGCCGCGGCGATGTAATTGGGGAGTGGGAACAGGAAAGCGGCTGTCCCATAAATAGAGTTGCTTGAGATGATCGAGATATAAAGAAAGGGGGATGTGCCTCTCGGAGACTGCCTCATACGCTTCTGAAATCACCTTATCACGGGTTTACCTATTCAGATTTCAGAAAGCGTATAGCATCGGCGAGAGACACATCCCCCTTGTACCTTTATCATCGATTATCTTTCACAGCAACTTGGTTGGCTTATGGGACAGCCCCTTCTTCTCGCAACCTTTTTTGTTTGCGCTTTCATAACGATTGACGTTCTACAACTACGCGAAGAGGTGAATAGGATGCGATCCAAATTGGGATTGATTTTAAGTATTGTTTTGCTATTTTCCCTGATTGCGTACCCGGCTCCAACCACCCATGCCGCTACGTCCACTATACTGTACCAAACCTCGTTTGAAGACCCTAACGACAGCACTTGGCAAGCTGCATTCACCGAGTACGATACCGCCGACGCCCATACCGGTTCTTACTCGCTTAAGTACACATTTAACGGAACTAATCCGGGGCTTGTAATCCGACTTCCGATTGAAGCCGGACATTCCTACGACATGAGCGTGTGGGTCAAAACGACAAATACTCCCGACTCCTGGCCGGGAGCCAAGATTGCGATTGACGCCTACAGAAATTGGGCTTGGGATTGGGCTGGTGGCAAGTACATGTCGGCGCCAGTCAACACGAACGGCCAGTGGCAGAAGATCAGCTTGCCCACTTACACGGCTCCCGAGGGCGCCGCCTCCGCCGTTTTTACTTTATATTCAGAGGGAGCGAGCGGCACGATTCAATTTGACGATTTGAAGATTGTGGAGACTGAAAGAGTTGATCCGATTGAGATCGGGACGTCCTATCAGACCTCCTTCGAAGATGCGAACGACAGCATCTGGACTCCATATGAACATACTTCGTATGCGGTCGACGAGCATCATAGCGGGTCGCAATCCTTAAAATACGTGATTCCCTCCGGAGCCAACAATCCAGGCGAAGAAGGGGCCGAAAGGCCGGGACCTTCGATTAAATTTGTAGCAGAGCCCGGTATGGCCTATGATACGAGCGTATGGATAAAAACCGTCGATACACAGGGACTATGGGCGGGAGCGATGTTCCGTATTACCGTTCTGGACCACAATGGCAACTGGTTGGAGAGTAAGAAACACAATCCGCACGGCACCGGCGGCGAATGGCAACTGCTGAAGCTGCCAACCCTTGTCGCAGGCGAAGGGGCCGAGCAAATCGAGATTACGCTATTCGCTTACGGTGGAGCAGGCACCCTCTATTTTGACGATTTATCGATAGAGAAATCTCAGCCTCCCTTATTTCAATCCAAACTCGTAAACCCTACCTACAGAGGGCTTCTGGTTCCTGGCGGAAATCCGCAGGTCGCAATAACGACCCGAGGCGCGGCAGGCATTAACAAACAGCTCTATACCACGGTTGCCCAACTGGTAGACCAGAATGCTCAGGTCATGGAGGAGCAAGTCTATTCCGGAAGCTTGGATGTTAACGCAGAATTCGATACTTCTTCCTTACCGGCAGGCAATTACAAGGTCGTTGTGTCAGCGAAGCTGACAGGGACAGAGGGCGGCGGCTACTCGCAACAATGGCCAATCGTGAAAGTGCAGTCCTTGCAGGAAATGCCCGAATCTTATACAGACGATCAAGGACGGTTTTGGAAGGATGGGGAGTTGTTTTTCCCAATAGGGATCTATACGGCGAATACGGACAAGAAAGATTTGGAGGATTTGCTTGGCGGTGCGATCAACACGATCTTGCCATACGGTTATCCAGACAGAGAGAAGCTTGATCTTGCCCATCAGTATGGGATGAATGTTATTTTCTCCATGAAGGATTTCTTCTTCCGATCTCCCTGGGCGCCGGACTTTATCCAGTCCGAAGAAGACGAACTCACCGCTATTGCGCAATATGTTCAGGAATACAAGGATCATCCCGCTTTACTTGCCTGGTATGTAAGCGACGAGACGCCAACTGACAATCGCTTATCCGCTCATTATCAGACCGTTATGGCTAATGATCGGGATCATCCGGTATATGCGGTGGATTACAGATGGGTGGATCATTATACCGTAAACGATACAACAGACCTGTTTGGCTTGGACATATACCCTGTCTATGGGAAGCCAAATGATGATTTGAAGTATTTGGGCGACTTGCAAAAGGCCATGACTACCGATCTGCAGAATAAAGGGCAGTGGGCGGTTGTTCAGGCACATAATCATGGGAACTATGTCTCCTCGGGCGTTGATCCATTGCGGCCGCCGACGACGGAAGAAATGCGCAATATGGCTTGGCAATATATTGCCGAAGGCGCCCGGGGTGTGTTGTTCTATTCCCTCTTCGATCTAGCCAACGATGCAAGCGGAAAAACGTACGATGAGCTTCTTGGCAATGTGAAGACGGTGGCGCAAGAGCTGAAAAATATGGCTCCGGTCATTCTTTCCGCAGAAACAGCACCGGAAGTCAGCTATAATCCGCAAAGTTGGCTGCATGTGATGGTGAAAAGCTATGAGGGCAATACTTATATTATCGCAGTGAACAACAGCAAAGAAACGCAGCAAGCCTCATTCGGCGCACAGCAATTGAGCGGCCTGCCTGTTCAGGTATGGAACGAAGGACGTACGCTCAATTGGAATAACGATCAGTTTAGCGACACCTTCGCCCCGTATGCCGTCCATATCTATGAAATAGGCAATGGGGATTCGATAGCCTCTCCCGATCGTCCCGAATGGGCAACGGGAAATCAACTGGCTGTCTCCAATATTCAGAGCACAAGTGTAAAATTATCCTGGCCGAGCGCCTCGAACGATACGGACGCTTATTACGTTTATGTCGATGGCGTCAAAAAGGCCGAAGTAGCGGGGACGGCGAATGAGTATGTCGTGCCTGGGCTGACAGCAAGCTCAACCTATACTTTTACCGTTACAGCGGTCAATGCGCAGGGCTTGCAAAGCAACGGATTATCGAACTCGGCCACTACCGCAGTTGCTGTGCCTTCAACGACGGCGCCGCAGAGCAGCGGTGGCGGTTCGCCGCCTTCCAGCCTGAAAACATTGAGCCAGCTTGGGATAACCGCGAACGGCAAGCCTCTAGTCTTGTCGCCTGCCTTCTCGGCAGACGTAACGGAGTATTCCATGGAAACGGCAGAGAAATCTGTTACGATTGCCGCAGCGGCTTTTGGAGCAGCCGCAATGACTTTGAACGGCAACGCGGTAGACAAAGAAGCAACGGTGAACCTGCAAGAAGGGGATAACAAATTCGAACTCATCGTGAAAGCCGCGGACGGAACCAAGCAGGTCTACATCCTCCATATTGTGAAGACTGGCGAAAAGGAGCCTTCTTCTTCAAACCACGAAAAAGCGTCGGATTCTTGGAAGGACATCGCCGGACATTGGTCGGAAACATTGCTTCTGAAAGCTTGGGAGATGAAGCTGATTAAAGGTTACCCCGACCAAAGCTTTAAACCGAATCAAAGTCTGACTCGCGCGGAATTTAGCGTGCTGCTGATGAGAGCTCTACAAGCAACAGGGGATGATAACGCCCTTGGCTTCACGGATCAGACGCAAATTGGAGCATGGGCGCGATCGGAAGTCGCCAAAGCGGTTGAGGCCGGCGTTATTCGAGGATATGATGACGGCAGCTTCCGCCCTGGCGAACCGATTACAAGAGCTGAGATGGCCGTTATGATCAGCAGAGCATTAAAGCTGCTCGACACGAATAATCAAGCAACGAATTTTGCGGACGCAACAGAGATTCCGGCATGGGCCGGCGAAGCTGTGCAAGCTGTACAGCAGCTCGGCATCATCGAAGGGCGAAGCAGCAACCGTTTTGCGCCGAACAAGCCGCTTACTCGAGCGGAAGCGGTCGTTGCTCTCCTAAGAATGCTGGAGAAGACCGCAAAACATTCTGAATAAGCGATAGGCAAAGAGGCCGACCCATAAGCAGAGTCGTACAAGATGATCGATCAGAAAAAGTGCATGTATCTCCCGGAGACTGCCTCATACGGTCCTGAAATTACCCTATCGTAGGAAGATACATGCACGGCAACATTCTCTATCGATCATCTTTTTGTACGACTCTTTTTACTTATGAGACAGCTTCTTCGTTCAAATCGGCATATCCCGTTCGATCAGATACTTGAGACCTCGCGAGCTTCCCGCAGATCATTATCGAAGAGTTGAACCTCCCCTGCTTCCGACCCCGAAGTGCGAAGAAATACGGTTGTGCCGGGAAGCGCCGTGCAGTTGGACACACTTGCGGATTCCACATCCACCATCGCGATAGCCGGAGCTTGATCGCCATTCCCCGCCTGCCGACCGGTAAACCCGCGAATCTGGAGCCGTTTGATCCGTTTGCAGGAGATCGCGCTCCAGCTTCCGTCATATTCGCCGTCCTGCCATACCAAGCTCACTTGATCCATACGAATGGTCTGAACGTTCCGCAAATAGATTCCGTAAGGCGCAAAGTGATGGTGGGCATACGATGGGATCGGTTCGGGAATTTCCAGACCGTACAGCTTTTTCTTAGGGGCAATCTCGAACTGGATATGGGTCAAGGAAACTTCCTCGATACAATCATCGGGCAAGCCGATCACCGTACAAGCCCCATTCGAATGCACAAGCCAATGATTCAGATGGACATGACGAATCGTTCCATAATTGCTCATCAGAAAAATAGCCGTTCCTTCCTGCTCCATCCGTACCGTCATATTGGACACTGAGATTCTTTCAATTTGGCCATGCTCTGCCGTCACATTCAGCACGCCCGCTGCGTTGAAGACGGAGCAATTGCTGATTGATATATCGCTAATCGAGCTGTAGCTTGCCTCTTTGATCCATGGGTCGAGCCCCGTGTAAATGCGGAACGCATTCACCGAGGTGTCAAAGGTGCAGTCGCTAATCGTGAAATGGCACGAGCTCTGGCAGCCGTTGCTGTCAATTGCAATCGAATCGTCTCCGGTACGGAAATGACAGGATGTAATATGGACATACCGGCAGGAGCTGAAATGAAAGCCATCGCTATTCGGTCCATAAAAATGATTCAGGATGTTAAGCCCCTGCAGATTAACGCGATCGCAATCGATGATCCACCCCGAGTATACCGGAGAATTGCACAATTCAATCCCGCTAATCCGAATGTTCGAACAGGCTTCGAGAAGAATCAACATCGGCCGCCACTCTAACGGATCATAGCGCGACGGCGTAGAATTCCAGCCTTCGCCGATCGTATCCTTGGTGGCCCAGAACGCCAAATCCTGGCCGTCGATACAGCCCGTGCCTGTAATCGTAACGTTCTTTAAGTTGGAGCCGTATAGCAATCCCGGATAGACAACAGGATATTTGCATGTAGAATACACTTCCGCAAAATCATAATCCTCTCTGTTCGTGCTCGCCTGCAGCACCGCGCCCGCTTCCAGCCATAGCGTGATATGGTCTTGCAATCGGAGCGTACCCGTTACATATTTTCCCGGAGGAATGTAGACAGTGCCTCCCCCAGCTTGTGCGCAATCGTCGATCGCAGCTTGTATGGCTGCCGTATCCTTGGTCATCCCGTCGCCAACAGCGCCGAACGTTCGAATATCCCGATAGTTCATCCTAGTCGCTCCTCCTGTTACATTCCCTTCGATCCTCTTCGCTATCCGCATAAGGACCGTTGCATTTTAAAGTATAGGAATGGAGCGGAGGAGCATCTACGTGAAACTTGTTACCTTCTTTATCTTTTGTTTACTACTGTATGGCGGCTCTATTGATTGAGCTCCCGGAATTCAGTCGGCGTCAAATTCGTCATCTTCTTGAAAAACCGCGTGAAATAAGCCGCCGATTCAAATCCGAGCGCCTCGGATATTTCATGGATTTTGATCGCAGGCTGACGGAGCAACTCCTTGGCTTTCTTCAATCTCATATCGAGAATGTACTCGGACAAGCCTTCTCCGGTTTTCTGCTTATAGAGCCTGGACAAGTAAGAACGATTAAACCCGACTAAATCCGCAATATGGGTAAGCGATAAATCGCCCGCCAAATTCTGTTCGACATAACGTTTGATCTTACGAATGACTTCCCGATCCCGTTCATCCAGATCGTCGTTTTTGACGGAAAACAGCAAGTCTGCAATCCCCTGCAAGTATTGAACGGCTCCCGCCCATGATCCGTGCTGTTCCATATGAGTTAATCGGCGAATGTCCAACTGACTCCCGCCCTTAGGCGGTTGGCCCAATTGGTGCAGATAGGAAAGGAAGAGGGTTACGATCCCGTAATAAAGGTGCATCTGAACGACATCGATTTCCGCTTCATTCTCCCCGGTTAAGCGCACAAGCTCATAGAACAACTCGTTAAATGCCTCTCTTTGCCCGGTTTCCAAATAGGTATCCAACAAAAGCATTTTGCGTTGCTGGCGTTGGGCGGATGTATCCGGGGACTCTGCATGCAGCCCCTCCTCCGCTTTTGTCAAATTGGCCTCGGATAAGGCCAACTCCCTCCGCATCGCATGATTCACGAATAGCAGCCGTCTTAACCGATTGAATTTGACACGGCAAGTCTCCCACGACACGGCCTCGCTCGCAACGATTAACGATATTGTGATCCCCAAATATCGTTTGCAGGCTTCCAGGATAGACTCGGACGCATTATTCATCAGCAAGGCGATCCGTTTGGAAGAACTTACTGTCTCCGCCGCCAACATCTGACTGTCCTGAATCAGCCAAACCACTTCGCCTTGACCATTCGCGAGCGGATAAAGCTCCGCTGTGGAACCTAAATATTCCTTGACGATATTGGTCATCGCGTACAGCATCAGCATTCGGTCGCTTGTATTCGTCTTATTGCCCCAGTCGTCAACTCGTGCCACCATCAGCAGCACCTCCCGATCCAGCGACAAGGGAAAATCCAACTCCTGTATCTGTCTAAGCAATCTCGAATCGTTGTAGGCCCCTTCTTCTTGAAGAAACTCCCATAACAACTCCTTTTGCAAGATCGGCAAAGCTTGTTTTAATTTCAAAGCGGCTTCGGCCATGGAGATATGGATTTCAAGCTGCTTATTCAAGCGCTCAACCGCTTTGCCGACAGACAGAACGATCGTCGAGTCCTCTTCCGTTTTCAGAATATAGTCGGTTCCTTCGTTGCGCAGCGCCTCTTGAACGTAATGAAATTCATCGAATCCGGTCAAGAAAATAAACTGACAGCCCGGCCACAGCTCCTTTACTTTCTTCTGCAGCTCCAGCCCTGTCATGCCCGGCATCCGGATATCCGACAATACGATGTCCATCGGCTGAGTTCGAATCAGTTCATACGCCTCTACTCCGGAATAGGCTCGAAAAAGATCCAACTGCAACTCGGATTCTTCTTCGAACAAGCGGAATAACCCGTTTACAATCGCCCTTTCGTCATCGACAATGAGCATCTTGTACATCGTTGACAGCAAAATTCCAATCTCCTTTATCATGGCCGCAGTCTAGGGCGTGTCTGAATACTCCGAGGGCAGCAGGGGGCGAAAAGGCGGTGATAGATGCCCCTGAGCGGGTTTTCAGACACGCCCTGGTGTCGTACACCCATTATAGAATCCTGTCAAGCGCCAAACTAGGAGAATTTCGTTACCTTGTTGACTTCTGTTTACCTTATCCGCCCGTTCTGCTGGTTAACGCTGACTCCCGCCCCCGAACCCGTCCGCCAACCGAACGACATTAATCGTTGTATGGTATAGATTGTCCCGAGCCTGCTCCAAGCAATCGGACAATGGCATCGGTCTCGGAACGCAGGAGAAGCAAGCGGTAAATTCGCTGTTTAATTGCTCCGATTGCGGCCCCAGGCTGCCAGAAATCAGCAGCGAGCGAGCTCCGGCGGATTGGGCCAGCCGGGCTACGTAGACCGGCAGCTTGCCGAACAACGTCTGGTTGTCGCTTTTCCCTTCGCCGGTAATGACCCAGTCGGCATCGACCAGCTTAGCTGGCAAATTCGCCGCGGAGCCGATCAGCTCCGCTCCCGGCATCAGCTGCGCCCCGGCCAGCAGCAGGGCGAAGCCCGCTCCTCCGGCTGCCCCTGCGCCCGGGTGGTTCTGGAAGACAATTCCCATTGCTTTCTCTAATAGGCCCGCATATCGCGCCAGCTCTTGATCCAACGCTCGCACTTGCTCGGAGGTCGCGCCTTTCTGAGGGCCGTATACCTCGGAAGCCCCGTCCTTGCCGCATAACGGGTTCTGCACATCCGACGCCACAAGAATCCGGCATTCCTTCAGACGGGCATCGATAGGGGCGGCGTCGACGGAAGCGATCTCAAATAGATCGCGCCCGTAGCCTGCGAGAGGCTCTCCCTCCGCATCCTTGAACCGAACCCCGAGAGCGGCGAGCAATCCCATGCCCCCGTCGTTCGTGCCGCTGCCGCCAAGCCCGATTATAAAGCTGCGAATTCCTTCGTCCAGCAGATGGACAATCAGTTCGCCCATGCCTCTCGACGTAGCGAGATAGGGATCGCGTTCATTTGCAGGAATCTGGGATAATCCGAACAAAGCTGCCGCTTCCAGCACGGCCGTATCTTGATCTGCTTCTCCGTCTACCGCCTGCTTAATCCTGCCGTAGACGGCGCGGATTCGTTCACCTCGCGGTCCGGTTACTTCTGCAGCATGCAGCGTGCCTTGCGCCGCTTCGACCAATGCCTCGACGGTCCCCTCTCCCCCGTCCGCCATAGGCACTTTAACGATAGAGGCATTCGGATTCACGCTTAGGATAGCCTCGCTAATCGTCTGGGCGACTTCAGAGGCCGATAGGCTCTCCTTGAACGAGTCCGGCGCAACGACATATTTGATCCCACCCGTTCTGTCCGCTCTATTTTCATTCGTGCGCATTCCTTACTCCCCCCGACTAAATATCTGATTTATATACTCATGCTCTTCGACGAGCAGGTCCAAATAGATCGAAACCATCGTATTCGTATTCCGCAAATTCAACCCGGTAATCTCAGCAATGCGATTCAAGCGGTAGGTTAGCGTATTGACGTGAACATGGAGAATGGAGGCGGCCTCCTTCAAGCTCGTATTACAGCTCAAATAGACGGATAGGGATCGGTTGAGGTCGGCCTTGTGCTCCTGATCGTGCTCTCTTAGCTTCATTAATAACGGACTTTGGCGTCCGCTGCTTCTTCGCAGTTCAATGACCGCGGGAAGATCCGCGAATACCCCCATATCGTCGTAACGGAAAATATCGCGGGTATGATACGGAAGCCGTTTCTTCATTTCCAATACGGACAAAGCTTCCTGATAGGCGCGCCAGGCCTGTCCGTAATCGTCGTATTGCCGGCTGCAGCCCGCGGAGATAACGGACGGGCTCTCGCTCGCGTCGTCCCAATGCTCGATAAAACCTTTAATGAACGACAAAAGCACCCCCTTGTCCGACGTCTTAAGAGGATGCGAATATAATCCGATCAACTGGTTTCGATCGGACATCAGGAAATGGGCGTCTATGGTGGAAAAGGCGGATACGGTGTTGCGTATACGCTCGATCACGGAAGACTCGATGATCGCACCGAAATCGTGGATGACGATCCAGTACTTATCCGGCAGTCTGACGGATATCGACTGGGCTTCCTGCCTTAACTGCGCTGCGGAACCGTTGCGGGTCGTCAGCAGCTTCCAGAAAAATTCATCCTGAAGCTTGCGCTGCTTGGTCCCCCAGCTTCTTTGCCTCAGCAGGTACAGCTTCGCGATGTCCGCAGCCTTCTCCGCGACTCGCTCCGCCTCCCCGGCGATCAAACGTCCCGTGTCCACAATCCATATATATCCGAGCACCGAGTTGTGGTTTTTGATGCAAACCGTCAGCCTCGGCCCCAAGCCGATCTCCGGCATAGCCGGAATCCGCAGCGCAACGTCCGACGTCTCCAATTGCTGCAGAATCCCCGCCTTTCTCAAGCCGGCGGTTACTTCATCCGGCACCCGACGACCGATAATGGTGGAAATTCTCGCCGAGTCGCTCTCCTGCCGGTGCGAGCTATAGGCCATTACGTTGTGATTTTCATCCTCTATCGTAACCTGAGATTCCAAAGATTCGCTGATGGCATCGGCAAGCGCTTCCAGATTCGCGTATGTTTGCGCAAGAGGGGGGTAGGCGTGCATATGTCGACCTCCGGGAATATAGCTTTCAGAAGAAATTATAGATGGTTTGATCTTCGTTGGCTACACAAACACGCGAGGCGTTCTCCCGCCAATCAGACATATGACCTCGTAATTAATCGTCCCCATGAGCTCGGCAATGTTGTCCAGCGCCGCAGGCCCCGAATCCTCCGTTCCGATCAAAACAACCTCGTCCCCTAATCGGCATTCGGCAATTCCGGTCACGTCGATCATCGTCTGGTCCATGCAGACTCTACCGACGATCGGTGCCGCTTGCCCGCGGACCCGGACGCCGCCCCGATTGGATAGCAGACGGGAAATCCCGTCCGCATATCCAGCAGGCAATACGGCAATGGTGCGCTCTGTATTTGAAACCGATGTACACCCGTAGCCAACAGGTTGATTTCCCGGTATTCGCTTCAACGCGGAAATTCTCGTCAGCATGCGGAACGCCTGCTTAAGCCGGATCGGATGGCTGATCTTCAGCGTCTCCGCAGGATACAGTCCGTAAAGGGCGATCCCGATCCGCACCATGTCCAGATGCATCTCGGGAAAATTCATCGTCCCCGCGCTGTTGCAGCAATGCTTGATCTCGATGCAATGTCCCGCCTCTTCCAGATAGTCCAAAGTTTCTTGAAAACGCGAAAATTGGAGGCGAGAATAAGTCGGGTCCTCTCCATCGGCGTAAGCAAGATGGGTGAAGATGCCTTCTATTCTAAGTTGGGCGTAGGAGCGTGCTAGATTCGCGATTGCGAGCACCTCTTCCTTGGAGCTCACGCCAAGTCGCGACATCCCGGTGTCTACTTTGAGATGCAGGACGGCAGACTTCTTCAAAGCGGTCGATTGCGCGGCAGCCTCCCGAACCATGTCGGAGCTGATCGCGGTAATGGAGATGTCCGCCTCGATTGCCGCCCTTATTGCACTCAGCGGAATGGCCCCTAACACCAGAATCGGAGCGCGTATGCCAGTCGCTCTCAATTCCAGAGCCTCTTCCAGCAGTGCAACCGCCAAGTAATCGGCTCCCGCCTCCAAAGCCGCATTAGCCGCGACTACGGCTCCGTGACCGTAGCCATCGGCCTTCACTACCGCCATTAGCCGGGTAGCCGGATCTATAAACTGCTTGAATTGCCGTACGTTGTGCTTAATGGCATCCAACGAGATTTCTATCCAAGTCTCTCTGTATCTCGTCAGGGACTGTGTGAGCTGCAAAGCTTACCTCTCCTTCTAACTCCGACCGGCTTGATGCTGCCGATTTTATCTCTATAATAAGTTGAACCCATGGACGGGAATCCCATTGCATTCCCTTTCTCCATTCCATTGGGCCATCTCTTAGAAGTATCTCTGATTCAACTTATATGCTGGCCGTCAATTGGAGCTTGAGCGCCTCCTCGACTGACACGAAAACCTCTCCGAGGTCGCGAGCGACCGCTTCGGAGGTGATTTGGCCGTTAGCCACATTTACGCCCTGCTTCAACGAATCGTTGTCGCTGATAGCTCGATTCAGCCCTTTGCCCGCAATCTGCAAGGCATACGGAACGGTAACGTTCGTCAGCGCAAGGGTCGACGTTCTCGGAACCGCGCCCGGCATATTCGCTACGGAATAGTGAAGCACGCCATGCTTCTCGAAAACGGGATGATCGTGCGTTGTAACCCTGTCGATCGTCGATACGATTCCGCCTTGATCAATGGCGACGTCGACGATCACCGACCCCGGCTTCATCTTCTTCACCATCTCTTCGGTAATCAGCTTCGGCGCCTTCGCTCCGGGAATAAGCACCGCGCCGACCAGCAAGTCCGCTTCGGCAACCGCTTGGGCGATATTGTAGGAATTGGAGATCAAGGTACGAATCTGCGTGCCGAAAATATCGTCCAGCTGACGCAGCCTGTCTGCGCTTACATCGAGAATCGTCACGTCTGCTCCCAGTCCAATTGCGATCTTCGCCGCATTCGTCCCGACGACACCGCCTCCGACTATGCTTACCTTGCCCCGACCGACTCCCGGAACGCCGGATAGCAGAATGCCTTGTCCGCCGTTGTTTTGCTGCAGAAACTGCGCTCCCAATTGAATCGACATCCGCCCGGCCACCTCGCTCATCGGCGTCAGCAGCGGCAGAGTACGCCCTACGGCAACCGTCTCGTAAGCGATGGCGACGACTTCCTTGGCCTTAAGAGCAGCAGCCAGCTCCGGCTCCGCAGCCAAGTGCAAGTAAGTAAATAATATCAATCCGGGACGGAAATGACCATATTCGCTCGACAGCGGTTCTTTGACCTTCATAATCATCTCCGCCGTCTGCCAGACCTCCGCAGCAGAATCGGCGACGCGAGCCCCCGCTTGCACATAGTCCGAATCCGAGAAACCGCTGCCTTTCCCCGCATTTTTCTCCAGAACGACTTGATGTCCTGCCGCAATGAAGGAAACGACTCCCGCCGGCGTCAACGCCACCCGATTTTCGTTATTTTTGATTTCCTTGGGTACTCCGATAATCATACCAGCCAACTCCCTTTTCGAAGGTTACGATTTTGTGTAAAAAATCATAGCATATTCTTCGGAGAGCTCTTTTGTGGAAAATGAAAAAATTGGCGGGAATTGATTGTGGATTTCAACAGGGGGGACACTCTAAACCACGCTAGGCGTGCCCGTTGAAGCTCTTGAAATTACGCATAATTTTACGTAACATAATGAGTGAAATGAGTATGACTATTTTAATAATGAGGCATAAATTAATAATAGGAAGGAGAAATAAGGATGGTGAAAACGATAACCAAGCCAACACTTACCGTTGATCAGTTGATTACCTCATCGGAAGCAGCCAAAAAGTTTGGGGATCTGCGAAAAAAAGCAAAGGAACTCCCTCAATTTATTACGGATAATGGTACTGTCGATTCAGTCCTGATTAGCTACGAACTCTTCGAGCAGATGTACGAACGACTTACTCAGCTAGAAGATGAAGAAGAGCACCGTCTCTTGTTACAGCGCATCGAACGGAACGAGCAGAATCCAGCGGCTGCAAAATCTTGGAGAGACATCAGGAGAAGTCCGAAGTCGTGATGTCCGAAGATCGTTTTGATGTGCGATTCGATCCCGATGCCGAAGAGGAGTATAACCGGCTGGGGTTACTGGGGTTACTCGGCTTGATCCGCTTAGAGCGTAGACTTATTAGTCTAAGGCGGAAAAGCCGTCTTAAAAGTGATGCTGTACTATTTTCGGGGAAAATAAGGCGGATTTTCCGCTTTAATTCCTAAAAATCTCCCATTTCGGATAAATAAGAGGGGTTTTCCTTCTTAAATCGATCGTTTTCGCTCATTTGGTCGAATTAAGGCGGATTATCCGCTTTAATTTTTCTACTCAGGTGGCCTGCCGCCC
Organism: Cohnella phaseoli; assembly: GCF_003386235.1. Lineage (GTDB taxonomy): Bacteria > Bacillota > Bacilli > Paenibacillales > Paenibacillaceae > Cohnella > Cohnella phaseoli. Next base: position 89,105 of record NZ_QRDZ01000019.1, read on the forward strand.
GTAAGAAAAGAGGGCGTGATCAACCATAAGAGCGCGAATTTTATACTCTGGATATAAGAAAAAAATCGCCGACGCCCTCGATAGGCACCGGCGATTTTGCTATATAACGATAGAATTAGGAAACCGACTCCATCCATACCTCCCCAATCTGAGGAGCCCAAGAATACGTATTCGTTGCGGGAAGAACGACCTTCAGGAAGTTCGTTCCCGAGGGCAGAGAAGATACTTCGACGTTCCTGCTGAACCAAGGCGAGCCGCCTGGAGCGGAGACGGGCGCGCCCCAGACCGGACTAAGCGGCGACCAGGTGCTGCCGTCCGGCGAAGCATAGAGCTCCAGCTGTCCCGAACCCTCGTAATAGATCGAAGCCTTGAAGCTGAGCATGTTTGTGCGTTTGTATACGAACCATTCGTCCGAATTCGCCGTCCGGCGAACCCGACCTGCATCCCCTCCCGCAATCTCGTTCGCGTAAGAGCCGTCCATGACGAGGTTGGCGCTGCGAGCGTGCATCCAGCGGAAATTGTCCATCGTATCGCGGAGTACCGTCGGAGGGCCGCCCGCTCCGTAGCCGGAGACGATCTCCATCCGCCCCAACTGCGGAACCCAGTCGTAATCATTGGCGGCGCTGTATACGACCTTCAAATAGTTCGTTCCCCATGGAATGTCGTCTGCGCTCAGTCGGATTCGGTTCCAAGGCGCCGAGGTCTGCACGGGGGTATCTTCCGTTACGGAGATTGGCGTCCACGCGCGATTATCCGGCGAAGCATAGAACCGGAGATCATGTGAGCCTTCGTAATACAAAGTAGCCGTAAAAGAACGGATATTGAAGCGATTGTAGACGATATGCTCCTCGGAGCCCGCCGTTCTGCGAATGCGTCCGGCATCGTTCTCGGCAATGACGCCGGCATAGGAGCCGTCCACCGTCAGATTGGCGCTCCGTTCGTAGATGCCGCCGAAATCGTCCATCTCGTCTACGAACGTTTCGTTCGCGCCGCTGCCCGCCAGATTGTCCAGAATCGCCTGACGCGCCATTCGAATCGCATTCCCGTCGGCATTGTAGCTCGTTCCGCTATAGATGAGCGCTTCGGCGATATTTTGCGCCAGATCGGGCTTCGACTCTGCCAGCAGCATCAGAAGCTCCCGGTCCTGGATGCCTTCCAGCTCGGCTTCGCCGCGAATCGATTCGAACAGGCCCAAGTTAGCTTTGTCCGGATATACCAGCCAGCGGTCTCCCGGAGTCGGCGTGTCCGCCTCCTTCAGCACGTCGTCCATGCCGTAGACGGCGATCTCCGCAAGCTGCATCCGATAAGCGCCTCCATCATTCGGGTTGGAGCGCAAATTCGTGCCCTCGATCTTCACGTAACGAGCCGATACCGGCGCAAACGAAAAGCTCGGCGCTTCATCGTACACGGTCGGCTGAGGATGGCCGGTTTCCGATACGACGGTCGTCCAGTTGACGTTATCCTCCGATACGTGAATCGAGAAATCGATCGGAAAGCCGTACCCCCGGTTCGCTCCGTCGTCCCTCGGGAACAGCGTCGCCTTGCGCACCTCCGTGCTCGCGCCCAGATCGACCGTGATCCATTCGGAATGGTTAACCCCCGTATTCGAGCTGCTGCTCCATCCCATCGAGGAAGGCAGAGAGCTGATCGTGCCGTCGGTCAGATTCGCGGTCGACCACCCGGCAGCTTCATAGGAGCTGGATGCCGTAACCGGCCGATTGCCGGAAGCGGAGTTCAAATTCCAGAAGTTGAAGCCCCAATGCAAATACCCGTCCATTCCGTGCCGGAACGTGTACCAGTGCGGAAGCACCGTTTTCGCCAGCGAGGCGTCGATATTGCGCACCAGATACTCCCACGTCGGATAGTTGCAAATGTACAGCCACACTTCCTGCCCGAAATCCTGCCTGATTTTATGGTAGTTGGCTTCGTAATCGTAGTTGCTTTGCTTCACCACCTGCACGTCCAACGTATCCTCGAAAGCATAGGTCGGCACGAAGTTGGCCTCGATCGTCCGGATGCCCGGCGCAAGCGAATGCACCTTGCCGTAAAACCAATTGTCGTCCGCGCGGTCCTGATCGTTGATCGGCTCGTCCCCTCCGCTTTGGTAGAACAGATTCAGCCAGCCCTTCGCGTTCAAATGCGCTTTCAGCGCGGGAAGATAGACGGCGAGCCAAGCCTCCGCTTCGGCCGATTGGGCGGGAACGGGAACCATTTGCGGCGTGCCGTTGATTTTCTGAATCGTGCGAACCTGATAGCGGTCGCCGGCTTTCGTCATCAGGCTTGCGCCGTGCAGCTCCTTCAACGCGCCTTCGTCGATGAAAAGTTGCGCAAATCGATCGAACTTCGTCCAATCGAACGTGTAATCCCCGTTCGCGTCGATTTGCACGTCGGGAACCAGATAGCCGATCGGATCGACCCAGATGACGTTATTGCGGTGCTTCTTCATGTACTGAGCAAAACTAGTCATCACGGTCCACCAGTCGTTCGAAAACTCCGTAATTCCATACTGGTAGCGCAGAGCTTCCATTGCCGCCGGCTCCCAACCGGCCGAGGAAAACCAGTTGTCGACCTTATACGAGGACAACCGTCCGTCCGGCAGCGTTACGTCGTACACCCGAACGTTAACCGGTACGCTGGCGCTTCCCTCGTTCGATTGGACCGTTACCGTTCCGGTATACGTACCGGCCGGAGTGCCGGCAGGCACATAAACGCTGTACCAGACCGGCTGCGTCGTGTTGGCGGCCAATACGGCTAACGTCGAATCGTGGGTGATCCGATCGGGGTAATCCATGCTGGCGTCCGGAGCGAGAACCTGATGCTCCACCGGCAGTTGATCCGTATGCTGCTTCAGATGAATGAAGTCCACCAATCTCGCACTGATGTTGGAAGCCGCGATATGTGCCCCGCCCGGTCCCGTCAACGGTCCCACCGATACGGACAAGTCATTCAGCTCCTGGGCGGAACGAATGCCGAGCTGTCCGGCCCGATACTCGTTGCGAGCCGCCAGCAGGCTGATCGTCCCCGGCGCATCGTCGGGAGGAAGCGTGGCCCGGAACAGCTTGGTTAGCCCGTCGGCCGCCCATACCGTCAAGTTCGGAGATGCAAAAGCGCGAGTCGCATCGGTCATCGGCACAGTCGTTACTGCAACCAGAAACAATAAACCAAGCAGGCAAAACCTTTTTACTCCGCGTTTCATCCTTGATCCCTCGCTTATTAAGAAAGTGGGTTGCCGTTACGGGCGCCAAGCTTCGCCATTGATCAAAATCCGTTTCCCTTCGAAAAAACGGCTGTTAAAATCATAGACCACCGAAACCGCCTCGGGATGACCGACCTTCAGCCTGACTTGACGCTCATCGCCGTCGATTTTCACAGAAATCGGGCCATGAGGCGTAGGGATCGCACCTTCGATCTCGGTCAGGCCGGCACCAAGCCGCGGAGCGATCAGCGTCTCCCGGAATCCGGGCCGCAGCGGCCTTACGCCTAACGCATAGCCTTGCAGAATCGCCGAGATCCAGCCCGACCAGCCGTGGCAGGCGCTGTTCAGCGCATCTCCTTTGGAAAACTCGAAAAACGACCGCAGCGGAAATTCGCCGTTCTCGGCATCGATCATTTCCCAATACGTGCCCGGCTCTTGAGCCAGCATCGTTCCCCAGCATCTTCGGGTGAGCTCCAGCGCCTCGTCGGCCTGATCCGCCAAGAATCGGGCTTCAACCTCATAGCCGTTCATGAACGGCCAGATCTGCTTGTTGTGCGGCCACATAAAGCTCATCGTCTGCTCGTCCGTCAGACTCATCCCCGGCAAATACGTCTGGAAATGCGTGCAGCCTGCGGCGGGGACTGCCCTCTCCAGCTTGCGATCCAATGTCGCAGAGCCGTAAGGGGTCCACATCTCGGCTTTCAAGTAGCTTAGAATGCGTTCCGACATCTTCCGGTCTGCCAAGCCGAAGACGACGGCGTAGCAGTTCACGTCGCTTAATACGACGTCCGCATCTTCGAGATTAAGCACATCGCTGAAGACTCCTTTATCCTCGTCCCAGTAGGTGTCGATAAGTTGACGGCGCAGATGGGCGGCCAGCCGTTCCAGCGCCTCTACCCGCTCGCGCTCTCCCGCTTCTTCTTCGATCCGAGCGGCGCACTGCAATGCCCGATACAGGACGCATTGCGTAGCCGAGCCGTATCCCTCGCGCGGAAACGTCCACATCCACGTTTTGTCGTTGTACAGAAAGCCGCGGGAATCGAGTCGAAATTCGATCCAGTCCATTAAGGAGCGATAGCCTTCGTACATTTTATCGAGGAAGGCCCGGTCCTCCGTGAACAGATAATGCTCCCAGATCGAAATGATCCACCACAGGTTGTATTCGGTAAAAGCTTGCCGGGAAGCCGCGCTCCCCGGAATCAGCCCCGAGCTCTCTTGCAGCGCATGGAAAAGGTGCAGGCTGCTCTTCACCGTCTCGTTCGCTCCGAACGCGTAATAAATGTTGAGCGCTTCCGTGCGAATATCGCCGATCCAGGCTTCGCGATCTCTGCGCGGCCCGTCGAAAATGACGTAATCCGAATACGGGCTGCGCCACTCGTTCACGAAAGTCCGATGAGGCTCGGGCAGCTCGTTGCGGAAGGTGCTGGCAAAACGGGAACGCTGCAAGCAGAGCTGAGTCGTATAGGCACCGGTCCGCCACAGCTTCTCCCAGAAAGGATCGGTCGCACGGAAGCTGCCGCGATACACGCAGGGATAGGCGGAAAACTTCACGCCGATCCGTCGAATCGAAGCCTGGCAGGGAGACGGAAGCACCGCCTTGCTGCGGATAGACAGCTTCATGTAGCGCAGGGCGATATATTCTTCGTCGACCCACAGCACTCCGTCAGCAGGCATCGGGACGATAAGCGTTTTGATCAGTGCGTCGCGCAGAGGGCCGTACTGGATGACCAGCTCGTCTCCCGAGCTTTCCTCCAGCTCGACGAAAAAATAGCCGGTCGTCTTAATGCCGAAGTCCAGCAGCACGCTGGGAGCTCGCGATCCGCCCACGGATAGATAAGCGGAGCTTTCTCCCTTATCCAGCATCGAAGATACGTTGAGCGCCTCCCCGTCTCCGGCATCCGCGGACACCAAGCTCGGAAAGATAAATCCTGTTTTCATCACGATTCCTCCCTATCCTTTCACCGCGCCGACGGTCATGCCCCCGATGAAATACCTTTGCAACAAAGAGAACGCCGCGATCATCGGAAGCGTACACAGCACGCAAGCCGCGAAAAGCTGATTCCATTGCGTCGGGTTTTCCCGGTCTCCGAGAAACCGGATCATCACGAGAGGCAGCGGCTTCTGGTCGGGCTGGGTGATAAACACGAGCGGATAGAGAAAATCGTTCCAGATCCATACCGCCTGCGTAATGATGACGGCCGTCGTAGCCGGGAGCAGCAGCGGGAATACGATTCCCCAGTACCGTCGAAGCAGCCCCGCCCCGTCGATCACGGCCGCCTCCTCCAGCTCATACGGGACGCTGCTATTGATAAACCCGGTATACAGAAAAGTGGAAAACGGCAGGCTGCACGTCAAAAACATCAGGATGCTCGCCAGCTGCCCGTCCTTGATCTGCAAGGCGTCCATCACCGTGTAGATCGGGATCAGCGCCATTTGGCCCGAAACGATCAGCCCCGACAGAAAGAACATCGCCAGAAAACGGCTGGTCCGGCTCTGAATGCGGGCCATCGGATAGGCGGCCGCGGAGGCCAGCAGCACGACCGCCGTCACGGAGATGAAGGTCAGCAGCACGCTGTTCCACAGCGACAGCGGGTATTTCATCGTTTCGTATGCGACCCGGTAGCTGCTCATCGTCACCTGCTCGAACAGGTTAAGCGGAGCGGCCGACTGTCCCGGCGGCCGCAAGGAGCCGGACAATACGATCACAAGCGGATACAGGCTGGCGACAGAGAACAAAGCAATAGCCGCATGAAGAAGGATGGAGCGGATTCGGTTGCGGGTTCTCATGCGGACACCTCCCTGGACCTTAGGAGTTTGACGAACACCATGGTTACGGCGGAAATGACCACAAAGGAGATAACGCCAAGCGCGGCCGCCTTGCCGAACAGCGACTCCGCGAAGGCCATCCGAAACATCTCGAACATGAGCGTTCTCGTCGATTTGCCCGGACCGCCCTGCGTCATCGTGTAAATGTAGTCGAATTGCTTAAGGCCGTTAATGAGTCCCAGCGTCACGTTGATCGTCACGGCGGCGGCCAGCAGCGGAAGCTTGATCCGACGGATCAACTGCCAGCCGTTCGCGCCGTCCATGCGCCCCGCTTCCTCCAGCTCCGCCGGCACGGATTGAAGTCCGGCCAAATAAATGATCATCGTTCCCCCGAAGCCTTTCCATACGTCGACGGCCATCGTTGCCCACAGGGCGGTGGAGGCGTCGCCGAGCAGGTTCAGCTCCCAGCCTCCGAGACCGATTTTGTTCAGCAGTGCAGCTAGCAGACCATAATCGGGCAAATAAATAAAGCCCCAAATAAAGCCGACCACGATCGTGCTGAACAAGGTCGGAACGTAGGCAAACGTTCGGTAAAGCCCGCTCAGTCGAAGCTTGGCGTTAAGCCCCATCGCTAAAGCCAGCGCCAGAACGTTGGTCGCGATAACGCTTCCGATCGTGTAGACGAGCGTATTTTTCATAGCGTTGGCGAGCGTTCCGTCTTTGAGAAGATACTCGTAATTTTGGAAGCCGACATACCGGTATTGGGTATCGAATCCGTTCGAATTCGTCAGGCTGTAGTAAAAGGTGAGAAGGACCGGACAGATCCAGAAGGTGACGTACACGGCCAAGGCCGGCACGGCGAACCAGTACATTCTTTTCTTAAAAGCCTCGCTCATAGCTGCTCCTTCCTAAGGGCGGCCGGGGATCGGCCGCCCTCTCGACTCCTACTGCTGCTGCTGGGCCATTAGCTCGGACAGCTTCAGATCGGCCGCCTTGGCCACGCCTTCGACCGTTTCCTTGCCGCTGATCATCTCCTGGACTTTGGCGCACAGCTCGTCGGACAATCCGCCCGGCCAAGCCTGGTTGCTGAAGTACCAGGACGGGCTCGTCTGGAACAGCCGGTAGTATTCGTCGAACACCTCGCCGCCTTGGAAATCCACACCTTTGTAGGACGGAACCTGCCCTACGTTGTACTCCACCCATGCTTTGAATAGCGGGGATTCGCCGTCGTACATGTACTCCATAATTTGGACGATCGTATCGTAATGCTCCGTCTTCGCGTTGATGAACGTTCCTCCGCTAGGCGCCGCGGACAAGCCGATCGACTCGCCCGGATCGTTGCCCGGCAGCGGGAAAAATCCGCGATCGAAGTCGACTGCGCCCTTCTGCGTGAGGTTGGACTGCGACCAGTTGCCGTCGATCGTCATGGCGGCTTTGCCGTCGATGAATAGCTGCTGGGCCTGCGTGTTGCCTGCGCCAAGAGAGTTCTTCTGGACGAATCCGCGATCGTACAGCGTTTTGTATTTCGTCAGCACTTCCTGCCATTTCGGGTCGGCAAAGCTCTGCTCTCCCGCCAACAGCTTGGCGTCGAAATCGTTCTCCTGCGGATACACGATCGAGGCCGCCAGCTGATACAAGCCGAACTGCGCAACGAAGCCGTCTTTGTCCCCGGAGACGAGCGGCTGTATGCCGGCGTCCTGAAGCTTCTGGCAGGCGGCGAGGAAAGCTTCCCAATCCCCGGGAATTTCCGTGATGCCGGCCTGCTCGAACAGCGATTTGTTGTAATAGACTCCGAGAATGTTAACTCCGGACGGAATAGCATATTGCTTGCCATCGACGGCAAAAGCGTCCACGACGCCGGAATTAAACTTGTCCAGCACCGACAGCCCGGTAATTTCCTTCGCATAGCCCGGCTTCACGACGTCCAGCGCCTGCATTTTCGGCCAGTAGAAGAAGATGTCGGGTCCGCCGCCCGTCGCCATTCTCGCTTTCAGAGTCGTAATGTATTGCTCGTTCGGAAGCGTCTCGGATTGGATCGTGACGTGGGGGAATTTCTCTTTGACCAGCTCCGGGAAGATCTCCGTATTGAAATCCTTCTTATCCGTCGAAGCGTTCCCGGGTCCCAGCATCGTAATCGTGATCGGTTCGTTTTCTGGTTTCGGGGAATTGGCACCGCTTCCATTATTGGCGGAATTGTCGCCTTTACCGCATGCGGCCAAGGCAAATGCCAGCACAATCGCCAGCGCCGTTACTAAGCTTTTTCTCATCTCGGACAAGCCCTCCCTATGATTGTCGATGCTCGTATGTGTTGCGGCAAGCTCGCCCTTACTGTGCACAAGTCGATTATAATCGAGAATTCGGAACAGGATTTTGGCATTTGGGGTGTACTTTTTTTGGGGACTAGCGCCGCCGGGATTGTCGATAGGCTTGCGGAGTATCGCCTGTCGATTTCTTGAAAATCCGAATCAAATACTTGTCGTTGCTGTAGCCGACCAGTCTGGCGATACGGTCGAGCGGGTAATCGGTTCGTTCCAGCAGCTCCTTCGCCTTGGCGATTCGCTTGGCCGATAGAAACTCCGACAGGTTCATGCCGGTCTTTTCCTTGAAAATGTAGCTGCAATAGCTGGCGTTAACGAAGAATCGCTGCGCCAGCTTCTGCAGCGACAGGTCCTCGTGGTAATGGGCTTCAATATAGCTTTGAAGCTTGCGGACCAGACTGTGGGACGAGTCCGCGCCGGATGAGCGGAGCGGCGATTCGATCGCTTGCAGAAGCTCCTGCATGTATTCGCTCAACCGTCTGCTGTCGTATCCTTCGTCTATTATGACATCCGCATTCTTCGCCCAATCGTGAGGCGCGAGCAGAAGCTCCTGGCGCGCCGCGTTCATTATCGCTTCGATCAGCTGCCGGCATCGGGACTTGGCTTCGCTCCAAGTCATGGCGTCTCGGAATAAAGCATCGTCTAACTCCTTCGCCGCCTTATCCGCCGACCCAGACTCCAGCAAATAAACGAGCCGATCCGTTTCCTCCCATCGCTCCGACTTTGCGGGCTGACGCTCGTAGCTGCCGTAGCCGTACATCGTATCTGCGGAACAGGCGTCCATCGCCGAACGACATTCCAGATAAGCTTCGTGAAGCTGCCCCAGATCCCGCTTCGGTAGACTTGCGGCGATCAGAAGTCGGCTTTCGGTCTTATCGTCCACGTGCGCCCCCATCATCCATTGCTTAGCCAGCTTATGGACGCGCTCAGAGTCGTCCAACGAATTCAACGGCACAACGAGATAAAGCCATGCCTCCACCGAACCCGGAATGAGGGCAAGCTCCGAAGAGAACTCCTGCTGCTCCTGAAGCAGCTCGGCAAGTCGACGCAAGTCTGTCCTCTGTGCATTCTGAGCATCGGTTGCATACTGCGACAACAGCATGTAGCGCTTGATCGACTGCAGCGCGCGGCCCCGATGCGACTGAAACTCTGCAGAAGCCGCTCCATGTCTTCCCGATTCGATCTGAACGCGGCACAGCTCCAAATCGTATTGTTCGTGCAAGCGTTCCTGCTCGGCCTGCATGTCGTCGAGCTTCTCCCGCAAACCTTTGGACGCCGCAGCCGCTTCGATCGCCTCGATCGCTTTTGCCATAACCGCCTGAACCTCCTCGCGGCTGAACGGCTTGAGCAAATAGCCCGCGACCTGCGCTTCGATTGCACCCATCATATACTCGTAATCTTTGTAGCCGCTAACGACGATCATCTGCTTGTCCGAATAGCTCTGCTTCAGCAGGGCAAGCAGCTCCCGACCGTCCACTCCCGGCATGCGCATATCCGTCACGATAATTTGCGGGTCCCGTTCGGCGATGAGAGCCAGCGCCTCTCTCCCGTTGTTCGCTTCTCCTACGCAGAGCAGTCCGAGCGACTCGGCGAAGCTGTCGATTTTACTGCGTATGCCGCTGCGAATGAGCGGCTCGTCGTCCACGATGACATAGCTGTACATGATTGGCCTGCTCCCTTCTTGACTCTTAACTCTACGGCTTGAGCTTCGGTACGCGGACACGAACGTTCGTGCCCTGGCCCGGCTTGCTATCTACTTCGATTCCGGCTTCTTGCGACGCTTCGCCGTAATACAAGCGAATGCGCGAGTGAATGTTGGATACGCCGATGCCGCCCTTATCTCTGCGGCCCATCTCCGTGAAGCGAGGCGGCACTTTAAGCTGACGCCGAAGCTGCTCTAGCTGCTTCTCCGTCATCCCCGATCCGTCGTCGCGAATATCGATCTCAAGCGAGTCGTCGTTCATCCGCCCCGAAATCGTAATTTTCCCCGGCCCCTCTTTCGTCTCCAGACCATGATAGATCGCATTTTCCACCAAAGGCTGCAGGATGAGCTTCAATATTTTTTCCTCGCGTGCATGTTCGTCGATCTCAATTTCAAAAACCAGCCTGTCCCCGTAGCGCATCTTCTGGATCGTCAAGTAATTCAGCACATGGGTAAGCTCGTCCCGCAGCCGTACCTGCTCGCTGTCCGTCTTGATGCTGTAACGGAACATATCGCCCAGAGCCTTCGTAATGACCGTGATGCTAACGACGCCTTCCACGTCCGCGATGCTGTTGATCGACTCCAAGGTGTTGTACAGAAAATGAGAGTTGATCTGCGCCTCCAGCGCCCTCATCTGGGAATCCAGCACAATGATCCGGTTCTGATAACGCTCCTTAATTATCGCCTTGTTCTCCGCAATCATTGCGTTGTACTCATTGTACAAGGTCGCGATCTCGTCGCTGCCCTGCAGGTATTTGTTGTTCAGGAGCACCTCATTGGACTTCTCCGACTTCATGATGCGGCTCAAGTTGACGATTGGCCTCGTGACCATGCGCGACAGGAAAAAGGAAATCGCCCAGAACATGATGCAGCAGGTGGCCGCTATCGCGATCAGCACGTTGCGCACGGGAACGAACTGGTTCTCCAATGCCGCCATCGACACCCGGAGGACGAGCTTCCACTCGTAATTCGGAAACGTTTTGAAGATCGTCAGCCATTCGCCCTTGTCGTCCATGAACTGCCCGGCCTCTTTGCCAGACAGCAGCTCTTCGCCGCTCGCCGATAGAGGTACGCCCTCCTTCCCTTCCGAGCTGTCGTATTCGATGCGTCCGTCCAAGCCCGTAATGAACATAGCGGACTGCTGCGGAAGTATGTTTTTGTCGATGCCGCCGAACAGCTCCAGATTGCAGTCGATCAGGACGACGCCTAACGGCTCGTTCGTCGTCGGGTCAACGATCAGACGAGAAAATGAAACCGACGGCTTGGCCGACATCGAATAGTCCTTGCGTCCGATATCGCTTACATAAATTCCGTCCTCCAGCGTTCTTTTGTACCAGTCCGCCCCCTCAGGACGGTACCCTAGCAGCAAATCATTGTCCGTTCTGGCGTAGTAGAAGGAGTTGCCCCCTGCGGCAAACAAATAAATTCCGTTCATATAGCGATGCGTATAGAGCAGACTCTCGAACAGAAACTTCAAGTCCCGATGGCTCTGAAGCAGCTCGAAGCTGTTCAAATCGTCGGTGTACGCCTTGTGCCTCCGCAAAATGTCGATGATTGAACGATTGTCTGGCGAATAGGGCTGGTAGGCAAACGTCTGGCTCACACCCGCGATCTCGTCTAAGGCATCGCCGAGCTTGTTCATGCTGCTATCCAGTAAGTTGGCGGCGGTCGCGCTCACCTGACGATGAATAAGATCCGAGTATCCCCTGTAAGACACGACGGTGATAAGGATGATCGGAAGGAGCGAGATACCCAGGAAAATCGCGAACAGCTTATGCTTGATGCTGAATTTGTGCCGAATCGCTCTCATCCCCCGTCCATTTGGCTTTTTGGAATTGATTATAGTGGAACGGGCTGCCGGGGACCAATACTTTTTTTAATGGCGTTAATTGCGGCATAGCAAAAATAGCACTGAACGACAAAAAACACCGAGCATGCAGAATTAAGCTGCATCCACGGTGCTTCCGCGTCCAAACTTGTGATTTGTTAGCCAGTATACCATTCATTAAGCAAAAGATGTAGTTTTTTTAGGAAATCGCGTTATCCGCTCACTTCCCCCGCTCTTGCTACGTACATGTCTATAGCTCAACCCGCCGCAAGCTCACACTTTAAGCTGGTTAGGACTTGTATTCTCGATCATGGCAAGCATTTTTTCGCTTCTGACCATTTCGGTTTTGCATTGGGGACAGATGGGAACGATGGAAAACGTGAAATTATCTCTCATCCAACCCTTGCAGTTCTCTCCGGGGCACGTCCAAATTGCGGTGATTTCTTCCGGCAGCTCTTCCAACGGTCTTTTCCGAGAATAATACAAGTACATTCCCTCTTTCTATTTTGAAATGGAGGCAGCGGTAAAAAAAATGCCCCAAACGCTTGGTTCGGGGCAAGTCCTTATTTACAGCTTGACGACATTCTCGGCTTGCGGGCCGCGGTTGCCTTGAACGATGTTGAATTCGACCCGTTGACCTTCGTCCAAAGCTTTGTAACCGTCGCCGACGATTGCGCTGAAATGAACGAATACGTCGTTGCCGCCTTCAACTTCGATAAAGCCGAAGCCTTTGTCTGCGTTAAACCATTTTACTGTTCCCGATTCCATACTGATGACCACCTTATTAGTATTTACATGATCTTCTTATTCGATTAAAAATAAAAAATTCACATAGTGTACAAGGTTATTAACATAAAAGAATAACCCTCTACGTTATGTGAATTTGTCCATAAGTTCTATAAATTTCATTATAAACCATCGCACTACAAATAGCAAGCATCAATTTGACTAACTGGCCATTGGCCAAGGAATCCCGTTCTGACAACGACCAAAAGCTTCACCATCGAACCATACGTCGAAAAATTCCCATTCCCCCCGCCTTCCGCAATTGCTACAATGGAACTTATATGGAAAAAGGAAGAGAACGGAGGAACGACAATGGCTCGGGAAAGCTTCGACAAAGAGGTACAGTTTCTCAGGCTGCTTGCGTTGGCCGGAGGGGCCTATTCCAGGCAGCAATTCGCCTCCCGTCTGGGCATTTCCGTACATACGTATGACAAGACGCTCCGCTATCTCAAGGATATGAGAACGTCTCTTCAGCCTCTCTCCGCTAATCAGGAATCCGACCTCACGGAAGGGCTTCGCTATAATCACTATGAATCTGCCGACCCGCTGCTGCTGTTTCTGTTCCGGGCCAAATCGCTCAAGGAGTCGGAAAGCGTGCGGCTCTCTCTAACGATCACCCTTTTGCAGGATCGGGAGCTGACCGCCAAGGAGCTTCTGGACGAGTGCAGCGACAACATGCCTCTGGATTTCCCATGCCCTGACGAGAAAACCATTCGCGGCGATCTAAAGTACCTTGAAGAGGTCGGAGTTATCACTCGCTGCGAAGGCGGTCGTCCTTATCGCTACAGAGCGGCCAACGATTTGGTCGATCATCTGTCCGACGATGAGCTGCTTGATCTGTACGATTACGTGGACGTCATGGCCAACACGCAAGTCCCGGCGGTTCAAGGCTATCTGCTGCGCGATACGCTGAAGAAGGCGCTCGGTAAACGCGGCTTCTCTCCCGAAACGTCGGAAACTCATCTGTACAAGTACCACTACCATTCTCGCATTTTGGACGAAGCGCATTTGCATACCGTTTTTCAAGCGATTCGCGAGCGGAGACGGCTGCAGTTTCTCTATCTATCTCCCAAAAAGGGTAAAAACTACGCCTCGAAAAATACCAATCCACTGTTTGAGCGGGATACGGAAGGCAGCGACGAAACGACGCTCCCCCTGCTCGTGATCTACGACCATCAATACGGACGCTGGTATCTGATCGGCCACAGCTCCAAGCTCGGCTTGATGAAATACCGTATGGAGGGACTGACGCAGATCGAGATTGGCGATGCCGTGGAGGAGACGCAATTCACCAGTCAGCTTGCCCGCGCGCAAGAACAGTTGGAGCGAAGCTGGGTGACGGACACGCTGCGTCCGGTGAAGGTCGTGGCCCGTTTCTACAATCCCGACCGCGCGGGAGCTAACTTCATTCGGGATCGCGTTGAAGCGCAGGGCCAGTGGGGCACGATTCGCGAGGAGACGGAGGCAACCTTTCTGTACGAGATTACAGTTAACGGCATTTACGAAATCAAGCCTTGGCTCAGAAGCTTCGGATCAAGCTGCGAGGTGCTGGAGCCCGCTTGGCTTCGCAAAGAGATGATCGCGGAATGGGAGGAGATTCGGAACAATTATGAATCCGTTCGAGAAGATTTTTAACTATCAGATTCTCTCCCGGCTGGACGAGTCGGATGCCCTCGCCCTTACTTCGCAGGAACGGACATGGCTCCGAACGGCGCTGGCTCATAGCTCCTCTGTGGTAGCCTTTACTCCAGGTACGCTGGAGAAGCTCAATCGCATCCTGCAAAACAAACCGGGAATCAACCACCGGGATTTCATTGTTGAAAAGGCCAAAAATGCCGAACGCCAAGTCTATCACCCGCTCCTGCGCTCATTGAGACGAATGATCATGCAGGATAAAGGCATGCTGCTCACTTCCCGGATCAAGCACGGAGGAACGAAGGCGAATCAACCGGGCCTTCCCGTCAAGCTGGAATATAGCATGGTCAAGAGAGAATGGTATTTGCTCTGGTACAGCACGCGGGGGCGCTCCTTCATGGCGACCAAGCTGCAAAGCATTGTTTCGGTCGAAGAAACCCTCCTCCCTCCCGAACGGGTCGAGGAACTGCGGGCCCGAGTAGCGGCGCACTTGGAGAAACGCAAGGAGCAGGCCGTCATTGAAGTCGTCCGAACCTACAACGCCGAGCTGTCGCGAATTTTGTACGCCTTCTCCTGCTTCGATAAGTCGGTGAGCTTCGAGGAGGAGGAAAACCGCTACCTCATTCATGTAACTTACTTAGCGGATGAGAGCGAGTTTCTGCTGTCCAAAATCCGTTTTCTCGGGCTGCGGGTCAAAATTGTGGAGGGCGACGGCCTGCGCAAGCGGATGCTGGAATCGGCGGAGAAGGCTTTGGCGCGTTATGGCAGCTCGGACGATATTGCCATAAGAAAGCCGGCCCCTTGAGGCCGGCTTTCGTTCATTTTATTAAGCGCTTACACCAGATGACTGAGAAGATTCCTTTTTCGCAGCGCTGACCATCAACAGAATACCGGTAACGATGTGCATGATCATACCAACGAAAGGAATCCATGCGACCAAAGACGTTACGATTCCAAGAATGGATCCGTATTTGACTTCGTTATTTTTGGACGAAAGTACTAACGTGATGATGTGCAAAATGAACATGACGACGAGCGGAGTGTAATAGGTTCCGATAATAATCAAGCCGCCCACGAACGGAATTCCCAAAAAGATCTCAAAAGCTCCCGTCACCCATTTCATTACCTTCGAACTTGTCATAGAAATCCTCCATATCTGTTAGATGTTAGGATCAATATAACAAAAGTACTAGGAAAAATCTACTACTTATTTCACAGGTTTTCCCTTTTATCCTATCAGACGTTGTCGATCCCGGACCGAATATGTCGCAGGCGATTTCGATCCGGAATCCTACGCCAAGCTACCCTCTATTTCTGAACGATGCGCGCTTGCAGCTCCGCTTCGACTTGAGCGAACGTCGTCTGATCGAGATCGCTCACAAGAATATCGGCTTGAACAAAGTCCATCTGCTTCGTAACCGGGTTCGGAACGGCCAGCCCCCACAATCCGGCGGCTTTGGCTGCGCGCAGTCCGTTCACCGAGTCTTCGATCGCAAGCGCTTCGTCCGGTTTAACTCCTAGAGCCTCTACCGCGCGAATATACAGCTCCGGATCGGGCTTGACCCGCTTCACGTCGTCGGAGGAACGGATGACCTCGAAATAATCTCTGATCCCCTGCCGGCGAAGATGCCCCTCTATCCAAGCAAGATCCGAACTGGAGGCAAGACCGATTTTCCAGCCCAAGCTGCGCGCCTCCTCCAACCGATCCAGCACGCCGAGACGAAGAGAGGCACTCTGCAGCCGTTCAACGTGCCTCGTCCGATACATTTTGTGCAGCCCATCCTTATCCAACGTTTTGCCCGTTCTGGTCTGCAGGTCCGCATGCGGATCGAAGCCGCCGATCGTACCGATGCATACGGCCCAAGTCTCCAACGCAAGCTCCTGCCCATGATCCGCATAGATGCTGTTGATGGACTCGTAAGCGCTAGATTCGGTATCCATCAACGTCCCGTCAAAATCGAACACGACTGCTTTCAATGCCACTTTGCACCCACACTCCCGTTTCTCTATTTTGCGTTAACGCTTCTATTGTACCGGAAGTTGGAGCTTTGTGCCCCTTTGAAGTTTGCCTAAACGTCGAATGGCCTAAGCCCCTCGCCCGCCAAGCGCTTCAACTGGGAGGTAATTGAGAGCTCAATACACTCCCCGGAGTAGGGGGCTGATTGGTCGACAGCTTGCTCATTTTGTAGGTTCCGTCCAGCGGGCTTCCGTAGACAATGCTTGATCCGTCTAACGTCGTATCCAAAAACGAAATCACATGCTCTCCGTCCACGATCGGGCCGTATTCCGCACTTGTACCTTCGTTATACACGGCCATGGATACGACGGAGTCATTCGAATCGCGCACGAGCTGCACCCATGTCGCGTTGCCGTTCAACGCTTTGTTCTGCCGCGAGGTGGCATTCAGAATATAGGCGTCAGATGTGGTCAGCGACGTATTGTAAGCCGCATTGAAATCCGCCAGCGTCTTGGTGCTGCCAGGCAGACGCAGCCACAGCACTTTCGCCGATTGGGCCGGGATGACGAAGCTGCCCGTCACGTCCAGCTTGTCGTTTTCGTCGGTATAATCGTAACGTATGGCGTAGTCTCCAAGATTGATCGCGTTCTTCGTGTTGTTGTAGACTTCGATGAAGTCAAACTCGTCGACATCCGGACCGGTGCCCCCGGGAGAATTGCCCGCCAGCTCGGTAATGAGCAGTTCGGGAACGATCACGGAATTGGAGATCGTCCGGGATACGCCGTCGATCGTCGCCGTGGCTTGGACTAATATTTTGACTCCCGCGGATGCCGGAACCTGCGCCGTAACCGCCGTCGCCGATCCCGAAGCAGCAATCGACGATAAAGTCGTTACGCCGATCTCGTTCGCCGGATCGAAGCTGTCTTTGAAAAACTTTACTACCACGTTCGTAAGCGCGGAAACTCCGTTATTATGAACGGTCGCTTCGACTTGAACCGGCGCGGCTCCGGTTGTTTGGCGGTTTCCCATACTTAGCTCCATGGGCATCGGATCGACGATCCAGATTGGGGCCGTCACGGCCCAATCCCCGTCGCTCTGCTCCACCCGGGCAAAATAATAACCGTATTGCGGCGGTAGCGAGGCGGTTAATCGCGCTTTGCGGCTGCTGAACGTCTGGGATGCGACGACTCTTCCGTTATTGGAATACACCGTTATCTTCGAAATATTGTCCGCAGTCGGATTCACCGCCGTAACATCAATGTTAAGCGTCCCAGGGCTAGTGAGCTTGGAGCCCATTTCCGCGCCGTTGATTTTGAAGTTGACGCGAAGATCGGCATCGCCGTAGCTGGAATACACCCTTCGCTTACGCATCGCGTCCAGAATGCTGTCTCGAGTATTGGATTCCGCCAATACGACCGTGCGGCTCTTCGTACTTAGCCAGTTCGCCGCGTGATCGTCTCCGCCGAAGGTGGGGGCGAAATGCCAGCCCTTATCCAATCCCCTCTTAAAGTACTCGAATTGACGGTCGGTCCGCACTTCGATTAACGGAATCAAGTCGTACGTCAAAGGATCACCATCCGGATTAGTAAAATCGTTGAATTCGCCGAAATGATCCTCCGGATGGTTGAATTGCGCCACCGCTTCCGGGGTCGCCCTCAGCTCATCGAACAAACTCGGGAAGCTCTTGTTGTAGCGCTCATAGAACCATTCGGTATTAAACACGTTCAAATGGCCGTAATAACCGGTATTGTGGTTATACGCGATCTCGAAGCCCGGGAAGGAGGAGTAGGTGGACGGAAAATTGTGAAGATCGGCTTGCAGCCGAATATCCCGCCATTCCTCGCTCTGTGGATAGTCGGTCCGGTGATCCAGCTCTTCCCCATGCTCCGAGAGGAAGAAGAAATCCGCGCCCCGATCCTTTGTATCCTTGTACGCCTGCGCAGGCGTTCCCTTCCCATACGTATCATATTCTGTATGACCGTGAACGTCTCCGTAAAACCAGTTGTACGTCTCCCCTGGCGTTGCGTACTGACTGGAGGCTACCTTGCGCATGTTCGTCGTGTTATCGACAGGGTAGCTGTAGACGATGCTTTTATCCTCGGCGGTATCGACCGTAGCGGTCGTATCGTTCGACGTCCCGTCGTTGTAGGTGACTCGGCTGACTTCCGTCCCCCCGTCCGTGTAGAGTGCCAGAGACTTTTTCCCCGTATTCGCCAATCCCTGGGCTGCCGTCTCGAAGGGGTAAATGACAGAATCTTCGACATATACGTCGTAATGGTTTTTGAAGTCGGCGATCGTCTTCCCCGCGCTTTCCGTGCGCTGCAGCCATACGACGACGCGGCTCTTCGCCGGCACGGTATGGTTTGCCCACAAATCCCAGGTAACATAGGTCGACGGACTGGCCGTATTGTAATACCACTGGAATTTGTATCCTGCCAGATCAATCGAGGAAGAGGAGTTATTATACAGCTCGATATACTCGTAAGCATCGTTCGGGCTGCCGCCGCCGGCAGACGAATTCGGCATGAGCTCCGTGATCCAGATGTTCGGGTAGGACGGAAGAGCTCCCGGCGTCGCCTTCTGATTCGAAGCGATTTTGCGCATGGTGATATTGCCGGGAAACTCATATTCCGGATACTCGTAGACGATACCGCCGTCGGCAATCGCGGTGTCTTCCCATCTGTCCGTATTGTTGAAGACGGCATCGTTGTATTTCGCGATGCTCACTTCCTCTCCGGTATCCCGTGCAAGCACGACCTTCTGGACGCCCGTATTCGGAAGTCTCTCCGTCCCGGGAACAGTTAGAATATAACTGTTCGCCGTCGTCAGACTCACACCGTAATGAGCATTAAAATCGGCAAGTGTCAGCCCTGCAGCATAAACGTTGTACACCCATACGACCATTACGCCTCCGGCCGGGATCGTCTTGCTAGCTGTAATATCCCAGGTTTGACTCGTCGTAGGCGTCGTCCAAACCTTCAACCGGTAATCGGCCAGATCAACGCTGCTCGAACCAGTATTGTGAAGCTCGATATACTCGTAGGAGTCCGTAGGATCGGTAGGCGACTTGTTCGGCTGCGGGACCATTTCCGTAATGATGACTTGAGGAACGGCTGAAGCGCTAACGCTATCAACTCCCCCCATAGGCAAAGACGACAATAAGAGAAGACATCCCAGTACCCGTACCAAGCACTTTTTCATGTCAAATCCTCCATTCGCAGATGTTAGTTCAACTGCCAGCCATTCTTTGCGCACAACGCTTCAAAAGCCTGAACGATTCCCGCCCCGCAATCGGCCTCCCCGACAACCCCTCCCATTTCCAGCACTCGCCGCTTCACTTCCGGATGAGCGTTGCCCGGGCAGATCGCATGCGCCGCCACGGCAGGGTCCATCATAGGCAAGTCGGGAAGCTCGTCTCCGGCTACGACGATTTGATCGGGAGTCAGATCGTGAAGCCTCATCGCTTCCCGTATCGGCTTGTCCTTCGTCAGAAACGCCGGATGGGCATGAAACCTCTTCTCATGTGGAAGAAGGCTGATGACAAGCTCCGGCAGCTGCGGCTGACGCTCGCGCAAATAGGCGAACATGGCTTCAAGCTGCCCCTCTACAGGCGTAAGCGCAAACCAAAATCCGTTAAACAGGATAAAACCGGAATCGAAACGCCCGCACATCTCCTTGACGAACGGATGCAGCCCGGATCGGCACACCTCTGCCAGACGCTCCCTGTGCTGTGCGGTGTAGGGCTGAACCTCCGCTAATTCACCTCCTTTCAGCACGCCTAGCTCCATGCCGACGCTACCCGATATATAGAGAGGACGGCTCACCATCGAGCTTGCGGCAATCAGATCGATCTGAGGCCTGGCCTCCCATGCCGTGTTTGTCATCCATTGGCAGCCGCTTCGATCCAGGCGATCAAGCAGCCGGCAGACCGCGTCCGGAATGCGGGAGTAAGGACGGAGCCCGCCTCCAAGCAAGGTTCCGTCCAAATCCGTTACGAATAATCGAGGGAAGGACTCTGTACGGTTCATTCTTTCACGCTCCCGACCGTAATGCCTTTAATGAAATAACGTTGAAGAAACGGATAGACGACCATAATCGGCAGCGCACCGAGGAAAATCTGCGCCGAACGAAGCGTCTTCTCGCTTAATCGGTTCAACGCTCCCAGATCCTCCGTGGAGATCGCCTCGATGTTGATTTTGGTAACAAGCGTGTATAGGTAGCTTTGCAGCGGATAATGGCTTGGGGAATTCATATACAAAATCCCGTCGAACCAAGAATTCCAGTGGCCGACCAGCGTGAACAGCAGGATCGTGGCGATTGCCGGCAGCGATATCGGCAAGTAGATCCTCGCCAGAATCTTGAGCTGGCCCGCTCCGTCCACGATCGCGGCTTCCTCCAAATCCCTGGGCACCGACCGGAAAAAGTTAAGCAGCATGACCATGTGCCATACGCTCAACGCGCCGGGTAAGATCAAAGCCCAGATCGAGTCCATAATTCCGGTCTCTTTCACAACGATATAGGTCGGGATGAGACCTCCCCCGAGAAACATCGTCACGGCAAAAAACCACACGTACATCGTCCGCAGACGAAATCTCTCCACTTCCTTGGACAGCGGATACGCCGCCATGACGACAAGCGCCATATTGATCGCGGTCCCCAGCACGACCCTTTGCAGACTGACGACCAGCGAATCCAGAAATTCCGGCTTCTGGCCGAGGAACCGATAGGCTTCAAGCGTAAAGCCGACTGGCCATAGCTTAACTTGGTTGGACAAGGCGGCGATATTGGAGCTAAGCGATACGGACAGCAGATGGATAAAAGGCAGCAGCCCTAGCACAAACAAGCTGGCGAGCACAATCGAATTGATCACAATGAATAATTGGCGGCTGAACGCCATTCTCCGAAACGGCATGCGTTTTCCCCCAATGCAGTTAGAATATACGGTATTTGCTGAACCGATAGGCCAGATAGTAGGACAGGCTGACTAGAAATAAGGAAATGACGGATTTGAACAGCCCGATCGCCGCGGCGGGAGAATACTGCTGGTCAAACAGGCCAAGACGGTACACGAAGGTGTCGATCACGTCGGCGCTGCTGTATACGGTCGGGTTGTAGAGCACAAGCACCTGCTCGAATCCCGCGTTAAGAATTCCTCCAATGCTAAGCGTGCTGATTAGAATAATGATGGGCGCCATCCCGGGAAGCGTCACATGGATCGCCTGCTTCCATCTGCCCGCCCCGTCTACCTGCGCCGCTTCATAGAGATTTTGATTAATGCCCGCGATCGATGCGAGGAAAATAATCATGTTGTAGCCCATCCCTTTCCACACATCGGAACCGACAAGGATGGCGCGAAACCATCCGGCATCGCCCATAAAAAGCACCGGATCGAGTCCCAACCAAGCGAACAGCGCATTGATCGGCCCCTTGAAAGAGAACAGCTCGAACAGAACTCCTCCCAGAATCGTCCACGATAAGAAAAAGGGCAGAAACACGCTCGTCTGCACGGAACGCACGAACCAGCTTTTCGTCGCCTCGTTGAGCAGCAGCGCCAGAAGGAGCGGCACGGCCAGACCGAACACGATTTTCAGCACGGCGATCTCCAGGGTGTTCCAGAATACTTGACTGAAATCCGGTAAATTGAAAATGTATTCGAAGTTTTTCATCCCGACCCACTTGGAATGAAAGAAACCGGCGATCGGCTGGAACTTCTGGAACGCCATCGCAAGTCCGGCAAGCGGTCCATAATGATAGATAGCAATAAACACGACTCCCGGCAAAAGCAGCAGATGAAACGGCAGCTCTTCCTTGAGACGGAGCATTTTTTTAGACGTACGATTCATGCTTGGCATTCCTCCTTGCAGGCTTTCAATAATCGCATTTGGCTATAAGAAAGGGAGAGCCGCGCTTCCATCCGCTCTCCCTAATTTGAATCTTGATCCGGCTGACGTTAGCCCGTCGCGCTATTTCATCGGATTTTTGGCATACCAGTCGTTCACTTCCGCGGTAATGTCGTTGCCGCCAAGCTTCTTCCAGTCCTCTACGTACTTGTCGAACTCGTCGACGGACGCGGAGCCCATAATGATCTTCGTGAAGGTTTCGTCCGTCAGCTTGAGCAGGGAAGCCCCTTTCTCCACCTGGGTAGGCGTAGGCGGTCCCGCGAAGCCGCTGCGCACAATCTGACCCGAGTCGCGAACCTGGCGCGTGACGCCCCAGCCGCCATCCTCCGAAGCCCGGCTGAAGGTCAGCCCCCAGCTGGCTTGATCGCCGGACGCATACTTTTTGGCGGTTTCGTACAGCAAAGCGCCAGAACCATTCTCAAACTCATAGCTGTCGTTGTTCGCCTTCAGCGCTTCGTTCACTTGAATATAGTTCGTCTCCATCTCGGTCGGATTGCTGACTCGCGGCTCAAACCATTCGTACACGTAACCGTTGGCCGGCGTGGCGACATCGTTGTACTCCTTCTTCGTCATTTCCGGATAGAAATTGGCCATCTTGATCGCCGCCTCGGGATGGGCGAAGTTTTTGTTTACGACCAAGATTTTGCCAAGCCGGGCGCGGGGAACGAGAGATTTACCCGGATTCCCGTTATAGGAAGGCAGCGGCACGTTAATCCATTCGGCTTTAGGATCGTTATCCTTAACGAGATTAAGCGGCCAATTCGGGTACCACCATTCGCCGAACGACAGGCCGACTTTGCCCGCGATCATGTCCTCAACGACTTTGTTCTCGTCCTTGAACGCCCATTCCTTATCGAGCAGCCCCTTCTTGTACCAGTCGGCCAGCTTGGCGAGCGCATCCTTCGTCTCGGGAAGCGTCTCTCCGGCAACCAGCTTGCCGTCCGCCCCTGGTATAAAGTTATAGGGATAGGCACCCAGAGTATAGAAGAAGCCTCTTGCATCGAATCCCCAGAAGTTAAGCGATTTCATAAGCGCCAATCCGTAAGTGTCCTGCTGGCCGTCCTGATCCGGATCGTTGTGCGCAAAAGCATCCGCCACCTTCTCCAACTCCTCGAACGTTCGAGGAGCCTCAAGACCGACGTTTTTCAGCCAATCAGCACGAATCCATAAGGTTTGCAGAGATTGGTTGGCGTCGGAGTAGCTCGGCAGACCGAGAAGCTTGCCGTCCTCCGACTTCATCATGTTCATCGTGGCTCCGCCGTCGAATTCCATCCATTTCTTGATCGTGGGCGATGCGTAATCCCGGTACGCTTCGGTAAGATCGCCTAGAATGCCTTGCTCCTTGAACTGCTCGAATGTCACCTGGTCGACCCACATCACGTCCGGCAGATCGCCCGAAGCGATAGACAGTTTGAACTTCTGGGTAAACTGCTCGTAAGGTACGGTCCAGGCATACTTTACTTCGATATTGGTCATTTCTTTGAGCTTTTTCAAATATCCGTTCTGATCCGGCGTCAGCCCGGAAGGAACGTCTTTGGACTCCGGCGTCCTTGCGCCCAGCACCATCGATACGGTAACCGGCTCCGGGTACTTGCCGAGCGGCTCCTTCGGTTGTTCCGCCGCAGAAGGGGAAGCCGACTCCGAAGCCGGCGCGGAAGAGGAGGCTTCCGGGCTGGAGGAGGACGGTGAAGAAGAACCGTTGGAATTGCTGCATGCCGCCAGCATCAGCGCGGCAACCATTAGCACGGTGATCAGACCGGATCCCGTTTTTATTCTCATAGCGTTGACCACTCCCTGATATGAATTTCAAGCGTCTGCGTAAGTCTCGAGCCTTACCTCTTCATGATAGAAGGTCACGCGGGGAGCGGACAATCACAAACGGTTGACATCCTTGAACTTCGTTTACTTCCTGTTCTGAAGCTCCTCCCTGTATTCTTGAGGACTTCTGCCGAACATTTTTCGAAAAAACGTGGTGAAATACGAAGCGGATTCAAATCCGAGCTTCATCGCGATATCCTGAATTTTCATCTGATGATCCTCCAGCAAGGCGCATGCCGCATCCGCCTTCGAGCCATTGATGTAGTCGAACAGGTTGCGTCCGGTTACCCTCTTGTAATACCGCGACAAATAGGACGGATTAAAATAAACCGCCTCCGCGATCTGAGCCAAAGACAGATGCCGCCCGATATTGTCGTCCACGAACCGGTGAACCCGCTCCACGATTTTCTGCTCGCGATCGTACGCGCGCGACTGCTGCAAGGCACATAACTCTATGGACAACCGAACCCAGTCCTCCTCGGCTTTGCTCCAGTCCTTCGGAACGGATAATAATGTCAGCAATTGAAGCCGCAGAGGCACCCGCCTCGCGTCCTCGCCTTCCACGTCGCCTAGTCTTGCGAAATAGAGCAGCGCGAATTCGTAATACAGCTCCGTTCCCGTCCAGGGGCTGGCGTGCAACTGCTCCTTTAGGCGGGTTAACAATTCGCGGCATAAATCCGCAGATCGTGCTTCATCGGCTTCTATAAGCGCTTGCTCCAACTGTTTAACCTGCAGCTTGAAAGGTTGGAGGTCGAAGGATACGAGCTTGCCCCCGAGCCACTCCGCGCCCTCCCAATTGGCGCCGATAACGACAAGCGAAGGCTCGCGCGTAAGCGAAGGGCTGATGAAAGGTTGCGCTTGGCGAAACAAATCGGGGATACCCTCTTCATGGAGGGCGGGTCCCGAAATCGCAAACGAGACGTGCAGCCCCAGCGTATCGCGGCAGCCGTTCTGGACCGCTTCCAGCACACCTCTCAAGTACGCGGCGACTCCCGGCCAATCGACCGTGCCGTCCGCTGAACCGAATCTGTCATCTCCAGGATAATAACGAACCAGCCATACCAATGTGGAGGCGTCGTATACTGCGGACTCGGCAAGAAGCCAATGGGGGAACAGATCGTCGAATAGCCCCCGAACGATCGTTAGAGCTTTTAGCTTAGCGGCGTAGCCCATCTCGGAAGAGGAATCGATCACGCGTCCGACGAGCAGCAATATTGATCGGTCCTCCCCTTCCCGCTCTTGGCTTACCGAAAACCAATCGTGAATCGAATGAGAGATCCGTTCTCCAGCGAGATAAGCACGGATCGTCTCGGCTTTAAGCAGCTCGTTCATCTCCCGATTGCGCAGCTCCGCCTGCTCCGCCAACATTCGCTGATTCAGCTCGAAATCCAGCTTGCCAACCACCGACTTCACGGCCGTGACCACAACAGAGTCCTCCTCCGTCTTCAGGATGAAGCTCTCTACGTTTTTCTGAAAAGCCGTGTAAATATAATCAAATTCACTGTACCCGGTCAGGAAAACAATCCGGCAATCGGGCCAGTAAAACACGATGTCGTCGATCATTTGAAGTCCGGTTTTGCCGGGCATACGGATATCGCTTAGCACGATGTCGATTTTAGTTCTTTTCGCAAGTTCAATAGCTTCTCCGGGCGAATAGGCTTGACATACGTCCAGCTTCGGCTCGTCCAGCTGTTCGAACAATTGTACGAGGCCTTCGAGGATGATGGGCTCGTCGTCTACGATCAACAGTCTATACATCGTCCGCCCTCCTTGGGTCGTTCGGTAGAATGGTTATCTCCGCTTTCAAGCCTCCCAGCTCGCTTCTCGATACGGTGAGCCCGCTGCCTTCTCCATAATTAAGCACGATCCGTTTCGCAACGTTAATAAGCCCCGACGTTTCCGAGACATTCCAAACGTTGGTCAACCTCGTCTTGAGCTTGTTCAGGGAGTCGTCCGTTAACGTTCGTCCGTCATCCTCTACGGAAATAATCAAGCGGTCCATCGCGCAGCTCGCGAGAATTCGAATATAGCCCCCGCCCGGTTCCGAGTCGAAAGCATGCTCGAAGGCATTCTCGATGACCGGCTGTATGATCAGGCGAGGAACTTGTATCGAACCGCATGCTTCCGGGAGCGCGGCGGCGTCGATGCGGATCCGATTGGAGAAACGGATGCGCTGAATGTCGCAATAGTCCATCGCATGCCGATATTCCGCGCTTAACGGCACCTCGGCCGCGCCGCTGCGCGTAATAAATTGATAATAGCTGGACAGCTTCTGGGACAGGGCGCCGACGCCCTCGATATCCCCGGTCTTGCTCAGCCGGTAGATACTATAAAATCCGTTGTAGAGAAAATGAGGATTGATCTGCGATTGAAGCTGCTTAAGCTCGGACTGACGCAGGGCTAGCTTCTGTTCGTAATTTTGTCGGATCGAATCGTTTAATCTTTCGACCATTTGATCGTAGCTGCGAAATAGATACAGAAATTCGTTGTCCTTGGCGGATCTGTCGGAGAACATCCGATTATCGCCTTTTAACGTTTCAAAGGAGCGAATCAGCTTGCGAAGCGGACGATGAATAATGGCATGGATCGAAAAGGAAAACAGAAAAATAACGACGACGGAAATGACAGTTAGCGCCGTTAACCATTTTAGGAACAGCTTGAGCGGTCCCGTCGCTTTGTTCTGATCGGTATACGTAAATAAAACCCATCCGACTGAACGGATCCGTTCCGAGGTGATCTGATAGCGCTTTCCATCAAAGGCGCGAACGTCGCTGTATACGCCCGTCTGCCGTATCGTATCATCCCAATCTCCGGGGTGCGTCAAATTCCGAAACAGCTCGTTATTCTCCTGCGTGGAGATTCCCGGGCTCTCCCGATCTATGGAAAGCACCGCCCCTGCATCGTTATCGGGCTTTACAAGACTGGCCAGCGATTCGCCGAATTTGGCCGCCGACAGCTCTACGAACGAGACGACGCTGCCGCTGTTCGACGCTTCTATGAAAAACAGTCTCCCTTGAATATCGATCATGGAGGTGTGATTCGATCGCAAAGAATAATCGGAGATAAGCCCCCATTCGCTGTTCGAGGGTTCCGTCATCCCTTCCCGAATGGAGATCCCCCTGCCCAACGAGCGAATATATACACCTGCATTGACTACAAAATCATCGGAGCTTTGAAGTGCCGCCAATTGCTCCGTTATTTTTCTAAAGTATTGGAGCAATTCATAGGTGTTAAGCGTTCCGGCAAGAAAGCTTAGGTTTTGCACGTCGGAATGGTTCATGAGCTGCAATTGCTGGTTGCGGATAAAGTTGATTTGCCTGTTGAGCTGTTCTGCGTAGAACTCGGCATTGGATACAACGGAGTCGGAATACTGCTTGCGGATAAAGTTCATGCCCGTCGTATTTAACCACAGGCTGAGGGCGTAGCTTGGAACGACCAATACGCAAAAAACGATCACGATTTTCTGATACACGAATAACTTGGGCCAGATCGAGGGGGTCTTCAAGCGATCGCTCCTTTGGGATGCAGACTGTCCTTCGACAAATTTGATTTTATTTTTATTATAAGGCCCGTTTTCTTAAGATTAATAGCGTGAACAAATCGTACGCAATCGCAATCGAATGACTTTCTTTCGATTTGTTGACTTGTCTATCGACCGGGTTGGAATTTGGGGAACAAAAATCGGGGGCTCCCAATAAAGGAAGCTCCCCGATATTTTGACGATGGTTATGCTAACAGCTTAGAAGTAGCTACCGCAATCGTTCTGAAGTTGCCGAAGTGAGTGGTTGTATCATCTGGCCGACCTGGCCTGCACGCACAGTAGAAATGATAAAGAATACCCTCATGAAAAATAACCGACGGTTTATGCGCATTGATGCTGTCGAGACTCCCCTCAGGTCCTGACTGAATAATCGGTTCAGAATGCTTAACCCATGTGAGGAGGTCCTCAGAAAACGCTATCCCTTCCTGCGCATGCACACCGTCGTATCCAAAATAAAACATGACCCACTTATCCCCGTATTTCAGCACGCATGGATCGCTGACAAACTTGCTTTGCCACGTTCCCGGTACCACTTGAAGTACGGGATTGCTCTCCAGTCGTGTCCAGTGGACCAGATCCGATGAAGTAGCCGCGCCCGTTTGTTCTACCCATTCGTGGTCAGTGCCCGTCTTATTCTTGGCGTTATAGAATAAATAAAACAATCCGTCGCGTTCAACCAGGCATTCCTTGTATAGACCGCCTTGCTCCCATGGAGCTCCTTCCTCAGGAATTAGAATCGGCTCCGGCATCCTGTTCCAAGAAAGCAATGAAGGGTCCTCCGTCCAAGCCATGCCGATTCGGCCAGGGCCGCTCTCATATCCTTCGCCGGGATAGGCGTGATAGACGAGCCAGTATTTATCGTCCCACTTTTTAAGTACCGGAATACCGTCCATCTCATTCTCGCGCAGAATCCACGTCCCGGCTGCGTTAAGCGAATCCCACCCATTTCCCTCGCCGCGACGAAGGATGGTCCCTAATGGGCGCCAATCAAGCAGATTCTCGCTTGTCGCCAGACCTGTTTGATAGCCAATCCCATCGTAACCAACGTACATCATATAAAACAATCCGAGATGTTTAAACACGAACGGACAGTCGACCGCTTCTTTATCAAAGGTGCCTGCACGACCAGAACCGGTAAGGACAGGTTGAGATCGTTTGTGAGGAGTTAAAAAATCGGATACGTTCATTAGCTCATCTTCTCGCTCTCTTGATGATTCGAATTCGGGGCTGTTCCATAAGACAATCAAGTTGCTGTGAAAGATAAGCGATGATAAAGGTACAAGGGGGATGTGCCTCTTTCTTTATATCTCGATCACCCCAAGCAACTCTACTTATGGGACGGCCACGTTCGAATTTCACTATTGTTTGATAAACTCCACATGATCGACATAGTACCATTTCGTTGCCGGAGAATTGGAATAAAACCCGATCGTACATTGTCCGTTTGTTACATTAATATTCGCAATGGTAATCTGCGTCCAAGAAGAGGAGGTCGGAATATTTGTCGTTACGCTTGAGCCTCCATAATCTTTGGCCTGCATATAAGCGGTTCCTAGACCGCCATAATCATTTTTCACCCATGCTTTAAGCGTGTACAATCCATTGCTTAACCCGGTCATCGTTTGATAGGTGTAAGATTCGTAAGGACTGTTTTTCCAATGAACGAGCTTATAGGAGCCGCTGTAGGCGCCGCCTTCCGTATAATCCGAATCCAGGTTTTTACCCGTGGTATACCAACTGGACGGCGATTGAACGGAGGCCGTATTATCTTCGAAGCCCGGATTAACTACATGATTATATACATAATTAAGGCTCACTTTGCTCAACTGCGGATTATACGATAACGCACCGCCCGTAGGGAATTCGACTTTCAGGTATTCGGTTCCGGCAGGCACGGAGTTAAACGTGTACACCCTTCTCGTCCAATCTCCTCCATTAATTGGCGCATCCGCGTTCGTCCCTCCTGTCTGCTGAGTCCAAGTCGTGCCGTTAGGAGAGGTATAAAACTTGAAGTTATTGATGGCTTCCGCATGAGTCGCATACAGTCCCGTCACGCTAAAGCTTCTAATGCCAGGGTATTTATAGATGACATTCTCGGCTGGAGAGGCGTTCGTATGGTTACGGGACGCACGGCTTGAATCCCCAAGTACCGTAGCGTTAGCCGTGTCGAAAATTAATCCGGAGCTATGGGAATACGTCTTACTCCAATCGTTCAGATCATCGGTCATTGGCGTCGTCGTGACGGTATTGGTTGCATTCGTAATCTCGTAAAATACCACCCCGTGAGTCGTCAGCGTCGGATTTAATACCAGCTTATTTCCCGTTACCGTTGCTGTCGTCGTCGTTGGAGTTATCGTGGCCAACGATTTATACACGGACTCGCGAGAGTACCAATAATTTCTATCCGAGGCGTTCACTAAGTATTTCGGCACTTCCATAGAATATTTCGACCAACTATATGCCGTGTTCTGCATTCCTCTCGCCACGACGTCGGCCACCCAAGTATCCCAGAAGTTCCCATGCGTATCATCTACAATCCACTGTTTTACAGTAACGGTGTTCCCCGATACCGGCGCGATGTTATCGATCGTTAACGTCGGTGTCTCGCTTACGGAAGCATTCATATAGCTATTATGGTTGTAAGCCATGACATGCACGGTATTCGTCCCCCGATTAAAGCTGGCTACCCCGTCGACCTCATTCGTGGAATCCGCGGCCGATCCCGTAACGGCCAATCCGACCCGGTTATCCCCAACCATTTTATAAGCCAAGTTAGCCACATGAGTACTTACCGGAATTACGCCGCCCCAGAAGGCTTCGGTACTGAGCCCCCATGTGGAAAGCCAGTCGATCTGCGCGTCGTTCATCGTCTTGACTAGCTTTGCATCATACGACCCTTGGTAGCTATGCGCTACGATTCTGGAAAATAAGGCTCTGTTGTCATCGCCCGGCCCGTTAAGAATTCTGCCCTCGTCAATGCCGAATTTCAGATTGGTTAATCCAACGGAGTTGGCTTTGTCGCGAAGCAGGTTGATCGTATCCGCGAACGAAAGTCCGGAGCTGCCTTGGCCGGGAGCGCCATCATAGTAGGATGCCGATAAATAGTCGATTTGCGTGCCTTTGGCGCCTGTTTTATAGTTTGTGCCCGTCGCCACATGATCGATAAAATCCCTTTCGTCCCAGAGTGCATTAACGACGGTCATGCTATGCGCGCCGACATTCAGGTTTTCTGCGCCGATTGCGGCTTCCAATGCAGCAACCGTGTAGTCGTAAAGCTTGAAATAAGCGATCTTCGTAGAGTTCGGAGAACCGTCGGCGGCGATAAACCAATCCGCATTTTCGTATTCGGTTAGGACGCCCCATGTCCACGTCTTGACTTCATTAATGCCAAACTCCGCTACGACTGCATCGGCTATGGCTTTAATATAGTTATAGTATAAATTGTAATCGGCCGGCGGTCTGACGTTTACGCCAAACGCGGTAGAAATATGGGGATTCGTCGAATACTTCAGCGGTACGGCCCCAGTCTTAATAAACGGCTTCAGGCCTTGATCCACGACGTTGTGCAATGCGGCAATCAGCTCGTCGAATTTGTAATCCGTCAGGGTTGACGTATTATTCGGATCGACGAATAAATCGCGCGTTGAATTGCCGCCCGTCGCTGTCATGAACTGCACGTTTTTCACAAAAGGGTAATGGCTGGCAAAATAATTAGAGGGCTGGCCCGCAGCTTGAGAGGTCCAATGAATCCTGAAATCCCATACGTTGATCATGGAGTGCTTGTTTTGCATGACAGGTCCTTGCGCAGCTAAGTTAACGTTGATTTTCACGGTTCCCGCCGCATCTGCGCGTTCGGGCAAAATCGTCAACAGCAGCGTCGATAAAAGTCCGAATAAAGCGCTCCATTGCGCAACTCGACCTGCAGTGTTCCCCAAAAAACTCATGCACGTCATCTCCTTAACGGTTTGTAGGTGCTTCGCATTCTGAACCTTGTTACTCCTTTACGCTGCCTAGCACCATCCCTTTGACAAAGTACTTTTGAAGGAACGGATATACCATTAAAATAGGCAATGCTCCAAGCAGCGTTTGAGCCGCCTTGAGCGTTCGATCCGAAACTTCGGCTAGCATCGTGATATCCGTAGAATTAATCAGTGCTAGATCGTGATTGATCACAACGGTTTGCAAATAGCTTTGAAGAGGATATTTGTCCGGCGAATTCATCAGAATGAGACCGTCAAACCAGGCGTTCCAATGGCCTACGATTGTAAATAATCCGATTGTCGCGATGGCCGGCAAGGATAACGGAAGAAATATACGCCATAAGATCTTCCAATGCCCGGCCCCATCCATAAAGGCCGATTCCTCCAGCTCTTTAGGAAGAGAACGAAAAAAATTCAACAACAGCACGACATTAAAAACCGGAACCGCTCCCGGCAATATGAGCGCTCCAAGCGAGTTTAGCAAGCCCGCCTCCTTGATGACGAGATACCAGGGAATAAATCCGCCGTTGACAAAGATCGTAAGCACAAAAAACCATGCATACCACGTTCTTCCCGTAAATATGCGGGACTCCTTAGAGAGCGCATACCCCAGCATAACTGTTAACAACATGTTCACGGCAACGCCCAGAAGCACGCGCTGCAAGCTGATCTCCATAGAATGAAGAAATTCCTTTTTCCGCAGTACGAATTCGTAGGACTTCCATGTGAATTCGATCGGCCACAATTTTACAATTCCGGCGCCCGCAGCTGTGCTTGAACTGAACGATAACGCTCCGACATGAACGAGCGGAAGAATGCATAGCAGACCGAGAGAAATCAAAAGCACGTAATTGAAAGCCGTAAACAGCCTCCCGCCGAAGGAAGTGTAATTCATCTGTCTCTCCCTCTCCCATCCATCTAGAAAATACGATAATTCGCTAGTCGATAAGCGAGGTAATAGGAAATGGAAACGAATAATACGGAAACGACGGACTTAAACATGCCCATGGCGGTCGCCACCGCATACTGCGCATCGACAAGTCCGAGCCTGTACACCAGAGTGTCGATAATATCGCCGCTTTCATAGACTTGCGGGCTGTACAAATTGAAAACTTGTTCAAAGCCGGCATTCAATACATTGCCCAAGCTCAGCGTGGACATCAGAATAATAATAGGCAGCATACCCGGGAGCGTCACATGGAGCGTCTGCTTCCATCTCCCCGCCCCGTCGACGACTGCGGCTTCGTACAAGGTCGGATTGATATTCGTGAGTGCAGCCAGATAGACGATCGTGCTGAATCCGAACTCCTTCCATACGTCGGATAAGACAAGCAGATAGGGAAACCATCGATTGTCGCCCAAGAAAAAAATGGGTTGTATTCCGAATCCGCTTAATAGTTGATTTACGATCCCGCTGGATGGGGAGAGGATATCGATCAAAATGCCTCCAAGAATGATCCAGGACAGAAAGTGAGGCAAATAAATCAGCGTTTGGACGCCGCGCTTGACAAACTCGACGCGAATTTCGTTAAGTAGAAGCGCGGTAACGATCGGCGCGCTAAGTCCAGCCGCTATTTTCATAAACGCGATAAATACGGTATTCCATAAGACGTCAAGCGTTCCCGGCAAGGCGAATACATAACGGAAATTATCAAGTCCCACCCAGTCCGAGCCGCTTATTCCTTTGACGATCGAATACTTCTGAAACGCGATAACAAGCCCCGCAATCGGGCCGTAACTGAACACAAGAACGAGAAGCAGCGCCGGCAGCACCATGAGATGGAGCGGCAATTGCCGGAACCCGTTTTTTTCGGACATGCGCTGTGCCACCTTTGCGGAGACATCGATGGGGACCCATTACGGCCCCCATCTTTGTTTACCGGTTTATTTCGTTGCGTACCATTCGTTGACTTCGGCAGTAATCTGATCTCCGCCAAGCTTCTTCCAATCCGCCACAAAGGTATCAAAATCGTCTAGGGATGCCCCGAGAATAATTTTCGTAAACGTTTCCAGTTCGAGCTTTTCCAGAGTAGCTCTCCTGTCTCCCATGGTCGGGGTTGGCGCGCCAATAAACTCATTGACCTTCAATTGTCGGTTCTGATCGTAATATTGGCCGATAACGGAGTAAGCACTCTCGCTTCCGAATACCCGATCCGTTCCCCAACCGGAATTGTCGCCTCCTTGATGTGCGACGATTTTATCGTAGTATCCTTTTTCCTCGGCGGTCAGCTTGGAAGCATCTCCCGACTCAAAAGCCGCCTTTATATGTTTCTGAGCGCCAATCAGCCCTTCGCCTGTTCCCGTATTCGTGAGAAGGGCGTACTTGTGGAATTCAATCCCGTCTTTACTGTGGTAGATTTCAGGGTTCTGGCTGTCGCCCCCGAAAATATCCACGGTTAGGTTATACAGCTTGATGACGGCTTCCGGATGCTCATAACCTTTGCGAACGACCCAGAATTGGTTGTAGTCCAGGCTGCTTTGAGCATTAGCTGTGTTACCGTCAATCGAAGGGATCGGATAAGCCTTCCAATCCGCTTGCGGTTCCTTGTCCTTATTGCCTTGTAGGGGCCATAGCGGATTCCACATCGCGCCGAAGTGCATGCCCAGCTTCCCGTTGATTTCCAGTTCGGATGCTTTGCTGCCGTCTTTGACGCCAAATTCCTTGTCGATTTGACCGGCATTGAACATCTCCTGCAGCTTGGCGAGAGCTGCCTTTACTTCGGGCTGGATACTGCCGTAGACCAGCTTGCCCGAAGCGTCCTTAATCCATATCTTCGGGTAAGCATGGAAGCCGTTCATAAAGCCGGTCACGTCAGGGTATCCGCTGAACAGCTCCTTGGAAAGCGCCAGGCCCAGCGTATCCGCCTTTCCGTTGCCGTCCGGATCCTGCTTCGTGAAAGCCTCAGCTATCGTAAAAACGTCTTGCATCGTCGAAGGCTCGGGGAGTCCGAGCTTGACGAGCCAATCCGTGCGTACCCACAGCAGCGGTGCGCCGCCAAAGTAATCTTGCGATTGAGGGATGGCCAGCAGCTTGCCTCCTACAGTCGACGCAGCCTTGGCGACTTGTCCGTTCTCGATCAGTTCACGGCCCATTGGGGAAGCGTATTTCTCGTATACTTCGGTCAAATCCTCCAACTGACCGGCGTCGGCAAGCTGTTTGAATTGAACAGCGTTAACCCTGAACACGTCCGGCAGATCTCCCGCAGCGATGGACGCATTCATTTTCTGATCGTATTGATCGCTTTGAACGATCCACTTATTCGCGATCTGAATGCCCAGCCGCTCCGCATAAGCGGTATTCCATGCGTTCTTGTCGAAGGATTCGCCTTCTTTGAATTTGTAAGTCGAATCCGTATTTCGGGTAACTGAGACCTTGATCGGAGGATCATATTTGCCGAATGGATCGACCGTTTCCGTCGAAGCGCTTTCAGGAGCGGCGGTGCTTGCTTGCGAGCTGGCCGTCGCTGCCGGCGAGCCGCTTTCTTGGGCGTTGCCGCCCTTGCTTTCATTGCCGCATGCGGCGGTCATGAATATCGTCAGAACCGCCAACGACATGCCGAAATACTTTGCCGTTCTTTTCATGCGAATCCCCCTTGAGTCGATTTTGTAAAGAGCAGCTGTCTTACGCTCTTAATTATAGGAGCGTTGGATTAGGGATAAAATCGCACATTTTTGACATCGCTCATTCTTTTCTTTACTTTCTTTCGCGATATTCCTGAGGCGTCATGCCGGTCTCTTTTTTGAAAAAGCGTCCGAAATAATTGGCCGAGTCGAAGCCGACGCGCCCTGCGATCTCATGAATTTTCAGCATGGACCGACTTAATAAATCCTTGGCTTTTAAGATTCTCATTTCGGTGGTGTATTCCAATACCCCGACGCCCGTTTGCTGCTTAAACAACCGGGATAGATAGGACGGATTCAGATAGACAATATCGGACAGCCGACCGAGCGACAGATCCTGGTCCAGGTGATCGGCAATATACGATTGGAGCTGTCGGATGATCGAATGCGTATTTTCCTCGCGCTTCTCCTCCCGCAAATGGATCCAGCCCTCAAGCCGTTCGTCCAGGTAACGCAGCGCTTGCTCCCAAGAAGCATGCTCTCCAAGACTTGACCACTTGTAATCGCCGGATTCGCGCGCCGTTTGTCCACCGCGATTGCGGTTGGACAAAGAAATAAGCAAATATCCGACCCCGTAGTAGATTTCGGACAATACTTCCACATCGTTGCGACAATGCAGGGAAATCTCCTTTAGCTTCAAATAAGTCTCCGCGAAATCTTCTCTGGCTTCTTGGGAGCCTTCCGGTTCCATGGTCAGAAGCTGTTGCAACTTGCTTCTGGCCTGCAGCTCATAGACGCTTTTGTCCTCTTTGCCGGTCGCTACCAAATACCGGTCGGTCAACAACATCTCTTCGCCTTCTCCAAGCCCGTGAAACAACACGTCATTCAACTCTGCGTATTTGGCGGGAAGAGATGCCCAATCGGTAGCGCCCGACCCGGTCGCGAACGAAATCGCGACTTTCAGATAGGCCTTGCACGCGGATTGAATGGATTCCAGAGTCCCCTGTACGAATAGAGCAAGCGAATCGGATTTCTCCTCGCGCAGAGCCTCCTCCCCTGTCGTTCCCGCATCGGACTGCAGCAGCCACACGAATCGGGAAGTTTCCGTCATGAGGGAAAACAAGGCCGTTCGCTCGAAGAGCTCCTCCGCCATTTTCTGAATCGCATAAGAGAGCAGCGTGCGGTCCCTGGATGACAATCCGTCCCGCCAACAATCGACTCGTCCCACGACCATAAGCACCTTGCGCTCCGTGCTCAGCCCGATCCCGAGCTCGTCCATTCGCAATTGCGATGCCTGGTTATCCCCGCGCAACAGCGACGTCGCATACTCTTTACGCAGCATAGGCAAAGTCTCATTTATTTGTTCGGCGGCGCTCCGGATCCACCGCTCCGTTTCCATCTGCTCGGACAGCATTTCAGCAGCCTTGGCAACGGCGGCTACGATGGCTTCATCGCCGTCGGTTTTAAGAACGTAATCCACTCCTCCTTGACGAAGCGCCGCCTGAACGTAACGAAAATCGTCATAACCGGATAGGAAAACGACGCGGCAGCGCGGCCAGCGCCTGGTAACCTGACGATGCAATTCCAGCCCGTCCATGCCGGGCATCCGGATATCGGACAATAGAATATCGATTTTTATTTTCTCCAAGCACGCCAAGGCTTCCGAAGCGGAGAAAGCCCGGTATACTTCCAATTCGAGAGCAATCTCCTCTTCGAACAATTGTTGCAGCCCTTTGACGATCTTCGGTTCGTTGTCCACGATCAGCAATCTGTACATTTCATTCGCCTCCTTGTTTATCCGTAGGCAAGCGCAACTCAATCCGGAGCCCTCCGCTAAGCGATCTGCCTGCCACCATAACGCCTTCCTCTCCGAAATACAATTGGATTCTCCTTTTGACATTATAGAGCCCCGCATTTTCCCCCGGAGACTGCTTCTTTGCCAACAAGCCGTTAATCTTCGCTAATTGTTCGTCCGTGAGATTCCCGTTATCTTCTACGATAATCGTCAGAAACTGTTCATTCTCGATGAATCCGACGCGGATGAATCCAGGCCCGTCCCGATCCTCCAGGCCGTGCTGGTAGGCGTTCTCAAGCAACGGCTGCACGATTAATTTCGGAATTTGGCGATCTCTCCAACGACTCGGAATTTCTTCGAATTCCACGCGAATCTGATCCTCGAACCGAATTTCCTGAATGTCCGCATAAGCTTTCGCATGCTTGATCTCTTCTTCAAGACGGATATGGTCGCTTCCCCTCGTAATAAAGCGAAAATACTCTCCGAGGCTCTTCGTCACGCGGATGACCTGTTCGATTTCATGCATTTTCGCGATGCGATACAGGTTGAAGAAACAATTGAATAGAAAATGAGGATTAATTTGCGATTGAAGCTGCTTTAATTCCGCAACTTTCGCTTGATATTGCTGAACGTAGACCTCATCGATGAGTTCTTTCAAACGATATACGGTCTTGTTAAATCGTTCGAACAAATATCGGAATTCTCCCGTACCTTTGAATTGCATCGCCGCATCCAGGTCTCCCTTTTCCAGCTTGCGAAAAGAGAAAACAAGCTGCGCCAACGGTCGATGAATAAGCCTATAAATCCAATACGAGAATATCACGACGATAATGAAGGAGGCGATCGACAGCCACCAGACCCTATCCTTGTACTGCTTTAACGGTCCGATGATTTTGCTTTCTTTGACGAAAACCGAGAGCGAAAGCCCCAGCTTATCCGACTTTTTAATAAACAGATAATAAGCTTCCCCGCCTACTTTTAAAGTTTCGTAATGGCGATTTGTCGCAAAGCTGCCGTTATCGCGAATTCGCTCTTTGAGAGTCTCCGTAACGACAGCCGGGGTTTCCCCGCTTTCAACCGACCAATTCGGATTATCATGGGTAAGCAGGCTGCCCCCGTCTTGAAGGTCGGTGAACTCGTCCAAATACGCCTTCAAGCTAGAATCCGCTATTTCCAGTCCTAAAGTGAACAGCGGTTGACGGTTCAAAGTGCCCGGGTAAGGCAACGTAATCCAGAGCTTGCCTTGGTGAACGATAAAAGGAGATTCGAGCCGGTTGGTCGCATTATTCAATGCGGCTCCGTCCCCCGCCGGAATTTCGCTATAGGCATTGGTAGAGATTCGTCGGTTTAGGAGCCCGATATCCACGAAGCTGTCGCGAACGAAGCTGGCGGCGTTTTTCATAAGTCTAAGTCGGTCCTGCAGCCTGGAAACGGCCTCCGTAAACTCCACGTAGGACAGGTCTTCCCGCGTGCTGAGAATATCGATATCGTCATCGTTGACATACTCCGTTTGCAATCCCATCACACGGTTGAAATCCAATTCCAGCGTGCTGATGTACGAGACCATTCTCTGTTCGATCGATTGCGTGATTTCTTTGCGGACAAGCTCCTTGCTTTGCTCGTTCATCCGAATGCTCAATGCAAACAACGGCAGCAAAACAATTAAAAAAGCGAGGATTAGCTTCGGAAATATGGACATTTGGTCTCCCCAACGCGTCTTCATCTGCAGCTCACCATTTTCCTCATAGGATATGAGCCCATTATAGGGAGTACAAGTAAGAATAAAAAGCAAAATCCGTAATGCTCAGTGAAAAGCATTTTATTGATAACAAGCGGAAGAGGCGCTCCGTATGTCGGAAGCGCCTCTCGGTATAAGAGATAAGAGATGGAGTTTACTGTTCTATTTGGCTAGCGCCCCTTCACCGGTTGTCGGATTTTTGGGCTTGCGATGAAAGATGCGGTCGGTTCCCTTATGAATCAGCGGAAGCACGTAGCGGTCAAGTCCGAAGCGTCCGGCGTTCGTTCCGGCGACGACGACCAACATTCCGAGGAGCAGCAGCCATGGGTTCGTGCTTACGGTTCCGGTGAACAGGAACATGAAGTTCATTAAGATTCCGAAGAAGGCGGCGGTCAGCGTTAACGTTCCGAGTATGAGTCCAAGTCCGACTAAGAATTCGCCCCATGGGATCAAGACGTTAATGATCTTTACGTTCGGCAGTGCAAAATGTTCAAGGAATGCTAGGTAAGTCGGGTAGACCGCCTCCCCTGTCGCCTTATCGACGATCGGGTTGTTCACGGCGTTGTTCAGGAAACCCCCTGCGTTAAACGGCGTTGCTCCGGTAATTTTATGCCAGCCTGCCGTTAACCAAGCATATCCGACTACGAATCTGACGATCGTTACGATGATAGCCGCAATGCGGTTTTCTCTCCAAAGCTTCATCATGTCACTCACTCCTCAATTGGGTAAAGGTTTATTTGAACTGAAGCGATTATGCGTCCGTTAGCTGCTGCTTGTTCGCCGATGTTCGAGATCGTTGGGGAGACATCGGGATCACCTTCCTCGCTGGCTTTGTGTTTGTCTTTCATGGCTTTATTGTACATCCGGTTGCTTATTAAGTTTGTGATTAAAATCACAAATTAAGTCGTGTTCAGGATTTAGACATTTTTGTCTTCACGGAATGACGCCTTTTAGGGGGAATTACCCATTCGAAAGTCTGGAGCGATGTGCGGATTTTTCGCTTGCGATTCGACCTCACGGGTAGAAAATCGTCGATTAGGCATTAGGCCCACGGTCTTAAGTGTCGAATTATGTACCGTACTTTATCATCATTTACATGAAATTACAAATGGTGTCATACTGGTAGCAGAAGGGTTGCAGTTCCCGAAGAACGCTGGCCAGCATTCTGCTCCTGAAACTCCTTCTGCCAATTCCCAAATTGAAAGGATGGATATTCGTGAAAATGAGCAAGTTAACGGTACTAATGCTGTCCGTCGTGATGCTCTTTGCTTTCTCGACCGCCTCAAGCGCCAGCACCCCGTTGAATCACACGGATACCGTTACAGGGCAAGGGGATATTCTGATTACCGGGACTGCGTATTTTAGCAACAGCCCGCCAGCCGGAGTCATCTTCGCGGACGTATACCGCATCGTGAACGGCGTAGAAGAGTATGTAACCAGCTCGCGCTCGAATATTTACAGCAACCCTAGCGTCGTGAACTATTCGATTACGTTTAATACTTCGTTTACGCAAGGCACGTACAAAATCAAGTATTCTTACGCCGGCTCGCTCGTCGACATGACCACTTATGCTCGGTTTGTCTAAGCGGTAGGTTGTCTATTAGGAGCCGAAAGAGGCTGTCCCACAAGCCAAACCAGTTGCTCTAAAAGATAATCGACGAACAGGTCAAAAGGGGTATGTATCTCCTTCCGATGCTATACGCTCCTGAAATCTGAATGGGTAAACCCGTAATAGGGTAATTTCAGGAGCGTATGAGGCGTCTACAGGAGATACATACCCCTTCTTTGTCTATCGATCATCTCAAGCAACTCTGCTTATGGAACAGCCTCTGAATTAGGGCTAAGAAGCTGTATGTTA
The DNA here is from genome assembly GCF_003386235.1 of Cohnella phaseoli. Taxonomy (GTDB): domain Bacteria; phylum Bacillota; class Bacilli; order Paenibacillales; family Paenibacillaceae; genus Cohnella; species Cohnella phaseoli. The sequence continues at coordinate 129,484 of NZ_QRDZ01000019.1, forward strand.
GGGCCGTTCCCTCATCTTTAAGTGGTCATAATATCGACTATCGCGCTGTTCTTGCTCCACTATCGCTCGAAAATAGAATTATGCCTGCTTAGTCTGTGGAGCCCTGTTTATCAGCGTCAAGAAACGCCTGTGTCCTATCTCATCATAAGATCGGCACGTCTTCAATCGAACGTAATCCAGCCTTGATCAAAGTCATAGTAGATTTTTCCCATTATAGCCCCCCCCCCCCGGTAATGAGTTTGCCCACTTGCTGTGCTTTAGCCAGTTCCAACGTTAGTGAGCTTCAATTCAAGGTTTTCAGTTTCGAGCTGCGTGATGCGATCCGTTGGTTCTGACGTCGGCTAAGGGGCACCGGGCATATAATTTCCAGCGAGACTCGAATAATCTCTTCGTTTGTCAGCTAGGGGAATACGTCAGGAACCTTCTCACACTGGTCATAATGCAATTCAAGGGAATCTAGTTCATCAAATCAGGATTTGGATACCCACTAACTTTGTTCTCGAAATAGAATATACTACAATCAAATTTATCCCCCCACTAAGTCATACATAATTTTAAGGTTGCGGATCGGCAAGTTAGTGGCAGTGGCGCCGGATAGTGTACCGAATAAATAGATAGGCTCAAGACTGTGTACGTAAAATCGCCCCTGGTAAGAGAAGTACGTGTCATATTGCTGAGGTGTGTTAGGTTGTATTAATCGCGTACCACCAACAACAGAAGATACGACAGTACCGAGCGGAGTTGAATAATCATACATCGGTATGCCGGACTCTCCTCCGTACCATGCGTCATAAAGCGTATGATTATTTCCGATTTTTCTCGTCATGGCCATATTGATTACGGGAGAAACTACTGTATTAGACGCAAATCTCTGTTGTACTTCACAGGAAACCTTTACCTCCCCTAAAGCTTCGGGAATGAATTTGGCCAATAATACGTAGGATTGGTTATTTGGGATCATCACCTCTTCTGCCACCTGAAGTCTCACATTATCGCTGGCAACGGAAACTTTACTTTTCCCCACAGACTTCCACCCCGTTCCATCAAAAAATTCAAGGTCTCCAGAATTTATTCGAACATCTGAATTCGTTAATAATCTTTGCCAACCAGTCCATACACCTCCGAATCTTGTTCGCATATAAATTCCAGTTCCCGGTTCTGTCAAGGCATATGGGATAGCTAACTGGGTAATATTACCGGAACCTGTTTTAGTTGAATACTCAAAGTTAAAAGGATAAAAATATGCTATTGTATTAACTGGGCCATTCGCTACGTTACCTCTTAGTAGTGTCTGCCCCGCGCCTGGTTTCGTATTTGTTACGTCATTCCAATCCCAAGTCCCCTCCGTAGTTTTTGCCCCGAATTTATCATCAACATATCTCTTCCTAACTGAATGTGAGTCTAACGTAGGGTCACCGGGCAAGGCTAGCAGACCGGTTAATGTGTCCCCCGCTTTATTTATTTTTGCAGTAAGGGCATTTGTCATGGTTGTTGCAAAATTAGGATCATTCCCCAAAGCAGTCGCTAATTCCAAAAGGGTATCCAATGCAGCCGGAGCGCCGTTTACCAGATTCGTAATTGCTGTATTAATTGCCGCTTCAACCGAGCCTTTGTTTGCAATTTCGTCGTCTGCGGTTGGATTGGCAATTTTTGCTCTGCCTTGTGCATCTCGCTTAACGAGAGAGTCTGGTATTGCAGCCGCTGCACCCTCAATTTCATCTGCTAGTTCGTTAATCTCTTGCCCAATCTGATTCAAATCTGCAGGTTGCACGACTTCATTCATCTGCCAATCTATTTTAGCCATTAAGCTACTACCTCCTTAGCCTCAACTGTTTGTAGCATCTTTGTATCAGATGTAATCGGAACATTCACGACGTCCGTAGTAACCAGCCTATTAACCGAATCCTTCAACTCGATCAACGTGATAAGAGATACATCAGCTACCGGTACAATATAGTTAAGGGCAACCATTCCATCTTCAACCACTCTTGCGGTAAACGAATTGATTTCATAGTTTCCATTAAGCACGACCTTCGCGATTCGAGTATTCACATACTCTGCAACGTCATGCAGAAACTGTGTGTCGATCATACGACAACCTCCTCAGGTCCCATCGTAGCGAACGCCCCCGCTCCGAGCTGCCACCATCCCAACTTGTAATTCCACGAAATTTTCTGCAAGGAGATATGCGCCTCCAACCCGATCGTCGCGGCGGTTGATGTCTCCTGCTGATAGATTAAGTTCGCTGGTTTAATTGTCTGGATCGTGTACTGTACTTCACGGAAGATATTCGCATTCTGGATGTTTGTCGTTACGTACATAATAAACTGCTCTAGGTCCACAGAAACGATTGTCAACCCCGGCCCAATGAGCCGATCCAACCTTTGCTGCAAATATCGCAGAGTGAAAGGCGGCTTGGTCGAATAACGGTTAACGATGCGGCGACGGCGAAAGTCGAGCGATTCAACGGACGGATCGGCCTGGATGCCCAGCATACTTTCCCGTCGTTTGACCGCCTCTATCCCGGAGGTCAAGACAAATTGATTGCTGAATAACTGGTCGACCGAGCCGGCGGCAAGCTGCAGCTCCTTATCTTCCGCTTTGGCCAACTCCACAAAATCTTCGATGTCCGAATAGAATGTTGGCCAATACTCTTGAATCGGCTTACTCATGGATTACCACCGCCCCCAGCACTGGGATTTCGTCCGCCGCAAACATTAGATTCGAAGCAGCGCTGTTAATTTTGGTGTCGGTCACATCCTCCACTCCCTGCACAGTGAGCATGCGCGCGTCTATCTGTGCCGTTCGGACGATGAGTTGCTGCTCGTTAGACCAATTCTGCCGCAATGCAAGCAGATAAGCTTCAATCATTGCCTGTATGTCTGCTTGCACCTGAGCAGGCGTCACGCCGCTGGCCAGCGTCAATGTCGTCTCCACGTTGACCAATACATCGGTTACACCCGAAATCGTCACCTCATGTCCAATCGGGGCCTGCCCAAAACCTTGTCCGCCATTAACTATCGGATCCATGATCGACTGCACCTCGTCGATCAACGTCGACGACGGAGGCGTCCAGTCTGCCGCGATGATAGCACATTTGACGGTGCCTCCTCCCTGCCAGACGGGGTAAACCTTGGTCGCGCCGACGCCCGGAATAGCGTTGATCCGCTGCTTGTAATCCGCGACGTTGCCGCCAAAAGCCGGTTCATTAACGGCAGCGTAAAACCGTTTCCGTAGCGCATCGTCCGCTTCCTCGTCCTCGCCTGGCACCAATACCTCAGCCAACACTGCACGGGTCAGGCCGGGTACGTAATCAATAGGCAAAAGTGCGCCAAACTGTTCGTTACCGACGGCCCCCAGCGTTTCGCAGACCATTTTATAAACACCGACGCCGAGACGTCCCTCGATCACATAGGTTAGATTCCCGATGGAATACCGACCAGTAAGAGGAACGTCCATAAGCGCATTGCTCGAATTATAAAACATTCCCTTCCTTTCGGCGGGCGTTGCCATGGCTCGGCTAACGCCGAATTCGGCCGTCTTGCGACTCAAATATTCCCCGCTGGCCGTATCTACGAATGAGAGATTGTAGTTAACATCCAGCTCGATATACATTTGCGCCAACTCGGCCGCTGCCGGTGCGCAAGCATCGTAAATCACGCTGCCCTCACGCTTATCGAGGGTATCCGAAACTCGGGAGAGCATCCGCTGCAAAATAAAATCAAAGGTCATATGCTCATGCATTTAAGCTCACCTCCTGCTCAAAACTGCCGTACATCGTCGCCACAGTAAACCGGATCAAAATCTGATCGCTATCGACTAAGGCCTCCACATTTTCAACCGAGTCTATTCGATCATCCGGCAAGAGCGCCTCCTCAATCATCCGAACAGCCTCGGATCGGACAAACAAAGGACTGCTGCCGAGTAGTAACGTCAGCTCATGGCCATAATTCGGACTGTAGATGTCATGCCAGAATCGATTCGTCTGAAAAACCTTGTAAACAGCCTGCTTTATCGCTTCCAGTCCATCCGTTTTCCCGACAACTTTCCCTTTATCAAAATCCAGTCGCCAGGTTAAAGATGGTCGTGGCCCGCTATCCAACGGCTCGTCCAGTAAAGCGGGATCAAACTCCGGGATCATTCGCGCTCACCACCCTATCCAAAATCACATATTGTTGGCCGCCCTGCACGCGCAGCAGCAACACCTTGTCTCCGATTTCAAGCCCGCGACGAATGACGAGCGGCTCCTCTGGCAGCGCCGACTCGGTTGTCTTCGTTGATAATCCGCTCGTACTGTCGTCCACATACCGGTGAGTATGCCGCAGTTGAACCTCGTAGTGCATCAAAGTTTCCGGCACGATTAGGAACTCCGCAGGAAGAGTGAATCGCTGATCGACCTGTATCTGCAACGGTGCTTCTCCTGTTACGCTACCAAACAGAACTGCGGCAGGGTTGCTCGCTGCCATAGCGGCCGTAGATGCCTGTTTGATCGTGCTCAATAAGCCTGCCATCTCTTCTACACCACCCTTAAATCCAGTGACATCGTGTGATCGGCACCGTCAAAGCTATGCGTGCATTCATCCACCAGCAGCGCCTGATCAACCTCGTATTCGGCTATAACGATTCGGACTCGCATGCCAGCCCGTACCCGGACGTCACCTATAGCGCTTATCTTCAGCGACTTTGTTTCGCGATTTTTGATCTTGGCCAAGTTGAGCAGTAGCTCCTCTATCTGCGCCTCGTTCATATCCTCTTTCACGCTTTGATAGTGCTGTAGCAGCCCCCAGCGCTTAATGTTTACACTATCCTTAGCCACGTACAATTCCCGATTGCCGGTCTGGTTATTGTCTTTATACAGCTTGATCTGATTGTATGTGTCGCTGTCGATTGACTTCGTGACCTGATAGTCTGTCATCAGGCTGCCGTCGCCGATAATCAGATCAAGCTGCCCGTTGTCGACATCCCGCAGACAGAGAGCTCCGAAATCGTCATACAGGCAGTAGTCGCGTCCAGTGTTAGCGAAAGTGAGCGTAATCGCCTTACTGATAATATCGATCAGCTTTTGACTGTCCTCAGACATCGTCGGGATGCGATAACCGGTCTCGGCGACAGTTCCAAGCTTTAGCTCAAAATCCTTCGCAATCCGCTGCAGTATTTCGGTTGCCGTTGCACCGACAAATACATAGGTGTCGGTATTCATCAAATATCGGATTTGATCGTAAGCCGTTATTTTGACAGCCTCATCGCGCCCGCCTTCCATACTGAAAATGTATCCATGAAACAACTCGGTTTGACCTACGCGAACACGAACAACATCCCCATTGCTATAGGAAAAATCCCGCAGCTGGTAGAGGGGAGCTCCCTTAATCAAAGTGAAGGATAGACTGCCCGCCTTTCCGATACGCGACGTTTTCCAGGTCAGCCCTTCGGAGATTTCGCTGACATCCCATTCGCTTCCCTGTTTGTTTATGATTTTGACACGGATCATGGCAGCTTCAGCACCTTTCCAATAGGCAGTCGCTTGATCTCTGCGTCAGTAATTCCGTTCAGCTTCTGAATCTCCTTCCAGCGAGCGCCGTTGCCAAGTTGCGTCTGCGCCACCTTCCACAAGCTGTCTCCCGCCGCCATTTTATAGGTTTTCGGATTCTGCTTCTCATTGGGACGTGCGGAGCCGCCTTCTTGCCCCTGACCTGACTGTTCGTCAGTGCCTCGTTGAATCTTGCGAGCAGCATAAAAAACATATTTGCGCAGCTTAAGCGTATATTCGATATCTCCGGTTCCCCCTGGCGTTTCGTTCCAGGTAAACGATTCTATGCTTGCCGGGGTATTAATGTCGTACGTATCGCTAGCAATAATAAACCGAATCGGCCGTTTGGCTCTCAGCCATTTTTCGATCTTGTGAATGTATTCGTCGGGACGCAACAGCTCTTTAGATGTTACAAACGGGTACCTCTGCGTAGGAAAAAGACCGCTGAAACTGTATTCGGCCAGTTTGCGGTCTTTAATCACGTTGATTTCTCCTAGCCCTGCCACTTCGTAGGTTTTGCCTTGACCGGATTCGCTTACTTCAAAAGAGGTCGGATTGATCGGCAGCTCAAGCACTTCAGCTTTGTTGTTGAAACTCAGCTCAACGCCGTATACTTTCATATTGTCGTCCTCCTTTAACCATAAGCAGCGTCTGCAGAAGCAGCAATATCCTGGTTAAGTCTGTCCGTAATCTTCATAATGATCGTATCCATATCGCTCTCATTTCTGATGTGGGTATCCCCGAAAGAAATGCTAGGCGTAAGCGACACGAAGTTCTGAATGTTCTTCATTTCAGCCAACTCGCGCATCATCTTAAGATCTTCGCTGCTGATATCTACGGTATTGTTGATTTTTCCGACTTCGCCAACTTTGCCGATATTCGGCGTCTCGTAGGGGTTCTTACTGTCCCCAAAGCCCTTGAAGGCCTCTGCATCAGTACCTGTCAGATTATCCAGATTAAAATTTTTCAACTTATCGGATATCCCATTTGCCCAGCGCGAACCGGCATCGTAGCCTTCTTTGGCCTCATCAAGTATGGACTTTTTCTCCATCCGCTGTATAACCTTATACCCCTCGGGCATCTCGCCGACCCAATCCGTCATTTTTTCTTGCAGAGAGGTGATGCCTCCGGCAAGATTGGAGCCGAAAACCCAATCGATCGCTTCTGCAACTTTCTTGAGCATATCCAGCGTAGAATTGACGAATTCTGCAAACAATTTCTTCGCGGAATAAACGGGATGATTAAACACGTTAAGAAAAAACTCGGCAAACGCCGCGAATCCGTTATAGATATCCGCAATGATATTATAGATGGCAGCATACAGCCCTCTGAAAAACCCGACGACGGCTCCGACGATTTGTTCGGCGGTCACGCCCATCTGGGTAAGCACATAAATGATCGCAACGATGGCCAGGACAATCAGGACAACCGGCCAGTATACCGCCAACCAAGCCGCAGCCTGCGCAAAAAGCGCCGCGACCTGCGCATAGAGCGCTGCGGTCGTCAGCCAGATTTGAACGATAATATACGCCAGAAGCACGGAACCTAGTAAGACTAAAATAGGCTCTATTACCGGCCAATACGTAACGAAGGCGTTCGCAATCGCTTCAATGCCAGTTACCAAATCCCCAAGGAGAATAGCGGCCGTTTGAATGGCAAGACCGATATTGTTGATAAAAGCAGTACCGACGTCACTGTTCAAGAAATCGTTAATTTGCTCAATAATGGGACCAAAAGCCTGAAGAGCATTGTTTTGCAACTGATTCCGGACGTCAGCGAAGGTGCGGGGCACATCTTCGAATTTCCGGGTAATCTCGTCCGATGCCGCAAACATGGCATTTTTCATGATATCGGCCGTAATCTTGCCTTCCTCAGACAATTCCAGAAGCTCAGCTTGAGAAGTGCCCGTATAATTCGCAATTGCTTGGGCTAGCATCGGAGCATTCTGCATTATGCTTCTAAATTCGTCTCCTTGCAGCTTTCCCGCGACCATCGCTTGGGACATCTGCTGCATGCCTCCCTGCTGATCTTCGGCTGTTGCACCGCTAACCCGGAACGACTTTTGCAGCAGCTCGGTGAAGGTGATGACCTCATCGTTGTTGCCGAAAGTGTCCGAAGCCGTCCCCATTCGGCCAACGGCCTCTGCCATCTCCGTATAGCTGCTCCTGGCTCTCCCGGCCGACGCAAACACTTTCTGTTGAAGCTGGTTTGTTGTCTGCATCCCATCATTGACGAAGTCTAGCTTGGCTCGAATATTCATATACTCATCACTAATTCGCATCGCCGATTCCCAGTCAATGGACGAGAATACCCGCTTAAGCATTCCGTTCCCTCCGCCTTCTTCGCTTGCACCACCTGAGCCACCGCCACCACCCTCTCCCCCTGGAGGCGGGATATTGCGCACGGCCTCCGACAATTGTCTGACTAAATCGATAAGCTGACTAAACAGCGATGTCAGATTACTGTTCAGATGAATCGTGGCGGTAATCGTTCCAATTCGCGATAAAATCTGTAGTCGCAGGGCCGCCGCTCTAACCAAGGCTTGCCTGGTATCCAGATGAACGCTTACACGAATCGGCCGTATAGCAGACGCATTGAGGCTTATGCGGAGGACCGCAGGTTTTTCGATAAGCCTTCTCATACGCTCCAAAGCAACGTTTAAGACGTAGACGCGGCTTGTAACCCGATCCAGTGCTCGAGACAATTGATTCATCATACCAAGCGCTGACGATACGGTTGCCATCATTCTCACCTCCTCTGAAAATACGAATCGTGCTACCTTTTTTTCATTTTCGCCCTTTCGCGACTTTCCTTCTCGATCCGCACCTTGATCATCGCCGTTAGTGCCGCCTTCTTCCTACCATCCAAGGCGGTAAAATCCCACGGCATAAGATGGAACTCATGGAGGGCGTAGTAGGCGATATTCGCCTCCCCATCGCCCTCCTCGATTAGTTTTTTACCTCTTCCACTAACTCTTCCATATCGCGGTCGAAGCCGTTAAGCTCTTGCACCTTGCCGAGAAGAGCCGCGTACTCTCCAGCAAGTAGCATCTTCTTGAGCAGAGTTTCGGCTCCGTGTACGTTATAGGAATTTTGCAGTTCGGCATTCTTCAGATCGGGGTATACCACGCAGGCTGCGGCAATTTTCGCCATATAAACCTCCGGCTTGGTCTCCGGAAGACGCTGGCCGCCTCTTCCTTTTACGTACTGGGTGGAGGCTTTGCGGATCTCCTCATTTTCTTCCTCCGAAAGCGTGCGAAGCTTCCAAGAGATCGGGGCTCCATTGTCATCTTTGAATCGGTCGGAGACGGTAAATTCCTCAATCGTTTCCAGTTGCACGTTTTGTGCGAAAAAAGCCTGCAGACTCATCTTGGTTCTCCTCCTAATTAAGCTCGCTAAATAAATCCGGTAGCTCGTAATCGCTGAAAGTAAACGGAAGCTCCTCTTCCAACATATCATCCGAGGAAGCATCGAACTTGGCGGCGATAATGCTATCAAGGTTGCAGTGAAGCAGTCTAGCCGTCTGTTTACCGGCTCCCGATGTCGGATCCTCGTTGGTGATCTGCAGCTCGAACCAGAAGTCTTTGCCCGTTTTAATATATTCCCACATCAGTTGGCGGAAAATAGAAGTGACGTAATAGACCGTGAGCGTCCCGCTCCCTTTCCAGCCGGCAGAGCGCTGCGGCGTATTCGTACGCCCGAGAATGGGGACATCTACCTTATTCTTTTCAATAGTTGCCTCGATATTTTTGGCGTAGAACAATTCTTCCCTGCGTTCACCAAACGAAACAAAGGCCCTGGCCTGTTTACCGCTGATCGCATCGCTTTCTCTGAAAAATGCCATTGGAATCTCTCCTTACTGAACCGTAATGGTCGTGTAGATTTTTTCAATGCTATCCACTGGCTGAACAGCCAGATCGATTACTGTTACATCTGCCTCTGCGCCTGCCGAAACGGCAATGTCAGTTTGGCTGTTGAAGTTCTGGATCGCGTTGATGTTTTGAAGCGTAGCCAAGTAGTTGACGCATTCGCCTTTAAGCAAATTGCGTCCGTCGGCGTTATTCGGCACCTTGCCGAGATAGAAATTGGAGAAAATGCGAACAAGATCATTGCTCGCAGAATCCAATACGCGAATTACGCGGTTTTTGGAAAACGCCTTACCCTTCTCAGGAGCAAATGAGGTGAGGGAGTTAATATCCTGTTCGACGACCGCCCGTCCGTTGTTCACCGTAAACAAGAACTCTCCAGCTTGTAAAGCCGCAATAATCTGGCTGTTCGTGTATCTGGGGGAAGCATCCACAGCTCCATCATAGGCTGTGTAGGTTAGCGACTCATTGACATCGGCTCCTGCCGTTGCGGCGGCTACCCAACCCGTAACCTGCGCAGCGGAAAGCACAGTACCGTCATCCAGAATGACCCCGTTTTTGACGCTGATAACCCCTTCGTAATCAGCGGACGGATAGTTCTCCAACACGACCTGAATTTTCTTGCCATCTTCGTCTCTCAACCGCTTAACAAAGGAAGCAAAAGCCGCTTTAAGCGCAGTATCCGTCGAAGGCAGTGCAATCGTGTTGAAATCCTGCAGTTCAATCGCCTCAAGATAATCGAGATAATCCTGAAGAGCCGCCGTGTCATTCGAACCTCCGACAAGGGGGACGCCAGCCGCGGCGGCTAGTTCGCCCGTGCCTCCGAACGTAACCCATTCATTGGGAACCAGTCCGGAGATCGTTGAGACCGTCTGAGAATCTACCAGAACTCCTTTCAACAGCGTTTTTACGTCAAACAGGTTTTCGTCATCGACATTCTCCGCGACGGCCACCGCCAGATCGTTCCCGCGAATCCCAGCCCATCTGGCCGTCACCGTTAGGCTGCCGCTGGTTGCTGCTGCTTTCGTGCCCGTATTGACGCGATATACCAGCAACTTGCCGGCACGTTTCAGCGCTTCGCCGATCAGCAATAGCGATTCATCCGTGATCGGGTATCCGAGCTTGTGCAGTGTGTTCTCTCCGGCCTCGATTGTAATCACGCTCTTAGGCTCTCCCCAAGAAAGCACGAGAGGAATCGACACCACACCTCTTTCTCCTACCGACCCTAGAGCTTTCGGAGCGCTTTTGATATTGACGTACACGCCCGGTCTTACTTTGTTTTGAGTGGTCCATGTTCCACTTGCCATAGTTTATTGTGCCTCCCGTTTTAGGTTTTTTTCGAAGATATTGACCGCTTCTTTGACGGTATAAGTCTCATCGTCGCGAAGCAAACCTCTCATCATATCCTTCTCTACTGCCGTAAAATGCTTCGATGCAAGAAGGGCTTCCTTGCTGTGCTTGACCGGCTGAGCACCGGACATTGCTGCCTGCTTATTCATGGGTGAACTCCTCCATTCTGTTCTAGCTTCTGCATCATAGATGCTTCTGCAGGAGGCATCCAGACGAAAAGCTGATAAGTAACGTAGAAAAGAAGAGCCTCGCCTTCTGCCTTGAACTTCATTCCAATTCCTCGTACCGAACGGCCTCCCGCATGAATTTGATTCAAAGACGTCATCAGCCGCTCGGCGATCGTATGCATTTCGTTGAGTCTTCGCTCAGGGTCAGAGTACTGAATGACGAATGGAAGCGTCCAGCGATAACGCCGATCGAGCTCCTGCGTATGTGACGATTCAGCCAGCTTGACCAGAAAATAGGGAAGGCTCGGCTGGTTTATCTCCTCGCTCTCGATTGCAACCTCCGGAAACGCCTCCTCCAGCGCCCCATCGACTGCTCGCCTAAAATCGTTAACAGTTACCTGCAGCTTCATCACCTCCGGGATCTGCGACATCAATTGGCCATGAGTTCGGCCTTTGTAGGAAATGCTCACATTTTTCTCTCCCCCTCGCCTGGCAACGACCGACCATAGTAAGGGCAGTCGGAATAACCTTTCTATTTATAGGTGGCATTCGTACGACAAACAGAATTTTATTTAGAAGGACAACGCAAAAAGCGCTCCGAGTATCGGAAGCGCCTTTGGGTATATGAATCTATCGGAAAGGGAACCTTCTAACCTCCTGTCGTCGGTTGTCCTTTCTATGATAGAAAGCTATCCCCTCATTGCATTTTCTTAACAAGAATCGGAGTCAAGCTGTCCTTAAAGCTCGCATCTCCTAGCTGTCCGGCATTATTTTTTCCCCACGCCCATAGATTACCGTCTTCCGTAATCGCTACGGCATGCTGATCTCCCAAGGAGACTGAGATAACCTTCTCTATTCCCACAATACGTCTTATTTCATGCCCCTTCTTAAACTCTACAGGATAGTCGCCTATATTGTTTCCCAAGACCATGAGAGAGCCATCCTTTTTCAGAATTAGCGTGGATAACCCATTTGTAGCAATCGAAGAAACATCGGATAACCCGGTAATCTTTACAGGTTGATCTATGATTTCCGTTTCTTCCGGCAGTCCCAAATTACCTCTGAAGTTCTTTCCCCAGCCCCAGACTGTTCCGTCTTTCGCAATAGCAAAATTTTGCTTCCCCTGACCTTTCGATAAGGCCACGACATTTTTCAAGCCCTCAATCTTAATAGCGGAATAACTCGGATTCATCTCAATATTACGAACGGCATAGCTATTATTTTCGGTAAACTTATGAGTTCTGAACTGCTTATCCGCTAAGACAAACTTGATATCTTCGCCATAAGCCGTCCATTTCCATACCGTTCCGTCTTCCCTAAGGATATGAACTCCGGCTTTGCCGTCCCATGAAATATCTGTAGCGTCATTAATATTTTCAAGTTTGTGGTACCCGTTGTAATTCACCAATGGATGCCACACCCATACAGCACCGTCCTTGTCGATGGCGGAATAAACTTCGCCGCCCGCAATTTTTACAATATTGGACAATTCCTCGATCCGTTTCGGTTCTGGAAATTCGGTAGTACCCTCAAAAATTTGCACCGAGTTTACCTTCCAGCTTGGGCCCCACTCCCACACCGTACCATCTTTTTTCAAAATGATATGATTATCTCGGAACGCTTGAATTTCAGCTACATCCTTTAAATTCTTCATATGCTCGGGAGTGTTATCTCGGGGAGTAGGCTTGCCTTTAATGACGTCCGCTACTCCTCCCCAATACCAGATCAATCCATCCGAGGTTTGAGCAACGCTGTGATAATCGTAAGCGATAACGGTAGGCGGCTTCATATCAGGCTTTGGCGCGGCAAGTGCCGGCACGGATAAGGCTAGGGCTAGTCCGGCAGCGAATAAAATCGACCAGCGAAGCTTCGCCACCGTGCCCTTTGGAGCATTAATTTTCAACAAACTCACTCTCCAATCCTTTTTAATACTTCCAGTAATTAGACAGAATTTCCAGCAGAAAAGTTCCTCACTTTGGTGATTCTCATAATTCTAATGATTGGGAGGATTATAACCATGCAAAATGGCGGCAAGGGATTTGGCCTCTCCCTAGTGCCGCCATTATGATATACATCTTCTTTGCAGCGGGCTAACCTAACCTCGATTAACCTTACACTGTTAATGAACGCCAGAACCCTCATATTTCCTTCAATCGTTATTTATTTGATTGAGGTTTTTAATCGATTTTGCCGGTAATCGACGAAACGAACGGGCGCTCCCCCCGCCGCGACCGACTTCATGGATAGCGGAAACACAGAGCTCCACATCACCGCATCGTACACGTCGACGACAGGCTTCCGGTGTCCCTGGACAGCCGCTACGAATTCCTTCATGACGAACAAATCGCCGCCGCCGTGGCCCGCAGCCATCGCCTCGTCTGACCATTGTTGCCAGTGTGGATGCTCCCACTTCGGCGCACAGGCCCACAGCGACTTCCATTCCGCTTCGCCCTTGTCTTCGGCAGATTCATTCTCGAGCCAGATTACCGGGGACTCGCCATCGAATCGCGGCCCCATGTAGGCTCCCTTCGTGCCTTGCAGGCCGTAATGAACCATATTGTGCGGACGCGACGATTGCAGGTCAACACGCAGCGAGATAAGGACGCCTCGCTTAGTACGGATCAGTGTACTGGACGTATCCCCCTGCTGCCAGAATCCCGCCTGCGCACCCGGATGCTCTACACCGAACCGCTCGCAGAAATAGTCGACCGACGCTCTGCTGTTAGAGCTCAAGCTCACCAGTTCCTCGAAGTCGTCTCCGCCTTCCTCTCCCAGACCGAGCCATTTGACGACCGGTCCGAGTGAATGCGTCGGGTACGGCGCTCCATTATAGTCCCGAATATACTCTCCCCGCCATGTCAAACGGCCATCGTCATGGTGGAAAATACTTCGACAATCATGAATGTACCCGCACTCCGCATATGTGATTTCCCCGAATTCTCCGGCGTGCGCGAGCTGCTGCACCATCATATTCTCACGTGTAAAGATGTAGTTTTCCGCCAGCATATATGTTAATCCGGTTTGTTCGACCGTCTCGATCAGCTCCCACCCGTCTTCGATCGTATGCGCGGCTATCACTTCGCTCAATACATGTTTACCCGCGCGCAGAGCCTGAATCGCCTGACGAGCATGAATCAACATCGGCGTCGCGAGGAACACCGCATCGACCATCGGGCTGTCAAGCAGCTTCTCGTAGCTGTCGAACGTCGCAATGCCCGGATATTTGCTCTGCCAGTGGGCCAGAACGAGCGGATTAAGATCGCATACCGCCACCAGTTCGATCGCATCGGCCATACTTGCGAGCACGTTGCCGAAAGCGCCTCCCCGTTGTCCGCCCACGACTGCCATTCTTACTCTATTAACCATTGTTAAGCCTCCATTAAGTATTACGAAAGTATCAGTTTGACCAATCGCTCCATAATCGTTGCAGCTTGCTCGCGCGTAATCCATTCCTTCGGCTCCAGAAGCTTACCGGAAGTTCCGCTAAGGAGTCCGTTGGACGTAGCCCAGGTAACCGCTGGCACAGCCCAAGTCGAAATATCGCCATGATCGGCAAACTCTCCGATGGTATTCGCTGCAGCTTGTTCGCCAATCCGATTGTGCAAATAATTGTAGAGAATGACGCAAAACTGTTCTCGGGTCGCCATGCCCTCCGGGTTAAACGTAGCGTCGCTTGTCCCGGTAACCAGCCGATTTTCCGCCGCCCAGGCAACTGCTTGGCTATACCACTTGCCGTCTGCAACATCACCGAATTGCGGCTTCCCCGCAGGCACAGGCTCGCCGTCCAACCGATGCAGAATCGTAACCAGCATCCCCCGCGTCACAGGAGCGGTCGGGCTGAACGTGTTGCCGGATGTCCCCGTGAAGAGTCCTCGGGCCGCTGCAAATCCGATGCTTTCCATGGACCAACGGTTAACGACATCTTGGAAGCCGTGTCGCTTCTCCATGAGTTGGAAATCAGACGATCCTTTCAAAGCCATGATCCATTGTTTCCCGATGACAGCCGACTTGCTGACGATATGGCCATCGGCTAGCACCGGAACGCTTTCGGCGGACAACGCCTCCTTGGCGTCCACGGCAATCTTGATGTCGCTACCGAGATGATTCAGTACTTTGTCTCCCGACTTGATCTTGAACGAGTAGCGGCCAACCGGCTGTATGCCGATGGAAACCGTAAGCTCGCTCTTCATGGCTGCAAGCTCCTTCAGATTACCGGCTGTCAAGATTACGGTTCCCTGCGGCAAATCGATGAGCAGCCTGGAGACGGCATTGTTGACAAGCTGATCGACGGCTTCTCCGGGAAAAACGACTTCCGTCGCATCGGCAGCTTCCGTTATCCGAGGTCGGATGACAACCTCCCGATCATTCGGCGCGGAACGGGCAATGAGCTGCTCTATCTGTTTAACTGTTATTTTGATATGTGCAATCCCATTTCGAATAACGACTTCCGGAGCTCCTTCATCGATGTCGGATCCAGGAAGATTCGTAGCCGCACCCCCGCTCCCGCCAGAACCGATCGGCAGAAACTTGGCACGAACGGCCACATTGCCCGCTGGCATGACGAAGCTCGTCGAGGGATTATCCGCGCTCTTCAGTACCGCTTCGCCCGCCACAAGCTGCCAGCCTTTGAAGACATAACCCGGGTCTGCCTTTGCATGCAGAAGCACCAATTCGCCAGTTGCAGCGCGCGAGGTATGGGCTGATGATCGACCTCCCGGCGATGATTCTACCTCAATAGGATAAATAGAAACGGATTCCCCCAAAAGTTTGGTAGCCCCCATCGCTTCGGCACTCTTCGTACTGACGATGCCCCCATACAGCTCGATAAAGCTGCGTCCGATGTCGTCGCTGTCGTTGGCAGCCACATTGATTCCCACGTTGGCGTTTGCAAGCGGGGCAACGCCATTCGCTCCTATTATTGTCCATGGCAGAGCCGCGAAATAAACGGTATGCTTGGTCTCGTCATTGCGTACAATGCGCAATCCTATCTCTTCAGCGGCAATTTCCTGCAGCAGTAACGGCGTGCCAACGATCGTGTTGGAGTGGATATAGGCTTTAGGCGCTGTTCCGTTATTCGTCAGAGCAAACGTAAATTCAATTTTCCCTGCCGCCCCGTAGCCGGCATCGCGTCCGGGATCTATCGCGAACTGGACGCTGTCCTGCATCCACATTTCGCCTGTCTGCATCTCTTGAAGATGAACATCGTCGATCACATCCGCTAACAAATAAAAGTAGTTTTCGTCCCATAACGTTTGGACCGTCATCGATAAGTTATCGGGCTCATTGGACGTTCTGACAAGCTTGTCCGCCAGCTGCCAGACGCTGTCGGCGGCTCCGAGGGTTGGCGCAGCTTTCGGTGTCGTATTGAAAAAAGCTTTGCCGCTCAACTTGCCCGATACATCGGTATCTTCGATTTGGATGACAAGGTTGACATTGCCCGATGACTGCGCAGGAATCATATCCGACGGTAAGGTTAAGATGTCATAGTAGAAGCTTACCGTCTGCCCCGCCGGGATAAACTTCGCTTCATATATTAGACTACCGTCTATAAAATTAGCAGTAGCCGATTCTATGAGAATGCGAGCAGACACCGGATCGGCGGAAGTGTTGACGAGTACAAGCTTCATTTTCCATTGATCGTCCACGAATACCGGCGAGATGTTAGCCTCCAAGTAATCCGACAACACCCCGTTCACATCGGTTCCGGTTATGTTCTTGGAGATAACCGTCGCCTCCAACTTTTGCGTGACTGCCGAGGGATAGTTATTGTCCGACACGACTACGCCGTTGACGCCGTTCAAATAAATCGCCGGAGCGTCATCGTTGCTGTCCGTGTACCCCTTGCGCGGTTCGAAAACATTGCCCTCGATCGTTACATCCTGCGCACCGTTGACATTGATGGCGTACATGGTGTTCCGATTCCGGATGACATTGTTCCGGATCGTAATATGCTTGTGCAGCAAATATTGCGGGTCGCTGGTCATCTGCCCATCGCCCGAGATGTTAATGGGACTGTGCAGGACGGAGCCTGTGTAAAACCCGCTATTCTCGATCAGGTTATTCTCGATTAATAGGTTCCATACCGGTCCGCTTTCGCTCCATCCATCCTCGATTTCGGATTTGACCAGAATAGCGCTCATCCCGTTGTTCTTTAAAGTGTTATGTGCGATTTTCCCATCAAAAGCCTTAACGAGCAGACCGCGGGAACGGTTATTGTCTATATAATTGTTGTCAAATACAAACCCTCCGCCGTTTGCAGACTCGTTCTCGACCAGCGTTCCGGCCTCAAGGGCAAATGTTCCTTCAATGGTAAATTCGTATTGGTCGTTGCCCAAGGATCGGGTGGCCGAGGTAGCTAACGTGTCTGCCAATAGCTTGCCCTGACGAGTAAAGACGAGCACATGATCGCCAACCCGGAAAGGGGCATTGAGACCGGTATAGAAGTTATCTCCTTTGGTATAAACAACCGTATTCCCTGTCACACTGACCACTTTTCCAAATTCGCCGTTGACATTCGTCGCATCGTCCGTCATGTTCTCGAACAGGGAGTGGTACACGCGCATACCTTCACGCTTGTTCGTAGAGTGAGTCGCGTCAGCGGTAGAAATCAGAGGCTTCGACCCTCGATCCCGCCCCATGGCATCGGATTCTACCAAACCTTGTACGATAGCGTTAATCGTGGGCGTAGAATGATTGTAGTTTTTGAAGAAATCGGCCGTTCCCTCTGTCAATAACGGAGCGGCCGCAGGAGTTGCCGCTACGCGCCACAGAGTCGTCGCCTTGTCTCCACCGTATTCGCTGAAGCCAAATCCGCTGCCGTTCAGGACGCTGACGTCTTCATAGCGAATATCGCTGCTGTACATCAATTTGTTCACATTTGCCGTAATGCCGCGCATCACGATTTTATTGCCGACCTCCAGATGATCGCTAGCTGCGCCGCTTACGGTAAAGGTGTTCAATCTCGTGTTAGGGTCGTATGTGCGATTGCCCAATCCGCCGTCAGCGAACGGGGTCGCGAAGTTGCCGTTTGCGTCGGGCTTGAGCAAGGTTAATCCTGCGCTTTCCGGGTAGTATGCCGGATCGGTGAAATCGGGCAAGAAGCCCGGATCGGCAATAACCGTAATCGCTTTGCCATTCACAGCAACGATTGTTCCTTGCGCATTGGCGTTATTTTGAGAGTCCATGACAAGACCCTTAATCGTAATATGGGAACTATTGTTCATTGTAATCCCCGGAACAGTATACCGCTCGAATTCCGCCAACGCCCCGTAAGCGTAAATGCTCGTGCCGCTAAGCTGATCGAAGGCGATTTCGTTAGTGGCATATGCGCCTGGAGGAATCAAAACCGTTTGTTGCGTCCCAACCGAATCGGACAAAGCCTTCTTGAGGGTCACCTGTCGACCTTTCCAGTTAAATGTCTCTCTGCGCGGCATACCGACAAATAGCTCCTTGTCGATTTTAGGAAGCAAATCCAGATTGGCGCCGCTCGCCGCGCGAACGGAATAATCCAAAATATTATTTCCGTAGGCGTTGGTTGCCGTCCCCGCATCCACGGAGACTGCGCCCTCGTTGCCGTTAACAAGCGCATATGCAGTGTCGTTCAGTTTAATTAAACCGATATCCAGTTGATTTTCAATAATGCTGGCATTGCCGCTGCCATTCTGATACTCGATGTCGCCCTGAGCCTCGTTCCGAACGGAGACAACGTTCCGAGCGCCATTAACTGTAATTGCACTGCCATCGGCGACGATCTTGTTTAGACCAATCAATACATTCTGCCTGCCGGGCTGAACCCTGATCCCGGATTTTCCATTAATGGAATTGTTCTGAATACTCGTGTAGCTCGTGTTTACGTTAATTGCGGTATTATCCTGATCTACAAATACGTTGTTGCCGATATATGCCCCGTTTAAGCTGTTATCGTTCACGGCGTGCTTGCCGCCCTGAATGTAACTATTCATAACGGTAGCGTTGACCGTTTGGAAGGTGTCCACGCCTGTTGATTCTTGACCGTCCATTACAATTCTGACCTTGTCCAGTACAAGATCGGTGATTGCCTCGCCATTATCCACCCTTACGATCGGCATAGCTCCGCCATTTCGGCCTGCGCCGGCGTCTACATGGATTTCAACATTTTTCAGAGTCAATTTCTCGACATTCCACGTATTGATTACCGCTTCCGGCGCGCCTCCGCGCACATGGATCGTCAGGTCCTCCAAGACAACTTCTTTATAGCCTTGTATAAAGACAGAGAAACGTCTGTCGTTCCACGGTTCAACCACAACATCGCCAATGGTCGAAGTTTCAATTTTGGCATTGTTGCCATTGACGAGGAGCGATTCGCTGCCGTTACCATAAAAGCCCAATGAATCATTATCGCTGGAACGATAGATCGCCCCCTCGTCCGCAAGACCATTTTTCAGACGGCTGGCTATCGCGCTTGAAGATTCCTCAATAGCCGGTGTATCTCCGTAGTCTCGCGCTGCCAAAGGATATTCCCCTTCCTGAAGCGTACTGCCGACAACTGTAGGAATAAGCGGTTCATCCGTGACTCCAGGGTCGCTCGGGTCAAAGTTGTTATAGGTAATGATCGGATTTAGCGCGACGGAGTCATGCCAGTTCTGCGTCCCGCCAAGATTGAGACGAAACCAAATGTATTCATTCTTCCTGACATTCACGGAAATCGGAGCGATGCTCTTCGTCTCGCCATTGGCGATATCCTGCATCACATTTATATCCTCCGTATGGCCCGGATACAGATTTTCTATCAAGCTGCCGGTACTGCTTAAGAAAATGCCGAATTTAACGCCGTCGCCCGCATCTGCGTTTCCGTTGGAATCTGCCAAGCTTACGGTTCCGTTTTCTAGCGCAATCTGAATCGTACCTGTATAAGGCGCCTTAAACGCAATCAAAGTATCGTTCTCCGCTCCCGCCAACATCCCATTTTGGCGAATGAGACCGGCGCTGTAGCTTCCGTTCATTCTCCAGTTTTCACCATCGTTATGGGGCATTCTAACAGCCCTTTCGCTCCCGAAAGGCACATACATATACTCCCATTGGCCTGAAGGATTATTTGTATTCAAGTACTGCGCTTTGAAATTATAGACGAGATTGGTCGAAGGGATATTCCTCTCGAGATCGAGACTTGCGACATAATTGAAATCGATGTAGTCAATCATCGGGTCAATCCAAACCGGCTGAATGGGCTGCGTGTCGCTCTTGGCAACCACAAAGCGAATCTGATCGCCCACGAAGCCAGATACCGTCAAATTGTCGAATGCAATTGAGGTATCGTTGTTATCCACGGAATGCCAGCCTTCGCCCGTAGGCCAGATTTTAACGTTTCCTTTAAATAGGGCTACATTCGCACCCGATTCGACCGTTATGGCATCGTTCTTCGTTGCGATGCTAACCGTGCCGTTACGAGGCATAGTGTAGGCATATACAGCTGCGCCATTCTCGCCGGGATGCACGGCCATGTTTGCGCTGTTGATCGCGCCGTTGCTTGACCCCCATAGACTCTGGCCGGTATAAAGCCATTGACCGTCCACTTGATCGAGCTTCGTAAAGCTTTTGGCTCCATAGGAATAGCTTTCGTACATCCAACCCTTGCTCAATTCGGCATCGTTGCTAGCCAAACTTATCATTGCATCTTGAGAAACGGAGGTGTGAGGCAACTGCTTCGCTTGCTCGCTCAGGTCGGCTTCTACCGTATACGTCTCCGACATCAAACTTACATATGGACGCCACTCCAGGTTATCGTTGGATGGATTATCGCCCGCGTTCACGCGGAAATAGAATTGGTCGCCGGCTTTAGCCGCCGTCGTGATTTCCGGCATAGGGATGGCCTCGTTGCTGCTTGCCGTCACCTCAACCCTTTTCCACTTGCTGTATGCGGGCCAGATCCGCTGATCATTTTGATACACTGCAACATTCACATATCCGTCAACCGCCGCGCGTAAGAACAGCTTGTCGTCGGAACCGAGCGAATAAACGCCAGTCTCGGAAACTGCATAAGAATAGACCGCATCGTAATCGTCCGAAGGACTGATTTTTACATTGCTGATCCGGCCGTAGGTCCAATTGGGCCCTTGCTGCGAACCGCCACCCGCCGGGGTGATTTGATGAGAATAAGTCCAGTTGTTGTCATAATCGTCATAATAAAAGCTATCCATGTTCGTGTATTGACCCGGCGAAAACGAATCCTTCCCGACAAATTGGTACGACCAACTATTGTAAGGGTTTTTGTTGTTATATAGGGTTCCGGGTACAAGATCGGTAGCGGGATACTGCTGGTTCATTTGGCTCTTCGATACGACTTCCGACGCACTGGCCACTGGAGTGTTTGTCCATAAATTAAGCAGCATGCTCGTGACTAATGGTACGATTAGCAATTTTCTCTTCATAGTGGCTTATAACCTCCTACTGAGATGTTTGCGTTTCTTCTAGTTCTGTTGCGCTGCAGCTTTGTCGCCTGGCAGAAGTTAAAGGGTTTTAAAGTAATCCTGACATTTAAGCAGCGATAAGGCGGCAATTGCATTGCAACCATACCAATCTGCAAAAGATGGATCCAAATGCGTTCCAAACCGCCAATCCACCCCTGAAGTTGAATACCTGCCCTCAGCATGCTGCATGCGCGTAATGGCATTAGCCGCACGCAGCGACTTGATTTTATAAATTTCTTTCTTGGTTGCCTGGTGCAAGGAAATAAGCGACATAAGCCAATTCCCGGTATGCACTTCCATAGGGAAATAGAAGATGTATTGCTCCATGACAGTGGGATAAACCGTTTGGCAAGCCAAATGATTCACATGAGGGCCGAAAATAACAAATTGGTCTTCAACAAAGCGATTAATGCTTTCGGCAATATCGATTGCAGAGGGAATTTCATCCGCGTATTTGCAAAGGAAGCGGATCATTTCGCATGCGTCCCAATTTTCCAAATTGCTGTATGGCGGCTGTTCTTTCACATCTTCGTACATGCCTTGCCACCGGTTTGTTCTAACGGGGTGATCCAACGTCCAGCGAATCGCTTTGTTAATGGCAGATTGGTATGAATCGCGATGTCCGACTTGCTGCATTCCATCCAGAAATTTAGCAATCAGTATGCCGGATGACGTATATTCTTCAACGACATCGCCCGTTTCCGGATTCACCCGGTAGGGCCAGCTCCCGTCCTCATTCTGCATGCCGGCCAACGTATCGGCCAAATGTTCGGCGTAGTCAAGGTAACGCGCATCGCCGCTGCTATGATAGAGCGACAGCATCGCTTCCCCTACTCTGGCAGCTCTGAATACAGTCGTACAGCCACGTTCAGGTATATGTTCTTCCGATATATCCCCGGTAATCCAAGCCGAGATTGGAAATCGGGAGCATTTCCAGTCGGAGTTCAGTGTGTGGGAGATCAACCAATCCCCGATGAAGAGGGCAAGCTGATGTGCCCTTGCCCCCAACACCGTATCGGGAAGGCGCCTTGATACTTCCAGAAACAAAAAAATGTAACTGGGGTAATGGAGCGCCGGATACACGATCTCATGCTGGCTCCCCTCGGTTCTATAATCAATAGTGCTTTCATAGAGCGTAACTGCGCTGCTGCGCATCAGGAGAGGCAGTTCTTCTTCCGGATTTGAAAACGCGAGCAGCCATGTCGTATTGCGCAACGCACTCTCTTCCCAGTTCTCCGGAACTTCGATCTCCCCGTCGAAATCCGGCACCTTGGTAAACCTCTGCATTTTGGACTGTTCAAATACTTTTCCATTCGTGTCTTTGGCAATGACTACCCAATAGACTTCGCCTAAGGGAAACTGATTCCAATAAGTTGAAAAATCAAAAGTAGATTCCTTCGTGACGTTCTTTACGGCATGATTGTCAGCAGCAGCAAACTGAATCTCATAAGCTGCCGCGCCTTTTACCGGCTGCCACGTAAACTGGGGCGGGTCAATGAACCTTATCGCATTCTGATTCCAACTCGTAATCTCAATCATGAGAATGTGTCCCTCCAATTTTTTCCGGCTAGCCCTTGATGGAACCAATCAACAATCCCTTAATAAAATACTTCTGCAAAAAAGGATATACACAGGCGATCGGCAAGATGGTAATCACAGTGATCGCCATTTTAAACGTTTGCGGCGTGATCGAACCCCTCTGTCTATTCCCTGCCTCCTGCAGCTGCTCAATCGTCGAAAATTGATTCAGCATGTTATATAGCACATATTGCAGGGAATGCAGCTGCGGATACATCGTATTGTAGATTTGCACGTCCATGAACGAGTTCCATTGATTGACGCAATCGAACAGGACAACCGCGGCAAATACAGGGGTGCAAATGGGGAAAATGACCCTGAAAAACAGCTTGATATCGTTCGCCCCGTCTACAACCGCAGCCTCGGATAGTTCCTTCGGCAAAGCCTCGATATAGGTTTTGATGAGCACCATATTAAATACCGAGATGGCGCCAGGTATTACATAGATCAGAAACGTTCCTTTCAAATGGAGAAAGCCCATCAATAAATACATGGGGATAATGCCGCTTGAGAAATATAAGGTGAAAATAAAATACCTGCGGAAAAACTTAACGCCGAGCAGATCGGGCCGGGACACGACGTATGCGGCCATCGAGGTAATAAATAACATAATTGCCGGCCCTAGCACGCTTCGTGCGATCGAAATGAATGCCCCGTTTAATACGGCGGGATACTCGAATGCCCGTTTGAACGAGTCAAACGTGAATCCCTCCGGCCATAATACGAGCCCCCCCTTCAGCATATTGGGGCTGCTTAGGGAGTAGCTGAAGATGTAAATGAACGGGATGATCATAACCGCAAGGATGATCAACATAAACAACTGATTGGATATATCGAACGCAGTACCGCTTAAAGATCGTTCTTTCATCTCGTTTGCCTGCCTTGTTAGAAGATTGCCTTATCCGTCGCTTTTTTCGAAATGGCATTCACTGCGACAATGAGGATGAGACTGACAAATGTCTTCATAATGCCGACTGCTGTCGCATAGGGGAAATTCAGCAGCTGGAGGCCGTACTTGTAAATATAAATATCGAGAACCTCCATCTTCTCCCAGTTGGTCGGATTCGTAAATAAATAGAACTGCTCGAAATTTGAATTCAAAATCCAGCCGCTGTTCAATATGAGCAAGACGATTAAGGTCGGGATCATACCCGGAATCGTAATGTACCACACCCGTTGAAAACGGTTCGCTCCGTCTATTTGCGCCGCTTCGTAGTACTCATTCGATATAGACGCGATGGAAGAAATAAAAATAACGCTGTTATATCCAAGATACTTCCATGCACCTAGTGCGATCATGAACACCCAGGCGTACTTCGGATCCCCCAGAAAATTGAATCCCTCTTCAACGATCCCCCATCCGACAAGCGTCTCGTTAATGGCGCCGGCCGAAGTTGCGAACAGCGCGCTGGAGAACGAGTAGATAATGACCCAGGAGATAAAGAAGGGAAAAAAGGTAATGGTCTGAATCAGCTTTCCGAAAAACCTTATTCGGATTTCATTCATTAACAAGGCGAATATAAACGCGGTCACCAAGTTCGTGATCAGCGATCCGATATTCATAGCCAGCGTGTTGCGCAGCAAGTAGATGTAGTCGCTGCTCTTCGCAAAGAAATTCGTAAATTGCTGCAGTCCCATCCATTGCAACGAAGAATAGTCGCTCCCCGGCCGGTAGTTGACAAAAGCGATGATCCACCCTGACAAAGGGATATAGGAGAAGAGGAAAACCAATACAAACGCCGGCAGCAGCATCAGGAACAGATACCGTTGCTTGACGAACGTTGCCATCACTTTACGTCCCCTTGCAGGTACAATTGTGTTTCCCATGAAACGTCCCTCTCTATCCGTTGAGCGGAAATAGAGGGTCGAACGCTTCGCCCGGATCCTCTATTTCCCTTTCAGCGGCTTCCTTATTTATGCTGATCCAATTGACTGGCCTTATCCTGATAAAGCCTGTTGTATTCGTCCACGACTTCATTCGGCTTAAGCTTCATATATTCGGCGACGATGGATTGATACAACGCTTCGAATTGCTCATCCGTTTTCGGTTCAACTATCAGCTTCGCGGAGTTTTTCACGCGGAAATCGACCATTTTCTGCTGCAAAGCGCCGATCTCCGAAGTGGTGTCGAGCGAGATTGTCGAAATCACGCCGGTATGAGCCGACACTCCGGTTTTCAGGAAGTAATCTTTCGAGCTCGCCCAGCCTAGTTGATGAAAAGCATCCTTCGCCTCGGGCGTCAGCGTCAGATCATCCCGGATTTCCGAATTCTGATTCATGCTGTAAGGACTGCCATCCGGAGCATTCGTAGCCACATTGCCAAGGAAATCAAACAGCCCGAACCCGATTGCGTTATACTTTTCCGAATCTTTCAACGCACTGAGGTAAGCTTCCGTAGGGACGCGTTTGCTATCCTGAATCGTATAATGCTTGCCTTCGATACCCGACTGCAGCAGCAGCTTCCCTTCCTCCGTAGCCGCCCAAGCAAGCAATTCCTCAATGCGCTCGGGGTGCTTGGCATTCTTGGTAATCGCATAAATGGCGTTCGGTCTGCTGTCTTCCACGCGAATTAACCGTTTCTCGTTCCGTTCCACCTGCGTCATGCTGCGAACCGGCATATTGATGTATTGCATTTCCGGATGACCGGCTTTAATGAGTCCTTGATTGGAATCCCCTAGCCCCCATACGTAATACCATGTCGATAAAGCTCTGCCGCTGTTCAACTTTTCTTGTACTTGATCCGCTTTATCCGTGAATGAATCTTTATCCAGAATGCCCTCGCGATACAAATCGTTAAAGAATTGCAGGCCTTCTTTGACATATTCGTTCAGCATATAATCCTCGAAATTCTGCTCCGCGTCATTCCACACGACCCCGAGATTGCCCGCCGCAGCGAAATATCTTCCGCCCTTCTCGTACATAATTCCGGAAACGCCCTGAATTCCCCACGGCTCGCCGAAAGGCACAACCATACCAATCGTTTTCTGTCCGTTCGTCGTCGGATTATCCTTCAGCGCTTGCTTCAAAAAACGGATATAATCGTCAGTCGAAACCAGATTCGGCCAGCCCTGTTGCTTGAGCGCATCGATTCGTACGCCGACATCGTTGACTTCTACCAGGTTCTCGAAGTTCTGAGGTACGCCGCCTTCCCATTTGTACAGCTTCCCGTCGGGTCCTGCCAATTTCCATAACGGAATTTGTACCTCGTATCTTTTCGCGAATTCGGGCGCGCTCTTCACGAAATCGTCCAGAGGCCGCAATGCGCCCGCTCTGGCATATTTGTCGAATGTGACGTTGTCCGATATGGCGACGATTTCCGGGTAATCCCCGCCAGCCAACATCAAATTCAGCTTGTCCACCATATTCCCCGGAGTTTGGACAAATTCGAATACAAGATTGAACTTGTCCTTAATGATTTGGCCGATTTCGGTTTCATCGCTTCTTTTCTGTTTGATGGCCGATTGGGTCAGGACCTTAATGACATATTCCTCTTTTACAGCCTCATTCCCCGATTCTCCTTGGCCGGCGCTTTGCGTCGATGTTGACGGAGAAGAGCCGGATTTGGAACCGGACTCACACGCAGCTAACGCAACAAGGCTTAGAACGATAACGACAGACAACCCCATTTTCCATAACGCTTTCAACTGTATCCCCCCAGCAAGTTTTAAGTATAGCGCTTACAATTAAAAGCTTATCGAATCCGTGCTAGCTTTCATATCGCTATACATTAGCTGTTTTATATCATTTTTTTAGATGATCCTCGCGATATTCCGTAGCAGAGAAACCTGTTATTTTCTTGAATACTCGAGCAAAATGGAAATAATTGATGTACCCCGCTTCGTACGCAACCTCCTGTACCGAAAGCGACGTATCTCGAAGAAGCCCGCACGCATACGCGATTCGCTTACTGGTCAAGTATTGCAGGAACGTATCGTTGCCCGCCTTGCGGAACAGTTGACTCACATAGCTTATATTCAGGTTAAGCTCGTCGGCAACGCTCTGAAGCGACAAGTCCTCATGGAAATGTTCGTCAATATACGCAATCATTTTGCCGTATGTCGTATCGTTAGATTTCGGCTCCCGGGCGGAATGCAGAAGCGTAGGGAAATCCGCAGCTTCCGTTCGTTGGATCGCCTTCTTAGCCAGCTGTCTCTCGCTGAACTTGTCCAGCGCCTCTTTGATCTCCGCCTTTTCAAACGGCTTAAGGCAATAGTTAATTGCCCCATATTGGATCGCCTTCTTCGCGTAATCAAAATCCTTGTAGCCCGTCGCTATGATAAAATCCGCACGATCACCCCGTTCTACGCACCTTCTTATCAATTCCAATCCATCCATGCCTGGCATGCGGATGTCGGTAAATACAAGATCCGGCGAATGCTGCGCAATTTTCTCGTATCCCTCGATACCGTTAAAGGCTGTGTCCACGATATGAAAACCGTGCGCTTGCCAATTGATCATATTATTCAGGCTTTTGACCACCCATTTCTCGTCATCGATCAACATCACCTTATACATGAGGAACACCTCTTTGTCCTGGAATGTGTATGCTGACTTCCGTTCCTAAACCCGGGGCACTCTTAATGCCGAGCCCGTACTCGTCTCCGTACATCGTCCGCAGTCTGTTGTGCACGTTGACAATTCCGAGATGCTCCTTATTCCGGTCCCTCTCAAGAAACTCGTCTCCCGCGGCAAGGTCCATGCGGATGGATGCAAGCTTCTCCTCGCTCATGCCGACTCCGTCGTCCCTTACCCGAATCACGATATCGCCATCCGGCTTCATTCGGCCTTCAAGATGCAGGTGCCCTTTATCTATCCGGTTCTCCAAGCCATGCGTAATCGCATTCTCCAGAATCGGCTGCAAAATCATCTTGATGACGCGGCAAGAGAGAATCGATTCCTCGACATCGATCCGAGCTTCGAATCGGTCGTCGAATCGGAACAACTGCAGCTGGATGTAGGATTTTGCGATATCCAGCTCCTGTTCGAATGTCACCTCTTCGTGGCCTTTGATACTGTATCTCAGCATTCGACCCAAGGCAGTAATGTGGTCCAGCAAGTCGGTCGCTCCGGTCTCGCTAGCCATCCCCTTAAACGATTCCAGCATATTGTACAGAAAATGCGGATTTACCTGCTGCTTCAAATAGGCAAGCTCCGCCTGCTTCTTCATCAGTCCAAGCGACATTATACGGGTCTTCGAGGCAACGACCTCATTCGTTAAATTGCCGATTTCGTCAAGCATTTCGTTAAATTTGTCAGCCATTACCGTAATCTCGTAGTAACCGGTCATTTGCAATCGCATTTGATGATAGTAAATATTTTTGACTTGTCTGATTTGAATGAAGCGCATGAATGTGCGGATCGGGTCGATCAGATTGCGGTTGATCACCCATAAGACGAACAGCATGAATGGAACAACCAGTGCGAATATCCATAAATATGTCTTCCAGACCTTCTCCAAACCGCGCTGCAAATCGTACTTCGAATAGATATTGACCACTTTGCCCTGGATCTCCGGCACATCCGCCGACTGGACGACATATCGTCCGTCGCTGTTCCATTCGGTAAGGTCCAGCCTTTTTCCAAGCATCGCGCTATCGTTTCCGGCACTGACAATTCCGTTCCGGTCGAGCACATAGAAATTCCCAAAACCGTTTTCAAGCATCGTATCGAATTGGGGAAACAAGGCGTCCAGATCCAGAATAGCAACCATATACCCGAGATGTTTGACTGGAACGACATTGCGAATTTCCGCTCCCAGCATAAAGAAATTCTGCTCGCTCCCGTTCGCGACGATCGTTCTGAAGCCGGCGTAATACAGCTTGGACTGACTGTTATTCATCTGCGAGATTTCATCAATCGTTTTCATAACCGCCTGTCTCTTGTACGGATCCGACATATAGTTAAAGTTGCTTCCATTATCGCCAATGACAGTCATGCTATTTATGCCATTCTGCACTTGGGTGACTAGAGCGACATGGGAATCTACCTTGCGAAAAAAGTCCATCTTTTCCAGCACGTCTTCCGTTTGCAGATACAGATGGATCTCCGGGTTATAGATCGTATTTTTGACCACACTATCGATATTGTCTAACTGAGATTGAATATATTGCGTAACCTTGTCCAACAGCTCGGCGGAATATTCGCGGTTTTTCTCGTAAAGCATCTTCTTCGACTGGTTAAAGGTCAAAGCCATTACGAGGACCGTCACAAGCAAAAACATAACAAAAACAACCAGCAGTTGAAGCTTAATCGGACGCTTCTCAAATAAATTCAACGTTCTCTCCCCCCTGATTATGCATAGTATAGTTCGCAGTCTCATTACGCTCGTAAAATAACAAACCAAAAGCGAGAATATCGATAGTAGAAACGTAAGTTAATATAACATAAACGAAAGTATTCAAAATACAATGTGAACTAAAATAAGCGGGTTGAGTTAGTGAAAACCGTCAACCCGAACACTTCTGATTTTGGAGGAACTGTTAGAGATAAGAGGGGCGAGAAAAATTGAGCGGATGGGCCGTCTCTAACGGTCTGGCAGACCGTTTACGCGGGCGAAATCGAGTGGAAGACTGTCTTTAACGGTCTGGCGGACCGTTACGCGATCGAAATCGAGCAGATGGCCCGAGCCGGGGAGCGAAGGCCAAAAATGTGCCTCGACGCGACCCGGGCCGGGATGCGAAGGTCGCCCATCGTTCGCCTAACCTGACAACATTGGGGGCGGGGCAGTCCTCAAGTCGGCTCTAATAAATTTCTAAGACTGTCTATGTTGCGAATGCTGATTTTCTTCCGATCGATACGGATTAGCTGCTCGTTCTGGAACTCAAGCAACAATTTCGTCACCGTCTCGCGAGCCGTTCCCGTCATATCCGCCAAATGCTGATGCGTCAGCTTCAAGTCAATTAAAATGCCGCCGGAAAAGGGCACGCCATGCTGCTCAGCTAATCGCAGCAGCATACGGGCAATACGCGTGCGCGCATCGTGAATGGTCAAATCCGTGATTAATTTATTGGCACCGCGAAGGCGCTCCAAGGTGGTTTCCAGTATGCCTATCAGGATTTCGGGCTTGCTTTTAACCAAGGGAATGAAATGACGTTTCTTCAAAATACAAAGAGTGGACTTCTCGATTGTTCTTGCAGAAGCGGAATGTTCCCTTTCATTTTGCAGCAAAGCCATCTCTCCAAAATAGTCGCCTTCTCTAAATATAGAAAGAATGATGTCCCTGGAATGGTTATTTTGATAAATTTGAACGACTCCCGATATCACCAGATAGAGCGCTTCTCCTTCATCGCCTTCCAAGAAAATATACTCGCCTTTGGAGTAATTGCATATGCTGCACAGCTTAGATATCTCGGCTAGATGTTCATCGTTAAGCTGCTCGAAAAGCGGAAAATCGCGCAATAATTGTGGATTCATCCTTGCCACCTCCGGTATAACCATTATAACGGTTAATATCGCGAAGAGTTGAAGAAGAAAGCTTCTCCGAACGCGCAAAAGGCGCTCCGGATATCGGAAGCGCCTCTTGGCATCAGGCTATGGGAGATGGGAATGGAGCTTACTGTTTATTTGGCTAGCGCCCCTTCGCCGGTTGTCGGATTTTTCGGCTTGTGGTGGAAGAGACGGTCGGTGCCCTTATGAATCAGCGGGAGCACGTAGCGGTCAAGTCCGAAGCGTCCGGCGTTCGTTCCGGCGACGACGACCAACATTCCGAGGAGCAGCAGCCATGGGTTCGTGCTTACGGTTCCGGTGAACAGGAACATGAAGTTCATTAAGATCCCGAAGAAGGCGGCGGTCAGCGTTAACGTTCCGAGTATGAGTCCAAGTCCGACTAAGAATTCGCCCCATGGGATCAAGACGTTAATGATCTTTACGTTCGGCAGGGCAAAATGTTCAAGGAATGCTAGGTAAGTCGGGTAGACCGCCTCCCCTGTCGCCTTATCGACGATCGGGTTGTTCACCGCGTTGTTCAGGAAACCTCCTGCGTTAAACGGCGTTGCTCCGGTAATTTTATGCCAGCCTGCCGTTAACCAAGCATATCCGACTACGAATCTGACGATCATTACGATCACTGCCGCGATGCGGTTTTCTCTCCAAAGCTTCATCATGTCACTCACTCCTCAATTGAATTTAGTTTGCTTTTTATTTTGAACGGGTCCGATTAGGTGTGCGTCTGTTGTTTGTTCGCCGATGTTCGAGATCGTGTGCGGGACATCGGGATCACCTTCCTCGCTGGCTTTGTGTTTGTCTTTCATGGCTTTATTGTACGTCCAGTTGCGATTTCAGTTTGTGATTAAAATCACAAACTTAATCAAGTTCATCATTTAGACATTTTTATCTTCATTGCCGGCGCCGGTTGAACCCGGGCGAGTTGGATTTTCTCTATGGTATTCTAACTAATGAGAATGATATATTGTAAGCGATTAAACACCCCACTGCGTACAGGAGAGATCGGATGGACTATTTCAAGAGACGTCCCATCAAGCTTCAATTGCTGGTCATCTTCATTATGTTCGTCGCCGTTGTCGTATCCGTAATGTTCGTAACTTACCTGCAATCCCAAAAGATGATCTACCAAAAAAATCAGGCCTATTCCATAGAGCTGCTCGACAAAATCACGCAGTACATTCAGTCGCAGATCGATACGATCGACGGGCTGATCATTAATACTTCCTACAACGCAGACGTTCATCAGTATTTACGAACGACGGAGCTGCTCGACAAAATCGACGCCTTCAAGAAGGTAGACACCTATATTACAACGGTCAGTCAACTTGAGAATGGAATCGTGGACATGACGATCATCGGGGAGAACGGCAATAATGTTAACCTCATGTACCACAGACAGAAGAAAAAAGTCGTATTGGACACCGTCGAAGAAATGAAAAACTACGATTCGCCGTTGAAGCCGTACTATGCGGGATTCAAAGAGATTGTTGAAAGCGGCATCCAGAAGCATTATTTTGTGATCGGTTCCAAAATCAGCAACACCTTTCCACGTTCCACGCTGGGCTACCTGGTCGTTATTCTGGATTTGGATTCCCTGTTCCCCAAGTTTAATACGATGCTGTCCAGCGGCTTCGGCAGCTTCTACGTGCTGGATCGCAACGGGATTGTTTCCTCCAGCAACGATGCGCGACTTATTGGACAACGGCTGGAGCTCGATACTGTGGACGCCCGGCAGGAGCCCTATATCGTTCAAACGATGGAGCTCCGCGACCTGCAGGGAAAAATCGTAAACGTCTATTCGAAGCGAGATTTGTTTCGCGGATTGGAGAAGGTTCGAGCCGTTTATGGGTGGATTATGGCGGTGTGCATCCCCGTCCTTCTGGCGCTGCTCTGGGTGATCAGCCGCAATATTCTCGAGCCGATGAAGTCTTTCATGCGTTTCATCCAAGTTCAGAAGGTCAAAAATATTTATCACGGTCAGGAACGAATCCAGTTAGTAGGCTACAACGAAATTATGGTAATGGCCGACAAGTTCAACGGCATGCTCGATGAGATCGATCAATTGACGGATGAAGTGGTCGCATCCAAAACAAGAATCATGTCGCTGGGGCTGCTGAAGAAGCAGGCCGAACTCGCGTTCCTGAAGCAGCAGGTGAATCCTCATTTTCTGTATAATACGCTCGAATCGCTGAAAGCCATGGCGGGCGAGACCGGGGCAATGGAAGTCCGCGAAATGATCGTAGCGCTGGGCAAACTGCTCCGTTACAGCATTAAAGGGCAGGATGAGGTCACGCTCGGCAAAGAACTGGACATTGCAAAGGCGTACTTAAAGCTGCAACAGTTCCGATTCGCAGGCCGGTTCGACGTTCATATCGCGTTTCCGGAAGCGTTATTAAATAACCGTGTGATTAAAATGGTATTGCAGCCTATTCTGGAAAATGCGATTACGCACGGTCTGGAAAGCAGAATGGAAAAAGGGAACTTATGGCTAAGCGCTCGAGCAACGCCGGGGGGCGACATTGT
Source organism: Cohnella phaseoli (assembly GCF_003386235.1). Classification (GTDB taxonomy): domain Bacteria; phylum Bacillota; class Bacilli; order Paenibacillales; family Paenibacillaceae; genus Cohnella; species Cohnella phaseoli. Next base: position 162,382 of record NZ_QRDZ01000019.1, read on the forward strand.
CCTTTCCGTCCAAGACGACGGAATCGGCATCCCCGGCGAGAAGCTCGCGCTCATTCAAGCGGAAATAGCCGCCGGCGAAGAGTTTCTCTCGCGCATGCATGAGGGCGACAACGCCCATCTCGGTATTCTTAACGTACACAACCGGCTGCGAAGCGCCTATGGCGAGCCGTATGGATTAATAATCAGCAGCGAGCCGAATGCGGGAACGGAAGTGGAATTGCTGCTGCCGCAAAGAACGGAGGATTCTTATGTTGAAAGTGCTGCTCATCGATGACGAGCAATGGGTGGTCAAAAGCTTGAAGACGATTGTGGACTGGGAATCGCTTGGTTATGAGATTATAGGCGAAGCCTTCAACGGCGTGGACGGATACGAGCAGCTCCGGAAGCTGTCGCCCGACCTGGTCTTCACCGATATTCGCATGCCCGGAATGGACGGACTGGAATTAATCCGTCGGGGCAATGAATTAAACAAGGGAATCAGCTTTGTTGTGACGTCCGGGTACAAAGAGTTCGAATACGCGAGGAAAGCGATGCAGTACGGGGCGCTTTCCTATTTGCTGAAGCCGTTTGACGAGGAGGAATTTCTGGTCGTATTGGATCAATTCGGCCGGAAGCAGTCGAAGAACAAAACGATTTGGCAGATGGAGCTGGTGAGCCGGCTGCAGGACCCCGACGAGCATTCCGATCGGCTCCTTGAAGAGCTGATGGGCAAGCTCGGCTTCAAGTGGGACGAGCAGTTCGGCGCTGCCGTTGCCGTTGCCATCGGCTCCGCCGAGCTGCCCATTCCGACGGATGTACCCTGTCTTGCTTTGCAGACCGGAAGAAACGTGAAAGCATATATCGTTCGCGGAGATTGTATCGCAGATTTGGTCGAATCGCTTGCCGACGAGCTTCCGGAGTTCGTTGCCGGCGTAGGAATCAGCGGCGTCGTTCATCAGTCGTCCCATTTGATGGAGGCCATTGACGAGGCGGACGTCGCAGCTTATCAATATTTTGTTACGGGACATAAGGGGGTTTCGCATGCCATCCCCCCCGGCGGCAGATTAGCCGAGTTGATGGAGATGCTGCGGCAATTAAATCGGACGCAACGGCCGGAGCTCGTCGACGATTTGTCCGTCAGAATCAAAACGTTGATCCGTGAAAGCCGGTTTACGATCAAAACCGCCGCATCCTTGTATAATTGGGCTTTGCTGAATGTGTACAAGCTGGAGGACGAACCGTTATTGACCTATCAGCAGCTGGCGAACAGGTTCGAATCGGTAAATGAAATGATGGCGGAATGGGAATCGCTGCTGCGCGTCTATTGCGACCGCACCTCTGTCCCTCCTCCTCCCACCACTCAGGTGCCCACCTTTAACAAAATCGTCGCTTATATCGATGAGCATTTCAGAGAAGATCTGTCTTTGCAGGTCGTTTCCGAAAGTCTGAACCTGCATCCGAGCTATGTGAGCCAGTTGTTCCGCAAGGAGTCGTCGGAGACGTTCCTGCAGCATGTCACCCGCAAACGGATCGCCTATGCCCGCAAGCAACTGACGGAAACAAATCTCTCCATTCAGGAAATATCGGAAAACGCGGGGTATTTGGACTACTTCCACTTCGCCAAAATCTTCAAGAAGACGGTCGGGCAGACGGCTTCGCAGTATCGCGATGCCGTCCGCGGCCCATCCTAAAATATAGACATACCGACACTAAGTATGAACATATGAAAACGAATCCTTATCTTTTATGATCAAGGTGTAAGCGCTGACAAGACAGACATGATCAAAGGGAGGATTTGAATTGAGAGCAATGCGCAGAAAAGTAATGCTGATCGCCATGGTGTGCTGTGCTCTACTCGTCACGGCGTGCAATTCCGGCAACAACGCTCCGACTGCAAGCGAGTCGACCGCCTCTTCGCCATCCGGCAGTGCAAGTAACGCCGAGGGTAGCGCAAGCGAAGCCCCGAAAGAGGAATACGTCATTAAAGTATTAACGCAAGCCGCTATGAAAGTGAAACGAAGCGATGAAACCAAAGTCGGACAAGTGGTTAAGGACAAATTCAATATCGTATTCGAATACGTTCAGACACCGGGCAATTATGCGGACAAGTTGAATCTGATGCTGGCTGGAGGAGATTATCCGGAAATCATCACAATTCAGGACAATGCGACTTTCGATAAATATGTACGCGCAGGCGCCCTGCTTCCGCTGGATGATTTCGTGGCCAATGCGCCGGAATTCGCGAAACGTTACAGCGAGCAAATTCCATTGTGGAGACTGTCGGCGTATGACGGCAAGCTGTACAAATGGGAAGGCATGGTGCCGGTCGACTTCCGCAACTATGTCGAAGTGAACGATATCGGCGTACGCACCGACGTGTTGAAACAGCAAGGGTATCCGGACCTGTTGTCGACGGACGATTATATTCAATTCCTTAAGCAAGGGCTTCAGGACAATCCGACGACGAATGGTCAGAAGACGCTCGGGATGATCGTCCCGTTCGCAGAGCCGTGGGGCATGCAGGGAATTTCTTCGATCATGTACGAGAAAGGCGGAAGATATACGGCGGCCGCCGGAAATATGGGCGTCATCTGGAATCAAGTCGATCAGAAATTCGAAGATATGATGATGAACGAATATGTTAAAGAAGGTTTGGTCTTTTTCAACAAGCTGTATCGGGAAGGCATTCTGGATAAAGACTCCTTCACGGACAAATACGATCAGTTCGCAGAGAAGCTGAATAGCGGCCGGGCGTTGTCCTCCTGGTATGTCGTCTGGGGACTGAACGCGACCAATCAAGGCTTGATCGAAGCGGGACTACCCGATATACAGTACATTAATATGCCGGTTCGCAGCATGACGCAAGTCGAGCGTAATGAGAAGCGTCAAATCCGTGTGGAAGATACTCGCCCGTTCGCGATTTACTCCATTACGAAAAATGCCAAGCATCCGGAAAGAATTCAGGAGCTTCTGGCTTGGGCGGCGACGGAGGAAGGACGGATTTTGCTGCAGTCCGGCTTCGAGGGCGAGCAATATACGATTGTCGACGGCAAACGCGTGCCGACCGAAGCTTACAAGAAGATGCTGGCCGATCCGGATTCCGACGAAAAAATCGGGCTTGGCGGATTCGAATTCCTCGGCAACGTATTGACGAGCGGCGAAGACGGCGTTCCTTACAACATGTCGCTTGACCCGAGCATTCAAGACGAGCTGGGCTTGACGCAACAGGCGCGAGACGCTTACAGCGCACTTGGCTGGAGCAATTCTAAGGATTATTATCTGCAGACCGGAGAATCGGCGCATACCGGCGTTGCCGGAACGATCGCGATCGACACCACGTCCGAACTCGGCGCCTTGCACCAAAGAATGGTCGATTTCCGCGTGAAAAACTCGACCAGCCTCATCATCAAACCGAAGTCGGATGAAGAGTTCGAAGCCTTATATCAGTCGGTCATTAGCGATTATCAAAAATTAAATCCCGAGCAAATCGTTAACGAGTATAACCGGCTCTACCAGGAAAAGAAAACGCAAGTCGATCAACTAAAATAAGACAAGTCAGCTTGAGAATGAAGGGCCAGAGGATATGCGGACTGTAATTCGTTCTTGTATCCTTTGGCTTCTTCATTGTTCCCGAATGGCGGAAAGGATGAACCATGATCGCCAAAATATCCAGACAACGTTATCTGTATGCCATGCTTATACCGGCTGTAGTGATCACTTTTATTTTCGCATACGTCCCCCTCTTCGGCTGGTTTATCGCATTCGTTAACTATAAACCCGGGTTTTCCTTGTTTTCATCGGAATGGATCGGGTTCCAGCAGTTCAAAGCTTTCTTCACGGAAACGAAGGATTACGTCTACTTGCTGCGGAACACGCTGTCGATCAATATCGGCTCGTTGATTGCCAACCTGGGTACGGCATTCGTGTTTGCGCTTCTGTTGAACGAGGTGCGGCTGCGTTTTTTCGGGAAGCTGATTCAGACCGTTACCTTCTTCCCCTTCTTCATCTCGTGGATCATTATTTACTCGCTATCGAACGCCTTGTTCGCAACCTCGGCCGGCGCGATCAACCAAATGCTCGTGCAATGGGGCTGGATGGACGAAGGAATGAATGTGCTCGGCGATCCGAAGTATGCCTGGGCGTTTATTATTGCGATTGGCGTATGGAAATATCTCGGCTATAACAGCGTGATCTTTATTTCGTCCATTGCTTCGATTCCAGCGGAATATTACGAGGCCGCCCAGATCGACGGCGCCAACCGCTGGCAAAGAATGCTGTATATTACGGTGCCGAACCTGGTGCCGACGCTGATCGTGCTGCTCATTCTCAATAGCGGATGGATACTCAACTCCAACTTCGAACAGTTTTATTTGTTCACCAACACGACGAACTGGGAGAAGATGGAGGTTCTCGATATTTACATTTATAAATACGGGTTGCAATTGCTGAACTACCCCTATGCGACTGCGGTTGGCATCATGAAGACGGTTATGAGTCTGCTCATTATTGTCTCGGTGAATGCCATTGCCAAAAGAGCAACGGGAAAAGCCATATTTTAAGAGGGGAACACGATGAAAGAACGAACAATAAGCGGTTCGCTGTTTGACGTAGCCAATACATTGTTTATGCTGTTTATTTTATCCGTCATGGTCGTCCCGTTCGTCTACATCCTCAGTTACTCGTTTAGCAATCCGGGCATGCTGAAGGGTGGTCTAATCTTGTGGCCGGCCGGCTTTACTTTGGACTCATATACGAAAGCCTTTGCGGACCCGGCCGTTCTGAAGAGCGTGTTCATCTCTGTCGCCCGAACCGTTCTCGGCCCTGCGCTGATGCTGCTGTTTACTTCGATGGGCGCTTATACGCTGACGCGCAGCGACCTGGGCGGGGTGAAGTTTTTTCGCAAATACTTCGTTTTTACGCTTTATTTCTCCAGCGGGATCATCCCAATGTATTTGCTGATGGGATACTTGCAGTTGAAAGGAACTTTCCTCGTGTACGTTCTGCCAGGGGCGGTGTCCGTTTTCAGTATGGTGCTCATCAAGACGTACATCGAAGCGCTGCCGAGAGAGCTTGAGGAAGCCGCCGTTGTGGACGGGGCCAATGATTTTCGATTGTTTTTCCAAGTGATTTTCCCGATTTGTACCCCTGTCTTCGCGGCCGTTGTTCTGTTTGAATGCGTGAATCAATGGAATGCGTTTATCGATACGCAAATTTACAATACGATGTCTCCAGACCTGTATCCTTTGCAATATGTATTGTACAACACCTTAAATCAGATCAATTCCCTGGAGCAATTAAAGTTGCAGGGACAGAAAGGCCTAGGGGCGATTACGCCGCAGACATTCAAGATGGCGATAACGGTCATTACCGTGCTGCCGATCGCTTTCGTCTATCCTTTCTTGCAGAAATATTTTGTTAAGGGACTGCTGGTCGGTTCGATTAAGGGATAACGAATCAGGTTTATGGGACAAAAGGCAACGGAGGCGCAGCAACAATGGGGAATAAAGTGAGATTGGCCGTCGTAGGCGGACAAAGGGGAGGCGCTTTCGGCTCTGCGCTGGTCAGCTTGGCGGATACGGTCGAGCTGGCGGCGGTATGCGATCTGAATCCGCTTGTGCTAGTCGATTGGCAGAGCAAGTATCCGGGCATCGCTGTGTTCGACAGCTTCGATAAACTGCTCGATAGTCCGACGGTTGATGCGGTTTTTCTCGCGACACCAATGCTGATTCATGCTCGCCAGGCCGTTCAGGCGCTGCGCGCAGGCAAACATGTGCTGAGCGAAGTGATCGCCGCCCATACGATCGAGGATGGCTGGGAGTTGGTCGAAGCGGTCGAACAAACGGGCCTGACGTATATGATGGCGGAAAACTACCTCTTCACCCGCGAGAATATGATGGTGCAGCAGCTTGCAAGAGCAGGCAAATTCGGGGAAATCACGTATGCGGAATGCGGATACATTCACGATTGCCGGAATTTGTTTCATCATGAAGACGGAAGCTTGACGTGGCGGGGAGAATATATTCGCGACTTTAATGGCGCTCCGTATCCGACGCATTCGCTTGGGCCGGTCGCGAAATGGCTTGGCATCGGGGACGAAGGCGGAGATACCTTCGAAGAGCTGTTCACCATGAATGCGAACAACAGAGCGTCGGTCGCGTATTTCCGCGAGCGGTTCGGTGCTGAGCACCCGGGCGCTCAGCCGGGATTTTGGCGGCAAGGAGATACGTCCAGCACGCTGATCCGCACGAAGCGCGGCGCGCTGATCTCGCTGCGTGTCGATCTTCAGTCGTCGCGCCCGCACAATATGGTGCATTACGGCTTGCAGGGCACGAAGGGTGCTTATATGGGGCCGAGATTCGACGGAGAAACGCCATTGATCTGGCAGGAGACCGAGATTGCCGGCGAGAAAGGCCATGAGGAGTGGCAGCCGCTTTGGTCATGCGCATCAAAGTGGGAACATCCGCTCTGGCGGGAATGGTCGGCTGAGGCGCTGGCTACGGGTCACGGCGGCGGCGACCTGTTCGTCCTGCAGGAGTTCGTGACGGCGGTGCGAGAACGCCGAAGACCTCTTGTCGACGTGTATGATGCGGTGACGTGGAGCTCAGTGTTTCCATTGTCGGTACAGTCGACTGCGGCGGGCGGCGCGCCTGTGCGTTTTGTTGATTATCGGCAAGGCAAGTAAAGATGAAGCTTCTATATTAGAATGCAAGAGGCGCTCCGGATATCGGAAGCGCCTCTTGCATTCTGGCTATGGGAGATGGGTATGGAGCTTACTGTTTATTTGGCAAGCGCCCCTTCGCCGGTTGTCGGATTTTTCGGCTTATGGTGGAAGAGACGGTCGGTGCCCTTATGAATCAGCGGGAGCACGTAGCGGTCAAGTCCGAAGCGTCCGGCGTTCGTCCCGGCGACGACGACCAACATTCCGAGGAGCAGCAGCCAAGGGTTCGTGCTTACGGTTCCGGTGAACAGGAACATGAAGTTCATTAGGATTCCGAAGAAGGCGGCGGTCAGCGTTAACGTTCCGAGTATGAGTCCAAGTCCGACTAAGAATTCGCCCCATGGGATCAAGACGTTAATGATCTTTACGTTCGGCAGTGCAAAATGTTCAAGGAATGCTAGGTAAGTCGGGTAGACCGCCTCCCCTGTCGCCTTATCGACGATCGGGTTGTTCACGGCATTGTTCAGGAAGCCCCCTGCGTTAAACGGCGTTGCTCCGGTAATTTTATGCCAGCCTGCCGTTAACCAAGCATATCCGACTACGAATCTGACGATCATTACGATCACTGCCGCGATGCGGTGTTCTCTCCAAAGTTTCATCATGTCACTCACTCCTCAATTGATTTTAGCTTGCTTTTTATTTTGAACGGGTCCGATTAGGTGTGCGTCTGTTGTTTGTTCGCCGATGTTCGAGATCGTTGGGGAGACATCGGGATCACCTTCCTCGCTGGCTTTGTGTTTGTCTTTCATGGCTTTATTGTACGTCCAGTTGCGATTTTAATTTGTGATTAAAATCACAAAGTAGACCATGTTCATTTTTATGCCACATTTGATCGCCCCCTCAGCTCAACTCATCGACTCAGTAGCTGAAGCGCGACAAGGCAAACTCCGAGGAAGAGACATAGCGGACTATGCAACTGTGTATCCCATTTAGCGAATGGCGTATCGATTTGCTTCTTAAAGAAACCGACCCAGCGAAAATCTCCGATAGCTCGCAATAGAAATACGACAGATAATGCCCAACCTCCATATCGTAGCAGCCACTTCGAGAAAAGGAACGACTCCACAGCTTCGTTAGCCTCCAGAACAAACCATCCGGCCAGAGCCAAGGCCACGGCAACGAGGATTGTAGCGGTCTTGGAAGGCCGAAACAATGGAGCCTTGCCGTTGCTTGGAACCGCGGCTTCGCCTCCCCAGCTTCCTCCCGCCGCCCAATACCAATGAATTCCGCTAAGCAGAAATAATATTCCTCCAACGATCCAGGCCATGGCCTCTATCATGTGAACGCCTCCCTTATCTATCTGATACGAATATCCCGTCGCCGATGGCCGAACGAAATCAGTTCTTTCTCCCGCTTATATCGTTTGTTCTGTTCCAAGGCCGCCGCATCGTCCACTTCCGCCACCATCAGAACCATTCCATCCTCAAGCATCCATTCCAGATCCAACGTTTTCAGCCGAAATTCGATTCATCTTAATGTCCGTCACGATCACGTCGGGATCGAGCCGTTCGACTAGCAATAAGGCCTCTTCGCCGTCTTCCGCAGTATGTACCTCAGCCACTCCGCACTCCGCCCACGGGAAGACCGTCTTCAGCCCCTCGCGTATTTCCTTCTCGTCGTCGACAATAAGTACCTTATGCATTTCCGCTACGCCCCTCTTCAACGACTTCCATCTATCGGCATCATATTGCATCGGCGACAATTGTTCAACCTCCGGTGTCTCAATAGGAAATCGCACAACGCAGCCCGGATCAGGCTCAAACGACGTTTGTACGAAAAACCGTACAACGCAGCTCATATCAGTCCCGATCAACGAACATTTGTAGGAAATATCGTACAAAGCGACCAAAATCAAAGGTTGTATGACACTAAAACGTCTTCGATGATAATAGGAGGCTGGAATTATCTGTGCTATACTGTAAGATCGCATGACTACATAAAATTAAAGGAGATCAACATGAACAGTCACAGCAGTTTACACGTTTTGCTTGATGACATTTCAAGTAAACAAAAGAAAGGCTTACCCTTTATATTAGCGTCGATTTGTATTTGGGGAATTATCACTATAATTACATTCAGTTCGCTAGATCTAATGGTAAAAAACATCATCACCCTGTCTTGCGGAGCGCTATTGTTTCCGATATCCACCATTTGGGCAAAAATACTAAAGGTAAATTTATTTTATAAAGAAAATCCAATGATTAACGGACTACTTATTGCTACCAACAATCAAGTGTTATACATAATTATTTGCGTCTTCCTTCTAATTAAGGCTCCCACGCTAGTACTGCCGGCATATGCCATCATTTACGGCGCACATTTACTGCCCTATTCCTTTTTTTATCAATCAAAAAGCTATAGGATTGTTTCTATATTTATTTGCCTAGCCATTTTGGCAAGGCTTGTTTTTTTACGACTGAGTGTGGATTTTATACCCGTAATTGTTGAAATCGGTGTAATTTCTTTAGCCCTTCTGCTGCGCAAAGAATTACAGAAAAAGAATTAATTCTAGCACACCATAGAAAAAGCCCGGGAGCCGAAGCCCCCGGGCTTTTAATTTATGAAGTTGTTCACTTATCGTACTCATCCACGTCAAACGTGAGGATCTTATCGAAGATCACGTACTCGCTGCGAGCAGCGAACGGACCTTGATTCCATGTCTTCGTGAACCTGTATTTAGCAGGGCCGACACCCGCATCCTTGGCGTCGTACCAGGCGAGGAAAGCGTTAAGCTCGGCTTCGGAAAGCTCGTATTCCTTGATCTGACCGCCAAGCAAATAGATCGTCAGAAGCGCTCCCGGAGAAGCCGTTCCTCCCACTTGGGCAGAGGCTTCGTTCGAATATGCGCTTTCCTGTCCGAGATCGTTCGTTGCCGTGACTACGTAGTAATAAGGAGTGTTCGAGTCGACCTTACTATCAGTGTACGTAGTCCCATAGACGCTCTTGGCAACGGTGATGTACGGCCCTTCCTCGTAGACCGATCGTTTCACTTTGTAGTACGTTGCGCCGGTCACGGACACCCAATCCAAGGAAATCGTTCCCTCCGCATCGTTGCCGCGAGCTTGCAGATTTTGAGGCGGGCTTATTTTCGGTACAACCGACACTTCGTTCGATCTCTCGCTCTCTCTTCCCTCCATGATATAGGTCACGACATAATAATAAGTCGTCCCGTTCGTGACAGTGCGATCTTCGTAAGAGTTGGATGTCGAGGTCCCGATATGAACATACGGACCTTCCGGAATTTTCGAACGTTTGATATAGGCGTATGTGGCCTCCGTAACGCTGGGCGTGGACCAACTCAAGGTTACCTTTCTGTCCTCGGGAGTGGCCGCAAGATCGTCAATCGGAGGCTGGGTAAGCGCACCGAATACATCGAACTCATATAGTCGAGCTGCGTTCAGGTTCGGATCGATATTCTCAATATGGATATAGACAACGTTTCTAACCGGCACCTGTAAGTGCACCGTTTGAATCGCAGAGGTGCGTTCGATCTCCTCCGAATATAAAAATTGTCTCAACCCGTTATAGAAAGTTAATCTGGCCCTCCCCTCGGTTAAAAACGACTTGTAGCTCGTAATCGTCACTGGCGACGATCCCCATTCCAGGATGGATCCCGAATAAATATCCGCAGAGGTTTGGAGGTCGTTATCCGTTGCGCGGCTGTCATATTGCCCCGGCCACGTCGTATAATAGCCTTCTTTACCATTCAATAGTCCGCCCATTGCGGCATAGGTCTGCGTTGCAGGAACGAACAAGCCGAAGATTAGCATCAATCCTAGCCATACACATATGTTCTTTTTCACCCGTCTACCTCCAGTCGTATATTTACTTTCACTAGTAGGTGGCTTTCGTACGACATGCCGTATAAGCTTTCCTGTATCCTCGGTCGAACTAAAGGTTTTATAGACAACAAAAAAAACTCCGGCCTCGTACTCGTACGGTCAGAGTTTTTGTATACGTTATTTTTCTCTCGAATGCTCATTCAATAGAGAACTGATCGTCTTCAAAGAGTGCTCGCCTTTAGCGATGTCGATTATAAACTCCACCGCAAACTCACGTTCCATTCGTAAATAATACCCATTTAACATTAAAAAAGATTTTGTAACCAGATAGGCCGTTCGCTTATTGCCATTGTGAAAGCAATGGTTCTTCACCAGGGATTCCAGCAGCGCTGCAGCCTTGTCAAATAAAGTTGGATAAGCATCTTCTTCAAACAGACTCTGCCGGGGTCTATAAACCGCAGATTCCAGCAAACTATGATCCTTCACGCCTGCTTGCTCTGCGTCATTCATTTTTTTCATCATAAAATAATGGGCTGCGACGACTTCTTCCAGGGTCAGAAAATGAGTCATATCACCGATCCCTTAAATCTTCAAAAATGTCTCTATCTTCTTCAAAGATGTCAAAGAAAGCTTCCAGAACCTCGGTTCGGACGTTATCGGGCAGTTTAATTTGGCGGACCTTTTTGATGACCACTTCACCGCGATCGTTTTCGATAAATTCAATCTCGTCCCCCTGTGTAACATCAAGCTTTGCAGCAAGACTTTTAGGTAAGCTTACACCCAAGCTGTTCCCCATTCGTCCTATTTTACGGGAGTACCGTATTGCATTCTGTTTATCATTCATCCATTTGATCCCTCTGTTCATTAAAAATTCTCCTTTCCATAGTATGATCCGTACACTCAGAGTTACACCTTAATAAAGTAATAACTTTATAACATATATACACTATTGTACAACACAGAATAAGCTTGAGCCGAAGACTCTTCAAAAAATGTTCCATCACGCTGGGTGTAGACCAACATGACATTGGTGTAGAATGATTTGACGATTTGTTAATGCTTTTGATAATTTAGCGTATTAACCTATGTGAATTCCTTCAAAACAAATTGCGCAATTTGTAGAGCTTCGCTAAGAGGGAACACGGAGCCAAGGAGGTGGGCGAATGGAAGTTGTCCAAGGAAAGGCGGACCGCCGCAACTATGCAACAGCGCTGTATGGGGCAACGGTATCCAAAGAGGAATTTGCACAGCTATACGATCGATATTTTCAACGCGTCTTCAACTATATCTGCTATCGGATCAATAACCACTATGCCGCCGAGGATATTTGCAGCCAGGTTTTTGAAACGGTCATACGTAAATATCACACCTATTCCAGCGAAAAAGGCAACTTCGAGGTATGGTTGTTTGCGATTGTTCGCAACGCTGTAACCGACTATTTCCGGATGCAGAACAAACGCCGCCATTTCTCGTTGGATTCGATTCTGGATAGAGTCTTTCCCAAGCCATCTCCCGAAGAGCTGGCGATTCGCGATGACAATAACCGGGCACTGTTCGAAGCTTTGGCCCGTTTGCGCGACAAAGAGCGCAACATCATTGCGATGAAATACGGGGCAGGGCTGAAAAACTCGGAAATCGCGCAGCTCCTGGAAGTCAGCGAGTCCAACATCGGCGTTGTTCTGTACAGAAGCCTGAGGAAACTGCATGCAACCTTAGAAGCGGGAGGGTTCAGGAATGAATAAAAAGCACGATCCTACAGCATTTCATACGACCGTTCAGCGGCTGGAAGCTTTTGATCCCGGCAGCCCTTTAATCAAAGAGCGGATTTACAACCGACTGATCGACAAAATGGACAACCGCACAATGGAACCTCAAATTCAGAATAAGGACGGGATTTCTATGAAACAAGCAAAATGGCGCAAAGGATTGATTGCTTCCAGCCTTGTACTTTGTCTCGGAGGCGCCTTCTCGACAACTTCCTACGCTCACGACCTCTTCCAATCTATTGCGGCGAAATTCCAGGTTGGCAATATGACGATCACGAAATACGAAGGCGAGCTCCCTGACTCCTACAGCAGTCCGTCTGCCGGGGCCGAGGAGGAAAGCGGACGACCTACAGAAGTACAGGCGCCAACCTCATTAAGCGTCGATGAAGCGCGTGCTGCGATCGGCCTGAACTTCCCGGCTCCGACTTGGATGGAGGGCTACGAATATGTTAACAGCGTCCTTCATGGCACTACGATGGCCGAGGTTCAGTATGCTTCGGGCGACCAGAGCGTTAACTTCCTAATCTCCACAGGCGGAGAAAATGAAATCCTTACAACCGACGAGGTTACAACGGAACTGATCGACGGGGTGAACGTGTACAAGGCGAACGGCATTGTGATGTGGGAATCGTATGGTTTCACTGTGGAACTGTACGCTCAGGAGGATTTCGACAATGTCACGCTCGGAAAAATCATCGGCAGCTTTACCGTAGGGGCCCCGGTTAAACCGTTGACCGAGGATGAAGCGGCCAAGAATGTGCAAGAACGTGCGGGGGCAACGGCGGCTCCTGCACGGTAATAGAAATAGCCGGCTGTTCCCCGTTTGGGAATAGCCGGCTTTTTTATAGCATCGGATCGATTATCTTTCAATGCAATCGGTTAGCTTAGGAGACAGAAGCTAATACCCCAGAAAACGAAAGTTATCAAAGTAGACGGTAGTCGGGCTGGTCGGCTTCATCCACAGCTCGATTCCCTTCATCCGGGTCAGATCGAGATTACTCAGCTCATTGAGCGGAATGCTGACCGATTGCGACGAATTCGGACTGATGACGATCGGATGCGTATCGTTCGGCGTGTTGTCCTCGTCGAAAAACTTCGCTGCCACCATCACCTGCGTACTGTTCGGATTGTAGACGTCAAAATTCACATAAATGTAATTCGACCAATCCGCCGACGGGAATGCGGTTCCCGCGCCGAACATTCTCACGCTCGGGAATTCTACGTTCGTCGTATAATCCGCCTTCAACGAAGAATTACCTTGCGTCACATGCTGAGTCGACAAGCTCAAGTTGACATTGTTTCCTTGCAGACGGCCCAGATCCTGACTCGTCTCCGCGTAATTGAGCGGAGTTACCGTAAGAGGTTCAAACCCTAGAAAATGAAAATTATCGAAGTAGACGGTAGTCGGGCTATTCGGGTGCATCCATAGCTCGATTCCCTTCATTCGGGTCAGGTTGAGATTACCCAGCTCATTAAGCGGAATGCTGACCGATTGCGACGAGTTCGGGCCGATGACGATCGGATGCGTATCGTTCGGCGTGTTGTCCTCGTCGAAAAACTTCGCGGCCACCATCACCTGCGTACTGTTCGGATTGTAGACGTCAAAATTCACATAAATGTAATTCGACCAATCCGCCGATGGGAATGCGGTTCCCGCGCCGAACATTCTCACGCTCGGGAATTCTACGTTCGTCGTATAATCCGCCTTCAACGAAGAATT
>NZ_QRDZ01000019.1:176440-189868 GCF_003386235.1 Cohnella phaseoli
TAATTCGACCAATCCGCCGATGGGAATGCGGTTCCCGCGCCGAACATTCTCACGCTCGGGAATTCTACGTTCGTCGTATAATCCGCCTTCAACGAAGAATTGCCTTGCGTCACATGCTGAGTCGACAAGCTCAAGTTGACGTTGTTTCCTTGCAGACGGCCCAGATCCTGACTCGTCTCCGCGTAATTGAGCGGAGTTACCGTAAGAGGTTCAAACCCGAGAAAATGAAAATTATCGAAGTAGACGGTAGTCGGACTATCCGGCTTCATCCACAGCTCGATTCCCTTCATCCGAGTCAGATCGAGATTGCCCAGCTCATTGAGCGGGATGCTGACCGATTTGGACGAGTTCGGACCGATGACGATCGGATGCGTATCGTTCGGCGTGTTGTCCTCGTCGAAAAACTTCGCGGCCACCATCACCTGCGTGTTATTCGGATTGTAGACGTCAAAATTCAAGGAGATGTACTTCGACCAATCCGCCGACGGGAATGCAGTTCCCGCGCCGAACAATCTTATACTCGGGAATTCTGTGTTTGTCGTATATTCCGCCTTCAACGAATAATTGCCCTGAGTGACATGCTCGGTCGACATGCTCAAGTTGACGCTGTTCGTTTGCCAACTGGCCAGATCCTGGCTCGTTTCCGCATAATTGAGCGGAATAGTATATACCGGAGGCGCCGGATCTTGACCGAACAGAACGATGGTTTGCTCTCTCGAGACGCCGTTTTTTGAAACCGTCAGCTGCAGCTCATTAATTCCGAGCTGTACATCGACCGTCTTCGTGTAGACGACATACTGCCCGTGCTGTTCCGCCGGAGACAGTGTCTGCCCCTCCAACGCGACCGAAGTCCCCGTCCCAACATAGATGGTCACCCGCTGTTTCAAGTTCTCGACCGTCTCCGAAGTGACGAGAGCGAGCGGACTTTGTTGCAAGGCGACAATTCGCTCGGCAATCTCCCGGCGCGCTTGCAGCAATCGTTCAGGCTCCTCGTCGTAACGACTAACCGACTTATACAGCCGATCGTAATAAGACTTCATCTCCGCGTCGACGTCGAACGAAGCGATACCAAGCTGCAGGGCCGCAGCCTTCATGCGATCTTCAAGCAACCACAAATATTCATAATCTTCCAAACCTTCGCGAATCGCGTCAAGCCGAATGGACGGTATCGGTCCGTTAATTCCGAGATCCCTGCCCGGATACAATAAGAAACCATCGCCGTTCGCTCCCGGGTAAGCCATCGGATCGTTCCACACGTCGCGATCGACGTCCTGATTCTGAGACCTGTCATATTTAAGGAAGAAAGTAGTGGACCAGAACAGATTGCCCTCTATCTTGTTCTCTCGCTGCATCCATGACAGCAGTCGCGCACCCAACAGGTCGTCATCGATATGATAGGACGGATAAGGATGCTGCGGTACGACGCAAGTATACCACCACAAATGATCGCCGACCGCCAAGCGAGCCTGAGCCGCGTTACGGTCGTACAGGTGCAGGAGCGGAGCCCATGTGTCTACGTAGCCCGTCAATTCCGGGACAGGCTCTTTGGTCACAAGGAATTTGGCGTCCGGCGCGATCGTCTTCAGCTCGTTGGAGATTTGCTGTACGAGCGGATAGCGGGCGGGCTCCGGCTCATCCGTGCTCCATACATAGAAATAACCTTTGCTTAGCCAGCCTTTGTTCCGAAGCTTATCCACAAGCTCTTTCGTCTTGGTCGGATTGCCCTCGTAGTAAGGAATTCGGAAACTATTCACCCGCGGATCCGACAGGAACGGTTCCGCCTTCAGAATATATTCATCGACGTCGTCCGTTGGAATCGGCAAGTCCCCGGATGCGACTCTGTATTCCAATTGGGCCCAGTAATAATTCTCCATCAAAGTCCAATAAGCAGGAGTGTTGGGCGTTACCCCGTGGTAATAGGCCACTTGACTGTTTGTAATGGCAAACGCAGTCTGCGTATGGGGCGTGTCGCCCAATTCGAAATCCCAGACGCGGAAGGTGATCGGCACCTGGAATGAGGTCTCGTTGGCCTGAAGGGTAAGCTGCCCTTGGTAATCGCCCGGCTGCTGCCCTTTCGGCACCTTGACCGTAAGCCAGATCCCCTGGTTCTGTCCAAGCGGCACGTTGAAGACGCTGTTCGCATTCAGCGGAATAAGGGCATCGGGATACCAGCCTGTCGGATAAGCGCCTGTCGTTGGCGTCGTCACTTGGACATAATGCTCTCGATACAATTGAATGCTGCTTGCGGGAATGACAGCCGTTCCGCCGGTCACGGTAAGATGGGTGACGCTGGCACTCACGCCCGTCAAAGAAGTATCGGCGGCCTTGAAGATAACCTGTCCGCTTTCGTATTCATTTTTGGCCGCTTCCATGTTCAGAGTCTGCTTCGGGCTATTCGGGAACGGTGCATTGCGCAGCACCTTCTCCGTATTGGTCGGCACCCAGAAGGACGATCCTGCAGGTGTAGGTGGATTGTCCGCATACACAGACATGGCTCCGCTTGAGAACAGCATTAACACGACCAATAACAAATGCTTCTTCACGGTGATCCCCTCTTTTCATCAAAATGATTACTTCAGACCTGTCATGGAAATGCCTTGAACCAGCTGCTTCTGAACGGCAAAATAGAGCAATAGAATGGGTATGGTCGCAACGGTCAACATCACCATGATGTTGTTCCATGTCGCGAACGAACCGTTCTGCGCGGTATAGATTCTGACCATAATCGTCCATAGCTTGTCGCTTGGAAATACGAATAACGGCATAATGAAATCGTTATATACCGCCATAAACGTCTGCAAAATATTTACGGCGAATACCGGCTTGGAAAGCGGGACGATGATTTGCGCAAACATCCGGAAGGCACCCGCTCCGTCGATTTTCCCCGCTTCCATCAGCTCGTTCGGCAAGCCGTCGAAAAATCCCTTAAACAAAAAGATCATGTACCCCCAGGAAGCGGAAGGCAAAATATACGCCAGATAGTTGTTCAATAAATTCACGTGGATGATCGGAAGGTCCGATAGCATGATATAAGTCGGAAACATAAGTGCCTGACTGCTGATCATCAGCGTACCAAGAAAGAACAGCAGCAGCGTCTTACTGAATTTAGGCTTAAGCTTGGATAAGGAGAACGCCGCCATAGCGCTGATCGGAATTTGCGTCAGGATAACCCCTCCGCACAACACAATCGTGTTCCACAAATTCTCCCACAGCGGATATTTGGCAAATGTATCGACGACACCGGAGAAATTCCAGGTTTCCGGAAGCAGAGTGGGAGGAATCTGGATGATTTCTAGGCTCGTCTTAAAGGAATTGGAGACCATCCAAAAAAACGGAAAGAGCTGAAACGGTATGCCAATGAGCAACAGCGCGATGATGCCTCCATGAAGCGCTCTGCCTTTCGTTTTTTTGATCTCGGCTTCATTCAGGACTGACACGTGCTTTCCTCCTACTTCTCTCGGGAAGTCAATTTCATCTGTAACGCCGTGATAATAAAGATGATGACAAAGGCGATATTCGCGAGCGTAATGGCGTAGCTATAATCCAGATTGTTCATGGCGGATTTGAGAGCATAGAGGATCAGCGTCGTCGTTTCCCCTACCGGACCGCCTCCCGTATACACGAGCGGAACCGCCGCTTCGTTAAACCTATTAATCAAATCCATAATAAACATGACTTTGACAATCGGCATAATGAACGGGAGCGTAATATGCCAGATTCGTTTGGCGACGCCGGCTCCGTCAATCATCGCCGATTCGTACATTTCCTTCGGAACCTCGTTTAAGGACGCCATATAGATGACCATCGACATGCCGCCGGAAATAATCAGACCCGGCAAGTACATCGCCCATTTCACCAGAGCCACGTCGTTCAGCCAGGTCAGACCCGGCAAATGGAAATAATTAAGAATGGCGTTGGCCAACCCATAGTCCGGCGAATAAATATATTTCCATAACACAAGAATCGCAATGCTGGGCGCTACGGCAGGAATAAAATACGTCATTCTGAAAAACGTCTTACCCTTCCTGACTTCGTTGACTAGCAACGCCAAAATAATAGGAGGCCAGAAATTCAGGATTAAGCCGATGACCCAAAACTCTACGTTATTGCGAAGCGCGGCATAGAAGTCCGGGTCCGCGAATGCGCGCGAATAGTTGCTGAACCCGACGAATTTGCCGGGAAGCTCCACGATATTGATTTCATAGAAGGAGATAAAAAAGCCTAGCAGGATCGGATAATATTTGAATATCAAAAAAGCGAGCAGAGCGGGAAGAAGGAAAACCCATGCTGCGAATTGGTCATTCCCGCTCTTTTTTCTCGAGAGAAGTTTCATTTCTGTCTACCACCCAATCTTCAGGGTCTATTTACGGAAAGAGTCCGGATATTTGGCGTAAAGCTCATCCGCGGTTTTGTCCAAGAGACTCTTGACCTCATCGCGCGAAATGTCCTTCTTCAGCAGAATTTGCTGCAACGGCTTCGACAGCGCGTTCTTCAGATCGTTCCAGTTCGGGCAGAATGGCTCCGACTTAGCGCCCGCGGCAGCGGCGACCAGCTCTTGCTTGATTCTCTCCGGCACGGTAGTGGATAGGCTTAGCTTGAGCTTGTACAGGTCTTTGCGGGCTGGAACGTTCAGATCGGAAATATTCTCTCTCGCCGCAATTTCCCATTGCTCCTTCAGAAGCTCTTCGTCATAGGTGATATAGGTCAATACGTCGAACGCCGCCTTCTGCTCTTCCTTGCTGGCCTTCGGATTAATCGTAATGACTCTTCCTCCCGCTAGCGAAGGCCTAGTGATGGACTTGTCTTTCACGGGCATCGGCATAATGCCGAAGTCGCTCATCTGTTGACCATACTTATCCAGAGCAGTCTGATCCAGGCCGCTGACGTCAAACCAGGAGAAGGCAGCTCGACCCGCCATAATATCATCCTGAAGCTTGTTCCAGTCCTGCAGCGTATCCTTTTGCGTCATTTGGTGCTTCCATACCATCTCGTTCCAGAATACAGCGGCGTCTACGCCCGCTTCTTCATTAAATGCGATTTTATAGGTGCCATCGTCATTCGGTCTGACCATTTCTCCGCCGGCCGACCATACCCATGCCGTGAACGGCCACGCATTCCAATCCATGCCTACGATTTCATAGCCGAATCTCGGTACGCCGACATCGGTAATCTTCTGCCCCATCTCCGCGAACTCCGCCCATGTTTCCGGAAGCTTCTCTGGATCTCCGCCGCCTGCTTGGATCGTTTTCGCGTTATACAGTGTATTGATGAATCCGCTGAAAACCGGGACGGCATACCATTTCCCGTCTGCTGTCGATATCGATTCGTTGAAGGTGTCGATCATCTGGTCTTTGTATTCCCATGAACTGTAGAATTCGCTGATGTCCGCAATCGTTCCGTTCTTGATCCGGGTTGGAATATCGACGTTCGGCAATTCGCGCCAACCGGTCGGCGCTTCATTGGCCATCAGCGCTTTGTCATATTCCTGTCTGTAGTCCGTGCCCGGCTTCAGCGTCTCATCCTGGATTTCGATGTTGGGGAATTTCTGCTTCACCTTCGCCATCATGGCATTGTAGGCTTCGACTTTGCCTTTAGGCGCATCCGGTTGAGGCTTTTCCCATAATTTGATTTTAATTTTTGCGGCCTGCTCCGTCTGCCCGCCCTGCTCCGCCGTATTGCTCGACTTCCCGGCCGAATTCGGCTCGGACTTGCTTCCCCCGCAGCCAGCTACGGTCAATAAGGCCACTCCGACAACTGCCGACAAGCATACGGATTTCGTTAACATCGTTTTCATTCTTGTTACTCTCCCCTTTTGTTAGTTTTCATGTAAATCCCCCGGAAACGATGCGGAAGACATCCCCCGCTCCACCATCATGCCCGCTTGAGATTCCTCCCACCTCCTTTCCTCACGGAGAGCGCTTCCATCTCGTTTCCGGTTAAAACTGAATCAGAATTGCGCTAAGCGGCTTCACGGAGCACGAAAGTATTCCCGATTCATCGGCCTGTACCGTAAGCGGCTGCGAGCCGTCCGGATGCGTCAGCAAGACGGCATTCCTCCCAGAGAGCGCCCCCGTTCCCACGCAGAACGCCTGCTCTTCATGGGTATAATTGACGAACAATTGAGCCTGGCTGCCGTCGTCCGCCTCCCATCGGGTGGTAAGCACCGCAGGCACCGCAAACTCGCGGCCGTCATGCATACTGAATCGCTGCACCCCAACGCCGGACAACGGGAACGGCTTCAGCATGCGCCCTTGATAGAGATAAGCTTTGCCTGCTCCGGTACGCCATGGATTCGTATTGCGGATGAACTTAAGAATCGACTCCTGCTCGGGCAGACCGACATCCTGACCGACTCCCCAGTTCCACGTTATCTCGCCGTTTTCCGTCAGTACCACGGTCGACATATCGCCCGCATGGAAGGAGTAAGCCATTCGGTACAGCAGATTGTCCGGGGAGCGGCCGTGGTCGAAGGCTTCGTGGGCCATGACCTGATTTCCCATGAAATTGTTGATGTAGCGGTGATACAGGAAAGCATATAGTGGAATCGGCGTCCCGATAAAATAGTTAAGGTTAAACCGAGCGTCGTTGAACAAAAGGTCCGGGATATACGGCTCCGCCGAAGCGGATTCGCATCCGAATAGCACCTTTCTGCCGACCTGATCGGCCGTCTCTCGCAGCTTGCGGAACAGGGTATTCATCGCCTCTGTCTGCCATTTTCCAGGTGCGGGCGGGTGGCCGTGCGTTCGGCTGTAGCAGAAATAAGAAGTTCCGCCATGGTTTTGGTCGAACGCTTGGATATAGTCGACGCCGCCCTCGATCATTTGCCTGGTCTCGGATACCATCGTCTCGATTGTAAAAGGATGAGTCGAGCACAAGTCGTAACCGCGGCGTTGGGCCGTGCAGATTTTTGAGTAAGGCAGATCGCCTTCAGGCGAAAGGCACATCGCGTCCGCCAGATTTTCCTGATCGAACTGCTCCTTGCGATTGTACGACGAGATCAGATTGCTCTGCTCCGTCCATCCGATACCGCTGCAGTAGACGCCGAGAAGATGTCCGGAGGCATGCAGCCGGTCGGCGAACGTCCGAAACGCTTCCTCCCCGCCAAACGGCGGCCACACATACGGAGGCGCCCAAGGCGCGCTGCCCTCCCAGTGCATCAGAAGCACCATGATTTTGCCGCCGAACTCTTCTGTCAGCCGTTCGATATGCGGCATCGCTTCCAAGTAAGGAAACAGCTTGTTCGGATCCATGACGTCCATATCGTGTCTGCCCCGCACCGGGTAGGTCACGACAATCGGAGAGTCCGCATACCAGTCGGGAAGCCGATTGTTCTCGGCAATCGGAACCGAGTCGCGCCGGACGTTCGCCTCGTACCAGTCCCGATAAATCGCCGCCGCGTCATGCCAGTCCCCGTCGAATACGCCCAGCACCATGTCGTAAGACATCTCATAGGCGCCGCCTCCCGGATATAGCCGAAACTGCAGACGTATCCCGTCTTCAACCGGGTAGAACTCGACGCACTTCACATGTCCGTCCGGATCATGCGCTCCGAAATAGAGCCCTCCGCTATCGTCGTAGTACGCCATAAACTGCGACGGGACAATAGCCGGGTAGATCCCGTCGATGCCGCGGCTCGGATAATTGGGCTCAACGTAGTGGGCGAAAGTCGATTCGCGGACGGCGACGTCCTCGATCAAGACGCCTTCGTTAAACGGCCAGACGAGCTTGCCCGTTCCTCCCGTTGCGGTCAGGTCATTCGGCACGACTACAGTCGGAAAATCGATCCATTCGATGATCCAGTCCGTCTCATGATCGACCTCTAGACGCCAGTAGGTAAATGGCGAGTCTTCCGGGCAGCGAATCGTCACCAGCACGCGGAGCGGAAGCTCGCCGAACTCCGAATAGCTCACTTCGATTCGGTCGGCCCCTTCTGCCGCAGATACTGAAACCGCTTTCGATTCATGGGCTAAGACGTCATGAATTCCGCCGCCGGGATCACGAAAGCGAATCGTAAACAACGGCCTGTTCACGCCTGCGCGGATGAATTCTTTATCCCCCTTGTTCAGTGCCAGCAAAGCTCCGGACGTATCGTCCAGTTCCATTCGATAGTAGCGATTATGCACATTCATTGAATCTACGACCTTCCTTGCCTTGATGTTTCCTTTATTATAGAAGGTCGTTTTATGTAAAGCAGTCGCACCTTTTTACTTAATAGTGGTCATTTTGTTCCTGGCGTCTCGCATTTTGCTTGGCGTCAGTCCCGTATACTGTTTGAATATTTTATAAAACTGCTTCTTCTCCCCGTACCCGACTTGGCGTCCGATCTCCTCTACCGTCAGGTCGGTTTCCCGTAGGAGGCGAATCGCTTCGTCCATTCGCTTCTCATGGATGAACGCCATCGGACTTTTGCCGTAGCATGCTTTAAAGATTCGGCTGAGATAGGAGGCGTTGTAGCTGTACTTTGCGGCAAGCTCGTTCAGCGAGATTTTACCGAAGAAGCTCGCCTCCAGGTCCTGCAGCATATCGGAAGCCACTTTATGCGATAGAAGAGAAGCGCTCTCGTCGCCTTCCTCCCTCATCTTTCTGAAAATATACGTGAGGAGCACCTGTAGATATCCTTGGATCGCCGTTTTATAGCCGATCGACTTCTCCTCGAATTCTTCCAGCATGCTCTCGAACAGCAAGTCCAATTTGAGAAGATCTTTTCCCCGGAAAATGACCTTCGGTACAAACCGACTGACCTTCGTGCTGAACTCCACATAAGCCGACAGCGTCAAAATATCTATAGCGTTCTCTGCATTCATTAATTCTTTGCCTATAAAAACGGGATCGAGCAGGCAATTGACGATCGTCATCTGCGTATCCGACGAGAAAGCATGCGTCTGATCGAAGTCGATAAACAGCACATCCCCACGCTCAACCGAATAGCTCACCCCGCTTACGTTATGTACGCCGCTTCCGGAAGCGATGAACACGATCTCGAAAAACTCATGAGTGTGCTCGTAATCGCTGCTTGTTGTCGAATACCGAAACATATTGATATTCTCTTGAGGATCGATATTATCGGATAGCTTATATTGATACATAGCCGCTTCCTCCCGTGATTCATGTTGTTAACCGAGAAGCATCTAGGTAAGTAAAAAGGCCTTTTGTTGCCTTTATTATCGCATAATCCCCAATTATTCGACACGATCAGATTATTTCAACGTAAAAAACTCCGACCGCTTAAGTCGAAGTTTAGAGAGAAGTCTTAATTTGTTCTCCGTACTATACCCGGTCTCAATTCAGTCACAGCAGACGGCGGCGACGACTGCCCCCCAAGCCCCGGCACTCAAGCTTGCTCGTACCATCGTAACAGTTCACGTGTCTCATCATGCGCTGTGCGACAAGCGGCTTCGGGATGCTTCTCTTTCATGCACGCGATCGTCATTTCTGCTGTCGTACATTCGTGTCCTCGATCGCATGTATAGCAAAACTGAAGAAGATATTGGGTTAGTTGTTCATCTTTGCGGTTGTTTAACATGAGGATCACTCCTTGCTTCTTGTTATGTCTTAATTATATTACAAGAGGCTCAAAGTTTTTGTGATTTATTTCACAAACTAATTTTATTTTTGGGAGGATTATTTGGTTTGTATGAGCCTCCTCAACTGATTAAGAAGGCTGCATCTTGAGAGAAATCGCCACCTTAAACAAATCGCCATCGACATCAATCGTAAGATGGCCTTCATGGAGATCCACGATTGATTTCGCTATCGCCAGCCCAAGACCGGAGCCCTCCGTATGACGGGAAGAATCCCCGCGCTTGAACCTTTCGAACAGCTCATCCCTGTTTTCGCTGATTTCATATTTGGATACATTCTTAAACGAGATCAGCGCATGATCGCCCGACGTTTGGATCGTAATATAGACGCGCGAATTTTCCAGGGAGTATTTCAGAACGTTGCCAATTAAATTATCGAAAACGCGAAACAGCTTTTGCCCATCCACAAAGGCATATACGGGTATTTCCATATTGGGCAACCGAAATTGAAGATTGGACTCCTTGATCATGTTATCGTATTCCGCAAGCGTCTGCTGTAAAAGCTGGACCAGATCGACTTTTTCCTTATTCAATTCCACGTTGCCGCTCGCCATTTTCGAAACCTCGAACAGATCGTCGATCAGTACCTTTAACCGCTGCGACTTTTGATCGATAATTTCCACATAAGCGATTCTGTCCTCGTTCGAGACATCTTCCTTTTTCAGTAGCTCAGTGTACGTAATAATGGAGGTCAGCGGCGTCCGAAGATCATGGCTGACATTGGTAATCAACTCTGTTTTAAGACGCTCGCTCTTGGCTTGCTCGTTCTGCAGCGTTGTTACTCCTTGCTTTAATACGTTCATATTACCGGCAAGCGTGGCCAACACGGATTTTCCCGGCACCTGCACATCCGGGCCCAGCTTGCCGATTGCCAGCTCATTCGCCTGTAATACGATCCGATTAAAATACCCGATTCTCCTGATCAAGACCATCGAGAGAGGGACGCCTATAGCGGCAAGCAGCACCATATAAGCAACCATAAAATCGGGATTCAGGATCACCATTAACGCCGCTAATCCTAAACCGAATACGATCGTTAACACGATAAACAATTGCGCCCCCGTGCTCGTCTTGAGGAAAGCGTCTTTCAGGCTGATCTTGATTTGAATGAATTGTGCCTTAGCGCTCTGCCCGGCCTTATTCAAGAGTCCCTTACGCCATTCTTCTTGTATATATTCCCAATCCTTAATTCGTCCCGCCATTAGCCTTCCTTGGGCAAGCGTAATCGCTAAACCTATCGATGCGAATACCATCCCGATAAAAAGACTCCAGCCGGAAACGAAGGGATTATCCAAGACATATAGGAATTGATCTTGTATCGAAAACAATAAATATAGAGTTACCCAACCTGTCAGGAGGATCAATGCTGCCCGTACGTCGATTGGGAGCTTATTGTAATAGGGTGCTCCTCTTTCGACTGCTGCCGGCATAACTCTTGCCTTCTTCATAACGAAGAGACATAGAATAAGAGAAACGATACTTGCCAAAGTATAGGCCCACACAAGGGTTTGTTCTTGCTTGTATTTATTGTACTTAATCGCAATGGAGCTGGATGAGGGCAAGGCCTTGGATACCGCGATCTCTCCTTTGAACGGAATGAGTGAATTTGCTCGTTGATTGTATTGGCGTAGCCAGTAATAAGAATCCGAGTCTTCCGTTGGGATCGAATAGCTGGAGATATAGCTCATGCTATGGGAGTTCATCTTATCTGTAATCGATTCGTCATCGGCAAGAATGACATTAGTATAGACCTTATCGGACACATCGCTTGTAAAATAATACTGAAGCTGCCCCTTGTAGCTTAAAAAATCCAAATAATATTGTTCTTTTCCCTGGTAATACTCCTCCACCCTCTTTTCCTTATCCGTTATAATCTTTGCTCTAGCGTAATCGTCACTTTTGAAAATTTGAGTGATCTCCTCGATCTTTCGATCTCTTTCCGCAATGTAGATCTCCACTGCGTCTTGGTTATTCGCCAATTCGGCTCCATCAATTAGAAATTTATACTCATCTTTGAGGAAGGTCAGTTTCTCCGTGATATTTCCAAACCTGTTCCGGTACTCCTCGATTTCATCTTGGGATACTGTTATGGATTGCTTCGCACTCTCTATTGGAATATGGTTTAACTCAAACAAGTTCAGATATTGGGCAAATAGGTTAAGCTCGTCGCGAAATTGAGTCGTGTGAAAATAATCGCGATGAACGTAAGTGGAACCGAATGCGGATACGATGATGAGCCCGCTCAGGCCAAAAGTAAACAAAAACGCGCATACGCCGATACTGAGCCTACTTTTCCATTTTGTAGCCAATTCCCCACACCACCTTTAAATAAGTCGGATTCTTCGGATTAATTTCGATTTTCTCCCGAATGTTTCGAATGTGGACGGCTACCGTATTTTCCGCGTTAAAGCCGGGTTCCTTCCATACTCGCTCGTAAATTTCATTAATCGAGAACACTCGGCCGGCGTTTGTCATCAGAAACTCAACAATTTTGTATTCAATAGGCGTAAGCTTTACCGGTTCGCCATGAACGGTGACTTCCTTGGCCGATTTGTCTAAGGTAAGCCCCTTAAGATCAATCACTTTCTTAATGCCTTCATACGAGCCCAGCGTTACATACCTTCTCAGCTGGGATTTCACGCGGGCTACGAGCTCCATCGGATTAAACGGTTTGGTCACGTAATCATCCGCGCCGACGTGGAGGCCCAATATTTTGT
The DNA here is from genome assembly GCF_003386235.1 of Cohnella phaseoli. GTDB lineage: Bacteria > Bacillota > Bacilli > Paenibacillales > Paenibacillaceae > Cohnella > Cohnella phaseoli. The sequence continues at coordinate 188,739 of NZ_QRDZ01000019.1, forward strand.
CGCTATCCTCGCTTTTCGCGCTTAGCATCAGGATCGGAATGTTTTTCTGCTCGCGGATTTTGGACGTAGCGGCAATTCCGTCGAGACGAGGCATCATCACATCCATAATAATAAGATGAACGGGATGCTCGTTAATGATCTCCAGCGCCTCAGCCCCATCCTTTGCTTTCAACACCGTTACGCCTTCATTTTTCAAATAAATCTCGATGGCATCCCGTATTTCCTTATCATCATCCACAACGAGCACGAAGAACTTATCCATCTTTCACTCTACTTTCCCTAGGGCGTGTCTGCATACTCCGAGGACAGCAGATTTGGCCGAATTTTCGTTCCATGCAAGGAACTTTTGTGAAGGCGTACCGGAGGTACGTCAAGTAAAAGTGACGAAGCAGGGGGCGAAAAGGCGGTGAAAGATGCCCCTGAGCGAGTTTGCAGACACGCCCTAAGTCGTCTTTCCATATCTTAATGGTAAGCGGAAAATATGAACATCCGTTTAGGATAATTATGAAGAACTTCTTAAGGTTTTGGGGAACGTGGAGTATGGGGCATGCTCATTCGTTCTGGCGTCTCTTCTGGTTAACGCAAAAAAAACACCGGCCTCTAAGGACCGATGTTTTGATACAAAGATGAACTTGCTCCCCGGGGCAAGGTTGTGAGGTTAAACGGACTATGGGCGATCCCGGTCGTTGGCCTCCACTCCACAGCTTGGGTAGCGCCGAGGCACTTTTTTGGCCTCCACTCCACAGCATCGGTAGCTCGGAGGCACTTTTTTGGCCTTCACTCCACAGTTTGGGTAGCGCCGAGGCACTTTTTTGGCCTCCAATCCGCAGCATCGGTAGCTCGGAGGCACTTTTTTGGCCTCCACTCCGCAGCATCGGTAGCTCGGAGGCACTTTTTTGGCCTCCACTCCGCAGTTTAGGTAGCGCCGAGGCACTTTTTTGGCCTCTACTCCGCAGCATCGGTAGCTCGGAGGCACTTTTTTGCACTAGTCATGCATCAAACCTAACATGAAAAAACGATCTCCATAATTACCTGTATAAGGAATATTATGATTGTTTTCTCGTAGCCAAACGCATTAAAGCTCCTTTATTGTAGAAATGACGCGTTATCCATCATTTCTCCAAAAAAGG
>NZ_QRDZ01000020.1:0-62194 GCF_003386235.1 Cohnella phaseoli
TGTTCAGACATTTTTCCCACTGCGCTCATCCTCCTCATGTACTAAGTGTACATTTTCGTGGTGGAGGACTCCAACTGAATTAGGGGGCTGTGGAGAAATAAGGTGTTGGAGCCGTCGGGGCGCCAGATTTGTATGACAAATCGTACAAGTTGACCTCAAATGGACGAAGAGTAATGAAATTGTATGAAATTTCATCTGAATTTGGCGTGCGACTTCAAACGACAAACGGGTCAATCCAATCGAACTCAACCTCGTCCGGTATCCTTTTGCCTGAATCGTCTCCGCAAAGCAGCTCCGGTGCCAAGAGGGAGCCGAAGGCGTTTTTGCTTGGTGCGCCTATCTACATATTTAAGTAATATTTTCACACCGTTCTGCAGTCCTAATAAATTCTTATAACTAACAATTCCCATCCCTCAAGCATTCGAAGAAGGTATAATGAAAGGAATAGAATTGTAAGAACGGTTTTTTGGAAAGGAGTACATCAATTATGAATAAACCACTCGTAGATATCGGCGTTAATTTGATGCATCGTTCGTTCAATCAAGATCGCGAGCAGGTGGTCGAGAAAGCGATAGCAAACGAGGTTACACCTCTTATTCTGACAGGGACGAGCTTAAGGAACAGCATGGAAACCGCGCGTTATGCCGGACGTTACCCGGGAAAGCTGTATGCGACTGCAGGAGTGCATCCTCATGATGCGAAGAGCTGTACCCCAGAGACGATCGCGAAGCTAAAAGAATTGGCGGCATTGCCGCAGGTGGTAGCGATTGGGGAATGCGGGCTTGATTATAACCGGGACTTTTCGCCACGGGACGTGCAGCGGAAATGGTTTGCCGAGCAAGTTCGTTTGGCGATTGAGCTGAACATGCCGTTGTTTCTGCATGAGCGGGAGGCATTTACGGATTTTAATGCGATTCTTAAGGAGCATTCGGTTCAGAAAGCGGTGGTCCATTGTTTTACAGGGACGTATTCTGAGCTAAAGGTATATCTACAAATGGGTTACTATATCGGAATTACCGGCTGGATCTGCGATGAACGACGGGGGAAGCACCTGAGGGACCTAGTTCGCATGATTCCGCTCAACCGGTTAATGATCGAGACGGACGCACCGTTCTTGACTCCAAGGGACTTAAAGGAAAAGCCAGCGGATGGACGGAACGAACCTGCTTTCCTCCCGCATATCCTGCAGGCCGTAGCACGATGCGTAGGTAGACCTGCAGATGAGGTCGCTAAGGCGACGACGGAAACCGCGACGGAGTTTTTCGGGATTAAATAAGTTCGAAGAATTGCACTCCCAATATCCGTAACCTAATAAACACAAGCGCCGGGCTTCCCTGACCGACGCTTGTGTTTATTTTCTTCTATAGGACTTTTCCCAATCGTTAAGCACATCCGCCTGTGTCAGCAGTCGGTCCCTTAACCATCGAGATGCTTCCCATTCTTGTATGGCTTGCTGCTTTGTTTTGTAGAAGCGGTAGTCGCAAATATTCCAGGAGCAATACAGTTTTCGGTACCACTTGCCGTTTTGAACGTCACTGGTGAAGCGGCGAACGGCATTACTTGCCCGCCGTTTGCTCCAACGAGTACCGGGCGTTGTATGATCTGTCCATGCGGGTGATTTTTTTACACTCTTGCTCATTTGGCTCTAGTCCCTCCTTACGGGAAGCTAGAGTCCGTCTAATTTCTTCATCGTTCACCTCATCTGGATTTGTTAGTTTCTGTATCAATAGACGCAGCAGTTATAAATATGTTTCTTAAGGATTTTTCAAAAACCTACGATCACTAAACGATTTCATTGACAGAATGGAGGCCCAAATCTATAATTTGTTACACATGGTGTGTAATTAATTATCTAAGTGTAACATAAAATGAATGCGAAAGGTGCAAAGCCGTATGACGACCTCGGAGCAGCCGACAGCACGCCCATGGATAAAGTGGGTGGTCATGCCTGTATTTGTGCTTCTTATGTACGTGCTTAAATTACGCGAGCGGCTATACCGCTACCGACCGGAGCCGCTGGAGCGGCTTTACGGCGAAGCGGGGCCCTATCGAAGCGCTAGCGTTGTCATCCATGACGAACAAGGACGCCCGCTATATCGGATCGATTACCCGGAAGACCGGATGGATGCCTGCCCGGTTGTCCTATGGGGCAACGGCTCGGATGCCCAGCCGGAGAACTATGGGGAATTGCTGGCTCATCTGGCCGCTTGGGGATTCGCGGTTGTCGGCAATTATTGCCCCAATACGGGAACCGGCAAGGAAATTGCCGACACCGTCAATTATGTATGGCGCGAAAATGACAAGCCAACGAGTCCGTTCTACGGGAAGCTGAAGACGAATCGGATGGGCGCGGTTGGTCATTCTCAAGGGGCGACCGGGGTGTTGAACGCGAGTCGATATTTGGAAGAGCCGTTTCAGACTGTTGTGACGATCGCTCTCCCGGCTCTGAAATGGTGCGATGCCAAGGATGTGTATGAAATCGAGAACCAGTATTCCGACTTGTTTTTCATGGCGGGTACGCACGATTTCATCATTTCACCGACAGCTTCCAATTCGAAAGCTTATCATTCGGTTCGTCCGAGGCAAGCGGCAGCCATGGCTATGACGAAATGCGCAGACCATGTGGCAAGCATGGGAAACGGAGGTATGCATAGGGGCTATCTGACCGCATGGCTGCGTTATCGGTTGGAGGCAGATGGGCAAGCCGCTGCCGTCTTTGCAGGCCAACGCCCCGAGCTGCATCGCAATAAAGGCTGGAAGCATGTCCGCACCCAAAATCTTTAGAACGTATATTAAAGACGGGAAGAGGGAATCGCTCTATGAAAAAGATTAAGCGCGTTCTATTTTATTCCATTGTCGTTGTTGTGCTTTCCATCGTGTACTTTAACCGCAAAGTTCTTAACAGACCGAGCAGCCAAACCCGCTTCGAACTAACGAAGCCCGGCAAATGGAATAAAGTGAAGCTGGGCCCAAACGCCATGGCAGCCGACGGATCGAAGTTCTTCTTATATACGCGCAAAGGCGGAAGCCGCAATTTGATGATCTACTTCTGCGGAGGGGGCGGCTGTTGGGAAGGCGAGATGGCCCATATCCCCTTGTCCCTGCGCTCTTATCTTAAGCATGGTCAATTTGGCTATTACTTCGCGCGAATCCCTTTTTATATTCTTAGCATGCATCGGGGGATATTCGACCAACGTCCCGACAATCCGTTCTCCGAATGGAACGTCGTGTTTATCCCTTATGCTTCCGGCGATTTTCATGTTGGCCATACGACGGTAAGCTACGTGAGCCAAAAGAGCTCCAAATCCCGAACGGTCAGGCATAACGGTAGAAATAACGTGGAGGAAGCGTTACAGTGGATTTATCAGAATTTCGAGACGCCGGATAAGCTGCTCATCGCAGGCTCCAGCGCCGGGGGCTTCGGTTCCGCCCTCTGGGGAAGCAAAATCGCCAATCACTATGCCGATGCCGAAATCTATCATCTCTCGGACAGCTCCTTTTTGCTTTCCGATCGGTGGCCGACCCTTGTGGAAGACAATTGGAAGGCAGAGTTTAAGCGGACGTTCTCTTATCCGATGGAAGCGGATATGATAGGAGCCGCATTCCGCCACAACGGCACGGCCATGCCTGCCCATGCGGTTCTGCTTCATGCCTGTACTATCCACGATAAAGTGCTGGCCTCGTTTCAGAATAGGCTGAACGGCAAAGGGGACGAGATCAATAGGCAAATCACGGAGGAATGGAGCCGTCAATTCCGGTCGTCCACCCGTCAGCTTGACGAGCAGCTGCCTAATTTTTATTATTTTCTCACCAATCATGAATACGATTCGGAAACTCATACGACTCCGCACACTTTGCTGCCTATGAAAGCCTTCTACGAGGCGGAGGAAGAAGGCACGAAATTGATAACGTGGCTCGACGGGATTATTCACAAAAACGAGAGGGTCTCGCGAGGCGCCCGTTTTCTGTATCCCGAGGAAGCCGAGACGGCGAACGCCGAGAAAGCCAGAATGCAGGCCTAGACCAAGGGGGATCACACAATGAAGCTTAGAGAGAAGCAGCTTCAGCTAACGAGAGAAATGATCAAGGAGGCTGCGTTGGAAACGTTTTGCGAGAAGGGGATCGAAGGCTCGGACCTCGTTCTCGTCGCTGCCCGTTCGGGCACGTCCAGACGAACGTTGTACCATCACTTCAAAGACAAGGAGCAGCTCGCGACCGAGGTGTACGTGGACAATCTCAAGAGAATGTTCGGAAGACTGCTTCTCGAATTCGACTTCCAATCGCCACGCGCCTCGATAGAGGCCATTCTAAATAGATATTTGTATCTGAGGGAGCACCATCCGGATTTGCTGTATTACGATTCGCTTTTCAGCGTGTATTTTGCCAGCATGGGCAAAAATCCGGCGGAGCTGCCGGCGTTCAAGGAATTGATCAACGAGGAAACCCATCTATCCATGAGTGCGTTTTCGCTGGATTTGCAAACGGAGGAAACGGGGCAAAAGCTCGTATGGATCGAGCGTACGCGAATGGTGACGCATCTTTACTTCATTTATTTGCAGAAGTCCGTATTAATTTCTCGACAGAATCAAGATGCGACGAAAGCGGAGGAAATCGAGCAGAACATTCGTTATAAGGAATTTCTGCTCAATCTATGGGAAGGGCAATGATGGAGAGCCGACGTCGCGGGCTTAGGCACACGATGCGTTTCAAACTGGTGGCAGGCGTAGCCGCGATTCTCGTGCCGCTTATCGGCCTGCTGAATTTCAACCAATATTATGCCGCGCAAGTCGTCCGAACGCAGGTAGCCGAGAGCAATCAAAGCTATATCTCGCTTTATATGAACCAAATAGACGGCATCTTGGAAGAGATCGATAGCTTCCTGATCGGCATGATCGTTTCCGACCCGAATTTGCCGTTGCTGGATAAGCGGCAGTCCGAGGAGCAGGCGGCGCTGTTAAAGGTGCAGCTCTCCAAGCAGCTGACGAACGAAATCGCCCGTTACGGAACGATGGACGAGTTTTTTATTTATTCGGCTATCGACAACAGTCTCATTGAATCGTTTAGCTCGCGGCCGTCCTACTCGGAGCGGGTTGCGGTAGGAGAAGAAATCGTCCGGTTGCTAAGCTTAACTTCCATGAAGTCTTCGCGAGAGGCAAGAAATTGGATCGTTCGCGAGATTAATGGCGGCTACTATATTTTGCGGCTGCTTCAAGCCGAACGAAACATCTATGTCGGAGCTTGGGTGAAGGCGGACAGTCTGCTTGTTCCGCTTAAGATGATCGACTTGGGGGAACACGGACTTTCCTTGTTCGCTACGACAGATGGGAAGCCGATGATGCAGGCCGAGTTTGTTCGCGACAATGAAATCGATCTTAGCTTCGCCGGAGGAAGCTACAGCCTATCCGGGAAGCAGGAGCGGTATTTAACCGTGGGGGCGTTATCGAAGCAGGGAGACTTTCGCCTCGCAGCGATTATACCGGAACAAAAAATCTTAAAGAGCCTGTTTAATCTCCGGGAATGGAACACGGCAGTTTCGGTCGGCTCGATTGTGCTGCTTCCGCTAAGCCTGCTTCTGCTTCGCCGAACGGTTTTGCTGCCGATTCGGAGGCTTCTCACCGCGATGAAGCGAATCGGGGAAGGCCATATGCAAGGAATTCCTAAAGCCGGCTTCTCGACGGAAGAGTTCCGCGTGGTTAACGACAACTTTAACTATATGCTCACCCAGATTAGAGAGCTGAAAATCCATGTGTACGAAGAACAATTAAGCAAGCAGCAAGCGGAGCTGAGACAGCTTCAAACGACGATTAACCCTCACTTTTATTTGAACTCCTTAAACATTATGCACAGCCTTGCCGCCGTTGGCGATTATCAATTGATTCAGGAAATGTCCCGCTGTCTGGCGGACTATTTCCGCTATATTTTCCGCAGCGGCGCTTCATTCGTCTCCCTTGGAGATGAGCTTATGCATACGCGGAATTACATTCGCATTCAAGAGCTGCGGTTTCCGGGCCAACTGAGCGGCGAGATCGAGGTTCCTTCTTATTTGTTGGAGCTGGCCGTTCCCTCGCTCGTTATTCAAACGTTCGTGGAGAATGCCGTTAAGCACGCCTTTTCGTTGGAAAAGCCGTTCCGTCTAACCCTTAGAGGAAAGCTGGAATCGGACGGAAGCGAACCCCGCTTGCTTCTCGTTATAGAGGACACGGGGAACGGTTTCCCTCAAGAGGTGCTGGAAAGCTTGGCGGAGGGAAGGAGCTTGGAGCGCGAGGACGGAAGCAGGCATGGCTTGTGGAATGCGCGGCGCAGGCTGGAGCTGCTGTATGAAGGACGCGCCGACTTGAAGTTAGCGAACCGGAATTCAGGAGGAGCAAGGGTTGAGATTCGTCTGCCGATGAAGCCGTTCCCTAAGGGAGAGGACGACAACGATGCTGAACGTGTTAATCGTCGATGACGAGATTCATTTTGTGGAAGCGGTTAAGCGTATGGTGGACTGGGCGGGGCTAGACGTTGCCAACGTCTATACGGCCTACAGTTCTTCCTCCGCAGAGCAGATTTTTCAGGCGCATGACATTCATGTGCTTCTTTGCGATATTGAAATGCCGCAGAGGACCGGATTGGAGCTGCTGGAGTGGATAAGGCAAAAGGAGCTGCGGACGGTGCCGATTCTGATGACCTGTCACGCGGATTTTCGGTTTGCGCAGGAAGCCGTACGTCTTGGCTGCTCCGATTATTTGCTCAAGCCTCTGTCCAAGGAGGAGCTGGAAACGGCTATCCGCAAAGCGGCGCTAATCGCGAATCGGGAGCAAGAGCGGATGGAGGCGCAGCGAAATAAGCTGTGGTGGTCGCACCAGCAGGACATGAACCAGGAGAGATTTTGGACGGATCTGTTGAGCGAGACGATTCCGGCTAATCGCGGAGATTTTCTTCGCGAAGCGGCCGCCCGGCAAATTTCATTGTGCGGGGATGCCGAAGTGCTCCCGATCCTGCTGGTCGTTCGGCATTGGCATCGGGACTTTCGGGTCAGAGACAGAAAGCTGTTGGAGTACGCGCTAAAAAATGCGGGCAAAGAGCTAATCGGAAAGCTAAGTCCGGGCAACGTATTCGTGCCGGTTGGCAGCGAGGCTTGGCTTCTTATTATGCCTGTCGCTACGGATCGGCGTATAGGAGAGAGCGGGCTCGCTATGATGTGCCGTCGATGGGTTGAATTTTGCAGAACAAATCTCTATTGCGAGTTAACCTGTTACGGGGGGCAAGCGATACCCGGATTCGAGGTTTCATCGATGCTGCATAGATTGCTGAAGTTGGATCGGAACAATGTGAACGGAGTCGGTTATGTCAGCCTTGAAGCGGAGAACCGTTCCGTCGACGCTTCGGCTGCCTTGCCAGATATGAGCGGGTGGGCGGCGCTGCTTCGGCAGGGCGTCAAAGAGAGGTTGCTGGAGGAAGCGGCAGCGTTTATTGGCAGTCTGAGGCAAAGGTTGGACATTGATAGCCGCTATTTGCTCGCATTCAAAGAGAATTTCCTGCAAATGACGCACGCGGTGCTGCAGCAGCAGGGCGTCCAAGCGCATCTTATGTTTTGCGACGAGGGGAGCTTGCGGTTGTCGGAAGCGGCGTCGCGATCCTTGGCCGATCTGGAGCGCTGGCTTGCGCATGTCGTTGCGAAGGCGGCGGGGTACGCTCAAGCGTCTTCCGTTGGAGATGTCGTCGAAAAGGCAACCCGTTTCATTTTATCCAATCTGGATCAGAACTTGTCCAGGGAGGCGGCAGCCAGCCACGTTTATTTGCATCCGGATTATTTGACCCGCTTATTCAAGAAGGAGCTCGGCTGCACGATTCCGGAGTTTATCATGCGCGAAAGAATGAAGCTGGCCAGGCAGCTGCTTGCCCATTCGGAGCTTCCCGTAAGCGCCGTGTCGATGGCCAGCGGTTATGCGAATTTCTCCCATTTCGCCAAACTGTTTAAGCAGCAGACGGGCTTGACCCCGGTAGATTTTCGCCAAAGCGAGCGGCGCGGAGGCGCCAATGGCAAAGTCGAAATCGCGTCAGGCTAAAGTCGAAGCCGAAGCAGAAGCAGGCGGCGGTCTCCGGCTACAATGGCAAGAGAAAGCCAAATGACGAGGCCAGGGGGAAATACAATGAGCAAGAAGGCAGGGTTGTCCGCAAGTTTGATCATCGCATTGCTATTATTGTTATCGGCATGCGGTTCCAATGGAGGCTCGGGCGAATCGGCGAAGCCGGGGAACGCTACCGGGACGGAAGCTCCGTCAAGCGGCGGCAAGCCGCAAAAAACCGACGAGCTGAACGTCGCCTTTCTGAGCGTAACGGGAACGCCGCCCGATCTGAAGGCGGTAGAAGCCGAAATCAACAAAATCACGACAGCCAAAATCAATGTGTCCGTCAATTTGATGCCGATCAATTACGGAGCTTACGCCCAGCAGGTCAATCTGATGCTGACGAGCAACGAGAAGCTGGATCTCATCGTTGTTGGCTCGCCGTTCGGATTTAGCTCCCAAGTGTCCCGGGGACAATTGCTTCCGTTGGACGAACTGCTCGACAAGCATGGGAGCAACATTCGCAAGGCGCTTGATCCCGTCTATTTGGATGCAAGCAAGGTGGACGGTCAAATCTACGGCGTAACGCCGGTAAGGGATTTGGCGACCGCCAACGGTTTCACGATGCGCAAAGACCTTGCAGACAAGCACGGCATCGATGCGGGGAAAATCAAATCGTTGGACGACGTAGAAGCCGCGCTTAAAATCATTAAAGATAAAGAGCCGGGGATCACGCCGTTAATTCCAAGCGGTGCGGGGTTTTCCTTCTTAACGAGCTATAGCTGGAACGACGGGTTAGGCAACGGGATGGGCGTTCTCCCGGGCTACGACAACGGCTTGCAGCTGGTCAACAGCTTTGAATCGCCCGAGTATGCCGAGCTCTTGCAAAGGATGAGAAGCTGGTATGAGGCGGGTTACTTGCTGAAGGACGCTTCTACGAACAAGTCGAGCCAGATCGAACTCATTAAGGCGGATCGGGCCTTCGGCTACCTCTCGAAGCTGAAGCCCGGCTTCGATGCGCAGGAATCCCGCTCGATCGGCAAAGAGATGGTTAGCGCCGAGCTATCGGCTCCGGTATCGATGACGGATCATGTGTTGAACATTATGTGGGGCATCCCGAGGCAAGCGGACAATCCGGAAGCTTCGATGAAGTTTCTGGACTTGATGTACGGGGATGCGGAGCTCGTCAATTTGTTGGACTGGGGCATTGAAGGCAAGCATTATGTCAAAGTGTCCGACAATGTGATCAAGTACCCGGAAGGCGTAACGATCATGACGAACGGCTATAACCTGAATATGAGCTGGCTGTTCGGCAATCAATTTCTCGCTTATGTGTTTGAGGGGGAAGACCCCGATATTTGGCAAAAGATGAAGGAATTCAACGAGCAAGCGGTCAAGTCGAAAGCGATGGGCTTTACGATGGATCCCGAGTCCGTGAAGACGGAAATCGCCGCGGTTTCCAACGTCATCGCCCAATACTACCTCGTGCTGGAGACCGGCTCCGCAGACCCGGACAAAGTGCTTCCTCAATTCAATCAAAAGCTGAAAACCGCCGGTCTGGATAAAGTGATCGCGGAGAAGCAGCGTCAGCTGGACGCATGGGCTAAAGCCGAGGGCGGGCGATGAGCGGGAATATCCAATTGCAGGAGTTGCTGCGCGGCGAGGAACGGAACTATATTCTCCCGTTCCTCTGGCAGCGCGGAGAAGAGGAAGCGGTCATCCGCGAGGAGCTTGCGCGCATAAGGGAAGCGGGAATAAGGGCGGTATGCGTCGAGTCCAGACCCCATCCCGACATGCTGGGTCCGAAGTGGTGGAGGGACATGGACATCATTATGGACGAAGCTCGAACCCACGGCATGCAGATTTGGGTGTTCGACGACGATCACTTTCCGACCGGCCATGCCGCGGGCAAGGTGAAGGAAGCGCCCCTGGAGCATCAGCGGCAGTTCCTGTCGGAGCGGCGAATCGATGCGAGGGGGCCGGATCCCGAAGCCTCCTTCCTGCTGCGGCCCTGGTCCGTTCTGGATGGAGCAAGACCCGTAGGCGCCGCTGCCGCCAGACGCGATCCGGCCACGGGCAAGCTGGACGGCGAATTCCTTCCCATCGACCTCGAAACCTCCGTACAGGATGGCGTTCTGTATTGGCCCGTGCCCGAAGGCTATTGGACGATTTGTCTGTTCGTCGTTACCCGTGAAGGGGGAGACGACCGCAGGAAGGATTATTTGAACCCGATCGTTCCGGAATCGACGCAAATCTTGATCGATACGATCTATGAAGCCTATTACGCACGCTATAAGGACGATTTTGGCGCAACGTTCGCGGGCTTTTTCTCCGACGAGCCGGGCTTCTACAATAGCAAAACTTCCTATGATTACGCATCGGGTCTGGGCAACGCCAAGATGGCTTTGCCGTGGAGAGACGATCTCCTCGAGCTGCTTGAGGCGGAATACGGTCCGACTGTTCGCCAACATCTGTCCTTGCTGTGGCATGAAGGCGGCCCGCATACGTTCGCGGTACGATATGCCTACATGAACGTCGTCAGCAAGCTGTACGCGGAGCATTTTAGCGGCCGAATCGGACGCTGGTGCCAAGAACGCGGCGTAGCTTATATCGGTCACCTTATGGAGGACAACAACGTCCACGCCAGACTCGGCTGCGGAGCCGGTCATTTTTTTCGCGCGCTGGAGGGCCAGGATATGTCGGGTCTTGACGTGGTGCTGTGGCAGATCGTGCCCGGCTTCGACGAAATGTCCTTTTCCTGGATGGGCGGCGAGACGGACAGCGTCTTTTTCCACTATGGCATGACCAAGCTGGCGGCCTCGCTTGGACATCTTGATCCCCGGAAGCGGGGGCGGACGTTTTGCGAGATTTTCGGAGCTTACGGCTGGGCGGAAGGCTTAAAGCTGATGAAGTGGCTGACCGACCATATGCTGGTCAGAGGCGTCAACCATTTCGTTCCCCACGCCTTTTCCCAGAAGGAATTTCCCGATTGGGACTGTCCGCCGCATTTCTATGCGAGGGGATACAATCCGCAGTTCAGACATTACGGATTGCTCAATGCCTACACCAACCGGCTTTGCCATTTATTAAACGACGGACAGCACGTGGCCACTGCGGGGGTACTGTATCACGCGGAGGCGGAATGGTCCGGAGAGGCGATGCTGTTCCAGGAGCCCGTCAAACAGCTGATGCAGAACCAAATCGACTGCGACGTACTTCCCGCGGACGTCTTGCTTCGCTCAAGCGTTATGGAAGGGGAGCTTGCCGTTCACGAAGAACGGTATCGCTGCTTGATCGTTCCCTATGCGGAAGCGTTGCCGATTGAATTGATCGCGAAGCTGTCGGAGCTAGCGGAATCAGGCTTACGGGTCGTCTTTGTCGACTCTCTGCCGAAGCGTGCGAGCCAAGCCGTGCCGTATGCGGAACCGTTGAGGAGATTGGAGGATCAGGCCAAGATCTCGGTTGTACCTCTACTTCATCTAGCCGATGCGTTGCGGGATTGGGGCATGTACGAGCTGGAAACAAGCGACCGACAGCCTTATCTGCGAACTTATCAATATCGTCATGACCGCCTGGAGGTCGTAATGCTATTCAATGAGCATCCCGAAGAGACGTTAAACACTCGCGTCGTTCTACCGGGCGAGGGAGCATGGCTGCGCTACGACGCTTTCGGCAATACGTTGGATCGGGTCGGAGAAGGACGACATTATGCTTACGATCTCACGCTCAGCGCCTATGAATCGGCCGTCTTGCTGCGCATTCCGCCCGACGACGAGGAGATGTATCCGGTACGTAAAGGGAAGACGGCGCCAACGTTGGAAGCGACAAGCCGTCTGATCGAGCCGCCGGAGTGGCATGTTTCATTGGCCACGGCGCAGGACTATCCTGAGTTCAAGCTTTGGGGCACTTTGACGAGCTTACGAAACCTGGGCTCTCGCGAGTTGCTGCCGAGATTTTCCGGCACGATGAAGTACGAATGCCAAGTGCAGGACGAAGAAGCTGCCGACTCCGTCTGGCTTGATTTGGGTCGGGCGTACGAGACTGCGCAGGTTTGGGTGAACGGACGGGAAGCCGGTGTCCGATTGTGCGCTCCCTATGTGTGGGATATTTCGGAGTTATGGCGGCAGGGGACGAACGAGTTAACCGTCGAGGTGACGAATACGTTGGCCAAGGATCAGCAGGATTGGTTTTCGAAGTTCGTTCAGCAGGAACCCTCCGGCTTGCTCGGTCCGGTCAGACTCCTTAGGCAATCAGCGATAAGCGCGGAAAGCGGGAACTAGAATGGAACAAACCTATCCACTCCGCCGGAAAAACGGCTTGCGCAAATACGGTGTTTTGCTGCTCATGATGGTGCCGGGCTTGGCCTATCTTCTAATCAACAACTATATGCCGATGTTCGGGCTGCTTATCGCCTTTAAGGATTTCAATTTTACGAAGGGGCTGCTCGGCAGCGATTGGGTCGGCCTTAGAAACTTCGAATATTTGTTCAAGACGCAGGACGCCTACATCATCACTAGAAACACGATTCTCTATAATTTTGCGTTCATCCTTTTGAATACGGTCTTTGCCGTCGGAATCGCGATTGCGCTGAATGAAATCCGCAGCCGATTCCTGTCGAGGTTTTATCAGAGCGTGCTGCTGCTGCCTCATCTCATCTCGATGGTTATCGTCAGCTACTTGGCTTACTCCCTGCTGAGCATGGAAACCGGCTTTATAAACAAGACCGTGCTTCCGCTTCTTGGGATAGAGGAAATTTCGTGGTACAGCGAGTCGCGGTATTGGCCGTTCATCCTGACGATCATCAGCTTGTGGAAGGGGGCCGGCTTTCTGTGCGTCATTTACTTGGCGGCGATTGTCGGCATCGACCCGGAATATTATGAGGCGGCCACGCTGGATGGCGCCACCAAATGGCAGCAAATCCGCAGCATTACGCTGCCCCTGCTGTCCCCGATCATCATTATGATGACCTTGCTCGCGATCGGCAAAATCTTCTATTCGGATTTTGGCTTATTCTATCAAGTTCCGCTAGGCTCGGGAGCGCTTAACGATACGACTCAGGTCATCGACACCTATGTGTACCGGGCTCTGATGAATCTTGGTGATATCGGGATGTCTTCCGCCGCAGGGCTGTACCAGTCCATCGTCGGCTTCGTGCTGGTGCTGCTATCAAATTACGCGGTGCGCAAATTCAACAAGGACAGCGCATTGTTCTAAGGTCTGGGACTGGAGTGGAGAAGCATGAATACGATCAATAGGGGAAAGCAGATTTGGCTTCATGTTCCGATGCTTGCCCTAGCGGCGGCCTGCGTGCTGCCCTTCCTGCTGCTCGTCATCTCGTCCGTATCGGATGAAGGCTCGATCCTGCGGCAGGGCTATACCTTTTTCCCCGATCGACTGGGGTCGGAGGCTTACCGTTACTTATGGAATCATTCCGATCAGCTCGTGCGGGCTTATGGCGTAACGGTGTTTATCACGATTTTCGGCACGACGGCGAGTTTGCTTATGACCGCGATGCTCGCTTACCCGATGTCCAGACAAGGCGTTCCATGGCGCGGGGGAGTTGCCTTTTTCGTTTTTTTCACCTTGCTGTTCAATGGCGGGCTGACCCCGACTTATCTGATCTATGTGCAATATTTCGATATTAAAAATACGATTCTGGCGCTTATCGTGCCCGGCTTGTTGATGAACGGCTTTAACGTACTGCTGATGCGAACCTTTTTTATGACGACGATCCCTCCGGCCTTAATCGAAGCGGCGCAAATAGACGGAGCCGGGGAATTCAAAATCTTCTGGAGAATCATTATGCCGCTGTCGCTGCCGATCGTGGCCACCGTAGGTCTGATTCAGACGATCATCTACTGGAACGACTGGTTTAACGGCATGATCTACGTGACGGATTCCAGGCTGTTCAGTATTCAGAACATTCTGAATCGAATGCTGACGGACATTCAGTTTCTGTCGGAAAGCAAGTTCAGCGCGCAATTAGGCGAGGCCGGGGCGAATTTGCCCAGCACGACCGTGAAGATGGCGATCGCCGTCGTCGGCGTTCTGCCGATTATCGCGATGTATCCCTTCTTTCAAAAATATCTCATTAAAGGCATAGCGATCGGCGCTGTAAAAGGATAGGTCGAAGCGAGGAGGAACCGACGGATGGAGCTTACGAAAGTAAAGGAATGGCTTTCCCTCATGACTCTGGAGGAGAAAGCAAGCATGTGCTCGGGCAAGGACTATTGGCGAACGAACGCGCTGGAAAGACTCGGCATCCCGTCCGTCGTCATGATGAACGGTCCCCACGGGTTAAGGAAGCTTGACGAATATGAAGTCAATTTCGATGTGAGCGACAGCGCTCCGGCCACTTGCTTCCCATCGGCGTCCGCGCTGGCGTCCTCCTGGGATCGGGAACTGCTGACGGAAATCGGCGTTGCGCTTGGGAAGGAGTGCCATGCGGCGGGAGTGGATATTTTGCTCGGGCCCGGCGTGAACCTGAAGCGCTCTCCTCTGAACGGGAGAAACTTCGAATATTTCTCGGAGGACCCCTATTTGTCGGGAGAGATGGCCAAAGCTTATATTAACGGCGTTCAGAGCCAGAATGTCGGCACCTCGTTGAAGCACTACGCGTGCAACAACAGGGAGTCGCGGCGGATGACGACCGATGCCGTCGTAGAGGAGAGGGCATTACGGGAGCTGTACTTGAACGCCTTCGAGATTGCCGTCAAGGGCAGTCGGCCGTGGACGATCATGAGCGCCTACAATCGGGTCAACGGAGCTTATTGCTCGGAGCATTCGCATTTGTTGAAGCAAATCCTGAAGCAGGAATGGGGGTTCGAAGGCGCGGTCGTCTCCGATTGGGGAGCGGTGAACGTGCTGTCGGAAGGCATTCGGAACGGGCTTGATTTGGAGATGCCGTCGAGCGAAGGCTACGGTCCCGCAAGCATTATCAAAGCGGTGCAGAGCGGGGCATTGGCCGAAGAAGCGCTGGACTGCGCCGTAGAGCGGGTGCTGCAATTGGCCGTTCTCTCTGCAAAGCGTTCCGGGCAGCCGATCGATTGCGATTACGAGAGTCACCATCGACTTGCCCGTAAGGCCGCAGCGGAAAGCATGGTGCTCCTTAAGAACGAGGCGAGCCTGCTTCCATTGTCCAAGGGGCAGTGTAAAATCGCGATTATAGGAGCAATGGCGCGTTCGCCGAAAATTCAAGGCGGCGGAAGCTCGCATATGAAGCCGACGCAGGTGGACGAGGTTGAAGCCGCGATTGCCGCCAAGCTGGGCGAAGGCAGCGAGCTTGTCTACGTACAAGGCTACGACCTGGAAAGCGAAGCAGTCAACAATGCGTGGGAAGAGGAGGCGAGAACGACAGCGGCGGAAGCCGAGGCGGCTATCCTTATTGTCGGACTGCCTGAGCGCACCGAATCGGAGGCGTATGATCGGCAGCATCTGGGAATTCCCTTTAACCAAGCCGAGATTATCCGCGCCGTAGCGCAGGTTCAGGAGCGGGTCATTGTCGTCTTGTGCAATGGCGCCCCGCTAGATATGCCTTGGGAGAAGCATGCGGGCGGAATCGTGGAAGCTTACTTGGGCGGCCAAGCCTTCGGAGGCGCGCTTGCGGACATTCTGTTCGGAGATGCGAATCCGTGCGGCAAGCTTGCGGAAACGTTCCCCGTCGATCTGCCAAGCACTCCGGCTTACCTCGCTTTTCCGGGCGAGGGCGACCGCTGTGAATATCGCGAAGGTCTCTTCATCGGCTACCGTTATTATGACAGCCGCAAGATCGAACCGCTCTACCCGTTCGGCTTCGGCTTAAGCTATACGTCGTTCGAATACAGCGATTTGCATCTCGATAAGAAAGAGATCAGCGATCAAGAAACGCTCGCCGTGCGTCTTAGTGTTCGGAATATCGGCGATCGCACAGGCAAGGAAACGGTTCAATTGTATGTAAGGGACAAGGTGAGCCGTTTAGTTCGGCCGGAGAAGGAGCTGAAGGCATTCTCGAAGGTCGAGCTTCATGCCGGTGAAGCCAAAGAAATCGTCTTTACGCTGGATAAGAGGGCGTTCGCTTATTATGATCCGGAGCTTCAAGATTGGCACGCGGAGACGGGAGAGTTCGATATTCTGATCGGTCAGTCCTCTCGGCATATTTTGCTGGAAGAGACGGTAAACCTCCGTTCGACGACTTCGATCCGAAGGCCATACGACCGCCAATCGTCCTTGGCGGATTTAATCGCCGATCCCCGGGTCGAGCCGATCATCCGCCAATTTACGCAAGGACTGTCCGATTCCCAAGACAAGCATAGCTCGGAGATGATGGCCGTGTTTATCCGGGAAATGCCGCTGCGGTCGTTGGTCGCTTTCAGCAAAGGGGCGTTCACCGACGAGATGCTGGACGGGCTGTTGCACCATGCGAATTCGGTAGGAAGGTAGGGGCCTCCATCAATGAGCGGTATGGAATAACGATCTAATATGAGGGTATCCCCAAGCCATGGGAATGGCGGAAGGATACCTTTATTTTATGACGCCGCACTCTTGAATAGCTGGATCGAAACCGCAAGAAAATTAGGAGCATGTTTAAAATCTGGGGATTCATCTTTAATATCCTAGGTTTTGGTGTATACGCTTCCAATTTATAATTTACATCAAGGAGGTGGGACAAGGTGGTCATTGCATACGACACGGGCTAAGTGAATCGCTGCAAGGAGAAACCATCGGCAAAGCAAATCGAGTAAGGCGAGCCATTCCAAAATCGGTCAGGAGGTTTATTATGTTAAAGTTGAAAAAGAAAATCGGGGCAGGACTCGTTGCGACCGCAATGGTTTTCAGTCTGTTTGCGGCAACGGCAAGCGCAAATACCTATTGGCAAAATTGGACAGACGGCGGCGGGACGGTGAATGCGACGAACGGTTCCGGAGGCAATTACAGCGTGTCATGGTCGAATAGCGGCAATTTCGTGGTCGGCAAAGGCTGGGCGACCGGATCGGCGTCCAGAACCATCAATTATAATGCCGGCGTCTGGTCGCCGTCGGGCAACGCTTATTTGACCCTCTACGGTTGGACGCGAAATTCGCTCATCGAATATTATGTCGTGGACAGCTGGGGAACTTACAGACCTACCGGAACGCATAAAGGCACCGTAACTAGCGACGGCGGCACCTACGACATCTATACGACGATGCGGTACAATGCACCCTCCATCGACGGCACGCAAACCTTCCAACAGTTTTGGAGCGTCCGGCAATCGAAGAGAGGGACCGGTAGCAACGTCGCGATCACGTTCGGCAATCATGTGAATGCCTGGAAAAGCAAAGGAATGAACCTGGGAAGCAGCTGGTCTTATCAGGTATTGGCGACAGAAGGGTACCAAAGCAGCGGAAGCTCTAACGTCACGGTGTGGTAAAAGCCGACTTCAAGCGGCGAAACCGGCGGACGCCGAAGCGTTCTCGGAATATTGAGCTATTGTAATCGTCATTGCCAAGGTCCGCCGGTGTCGCAGCCGGCGGGCTTACGCATTCCGTCAAAAGCGTCGATACGAGGAGAGCTATTCATGAAAAAACGGTTTATTTTCCTATTAATAGCCCTAACCGTTGTTGTCAGCGCCTGCTCGAAAGATGAGCCTGAGGAGAGGAAGAGCTTTGTACTTGTCCAGGGAAGCGGCCCGACTCTATCGGACTTCTACATCGGCAAATACGAGGTCACTCAAAAAGAGTGGATGCAAGTCATGGGGAGGAATCCTTCTGCATTCGCAAGCGACGATAGGCCGGTAGAGATGGTGAGCTGGTACGATGCCGTCGAATATTGCAATCAACGGAGTTTGCAAGAGGGCTTGGAGCCGTACTATCGGATAGACAAAAATAAGAGAGACCCGGACAATAAAAGCGAGTATGACCCTGTGAAATGGACGGTTACGATCGAAGACGGAGCAAACGGGTACCGGCTGCCGACCGAGGCGGAATGGGAATACGCGGCGAGCGGAGGGCAACTCAGCAAAAAATACGGCTACAGCGGAAGCGACGATGCGGACGAAGTCGCATGGTATTGGCGTAACGCCGGAGATAAGTATTTGTCAGGAGATTGGAACTGGTCGATCATTGAAAGCAACAAAAACGCGACAAAGCCGATCGGGGCCAAGAAGCCCAACGAATTAGGGCTTTACGATATGTCGGGGAATGTGAGGGAGTGGTGCTGGGATTGGTATGAAAATGCGGATATTGAAGGCGGTATTTACCGCATCGTGAAGGGCGGCGGCTGGATTGGCGACGTCAGCAACAACGAACCGTCCTTTCGCGGCAAGTTCGAGGCGAGCGGATATGGGCCGGATCAAGGCTTTCGCTTGGTTCGGGGTGTGTAGTTAACCAAAAGTAGTACGGTAATGCTTGCTGACCTGCAAACACAGGGCAGCCCCAAGGCTGCCCCTGCCATTTAAACGATCGCGATGCCCCTTCACTTGTGTGAGCCCACATGGTCATCCACCATTTTACCCCAATATGATTCCTTCGCCCGCCCTAGCGCAAGAATGCCGCACGACAAGCTGGACTGGCAGCCGTTCATGGAACGGCAAACGATCTCCCGAGAATATTTGCTGCAGCAGCCTCTTGGCGGCCACCTTTCCCATCTCGAAATAGGGCACGTCCACGGTGGACAGAGCGGGATCGCACATCTTCGACGCATCGGTATTGTCGAAGCCGATGACCGCGATATCCCGGCCCGCCAGCCTCCCCGATTCTTTAAATCCTTGAATAAGGCCGACTCCCATCCGGTCGTTGGCCGCGAATACGGCATCCGGCAACCCTTGCCGAATCAGCTTCAACGCAGCTTCGTAGCCGCTCTTGCGGCTGAAGTTGCCTTGCAGCAAATCTTGATCGCGTATCGGTAAACCTGCTTCCTCCATCGCCAGCTTGTAGCCGCGAAGGCGGTCGCGTGCGTTGGAATAGGTCGCAGGGCCGCCCAAGAAGGCGATGCTGCGATAGCCGCGGGCAATGAGGTGCTGTGTGGCCATATATCCGCCCGCAGTATTGTCGGCTATAATCTCGTTAAATCCGCTTCCCGTAAATTGCTGATCGATGAGACAGAACGGCAGGCCTTCTTTTTTTAAGGCATCCAGCGTCGATTTCTGTTCAGGTGTGTCCTTGGCTCCCAGGATGACAAGGGCGTCAACCTTACGCGCGCGAAACAGCTCGCTGTAGTCCTGCTCCTCGGGAGAGCGAAGCAACAGAAGCAAATCGTAACCTTCCTCTCGAACCGCTTCACCGAGACCGCTTAGCAACTCGGAGAAATAATCTACGGAAAACAGCCGGACTTTAGGCAAATAGGGCAGTATGATCCCGATATGACCGCTGCGTCCTTTGGCGAAATTTTGCGCGACGGCGTTTGGAAGATAATCCAGCTTCTCGGCGGCCGCCAGCACTTTACGCTTGGTTGCCTCTTTTACCGCTCCTCCGCTGAACACGCGCGATACCGTTGCTTCGGATACGCCAGCCCATTTTGCTACATCACTTCGATTGGCCATAATTATGTTCTCCTGCTAGTATTTTCCCTATTCTAACCGATCGACAATCGAAATGGCTAGTAGCGAATGTTTTTTGTATTTGACAATGTGAAACAGGCCGTGATATATTCGTCTCATCCAAAATGAACGCGCGTACATTTTGTGAGGAACGACTAGATTAAAATAAAATGTTTGCTTCTATGGCTACATTAACCTCTTTTTAACGTAAATGCAAGAGGGGGAGAGTTTTGGAAAAGGGAAATTCCGAACGAAAAAATGAACGCGCGTTCAAAAGGGCGTTCTCAACGATGGCAGAGACGTTGGCCGCAAGCTGGGTATAATACTGCCGAGCTTTGCTGAAGGAAGCTAAAACGACATAACGGGGTGGGAATATGAACAAGACGATCAAGGTGGGCGTAGTCGGATGCGGGCAAGTTGCCCAGATTATGCATCTTCCCTATCTGCACGATTCGGAAGGCTTTAAGATTCATGCTTTATGCGATATATCCAGAGGGACCGCGACACGCGTAGCCGACAAATATAATGTCCCTCACGAGAGCGTGTATACCAACTTGGAGGAAATGCTGCTAGACCAAGAAATCGAAGCGGTGGTCGTTTGCTGCAAGGATCATTGCGAGCCCGTAGTAAAGGCGGCCAACGCCAAAAAGCATATTTTCACGGAAAAACCGTTCGGGTTCAACGTCAACGAAGCGAATCGGATGATACGGGCAGCTGAGGATAACAACGTTAAATTAATGGTCGGGTACATGAAAAGGTACGATACCGGCTATGAGTACTTTCTGAACCAAGTGAAGAGCATGGAGTCGATTAGTCTGGTTCGTATGCACAATTTTGGAGGCTCGTTCTCCTATACCAGAGAAATATACGATGTACTGCTGGAAGCGGATGTGTCTCCCGATTTCTTTAAAGAATCCAAGGAACAAATCAAGCGTTCGATGATGGAGGAGTTGGGAGCGGATCGCCAACATCTGTTCGAAGCCTACAATCTGCTGATGGGTGTCGCTTGTCACGATACGGTGCTACTGAGGCATGCTTTTGGAAACAATCCGGAAGTGATGTACGCAGGGGTTCATCAGGGCGGCTTTATGACGGCGGTACTCCAGTTCGGAGATGTCAGGTGCGTGTTTGAAAGCGGACTCCTGATGAGAAGGCCGATATGGGACGAGAATATTCAAGTATACGCTCCGGACAAGTCTGTGACCTTGAAGTTTCCATGGCCGTATCTTAAAAATGCTCCGTCAGCGGTTTCGATCAGCGACACGGTTGAGAGCACGAACATGCCGAGAGAAAGTGAGATTGCTACAAGCTTTCATGAAGCGTACAGAAAGGAATGGATGCACTTCTATGATTGCATCGTGAACGATAGAGAACCTCTGACGAGCGGCCGGGATGCGCTGCAAGATATTCTGCTGATCAGCAAATTGATCAAATCGGTATCGGTATAATCAGACCCGCATCAGAGATGGGAGACAACGGTTATCATGACAGAAACAGGCGCAATATTTATGATTCTGACGGCAGCATTCCTATGGGGTTCCTGGTTAATGGGAACCAAGTACACCAAGGACTTCCCGCTGCCCGCATTCATGCTATGGCTTTATACTTCTTCGTTTGTACTGGTGTGGGTTGTTGTACTGATTTCCGAGGTCGCCCGCCCAACCCACTTCATCCCAATCATTGCAGCATCCCCTTGGCTTGCCGTATTGGTTATGATATGCGGCGGAGCGATGGCTATAGGCATGCAAATCCAGATGAGCGTCGTAGGTAAGGTCGGACTGATCCTGTCCAATTCGGTAAGCGCTACCAGCGGCGTGCTTCTAGGCACATTGGTGACTGTCATCATCGGTGGATTGCCGGATCATGTATCGGTAAGAACCGTAGTGATTGCGGCCGTCATTTTGATTTTCGCCACCTTCGTCTGTCAATATTCCGGCAAGCTGAGGGATAGAGATTTGAACAGGGCGGGGAAACGCCAACGGCCCAAACAGGATACGAAAGCGGCTCTTATGCTGATTTTCAGCTCCGTGCTGGTTGCGGCCTACCCGCTCGGGTTATCTTCGGGGGTTAGAACGGATTTCGGCAATCATGGATTTCCTGCGTTAGTATGCATAGGCTTGCTCAGTTTGGGATCGTTTATCGGTACGGTTCTGTATTCCGGCTATTTGTTGACCAAACAAAAACAACTCAGAAGCGTGTTGGACAAGAAATACAAAAAAGCCATTATGATTTCTTGCTTGTGCGGTGTATGCCATTACGGAGGCAATCTGATTCATGTGCTGGCTGCTCCGATGATCAGCGTCGCGGTATCCTGGTTGATCGGAAGATCGGGGAATATGTGGACTTATGTATGGGGAATTTACCATAAGGAGTACACGGGAGCCTCTTTCAAAACCTACGGCGTGTTAACTGTCGGAATAGGGATTTATATATTCGGCGTCCTGTTGCTGTCCCGGAGCTTCTTCAATTAACAGAATCGAGGTGATTTCATGAGGAAGTATCGAAAAGCGGCTAGCGATGCGACGTTCGGATACACGATGGTTGCTCCGGCCTTACTGCTATTCCTGTTGTTTGTTATTTACCCGTTCTTCAAGGGCTTCTGGGTCAGCTTTCACCGTTGGGACGGATTTTCTTCGATGACATGGATCGGCCTTCAGAATTACTCCTTCGTTATGGCCGACGACGTATTTTGGAAAGCGCTTAAAAACACCATTATTTATGCGATAGCCTCTCCCATCTTCAAGAACGTCATGGGGCTAGCGTTGGCGCTGCTCTTCGTTAAGAGCTTGAAGGGCATGTATTTGTTCAGGGTAAGCACTTATATCCCCTATACTTTCGGTTACGTCGTCGTAGGCGTATTGTGGACCTGGGTATATAATCCTTCGTTCGGTTTATTGAACAAAGCGTTGGAAGTCTTGCATATGCCGTTTCTCGTTCAGGGCTGGCTAAGCGATCCCAACATTGCCCTGTATTCGGTTATTGCTGTGGATGTATGGAAATGTATGGGCTTTCACGCCATCCTGTATTTGGCGGGTCTGAATGCCATCCCGAGGGATCTCTATGAAGCGGCCGACATCGATGGTGCGAACGGTTGGCAGAAGTTCCGCTCCGTCACTATACCTCAACTGAATTCAACCATTGTCATGAGCTTCCTGCTCGCGACGACAGGAGCTTTCATCAATAACTACGATGTTGTCAATATTATGACGCAGGGCGGACCGTTTAATTCCACTGAGGTCGTGTTGACGCACATCATGGCGACGGCCTTCAAATTCGGGGCCGTAGGCAAAGCCAACGCGATGAGCATCATTCTGGTGGCTTTCGTCGCCATCATCGGGTTTATTCAATTAAAGGCGATGACCAGAGAAGACAACTATGAGTAAAGAGGTGACCTTATGAAATTGCTTGGCAGTAGAGGGGCCCGCATAGGGTCGACCTATCTGGCGATGTTTTTCTTTCTTATCGTTACGTTGTACCCCATATTTTGGTTGCTGAGCGGGTCGCTCAAATCGGAAACCGAGTTTTTCAGCAATGTATGGGGTATCTCTGCCGATCCCCAATTCAGCAATTATGTGAACGCTTGGGTGAGAGCCGATTTCTCGACGAAGTACTTAAACAGCGTGATCACTACGTTCTCCTTTCTGTGTATCTTGATCCCCGTCAATTGCTGTGCGGGATACGCATTGGCAAGAGTGAATTTCAGGGGAAGAAAGTTCATTTACCTGTTATTGCTTCTGGGAATTATGATGCCCGCAGGCGTGCTGGCGATGCCCACGTTCAACGTCGTTCATGAAATGGGATTGTTGAATACCCGGTCGGGCCTTGTATTGGTATACGTAGCCCAGGCGATCAGCTTCGGCATGTTCCTAATGCGTTCCTTCTTCATTTCTTTGCCCGGTTCATTGGAAGAGGCCGCGACCATCGACGGATGCTCCCGCTTTCAGGCCTTCCGGAAGGTTATGCTGCCTCTGGCGATTCCTGGAATCACGACGCAAATCATATTTAGCGGGCTTGCCGTCTGGAACGAATACTTGCGCGCCAATCTGCTGATCAGAAGCCCGGAGCTCCAAACCATTCCTCTCGGAATGGCAAGCTTCGCCAATCAGGATAACGTCAATTATCCGGAAATGTTCGCCGCACTGATTATGGCCATTATACCGGTAATTCTGATTTATTTATTGCTGCAAAAAACGTTCGTCAAAGGAGTCACGGCCGGTTCGGTCAAAGGTTAGCTTCTTGAACGATGCAGCT
Organism: Cohnella phaseoli; assembly: GCF_003386235.1. GTDB lineage: Bacteria > Bacillota > Bacilli > Paenibacillales > Paenibacillaceae > Cohnella > Cohnella phaseoli. The sequence continues at coordinate 23,797 of NZ_QRDZ01000020.1, forward strand.
TTGCACGATTTTAGAGCCGGAAGGCTTTAAAATAGCTCGATTCTTAGGTGTTGCAAACTTATATCAATTAGAGGAGGGGCAGTATGAAAAAATGGATTGCTGTATGGTTGGTCATTATCGTTGTTGCTGTCATGTCGGGATGCGGGAAATCGAATTCAAACGGAAAGCAGGAGGGGAGCAATCCGCCTGCAAACAACGGGAAGCAGGAGATTACGATTCTTGGCAACGCAAGAATGTATGACGGGGAAGAGAATGCCTGGAATGAAGTCGCCGCTGCGTTCCAGCAAGAGACGGGGATTAAGGTGAACCTCCGCTGGCAGGGCAAATGGAATGAAGTACCCCAAAACCTGAATGCCGCGAAACTGTCCGGCGAGAATATTGATCTTGTGACGGTGGGGGCCGGCTTGATCAATTCCAGCGCTGCTCCCTCCGGCATGTTGATGGATATCACGTCGTTGCTCGATCCGTATCGGGACAGATTCAACGATGGCATGTTGAAAGCCTATGAAATCGGAGGCAAGCTATGGGGATTCCCTTATGGCAATTCCTCGGCAGGATTTATCTATTATAACAAAACGATTTTCAAAGAACTGCAGTTAAACGAGCCCAAAACGTTCGAGGAATTGGTAGCCGCATCGAAGACGATCCGAGAGAAGAAGAACATTCTTCCGATGATATTCAGAGGGAAAGACGCAAGCTTCTGGCCGAACCTTTACATGAGCACGTATGCGCAAGCTACCGGCAATAAGGCGACGGAGAGCGTACAAGATTTTCTGGCGGGGAAGAAAGAATTTGCCGGAGATGCCGAGAAGCAGGCGTTCGAATGGATTAAAGCTTTCTTCGATCAAGGCGTGCTGACCAACGAAAGCTTCGGAACGGACGGAGACGGAATGCGGGCCACATTCTTGCAACAGAAGGCGGCGATGATGCATACGCATACGTTCAATTTGACGCAGGAACAAACGCCAGATTTCGAGCTTGGCATTATGGAGTTTCCGCTCATGGCGGCGGGCGGACAAGCATTCTCCCAGCCGTTCGGGGGGCCGGGGACAGGAATAGCAGTACCGTCGTTTGCGGACAGAGGAAATTTGTCGAATACCGTGAAATTCATTGAGTTTCTATTGCGGCCGGAGAACGCCAACAAAATTATTTCTCGTTATCAACCGACGGTTCAGGTTGTAAAGGGCGTGGATGTGCTGAAGTCGGAAATTATCGATAAATTGAACAATGACTTGATTCCGAAAACGACCCCTTATCTGGACTGGATTTGGCCTGCCGAAGTGAATACGGCATTCTCATCGGCTGTCCCGGCCTTCGTAGCGGGAAAGATGACCTCCGAAGAAGCCGTCCGAAGCATTCAAAGTGCGTTGGACAAGATTATCAAGGAACGGAACTATAGGTTCGAATGGTGGACCGAACTAACGGAGGACGATTGGAAAAAAATGCAGCCTTAGATTCTCACAGCTTACAGATTATTGCAAATCCGAAAGAAAATTCCGGGGCGTCCCGGGGCATCTAACCTCGACAGGCTGGCCTGCTTATGGGATAGCCCCGATCAAATCATAATGGAGGGCCTCAGATGAAACTATCGTATACCGTCTGGACGTGGCATATGGATCCGTTCAACAAGTTCAAACGTCATGAAGACCCCGCAATGTTCAAGCTAGAATTCGAGAAAGGCGTCAGAGAGATTTCGTTTCTGGGTTATACCGGCGTGGAAAACTTCAACATTATGCTCGATGCATACGAGAATGATGTTGAAGAGTTCAACGCAATACTTGATCAATACCGGCTAACCTTTACCGCCATCTATCATTACCTCGGAGCCGACTTTGATTCGGATATGGAAAAGGCGCGCAGATGCATTGAATTTCTGAAGCGCACGGGCGGCAAAATTATGAATCTGCAGGCGCCCAAGCGCAAGCCTGAGGGAAATTTCACAACGGATGTACTGGAGACGGCACGAAGAGCGGAGATAATGGGCAAGCTGGCGCACGAGCAGGGTATCCGTTTGTGTCTGCACCCGCACTGGGGCAGTACGATTGAAACCGAGTCGGAAGTAAGCTTGTTTGCGCAGCATACGAATCCGGAATATGTTCATTTCTGTTTCGATACCGCCCATTCCCAACTGGCCGGCATAGACCAAATCCAAACGATAGAAAGATACAAGGATCGAATTTCATATATTCATTTCAAAGATGTAGATCCGGATGTCACGCTCGCCCCCGAGAAGCCGATGCAAAGATTTGTGTCATTGGGGCAGGGAACCGTCGATTTCAAAGGTATCTATAAGAAGCTGAAGGAAATCGGCTACGATTCAGTTATCTGCGTGGAACTCGATTATCCGCAAATATGCAATTTTCAATCGGCCCAATCCTCCCGTTCGTATTTGCGCGAAGCGCTAGGGATATAATCATGGGCAAAACCAGAATATTGATAGACACGGATATCGGCGACGATGTCGACGATGCCCTGGCCATTGCGTTGGCGCTGAAGTCGACCGAACTGGAGGTCGCAGGCATCACGACCGTCTACAGAAATGCGGAAATGCGCGCGCAACTGGCTTTGCAATTGCTGCATGTCATGGGGGCGACGGATATTCCCGTGGCTACGGGCATCGGGCAGCCCATTCGAAATAAAGTTGACAGTACGGTCATTCCCCACCAATGCCGGAATATTAAGACGACATATCCGCCTAATTGCAGCTTGCATGCCGTAGAGTTAATAATTGCAACTTTAAGGGAGGACCCGGATACGGTCCTTGTTCCTATCGGTCCGTTCACCAATATCGCAATTGCCGCCAAGCTGGCGCCGGAATTATTCGCCCGCTCGAGAATTGTGGCGATGGGAGGCGCATTCGGCGCCGTCTACCCCGAATACAATATCATGTGCGATCCGGAAGCGGCGAACATCGTCCTCTCTTCCGGGGCCAGAGTGGAGTTCGTGGGTTTGGACGTTACGGCTCAGTGCGTGTTGTCCGAGAATGAAGTCGATCGTATTTATCATTGCAGCGGGGCCGCGGAGCGATATCTGTGTTCGCTGATGGACATATGGCTCCATACGAGTATTGCCGGCAAGGTCACGCTGCATGATCCGCTGGCGATTGCCTATCTCGTTGATCCCGGTCTTCTGAACATGAGATCCGTCCCGGTTGCGGTGGAGATGGACGGTGAGATGACCAGAGGGTTGACGGCGGTATTGCGCACGCCGTTCAGACAAAGGCAGGCGGAATTGGAGGATAATGCGCGTATTGCGGTTGATGTGAATGTTCCAAAAGCTAAGGAAATCTTATTAAGTCGAGTATTTAATATGTGAAGATTTGGTGCATTGTCTTAGAAGAGCAGAAGAGCAGAAGAGCAGAAGAGCAGGCCTTCCCGCCAGAAGGTCTGTTTCTTTGTTAGGTTTAAGCTTCCTTCCCGGAAGCGGTACGACGAGCGTTATTACTTTCAAGGGGGCTGTCTCTTATCCGTCGTCTATCATGGTAAAATAATAAAATCAGAATAGAACGCTATGAGGAAGGATGGCACTGATGACCTCTGTAAGGAACGATAACTCTATGGTGCTCTTATCCAAACTGCAGATCCCGCAGCCTCTCTCCGCTTCTGTTTCGCGTCCGCACTTGTTCGAACTATTAAATGAAGGATTATCCCGCAGAGCCACCTTTCTTGTCGCTCCTGCAGGCTACGGCAAAACGACCCTGATCGCCGAGTGGGCCCGGCAGCTTGGCGTCGATGTCGGGTGGCTGTCGTTAGACGACAAAGATAACGATCTGGCCAGATTCTGGAACTACGTGATGGCGGCGTTTGAGAGGGCGCTCGGCGGATTGCGCGCTTCAACCCGGGAGGCGGCAGCTGCCTTAAGCCCTGGCGGACATGAGCCGTTTCTCGTAGCTCTGCTGAACGAACTGAACGATGTAAGGGAGCCTCTGATCCTCGTTTTGGACGACTGGCACGTTATCGTCGATAAGGATATCGTCGCCTCCTTCTCTTATTTTCTCGAGTATTTGCCTCCTTCGATCCATCTTGTCATCATCGGTCGTACTTTAGCCGGATTTTCGAAAGCAAGATGGATCAGCCGGGGCTGGATTCAGGAGATGAATGTCGAACAGCTGCGCTTCGACCTGCGGGAGACGGTGGATTTTTTTTGGATTTTCTTGGCGCGGGAGGCTCGAAGAGAGCAGATCGAACGATATTTGGCTACCACCGAAGGCTGGGTGACGGGGCTGAAGCTGATTTCGCTGTCTCTGCGATCCGGCAAGCGGACGTCATCGCTTGAGCGCGACTTGGCCGGACGGGACGGCGAGAGCGTCGAGAGGTTTTTGTTCGAGGAAGTTTTCGAGGGTTTGGACGAGGGAACGCGGCAATTTCTCATGGATATATCGGTTCTTCAGCGGATGAGCGGGCCGCTGTGCGAAACGGTGGCAGGCGGGGAGAACGGATCGGTCAAGCTGGCTGAACTGGCGGATAGCAACCTGTTTGTCATTCCGCTGGATGATGACAAAGTCTGGTTCCGGTTTCACCACCTGTTCGGAGAGTTTCTGAGGACAGAGCAGCGACGGCGCGCCCCCGGGAGAACGAAAGCTCTCTTCCGCGCGGCTGCGCAATGGTGCGAGTCGGAGGAGCTGCTGGAGGAGGCGGTGGATTACTACTTGGCCGGGCAGGAGTACGGGGAAGCCGTACGCTTGCTCGAACAGATGCGGAGCATTATGATCCGCAGAGAGTTCCAGGCGTTGAGAGCGTGGCTATCGCTTATACCCGAGGAGCTTCTGATGCAGCATCCCTACCTCTTTTTTTCCTATATTTTCTCGTTGCTATGGGTTCAGGACCTGGATCTGGCGGAGCGGCATTTACGGCTTGCCGAACAGAATTACGAGACCGCTTCGGCAAGCTGGAGCGAGGCAGAGAAGAATCGTTATTTGGGTTACTTGTATTTCGTCAGAAATTTCAAAGCGACCCAGTACGACATGGATATGATTCGGGGACTGGACTATATCCGTCTCTCGCTTCAACATAGCCCCCAAGGAACCGATTTGATTTTCGCATCTCCCTACATGCCGCTCGCTCCTTCCATTTATCGCTCCTATAACGGCAAACGCGGCAAACATTTGCCCCGGGGACTCTCGGACAACTTCTTTCTGAGCATGATCGACTTTATGGCGTTGATGGGCCTGCAGGATTCGATCCTGGTCTGCTATGGCGAATTGCTGTACGAACGGGGGGAGTTGGACCAGGCAGAACATTATTTGAAGCTGGCGCTCGCGGGCAACAGCCAGGCGCGTTATCAGGAGGAGAAAGTCTATGTGCCCGCCAGCTTGTTCCTGTCGCGGATCAGCAGAGCCAAGCAGGACTTGTCGCAAGCCGAGAAATGGTTGGAGGAGGCCGTCAGGAGAGCTGGGGAGGACGGCGCCGAAGCAGCGCCGATTCTGATCGAAGCGGAGATGGCCGCTCTTCGGTTGGACGGGGGAGACTCGTCGGCAGCAATCCGGTGGATCGAGCGTTACAAGCTGACGGCGGACGATCCGGTGTCCGTCTATCAACTGTTCGTATACATTTTTCTTGTCCGAGTGTTGATGGAAACCGGCCGCCGGCAGGAGGCGTGGCCGTTGTCAGAGAAGCTGCTGCAGATTGCGGTGAAAGGCCACCGACCGATGGACGCGCTGGAAATTCAAGTGCTCCAGGCGATTATGCTCTCGCAGGCGGAGAAGCCGGAGGAGGCGCTGCTTACGTTGGAAGAGGCGCTCAAATACGCGAATCCCGACGACTATGTCCGCGTGTTCGTCGACAAGGGCAAGCGAGTCGCCGAACTGCTCTCGGAATACGTCCGACAACGGCAAAAAGGAAATATCCGGGACAGGGACGCACCCTCGCTCCCCTATGTACGCAAAATTATTTCAGGCTGCGGAGGAGCGGCGGTCTCGCCGAACGAATCGGCGGCATTGGAGACGCTTCTCACCCCGAAGGAGTACGCGATATTCCGTTATATGGAGGAAGGGTTGGACAATGCGGCGATTATCAAGGCGCTTGGCATTGGCATGGGCACCCTGAAAGCGCACATCAATCGCATTTACAGCAAACTCCAGGTGAAAAGCCGCTTGGAAGCGATCAAAAGAGGCAAAGAATTGCAAGGGTAACGTTCGTCTATAACCGGCTCTATAACCGTGGTTAGATTCGATGTTCGGATCGTTCCGATATAATGGGCTCTGTATCGACGCTATTGAGCTCATTCAAGGAAGGAACGGATCGGATGAAACGCGTACTCTCTATTCTAACGACCATTATTCTAATGATAGGAACCTTCCCGTTGCAAGCTTTGGCAGACACGGATGCCGCGATGCAAGGGGACGGTTCGGCAAGTTATCCCTATATCGTCATGACTCTGGAGCAGCTGAACTCTGTACGAAACGATTTGACTGCGCAATATAGACTTGGGGCGGATATCGACGCTTCGGAGACGATCGACTGGAACGGCGGCAACGGGTTTGAGCCCATCGGCGGAAATGGGGACAGCGCCAGCCAGTTCACGGGGGGGTTCGACGGAGCCGGGCATATCATTCGTAATCTGAACGTCAATCGGCCCGCGACCGATTTAGTCGGGTTGTTCGGAATCGTCGGCCCCGGCGGAATCGTGAGAGACGTCGGTCTCGACGGAGGCTCCGTTACCGGCAAGCTCAACACCGGCGGCCTTGCAGGACGCAATTTAGGCGAGGTGGCTTCATCCTTTGTTACCGGCTCTGTCAGCAGCAGCGAGGGAGTCGTCGGAGGGCTGGTGGGTTACAGCGGAATCGGCAGTACGGTGAACGCTTCCTACGCCTCCGGTGCTGTCGACGGCCCCGTCTACGTCGGAGGGCTGGTTGGGCGCAACGACGGTGCGATAAGGGAATCCCATGCTTCAGGAACCGTCAGCGGCATCGACATTGTCGGCGGGCTTGCAGGGGGCAACGAGGGCGGGCAAATCAGTCAATCCTATGCCGCTGGCACGGTGAACGGGAGCGGCAATAATGCCGGGGGGCTAGTAGGCTATAATCTATCCGGCATCGTTACCCGCTCTTATGCGATCGGCGACGTCAACGGGCAAATCAATGTCGGAGGATTGGCGGGCAACACCGACTTCGGCGGAATAAGCGAGTCTTACGCCACCGGCTTCGTTAACGGTCAGGTCCGTGCCGGCGGGCTGATCGGGCAAAACAACGGCGGCGAGCTGACCGATAGCTTCTGGGATCGGGAGACAACCTTACAGAGCAGCGCCTGCGGATACAATAATGAAGGCTACCCGGGGGCGACATGCACGGCGACCGCCCTCACCGTGGCGGAAGCTCTGACGCAAAGCAGCTATTCCGCCTGGGATTTCACGAATGTCTGGTTCATGATCGACGGCGCCACTCGTCCCTTCCTGCGGTCGGAATGGTCGCGGACGATCGGCAACGCCCATCAACTGCAGTTGATGGCGATGAATGTAAGCGCGGATTATACGCTGGCCCGGGATATCGATTTCGGGGCCGTGTTGACGGATGACAGCCGTTCCGACATATGGGCGACCGGTTCTGGAACCGGTGCAGGTTTTGCTCCCGTCGGCAGCGATTACCATGCGCCCTTCACCGGCAAGTTCGATGGTGCGAATCAAGCGATTAAAAATCTTAGGATTAACCGTCCGGATGCCGACTTCGTCGGCCTGTTCGGCTACCTGGGATCCGGCGGCGTCGTGCGAAACATAGGGCTTGAGGGCGGCTTTATCAGCGGGAGATATTCCACGGGAGCCCTGGTCGGCGAGAGCCTTGGGGGTACAATTGCACAGGCCTATTCATCGGTCGACGTCAGCGGAGATTCCAATGTAGGGGGAGTAGTCGGACAAAACAATATTGGCGGCATCGTCAGGCAGTCCTTCGCGACCGGCCGTATTACCGGTCAATTTGCCGTTGGCGGGTTGACGGGACGCAATGAGAAAGGCACGATTAACGACGCGTATAGTACCGGTTCCGTCAACGGCAGCTCGGAAGTCGGGGGACTGGTGGGACGCAATGTCGGCGGTATCAATCGCGCTTACGCCGTAGGCAGGGTCACGGCGAATGGCGGCAGTGTGGGCGGATTGGTGGGGAGGAATTTCGAACCGGTTATTGCGAGCGCATACGATAGCGAGACATCCGGTCACGGAGATACCGGTAAAGGCACTCCTACGATGACAGCGGAGATGAAGCGGCGAGCCACTTTCGAATCCAGTTGGGATTTCAACACGATTTGGACAATTGAAGAAGGCAGGAGCTATCCGACTTTGCGGGGAGCGGCCCGATCTGTCGGGATGGATGTTGCTCCGCCGACGGTTGCGAGCGCGATCATCAAGCGCGAATATGGAGATCGCATCCTTGTGACGTTCGATGAAGAAGTACGCATTGCGGACGTCTCCGGAGTCTCGATCGAATCCGATGAAATCGGCCAGACCATTGTGAATGTAGAAGGCGACGGTACGAAGACGCTTACCTTTATTGTTGCGGATGCGTTCGAGCAAGGGGCAGCGGTTACTCTGTCCTATAACGCTCAATTGGGCAGTATCGTCGATTTGGCGGGCAACTCGATGCGCGGTTTGGCGAATCTGACCGTGTATAAGTCGCCGTCGCTCGAAATCGAGATGAAGAAGGCGGACGGAAGCGCCTATAGAAGCGATGAGTGGACGAACGCAAGCGTAACCGTGAGCGTGTATGCCGAGGCGGGAGCCAGCGAGATTGCAGCGCTCGCCTATACGTTGGATGAAGGTCCGGAGCAAGCCTATACGAACGGGACGCCGATCGAGCTCTCGGAGGAAGGTATACATACGATCTCCTTCCAAGCAGCGGATAGAGCGGGAAATACGATATCCGACCGGCTCGCGGTTAAGATCGACAAGACGGCGCCTGCGGTCGACTTCGACCCGACCGGCAACGAAACCGCCTCCGCATCGGCGGCAGTCCAGACAACGGTAAGCGACAGCGGAAGCCGCGTGGACGCCTCGTCTTTGAAATATGCATGGACAACCGACATATCGCCGCCGGCCGCAGGCTGGATATCGTTCGAGAACGAAGCCGTTTTGACGAAAAGCGGAGCGGACGGAGATTGGTATCTGCATATTCGGGCAGCGGACATGGCGGGCAACGAGGCGTTCGCGGTGGCGGGCCGGTTCCGATTGATCCAACAGCGGACGGAGAGCGGAACAAGCCCCGGAATGGGGGGCTATGAAGAAGCAGCGTTGCCGGACAACGTCTACTCTATAGGCGTGAACGGCAGGGAGGTGCAGTTTGAGGGAGGCCGAATCGTAATTCCCGCCGGGGCAATGAATCGCCTGTTCCGTCTATCGATTAACGAGATTCGCGATACGAGTCCCCTTCCTTTAGCCGGCGGACAACGATTGGCGAGCAAGGTGATCGAATTTACCAAAGATCAAGCCGGAAAGTTCGACCGGGACGTGACCGTCAGCCTGCGATTTAATGCCGGATCGATACGAAGAGAAGACGCGGAGGTCAGTCTCTGCTGGCTTGACGAAGAACTCGGCGGGTGGGTGCCGTTGGACAATAGGAAAGTGGACTGGGAGAAGGGCGAGATTAGCGGGACGATGAACCATTTCACGAAATTTGCCGTACTTGCGATCCCCGTCGAGAAAGAGGAGCCCGCGGCCCGTTTCACGGACATACAAGGTCATTGGGCGGAAACGTTCATTATGAAAATGGCGGAGGCTAACGCGGTCGGCGGTTATGCGGACGACACCTTCCGGCCCGATCGCCCGATTACCCGGGCGGAATTCGCCGCGATATGGGTACGGGTACTAGGTTTAAGCGACAAGAAGGGTAAGACCTTCGCCGACACGGTTAACCATTGGTCCGAGCAAGCCGTCTCTACGGCTTACGCACACGGAATCGTTTCCGGGTACGATGACCGGACATTTGCTCCCGACGAATTTATTACGCGTGAACAAATGGCGGTGATGATCGTGAACGCCTTGCGATCGGAGAGCGTACCGGCCCGCACAAATTTTGCGGATCAAAGCGAAATCTCGCCATGGGCGAAGGATGCGGTTATTACCGCGACGGAAAGCGGAATCCTTAACGGTTACCCGGACAATACGATGAGGCCTCGCCTTCACGCGACTCGCGCGGAAGCGGTGTCGACGATCTGGCGTTCGCTGCAAGATTGAAGAACATATCGCTATTGCGGTTCATGGGAGCAAAGACGTTAAACGTTTCTTGATTAACGAACTTCCCCGAACCGCTAGTCTGTCTTAGATATTCACTACTTGTAGTATCATGGGATTAAAGTGTTGGCGATTTTGAATGAAGAGGCGGTGAGCATGATGAGTGTAAACCGGGAAGAACTGAAGCAAATGATCGATCAAATTCCTGAACAAGATGCGCTCGAAGTGTACGACTTTGTTGGGTATTTAAATATGAAGCGAGAAAGAGCTGAATTGCAGCAATTGGATATCGCAGCGCTTGTGGAGGATGCCGATCTCATTCGGCAAGTTGAGCAAAGTCGCGAGGATCGTGAAAGTCAACGCATATATGGCAGAGAAGCCGGACTAGACTATCTTCGCAGCAAGGTTAAGGAATTCGAGCTTGGACAAGACATATAGAGTTTTTTGGACACCAACCTCACTGGATGAACTCAGCCGCATTCTCGCTAACCCGCCGGATGTGAAGGAAAGAGTCTATCTGGATTCGTTTGCCCGATTGATGTTACCCCCACACTTACCGCCAAACCCATATTGATAGGCAAATTGAAAGGACAATGGGTAAGATTGGGGCTCTATCAAGTTATTTTTGTGTTTGAGGTCGACGAAGGAAAAGCGACGGTTTGGATAAATGGCATTAAGCATAAGAGGGAGAATGTATATTGGAAAAGGAAGCACACTTAGGCTGCTATCAATATACGGTCTCTTTTTTCTACGGCTGACCAATTGATTTACGAATAGCTGACTATATAAGTTGAATAATGAAGATCAGCCCATACAATTTAAAAGGGACGGTTTTGCAGACTTTAGGCAAGGGTCGGACGTTCGAATGAGCGAATGTAAGGGTCCCGCAGACCGTAGAGACGCTCAATCGCTCAAATCCGCTCCCGTAACGGCTTCTCAGACCGTAAGAGGCGGTCAAACGCGCAGGTTCGCCTATGTAACGGTCTGTCAGACCGTAACAGGCGGTCAAAAGCGCGGATTCGCCTACGTAACGGTCTGCCAGACCGTAAGAGGCAGTCGAACGCGCAGATTCGCCTATGTAACGGTCTGTCAGACCGTAAGAGGCGGTCAAAAGCGTGGATTCGCCTACGTAACGGTCTGCCAGACCGTAAGAGGCGGTCAAAAGCGCGGATTCGCCTACGTAACGGTCTGCCAGACCGTAAGAGGCGGTCGAACCCGCGGATTCGCCCACGTAACGGTCTGCCAGACCGAAAGAGCGGTCCGCAAGGTGTGTGTTCCTGAATGTGAATTGGCACGTTATAGTTTTTTCAATTCCGGGCCGCTCCGAAGGTCGACATAGACCTTGCGGAGCGGTTTTTTTTATCCGGAATGGTTTCAAGGAATCAACAGAGCTGACGCATATTGTGCGTACCAACGAACGAGGTAGTCGTTGGGGTGGTTGACGTTGTTGGCGGTCATGTCGAGAAAGTCTTTATGCTGCAGCAATTCCCGATGAACGCCGGTCATGTCCATGATCACGGTGCCGTCGTATGTGCTTGCGAGATTGTCCAGCGCCGCTTTATAGTCCGCCTGGTTACCCGCCAATACGATGGAGCAAGCCGCGTCCGAACAGACGCCTTCCCGCGCCAGCGTCGTGGCGACGAGGATGAATTCCGCGTCGGCGTTGACGGCGAGCACGTCGTCCATGATCGACTTGACGTTGCTCTCGAAAGCGGCCGGAGATACTTGATAAGTGCCGTCGTTCATGCCGAAGGCGATTATGACGAGATCGGGATGATCCGCCGCGATCAAGCTGGAATTCGCCGCCCCCCAGGCGGACACCTGGCCGCCGACAGACTTGTTCGCCAGCGTGACGTCGCTGCCGAACGCCTCGCTTAGCTGCCGGACGAACAAGCGGCCCCAGCTCGGCATGTAAGGCGCGCCGCCCGAATAGCCTGAAGCGTTGCTGCCTACGGAGATGCTGTCCCCGAGCAAGGCGACCTTTAGCGGTGAACCTGCGGTCAGCTTGGCGGACGTATTCGGCAGGTCGGCTCCCGCATATTGCGGAACGACGCCGTCCCAAGGCTCGGACTTCGTGTACGTGACGGCCAACTGCCTGCGTGTAATGTCCGTACCCTCCCGGTACAGAATGTAGCCGGAGCCCTGACGATACATCGCCCAGCCGGATTGATAGGCTGTCGGATACAGCTCGCTTGTCGTCATGAAGCCGGCTTTCGTTCCGGGCAGCAGTTTCAGCTTGCCGGACGTGGAATCATACGTCCAGTCGATTTCTTCGATATACTCCGTTCCGAGCGACGCGTCTTTGATCGATACGATATCGAGCGGCGTATAGTGCAGCTTCGTTTCCGGCTGACCGCCGTCGTGAGAGACGAACATAACCGATTCATTATAGATCGTGTTCGAGGACCAGAGCGGCGTCATCGCTTCGCTCTCCTCGTACCCGACCCGAGCGTCGCCGTCGGCGTCGACCTTGACGTAGTCGAGCTCGATCGTGCCGCTGGAGGCGGTGTTCGCCGGGGCTAGCCGCAATTGCCGGATGACGCCCTTCCATTCCGGCTCTGCGGACAGGTCGATAATATACTCGGTATAGCCGTCATCGTTCGGACGGATGTCGAACGATTGGTATTTGACCAGATCCCACGTAGTGTCGTCGTCCCTCAGCCAATACAGCTCGGCGGAGTCGTCCGCCGTGTTGTTTTTCATGCTGATTTTGACGTAAGCGTAACGGGAAGCATCGATGACGAGGTTGTCCGGAGAGTGCAAGTACGGGTCCGCTCCGGTCACCGTTAAGTAATACGTATCGGAATAGATGTAGCCGGTCAGGCTCTGCATCAGCGTCCAGCCTTGCGCGTTGCCCGGGCTGAAGCTTGAGTAATAGGCGGAACCCGGCGCGGGATCTTCCGAATCGCCGTACACGGCGAGCTCATTGAGCTGGTTCGTGCCGTCGCCGCTGTAGGACGATTTCATGTAGAGCCGAATATAACGCGCCGTCGCCTCCCCGACGCCGAGGACAGTTCGGCCCTGCGTCAAGTAGCCGGCAGACAGCCGGTCGTAATGGACGCCGTCGGCCGATCCCAGCACGATGACTTCGGCGGGACCGAGCGGATAAGCGCCCATTCGCGAATCGACCGCGATCGCCCGCACGTTCCGCACTGTGCCTAGATCGGCCGTAATCGTCTGAGGCTGGCTTTCGGAAGGCTCCGTCCCGACATAGAAGCCGGAGCCGTTATCGTACACGCCGTCGTCGACGCGGCTCGGCCCATAGGGCGCGACCTCGGAAGAGGCGACTACCGACGCGATCGGCAGACGATTGTCGCTGCCCGGGACAATCGGTCCGAAAAACTCCGTCTCCCGAATCTGCACACTGCCCGCATCGTAGCCGGACTTGAACAGCAGCTTCACGAACCGCGCGTCCGTCCGGCCGAAGGACCGGCTCTGCGCAGCGTTGGCGGCGGTGTAGTCGGCCACCTTCGTATAACGGATTCCGTCTGCGGACACCAGAATTTCCGTGTCCTTATTCCCATAATTCTCTCGCGGCAAAATGCGGACCATGCCGAGTGTGCGAAGACTGCCCAGATCGTAGACGAGCCACTGGGGATTGGCGGAGGCAGCCGGCTTGCCGCTTACCCAGAAGCCCTCCTCCGGCAAATCCTTCACCCCGTCCAGCGTCTTGGCCGGATTGTAGGCGTAGTAGCTTAGCGTACTGGAAGCTTGCACCGTTGCCGCCGCAATTTCCTTATCCTCCTCCTCCTTGGCCCCGGTCGCATAGACGGCCATCTCGGCAATGCCCGTGTCGCTCCAGCCGTAGGACGAGCGGATGTTCAGCTTGACGTAACGCGCCTCGGTCGGCTTGAACGTATGCAGCTGTCCGCCGTTCGCGCTTGTCGCCGTATACGCGAAGCTGTAGCTGCTGCCGTCCGTGGACAGCAGAATGTCGATATCCTTCGGCCCTTCATTCGGCACGGGCTGAATTTCGACCCGGTTGATGCGATGGCTCGCGCCCAAATCGTAGACGATCGACTGAGGAGCCGGTTCGGTCGGATAAGCTCCGCTGCGCCAGTACGTATCCTCCCGCAAATCGTGGACGTTCGAGACGGGGGAGCCACCCCCCTGCGAGGAGGCGGTGGCGCTGGCCGGAGCGATCCGCTTGGAATCGTCCTCGGATTCCGGTCCGTACAGCTGCAGCTCGCGAATCTGTACGGTTCCGTCCGGAGAATACGAGGAGGTGACGTACAGCTTAACGAGCTGCGCCCGCATCGGCCGCTCGAAATAGACGACCTGGCGTTCGTCGGGCAGCGTTCCGTTCCATACGTCCGTATAGCTTGTTCCGTCGCTCGACACCGAGACCGTCGCGTTCTTCGGTCCGAAGCCTTGACGCGGCTCGATGACGACGGCTTGAACGACCCGTTCCTTGCCGACATTGGCGATGATCGTCTGAACGGCGGTCGGCGTGCCGGCCCAGAAGCCGTGGTCTTCGCCGCCGATCATGCCGTCGATCATGTTCTCGCGCGGGTAATCTCCGTGCTGGTTCGTCGTCTGCACATCGTAGATGGGGATTGGACTTGCCGACCGGTAGTGCGTGACGTCCGCCGGAAGAGTGACCGTCGTCGCGATCGCGTCGGTCATCGTGTCGCGCGCGCCGGGAGAGCCGACGGACGGATTTCCGTAATACTTGGTGAACTGCAGCACCTCGGCGCTGCCGGTCAGCGAGGGGGAGAACTCGATCCGCTGCTGAACTCCGCCTGCCTCGTCGTATTGGGAATCCATCAGATTTTTGCCGCTGTAGGAAACGACGAGCTTGCTGCCGCTGGCCGCGTCGGTGCCCGTATAGGCAGCCGCAACGGTCGGTTCGAACCGGATAGGCCGCGCGACGCCGGCCGAATCTGCGAAGTCGGACAAGATGTTCGGCATGATCTCGTTAAAGAAGGCGTTGTTCTGTACGCGAGTCGTCGTGAACAGCACGCTGCCCGAGCCGTACGGATACTCGACGACGAGCGCGTTGCCGTCTCCGTCCTCTACGACCGGAACGGCTCCCGCCGCCAGCGAGACGAAGGCCTTGTCGATCGCGGGCAGCTCGCCTGCGTCCGCCGTCGTCAGCGAGGAGAGCCAAGCCGGTTTGCTATCGGCAACGCGCCATTCCCGGCTGGAAGTCGCCGCTGCCGCCGTGCCTCCGCTAAGGCCGAGGCTCCAACCGGAGGGATCTGACGGAGTCGGAGAGACGAGCCGACGATCTTCGTCGATCTGATACGTGAGCGCGCCTTCCCCGAACGTAACCAGCTTGCCTCCACCCTGCACCCATGCTTTGATTTTGTCTCCGACCGATTCCAGCGTGACGGTGCTCGACGTATTCGGCACGATCAGCACCTTGTAGCGGCTCAAAATATCATCCAGAATAAGCTGCTCGTCCACGACATCCGGCGTCGTCAGATAGCGGGCCCACGAAGCGTACGCGCCGTAGGCGCCGTGCGTCATCTCGGCATCGTAGACGAGGCTGACGTCGCGGTTCGTCTTGTCGCCGCCCCGATACCAGGAAGAATGGTGCGATTGGAAGAAGGCGACCTCGCTCGGCTCGTAGTCCGGCCGATATTGCTTAACCGTTTCGTTCAGGCTTTTCCAATAATAATAGTCCTTCGTCTTCTCGAAGCCGCCCGTCCAGGAGGCGGTGCCCCAATCGAAGCCCTTAAACAGCCACTCCACGTAGGCGTAGTGCATCGTATCGGCGCCCGACATCAACAGGTTGGCCGCGTTCTGTCGCTGCTGATTGTACGAGACGGCCGGGATGCCGCCGTCGCCTTCTCCCCAGATTTTGACGCCGTAATGGCTGCCGATCGTTGTGCTGTGGCGCATCGAGCTCAAGTTCTCATTGTTCGTGTCGTCGAAAAAGGCGGGATGCCCGCCGCTGGCCAGCAGCTTCAGCAAATCGGCCGTGGACGCCGAGAAAGCGGCGGAGTTCGGATTGGAGCCCATCTTGGCGCCGCCGATCTTGATGCCGAGCGGCTTGGACGTCGCGCTCTTGGCCGTTGAGAGCCATCTCTCCATGACGTCGTAGAGGAACGTATGACGCCAGGTCACAAAGTCCGACCAACTCTGCCGCAGATCCACCTCGCCCTCCCCGAGAGAGTAGTCCGGCAATGGAGATTGAACGTCGCCCCAGCCGGTATACGAGGAGCCCCAGGCCGTATTCAGCGCGGCGACGCTCGGATAGACGGTTTGAAGATAGGAGCGGAAGGCCGCTTTGGCATGCGGGTCGTAGCTGTAAAACTTCGGGCTCGCGTAATTGTCGGTCAGCATTTCCACTTCTCCGTAGTAGCCGGGCCCGTCGATGTAGAATCCGTAGACGCCGTCATCCCCGTCGTAATGGTCGACCACCGCTTCGATAAAGCTGTCGTAGCCGTTTTGCAGCGCGGGAACATAGACGTTGAAGCGATTCGGGAGAATCGAGCCGTCCTCCGCCACGTAATCGGCATAATACTCCGGCCACCAATCTTGCCGGAACGAGCCGTTCAGCGTCACCTCGAGCACGACCCGGATGCCTTTTGCCTCCCAACGGTCGATCTGTGCGTCGAGTAGAGAGAAGTCGTACGTGCCTTTGGCGCTCATGACGCCGTCGCCTCCGGGATTCGGATGCGCCAGCGGGTCGTTGGCCACCGCTTTCAGTTCCACGACGTCAACGCCCGCGTCGGCTACGTCCCGGATGGCCGAATCCGGGAAGCTCCACATGTCCGGAATGGCGGCGAGCAGTCCGATCCGCGGCTCGAAGCCGGTTGGACCGGACTGCGCACTTAATACGGATTCCGAGCTCTGGGAGTAGACCTCGCGATTCCCCAACAGCATCATACTCAACAGCAAGGTAAGACCCATGCTTAAACTTTTCCTCATCATGTTCCTCCTTAAGTCGTTGTTCGGATTGCTGTAACTGATTGATGTAAGCCTTTACATGATGTTGAGCTTTATTATAGACGTGTCGAATTCGAAAGTATTTACACGACATATTGTTGTTGGCTAATTCCTGAAAGAGAATTTTCTCCTTAATAAGATCATCAGAAGAAGGAGGATTTGCACTCCATCGACTTGCGCAAGGTTTGGCAAAAGAATCTGCTTTTTCGGAAACCTCTCCTGCCGGAAAAGGCAAGGTCAAAAAAATACAAGCGCTTAACTGTCAGATGAAGCCTGGCACGGGTTTTGAATTTCCGGATTCTCCTAATTGCAACATGTGAGGTAAATACGCGGTCGTTCGTTTCATCTATGATTGCTTTAGACGGGAAAGAAAGGAGCGACCGGGCGAATGAAACGGGATTACAAGCTAGCCGGCAGCAAGGAACGGAGAGGAATCAATCGGCGGATGGCCGTCGCTGGCATGCTTGCGCTTTTGCTGCTGGCGGCGACCGTTGGTCTGTATCTGCAGCTAAAGAAGGAGAGGACCGGGGCTACTTATTCCGACATCCCCGATCCGGTTGAAAGGGCACTGGTCCCTTTCTGGAAAGGGACCACGATGTACGGGGAATCGCTTCTCATGGTGGCGGATGGCGAAAAACCTCCGGAAGCGAGCTTGCTGTTTACCCCTCTGGAAATCGTCTCCGTTACGAATGCGGGTCAAGATATCGTCTATGAGCCGGGCGTGGATTGGTTATTCGAGAATGGAAAGCTCAAGCTGCCGGAAGGCTCCCGCATTCCCGTGATGAAAAAGTCCCGGCTATACCCTCGCACGCACATCCCAGGAATGGACTTCGCCAAAAAAGGAGGCGGGTACGTTCTTTACAGAGAAGGATCATTTTTTCATGAGCAGCAGGTCAGCGTGACCTATACGCACAGGGCGAACGAATGGAAAGGACCGGTTCCGTCCCTTGCGGAACGGGCCTTGAAGAGAGCCCTCGGCAGGCTGCGGGCAGGGGAGCCTTTAAAACTGATCCTATACGGGGACAGCATCGCGGAAGGGCAGAATGCAAGCGGAATAACGGGAGCGGCACCCTATTTGCCGAGCTGGGGCGAGCTGCTGGTTGAGGCGCTCAAGCGGAATTACGCTTCCGAGCTTATCTTCGAGAATTCTTCCGTCGGAGGCAAGGATTCCGCCTGGGGCAAAGCGGAAGCGAGGGCGCTCGTTGCGGAGCGCCGTCCGGACTTGGTCATCCTCGCATTCGGTATGAACGATGGAACCTTAGACGTTCCGCCGGAACAATTTCGCAGCAATATTCAAGACATCGTCGATCAGATCCGCAGCGCCAATCCCGACGTCGAATTCATTGTCGTAAGCACAAGCCTTCCTAATCCGGAAACGGAATTTCTCAAGCAGCAGCCCAATTACAAGACGGCGATCGATCGACTCGAGGGGGAAGGAATTGTGGTGGCCGATCTGACCGGCGTGCATCAGGAGCTGCTGAAACACAAGCTCTTTGCGGATATGACGGGCAACAACATCAATCATCCGAACGATTTTCTGATTCGCTGGTATGCCCAATATATAACGGGGTTGCTTGTCCCCTGAACGATGAACGCTGCATGAAGTTACGGGACGGTCCGATGGTTCTGCCGCCATATCGTCGGGCTGACTCCGTACGTATTTTTGAACACTCGGCTGAAATAATGAATGCTCTGATACCCCGTCAGCTTGACGATATCCTGTACGGACAGCTCGCTGTTTTCCAGGTGGCTGATGGCTGCGTTCATCCGCAGGTTGTTTAAATACTGGAACGGCGTCATGCCCTTCATCTGCTTGAACACCCGGATCAGATAGGACGGATTAAGGTGGATCCGGTCGGTTAGATCCTTCAGGGTGATGTTCTCCCGGTAGTAGGATTCCATGAAATGCATCAGCATGTCGACCGCCTCCTCCGTCTCGGTCTTGACACCGTCGTCCGACTCCGCCCGCAGCTTCTTGTCGGGTTTGGCCGTATGCAGAGACTGGGTGACGATATGCCGCACCAACAGCACCACCTTTTGCATTTCCGCCGTCACCAACTGGTTGATCAGACCGGTATGCGTCGAGAGCTCGGATTCGAAATGGTTGCGGATCAGGTTCATCGTCTGGATAATCGCCGACAACGCATAGGAAGGAGCCTGCATCCCGCACTGCAGCGTGTTCCAACGCATCATCTCCGACAGGTTGAGGAAAGGATCGTGCTGAATGTCGGCTTCCATGAACAGAAAGCTGTATTGGGTGGAAATCTTCGTGAGTTGGTGCGGAGTGTTCGGCGTCAGGAAAAAAAGCGCCGGCCCCCTCGTCTCATAAACCTCGTTCAGCCAACTCAATTGGATCTCGCCTGAGGATATGTACAGAATCTCATGATGATAGGGGTGAATGCCGCCGCTCTCGTAGCGCTGGGGAGAGGTGAGGGTAATGTTGCCGTATTTGCGGATATGCATGGCGTAAACAGCCTCCCTTAAATTGAGAAAAACAGTTGAAGTCAATTTAGTACAAATAAAATAATGAATTTTGTGTGCGTGTAAACAAAATAAATGGGGTTTCTAGCGAAACAAGAACATGTAATGCAAATACATAATGACAGTACGAGTTTATAATAGGATGGCAGGGTTGTAAAGGCTTACATTAAGCGCCGGTCGTCCGGACAACGAAGGGGGGTGAGAAAACCGTGCAAAACGAACAGACCATCCACAGATCCCCTGCCGGTGGGAACGGCCAGTCCGCATGGAGCAAAATCCGCAAAGGCTGGCAGCTCTATCTCATGCTGGCGCTTCCCGTTCTCTTCATTATCGTGTTCAGCTACATCCCGATGTACGGGGCGCAAATTGCGTTCAAAAACTATGTGGTGACCAAAGGAATTTGGGGCAGCGAATGGGTCGGACTCAAGCATCTGGACCGATTCATCCATTCCTACGATTTCTGGAGATTGTTGCGAAATACGTTAACGATCAGCTTCTACAGCCTGATTGCCGGATTTCCGTTCCCGATTATTTTGGCTTTGAGCCTGAACTATGTTCGCAGCGTGTTCTTCAAGAAAAGCGTTCAGATGATCACCTATGCGCCGTATTTTATCTCGGTAGTCGTCATGGTCGGCATCATCTTCGAGCTTCTTGATCCGCGCAAAGGGATGGTCAACCACGTCATCCAAGGGCTGGGCTTCGAACCGGTTCAGTTCATGGCCAAAGCCGAATGGTTTCAATCGATCTATGTATGGTCCGGCGTATGGCAGATGGTCGGCTTCAGCTGCATTATCTATCTGGCGGCGCTCGCCGGCATCGATCCGGCGCTTCATGAGTCGGCCGTCATCGACGGGGCAAGTAAGGTGAGGCGGATGTGGCATGTCGATCTACCGGGCATTTTGCCGATTGCGATCATTCTGTTGATTATCAATATGGGTCATATGCTGGATGTCGGCTACGAGAAAATATTGTTGATGCAGAATTCGCTAAACATGAGAACTTCCGAGGTTATCGATACTTATGTGTACAAGGTGGCGCTGAATTCGCCGGGCATGAACTATTCGTATTCCACGCTTATCGGATTGTTTAAATCCGTCATTAATCTGTCGCTGCTCATTGCAGTGAACCAGATCGCGCGCAAGACGAGACAGACGAGCCTCTGGTAACGGGAAAGGAGAGTTTCGCTTGGACAACCGTGCGATTCGGGATTCTGGCGGCGACCGCTGGTTTACCGTGATCAATTATTCGATTCTATCGCTGTTTCTGCTGTCAGTCTTATATCCGCTTCTTTACATTGTAAGCGCTTCGTTCAGCAGCTCGGAAGCCATCGTGTCGGGCCGCGTCTGGCTATGGCCGGTCGATTTTACGCTAGACGGCTATAAGGCGGTGTTCCACCACAAGCTGATCTGGTCCGGCTTTCGCAACTCCCTGTTCTACATGGCGGTCGGTACGGCCATCAATGTGACGATGACGGTGTTGGCCGCGTACCCGCTGTCGAGAAGGGACTTGTACGGGCGCCACTATTTCATGTTTCTTTTCGTCTTCACGACGATGTTCTCGGGAGGGCTTATCCCTTTCTATATTCTGGTGAAAGATCTCGGCATGCTCGACACGGTCTGGGCGATGCTGTTGCCGGGCGCCTTGGGCGTGTGGAACGTGGTCATAACGCGGACTTATTTTCAAACCTCGATTCCGGAGGAAATGCTGGAAGCCGCGCAGCTGGACGGCTGCAGCGACTTCACCTTCGTTCGCAAGATCGTGCTGCCGCTATCCATGCCGATCATCGCCGTTATTACGCTGTTTTATGCAGTTGGTCATTGGAACCAGTATTTCAGCGCGTTTATTTTCCTGAAGAGTCAGGGGCTGTACCCGCTGCAGATCGTGCTCAGAGAAATTCTGATCCAGAACAACATCAATATGAACATGCTTTCCGCAGTCGTGGACGTGCAGAGCGCGGCGAAGCGGGAGGGCCTCAGCAATCTGCTTAAATACTCGTTGATCGTGGTGGCGACTTTGCCGCTGATGATCATCTATCCTTTCGTACAAAAGCATTTCGTTAAAGGCGTTATGATCGGTTCCTTGAAAGGCTGAAGACGGTATCACAAAACAATTCATATAAGGGGTGTTTTATTTTGAAGAAAGGTTTAGGCATTACGGTCGTTTTAATGCTTGTAATGACGTTGGTTTTGAGCGCTTGCACCGGGAATAACGGCAATAACGGCAGCTCGCTGCCTCCGAGCGGAAGCGCCGCCAGTCCGGAGTCCTCTTCGTCCGGCAATGCGGATTCCGTTACGGGGCCGGGGGAGCTTCCGATCACGAAAGAGAAAACAACGATCAAGATTATGACTCACGCCAACTCGCTCGTCGAGGATTTCGCCACCAATGCGTTCACGAAGTATTTGGAGGAGAAGACCAATATCCATATCGAATGGGACATCCTGCCGGAGAAATCGGCTTCGGAGAAGTTGAATCTGGTTCTGGCCAGCGGGGAGGATCTTCCCGACGTCATTATGACGATGGGGATTTCTCCGGCGCAGCAGATGATCTTCGGCAGCCAGGGCCTGTTCCGGCCGCTTAACGATCTGATCGAGCAATACGGCACGGAAACGAACAAGATATTCGAGGCGATGCCTTACGTGAAGGATACGATTACTGCTCCGGACGGCAATATCTATGCGATGCCGGCTCCGAACGAAGGCTTCCATGCGATGTTCATGCAGAAAATGTGGATTTACAAGCCATGGCTCGACAAGCTTGGTTTGGCCATGCCAACGACAACCGAGGAGTTCTACAATGTGCTGCAGGCATTCAAGACAAAGGATCCGAACGGCAACGGCAAAGCCGACGAAATTCCGTTTTCCGGCTCGCCGACCGGTTATTTGACACAGGTCCATAACTTCCTGCTCAATTCATTTACCTATTCCCCGATGTCCTGGCTGACGGCCAATAACGGCAAGATCGAGGTTCCTTACAACAAGCCGGAGTGGAAGGAAGGACTCAAATATTTGCGTCGCCTGTACGCGGATGGGCTGATGGATGCCCAGGCATTGACGCAGGACGGAAACCAACTGAAGCAGCTGGGCGAAAATCCGGACGTGCCGATTCTAGGCGCCGTCTCGACTTTGCACATGGGCGAGTTTACCCAATTTTTCGGAGAGAGCGGACGTTGGCTGGAATACGTGGCGGTGCCTCCATTGAAAGGACCGGCTGGCGTACAGGTAACCCCATACGACCCATACGGAGTTCTGAATACGGGAGCCTATGTTATAACGAAGGATGCGAAAAATCCGGAAGCCGCATTCCGCTTGCTCGACTTTATGTACAACACCGAAACGACGCTGCGCAGTTCCTACGGCGAGCCGGGCTCGGAGTGGGAGTGGGCGAAGGACGGGGAGATCGGCATCAACGGCGAACAAGCGGTGTGGAAGGCGCTGAAATCTTGGGGCAACGTGCAGAACGTACACTGGAGCTTGTCCGGTCCGATCTTTAATCCGTCAACGCTTCGTCTGAGCCAAGTCGACGATCCGACCAATCCGCTGGAGAAAATGCTGTATACCGAAACCAAAGAGAAATACGATCCTTACAAAGCAGGCTTGGATCAAATCGTGCCGCCGCTCTATCTGTCCGACGAGGATTCTTCGGAAATCGCCGATTTGCAGCTGACGCTGCACAACCGGGCGAATGAGATGCTTGTCCGCTCCATTACAGGCGATGTCGACATCGACAAGGAATGGGATGCCTACGTCAGTAGTCTGAACGATATGAACTTGGCCCGCTATTTGGAGCTTTATCAGAAGGCGTACGACGCCAAAAAATAAACCGGATGAGGGGAATGCGCATTGAAAGGGAAAGCGGTCGTCTTCCCGGATCGGAATCGCGTATCGTTCCAAACGGTCGATATTCCGGAGCCGGGAGACGATGACATCGTCGTAGAGGTGCGGCATTCGTGGATCAGCGCGGGAACGGAAGGCTCGTTCCTGCGCGGCGAGCGGATTGCCGGAGAACGGCCGTATGCGGAGGGCGATCCTTGGCCCTTCCCGCATGCGGCCGGGTATCAGAAGGTCGGCATCGTGCGCTCGGTTGGGCGTGCCGTGCAAGGGCTAAGGGAGGGAGACCGGGTGTTCGTGGCGATGAGCCGCGTTTCCGGGCTGTATTTTGCCGAAGCCGGCCACATTCAGCCCTCCGTCTCCGGCGCCGATCAGGTGTGGAAGCTGCCCGACGAGACGGACGATAAATCCATGTCCGCCTATGCCGGACTGGTGCTGGCGCAAGTCGGCTACAACTGCGGGATGCGTCCCGCGGTTGCGCCGGGCGAGCTGGCCGTCGTGATCGGCGACGGGCTTGTCGGACATTGGGCCGCCCAGACGCTGGCCCATCGCGGCGCGGAGGTCGCGATGCTCGGCCGGCATGACGGCAGGCTTGGACTGGCGGAAGCGTCGGTTCGCAAGGTGAATATGCGGCGGGAGACGGCTGGCTCGGCGCTGCGGGGCGAGGCCGTGGCGATCGTCGTCGATACGGTCGGCGCGATGGAGAGTGTGCGAGAGCTGCAGTCGCTGATGAAGCGAGACAGCCATCTCGTGTCCGCGGGTTATCTCGGCACGGAAGGCGTCGTCGATATTCAGAAGCTGAGGGAGCAGGAGATTACGCTGCATACTCCCTCGGGCTGGACGGGACCGAGGATGGAGGCGACAATACAGGCGATTCGCGAAGGTTGGCTGAAGACGGTGCCGCTCATCACACATCGTTATCCGGCGCACGAGGCGGAGAAGGCGTGGGAGCTGATCCGCGGAGGCAGCGAAGCTTGTCTGGGCGTCCTGCTGGATTGGGAAGGCGTATCGGAATCGTAACGAATTGCCGGAACTAGCGGCAGCTTGAGAGAGAGATTGAGAGGAGCCATATGGCATGGAGACAATGAGAACGCTCGTGATAAGCGGGAAGGAGCAGGCGGAGGTCGTCCGCGTGCCGATTCCCGAGCCGGGTCCGGGACAGGTGCTGGTCCAGGTGAAGGCGGTGACGACGTGTCCGCAATGGGATCTGCACATCTATCACGGCAAGCCGATGTTTGCCCATCAGGGGCCAGTCCCCTTTCCCTATATTCCGGGGCAGCCCGGACATGAAATGACCGGGACGATCGCGTCCGCGGGCGAAGGAGCGAGGCTCGCGGTCGGTCAAACCGTATGCGCATGGCGCGATCCGGGACAGCTTCGTCCCGGATGCTACGCCGAATACGTGGTCATGGACGAGGCCGACGTGATCGAGGTGCCGCAGGAGCTGCATTACACGCAGGTCGTATCGCTGGAGCTGGCAATGTGCATTGCCGGAACGATTATTCGGCTCAAGCGCACTCTGGGCATAGAAGGCAAACGGTGTGCGGTCAACGGGCTAGGTCCGGCCGGCCTGATCGCCTTGCAGATGCTGAAGGCCGAAGGGGCCTCGGAGGTCGTCGGCATCGATCCTCTCGCATCGCGACGGGATCTGGCGAAGTCGTTAGGCGCAGACCGGACGTACGAAGCCGGATCGGACGAGCTTGCCGCTCGGACGGAGGCGGGGGCGCCGGATATCGCCGTCGATTGTGTCGGATACCCGGCTGCGGTTAGTTACATGATGGACCATACGAAGGAAGCGGTCGCGCTGTTCGCCGTCCAGCGGGAGGATTATGTCCTGAACCATTCGGGGCTGAGCGTCATCGGCTACCCGGGTCATTTTCGGGAATCCGCAGAGTATGCGCTGGAGCTTATCGTGGCAGGCAAGCTGGAGATGCGGCCCTTGATTTCCAAGGAGCTTCCGTTGGAGGCTTACGGGGAGGCCGTTCGGCTGCTGCGCGATCAAGAGGCTATCAAGATTTGCTTCGTGCCGTGAGCGAAGAATGGAAAAGGAGGCGAAGAGGCGGCAATGGAGGAAAATAAAGCGTGGGAAGCCTCGTGGATCTGGACGGAGCGCAATCGCGGGGAGCGGGCGGACGGCAACGAGCTGGTCTATTTCCGCAAAACGTTTCATCTTGTGGACGCCTATGCGGCCCGCTTGGTCGCGGAAGTGTCGGCCGACAACCGCTACCGTCTGTACGTGAACGGCGTTTCGGCGTCGACGGGACCGGCCCGGGGCGATCTGCGGACCCACTATTACGAAACGATAGATTTGTCCGCTTTTTTAAGAGACGGTCTTAACACGCTGGCCGTGAAGGTGCTGCATTATAAGGAAGGGGAGCCTCGTCCTTCCGCGATTCCGAGCGCGCATACCGGAGCTTTGCTTTTTCAAGGCAGGGTAACGGATCCGCATGGACAAGAACTGCTGCGGCTCGATACGGACGAGTCGTGGCTGTGCCGGGTGGACGACGCGATCGCGTTCCTGCCGGAAAGCTATACCTGCGTCGGCGGCGGGGAGTCGGTCGAGGGAGACCGGCTTCCGCACGGCTGGCAGGAAACGGAGTTCGACGACCGGGACTGGAAGCGGGCCGTTGTCATTGCACGGACCCACCTGGAGCACGACGGTTTCCTGACGCCCTGGCAGCTTACGGCGCGGACGATTCCGCCGATGTTCGAGCGGGACAGAGCTTTCGTGACCGTTACCCGCGCGGAGATGTCTCCGGGAGCAGTAATGCGGGAGGCTTCGTCCGAGCGGGAGTGGCTTCGGCTGCCCGCGCACGGCAAGGCGGTCGTAGAGCTGGACGCCGGGGAGCTGACGACGGGGTATTTGCGAATGGAGATGGCCGGCGGACGGGGAAGCGAGATTCGCTTCCTGTGCTCGGAGGGCTATGAATCGGAGGACGGCGTCAAAGGCGTCCGCGATAAGGCCGAAGGCAACGTCCTGCGCGGGTATCTCGAGCGGTATTCGGTGGCGGGCCGGATGGCGGGAGACGAGGTTTATGAAACGTTCCTGTTCCGCACGTTCCGCTTTATCCGGTTTGAAGTCGAGGCGGGCGGCGAGCCGCTCGTCATTCATCGCGCGTACTACCGGGAAACCGGCTACCCGCTTGAAGTTCGGGCTTCCTTCGAAGCCTCCGATTCCAGTCTGGGGCCGTTGTGGGACGTCAGCGTGCGTACGCTGCAACGCTGCATGCACGAGGGTTACTATGACTGCCCGTTCTATGAGCAGCTGCAGTACAGCATGGATACCCGTCTGCAGGCGATGTTCACGTATGCGATTAGCGGGGACGACCGATTGGCGCGCAAGGCGATCTATGAATTCCATAGCTCGCTGCTGCCCGGCGGCATGCTGCTGAGCCGCTATCCGTCGATTCAACCGCAGGTCATTCCCGGCTTCGCGTTGTATTGGATCATGATGCTATACGACCACCTGCTGTATTACGGAGACGCTGAGCATGCGGCGCGCTACCGTCCGACCGTGGACGCCGTGCTGGACTGGTTCGCACGCCGGATCGGCGGCGACGGTCTCGTCGGAGCCGCACCGCGAGGGTATTGGTCCTATGTCGATTGGGTGAAGGAGTGGGAGCGGACGCGCGGCGTTCCGTCTTCGGAAGGCCCGTTGACCGTGTATAACCTGATGTATGCGGACGCGCTGGAGAAGGCCGCCTTCATCAACGAGGCAACCGGCAGGCAGGAGATAGCCCGCGAGTACAGGGGCCGCGCGAAGGAAATTCTCGCGGCGGTCAACGCCCGCTGCCGCTCGGCCGAGCGGGGCTTGTACCGGGACGGACCCGAGCTGGAGTCGTACAGTCAGCATGCGCAAATCTGGGCGATTCTCTCGGGAGCGGTACACGGGCAGGAAGCGTCTGAGCTGGCGAAACGGCTGATGGAGGATTCCTCGCTGCCACAGGTGTCTTACTCGATGGCTTTCTTTCTGTTCCGCGCTTTGTCCTCGGCCGGGCGATACGACCTTAGCTTCGCGCTGTGGGATCGGTGGCGGGATCAGATTGGTCTGCATTTGACGACATGGCTGGAGGACCCGGTGTCCCAACGCAGCGAT
Source organism: Cohnella phaseoli (assembly GCF_003386235.1). GTDB lineage: Bacteria > Bacillota > Bacilli > Paenibacillales > Paenibacillaceae > Cohnella > Cohnella phaseoli. Next base: position 51,250 of record NZ_QRDZ01000020.1, read on the forward strand.
TGCCACGCCTGGGGAGCCGTGCCTTTGTACGAATTCACGTCCGAAATTCTCGGCGTAAAGCCGGACGGCATCGGATACGAACGCATCCGGATCGAGCCGCGGCCGGGTCCGCTGCAATGGGCGCAAGGCCAAGCCGTAACCCCGCACGGACCGGTGGAGGTCGCTTGGCGCATTTCCGAAGGAGAGTTCCGGCTAGAGGTAGCCGGGCTGCGCGGGAGGTCGGCGGACGTTCGGCTGCCGGACGGAACGGTTCGGCGCGTCGAAGGGAAGGATGGCGCCGAGTTCGCCTGCCGCATGCCGGGCAGCTCCGGTTAAGGGGGAAATGCGATGTTCTCCAAGGTCGCCGTCAGCGCGGTCGCCGCACTTATCGCCGCTGCGCTCCTGATCCTCGGACTTCCGGGATGCGGGACAGCGCCGGATTCGGGACCATGGGAAAGGAAGAGGCTAATGGAAATCCCCGCTTTCGCCTATGCGCCGGAGCATGATGCCGCAGACGGCGTCAGGGCGCTATTCTATGAAGGTCTGCCGTATGAAGATAAACCGACGAAGGTATTCGCTTACGTCGGCATGCCGGAATCGGGAACAGCTGCTGGCGAGGCCGGGGTACCGGCCGTCGTTCTTGTGCACGGCGGCGCCGGTACCGCCTATGTCGATTGGGTAAGGGAATGGAACCGCCGCGGCTATGCCGCCATCGCGATGGATCTGGAAGGTCATCTGCCAGAGTGGGATGAGCAGGCAGGCGGATACAAGCCTCACGAATGGGGAGGACCGGCCAATCAGCCGGTATGGAAGGACATCGACAGGCCGGAGCGGGAGCAATGGACTTACCATGCCGTTGCGGACATCGCCCTCGCGCATTCGCTTCTGCGTTCGCTGCCGGGAGTCGATCCGCAGCGTACTGGAATCGTCGGGGTGTCGTGGGGCGCAGTATTGACGGAAATTGCGGTCGGCACCGACGAGCGGTACCGCTTCGCGATTCCGGTCTACGGCAGCGGATTCGTAGCGGAGTCGGAAAGCTATTTCGGCGACGCTTATCGGAGCTGGCCGGAGGAAACCCGGGCGAGGTTCGAGCGTCTATGGGAGCCTTCCGTCTATTTGCAGCGCGCCAAGCTGCCAATGCTGTGGGTGAACGGGGATAACGACGCGCATTTTCCGCTGACCGTATTTACCAAGTCCTACGAGGTCGTGAAGGATAACGCCGTTCTGAGCATTCATCCCGGCATGCCGCACAATCAGGAGGAAGCCGTCCGTCCGCCGGAAATTTACGCCTTTGCGGACAGCGTCGTATCCGGGTCCGCCCCGCTGGCACGCACCGTCCGTCACGAATGGCGGGACGGGATCGACGGCGTCGATGTCTCAATCGAGCTGGATAGTCCCGAGCCGATTGTCCGCGCGGAGTTCTACTATACGCTGAACGTATCCGATCGACTCAGTCCGGTATGGAGCAAGCGGGTCGTGAATGTGCCTACGGACGAAGGTCTGAAGCCGCGGATCGAAGCCGCGTTGCCCGCCAAGACGAAAGCCTACTACGCGAATGCCATAGACGCGAGAGGTTATATCGTCAGCGTCGGGCTGACGGATATAGCAGGGAGGGCGAATGAATGAACCGCATTCTTCGATCTTTGGGTTGCTGGCTGCTGGCTATCTCTATCCCGCTCGCTCAGACCGGTTGCACGCGTTCGCCGTCCGGAGCGGACAACGAATCGGCGGGCAATTGGATTCTCGATACGGGCTTCGAGCGCGGAGCGATGGTATTCCATCCGATTCCCGGCGCGGCCCGCGTAAGCGGAAAGCTGGATTTCGGCCGCGATCTGGAAGGGCTGAAGTCGGAATGGATTGTGTCGCAATGGAATTCCAAGAGCGATATCTCCAAAATTACTGGAAAGCGCGACAGCAAAATGTATACGTACGAGAACGCGGCCAAAACGCTGGCCGTAGCGGACGACGGAACCGTGACGCTCCGCGTCGATACGGGAGAGGAGTACGACACGCCTCGGGTCAGGCCGACCGACCCCTGGGTGCATCTGTACCTTGAGCAGCGGTACGGCAGCCCGTACAGGCTCGCGGACCGGGACGATCTGCGTCTGCGCTTTCAAGCGCGGATTACGGAGTCCGAGTCCCTGATGTCGCCGGAACAGTACGATCCGGGCCTTCACGCCTCGATTGCCGTATTTTATCTTATCGTCGGGGATCTTTCCGGAAGCGGGGATTTCCTCAATTTCTGCGTGCCGATCTATGACAACCGCCACGACGTTCCGCCGGGAGAATGGCACATCGATAGCGGCTTCAACCCGGCGGGAGACACGCACAAGCTCATCTATACGCTTGACGGCGGCGGCCTGTACGATTCGCCGACCGGAGACGGACAATGGCATCGCGTCGACGTCGAACTGCAGCCGCACATCGAGCAGGCGCTGGAGATCGCCAAGCAGAACGGTTATTTCGACGGGGTCTCCTATTCCGATCTCGGATTGGAAGCGATCTATATCGGCTGGGAAGTTCCCGGCGTCTTCAGAAGCGAGATGCAGATCCGGGATATGGGGATCTTCTAAGGCAGTCCGGCAGTCCGGCAATGCTAGGCGAGAGTAATAGGGGTGTCCCATAAGCAGGGTCGTACAAGGATGATCGATTAAGCGACTTTGTACGGTTTTTCATACAAACTTCCATCGTTTGAGCCCGATTTGAGGTGCTTTGTACGATTTCCCGAACAAATATTCTCATTTTGGGCCTGATTCGAGCTGCGTTGTACGATTTTTCGGCTAAATTCCCTGCGTAAACATTTGTGTGCAAATAGACAGATTCGCAGTAAAAGTTCGATTTCCATGGATTGAATTGGCGAAAAATACGATTCAATCCGAATTTATTCGTTGTCTGGTCGTGGCGGGGATCGTAATCGTTATTTCGGTGCCCCCGCCGATCTTGCTCCGAATGGACACCCCGTATTCGTTGCCGAAATATAATCGGATCCGCTGTTCGACGTTACGAATCCCATAACCTAAATAGACTCCGTCGTTCGGCTTGAAGATCTGGACCATCGTGTCTTCGCTCATCCCGGATCCGTCGTCTATGATACGGAAGACGATATGCCCCCCGTCCATGACGGCATGAATCCCGATGCGGATAATTCCTTCTCCGCTCCAACCGTGCTCGATGGCGTTCTCGACGAAAGGCTGCAAGATCAGCTTAACCGTGTCGTAGGCCAGAACCGAAGGGTCCACTTCGAATTCGGCGACCAACCGATCCGTGTATTTGATTTTTTGAATCTCGATATACGCTTTGATCTGCTCGAGTTCCTTGGCGACCGAGATGAGCGTCTCGCCGTTGTTCAGCGAATATCGATAAAACTTGGACAGCTCCATGACCATCGATTGAAGCTTCTCCAGCTCCCCGAATTTGGCCAATCGGCTGATCGAAGACAGCGTATTGTATAGAAAATGAGGGTTGATCTGCGCTTGCAGCGATTCCAGCTCGAGCTCCTGCTTTTCTATCTTGGTCAGGTACGTTTCTTTAATCAGCCGATTCATATGCTCGCCCAATTGATTCAGCCCGGACGCGATGAACGTAAATTCGTCGCCGCCCTTATAGCGGATTCGTTTGTCGAACTCGCCTTCTTGGAACATGCGGAGTAAGGAAACCACCTTGCCGATCCGTTTCGAGAACACCCGAGAAATGAAGATGCTGGCAATGGCGCATACGGATATGCTGATCAGACAGACGAGGACGGTCCAATTCGCGAGCCGCTTCGCGTTGTTTTCCAAGAGCTCGATCGGAATTACCGCTGCTAATTTCATGTTGATTCCGGGGAGCTCTTGCGAGATGACCATCTTGTTATCCGATGCGTAGTCGACCAGATTGCGATGAATTAAAGTATCCTCCGAGGAATACGCGATCCTGTCCCGAGCATCGATGGCAAACACCAACGTACCCGTTCCCAGCTTGCGATAATCCAGGCTTTGAAAAATTCCGGCGATCTTGGTCGTAATTCGGATAAAGCCGATTTGACTGTGCGTGAACGGGTCGCTCGAGTCGACCAGTCTGCGCAGGAAGGAAATATTGCCATGCTCGCGATCGTCTCCGACCTGCTGCCATAACATCGTTTTCCCGTATTGTTCTTCCGGAAACCGCTTGTACCAATCTTCATTCTCGATGCGGCTAATGTTGTACATTTCGAACGAACGCTTCTGCACCCCGAGTGGATCGATCTGCTGCTCGGATTTTCCGTAGATTTCGGGAAACGCCGGATTGTTCATGTAAACGGTCAATTGAATCTCTTGCCCGGTGGCGTTTATCGTGCTTTGGAATTTGGGAATGACATATCTGACGGTACTCTCGTAGCTATCCCAGCCCATGTTATAGTTCTGAATATCTCTAGCAAGGGTGTCGTCGTTGTACAGGAGATCGGATATACGGCGTATATCGTCAAGCTTGAAAGCGACATTGTCCCCGATCTGCTGAAGCGTTTCCATCATATTGTCGCGTTTTTGCTCTTTCATCGAGCTCATGAAGGTCGTATAAGAGAATAAGCCGATCGCGATAATCGGCACGAGGCAAATAAGAATATAGGAGATCAATAGCTTATAGCCGAAAGGAATATATCTTTTACGCGTGTCCTCCATCCGAATGCCTGCCCCCGATCAGCTTTGCCTTCTGAATTCCAACGGAGATATTCCGAAGCAATCTTTGAATTGTTTGCTGAAATAATTCAGATTCCGGTAACCTACTTTATCCGCGATTTCATATATTTTCAGATTCGTATCCGTTAGCAGCTCCTGGGCTTTCAAAAGACGCGCTTGAATCACGTAATCCGTAAAGGCGACTCCCGTTTCTTCCCTGAACATTAACCCGAGATAATTGGGGGTGTAGGAGAAGGTATTCGCGGCATTTCGCAAAGTAATGACTTCATGAATATGAGCATGAATATAGGCGATAATTTCCTGAGCTAATTTTGAGTTTTTCTTGTTTTGCTTTTTATCGCAATCCGCGAGGGCTTGTTTCAGGTCGGGCAATGGAGGCTTGCGATCCGTACTCCGGGCTTGCACGATTTCCATATAGGCTCTTTCCGTTTGCTTCCGGTTCTGTTCCTGGTCCAGCATTTCCTTTACTTTGGTTAAAGCTTCATAGACCTCGTTGTCGTTAACCGGTTTCAAAATATAGGAACAGGCATTAAGACTTAAAGCCTGCTTGGCGTAGGCGAAATCCTCGTACCCGCTAATGAAGACGATTCGTATGTTTTTGTTTCTCTCTTGCGCCAGCTTGGCTAGCTCCAAGCCGGACATCTGGGGCATGCGAATATCGGTAACAAGGACGTCCAGCTCCGCTTGGTCGATGTATTTGGCAGCGGAAATCGCGCTGTTCTGCGCGCTTACGACTTGCATGTTCAGTTGCTCCCACGGAATGAATCTTCGCAACGCCTCCAAGTCTAAATCCTCATCGTCCACAAGCAGCACGTTGTACATCCGGATTCCTCCTTTTCCTGTATCATGCCGAAAGAGCATACTATTTCTAGTATACTCTCTAGAGGTAGTTCAAAAAGTCCAATTTTGATCACGAAGCATCACTTGAAGTGTATTCGAAGTCGATTCTTGAATTCAGCAGGGCATTCCGGTTTATTTGCCGTTCATTTTTTTAAGATTTTCTTGCCACCTTGCCGTTTCGTACTCCAGAAGCTTAACGTAACCGGCTTTATTCGCGGCATCCTCGCCATCCATGATGATTTTCTCGACCTCCTCATCGCTTCCGGCATAGAGACCTTTGGCAATGACGCTGGTTTCGATATCCGCTACTTTCTGCAGAACTTTGCCTTCCTCGGATGCGGGATCCGGAGTCAAGTTGGAAAATTGCGTCGTGTTAAAGGAGGTTTTCCATGCAATCGTGAACTGGGCTTCCGCCGCCCAATCGCGTTGATCCTCCGGCAGCTTCATGTTGTTGCTCGCCTTGGAACCGTCGATAAAGCTCGTATTGCCGGCCCATTGAAAGCTGTCCGTAACGGCCATGAATTTGGTTCTCTCTTCCACGTCTGTCTTGAACTTCTCCGTCCAGATCGGCGCGCCGTCCTCATCCGTTCCTTCCCAATACAAGCCTTCGGGTCCCCAGAAAATGATACGTTCTCCTTCTTCTCCCGTTAACCAATCCAGGTAAGCGAATATCCCCTCCGGATTTTTGGCTTCGGTCGTAATGACGTTAACGTTCCAGCCGATGCTGTCGTAGTTGTTGGGATAGACTTTGTTGGGATCTACGCCTTCCTTGCGCAGCGGCCAGATCATCGTATATCCGGCGTTAGGATCGTTCTTCTTCAACTCGACCGTCGCTTGGCTGCCCAGATCCGCCGTGTCGTAGGAAGCATATACGGCAACTTTACCCGTATTTAGCTTTTCGACGACTTGATCTCTCGTTTGCGTAAGGGCATCTTGGGTAATGAGCTTCTCGCGGAACAAAGTGCTGGCGAACGTAATCGTTTCCTTGAATGCCGGATTGGCGAAGAGAGACGTCAGCTTGTCGCCCGAAGGCACGAACCCGTACGAAGTGTAAGCGGCGGTGTGATCCTCCCCGAATCCGGAATAGAGAATGCTGATGCCTTGCGTTCCATAGCCGATGTCGAAGGGAATGACGTCGGGGAACTTCTCCTTGACGAGCTTCAAGTAGGCATACAGATCGTCGAACGTTTCCAGCCTGGGGGAGCCCAGCTCCTTGTAGATGGTTTTATTGATCATATATCCTCCGTTGCCCATCGGAGTAGACGTATACCAGTTCGGAAATTGATAGAGCTTGCCGTCGTCGGATCGGAGCATGTTCAGCGTTTCTTCTCCGGCGTATTTCTTCAGATTCGGATATTTATCGAGATAATCGTCAAGCGGAACGAGTTTCCCGGCTTGGCGCAGCTTTTCCACTAAAGGACCTCGATCCATGAACATAACGTCCGGCAAATCCTTGGAGGCGACCATCGTATTAAACTTCTGAACGGATGCTCCTTGAGCGGGGACGGGGATGACGTTCACCTTTTTATTTTCCTTGATCCATTGGGTAGCGGGGTCTTCTCCCCAAGGCTGCATGGTGTACCAGTCGTAATTGCCGTAGAAGGAAAACTCCACGGGCGTTTCGCCGAATACGAAAGCGCTGGATTCATGGACGGGAGCGCTATTTTCCTTTTCCTTATTCGAACATCCCGCAATGACGATCGCTAAGCCTAACGCAGCGGACAGCAGCATACCGACAACAAAGCTTTTTTTCTTCAACGGAGATCCCCTCGATTCGTCTATTTGTTATTCTTTTAATGAGCCTACCATTACGCCTTTGACAAAATACTTCTGAACGAAAGGGTATACGAGAATGATAGGAATCGTAGCGACCATCATGGTGGCCATCGTCAGCGATTTGGTCGTAATCGTACGGGCGGATGCCATATGGCTTTGAGCGGCCGAGCTGGTCTGCATCATCTGCTCCGACATGATATTGGAGCTAAGGATCTGCTGAAGCAGCGTCTGGATCGGCAGCAGCTTGGCGTTCGAAATGTACAGCGTCGCCGTAAACCAATCGTTCCAATGCGCTACGGCCGTGAACAAAGCCAATGTGGCGACGACCGGCCCCGAGATGGGCAAGACGATGCGGAACAGCGTCTTCCAATATCCGCATCCATCCATTCTGGCCGATTCTTCGAGACTATCGGGCAGCTGCCGGAAGAAAGTCCGAAATACGATCATATTCCAGATGCTGATGAGAGCCGGGATGATCATCACCCAGAACGAGTTCATTAATCCGAGCGAACGGACCAGCATATAGGAGGGGATTAAGCCCCCGTCGAAATATAAGGGAATGATGCAGAAGATCATATAATACTTGCGGCCGACAAGCTCTTTCTTGGACATCCCGTATGCGAATATAGCCGTCAATAAGATAGAAAGCAACGTTCCCGCTACTGTCCGCAGTATGGAGATAAGGAAGGCCTGGGTAAGCCGCTTGTCTTGAAAGACGACCTCGTAGTTATCGAAGGTAAAGTCTCTCGGCCAGAAGGTGACCCCTCCGAGCGACGTGTCCGACCCGGTGTTGAAGGAGATAACCGCGGAATTCCAGAACGGATAGAAGGTAACGAATACGAGCAACGCCAAGAGAAAATAGATGACACCCGACGATAATCGCACACCATAGGATATTTTCATGAAGTAATCTCCAAACTGAGGGTATTTACCATAGGCTATTGCCGGATTTCCGGGCAATGGCGTTGGCGATGGTCAGCAGGGCAACGCTGATGATCGCTTTGAACAGCCCGACTGCGGCAGCGTAAGAGAACAGCGAATTCCGGATGCCTACTCTATACACGTACGTATCCAGGACGTCGGACACATCTCGGACAATATCCGATTGCAGCAGCAGAATGTCCTCGAATCCGGCGCTGAGCAAATCCCCGATCGCAAGAATCAGGAAAATAGAGATAACCGGCATAATACAGGGCAGGGTAATGGCATAGATTTTCTTGAATCGACCTGCTCCGTCGATGGAAGCGGCTTCATACAAGTCCGGATTTACGCCGGAGATTGCGGCAAGGTAGACGATGGACGCGAAACCTACGCCTTTCCACAGCCCGGTTGCGATCAAGATCGTCCAGAAGTAGTTGGGAATCGTCAACCAATTGACGGGCTCGTCGATCAGATGCAGCTTCTCCAAAGCGATATTCAAGCTCCCGTAATCGGCGGAGAGCAGGGTCGCCACGAATCCGGACACGATAACCCAGGATAAGAAATGGGGCAAGTAGCTGACCGTCTGCACCACTCTCTTGAAGAGCGGAATTTTAACCTCGTTCAGCAGCAAAGCCAGCGCGATCGGAGCGGGAAAACCGACGATAAGCTTCAGTAAGCTGATGCCGAGCGTGTTGCGAATGACCGTCGTAAATTCCGGGGCATAAAGAAACTCTTTGAAGTTAGCCAATCCGACCCACGGACTGGCGTTAAAGCCTTGAAAAATGTCGTACTCCTTAAACGCGATCAGAATGCCGTACATGGGAACGTAACTAAAGACGAAAATAAAGAGCAGAGCAGGGATCACCATTAGTTGTAAATCCCATTGACGCAGGAATAATCTTCTTGTCTTCACGGAGATCCTCCTTAAGCGGGATTGCGATGAACTTCACGTATTGCGGCAGCGGGCGGCTGCCGCAATACTTGCCGCGTACTTACCAGGATCTGCGGTTATCGATTTTCTTGAGGTCGTTGTCCGTCCATTTGCCGTAGAGGAAGAAGGACAGATTCTGAATTTCCGGAAGCTGGTTGCGGATTCCGGCGTAGATCTCATGGTATTGCGCGTTGCTCCACCAGACGTCCAGTCCGGGTATGATTTCTTTGGCGCCGATCTTGGCCTTGGTTTGCGCCAAAATTCCCGTGCTGTTGTATACCCAGGAAGGCTGGAAGTCCCAGTCGGCGAAATAAGCCATCGGAGATATGAAATCCACGTAGTTCTTGAATTTCTCTACATCTTGGCCGACTTCCTCGAATTCCGGGGGCAAAATATATACGCCCGTAAAGAGGTCGGGGACAATGCTCTCGATATCCGCTTCTACGTCGCGCACATAGTTCGCAATCTGAGTCGTTCTCCAATCGTTCCACTGCGTTCTCTGTGCGTTATCGGTCGTGAAGTCGATTGTTACGGGGTCATAGCCATAAGCGGCGTTATACGCTTGTCTCGTATAGTCGCTCATGTCCATGTTGTAGTCGTCGAAGCGCAGCCAATCCAATACGACCCCGTCAATGTCGTAGTTGGACACGATTTCTCTAATGATAGAGCGTTCGTATGCTTGTACGTCCGGATGGATTGGATTAACGAAATATTCATTGTTATTCGATCCGGTGAATGGCACGACCTGACCATTCTTAAGCGCCATCATTCTCCAGGAAGCATCGTGATCGAAGGCGGCCTTATCGTGAAACTGCGGGATCCAGGCCCTGACTTGAATGTTCCGGCTATGCGCTTCCGCGATGACGTCGGCCAATGCGTCGAACTGGGCGTAACCTTGCGCGATGGGGGCAATATCGCTGTCGTAGAACACGTAACCGGAAGGAACCGTATCGTCTTCGTCTTCCTTCACGTTCAGATTGATGACGGAGACATGACGCTTGGCGGCGTTCTTCATGAAGGCGACGACATCCGCATGCTTTTTGAAATTTTCAACGGTTCTTACGATGATTTCGGTAACGAAGGGGCCGTTCGCCGCTTGCGCCGACGGGGCTTGGGGAATACCTGCGCAGCTCGCCAACAATATAGCGGCCAAGACAAAGGCAAGCTTAGAAGAATGCTTCTTAGTCATGTTATCCATACCCACCTTAATGGATTATTCGACCGGTCGATGACTTTATAGTAAGCGTTCTCTAAACGCAAAACCACAGCAATATCCAACAATAAGTGCAACAAATCAATGATGGTGGCGATTGCCCCGTCGAGCTGCTTCAGAAGCGAGATGCAGATCAGGGATAAGCCCCTTTTTTGAGCAACTCATAATAAAAAGCTTGTAAAAAAAATATCTTCGTGCAGAATTAAGAGGGGATACTACATTCAAGGAGTGGGGATTTGAGAAAGCAAAAGCCAATGTCGTTCGATGAACTGTTGAAGGATTTGCAAGGCCAGAAGACGATTCAGGAAGATCCGAACCATATCTCGTTGGGCAAGCTGTTTAATGAAGCGTTTATTAGCAGGCATTCCAACTCGGCAAGCTTTGACGAGCTTCTGGAGAAAGGCAATTTCCAAGCCAAGACTTGGGAAGACATAGACAATATTCTTGAAGAGCTGTTGGATCGCCATATCGCAAGGGAAACGGATTTTGCGAATTGGAAAGCGATGCTGGATACGGCAACTAGGGAATATAACGAGAAAAGCTAGAACATCAAAACACCTTATTCCGCCAAGACTCCGGAATAAGGTGTTTTGATGTTAAGCCGCTTAGTTCTTCCGGAACAGCTCCGGA
>NZ_QRDZ01000020.1:62290-183915 GCF_003386235.1 Cohnella phaseoli
ACGAGAAAAGCTAGAACATCAAAACACCTTATTCCGCCAAGACTCCGGAATAAGGTGTTTTGATGTTAAGCCGCTTAGTTCTTCCGGAACAGCTCCGGAAAAGCCTCTCCTACGAACAGATTTCCGTCGGCTCCGCCCAGCAGGCCCACGTTCATGTGGCCGTCGTCGCCGCGCGTGCCGGCATCCCGCTTGTTTTCAATCCTGGTCTGATGGCAAAAACCGGAATGCTTTCAAATCGAACCGACTGCCCGGCAAGAACATCAGCGTGACCGTCTGCGAACCCGAGACGCGTTCTCGCAACGCGAATTCCCGTTCGACGTAATTTTCGGAGGAGCCGAACTCGATGATTTGTTTCTGTTCTCCGTCGGAACCTTCGAACAAGAGATGGATTGTGTTCTGGTCGAGCGAGGAGCGCCCGCAGAGGACGAGCTTTGTGCTGCCGCTTTCCCCGAAGTCCAAGTTGCGATACACGAGGGAGACGTTATTGCCGATGTTCTCGATGGCGTCTGCCGCGATCGTGAAGGAATCCCCGTAAATCTGATCGTGATCGAGCGCGTTCAGCCGTTCATAAGCCTTGAGCACCCGCTCAAACCGGAAGCCTTTCAGATGGATTTTGCGGCGCAGGACGAAGCTGAGCGTGGTCACGCCTTTCAGACGTTTCGGCAGGCGGTACGTTTCCTCCTGGTAGACATTCCAGCGCGAAGGCTTCTGATAGGTAACCTGAGTCAGCAAGGCGGCGTCCTCTTCTCCAGGGATGCCTTCCCAGATTTCCATCGGGAACCGCTCACCGTCCAGAGAGAAGATCGGCAAGCTAATGACGTCCGCGCCGACGGGCCCGAAGTCCACGTTTTCGAAGCAAATCCGGCTTTCCCCATCCCTCGCCGTCGCGATACCCCGTTCGTTGCCGTTCGTCAGGTTCCGGCTCGTGCCGCTGTGATAGCCGGCGGAGACGAATTCGTACGGGTTCAGATAGGCTTTCCCCAAACCTTCAATATGGAATTCCATGATTGAATAGAGGCGGACGCGGTCGGCTCCGTTGCGCGTGCCGCAGCGGACATAGACGTCGCCGTCCCCCAAGGCAGAGAGGACGGCTTCCTGCCCGTTCGCTTCCAGGGCGGCAATGTTGGAGTCTATGCCGGCTGCGTTAGTGACCCTCCATTCGACTTCCGCATAGGTGGCGTCGCTGGGATGAATGCGGACGCGCACGGGCAAAGAGCGGCGCTCCGCATCCAGCCGATTGCCCTCCGGACAGACGATTTCCAGCTTGCGGACGGGAATTTCGCCCGCCCGATCGCCGAGCGATTCCTGCCCGGGATGTGGATCTGCGGTCCAGGCGTACAGCGAGCAGACCCCTTCTTCTCCGCCGTTCCCGAGCCGCTGAGGCTTAACGGTCGTCAGGACCAGCTCGGCAGGCTCTAGCCCCTGCGAATCCGCCCGAACGGTAATCCGGCCAGGCTCCGGATTGGCCGCGATCACGGCCAGCAGCTTGCCGCTGAACATTCTGCGACTCACGTCTTTGTAAGAATCGTAGTCGGTGCTGTCCCCGTTGTCCAATCCGACTAACCGGCCAGCACCGTCTACGGTCACGGACACGCGGTTATTGGCGTTCTCGACAGGACGTCCTTCCCGGTCGACGGCGGAAATTTCGATGAACGTGAGGTCCGAGCCGTCCGCCGCTATCTCCGTTCGATCCGGGGCGAGCATGAGCGCGGCCGCATCCCCGAAGGAGGAGCGAACCTTCTCCGCGACCTTACGGCCCTCTTCGTCGTACGCCACTGCGCGCAGAACGCCTTCGGAATAAGGGATCCGCCAATCGCCGACCAACCTTTGCCCGTGCGCGTGGTCGATGCGAAAAATGCCGAGCGAAGCGTCGTTAAAGAACAATTCGACGGTTGGCGAGTTGGAGCACACCCGGACGTCGATCATCTGTCCTTCCGAGAAGTCCCAGTAGGGGAAAACATGAACCATCGGCTTCACGCGGTAATCGGTCCATTCGGCTTGGTAAATATAGTACGAGTCCTTCTTGAAGCCTGCGGTGTCGAGCTGCCCGAAATACGAGTTCTTCGTATGGTAAGGGGTCGGTTCCCCGATGTAATCGAAGCCGCTCCACAGGAACTGCCCTAGCGAGTAGGCCGCGTCCCGGTCGGCGATAATGCATCTTTCCGTACTCTTCGCGCCCCAACTCGTGGAGCTGTTGCCCAGCGAGGAGCATTGTTCGTCGTCATCCGCGAGCACGGATTGGGACAACGGGAAATGGTAGACGCCTCGGCTTTGTACGGTGGAGGAAGTTTCGCTGCCGTAGATGACCCAGTCCGGATGCTGCCCGTGATGGAGATCGTAATATTTCTCCCCGTAGTTGTAGCCGGCCAGCTTCACCAGATCGGCGCACTTCTGCGCGTTCTCCCAGGGCATATAGTTCGAGCCGATCGTCACGCGCGCGTTGCCACTGGGGTCGTGGGCCAGCACTTCGTCCCGCAGCCGCTTCGTCCATTCCAGCCCGCTTTCGTCGGCATGGGTATCGTAAATCTCGTTGCCGATGCTCCACAGGATGAGGCTCGGGTGGTTCCGGTCGCGCCGCACCCAGCTGGCGACGTCCTTGCGCCACCATTCGGGGAAAAAACGAGCGTAGTCGAACTCCGTCTTCTTCCGTTCCCACATGTCGAAGGCTTCCGATACGATCAGCACGCCCATTTCGTCCGCCAGCTCCATCAGTTCGACCGCGGGCATGTTATGCGCGGTGCGGATCGCGTTGACCCCCATCTCCTGCAGCAGGGAGAGCTGCCTCCGCAAAGCAGCCTTGTTGACGGCGGCGCCCAGGCAGCCCAGGTCGTGGTGCTGGCAGACGCCGTAAAGCTTCACGTGCCGGCCGTTCAGGAAGAAACCCCTCTCGCTGTCGAACGCCAACGCGCGTAAGCCGAAGATTTGGCTTTCCTCATCGGTTGACGTGCCGTCCGCGGCTCGAAGCTCCGTTGCCAGCCGATAGCAATAGGGCCGTTCAATGTCCCACAGCTCGGGTTGTTCCACCCGCAGAACGGCGGGAACGCGAACGGTCACCCCTTCCTGCGCGGCAGGGACGGGCGTCTCGGACATGGCCGCGAGGTTGCCTTCACGGTCGAGCACGCGGTGGCGAAGCGTCAACCCGGCCGCCGCCGAGGCGCCGAACGCGACTTCCGTTTCCGTTTCGATCCGCCAGGCGCCGCCGGTATCCGGCTCGGCGGAGATATAGATGCCGTCCGCCGCCAGGTGCGTGTCCGTATAGGTTTTGAGCCACACGCTCCGATAGATGCCCGCGCCGGAATACCAGCGGGAATTGGGCGCTTCGTGCACGACGCGGACGACAACCATGTTGTCCCCGGCCCGAAGGAACGGAGTGATTTCGAATTCGAAGGTGGAGTAGCCGTATTTCCACGTTCCCGCCTCTTGTCCGTTGACGTAGAGGGTGGAGTCCATGTATGCGCCTTCAAACCGGAGCGAGAAGCGGGTGCCCGGAGACATCTCGTCCTTCGTCATCGTCCACGTTTTGCGGTACCAGCCTTCCCCGTTTTCGTAGAGGCTGCGGGCATCGTAGATCAACCAGTCGTGCGGCAAGACGACCGGCGTCCAGGCCGTGTCGCCGGATAGAACCGCTTCGTACCCGGTACGGAGCGGGTGTGTGGAAAAAGACCAATCGTCGTTGAACATGCGCTTTCTGCTCATCTTCAGCAGGCTCCTTTACGGACGGAATAGGCGGGAGAACTCAGCCGCTCTGGCACTTGAACACGGTCGAAGGGGGGTAGCCTTTGACCGATTTGAACACATTGCTGAAATACGAAATGTCGCGAAATCCGCATCGTTCGGCAACCTGCGTGACGGAGAACCCGCCGGTGGACAGCAGCATTTCCGCATGGTTGATCCGGATCATGTTCAAATGCTCCTTGAAGGAATAGCCCATGTTTTTTTTGAACAATTTCCCCAGGTATACCGGATGGAGGCCCACAATCTCGGCCATTCCGGCCAAATCCAGCTCTTCCGCATAGTGTTCGGCGACGTACACGAGTACTTGATTCACCCGTTGGTCGGCTCTCGCGGAATCGCGTCTGATGTTCGACAGCAGCCGATGGAGAATCAGCATGAACAACGCACGGGCCTGCATGAGGTATCCGGGCTGTCTACTCATCCAGACGTGAGTGAATTGCTTGAAATAACCGATCAGTTCGTTCGTGATGACGTTTTTCGTCACGGTCTGGAGCGGGAGCGGTTCCGTGTTCTCGTTCGGGAGCCATTTGAAATTGAAGGCATAGGAGTGCGCTGGATTTTCCTTGAACGTATGCGCTTCGCGCACGCTCCCTACGGGAATGTAAACGACGTCTCCGGCTTCGACGGTGTGCTTGACGCCATTGACGTAATAATTGGACTTGCCTTCCACGACGAAGGTGAGATCGTGAAAGTCGATCGTTTGCTTAATGATTTCCCAGTTGGGAAAGCATCGCCTGTCCACGAAAAACACGACGTCCGGGATCATATCCTGCAACCGTTCGAATTCCGTTTCCAAGGGGGGGATCACCTTCCTTGTCGCTTGAAGTCCCGAAGGCACTACGGGGGTGCAACTGGATTCATCTTACCACCGGAGTCCCAAGAATTGAATCAGGATGTTTAATAATTACAAAAAATATCTAGTTGCTCTATGGATAGTGAAAACGCTTAAATCTATAATTTGAGCAAATGAATGATTTTTCCCTCGACCAAGATACCTTATTCCACTTGGGAATCCAAGAGTTTTCCGTGAATGTCTTTTTGTTTAGTGATTGAATTGTTGCAAGTTTGATTTGGAGGAAAATGAATTGGAAAATGACAACAAGATCGTTCTGGAGTCGACAAGCCGAAACGGGAAGGGCGTGGGGGAAGGGTACAAAGCATGGCTGCGCTATCCGCCGCTGAATCTGAATCAAGCGAAAGAGTATGCTTCATGGTGCGGCGAAATCGTCATTGCCGCTTCGGAGCCGTCGGCTGTGCTGAAGAATGCCTGCGAGGAGCTCGCGAACGGCATCGGATCGATGCTGGGCACAGCGCCCCAGATCGGCGGAAGCGGGAAGCTTCCGCGTTTTCTCCGAATTACGACGGGCGATCTCGCTGAATTGCAGGGAGCGATGGAGACGGCTGAACTTGAGGAGTTGGGAGAAGAAGGTTACGTGCTGAAGACCGTTCGGGAACCTGGACGGGAATACATCGCGATTGCCGGGCGGACGGATCGGGGTGCGCTGTACGGGGCGTTCCATTTCCTTCGCCTGATGCAGACCGGCCAAAGCGTGAATGATCTCAGCGTGATTGAGAAGCCGGCCGCCAAACTCCGGATGATCGATCATTGGGACAACATGGACGGCAGCATCGAGCGGGGGTACGCGGGCCAATCGATTTTTTACCGCAATGGGAAGTTCATCATGGATCGTAAGCGCATTCGCGATTATGCTCGCATGATGGCGGCCGTCGGATTGAACGCGATCTCCATCAACAACGTGAACGTGCACGAGACAGAGACGCGTCTCATTACCCCCGAGCTGCTGCCTTCAGCAGCGGCGGCGGCCGATATATTCAGGGAGTATGGAGTCAGGCTTTTCCTAAGCGTGAACTTCGCCAGTCCGATTCCGTGCGGCGGGCTGACGACGGCCGATCCGCTCGATTCGGGGGTGAGACGATTCTGGGCGGAACGGGCTGCCGATGTGTACCGCCACATTCCCGATTTCGGCGGCTTCCTGGTCAAAGCCGATTCGGAATTTCAGCCGGGACCGTTCACTTACGGACGCGACCATGCGGACGGGGCGAATATGCTCGCAGAGGCGCTGCGTCTCTACGGCGGCATCGTAATCTGGCGCTGCTTCGTGTACGACTGCCTGCAAGACTGGCGAGACCGGAAGACCGACCGCGCCCGGGCCGCCTACGATCATTTTCGTCCGCTGGACGGCAAGTTCGCCGACAACGTCGTGCTGCAAATCAAGAACGGTCCGATGGACTTCCAGGTAAGGGAGCCCGCTTCTCCGCTTTTCGGGGGACTACGGCAGACGAACCAGATACTGGAACTGCAAATCACTCAAGAGTATACAGGGCAGCAGACGCATCTTTGTTTCCTGGTCCCGCAATGGAAGGAGGTCCTTGATTTCGACACTTATGCGTCAGGCGAAGGTTCGACAGTGGCGAAAGCGGCGACGGGCGAATTGTTCGACCGGCCGCTTGGCGGAATTGCAGGCGTATCCAATATCGGGGACGACTCCAATTGGACCGGTCATCTGCTGGCGCAAGCCAATTACTATGGATACGGCCGGTTGATATGGCGCCCGGAGCTGACGGCGGAGCAGATTGCCGATGAATGGGTGCGGATCACGTTCGGACTCGATCCGGTCGTCGTCGCGACGATATGCCGCATGCTGCTCGATTCCTGGATCATCTACGAGAAATACACGTCGCCGCTCGGAGTCGGCTGGATGGTCAATCCCGGCCATCATTACGGCCCGAATGTCGACGGATATGAATATTCGAAGTGGGGGACTTACCATTATGCCGACTGTCGCGGGGTAGGAGTAGATCGGACCGTTAAGACGGGCACCGGTTATACGGGACAGTATCACGACGAGGTTGCCGCGCGCTTCGAAGCGATCGAGAGCTGTCCGGACGAACTGCTGCTTTTCTTCCACCACGTGCCCTATACGCATGTGTTGAAATCCGGCAAGACCGTCATACAGCACATATACGACACGCATTTTGAAGGCGCCGAGCAGGCGGACAAACTGGTGGACGCCTGGCGCGGCTTACAAGGCAAAATAGATGAAGCTCGTTATGAGAGCGCGCTGAGTCGTTTGCAAGAGCAATCGAAGCATGCCAAGGAATGGCGGGACGTTGTAAACAGCTATTTCTTGCGCAAGTCGGGTATTGACGACGAGCAAGGCAGAACAATCTACTAGACGGGGGGAGAACAAAGGATATGGAAAAGAATGCGTGTAGGGCGGTGAGGCTTTGGCTGCTGCAGTGAGAAGCAAATCGCTCGGATATTTGAAACGATATTGGGTTCTCTATGCAATGTTGCTCCTGCCGGTATCCTTTTTTATCATTTTCCGTTACATCCCGATGAATTACATTCAAATCGCTTTCAAGGATTACAGCATTGTCAAGAGTCCGATGGAAATGGAATGGGCGGCAAATCACGGGTTCGAATATTTTATCAAGGCTTTTTCCAATCGCGATTTCCTTTACGCTCTGAGAAACACTCTTCTTCTTAACTTACTGGACTTGGTATTCGGCTTCCCAGCGCCGATTATATTGGCCATCATCTTTAATGAACTCGCCTTCAAGCGGTTTAAGAAGTTTACCCAGACGGTTGCCTATATGCCGCACTTTTTGTCATGGATCATCGTTGCAGGCATGGCGCTTCAACTTTTTGCGCCTAGCTCGGGTCTCGTCAATATCATGCTGAACAAGCTGGGGTTTGAATCCATTCCGTTCCTGAACGACTCCATGAATTGGGTGATCACCTACGTTGCGCTGGGCATATGGAAGAGCGTCGGTTGGGGCACCATTCTCTATTTGGCAGCGATTGCAGGGATTAACCCGGAGCTTTACGAGGCTGCTTCCGTGGACGGGGCGGGACGCATGCGAAATATTTGGCACATTACGCTGCCGGGATTGCGTTCTACCATCATCGTATTGCTCATTCTAAACCTTGGTCATATTCTCGGCAGCGAATTCGACAGACCGTTTGCGCTTGCCAACAAGCTGGTGACGGATGTTTCGAACGTGATCTCGATATTCGTTTACAACTATGGGATTCGAGGTTTGCAATTCTCACTATCGACTGCCGTCGGTTTGTTCCAATCCGTCGTTGGCGTCATTTTCCTGTTCGGGGCAAACGCCTTGGCCAAAAAATTCGGCGAACGCGGCATCTGGTAGGGAGGGGAATCTATGATTAAATCAAAAAGCACCAAATTAGGGGATTGGATCATCGTTTTCATTTGCGTGTTGGTGATTCTGGCCTGTCTCCTGCCGTTTTTGAACATTGTGGCGCGATCCTTAAGCTCTGCGGAAGCCATGGTGAAGAATCAAGTTTTGCTTTTGCCGGTGGATCTGAATTTCAAGGCTTACACAGCCGTACTCGGAGATTCCAAAGTCACATGGGCGTTAGTATGGACAGCGATCCTGACGGTTGTCACGACGATTTGGTGTATGTTCATGACGATTCTGTGCGCATACCCGCTTATCTATGACAACCTGAAGGGCAAGAAATTTATTCTGGCGCTCATTCTCTTTACGATGTATTTCAATGCAGGCATCATCCCAACCTATTTGCTTTTGAAAGGGCTGCACTTGCTGAATAATCCTTTGGTTCTGATTTTGCCGGGCAGCATCAGCGTATTCAACGTCATCATCATGCGCAGCTTCTTCTTCGGCATTCCCGAGAGCCTCAAAGAATCCGCCGAGCTGGACGGAGCGGGACCCTTCAAAGTCCTGGTTAATGTCTATTTGCCGCTTTCCATGCCTGTGCTGGCAACGCTGTCGCTCTTCTATGCGGTTGGTCGCTGGAACGGGTTCTCGGATGCGTTGATGTTCATGAGCGACAGAACCTACTATCCCATCCAATTGCTGCTCTTTAACATTCTCAATAGCATTACCAGCGTTGAGGTGGCCACGCAGGAGGGCTTTACCAGCCCGGGCTTGTCCGAATCCATTAAGTCTGCAACCGTCGTGTTTGCAACTCTGCCGATTTTGCTCATTTACCCTTGGCTGCAGCGATACTTTATTTCCGGCGTTACGATCGGAGCCGTAAAAGGTTAACGGCTTACCTGCGGTAAAAGTCGACAAAGTCGATTTTTATAAATCGAGCAACAGGCACAAGCAAAAAAAAGGAGGATCTTACATGCGTTTAACCAGGTTTTTGACCATCTTGGCGCTTGGTTCCGTCTTCGCTTTGGCGTTTGCGGGATGTACCAAGAGCAACAACAAGGATTCGGCAAGCCCGTCCAGCTCATCGGCTCCACCGGCATCCGAACAATCGTCCGCATCTCCTTCTGCCGACGAAGCCGCTGCAAAGCTCGAAAAGCTGGGCCTTGATTCCAATTTCAAATTCAAGGAGACTCGCAAAATCACGGTAGAGATTTACGATCGGGGCAATACTGGAGGATCCAAGCCTGAAGACAACGTCTATACGAAGTACATCAAAGACGGAATGCTGCGCGATCATAACGTGGAAGTGACTTTCGTACCGGTTCCGCGCTGGACGGAAGGCGAAGTTCTTAACAATCTTCTGGCCGCGGGGCAAGCTCCGGATATCAGCGTGACCTACTCGTATCCGACTATCCAGACCTATGCCAACATGGGCGGTATCACGGATCTGGCGCCGTTTGTCGACGAGTACAAAGATCTGCTGCCGAACTTGTGGGGTTATCTCACCGACTCGAACATCAATTGGGACAGAGATCCGAGCACAGGAAAGCTGTGGGCATTGGAAGCTCGCCTGAACGTCCTGAACCGCATCAATACTTTCGTGCGCGAGGATTGGTTAAAGAAGCTCGATCTCCAGGCGCCGACGAGCCTGCAAGAGTTCGAAAGCATGCTCAAAGCATTTAAGGACAACGCTTCCACGCTCTTGGGCAAAGATGCGGACAAGATCATTCCTTTCTCCACGAGCTTCGACGTAGGGTGGCGTACGGACCATTTGACAACGTCCTTTGTGCCGGACAATATTACGGACAAGGACATCTACGTTAACGGATTTGACGATCGCAAGCTTCTTTACCCGAATTACAAAGAAGGCATCAGAACGTTGAACAAATGGTATAACGAAGGCTTGGTCTGGAAAGACTTCCCGCTCTATCCCGCCGGAGATAAAACAGAAGATAATCTCATAAAAACAGGCTTTGTGGGCGCGTTTATTCACAATTGGGATTACCCCTATCGCGACGGTGAAGACGGCATTACCGCAAACCTTCATAAGCTTGTCGGTCCGGACGCAAATTATATTGCGGTTGAGCCCTTCCCGAACGATGCCGGGGTTTATCGGAAGTTCTTGTCGGCGCCCGTTGACCGCAAACTGTTCTTCCCGTCTACCAACAAAGAGCCTTTGGCTTCGATGTTCTATCTGGATTGGATTTCCAAGCTTGAGAACCGGGTATACCTGCAATTCGGCGAAGAAGGCAAAACGCATGAAAAGATGCCGGACGGTTCCTTCAAGACGATTGCCGCTACGGACGAATATATCATGAACTCGCCGGCCAATATCGACTATACGATCACAAGCAACGGTATTGACACCGGGAATCCGGATTTGACCGCCAAGTCCCTTGCCAACGGGTATGCGGGGGTTGACGCAAGACTCATCGAAATTGCAAACAAGATTACGACGAATGGCGGACGCGTAGGCCAAAATGCCAAAGCGGGTGAAATCAAGTCCGAAGAAGGTCAAGGTGAAGCGCTTAGCAAGAAACGCGATGCCTTCTTGGATCAGGCTGTCGTAGCATCGGTTGACAAGTTTGACGCTGCATATGACGCGGGTATGAAGGATTACCTCAACTCGGGCGGTCAGGCCATCATCGACGAGCGTAAAGCGGCATGGGAAAAACTTTATGGCAGCGAAACGATGTTGAAATAACCATTGCGCCGCTGCCTTCGAGTGGTTCGTTGTCATCGCTGTGAGAAAAGCTAGAACATCAAAACACCTTATTCCGCCAAGACTCCGGAATAAGGTGTTTTGATGTTAAGCCGCTTAGTTCTTCCGGAACAGCTCCGGAAAAGCCTCTCCCGCGAACAGATCGCCGTCGGCTCCGCCCAGCAGGCCCACGTTCATATGGCCGTCGCCGCGCGTACCGGCCTTGTAGCGCGTATCTCCCGTCATCAGATGGACGGCCAGCGAACGGCGCGGCCGCGAGGTCGTATTCGGACCGCTGCCGTGGATGGCGAGCGCGTGATGGAAGCTCACCTGGCCGGCCTTCATGACCATCGGCACGGGCTCGAACGAAGCGTCCTCGGGGAGGTCCATGCCCTGGCGCTGCTTTTCCATATCCTGCTCGAAGAAATCGTTCACGTTGAGCAGGCCCCATTGGTGGCTTCGAGGAACGACCTGCATGCAGCCGTTGTCCAGATTGACGTCGTCGAAGGCGACCCAGGCGGTGACGAGCGTCGGCTCGGCCGCGCACTGCCAATAGGCGTAATCCTGATGCCAGCCGACGTTGCCGCCCGATCTTCGATCGGGATTGCCCGGCTTGAACAGTAGCTGGTCGTGCCACAGGCGAATGGAGTCGGCCCCCATCAGCAGGGAAGCGATCTCGCCGATGACGGGATCGGTAGCCAGCGCGCGAAGCTCCAGATCGGCCCAGTGGGAATTGTCGGTTTTGCGCAGCCCGTTGCCTTGCTCAGGCGTCCAATATCCGTTGTAAGGCGCGCGACCCGTTTCGAATTGACCGGCATAAACCCGTTCCATATGTTCGCAAAGTCGTTCCAACCGAGCCTCGTCAAGGAGCTGCGGCGCTACCCAGTACCCATTCTGTTTGAAAAAAGCGATATCTGCCTCCGTTGGCAGCAAGTTGTTCCGATCCGACATTTCCGATTCCTCCCGGTTCGATGATGGCCGCACGATTTCCTCATGCGTTGGCTTCATCATAACGCGAGCTGTCGGTTGTCGGCTTTGTTCGGCTTCAACCGGAAGTTAACGTTTTTCGTCATTTGGCGAGAACGGTCGCCGATAGGCGTAAGGCGAGATTCCCGTCTGTCGCTTGAAGAACACGCTGAAGGCATGAAGCGACGAGAAGCCTAGTCTCTCCGCGACCGACGTGATCGTCTCGCCCGTTTCCGCCAACCAATATTTGGCGCGATCGGTGCACAGCATGCGGATGTATTTTCCGAGCGGAATGCCGAACGAGCGCTTAAATTCCCGCTCCAGATGCGTCCGGCTGAGATGCTGCCTCTTCGCCAAATCCAAGGCGTTGATGCCGATGCTCGCATGCTCGTGAAGGTATTGCAGCAGCTCCTTCATCGCCGGCGCGAGCGGACCTTGTTCCGGACCGCCGTCCGGCAGGGCGGCATCGCGATAGAGGCGGATGACGCGAACCAGCAATTGCTGGAACAGGCTTTCGGCCATCAGGGCCGAATGCGGGCCGGGGTCCTCGATCTCGGCGAAGACGGCATCGAACAGCCGCTTCACATCGCCGCTCGTATCTCGTACCGTGCGAGCGCGCCCAAGCCGGTAAAAATCCGCTTCAAGCTTCTGCCGGTTCGTCAGTTGAAAACCGGTATAATACAGGCGGTAAGATTCTCCCAAGGATGCCCCCTGATGACCCTCTCCCGGCTTCGTCAGGAACAGATCCCCTTGACGCACGCGATACAAATCCCCATCGATCGAGAACCAACCCTGTCCTTCATCGACATAGCACAGCTCGAAATGCTCGTGCGTATGCCTGTCCACCTGCCAGGTGCTTAGCATCTGGATGCCGATGTACGAGAGATTGTCGAAATCGTGTTGAAAAGGAAGCTCCTCCCGCAGCTCCGAAGAGCCCTTGTAGCGGCTGCGCGAGGCGGGAAGCGGAGTTTTGCGTGTGGTCATCCCGATCTTCTCCTTGCCTAGTGAGGTTCAGCGGTTATGCGCAACGGGCGATTCCGAAGCCTGTCCGGCCAATCTCGTTGCAAGTCGCTTCAATTATAGGCCTCGACCAGTTGGACGAGCAAGATGGAATCCTCCCACAATCCTCCCAGGCCTAAACAAATTACCCGAAATCGAAATTCTGTTGTATTCCTTATTCCGACAAGCCTCGCTATAATGAACGTGCTTCTACTCGCTTAATGATGAGAGGATGGGATCTGTAATGAAACGAGGGCTATCCGTTTTACTGGTCTTTGCTTTTGCAATCTCCTTTTTTTCGTTTTCCGATTCTCCCCGAGCCTACGCGGCCGATGCGACCGTCACGGTGGACGGCAGCGTAGAGTATCAGACAATCGACGGTTTTGGAGGGCAATGGCTGCCTTGGACTGCCGACGATATTCCGCCGGAGAACCATGTGCATCGGGAGTATTTGGGCAGCGCCGTCACCGCCGAGACGGGGATGAAGTTTTTCCGTACGAATATTAGAACGCCGGCGGACTCGGTCAATACGCCGAGAGACTACGCCTGGTACGTTAACGCCTTCCAGCAGCCGGAATTCGACCATCTATGGTCGTTTCTTCAGGATCTGGAAAGGCAT
Source organism: Cohnella phaseoli (assembly GCF_003386235.1). GTDB lineage: Bacteria > Bacillota > Bacilli > Paenibacillales > Paenibacillaceae > Cohnella > Cohnella phaseoli. The sequence continues at coordinate 75,481 of NZ_QRDZ01000020.1, forward strand.
AACGCGGAGCCTATCTTTTCCAGGTTTTCCGCACCTCGAAGAATGCTGGACAGCTACAAGCACTTCCTTGAAACGGATGACAACTACAACGAACTGGCAGACTTCTATGCTGCGCTTTGCTATGTCGCTATTCAGATCAAAGGCGTCGACGTCGGCAAAATTATTTTCTTTAACGAACCCGACGGAGACTGGGACACCTATATGACGCCCGCTCAATATGTGAGAACGGTGAAGACGGCCGGCCAGAAGCTGGATTCCGTAGGCTTAAGCGGAATCAAGATTATCGGTCCCGGCACGTATAACTCCGTAAACTTGAACACTTATGTGGACGCATTGACGAGCGATGCCGTCGCGATGTCTTACATGGCGGCGTTCGATACCCACGGCTGGGACAATCGGACAGCCAATCCACCTTTCGATCCTCATCAGATGATTCCTTATCTGGAGACAGCCGCCCAGACGGCGAGCAGCAAGGGATACGGTCATATTCCATTTTACGTGACGGAGATGGGCACCTCGGTATACGGCGGCGAAAATGTGTGGGTCGAGCCGGGAGTTGCGGGAAATACCGACAGCTACGATTACGGGTTCTATACGGCACTGGCCACGCATGAGTGGCTGACGGCGAATGCGCCTCTGCAGTCCATGTTCATATGGGACTCCTACTCCTATATCAGCGGCGGCGCGTTGATGGGGAAAACCTCGAATTTCGGCTCGAGAAAGAGCCCAACTGAAAATTACGAGGCAAGACCGTTCTATAATACGATGTATAACTTTTATAAGTACATTAAACCGGGTTCAATTAGGATAAGCGCCAGCAGCAATCATAACGATATCATTGGTAGCGCTTACAAGAATGATGGGAAGTCGACCGTCGTTTTGTTGAACAAGAACGGCTCCGCGGACAGAACCGTTACCGTTCAGCTTTCGAACTTAACTTCTTCCGGCATGACGGTCATTTCCACCTCCAAAAACGCACTGAATAAGGATTTGGGAGACCAGCCGGTCGTCAATGGCCAAATCACGATTAAAGTTCCCGCCCAAGGGATCGTTACTCTGACCGACATGGGGCAAGTTACGGTCAGGAAAGTCGGCGATTCTACCTATAAGGATTATTACTGGGTCACTCCGGGGCAGTCGATTCAGCTTGCGGCCAATGTGGCCGGAGCCGCCGACAGCGTCACATGGAGCGTATATGGGGGAAGCGCCAACGGAACCGTATCGCCGACAGGGCTTTATACCGCGCCTCCCTACGATGTCAGCGATATTGTAGCGGTGAAGGCGATCAGCACAGCCGATCCGACCTCCGTAGGCTATGCCTATATTAAAGCCAACAGCGTCAATATTCTCTCAAGAGGAAAGCCTTATTTCGTAGATTCCTATTTAGATGCGCCTAATTCCGACCCTAGCCATGCGCTGGACGGAAATTCGAGCACGAAATGGAATTCAAAGCCGGGGCCCGAGCATTGGATGCAGGTTGATTTAGGCGGCTATTACGATCTTACCGGGTACAGGGTCAAGCATGCCGGAGCGGGGAAGGAAGGCTGGCCGAACAAGGATACGCAGACCTCCGATTACAATACGAGAGACTGGCATATTAAGACGAGCTCGGACGGCGTGAATTGGAACTACGTGGAATATGTCTGGAATAACACCGGCAATATTTCAAATCGCACGATACAAGGGATGGCGGGAACCGAGAACGTTCGGTACGTTTCCATGTATATCACCAAGTCTACCAGCGTGTCGGGAGACGATATGGCCAGAATCTATGAATTCGAGGTTTACGGTAAGCCGGCCGACAAAATTTCGTTGGTAGACGAGATGGTCGACTTCAGCAAGGTCTATTCCCATACGAACGGCTGGGAGTTCGATAGCACTCACTCCGAATTTATGGAGGGAGATACGTCCAGAGTAGGCAGGATCGGAGACGATAGTCTGAACATCGTCTACAAGCTGAACAACATTTACGACTTTTCGGTCAGGATCAACAGCTTTGGCTCGGATCTTGCGGGCAAGGTGAAGTTTTACGCCTCCCCGGACAATCGCGCCTACTCGGAAGTAGCGGCCGCGCACGACACGCTGGTCGGAACGGGCGGCGGCTGGTACAGAACTTATTTTAAGCCATCGGCCGCTATTCCTTCGGGGACACAGTATTTGAAAATCGAGCTGCGGAACGATCCGCTGATCTTTACGCCGCAGATCGGCCGCGTGCAGCTATTCGGCGATTTGCCTGACGCAGGAGGGCGAATCGTCGACGAATTGACCAACTTTGCGAAGGTGCATTCGTACAGTGCCGCCGACTTGGCGATTGCTCTGAATCCGTCAGAGAATATTGGCGGAGAAATCGGCCGAGTGTATCGGAACAAACAGATCGCCGCCAATCTGGTCTACGAGGTGCCGGCCGATCTGGATAGCTTTGACGTAGACACTTACGCCTTGGGCGGCGAAACGGTGGAGGATTTCAAATTCTATACTTCGCCGAACGGCTCCACGTATACGTTATACAATAGCAGTCTTGTGGAAAAAATCGTACAGCCGGGCAACTGGGACAGGGTTCTCTACAGGGCAACCGCGCTCCCGGCAGGTACGAGATATTTGAAGATCGAATTCGGAGCCTCATCGACGAACGCCTGGAATCCGCAGATCGGTCGGGTAACGCTAGATTACGGCGGTGGACCGGCGCCGTTGGCCGATTTTGCGGATTACTCCAGACTGGAGAGAGTGATGGCCAAAGCGCGAAGCGGACAAAACATTACGATAGGCTTTATCGGCGGCTCGATCACCCAAGGCTTTAACTCCAGCAATTGGGATTCGACCAGCTGGACGGCTAAGGTTAAGCAATGGTGGGAGAGCAAATACCCCGGCAAAATCACCTATGTCAACGCGGGGATCGGCGGGACGCCTTCCGTGCTGGGAGCGCACAGAGCCTATATGAATTTGCTGCAAAGCAATCCGGATTTCGTTGTGGTCGAATTTGCCGTCAACGACGGCGCGGATAGCTTGTACACGCGGGCATATGAGGGGCTTATCCGCCAAATTCTTAAGTCGCCTAACCAACCTGCCGTGATGAGTCTGTATATCGGCGATCAAGCCGGAGCGAACAGGCAGGAGGCGCATATCCCCGTAGCCGATTATTACCGGCTGCCGCAGGTTCACTACAAGGATCGCATTCAGAATTTAGTCGCCAACGGGACGAACACTTGGCTGGATTTCTACGGCACGACCTATGTACCGCAGTACAAATCCGGACCTTACCCGGCCGGCGACGGGACGCACCCGAATGATACGGCTCAGGCTAGAGCAGGCCTTTATATCATCGAGAAGCTGGAGAACGTATACAACACGCTGAAGCCCGACGTGCAAATTCCGGGAGTTCCTGTAATCCCTTCGGCCATGACCGACGATACGTACGAATTCGCCGCCCTGTATCACCGCGGCAATCTGACTCCGTCGTCGGAAACGGTGGGAAGCTGGACGCAGGGATCGCATAACATAGGCACGGGCTATGGGTGGCAATCGAGCACGGTCGGCAACGAGCTGGTGTTCGACGTTAGCGGCTCTACGATCGCTTTTGGATTTTACACCCGCAACGGACCGGACGCCGGCATGGTCGAAGCGTGGGTCGACGACGGCCCTCGCACCGTATTCGATTCGTATACCCCCGAGCCGTGGGAGACGATAAAATACGCCGTCGTACAGTCCGGCCTTACGAAAGGGCCGCACAAGCTTCATATCAAAATCAAGCCGGAAACGAACCCGAACAGTTCAGGCCATCTCTTCGAAGTGGTTAACGTGCTTCCTGCCGGTATGGAGTAAAAACGAGTCGTACTAAAAAATGATCGATAGAGAATTTTGTCGTGCATGTATCTCCCTACGATGCTATACGATCCTGAAATCCGAACGGTTAACCCGTGATAAGGTAATTTCAGGACCGTATGAGGCAGTCTCCAGGAGATACATGCACTTTTTCTTGATCGATCATCTTGTACGCCTTTACATATGAGACAGTCACGTTACCCCCAACAAGGGAAAAAGAAATTACCTATTATCGAAATTTAGGTCTATTAAACCGCGAAATTCGGCTTGTTATACTGAATCCAAGTTCAAGGCGTTGGAATTCACGTAAAGGGATGTCGGCTTATGCTCACAACGAAAAGCGGTTTCATGAAAGAATTCGGCAAGAACAAAGTCCTGTTTTTGATGCTCGCGCCAACCGTCCTCTATTTCATCGTCTTTGCTTATCTTCCGATGGCCGGCCTGATCGTAGCCTTCAAGAGCTACAACTATTCGCAAGGCATTTTCTTCAGCCCGTGGAGCGGGTTCGACAACTTCGGCTATTTCTTTAATTCCGGCGTAGCCTTCCAAGTGACCCGGAACACGATCGTTTTTAACCTCATTTTTATTGTCACCAGCGTCATTGCCAGCGTTGCCATCGCCGTGTTTCTCTCCGAAATGAAAAACAAATATTTCAAGAAAGTGTCCCAATCTTTTCTGATTTTTCCTTACTTTATTTCCTGGGTCGTCGTTGCCGCCTTTGTGTACAACGTATTCAGCTACGACTACGGCGTATTCAACGAAATTTTGAGGTCGCTGGGGCTTGAGCCCATTAACATCTACAGCAAAACCTCCTACTGGTACGTTCTGCTGCCGGCGCTTCACATTTGGAAAAATGTCGGTTATTCCAGCGCGATCTACTTTGCTTCCATTGCCGGGATCAATACGGAGTATTACGAAGCCGCGAGGGTGGACGGGGCGAATACGTTCCAGCGCATATGGAATATTACGCTGCCGTTTCTTAAGCCGACCGTTATCGTGCTGGTTTTGCTTTCGGTCGGACAGATTCTAAGAGGAAACATGGATATGTTCTACCAGCTGATCGGCAACAACGGGATGCTGTTCAGCGGCACGGACGTTATCGATACCTATGTGTTCAGATCGCTTACCGGGGGAGCCGATCTGGGGCTGACGTCGGCGGCTACCTTTTACCAGTCGGTCATGTGCTTCGTGATCATCTACGTCACCAACTTCATCGTGAAGAAAGCGGACAAGGATTATGCGTTGTTTTAACGATTCGCAAGGCGTTTTTGCTTGACCCATTCCATGCAAAAGGATTGAAAGCTCCATGAAACCAGCGGCCAAAACCGACGAATTGTTGTTTTCGATAGGCTCTTACTTCATCGTGTCGATCTTTACGATTTTAAGCGTAATCCCTTTTCTGTTGGTGCTGTCCGGTTCCCTCACCGATGAAGGTGCGATCGTCTCCAAAGGCTACGGCTTCCTGCCGGTTCCGTTCAGCTTGGACGCCTACTCGTACATTCTAAGCGACTACGGCCAAATCTTGCGCTCCTACGGAGTCAGCATCGTCGTCACTCTGGCCGGAACGGCGGCCGGCCTGTACTTCTGCGCGATGACGGCGTTCGTGCTATCCAGACAAGACTTCAAATATCGCAACCGGTTCTCCTTCTTCTTTTACTTCACGACGCTTTTTAACGGCGGACTGGTGTCGACCTACATTTTGTTCATCCAATATTTAAAGCTCAAGAACAATCTGCTTTCGTTGATTCTGCCGGGGCTGCTTCCCGTGTTTTACATTCTGATCATGCGCAGCTTCATTAGAAGCATGATCCCGGCTTCGCTGATCGAAGCAGCCAAAATCGACGGGGCGGGGGAATTCCGCATTTTCATGGGAATCGTGCTCCCGCTTGTGAAGCCGGCGCTGGCCTGTATCGGTTTGTTCTATGCGATCGGCTACTGGAACGATTGGTATAATGCGATGCTGTACATCACGGATATCAAAAAGTATTCCTTGCAGTATTTGTTAACCTCGGTCATTAACAAAGCGGATTTTCTGGCCAAGTCGAGCATAAGCTCCGCGACGGTTGCCGGGGCGCGCGAAAGTCTGCCGAGCGAAAGCCTGAAGCTGGCGATGACGATCATTTCCATCGGTCCGATCGTTTTTGTCTATCCGTTCGTGCAGAAGTACTTCGTAACCGGACTGACGATAGGCGCGGTCAAAGGATAACGCCGATACCACTCGGTTTATCATATAATGGGTTTCAAGGGAGGACACACAGATGAAGAAAGGCGTCAAATGGATCAGTGTAACGATGGCGTTGGGGTTAACGGCGTCCGTGATCGTCAGCGGATGCGCGAAGTCGGAGGAGCCCGGCGCGGCAAGCGCAGGTTCGAGCGGCGGCAGCGCCGTATCCGCGGAGAAAACTTATAATGGCGTGGATGTTTCCAAAGAGGTCAAAATCAAATGGCTAGGGGTCGGCGGCAACCAAAAGGACAAGGATGCGGTTCTGACCGAAATCAACAAGAGGCTGAAAGAAAAAGTTAACGTAACGCTGGAGCTGGATTCCATCGATTGGGCCGACTGGTATAATAAATACAACCTGGTGCTTTCCTCGGGCGAGGATTACGACGTCATCTATGCGGCTTCATGGACGGACGTCGCGGTGCAAACCCGCAAAGGCGCATTCAAGGATCTTACGGGAATGCTGGAACAGAATGCTCCGACCATCTCCCAAAACTGGACCGAGGATACGTGGAACGAGAGCAAAATCGATGGCAGAGTCTTTATGATTCCTTCTTTTTCGGACGAGTACAACTGGAATGGCTTCTTATACCGGGAGGACTTGAGAAAGAAGTATAACGTTCCGGAGATCAAAACGATGGCGGATATGGGGGCGTACTTCGAGGCGATCAAGCAAAACGAAAAAGAAATGGTTCCTTATAAGCCGGCGACGGACGAATCCTGGACCGTACTTGCTCCTTATGTCCAAGAGAAGGGGGACCAACCCGATGTTACGCCGCCGGGCATTCTGTCGATGCAGGTAGACGATCAGGACGGCTCTACGTTAGCCTTTTTGAGCCAAAGCCCGATCTATGCCGAAGCCTTCAAAACGATAAAGTCATGGGCAGACAAAGGCTACTGGCCTAAGGATTCTCTGGCCAACAAAACGGAATCCTGCAGCGCCTTTAAGGAAGGCAAGGCTGCAGCCTGCCAGGGCGGCTATTGGGCGATCGAGCTGAACTACAAGGAAATCATGAAAGCGCATCCGGATTGGGAGATCGGATCGTACGCCGCCAAAGTCGGCGGCAAATACTTCCCGAAGCCGCCAAGCATCAAAAACGGCGTCGCCATTCTGAATTCGTCCAAAAACGCCGAAAGAGCGTTAATGACGATCGATGCGATCTACTCCGATCCCGAATTATGGACGCTCTGTATGTACGGGATTCAGGGCAGAAATTACGATATTGACGCCAATGGCGCAAAAACGCTGCCCGAAGGCTCCCAGAGTACGGATTACGAGGGTACGTATTTCAGCGGGATGAGGTATAAGCTGGTGAATCCGTTCAAGGACGATCCTTCGAGTCCAAATGCTGCATTAAAGGAAGAATATGCGAAAATCGCGCATTTCCCTAAACTCGGATCCTTCGTTTTCAATTCCGAACCGGTCAAAAACGAATATGCGGCAATCAGCGCCGTTAAAGAGAAGTATAACCCTTCCTTAAGCCTCGGGCTTGTATCCGACGTGGACAAGGTATTGGCCGATTACGACAAGGAAATGAAGGCGGCAGGGGCCGATAAGGTAATGGCAGAATATAAAAAGCAGATGCAGGAATGGTTGGCGAAGAACTAGGCGTTGCATAGTAGGGGCTATTTCATAAGCAGAGTTGATGGAGATAATCGATAGACAAAGTAAGGGAAAGTGATATACAACCCTTGATTTTGGTCGCATTGTACGATTTTTCCGACAAAAGTCCGCCGGTTAGGCCGGATTCGAGTCGTGTTGTACGATTTTTCCGACAAACATTCGCCGGTTGAGCCTGATTCGAGCTTCGTTGTACGATTTTTCGAACAAACGTCCGCCGTTTAGGCCGGATTCGAGTATTCATTCAGATTTCAGAGACGTCTTTCGGGGCCCCCGCAAAGCAATCGGACTAAGCTTCGCAGCTTACCGTCACTTTGTGGGGATTCTCGCATCCGAAGGAGATTTTAGCCTCTATCATCGATATCCAACTTTTAAGCGCCACTCCAAGCAGGGAGGAAGGAAGTTTCGTGATCAAGCTGATCCTGGTCGAGGACGAGAGAGCTACAAGAGAAGGGTTACTGAAGCATACCCCCTGGAATCAGATTGGAATAGATCGCGTTGAAGACGCCAGAAACGGAGTCGAAGCGCTGGAGAAGGCCGAATGGCTGGAGCCGGACATTATCTTGACCGACGTGTCCATGCCAAGAATGGACGGCATCCAGTTGGCCACCCGTCTGCGCGAGAAGTACCCGCAGTGCAAAATCATTTTCTTGAGCGGTTATAGCGATAAGGAGTATTTGAAGTCGGCGATTAAGCTGAACGCGCTCAACTACATCGAGAAACCGATTGACGAGGACGAACTGATCGTCACGCTCTCCAAGGCGGTCGTCCAATACAAGTCCGAGCGCGATCAGAAGGCCAAGGACGACAGGATGCAAGACCAGGTTAGAAGAAATACGGACCTCGTTCGGCAAAAGCTGGCCGTGGAATTGATTAAATCGGATGTCGATCCTGCCGAGCTAAGAGGGACGTTCGAGGACGCCGGAGTCGAGTATCGAGCAGATCGCTATTATACGACGGCGGTCGTGAAATTCAACTGGAACAGAGCGCTGACGCACAATGAAAAGGAAAGCTGCCGAAGCCTCCTCTCTTCGAAAATTTACAGCCTCCTCGGCGAGCTGGCGGATTGGTTCGTAGCCGGCTTTTTGGATAGTGAGCTGTACCTCGTTCATTTCAAAGAAAGAATCCAAGCCGTTCAGCATTGGGACAACAAGCTTAACGTCCTGCGGGAGAAAATTATGGCGGTAAGCGAAGGGAACTATGCGGCGACGATTGGCGTAGGTTTGCCCGTATACGGGCTGGTCGGGCTGAAGAACTCTTTTAACCGGGCCATGAAGGCGATTGAAATGCAATTTTACGAGGGTGTAAATACGATTATCTTCTCCAACGGCTTGAGCGCTCGGGAGAGCGGAAATCCGCTTCCGGACGATGCGTTTCTGGCGGCTTTCGGCGAGTATCTGGGAGGCGACAAGAGAAAAGAAGCGCTGCTGCTGCTTAACGATTACTATTCCGGGCTCGCGGCTTCGAAGGTTTCCGATAACGGTATGATCCGCAATCGATATTTGAAGCTTCTGTTCGACTTGCATTCCATGGCCAAGAAGAGAGGGGTCAGATTAACCGACGAGGAGGACTTGTACGGATATTTGTGGAGGTCCATATCCGGTATGGATACGCTAGAGAAGATTCATTTGTATCTGGTTGACCAAGTGGAGGTCTTCTTTAAGCTTGTAGAGGATAAGGAGGCTTACGGGAGAAACGTCTACGAGATTATGAAGTTTATCCAACACCAGTATCCTAATCAGAAGCTGTCGGTTAGATTGATCGCCGAAAGTCAGAATTTCTCGGAGAGCTATTTGTGCACCTTTTTCAAGAAAATAACGGGAAAGACCCTGAACGACTATATTACGGAAGTGCGGATTGAAAAGTCGAAGGAATTGCTGAAGGATAGAAATCTTAAAATCTATGAAATCGCCAAAAAAGTGGGCTACGATAACGAGAACTATTTCGCGAAAGTGTTTAGGAAATATGAAAACGCTTCCCCTTCCGAGTTCAGAAAAAGGTTTTTCCTATGAGAAACGCGGTGATCAAGGGGATTGTGGGAGCGGTAAATAACATTGGGCTGCGGAAAAAGCTCTATACTTCTCTGTTGGTTTTTATTTTTATCCCATTGCTCGTATTCGGCTATTACCTCTACGATAAATTTTCCGCCAGGCTGATCGACCAGTTCGAATATACGGCCGGCCAAGCGTTCGAGCAGACCGCGGGGTATTTGGAGTATAAAATTTTTAATGTGAACAGCATTGCCAACATCGTCATGATGGAGAGCAAAATTCAGGAGCTGTTCAAGTATACGCCTTCCGACAAATACAATGAAAGCATTATCCAGGACGAATATTATCGGGATAATCTTAATTTCCTATATAGCTTGGAGAGAAGCAAGGACATCTACCGAATCGGCTTATACGTTCCGAGCGAGCTGGTGTTCGCGAACGAGCGGGATCACTTCTTTAATTGGAGCAGCCTGGCGGAGAGCGGAATCGTCGAGCGGATGGAGGAGAATGGAGGGAAGCTCATCTGGCTGCCAAGCGGGATTTTGGACCCGGGGCACGGCGGGCAGACCAACTTGATCTCCGCGCTATGTCGCATTCGCAATCTCGGAAACTATCATCAGACATTGGGCGCTTGTCGGATCGATCTATTGGAAAGCGATGTTCACGATATTATCGCAAGAGCGAGAGCGACTCCCTCGTCGCTTGTGGCGCTCGTTAACGAAAACGGGCAAACCATTACCAGCGTCGGCGATCCTCAGCTATTGGCGGCCGGCTTGGAGCAGCAGGAAATCAGCGATATTTTGCAGGAGCCGGGAGAGGCGCAGGTAAGCGCCAAAATTAAAATCGAAAATCGGCATGGCGTGCTGCTGTACAAGGACGTTAAAGGGACGGATTGGAAGCTGCTGTCGTTCATTCCCGATGAAGACATGCTTAGAACGACGGAGTCGGTCAAGAAGGAGACGGCCGTGTTCGTGCTTGTTTTGTGCGTGCTTGCGTATGGGTTTGCCATTTTTATATCGAGCACAATCACAAGCCGCATCAAGAAGCTTGTCGTGCAGTTGAAGCAGACGGAGCGAGGGGACTTTAAGCAGCCTGTCGTTTTTCGGGGCGGTCATGACGAGATCGGGCAGCTCGGCATGAAGTTTAACCATATGCTAGGTAAAATTTCCGATCTGATCGAGGAAAAGTACAATCTGGGGAAATCCGTCAAAGGAGCGGAGCTCAAAGCGCTGCAGGCGCAAATCAATCCGCATTTTCTGTACAATACGCTGGAATGCATACGCTGGATGACGAAGGAGAACAAGAGCGAGGAGATCAATCGGCTGCTGTATTTGCTGGCCAAATTCTACAGGCTTAGCCTGAGCAAAGGCGAGGAGGTTATCTCGCTGAGGGATGAGCTTGAACATATTAAAGCCTACGTCGAAATTCAAAATATCCGCTTCGACGACTCCATACAGCTTGAAATTGACGTTCCGGAAGAACTGCTGGAGCTCAATCTGATTAAACTGGTGCTGCAGCCGATCGTCGAAAATTCGATTTTACACGGGATTCTGGAAAAGGAGAACGGAACGGGCCGCATTCAAGTGAAGGCGGAATGCCAAGGGGAGGAGCTTGAACTGTCCGTAACCGATGACGGGCCGGGTATCGAGGAGGAGGTGCTGAAGAACATCCTGAACTCGGATAAAAGGTCCAGAAACAGCGGGTACGGCATCAAAAACGTGAACGAAAGAATCAAGCTGTACTACGGCAGCGAGTATGGGCTGGAATATCGCAGCGTCTATGGCGAAGGTACGACGGTTCGGATTCGATTGCCTGCACATGGGGCTGTCCTATAAGCCAACCAAGTTGCTCTGAAAGATAATCGATGAACAAGATGAAGGTGTATATACCTCCCTCCGATGCTATACGCTCCTGAAATGGGAATTGAGAAACCCGTGATAAGGTAATTTCAGGAGCGTATGAGGCAGTCTCCGGGAGGTATATACACCTTCTTTGATTATCGATCATTTTATGCTGAAGCATTTGCAGGCGGCATGTTATATTTAAATGGAACCCCTCGTTTGTTGTCTATCGAAAATTAGCATCGACCACATCATCTTAACACGGGGAGCAGTCCGAACATGAGCGCCAACAATCGGTTAATCTTTACGAAGGAACGCTTTCTCACCGCCAACTTACTTCTCCCGATGCTCTATCACGCGGGTTGGGAGATTCGGGACGGGCATTGGAGTTATCCGCAACGTGAAATGAGAGGCGGATTAGTCCAGGCCCGGTACGCCTCCGAGCTCGGATGCTACGTCCGTACGCTTCCTTATCATTGGCTGATGATGGTCCTTCAAGGCGAAGTCGTCGTCACCTGCCGCGATTTTCGAACGACGATCGGAGAGAATGAGGTCGTTCACTTCCAGCCCCATCAGCCGCATCATATTAGCGCTAATCTGCCCGCCAACTACATTTGGATTCATTACAAAATGCTGCTCCCCTCGCAGGAGGAGCCGTTGCTGCCGTTGTATCCAGCCGAGCAAGAAGCGCGATACGGCAGAGAAACGGTTTTTCAGGAGGCCGTAGTCGATCTTCCGACCGTAATCGTACCCAAAAATCCGAATTTGGTTCGTAAACTGTTCACGACAACAGTCGAGGAATTCATGCTCGAGCCTCCCGGATTTATGCTGTCCTCCAAAGCCAACTTCCAATGCCTGCTGACCGCGCTGTTCCGCGAAGCGACGGACCGGAGCAGTCCTGCGATCGTGTCCGACCCTGCGATCCAAAGAGCCCTGGATCACATTCATCAGCATTACGATACCAAGTTGGCCATATCGAGTCTCGCGGCCCTCGTGAACCTAAGCCAGAATTACTTCATCTCGCGATTCGGCAAAATCGTCGGGATCAGTCCGAACGAATATATCCTCCGCTTCCGTATCCGGCATGCGAAGATGCTGCTGCGCGACACGGACATGAGGCTGACCGAAATCGCCGCGCGCGTCGGTTTTGAGAGCCTCTCTTACTTCAGCCGAATGTTTCGCCAACTGGAGGGCATTCCTCCCAGCGAGTATAAGTCGTATAAATTGCGGACCCATGTTCATCATTCGGAGTGACGAAATCGGTTGGTCGATACCTGGCCGAATAGCGTAGAATTGTGCAAACAATAACGAGAATACGAGAAGATTGGACGATAACGACCTCCTATAATGAGAGATGAAAGCGTTTTATCTTTCGATGCAACTCATTATTAGGAGGGGTATAATGAAACAGGCGATTCGAACAATCATTCTGTCAGCCGCGATTTTTGCGGTCGCCGCTCTCGTCCGTCCCGAGTATGGAGCGGCGCAGGCGACCGCGGAGTGGAACTGGCAGACGAACGGCAATTACGAAGGGTGGACGCCCGGCAACGATATCGCGAGCTCTTCCGTCACCGACGGAATGCTGCAGGTGACGCTCGGCGGCGCGGATTCGCAGCTAACAAGTCCCGCGGTGTCCATAAACGCGGCCGATAACAAGCAGTTTGTGCTGCAATATCGAAACGGTACGGGAAACGGAACGGCGCAGCTGTATTGGAAAACGACCGGGCACGGGTATTCGGAAGCCTATAGCCTGCCGATCTCTGTGCAGACGGACAACGAGTGGCATGAGCTTCGCGTGCAGCTTCCCGCGTCGTGGACGGGAACGGTTACCGAACTCCGCTTCGATCCGAGTCAGGGAAGCAGCGGCACGTTCGAAATCGATTATATGCGAATTCTAAATACGACGGCGGACCGGTACGATCTGGCCAACGGTTATGTAAAGCTTTCCGGAATTTACGGAGTAATCGATCTCGTTCAGTTCGACCCGACCGGTTCGGGGAGCTACGGCGAGAATCTGCTTGCGGGCAACTTGTATTTGACGGCGAGCAGCGGGACGAACACTCTGCCGGGGTTGGGGACCGCGGTTACCTCCACGATATCCGGAAACACGCTAACGCTGAGCAATATAACGTTCGGGGCATACGGCACGTTGAACGTGACCGGCAGCTGGGTGATCGAATTGGACGGCAACAAGTGGAGCAACACGTTTACGATTACGTCCAATGCGAACAATATTCCGCTTCACAATATCGGATATATTATGCCGATGCAATGGTACGATCCGGGCTTTGACGTGTCGGTGCGCAACCGCGTGCCGTTCGAGTACATGATCGGGGGCGATAACCAGTACCATTCCAGCTATGTCTACAAGCGCGGCGCGGAGAGAACGTACAGCCCCGCGTTCGAACTGCGGCAAAGTCCGCTTTATATTCACGGCGCGAACGGCCATGATTACGATTTGCGTATCGAATACAATCAGCCGACCGTGGAAGTGGCTGTCGGCATCGATTCGATGACCTTCCCGTTTTTTGCGGCGGAAGGGACAGGCTCTCCTTATTTCAAACCGTACGTGCTGAATACGGGCGAAACCTTGGTTCGCGAGTTGAACTTCACGGTCGAGCCAAGCAGCGATTGGCTTCCCGAAGGCTTTCCCGTGTTCGAGGGCACGGATGCCGCGATGACGAGCGCGCTCACCGAGATGTTCTACGAACGCAATTACGAGCGACATATCGGCAGCGGCCCGACCTGGCGGGAGTGGATGGGCACGATTCGCGATTGGCTGCAAGACGAAGCATGGCGAACGGGCGAGAAGTACTCGATGCTCGTCCAGCGGCAAGACCCGGACGGTTACCCCTGGACTTGGGACAACTCTAAGGGGTGGCCGTTTCCGGGCGACGGCAGCGACACGCTGCATCATATCGATACGCCCGCCAACTTTATTCTAGGCGGTTACCGTTACTATGTCGCGACAGGGGATCGGGAGCTGCTATCCACTCAGATCGACCGGATGCGCGCGGCTCTGACTTACATGTTGGACTATTACAACCCTACGAAAAAACTTTTCATCATTACCCAATCCGATCACGAAGGCATTAGCGTAACGGAGAACGGGAGCGATTATTGGGACATCCTGCCGCATGGGTATATCGATGCGTACAGCAACATGCACGGTTATGCGGCTTTGACGGCCATGGCCGAATTGGAACAACTGGTCGGAAATACCGCAAGGGCCACAGAGCTGAACGGCTATGCGAGCGAATTGAAGGCGGCGTACGACACCACCTTCTGGCGAACGAACCACTACATTCAGACGATCGACGTGAACGGAGTAGAGCATGACTACGGCCCAATCTATCTGAACGTAGCCGCGTTCTATTACGGGTTGGGAGACAGCGCCAAAGCGACGGCCTTCTTCAATTGGGCGGAGACGGTGACGACCTCCTCCGGAGAGGCGGACGTGTTCAGCAAGTTCGTATTCGCCCCCCGCGCGACCGTTACGTCCAACCCGAGCAAAGCGCAAGGAGGGTGGTGGGTATCGGCGTGGGATAATTACGGAGCTTACGGCGACCAAATTCAGGACGGAGGCGCTGCGCTGTACACCACGTTCTACGAAATCGCCAGCCGTGCGCAATATTTGGGCGCCAACAATGCCTACGGCCGTTTCTCCGAGATCATCGACCGTTATGCGCTGGACCATCTCAGCGGCGGCAAAACGCTGTATAACGGCGAAACGGTGCAGCACACCTATGCCGGCAGCGTCGGCACTTGGGGAGAATTCCCGGAAAGCGCCCTAGTCCCCGTTGCGCTGCTTCGCGGATTCATGGGCATCAAGATGGACAAGGACGGCTTGCAGATTAAGCCCAATATGCCGTCGTCCGGATTAACGCAAGCCGGCGTAACGAATTTCCGTTATTGGGATATGAACCTGAAGCTCACGGTTTCCAATTCGTCGGTGCGCCTTCAGGCGTTGGAGAACGAAAGCCCGTATACAGACTGGGAAGTTAACGGAACGGCGGTAAGCGGGTTGTTCGACATCACCATTAGCCTCAGTCCCGGAGGCAGCGTGACGTTGACTCGCGAAGCGGGATTGGGCGTTAATCTCGATACCATCGAGTATGACACGATGGTAGGCTGGGCTTCGGGGGATTATTACCCGGTAAGTATTAATGGACGCGGTATCGGGGGGCACAACGGTGACGACGATTCCGTCCGGTATAAATGGCCTCTTCTGAAGGGCAAGAACGTCATTACCGTCAAAGCGGTGAACGCTCCCGGCTCGACCGGCGGATTCCTTGCCGACTTCACGTTGCCGGACGGACGCAAGATTGTATCCGACGCAAGCTGGAAAATCAGGAGTGAACGAGAGGATCGTTACGAAGGTCTGGCCTTGGCGGACGGCAATTGGACGCAAGCGACCAGCCAAGGGGCGTATAGTTCGTCGACACGCGGACCCGTCGTCAACTTCCCGGGCGGATCGGATGCTCATTGGATATGGGATAGCACCGGACAAGCTCCGTGGCTGATGCTTCGCAAGACGTTCAACTGGGATGAGTACTGGAGCTTTAACTATGACGGCGACGAACAGGAATGGGGGGGATTCACGCACCTCCTTGACCGGGAGGTGGCCGGAGGTACGTTTAACGCGGAGATTAGCGGCAACGATCCGAGCATGACCCAATCGATCAACGTCGATGCGGCCAAAAAGAAGCGGTTCGTCGTGCGCATGAAGAACGGTACGGCCAGTACGACCGCGCAACTGTATTGGGCGACCGCACTATCCGGCATGGACGAGAGCAAGCGCGTCGATTTTACGATCGTTGCCAATGATCCGAATTATACGACGTACGAGGTCGATCTGACCGGCCATCCCGAATGGAGCGGCACGATTACGGCTTTACGGTTCGACCCGGCGACGAACGCGACGGGGACGACCAGCATCGATTGGATCGAACTGAAGGCACTGGACGGCGACTTCGACGTGGCCGATCGCGCCGGAATCTCGGCGTCTTCCACGTACAGCAGCGGATGGGAAGCCAGTCAAGCGATCGACGACGATATAGCAACGGTATGGTCCAGTACTGCGCATACCGTGAATGCGACCGAGTGGATTCAGCTTGATCTGGGCAAAGCCCATACGATCGAGCGAGTGCGGTTGAAGCCGCGGCCGGGCGGCAGCGGATTTCCGGTGGATTTCAAAATTCAAACGAGCATGGACGGCGCAACCTGGACGGACGTTCCGGGTCAAGTCTATACCGGTTATTCGAACCCGGGCAGCAGCTTGGAGACGTTCGCGTTCAGCTCGCCCGTGACGGCTAAGCATGTGCGTATTTACGCAACACAGCTCGGCCAAGACGACAATAACAATTACGTGTTTCAACTGAGCGAGCTTTGGGCGGACGACAAGAAGATTTCCGGTTCCCCGTCGTGATTCGGCCATAAACCGAAAGTCGGCGACAATCCGTGAAGAACGAAAACAAAATGGTGGTGCAGATGATCGCCTGCACCGCCGCTTTTGTTAGGCCGGGAGATGAACGAAGTTGGAGAAGCTGCATGTTCAACATCATAGTTTAATGTTGCCTATCATCTATCACGTCGGTTACGAGGATCGGGAGGAGGAGTGGGAGTACCCGGAGGCCGTTCACCAAGGGAAGGTACTTAACGTGCAATACGACTTTTCCCGCAATCACTATGTGCGTTCGCTTCCCTTTCATCTTATCGTGATGGTCCTCAAGGGCAGCGTAACGTATCGTATCGGCGGCGACTCTTATCTCGCGGAAGAAAATAGGGTGATTCATATTCCTGCGCATACGCCCCATCATATCTCCGCGACCGGCGTGCCGCTTAGATATATTTGGATTCATTATCAACTGCTGGTGCCGGAGCAGTCGATCCCGATCATGCCTCTGTCGCCCGGAGACGAAATCTCCGTTTTCAAAGGCGCGGCATCGTTCAAAGAGGCGCTTCCCGAGCTGCCGATCCTGATGAAGCCCCGCAATTACTACACGATTAAAAGTCTGATGAAGTCGATCTTGGAGGAAGTGTGGGCCGAGAAAACCGGATGGTTGCTGGCTTCGCGGTCTTATTTTCAATCGATGATCATGCACCTGTACAGAGAAGTGACGGTAGAGGAAGAACGGAAAGGTACCGGAATTGCCGACCCCCATATCGCGGTCATTATTGAACATATTCATAGCTCGTTTGCCTCCAAGCTGACAGTGGAGGGACTTGCCGCGAAAGCCAACCTGAGCTTGAATTATTTTATCTCCAATTTCAAGAAATGCACGGGTTTTACGCCCGGAGAATATGTCGCCAGAGTTCGTATTCAATATGCGAAAAAATTAATTCGGGAGGGCATTAAAACCGTCTCCGAAATTTCCGATATGGCCGGATTCGAAAGCGTGTCGTATTTCAGCAGGGTGTTCAAAAAAATAGAAGGTCTTACGCCAGGCGAGTTCAAACATACCGAAGTATAAGGAAAGTGATTCTGTTAAAGAAAACGATGATTTTCTGTATATAAATGAAAGCGATTCAAAATTACGATTGTAGTAGGTTAACTCAATACGAATATAGGGGGCAATACAGAAATGAGAAAGAAGCTGATCGGGTCCATTCTACTCTCGCTCGTCCTGGTGATGGCGGCAGGCTGTTCAGGTTCGAATTCCGGCACGAATGCGTCGCAATCGAATGAACCGCAAAGCTCCGCCGAAAGCAAAGAAAAGCGTACGGTCACATTCGCCACGATCGCCGGATATTACACGGATGGATTGAAGGAGGCAGCCCAAGAGTACACGAAGCTGAATCCGGAAACCGAAGTCGTCATCGATGTCATTAAGGATAACGATACGTATCAAGCGAACTTCAAAGCCAAGATGGCGGCGGGAGGGAAGGATGCTCCCGATATCGTTCACATTAATTTGATCGGGGAAACGAGCTCGGCAGATGCGATCGACAAAGGCTGGCTGCTGAAGCTGAACGATTACGTGAACCAACCGAATCCCTACAACGGCGACAAAACCGTATTCGAGGGAATCGATCCCGAATACCACCAGAACACGTATAGCCGGGACGGGGACGTTGCCTATCTTCCATTCGATCTGGTGGGCACAGGATTCTACTACAACAAGGATGTTTTCGCGAAGCTGGGAATTTCCGAGCCGCAAACGTGGGAGGAATTGCTCGCTGCATGCAAGCAGCTGCAAGATGCCGGATATATTCCGATTACGATGCCTTTCGGCTTCGAATCGACGATCACGCAGGCGTTTCTCGACTGGAGCGCCAAAAGTCTTTACCCAGAGTTGTTAATTCAGCCGGGGGATGCCCGCTACAACGAGAAGATCCATAAATTGAATACGAGTATTGCCTACTCTCCTGACAACGGAAACTTCGATTTCGGCGCAAGTTACGATCCGGAAAAGCAATTGCTTGCTCTCAAAAACAAGCAATACGATATGCAAGGAGCTGCCCAACGCAAAATCTGGACGGTCATGAAGGAATTGTCCGCGTATTACCAGCCCGGCTACGCAACGATGCAGGATCCGGACGTCTACCAACTGTTCATTGCGCAGAAAGCGGCGATTTATTGGAACGGCAGTTGGCAGGTGGGAACGCTGCTCGACGATATGAAGAAGCTGGGCGATAAAGCCTTCGCATGGGGAACGTTCAAATTCCCCGAGTTCGCCGAGGCCGACCCGCTATTTCCGGGAAAACCGCGAGGCATTCTCGTGCCGGGCCATCTGCTCGGAATCGCGGATAAGAAGGACCCGGAGCAAGAGAGCCGGACGAAGGATTTCATGATGTACCTTTATTCGCCGGAAGTCGCTCAGAAAGTGTTCGAGACGACGCTTGCGGCAGGACAGTTCGTTCAAGGTCCGAGCCTAGTGCTTGGGGTGAAGCTGCCCGACGAAGTCAACGCCTATCTTACAGGCTTCAAAGTCGATGGCAGCATGGGATACGCGATCGCCAATGCGGTTCCTTCCTCGGACACGAATCAAGCCAAGCAATCCGCGCAATTGAAATACTATGAAGGCAAACTATCGCTGGATGAATTTTTGGCCGAGCAGGACAACATTTTGAACCGGGATATGGATATATATATCAAGGCTCAACAATACGATCTGGATCCGAAGACCAATCCATAAGCTGCACACGGAATTCATCATACAGGCCGAGGGAGAACGCGGTTCTCCCTCGACGGCTTGCTTACATGGAGTGAGATTATGAGCGACAAGCCTCTTCGTCCCGACAGAATCCGATATTGGTTAAAAGCTTATATTTTTATCGTTCCTTCGCTCCTGTTCGTCTTGATCTTTCTCTATTATCCGATGCTGACTTCCATCTATCATTCCTTTACGGACTGGAACTTGGCTCAAGCGAAATGGATCGGTTTGGACAACTATATTCGCATGTTTAACGACAATACGTTTCGAATCGCGCTATCCAATCAACTTCTGTTTACCGTCACGGATATTGTCAAAAGCATCGTATTCCCCTTATTGGCGGCGGAGTTGATTTTGTCCTTGCGAGGAACGAAGCTTCAATACTTGTTTCGTACGGGCTTTGTGATTCCGATGCTTATCCCCGGAATTGTTTTCGTTCTGATCTGGCTGTCCGTTTACAACCCTTCCAACGGATTGCTGAATCATTTCTTGTCTTTTGCAGGTCTGAATTCTCTGGCAAGGCCTTGGCTCGGAGAGAGCGATACCGCGATATGGGCAGTTATCCTCATGGGATTTCCCTATATCACGGGTTTGCCGTTTCTTATCTTTCTCGCCGCGATCGCGGGCTTCAACAAGGAAATTATCGAATCGGCCAGAATGGACGGCGCCAAGTTCCGGAATATTTTTCTTAAAATTCATCTGCCGCTGCTCGCGCCGCAGTTCAAAGTCGTGCTTCTGCTGACGATCATCGGCAGCTTGCAGGACTTTGTGCGAATTATCGTGCTGACCGGAGGAGGACCTGGAGTATCGACCACGGTGCCGTCGCTCATCATGTACAACTCGGCCTTCAAAAACTCCAATTACGGATACGGCAGCGCGGTCGGCATTTTTCTGTTTGTGAGCATTCTCCTCCTGACGCTGTTGGTCTCAAAAATTTTCAAGTCTGAAAGAGAGTGAATCCGGGCTATGAGAAATTACAGAGTTGCAGAAGTCGGTGTCGTTCTCAGCCTGTCGGTTCTACTGCTCCTTACCCTTGTTCCGTTTGCCATGCTATTGTTCCTTTCGTTCAAGGATCATCTCGATATTGTGGTCGACTTCTGGGGAATTCCGGAAGGGCTCAAATGGGAGAACTATTCTACGGCCTGGAGCGCCGTGTCCGGGAGCATCGGCAACTCTCTGTTCGTTTGCTGCGTTACGGTAGCCGGGGCAGTCCTCATTAGTTCGATGGCCGGTTACTCTTTCGCCCGCAACCGTTTCCCGGGCAAAGAAATCCTCTTTATGCTTATTATCAGCGTAATGCTCATTCCGTCCATGTTGAATATCGTTCCGCTATACGCAATTATTTCCCAGTTGAATTTGACGGACTCTTTCTGGGGCTTGATTTTACCCTATATATCGGGAACGCAATTGGTCGGAATCATTCTTTGCCGGACCTTCTTTCAAGGAATTCCGGAAGAGCTGTTCGAAGCTGCGCGAATGGACGGCGCCGGAGAAGCTTATTTGTACTTGCGCATCGCGCTTCCCTTAAGTATGCCAGTTATTGCGACCTTGGGGATCATTACCTTTATTAGCGTTTACAGCGATTACCTATGGCCGCTGATTATATTGAAAGAGCCTCATCTTACTTTTACGATCCAGGCGGTTAATATGACGACCAACGGCAGGCCGGATCTCGGATTATCCTTCGCCGCCTATATCATCGGTAGCTTGCCGATGATTCTGGTCATTATGTTCGGTATGAAATATTTCGTGCAAGGAATTACGTCGGGAGCGCTTAAATCTTGAACCCGCTGCAGAGAAGAGAGGAGAACGCTGCTCAATGGCAAATTTGAAGTACAAAATCGGATTGATCGGAAGTCCCGTCAAGTTTGTCTCATGGACGGAGGAGACGGTAAGATCCATGAAACAAATCGGATTTAACGCCCTGCAGCTGAATATCGCCTGGGGCGGGCGTCCTCACGACGAACCGTTAAATTTGGAGGACGTCGTAGCGTTATCCGGCGAAGCTTCGCTTAAATACGAGCAGGAGATCCCGATAGGCGGCGATTCCTCTTCGGGCGCATGGGAGCGGCGAAGAAACGATCTCAAAGAGCGTATACGGTTGTGCAAGCAGGCGGGCCTGCGCTCCATTTTCCATTTCGGCGCTCCTTACAACGGAAAGGATGGTTATCGAGATCTGCCCCTCGATAATTGCTTGCTGGACGGAGTAACGCCCGACCGATACGTAGCACTGCTCGAACGGTTTAACGAGGAGTTTCCCGGGGTTGACGATCTGTTGCTCTATACCTACGATCAGGATGCCTGGCTGTGCAACGAGTTTGGAACCTGCGAGTCGTGCCGGGGAATTCCTCTGGACGAGCGCGTCGTCCCTTTCGTTAATCTGCTCGCCCGAACGTGGAAGCGGCTGACCGGCGGACGTCTTTGGTGGGAGCCATGGGAATTGTCCGCGGGTCAGGTGTTGAAAGCGATCGAAAAGCTTGACGCGGATTGCGTCAGTCTGGCGCTGCATTCGAATATTGCCGAAGTTACCGCTACGCTTCCGGTAGATCGTTTCTTGAAAAATGCCGCCAATCTTGCGGTCAAACGGAATATCCCGTTTGTGGTTGAAGGTTTCTTTACTTCCGCAACGGAGGAAGTCGAGCCTTACGAACATATCGCTTACCCGCTCGTCACCTTGCGCCAGCTCAGGGCGATAGCCGGTATTCCCGGCGCTGCGGGTGTCAAGGAATACTTCGGTATAGATATGACCAAGCCCGACCCGAATTTACGGGTTACGGAGCTGTTCTTTCGGAATCCCGGCATTGGGGACGACGAAGCGCTGGGGGAGCTCGCCGAACCTTATGGGACGGCAGCCGAAGAAATGAAGGCATTCTGGCGGTTGAGCTCGGAATCGTTCGAGCTGTTTCCGTGGGATGTCTCCTGGTTTGCCCGCAAGATCGGTCTTTGCGACGTGTCGCATTCCATGACTGCCGCGTTCATCCGGGGGCAGCAATGCCACACTCCCTCATGGGATTCCACGCGCCGGGCAATCTTCATGAAAACCGACGATCTTGAGCCGGACCCTTGGATGATCGAGGATATTCAGCTTCGATGCGAATTGAGCGCGGAGCGAGCGACAGCGGCCATTCAAGCAGGACGGAACGCTCTTGAACGGGTTTCTGCGTCGCTTCGAGACATATTCGAGAAAAACTTGGACGAGTTGGACGGTTTCCAGAGGCGGGCTATGTCCTATGCGTATCATTTGCGGGAAACGAATCTGGTTCGCATCATCCGCTCTTATCGCGAAGACCATCGGGATGTGCCGGAGCGGCTTCTTGCCGAACTGACGGCGTTATTGAAAGAGGATCAACAAAACCAACGATCGACAGAACCGATTCAAACCGTTCTCGGGGTGCTCGAGGAAGATTTGGACGAATTTCTTGATCGTTACTTTCTTACGCCCGATCGGAATGACTGGGTGAAGGGACCGCACAGTTTAACCTCTCGCTGATTAGCTTTATGGCATGGAATGGATGTATCGAGACGGGCCAAAAAATTCGGTTAGCGGTGGTCGGCGGACACAGAAGGGTCGCATCGGGAAGCGCGGGTTGATACAGCTCAGAAAGAAGGGGATCATTTCAGTGGCAAAGGTTCTTAAGATGGGGAAAAGCCAAACGGAAGCGGAAGAGCAGGAGCTTAAGGTTTACGAAACGGTACGAGGCATTCTGAAACAGGTGAAGAAGAACGGAGATCAAGCGATACGCGAGCTATCCCGGCAATACGACAATTGGTCTCCGGAGCAGTTCAGACTGAGCCGACGGCAAATTGACGAAATTATCGCCAGAGTACCCGAGCAAACCAAGACGGACATTCGCTTCGCCCAGGAACAAGTACGCAATTTTGCGGAAAAGCAACGAGCTACGATTCGCGATCTGGAGATAGAGACGTTGCCCGGAGTCGTTCTGGGACATCGCAATATTCCGGTTAATAGCGTAGGTTGTTACATTCCGGGCGGACGATATCCGATGGTGGCGTCGGCGCATATGAGTATCCTTACCGCCAAAGTAGCCGGCGTAAATCGGGTCATTGGCTGTACGCCGCCGATAAATGGCGAAATTCCGGAAGCCACGGTTTGCGCAATGGATTTTGCGGGGGCGGATGAGATTTATATTGTCGGCGGAGTGCAAGCGATGGCGGCTATGGCGCTGGGCACGGAAACGATCGAGCCGGTGGATATGATTGTCGGTCCGGGGAACGCCTACGTGGCCGAGGCCAAGCGGCAGCTGTACGGCCAAGTCGGCATTGATCTGTTCGCGGGTCCGACGGAGGTCATGATCATTGCCGATCACACAGCGGACGCGGAGATGGTAGCCTGCGACATTCTTGGCCAATCCGAGCACGGGCCGACTTCGCCTGGGGTACTGATTACAACTTCGGAGAAGCTTGCGCATGAAACGCTACTCGAGATTGAGAGACAGCTTATGAATTTGCCGACTGCGGACATCGCAAGCGCAGCCTGGAACGATAACGGGATGATTATTGTGGTAGACAGTCTGGAAGAGGCTGTAATCGAAGCCGATAAATTGGCCTACGAGCATGTGGAAGTGCTGACCGAGAATCCCCGATATTTTCTGGAGCGCCTGACGAACTACGGCGCATTGTTCCTGGGGCCGGAAACGAATGTGGCTTACGGGGACAAAGTGATTGGCACCAATCATACGCTGCCGACCAGAGGGGCGGCAAGGTATACCGGAGGGCTGTGGGTGGGCAAGTTCCTCAAAACGTGTACTTATCAATCGTGTACATCGGAGGCAAGCGCACTGGTCGGCGAGTACGCGGCCAGGTTGTGCGAGATCGAACGCTTTATGGGGCATAGGGAGCAGGCGCTTCTGCGTGTCCGCCGATATGGTCGTTCCTAGTTGTCCGCCGACTATCAGATTATGCAATCGGAGGCTCGCATGAACTTGGGGCTGTCCTATAAGTAGGGACAGCCCCAAGGCGGGCGAGGTTCTAAAATAAAGGAACGATGACCGGCTCGCCATTGTTCATGGCCGATTCATGAGCGCAAATGCCGGCGGCCGTAATGTTGCCTCCAAGCACCTCGTCGATCCACGGCTTGCGGTTTTCGATAATGCTGGAGACGAATTCGTGCACAAGATGAGGGTGCGAGCCGTGATGGCCCGCGCCCGCGCCTTTCTGAAGAGACTCCTGCGGGTTAAGCGGATCGTAGTTGCCGCCGACCGTAAAGCGCTGAATCTCTGGCGGAAGCGATTGATGATAGTTAGGCATTTCCACGATTTCGACGGTCATGTTACGCCCGCGTCTGCCGTCGACCGCCGGAAGCGCCGTTGTAACGTAAGGTTTGTCGCTGTCCTTGAAGCCCCATTCGAAGCTCTTGCTGCTTCCGTATACGAACATGCCCTCCTGATATTCCCGCGCAGTTTCAAACAGAGAACGAGTCGCTTCGCCCTTTAACCCGTTTTCGAACTCAAAATGGGCGCTTTGAACAGGAAACGGGTTGCCGTACCGCTTCGTTAACTGTTCTTCCATCGTTCCCGAGCCTACGCAGCTGACCCGTTTAATTCTCGATCCGGAGAGGGCGACCATCGGCCCAATGGCGTGAGTGCCGTAATACATCGGCGGAAGGCCGAGCCAATAGTCCGGCCAGTTGGCCATATCCTGATAATGGGTGCCGCGCAGGAATTGAATTCTGCCAAGCTCGCCGCTCGTTATCATCTGTTGGGCGTAAAAGAACTGATAGGTGTAGAGGGTGGTCTCCATCATCATATAATTTTTGCCCGATTTGCGCGTCGCTTCCGTGATGCGGCGAATGCCGTCAAGGGAGATCGCCATAGGTACCGTACAAGCGCAGTGCTTGCCGCTTTCCAACACCTGTACGGTTTGTTCCTCGTGCTGAGGAATCGGCGTGACAAGGTGAACGGCGTCTATCGAATCGTCGCGGAGAATTTCGTCGAAGCTGTCATAGGTTTTGGCGATGCCATAGTAGCTAGCAGTTTTTCTCGTCAGCTCGCTGCTTGCGTCATAGATGCCGATCGTTCCTACGTTGGGATGATGCTGATAGATCTCGCCGAAAGCCCCTCCGAACCCTAATCCTACCAGTGCCACGTTAATCTTTTTCATTGTTGTCCCTCCCAGCGAATTTATCTCAATAGTAGAGCGTTTGAGCGGAAAAACACATTGATAAATCGGGCCGAAGCATGTATAAAATGTATTAATGAGATATTTATGGAGGGGCAGCGATTGAAGCAAATGTATCGAATCAATGAGAACAGAATCATTGGCAGCGCCAATCGCAATGTTTACGTAAATGAAACCCTGCACCCGAACAGGGTGATGAAGGAGCATGATTTTGTTTATATTGAAGAGGGGTATTGGGAGATCTATCAGAACGATCAGTGCTATAAGCTGTATCCGAACGACGTCATTCTGCTTCGCGCCGGGGAGCATCATTACGGATTAACGCCTTGCAGCCCCAATACGAAGACAATGTATTTGCATGTAAATTATGATGAGCAGGATCATACGGTCATGAGTGAAGGAGCAGAAGGAGCCGCTACTCATGTTGGACTGAATACGGTGATCCATTGCCAGGGCAGCTCGAAAGTCAAAGAGACTTTTCAGCAAATTGTGTACACGTATCTATCCGAAAACCCGTATAAGAACGAGAAGCTGTCCGTCCTCTTTAATCTGCTGCTGTTGGAATTATACGAGCATGCCGCTGTTGCAATGGATAAACCGAATATGGCCGAACGAATTGTTGAGTTTATTCATCAGCATCCGCAGCGTTTTTTTACGGCCAAGCAGCTGTCGGAGGAATTTTATTTGAATGAACGCACAATAATGAAGCATTTTAAGGCGCAATACGGCAAAAGCATATACGTCTATCAGCTCGATCAGAAGATGGAAGCGGTGCGCCTGTTCTTATTGAACCATCCCGATATTAAACTGCATGAAGTCGCGCTGAATTTCGGATTTTACGATGAATTTCATTTGAGCAAGACGTTTAAGAAGAAATTCAATGTTTCTCCGAGTCAATACCGTTTGCAAATCGCGGATCAAACAAATGAATAGATTCCAACTGTGATGTTACGCAGGCTGCAAGCGTGCTGACCAAGCCTAGAGCGCCCAAACGCAATTGTTGGGCGGCTGCAAGAGTGCTGGCCAAGCTTAGAGCGCCCAACTGCGATGTTATGCGGCTGCAAGAGTGCTGGCCAAGCTTAGAGCGCCCAACTGCGATGTTATGCGGCTGCAAGAGTGCTGACCAAGCTTGCAGGTTTCTGATGCTTTCCTTTCTACTCCTTAATCGACCCAATCAACAATCCCCGAATAAAATAGCGCTGAAGGAAAGGATAGAACAGCACGATCGGACCGATCGTCATAATGGCCGTCGCCATTTTGACCGATTCGCTGGGCAGTTGGGCCGCTCCCATGCCGGATACGGTAGCCTGCATTTGCTGGATCATGCTGATCTCGGAGTTCAGCTTGAAGAGCAAATACTGCAAAGGATACAGCTCGGTTTTGTCGACCAGCATGATGGCGTTAAACCAGTTGTTCCAGTAGCCGATTCCGTAAAACAAGGTAATGGTCGCCAGCACCGGCATGCTTAACGGCAGGAAGATGCGGAAAGCGATGAACAGGTCGCCCGCCCCGTCGATTTTGGCCGCCTCGATCAGCCCGTCCGGAATTTGCTTCATATAGTTGCGCACCAGAAACAGATTAAAGGGCGAGAAGACGAGCGATGGAATAATAAGCGCCCACAGCGTATTTTTCAAGCCTAGCCCCGTACTCATCATATACCACGGCACAAGCCCCGTATTGAACACCATCGTAATAAAGAAGAACATTGCCAGATGATTGCGATATTTGACATGCTTGGCGGCCAGCGTATAGCCTGCCAGTGAAGTCATCAGAACGGCTAGCAGCGTACCGATGACAGTTACGGCAATTGATACGGTGTAGCTCTGGAGCAGCGGCGAATTTCCGGAGAATAGCAGCTTATAGGCTGCGGTAGACAACTTCTCCGGAAAGAAGCTGTAGCCGTTGGCGCTAATGGAGCTTTCATCCGAGAAGGACACGATGAGCACAAGCAGCAGCGGCAGCGTGCACAGGATGGCAACGCCTGAAATGACGATTACGTTCACATAATCAAACCAGGTTTTTTTTGGCATGCGGATGTATTCCTTCCTATTTAAAATAAGGAATTGTCGGGGTTTTTCTTACGGACGATCCAGTTGACGCCAAAGACGAGAATGAAGCCGACTACGGATTGATAGACGCCGACAGCCATCGCTTGAGACGGATTGCCGATCGTGCGCAGAGCTCTGAACACATAAGTATCGATAACGTCGACGGTCGGATACAGCAGCCCGTTGTCTTTAATGATGGCATAGATCATATCGAAGCTTCCGTACATGACTTTCCCCAGCGCCAGCAGGGACAGAATCGATACCGTAGGCATGAGCAGAGGGAGCGTAATGCGCCGGATTTGCTGCCAGCGGTTGGCGCCGTCTATTTGCGCAGCTTCGTATAGCGTTCCGTCGATACCCGTTATGGCCGCCAAGTAAATGACGAGCGAGATCCCGACATCCTTCCATATGTTCGCTCCCACCAGAATCGCCACCCAATATTGCGGAGAAGAGTACCAGTTCACCGGCTCCATCCCGAGTACGACGAGCGCTTTGTTCACTAATCCGAAGTTGGTGGCAAACAAGCTGTAGATGACATAGCCGATAATGACCCAGGACAGGAAGTTTGGAAAAAGAATCGTCGATTGCGTAATTTTCGAAAACCATTTGTTCTTCAGCTCGTTAAACAGAATGGCCAACGCCAGAGCGCACAGCGTACTGAAAACGATAAACAATACGTTAAGCCGCACCGTGTTAAAGGTAACCTGCCAAGCTCGGTCGGAAGCAAAGAAGAAATGAAAGTTTTCCCACCATACCCACTGTGAACGCCATATCCCCAGCTTGTAATTAAATTTCTGAAAGGCAATCAGCATATAAGGGAGCGTTAGGTAGCCAAAAATAAAGGTGTACAAAGCCGCGGGCATCGCAAGGAGGTAAGCCGAACGGTTGCGGCCGAGTTCCCGGACAACGGCCAACAAGCTGCGCCCTATTCTCAAATGGATCATCTCCTGTCGGGGGTGTTTGTTTACACTGTAAGGAACGGGCGGGGGGGAGTAAACTTTGATTCCATGCAAAGCCGCTACTTTCCGAGAGAAACGGGCTTTGAATTTCTGAAATCCCTACAATTTTATTGAAAGAGGATGAAATAGGAGACAATTTATATATAATGAAGGGGCTAAGCGGGTGAACCAAGCATTCTGTAGGCGGGTGATGATGACATTGAAGATGAAATCAAAGCTGCTACAGTACCAGGCGTATCGCAGCATGCTCTTAAGCTTTATTTTTCTGGCCTCTGTCCTGGTAGCCTTGATCTGTGCGACGCTGTTTACGCTATTTGCCCACAGTTCGTCGCGAGATGTCGGGAAAATTTCCGAGTCGATGCTCGGCCAGACAAGCTATGCCGCCAACATTATCGAAGAGCAGGTTTACGAGATCGGGAATCATCTGCTCAGCAATCGGTCGATGGTGACCTCGATCTATTCGAAGGAAGTCGATTATATTGAAGAGTTTTATACGGTAAATGCGCTGAAAAACATTGAAGCGACTTACCCGTTTATCGAATTCATTGGCTTATACAACGGCTATACGGATCGTTATATCAATTCGAAGGGCATTACGGCTGAGTATGAGCGGGAGCTGCTAGAGCAGCTCGATACCGCGGACAAAAAGTACGGGATTTTTTTCCCGCGCACCCTAAGCAGTCCCGGTCTCGGCGGGGAGAAACGATTGCTGACGTTCGTGCTGCAGCCGGGCTTTAATTCGTATTTGCCCAAGAAGGGCGCGATTGTCATTAACGTCAACGCGGACTACATGCGGCAGTTGATCGGCGGGCTGCAAAATAAAAGCTCCAGGTATTTGATCGCGATGAATACGGAAGGCGTCGTTCTCAGCCATTCTAATGAGGCGTATTTTCTGGAAAACTTCAGCGAACAGGATTATGTGCAGCGAATTCTTCGGGACAATGCCGATTCCGGCAGCTTCAGCGCTGCGGTCGACGGGCAGAAGAGCCTGGTCAGCTTCGTCAAATCGGAGGAGCTTCATTGGTATTTTGTCAGCGTGAGTCCGGTAAAGGATCTTTTTTTTAATTTGAATAACGTTAAAGTGCTTACCTTAACGGTGGCCTTTATTATTTTCGGGATCGGCATCTTCCTGTCCATTTGGCTGACCAATCAGATGTACAACCCGATTCAGCGACTGTATCAGAAAATTACGGGAGCCGCTGCCGGCGGCAGATCGGCGTCGGAGGCCAGCAAGCGGATAAACGAGTTTTATATGATCGACGAGACATACTCCAGCATCGCCCGTAAGGTGACCGAAATGGAGCCGGCCGTGGCCGTCGCCCGCAAAAGCGGTCTGTTCAAGTATTTGACCGGCAGCCAGACCGATCTGACCGACCGGTTTTCCGAGCCGCCGGCGGGTCCGTATTTTAACGTCGTCGTGCTGGTGATCGATCGTCTGCAGCAGTTTAAGCAGGAGCATTCCGAGCATATGCAGTCGCTGATCCGTTTCGGGATTTGCAACATTGCCCAGGAATGGCTGGCCGGAGACGAGGCGTGCAGCGAGTGCGAGGTCGTCATTATTAACGAGCATGAGATCGGGATTTTGCTGCAGTTAAAGGATGCCGGCGATCCGCCCGAATTGACGCTGCGGCTGCTGGAAATCCAGCGAACGGTGCAGAGCTATTTTAAAGTATCGCTGACGGTCGGAGTCGGCCGCACTCATCAAGAGCCGGAGCAGATCAGAAATATTTATCTTAAGGCGAGGGAAATGACGTATAAGCGCTTTTTCCAGGGACCGGGACTGCTCTATAAGGACGAGCCTGCTGACGATTCCGCAGCGTCCGAGATGGAATATCCGGAAGGGCTGGAGAAGAAGCTGATCGAAGCGATCCGAATGAATCAGGCGCAAGCGGCAGTCCGCATCATAGATCAGTTTATCGCCTCGCTGCACGGAGCGGACTATCATCATGCGCTCTATATGCTGCAGCAGCTGCTGACGGAGTTAAACAAGCCATATAATCTGATGGGCTCGGCCGTCGGCGAGCAGCGGGAATTGTTCGCGCGTATGGCGTTTCACGCCGTTTCCTATGAAACGCTGGAGGCGTTTGCGGCGGATTTGGCGGCCTTGTGCCGCTGCATCTGCGAACAGATGGAAGCCAAGGCCAAAAACCGCAGCACGGAGCAGATGAGCACGATCAAAGCGTATATCGATCAAAATTATTGGAAGCCGGACATTTCCGTCGATTTTTTGGCCGATTATGTCGGTCTAACGCCAGGCTACTTGGGCAAGCTGTTCAAAGCGCAGTATCAGCAATCGGTTAACGATTATTTGAAGGACGTTCGACTGGAGTTGGCGAAGCGAATGCTGCTGGAATCGACGGAATCGGTCCAGGCGATTAGCGAGAAGGTCGGCGTTCATAATACGACTTACTTTTTTACGCTGTTCCGGAAGAAGTACGGCATGTCGCCCGTGCAGTATCGCAACGATGCGATCCTCCACCGCAATCAGGAGGCGGAACCCGGAGAATAGCGGGCCATTCTCATAAAGTGAATGAAATCGAATTAAATCTAGCGGCGGTTGCAGCCGAATTAAAGGGATTCGCAATTTTTGAAGTTTACCCGCGCTTGCCGCCTTGATTATGATGGGGACGGTTTCATTGGAAGGACCATCATTACAAAAAAGGGAGCGTATCCGAATGAAAAAAGTCTGGTTACCGATGGTTGGTTTGCTGGTCGCTTTATCCGCTATAACTTCCGCTTGCAGCTCGTCGGAGGGCGGCAAGGCCGCCGGCGGGAATACGGGAAGCACGGAAAGCAAGGAAGTCGCCCAAGAGAGCAACGGCGAGAAGAAGCTGGTCCGATATGTGATGCCGGGAACGGCGCCGCAGGATCAGAAGGCGGGCGAAGCGGCGATCAACAAGAAGCTGGAGGAAGACGGGCTGAATCTTCAGTATGAGGCGATCTACATTCCTTGGGATGTGTGGGATCAGAAGACGAACCTGATGATGTCGACAGGCGAAGAGTTCGAGCTGATCCACATTATGCATGACAACAAAGGCCCGAACGTTCTGGCCAGCAACGGCGGCATCATTCCGATCGACGAATATTTGGACGAGTACGGTCCTGAACTTAAGAAGAGCTTGCCGGATTGGGTATGGGATACGGTTAAAATTTCGGGTAAAATTTATTCTGTGCCGAACTACTGGCTGGATAGCGCTTATGCGGACGGCATGGTTACGGTTCGTCAGGATTTATTGGAGAAAAACGGGCTGCAGGCGCCGAAATCGGCCGACGATTTGTTGAAGCTGGCGGAGACGCTGAAGAGCAGCTGGCCGGATGCGAACAAAAATGTGTTCATTCGGACGCTGAATACCGAGCCGGCTTATTACTTGCATCCTACGTATGAGACGTATCCTTTTACCGTATTTCAAAATCTGATTCGAATCGATCAGCAGGGCCAGGTTTCTTCCTGGATCGAGAGCGAGGAGTTTAAGAAAGACGTTGCCTTCTTCCGCGAGGCTTATCAGAAGGGGCTGGTCAATCCGGACGTGCTGACGGCGCCGACCGAGGTTGTGAACAATGAGGAGCAGATGGGACGTTTTCTGTTCCGCGAAGGCGACGGCGTTACGGACAAAGTGGGCGAGAAAGTGCCGGGAGCGAAGCTGGAAGGCTATTTCTTGAACGAGTCGATCAAATTCAGATCGTACGGCGTGCGGAATTCCAACGGCGTTAGCGCAACATCGCCGCATCCGGAAGCGGCTGTGCAATTTCTGAATTGGGTGTTCAGCAGCCAGGATAACTTTGATCTTGTATTGTACGGGCCTGAGGGTGAGTATTGGAAAAATATCGGCGACGGGCTAAAAGAGGATTTGAAGCTCGACAGCAACGGCGCTCCGGCTTATCAGGTCGCCTCCTGGATGCTGGGACATGTGGAGATGATCCGCTGGGCGGCCAATACGCATCCGACGATTTTGAAATATCGGGCGAGCCAGAGCACGGACGCCGTCAACAGCGTTACGTTGGGATTTAACTTCGATGCGACCGAGGTAAGCGTGGAATATACGAATACGCTGGCGGAATTTAATACCAGCATTTTGCCGATCAAGTTGGGTCTGCTGGATTACGAGACGGCTTTCCCTGCCGCTCTGAAGAAAATGAAGGCTGCCGGACTGGATAAAGTGGTGGAGAAGTATAACGAGCAGTTCCAGGCTTTCTTGCAGGCTAAGCAGTAAACGGAATCGGCTAATTCAAAGGTTTAAGGAGCAAAGCGATGGAACTTTATCGGGATCAAACGGCCCCCATTGAAGCGCGGATAGAGGATTTGCTGGGCAGAATGACGCTCAAGGAGAAGGTCGGCCAGCTGAATCAGCGGATGTACGGCTGGAATGCCTATCGCAAAACGGAGAACGGCTTCGAGCTGACCGAAGCGTTCATGGAGGAAGTCGCCGCGGGCGGCGGGATGGGGGCGCTTTACGGCCTCTTTCGCGCCGACCCGTGGTCCAAGGTGACGTACGAGAACGGAATTACGGCGGCGGACAGCGCGAAGGTCGCCAATCAGATTCAGCGCTATCTCATCGAGCATACGAGGTTGGGCATCCCGGTAATGCTTTCGGAGGAATGTCCCCATGGACATCAAGCTTTGGACGGGACGCTGACGCCGACCAATATCGGCATCGGCGCAACCTGGAATCCGCAGCTCGCCGAGCAAGCCTATGCACAGGTTGCCGCTGAAATTCGGGCGAGGGGCGCTCATCTGGGCTTGGTGTCCACGCTTGATCTACTGCGCGATCCGCGTTGGGGCCGTTCCGAGGAATGCTTCAGCGAGGACCCGCACTTGACGGCGCAGTTTACGAAAGCGGCCGTTCATGGACTGCAGGGGTATCGGCGGTCTGAAGAGGAGACGGCGGGGCAGAAGCAAGAGGGGCAATCGCAGGTTGGGAAACAGCCGGATGTGGGGCAGCAGACCGGGCACTCGGAGCAGGCGGGGAAGCAGGGGCAAACTCAGCTTGCGTCGAACAAGGTGGCGGCGGTGCTGAAGCATTTTTGCGGGCAAGGTGCGGGCGAAGGCGGAATGAATGCTTTTCCGGCTTCAATCGGCGAGCGCGAGCTGCGCGAAATTCATTTGCCGGGCATGGAAGCCGGCGTGGAGGCCGGAGCGCTCGGCTGTATGGCGGCCTACAACGAAATTGACGGCATTCCTTGCCATGCGAACCGCAAGCTGCTGACCGGCATTTTGCGCGAGGAATGGTGCTTTGACGGGATTGTCATGGCCGACGGTACGGCGGTCGATCGTTTGCTGGCTTTGACGGGCGACTATGAGTCCGCGGCAGCTTTGGCCTTAACTGCGGGCGTCGATATCAGTCTGTGGGACAAGGCGTTCAGCACGTTGGAGCAGGCCGTGCTGCAAGGGAAAGTGCAAGTGTCCTTCATCGACCGGGCTGTCAGGCGCGTGCTGCAGCTGAAATTCCAGCTGGGCTTGTTCGAGAATCCGTACACGGCGGAAGAATCGGCTGCGGAGATCGTGGGCAACGAGACGGCGCGTCAAGTGAATTTGCAGCTGGCCAGAGAAAGCGTTGTGCTGCTGAAAAACGAAAACCGGCTGTTACCCCTTGGCGCCGGATTGCGGCAAATCGCCGTGATCGGCCCGAATGCGGATGCCCTGTATCATCAGCTAGGCGACTATACCGCCATTCAGCGTCCGAACTCCGGCACGACGGTGTTGGAAGGAATCCGGGAGGTGTCGGGAGATGCGAAGGTGGTCTATGCCAAGGGCTGCTCCGTTCGCGACGAATCGCGCGACGGCTTCGCCGAAGCGGTGGAACTGGCGCGGCAGTCCGAGGTTGCCGTCTTGGTGATGGGCGGCAGCAGCGCGCGTAATTTCGAGCTGAAGTTCGATATTAACGGCGCGGCGATCGTGGAGGACGGACAGCCGTCCGATATGGACTGCGGCGAAGGCGTCGATCTGGCCGATTTGCGACTGGGCGGCGTGCAGTCGGAGCTGATTCGCGCAATTGCCGCAACCGGAACGCCGATCGCGCTTGTGCTGATTCAAGGCAGACCGCACGCCATTGCCGAGGTGGCCCCGGATTGCCAGGCCATCCTGTCAGGCTGGTATCCCGGACCGGAGGGCGGCAGGGCGCTTGGCGAGATTTTGTTCGGCGCCGTGAACCCAAGCGGAAAGCTGGCCGTTACGATTCCGTATTCGTCCATGTCTCTGCCGGCATACTACAATCGCAAGGATCAGGGCTACGATCCGAGATACGCGGATTGTCCGCGGCCGGTCTTGTATCCGTTCGGGTACGGGCTAAGCTATACGGAATTTGCCTATTCCAATATGAGAGCCGTTGCATCGGAACGGACGCTTCAGCAACTGGCGGCCGGAGAGAGCTTCGAAATCGAGATCGATGTGGAAAACACGGGAACGATGGGCGGAGCGGAGGTTGCGCAGCTGTACATCAAGGATATGGAAGCGACTGTGACGCGGCGCGTGAAGGAGCTGAAGGGCTTCCGGAAGATCTGGCTTGAGCCGGGCGAGAAGCGCACGCTGAGCTTTAGCCTGACGGCCAAGGAGCTTGGCGTCTGGAACGTCGACATGGCCAACGTCGTAGAAGCCGGCCGCATCAAAGCGATGATCGGCGGCGATTCCGAGCCGAGCTGTAGTCTGATGCTTCGTGTGGCGGATTAATAGAGATGAGGGGGACCGGCGCGAGCCGGTCTCTTTTGGTTGTTGATGTCTGGGGAAATTATTAAAGCGGTTAATCCGCGCTAAATCGGAATATAAGGAGGAAATCGTCGATTTAAAGCGGGAAGCCCGCTCTATTTTTCCGAAATAGAAGTATTTGTAAATTTAAGGCGGATAATCCGCTTTATTCGGCTCAAAATGGGGGCGGGAGCACAATTAAAGCGGGAAACCCGCTTTAGCCTGAAAAGTCTCAAGAATGAACAAGCTTTCGTTGCTGGTTCAATCGGACGTCGGCCGGCCGCTCGCTCGTTACCATTTAGGATTTAATTCCAGTTTGTCATATGACAAAAAACATGACTTCCTTCTCTGTGCGCTCGATTAGCCGGGCGATAGAATGAAGCAGATGCCGAATCTTCATGGATGATCGGCTGATTGCGCATGGAGAGGAAGAAGGAAATGAAGCTATTCATTCCATTTCAAAGATTCGTCGCTTGTTTGTTAGTGTTCGCGATGGTGGCGACAAGCTTTACAACAGCGGCATTCGCGACGACGCAAGGGGAAGGACGCGGCGCCGACTACAATGCGGAGCTGCTTCGTCTGTTAACCGAGGAGTACGGAGCGGATCAGGCGCCCGCGATGCTGGAGACGCTTCAGAAGCTGGGCCTGGCGGATACGAACGGCCAACTGCTGAATTACTCTATTCTATTAAACGGCCAAGTCTATACATTAGAGGAAATGAAACAGCTATTGGCGGATGTGAGCGTCGACTTGACGCAAACCGCCGAAGTCGATGGCGAGCCGATAACGCTTGCGGCGCTTAAGGAAATGATCGCCATCGAGGAGCGGCTGTCGAGCCTGCTGCCGGCGGGAGAAGAGGGGGGAGCGGGGATATCTCCCGAGCATCTGGACAGCCTCGATTCTTTTCTGGCGCAGATTGAGGAAGACGGCGGGCTGAATTTTGTCGACGAGAACGGCAATTCGCTCAGCGAGCCGACAACGAGCTCACAGCGGATGATGCCGTTTGCCAACCCGGCGGTCAATTATGAAGATACGGTCTATGTCACTGTAACGAAGTATGTAATCGTGGATAAAGACCCGAAAATCACCTTCCAGCTCAACAAGGCGCAAAATGTCGCAGTGTCCTTCGACTACGAGCAGATTGCAGGCACGCAGGGCTCCGTTCCGGGCCCGACCAACCCAACGGGGACGGTGACGTTTAGCCCCGGGGAGACGACGAAGGAAGTCACATTTGCAACTCGTACCGTTAACGACTCGGCGATCTGGAGCTTTTCTTGCCGGAGAATGGTTGGAAACCCTGCGCGACCTGTAGATTGCACAGAAGCGGAAAAGCAGCCGGATCAATTCCGCGATCAGGTATGGGCCGGATACGCCCGTGCCGATTATCTTCATTTTCACCATTTCAAAAACCTGGATTACATGGATTTCAACTTTAGCAACGGCACGACAAAACACTTCACTCATTCGTATAACGGCGGCGCTTATCTGGCTTTCGCATCCAAAACGGGCAATGACGGCGGAAACGGAGGCATTGCCACCATTCCGAATTTTTTCGAATACGCCATGCGAAACGGGGTTCACAGCCGTTATATAGGCCTCAATTCCATATTGCGGGCCTCCTCTACAAGCGGCTTCTATACGACAGGGCAAATTTTGCCGATCCAGATCTTATTTAGTCAACCGGTCATCCATTCCAGTCCCAGCGGCTACGACTTTCAACCCAGGCTGATGCTGGACAACAATCTGATTGCGCAGCCTGCCCTTGTTGTGCCTGCGGTCAGACAACAGTACGGTTGGGGGGCGATGTCCTATAGATACGATTATCAGGCCGTGCTGGACAAGTCTACTGTTGCGGCTTATCGGCAAACGACTCAGAGCGGGGAAACGTATACCGGATTAAATGTGAAGCAATCCGATGGCGAGAGTGCGCCGAATTATTACGTCATCTCCGATGACGATTACCAGCACCAAGAGCCGACACAGTATCTTCAGGACCGTAATGGCCTAATGTCCTGGAACAAGGATTACACGAATGCGCCAAACATTGAACTGGACTATGCGCGTTCAGACGTATTCGGCTCGATTGCGTTGGATAAATCCTCTTATCTGATTGGCGATACGGCGACGGTAACGGTTAATCTGGTAACCGGCGACAATCAGGAGGATTGGCTGATTGACGGAGCTACGGTTCCCGAAGAGATTGCCAAACGCGTCAAGGTATCTCTTGGAGATCGCTCCGTTGGCGTCATCGATCTGGACTGGAAGACGGGAGAAGACGGGCTTCCGATTTCCCCGCCCGCTCTGGAAGGGAAATTGCAAATTACACAAACGATATTCGACGCGCTGACGGACGCAGATGCAGCCACGGACGGCAAGCAATTGCGCGCGAAAATTTTCTATAACCGGAATACGACTCCGGGCGCGTTAGCCGTCGGCAACGCTGAAGATATGGGAATGCTGGCCGATCGATTTGCCTATCTGGAGGTTACAACGCCCAAATATATTTCCTCTGCGGAGCTGTCGATCACCTACCCGGCAACCTGGCCGTCCGGTACGCCTTATGTGGTGAACCTGATCGATGCGACGGCAACCAAGCTGGGGTTCGCATATCCGCCGAATGCGACCTATACAACGCCGGATCAATTCGAATGGCGCAGCAGC
Organism: Cohnella phaseoli; assembly: GCF_003386235.1. Taxonomy (GTDB): domain Bacteria; phylum Bacillota; class Bacilli; order Paenibacillales; family Paenibacillaceae; genus Cohnella; species Cohnella phaseoli. The sequence continues at coordinate 113,615 of NZ_QRDZ01000020.1, forward strand.
GATACTAGGATCGCGGGGATTACGGCCGACGGAACCATCCTTCCCAAGACAGCCGGCACGGTGACGTTTACGCTGGCAGCCAAAAACAACGGAGAAGCGGCGGAAGCGACGGTGACTTCGCAGACGATTACGATTAGTGCGGACGGTTCCGCGGCCGTAGTCGTCCCGAGCTTTGCCAACCGCGTATACGTCAACAAAAACAAGGACGCGAACATCCTGTGGTCCACCAATGTGATGGATCGCTATAAAGAGCTGGCCGGAGCGGGCGGCACGGTGCAGGACGCCAACTTCAAGCTGGAGCTGTACGATGGATTTTGGGACGAGGCGCAGCTTGCCGCACAGCAGCCGACGCAGAGCTGGGAAGCTCCGACCGCTGCCGAGCTGATCAACGCAACAAGCTTTAAGATCCCGGGCTCTTATATGAAGGACATCTCGAGCAGCAATGTGCCGAGCTACACGGTTCGCATCGGTACGGTTAACCCGGAAAATGCGCAGTCCACGCTGTCCGCGCTATCGTATATCGTCGTGAGATCGGAAGCGGCGACAGTGGCGCTGGACAAGTCGATGGGTCAGTTTGTAGTCGATTCCGTCGGCACGCTGCCGATCAGATGGACGCTCGACCATTTCGATCCGGTCAATCGGGGCGAATTTGAGTTTCAGATTACTAAAAATGGCGTGCTTATACCGGACAGCCGCATCGTATTCGATCAAACGACAGGCCAGTTTAGCGATGGCAATGTGACAGCGACGGGAGGAAGCTACAGCTTAAATATCGCCCCCGTAACCGGAAGCAGGCAAATCAAAGACGTATACGCCATAACGCTGGCTGTGAAGAACAGCACGGATGCGACCTGGTCGTACGATTCGTTGTATTTGCAGGTGTATAAGAACGATGCGGTGCAAATCCAAATCGACGGTCAACCGGCTACCTCTTACAAGATGAGCAACGTCGACCGCATTAAGCAGATGACAAGCGATCAAATTATCGCCTTAAAGCGAAATATTTTGCTGAACAACGAGCTGGGCGTCAACAACAAGGACTACGACGATCTGGGAGAGATTACCGATCAGATCGCGTGGAAATCCTCCAACAATGACGCAGGCACCATCTATCATCGCAGTGACGGCTATGTCGAGGATATCGAGAAGTTCAATAATTCCTCCTATCAGCCGAAGCAGAAGTTTCTGCTCGGCGGCACGAACGACGGCAGGACGACGATTACCGCCACGCATGCCCGCACCGGCATGAAGGCCGAGCTCGATCTCACTGTCGAGACGCTGAAGGACAAGCTGTATTTGTTCCAGCTCTATCCGAAGACGGAAACGACTTTGACCTACACGAACGGCGCAGGCGCCGAAAAATCGGTGAAGAGCGATGCCAACGGACAATTGGCGCTGTACGACGAGAGCGGCATTGCGAGCGATGCGTATGTGACCTCCGTATTTGACGGCTCGACCTATACCGGCGTGTTCAGTCAGGACAGATTGCTGTCGCAGGAAGGAAATCCGGCTCAGTTGGAGCTGTATCCGATTAATATTTTGCAGCTTCGCCAGTTGTCGAAGGTCGAGCTGTTCTTCAAGAAGCCCGACGGCAAGCCGTACACCGGCAAAGTGACCTATCGCGGCGGCGTATACAAGAACGGCAATTATGCAGAAGCGACGGAGATTGGCGGTTCGGGTATTACCGAGACGCTGGCTGCCGACGGCAAGCTGGAAATTATTTTCGATACGACGGACTTTTATTCCGTGGCCGCAGGGGAGAAGAATGCCGCGGATCTATCCGCCAAGGACAAGCTGGAGTTCATCGTCGAAACCCGGTTCGAGGGCGACCGCTATAATCCGAGCTTGGTCGCGCTGAACGGCGATGCAAGCCCGATCGACCGCATCCTCATCGGCGACAAAATCGTCAACATGATCGGCAACGATCGGCAGCAGCCGACGCCTGTCATCGTAAATCAGTTCGTCGCAAGCAGCGATAAAGGCGTCAAAACCGATATTCGCGATTACCGCGGCAAGTACGGTCCTAACAATGCGTACCCGAGCATTCAATTGACGACCGAATTGCTATGGTGGGGAGAAGAGGCGGATCAAGAGGCTTATGCCGTGCTGGAGAACAGCACAGGTCTTGCTCCGCAAGGGCAATCCTACCAGACGCTCAAGTATCCGTTCTCCGATCTGTGGCTGACGCGTCACGTCCAAGTGCTGAATAAAGATACGATCTGGCTGGACAAAGCGCAATCGGGCTCGGTGCATTTCAAGCTGTACGACAAGCCGGACAGCTTCCGCAAAAGCTTCACGTCGACGGCTACGCTCGTCAATATGATCGGCGCTTCCGAGGTCAGCGCTGCGGAGCTTCGCTCCGGTCTTCAGAAGCTGAAAAGCGATATGAACGGCACCAATGGAAGCACGAAGGGTCCGAGCAATAACGATAAGGTCGTTCTGGAAACGCTGAGCCTGTTGGGCAATCTGAAAATGGACGTCGGTCCGCTCGCGATGAGAGTGTATCCGACGGACGACCCGATGGTGTTCAAAATGATTATGTCGGCTTCGCTGGACAAGATGGCGTCGACACAGGGCAGCAGCGATGTACAGTTCATGAAATCGAATAACAACTTTGCGCCCGGCGCCGGCGATCTGTACAAGATCGCGATGGGGCAATATGTGGCGGATCAGAAAAACCAGCTTGCCAAAAACATAGCCGGGCATTCCGGCAAGAACATTCCGTTCAGCGCAGGCGGATACTACATTGGAGAGATCAAGTACAATGTGAAGACCGATGCTTGGGAAGCTGTCGTGCATGGCGGGGGCTTCAATGCAGGCGGAGGCTTCGAGTATTCGTGGTCCTGGAACGTTCAAGCGGGCTTCATACCGGTGACGTTCTCGTTAAAGATTGGCGGCGGTCTCGAGGTCGGTTTCAGAGCTTCCGTTCTGTTCGACGAAGTGCCGGGCAACCCGTGGAGCAATCCGCAGTTGGAGAGCGTTAACGATTATTTGACCTCGCTGCGCGTCCTTGCTTACATCGAAGCGTTCGGCGGCATCGGCTTCGACTACTCGATTATCGCGGCCAAAATCGGCGTGTTCGGCAAAATTACGCTGGAGAACACGAGCACATGGCTGAATCGGAATTATTTGCAAAACAGCAGCGATCGCGTATTGTACGGTAACAAGCTGACGCTGGAAAGTATTGTCGGCATACGCGTTGTCATTAAGTTCCTGTTTATCTCGATTCAGCACGACTTTGCTTCCTTGCGTTACAGCCATACGTGGCTGTCGAAAAACTGGGACAACATTCAGGATTACTGGAAAGAGCATGCGACGATGCCGCTTATGGCATCCAATGCAGAGGTTGCCATCCTGGCTTATATGAGGTCTATCGGCGAAGATCCGATGCAGGTATTCAACTCGCAGACGGTGGAGGATCGCAGCTATCTGGACGAATACGATCGTTCATGGCGGCAAGCGCCATCCAGCGCGGGAAGAAGTTTGCTTGCCGGCGCGCCGGGCGGACCGCAGGTGCTGGAATCCAATGCGTATCCGTATTCCAATCCGCAGGTGGCTGCGGACGGCTCGCTGTTCGTCTACCTGTCCGACAACAACAGCGCGAATGTGGAGGATACGGCTGCCGCTTGGGCGGTTCGCAACGGTCAGGGCGGCTACGATCCGCGCGGGGAGATTGTAACGGACGCTGCGCTTGAAGGTTATGGAGATACGGGATTGCAGCTTGACGGAGAGGGCAATCTGGTCGCCGCCGTCTGGGTCAGACAGAAGGATAAAATCGGCAAGGAAGCCGGAGAAGAGCTGACCGGCGCCGACATGCTGCTGATGAACAACAGCGCCGAGATCATGGTTGCCGTCTATGACGGAACGAACTGGATAACGAAACGTCTGACGGACAACCAAAACCCCGATATTGCGCCAATCGTCTCGGTCGGGGGCGGCAAAGTCGTCGTCGCGTATCGCAGCGTCTATTCGTCCAATATCGACAATCCGCTGGATTTCTCCGAATCGGACAGCATTATGTACACGGTGTACGATACGGCCAGCGGCGTGTGGAGCGATGTCGAGACGCTGTATAACGGCACGAACGGTACGGTTATGGGAATGTCGGCGGAGACGCTGACCGACGGGACAACGGCCGTCGTCTATACGGTAAACAAAGGCAACACAGAGTCTATCCCGGCAGATCAGTATGTCGCCGGAACGGATAACGAGATTGTGTACGCGGTCATCGATACGTCGGCGGACCCGGCAGCCGCAACCACCGGCTGGAGAACCAAAGGCGTCGTGAAAAATCTGCAGGTGACCTACGACCGCAACGCGAACGAGAATCCGCAGTTGACGAGCGTTATTTTCCCGGATGGGACGGAACGCTTTGTGATGGCCTGGTATACGACAAGCGGCGAGGACGAGAGCGCTGCGGAGGATATCCGGATGCTGGCGTTCAACCGGGACGGAGAAGTGTATTCGGAATTCGTGGATAGCTTGAGCGCGGTGAAGGCGTACAATAACGTTCGAATTCATCCGAACTTTGTGTTTGCGAAAATGCCGCAGGCGGACCGCAAGCTGGAGCATCTGTCGCTGATCTGGAAGGAAGCGCAGGTCGAGACGGTTTCCGGAGAGACAATTAGCCGCGACGCGCTGAAGGCCGTGAAGCTCGGCTTTAGCGGGGGGGAGCTGTATCTGTCGGGCGTCATGGAGCTGGGAGCGATGCCGGACGATACCGCCATTGATACGATTGCGGCGTATGTCGCCAACAGCGCGGGGACGGAGATTAGAGCCTTGCTGCTGGGCACGACGTATACGACCGATACGGAGGTTGTGGGCGCGATTACGCCGAAGCAGGAAGGCCAAGCGGGAGGAGACGCCATTCCCGTTACGGTGTCCAAGACGGTAAGCGCCATGTATACGGCCAGCGCAACGTACCATAATCAGTTCAATGCGGATCAAGTGGTCTATAACCCCGGCGAGATCGTAGCCGGATACGACTTGCCGATTCAGTTCAATGTCGTGAACCAAGGTTTGTCCGCAATTCAATCGGTGGACATTACGATTAACGGGGCGCAGACGAATTATGCCAATTTGTCGCTCGTACCGAACAGCGCCCAAGGCTTGATTGCCTATTATACGGTGCCTTCGCCGATTGCGGATGCGGCGTATCAGATTGAAGTTGTTTTCGCCGATGGGGAGCGGCAATCGACGGCAGGCACGCTGCGGCTCGATGTGCCGGATACGGGAATTTCGAAAATTAAAGTGATGAAGGAAGAGGCTGGCAAGCGCGTTCTGTCCATTCCGGTCTACAACAAGAACGGCACAACGTCGAGCGGCAAGGGGCGCGTCGTTAAGCTCGCACTGTACGAGGGCAACCCGTTCACGGACGATACGAGAATCGGCAATGTCATTGCGATCTCGGATGCGGACGCTCTGAGCCTGATCGATCAAGGTGCATATGTCGAGACGGTGGAATTCGATGTCCGTGCGTATTTGATCCGGCATGGGCTGACGGAAATCCCGGATAACGGGATTACGATTTATTTGCACAGTTGGGCGGAGGATGCGCAAGGTCAGCCGCTCAAAGAATTCGACGATTCCGACAACGAGGCCAAAGTGACGCTCGACAACTTGGCGCTCAAGTACAATGAAAACCAAGTGCTGCTGACGATGGAACAGACGAATACAGCTTCCCGTACGAGTGTGGACCTGACGATGCAGAACATGAAGATGGCTCCGATTACTTCCGGCAACGTGCTGCTTAATTTGCTCGATGCCGAGGGGCAAGTTCTGGAGACGAAGTATGTGGCCACCGACGCGGCAGGGCTGCTGTCGTTCTCCGCAGAGGAGAAGAAAACGACAACGGTACAGTTCAGCCAGGCCGGGCATTCCGTTCAAGGGGTGTTCTTCCGGGAAAGCGCAGATGTGCTGGACGCAACGTTAAGCACGGTCAAACTCAGCGGCGTGCCGCTGGACTTCGATCCGGGGCAGACTGCGTACGCTCTGCAGGCAAGCGATCTGAAGCGGACACAGCTGGTGGCGGCGGCGTCCAACAGCGAGGCGACCGTGTCGCTGCTGGACAGTAGCGGCAAGCCGATTCGCTCGGGCAAGGGCTTCGTGTCCGTCGATCAAACGCTGCAGCTGTCGGCAAGCGGCGCCGTGAACGAGTTTAAGATTTCCGTGCAGCCGGCAAGCGCGTCGGGTACGGCGACGACCTACCGATTCAGCGTGACGAACACGCAGTCGTCCAGGCCGCAGCTTGAGCTGAAGGTGAAGGGAACGGCGGGTTCGGACGGCAAATATGCCGGCAATGTAGAGGTAGCTTTGTCTCCGTACGTCGTAGACGGCTTTAAGATCGATAAGGCGATGTACAAAGTCAATGACGAGAGTTGGTCGCCGATCGCCTACGACGGCAATACGGAACAGAAGCTGACGACGTTGTCGAAGGAGGGCTCCTATAAGGTTGCGGCCAAAGTCGTATTGGCATCGGGCTTGGAGTACGAGGTGGACGCTGCAGGATTTGCCATTGGCGGCTCGACAACGCCAAATCCGGACCCGGGAACAGGCCCCGGCTCCGGCTCCGGCAATGAAGGCGGTAACGGATCTAACGGCGGCAAGAACCCGGGGACATCTCCGGAAACGCCGTCTGAGCCTAAGCCGGATCCAGACGCGACGTCTATCTTTAACAAAGGTCTGATACAGTGGGAGCAGATGCTGCAGGCTATCAAGGAGCGACTGGCGTCGGCGGACCCGAATCAGACGGCGTTTGCAGATACCGCGACGCATTGGGCGCGGCAGACCATCGACAAGCTTGCAAATCTAAAGGTTCTCGTCGGGTATAGCGACGGCAGCTTTAAGCCGAGCAAGTCGATTACGAGAGCGGAGTTCGCTTCCGTCATTGCCAGACTGTTCGTGTTCACGCCTGCGCCATCCGACTCGACGGTAATCTTCGCCGATCTGAACGGGCATTGGGCGGAGGCCAACATCGCCGACCTGGCCAAGCATGGAATTGTCACAGGTTACGGCGACGGCAGCTTCCGGCCGGATGCGACGATAACAAGGGAAGAAATGATCGTCATGATGATGAGACCGGTGAACGAAGCGGCGCTGCCGCAGACGGGCCGGGCGAGCTTCACGGACATGACGGATGCCGGGAAGTTCGCCCGGCAGTCGATAGACGCCGCGGCGCAGGCCGGATTGGTTCAAGGGTACGATGGAAAGCTGCTTCCGAAGGGCAAAGCCACTCGCGCAGAGACGGTTACGATGCTCTGGAAGCTGCTCACGCTGGACCCGGAATTGAAGACGATTTTGGAGCAATAGACGCAATTGAAGGCGTCCCGATCCCTCGATGTAGGGGCGGGGCGCTTCTTCTTTACATGGTTACTGAAAATCATTATCATCAAAATGAGGTTAACGCGATATTTTCCAAAAGGTTAGGCGGTGTCGCACACATGGAAGCCGATTTGAACGTGCTTACAGAGCAATGGATGGGCAACAGCTTCAGGATGAAATCGATCGTCAGAATCATCAAAGCTCCGCACGAGCTTACGACCTCCTACGAGACAATATGCCCTGCATTTACATTCGTTGCGCGCGGAAGCGGCGAGCTTCATTTAAATAAGGATGTCTATAAGCTGCAGCCCGGCAAGGCTATTCACAGCTGTTCGGGAATGTGGCTGAAAGCCTGGAATACCGGCGAAGAGGAATTCGAGTGCTATCGGGTGCTCTATGTGCCGGAAGGGAAGGAATCGAGCAAGGACAATTACATGTTTAAACACTATGAGCTGGGGTTTGGCGACAATCCGCAAATCTTTTCCACGTTGGAGAAAATGAACAGCCTGTCCAGTCGCGGCGATATTCAATCCGAGTTTCAAGTGAAGGTGCTTTTCTATGAGCTGCTGGGGAAAATGTTTGCGGCTGCAAGGAGCTTGCGAACCAGCGTTCATCGAACGATTGTGGAGGACAGCATCGCCTATATCCATTTGCATTTTCAAGACCCGCATTCCCTGTTCGGCCTGGCCAGCCGTTATCAGCTGTCCCCGAAATATTTCGCGGAGATTTTTTACAAGGATGTGGGGATAAGCCCGATTAATTACTTGATTAACTACCGTATGAAATTTGCCGAAAAGCTGCTGCTGACGACGAATGCCTCCATTCGCGAGATTGGAAGAAGCGTAGGTTATGCCGATCCCTATCAATTCAGCAAAATGTTCAAAAAACACATCGGCGTGGCGCCGAGCGAATTCAAATCCAACGCGTTAAGTTAGTTGGGACGAAAGACGGGGGCTGGGTGCCGCAAGTTAACGGAAGATATGACATCACATTCACAACGGATATGCCATTCCCTTTGTTTACCCTATCCTCTACAATTGATTCGATAATGATAATCGTTATCGATTACATCCACACACAAAAGATAGGGGAAACAGAATGAATAAGAGCATGAAAACAAGCGCACTGGGTATGGTTTTGATCGTTTTGATTCTGATGCTGTCGGCATGCGGCGGATCGAAAGCCAACAATTCAAGCGGAAGTCCGGAGACGGGGGCAACCTCCGCACAACCGAGCGAGTCTGCGGCAACTGCGCAGCCAAGCGAATCCGCATCGCCTGAACAAAGCGCAGAAGCGGCGGCGAGCTTCCCTCGCGATGTAGATAGCGCCTTTGGGAAGGTGACGCTTGACAAGAAGCCGCTGAAGGTAGGCTTGGCCAACTGGATGCTGCTGGAAATGCTGCTCCCGTTCGATCTGAAGCAGGCCGGGATAACCCTGCCTTTCTCGGCAGCCAATTCGTCGTTGGAGTCCGACGTCTACAAGCAATATGCCGATAAATTCGAAGAACTGAAAATTATCGGCGAGAATACGCAGGTCAATCTTGAAGCGATGCTGGCCTTCCAGCCGGATGTTATTATTGCGGGAAGCGTCTCCAATAAGGAGATCAAGCAGCAGCTGGAGCAGATCGCTCCGACCGCTTGGTACGACGAGGAGAAAATTAACGTACGGAAGGATTGGACCGAGCTTCTGACTTATATGGGCGGAGTACTGGGGCAAGAGGAGCGCGCGCAGGAGCTGATTAACGACTTCCGCACAAAGCAAAGCGAAGGCAAAGAGAAGCTGGCCAGCCGCAGCGACGAAACGGTCATGTTCGTCCAGGTCAGAGAGAACGCCGTATATGTCATGAGCGCGGCTTCCATTCCGCAGTATTACGAAGGTCTCGGCCTTACGCCACCCGATGCGGTGAAAGAGATGGAGGCTCCCTCGCAGATTTCGTTGGAAGGCTTAACCGTGATCAATCCCGACCACCTCTTCCTCGGTTATTTCAACTGGACGGATAAATCGCTGGCGGCGCTTACGGATGAATGGCAGGACAGCGAGGTATGGAAGGGTCTTAAAGCCGTCAAAAACAATCAGGTATACCCGCTTAACGGCGAGCTGGCTCTCGGCATCGGCCCGATCGGCCAAGCTTACGGAATCGACACGGTCATTGAGGCGATGAAATAGAGATTGGCGAAAACTCACATGGAACCGGGGCTGTTCCGTAGCCACTTCAAGTTGCTGTGAAAAATAAACAAGAGTTTACGTACGCAGGAAGTTAGTCGGAAAATCGTACAAAACAGCTCGAACCAGGCTTAAACGGCGGGCGTTTGTTCGAAAGATCGTACAAAGCAACTCGGATCAGGCTCAAACGGCGGACGTTTGGGCGGAAAATCGTACAAAGCAGCTCAAATAGATCCTCCGTAAAAGTTCAGTTTCCAATTAATCGGACACGTTGTGGATCAATCCTAGCCGGTAGACTAGACTGCCTCATATGCTCCTGAAATCGCCTTGTTACGGGTTTACCCATTCCGATTTCAGGAGCATATAGCAGCGGAGGCTCAAACTATGAACATTTGTAGGAATAGATTTATGTGACAACCTCGTTCGTTCAGCTCATTTTAGCCGATGTAAAATACAGTTCCCCCAGAAGCTCCTTCGCTTGATAGCGGTCATGCGGCAGCTCTTGTTGCACAAAAGCGGCAACTTCCGATTGCTCAAGATCGTACATCACTTCAATTTCCTTGGAAAATAGCAGTTTCTCTTTCTCCAGCAGGTTGGCAAAGGAAGGAACCGATTTGGGCAGCAGCTCCTCTTGATTAAGAGCTTGCTTTAATCCGTTAACGTAGAATTCGAACGGACGACCGCCGGATATTTTTACGCCCTTATTTTCCTCATTAATCATCATAATAGTCGGGAAGCCTCGAACCCCTAATTTTCTCGCCAGAGCAAAATCCTCATTCAACAATTGTTGGCCGACAGGCTGTTCGGCTTCGGTGACAATGGCTTCGCCATCGAATCCAAGCTGATTTACAATTTCAATCATCTCGGATTTATTGGCTATATTTTGGTTAAACGCGAACAACGCTTCTCTTGCGCGGCGCAAATACTCGAATGCTTGGGCATCGGAATGATTCTTTTGAATGATTTTAAAGACGCGAGAGGGGGGATAGGAGGATTGAACCGGATTGTCGATCATTAACGACCCGTCAATCGGCATTCTCGAATGCTGTCCTACCTCTCTCCAATGACCGGCCACGTCGGCCGGTTTATAGATTCCGTTAGCGGGATCGATCGGGCCGTCGTGCCATTTTTCCAATAAACCGCCCATCACCGTATGAAAGTTAAAATAGTGTCCATACTGCTCCACAAAGCGGCGTAGAACGGGCTCGATCGCCCAGCAATGAGAACAAATCGGATCGGTGACGTAATAAAGCTGAACCGACTTTTGCGGTTGATTAAAATCGATCACTTCCATTTCATCCTCGCCGACTTCTCCGCATACGCCTGTTTTTAGATCGCAGATCATATTTATTTCTCCTCCTCGGTTTGCCTGTATTTGAATTTTAAATCATAATAAAAGCGATCAACACCAATAGTTCCGCGGATTTGTCGGTTATCCAACACATTAAGGAACTTGTCGTAAAAAGTAGGGGGGTTATTCAAATGACGCAATCCAAGACAGACCCTCGAGTTGTGCGTACTCGCAAGTTAATCATGGATTCTTTCATCGAGCTTTCGGGAAAAAAGGAATTCAAGGATATAACCATAAAGGATATCACGACAGAGGCGATGATTAATCGCGCCACTTTTTATTATCATTTCGAGGATATTTACGACTTATTGGAAAAGGCGCTATCGGAAGTCCTGTTAGTGGACTTAAACTACGATTTCTACCAAAACGACGAGCTAGACGAAGGGGCTTTCGTTCGAATTTTCAAAGCCGTAACGGATTTTCAAAAGTCGTTATCGGCCCGCTGCCATAGAGGTTACGAAGACACCATTGCCCGCATTATTAGGGAACAGCTCGAAGTCATTTTTTACAAAATGCTGTTAAAGCAGCACGAAGCCGAGAAGGACGAGGCTCTAAAAATTACGGCCGTTCTATTAAGCTGGGGCATTTACGGGGCTTCAGTGGAATGGAGAAGAGAGGGGCAGCACAGACCGCCGGAGGAATTCATTAAATTCGCATTTCCTTATATTCAACATGGCATTAAAGGGAGAACGGGGCACAGCGACGAGTCTTGAAGCAGCAAAGGGTGCGGGACGAATTTAATGTGCTACATAAGCTGGGGGAGGAGGGCAAAGAAAGTGCCTTGCTGCCTTCAAGCCGTGGAGCTAAGGCCAAAAAAGTGCCCTGACGTTACCCAAGCCGTGGAGCGAAGGCCAAAAAAGTGCCCTGACGTTACCCAAGCCGTGGAGTGAAGGCCAAAAAAGTGCCCTGATGTTACCCAAGTTGCGGGGCGAAGGCCAAAAAAGTGCCCTGACGTTACCCAAGTTGCGGAGTGTAGGCCAAAAAAGTGCCCTGACGTTACCCTAGTTGCGGAGCGAAGGCCAAAAAAGTGCCCTGACGTTACCCAAGCCGTGGAGCGAAGGCCCCAAAAGTGCCCTGACGTTACCCAAGCCATGGAGTGTAGGCCAAAAAAGTGCCGCGGCGCTAGGGGAGCGCCATTTTTTATTGCATAAAACAATAAATATATATTGTATAACACTCAATATTTATTGATAAACGATAAATTCGGGGATATAATAACACTGAACCTATCCAAGTGAGGTGTTATTGATGAAACGTGCATCCACATTGTTTCTGAAGATTACGGTGTTCCTGATGGGGTTGCCGCCGCTTGCTCTATGCGTGGCTGTGATCCTTTCCTTAGTTAGCGGAAACAACGAGCAATTTCCAGGCAAGATGTATCCAGCGGATGCCGGTTTTTTTGTAGCGATTATCCCGTATTACATCGCGCTGTACCAGGCGTATAAGCTGCTTGGCTATATTGATAAAAATGTGGCCTTTTCCGAGCTGTCGGTTCAGGCATTAAAGAAGATCAAATATTGCGGATTCAGCATTTGCCTTATTTTTCTGGCGATGGAGCCTTACTTGTACATGATGGCGGAGCAAGACGACGCCCCGGGCCTTATCGTACTGGGGTTGGTCGTCGCCTTTGCTTCGTTTGTGATCGCGGCATTCGCGGCCGTGCTTGAAAGATTGCTGAAGGATGCGATTAACATCAAGTCGGAAAATGAACTCACGGTGTGAGGTGAAGGCTATGGCAATCATCGTCAATCTGGACGTTATGTTGGCGAAACGGAAAATGAGCGTGACGGAGCTATCTGAACGAATCGGAATCACGATGGCGAACCTGTCCATCCTGAAAACAGGGAAAGCCAAAGCGATTCGCTTCTCCACCTTGGAAGAGATCTGCAAAGCGCTCGAATGCCAGCCTGGCGATATTCTGGAATACAGCGGCCCACGCGCATGAAGGAACCGCCGCGGACAGCGGCGAATAAAACGAGATAGCCAAAAAGAGGAATGGAATGAGCAGATGTGACAGAGAGAGGGAGCATGGCATTGAAAATCCCGAATTCGCAGCTGTTGGCCGCTTTTCCGTGTTTACGCGCGGTTACCGCGGAGGAATGGGCAGAGGCGCAGCCGACTGTGCAAAGGTTCCCTGCGAAGACGGCCATACTCCAGCGAGAGGAGGCCGCCTTGTTCGGGATGTTCCTGCTTAGCGGGTCAGCGCGTATCAACCGCATAGATGAGGAGGGGCGGGAATCCGTCATGGGCATACTTGAACCGGGCCAGGTATGCGCGCTGCTCGTGCTCAGCGGTCTCAGCGGACGCGATTATCCGGGTACGATTCGGGCCGAATCCGAGGTGGAGGCGCTATTCGTGGCGAAGCGCAGCTTTCTCGGCTGGCTGCAAATCCATGATGAAATTCGGACCGCGGTGTTCGGCGGCCTGCTTGATGGAATGCTTCGCATCGGCGAGCAGGCCGGAGAGCAGCGGTCCGAGCCTTTGGACGCGCGTCTGGCGAAGGCGCTGCTGCGCGCCTCATCGGGGCGCGAGTCCCTGCTCGTCGTCACGCATCAAGAACTGGCGACGGAGATCGGTTCGGTCCGCGAGGTCGTCAGTCGTGCGTTACGTCGCTATCGAGGCCATGGGCTGATCGAGACGGGGCGGGGCTGGGTACGGATTGTTCGCCGCGACGGGTTGGAAGCTCTGTTAGGTGACTAGGTCACGGAAGTAATGCGACTCTCCTGATAGGATGGGGTTGAACCTATTCAACCCCACCTTTAGGAGGAACGATCCATGAATCAACTTCAACCGGGCATGAACGCCCCCGTATTCGCAACCGTCGACATTAACGGCAACTCTGTCGCTATCGATAGCTATCGAGGCCGCAAAGTACTGCTTGCTTTTTTCCGCTTCTCCGCCTGCGCGCTGTGCAACTTGCGCGTGCAGCAATTCATTGGCCGATACCCGCAGTGGCAGAGCCGGGGCATGGAGGTCATCGCCGTCTTCGAATCGCCGCTAGCTAATATGAAGACCTATGTGGGCGCTCAGAACGCTCCATTCGCGCTGATCGCCGATCCGGAAGCGGCGCTGTATGATCTGTACGGCATCGAGACGTCCGAAGAGAAGGTGCAGTCCACATTGGCCGATGCCGGCACAAAGGTCCGCATTGCCGAGGCGGCGGCCGCGGGATTTAAGCTGACTCCCGAGGAGGGCTCCAATTTCCACCGAATTCCAGCCGAATTCATCATCGATGACAACGGGATTGTGAAGGTCGCGCATTACAATCGGCTGATTACCGATCATCTCGACTTTGCGGAGATCAACCGCTTCGCCGCCAACGAATAGCCTATCGCACAAGCCCGGCTCCAATCAACGGCTATAGCTGCCTCGCCGACGTACGAACGGGGCGGGGAGCTGAGCCTGCTTTTTTCGCGCCGATCAGCAGCATGCTTGTAATAATCAGCAAGCCGCCCGCCCATTGCTCATACCCAACGGACTCTTGCAGGAAGAGCAGGGATAACAGCATGGACGTGAGAGGAATCATTCCGGAAAAGGCAGCGGTCGTATAAGCGTCGCAGCGCTTCACGCCTGCGTAGAAAAATACAAAAGCGAGCGCGGTTACGATTAGCCCATACCATATTAAAGCCAACCATTCCCTCGTTCCTATCCCCTGCAAGTTGCCCAGAGGATTTTCCCACAACGCCGGAATTGCGGACAATACGAAAGCGATCGCAGATACGAGCAGCGTTTGTACGATCGGATGGATCTGAATCGTTGTATCGTGCAGTTGCCGGACTCTATGCCTTCTTGAAAGGATACTAAAGGTAGATTCGCTGGCCGCAGCGCATAGAATAAGGACATTCCCCCAAGTATGCTGCATAGCGAATGCCGCGGAATTCAGATTCACCCCCTCTAGCAAAGCAATGCCTAGAACCGTGCCGGCAATGCCGATTGCCGCCCAGCCTGAAGGCCTCTCCTTTAGAACAAAGTAAGCCAGCAGGGATGTGATGGCAGGCGTCGTTCCGATTAAGATGCCTGCTTCAACCGTACTTGTCAGCCCCACTCCGAGCAGCAGGAAGATCCGGAACAGAAAGATGCCGAAGAAGGCCTGCAGCAGGAGCATTTTCCAGTCGCTTCTACCGAGCAAATGAATCGTTTGAACGGTTTTCCTCCCATAAAAAGGCGATAAGCACAAAAGCATAATTCCCAGGCTAACGGAGGTTACCGTAAAGCTGCCTAATTTCTCGAATAGGAGATATCCCGTAATGACCGAAGTGCCAGCCAGCGAAAAGGCGAGCAGTAAATAAAGTTTCCCCTTCATCTTCCTCATCTCCAACCCTTTTCTATGCGATCCCGTACGGCGGATTACTGATATAATTATGTCGTGGGAACTGGATTGCTTTAAGGGCCAGTACAGACATATTTCTATTGGGCCAGTTGGGAGGAGCTCTCATGTGGGGAATCGAGCTACGCGATAAAAGCGAAATCAGCCTGGCGCGGCAGATTTTCTTGACGCTGAAGCAGCGCATATTGGCAGGTCAAATTGCCCAGGGCGAAGCGCTGCCGTCCACGCGCGAGCTGGCCAAAGGGGTGGGGGTTTCCCGCAATACGGTCAGCGAAGCGTACGACATGCTGTGGACGGAAGGCTTTATTGTCAGCCGCCAGGGAGCGCCGTCGCGCGTCGCGGAAGGGCTGCAGATTACATCCGGCAATGCTGCGCCTAACCCGGAAAGAACAAAAGAACCAACGCCGATTCTATGGGATTTCAAAACCGGGCAGCCGGATCTGTCCCTTTTTCCCCGGCAGCTTTGGAGTCAGATGATTGGTCAAGCGGCGAGCCATCTGTCCGTTCGACAATTGGCCTACAGCAGTCCAAGAGGCTATTGGCCTCTCTGCGAGGAAATCGCCCATTGGCTGCTTCGCAGCAGAAGCATGGAAGTAGATCCGGAGGATATCTTTATAACGTCCGGCGCGACGCAAGCTTTGCATTTGCTGGTTGATCTTCTTTATAGGGAGGGGCATGCTTTTGCCCTGGAAAGCCCTTCCCATCAGGGGATTCGCACCGTTATCGGTGATAGGGGATATCCTCTGCACTGGATGCCGGTAGACAACCAGGGCGCGGACATCTCCACTCTACGTGATCAAAACGTTGCGGCGGTCTACGTCACTCCGTCCCACCAATTTCCGCTTGGCGGCATTCTTCCCGCCGGGCGCCGCGCCGCCTTGATCCGCCTGGCCATGGCGAACGATTTCTATGTCATCGAGGATGATTACGACAGCGAATTTCGCTATGCCGTCGCTCCCGTCAGTCCGATTTATTCGATGGATTCCTCTCGCGTCATTTATGTGGGAACGTTCAGCAAGACGTTATTCCCCGCGCTCCGATTAGGATTTGCGATTCTGCCGAAGCCGCTGCAAGCGAGATGGAAGCATCATCGGATGTATATGGATGTGCAAAATCCGATATTGGAGCAGATCGCGCTGGCCGAATTTCTGAATAAGCGAAAAATGGATAAGCATGTACAGCGAATGAGGCGCGTATACGGCGAAAAAAGAAACGTATTGCTGCGTTCGGTGGAGCGCAGCTTCGGAAGCTCCGTACAGCCTTGGGGAGACGTCTCTGGCTTGCATGTGGCGCTTCAATTTCCGGGAATGGAGTTTGGGGAGTCGTTTATTCGAGCTTGCAGGGAGGCAGGCATAAGAATCGCTTCGGTATCGCAGTATTGCTCCATTCCCGGCGATCATCAAGACAAGCTCCTTGTGGGTTACGGCCATTTAAGTCACGGGCAGATCGAGAAGGGGATCGAGGCTCTGCACGAATTTATTGCAAGAGGCGTTGAGGGGAGCTGAAGGATGGCTGAATGGACGCGGCGGCAACAGGTTCGCTCCAACCGTGCATCCGACTCGTGACCGGCTCTTAATTTACGGTCTTCCGGGGTTTAGGATTAATATGGTATACTGAAAGTAAGATTGATAAAGGAGCCGTGCGGCTAACACGACTCCCCACAACAGCCGCTTTTAAGGGCGGTTGGCTTCCAGTCATACGGTCAGAAATAAACCGCAACCTTGAGTGAGGGCGGTTTATTTCTTTTTATGGAATGAAAGTATAAGTACGATCAGTGTCGCAAATGAAATCATTAGCGCCAATGCGTCTTTAACCTCCAGGGGCATCACCTCCCTTCCGGGAGACTAGCCAACCGCCCTCAAAGCCTATACTGTTGTATTCCAATTATACCATATTTTGTTGAAAGAGCGGCAAATGTGTCGCTCATTTCTATATTATGCCGTCTAAATGAAAGGCCGCTTACAGGGACATTGCAAGGCTCATCTCCGGTCCGAACCTCATAACGGATTCTATCTTATCGGAAAAATCTCAATTTTTCGACGAATAAAGTGAAATCTCATCCTCGACTAGCGAAATATCCCCCTTTGAGATTACCGAAAATATAATAAAATCTCAGGTGAGGAGGTGGGGAATTTTACCGTTAAGTTGTTTCTTGTAAGCACTTTCATATCATGGAGGAGAAGAGATAATGAGATCAAGCAAATGGATTGGCATGCTATTAAGTTTTGCGCTCGTTTGCACATTGCTCCCCGGAATGACTTTCGCCGCAGCGACAGGAGCGCCAGGCAACCCTAGCATTAAACAGAGCAATTGGAACAACAGTCCGAACTATGCAATCGGCTTTGACATGTGGTGGGGCAACAACGGAACTTCCTGGAAGCTGTATGAGAACGGCGCCGTTATTTTCACAGGCACGCTGACCGACAATTCGCCGAACGGTCAATCTGCGAGTTACTCTTTCACGAATAAAGCGTCCGGCACTTATGTGTATAAAATAGATTTGATCAACTCTTACGGCACGACGACATCGGGCAATTTGACGTATACGGTGGCAGGCGGCACGACGGACAACCAGCCTCCGTCCGTACCAACCGGTCTAGCGGCGTCGAACATTACGCAGAATTCGCTGACGCTGTCGTGGACAGCCTCGACTGATAATGTAAGCGTTACCGGGTATGAAGTGTATCAAGACACGACATTGCTGGGCACAACGGCCGCGACGACGTATAACGTGACAGGATTGACGCCTAACTCGTCTTACTCTTTCACCGTTAAAGCGAAGGACGGAGCGGGCAACATCTCAGCGGCAAGCGCGGCGCTAACCGCAACGACCGAAGCGCCGGATACCACGCCTCCGTCCGTGCCAACCAGTCTGGCTGTGTCGAACGTGACGCAGAACTCGTTAACTCTGTCGTGGATCGCTTCGACGGATAATGTCGGCGTTACCGGCTATGAGGTGTATCAAGGCACGACATTGCTGGACACGACGGCCGCGACGACGTACAACGTGACAGGACTGACGCCTAATACGTCTTATTCCTTCACGGTTAAGGCGAAGGATGCGGCGGGCAACATCTCGGCGGCAAGTGCGGCGGCAAACGCCACGACCGAAGCGCCGGACATCACGCCTCCAACGGTGCCAACCGGTCTTGCGGCGTCGAATGTCGCGCCGAATTCGCTCACTTTGTCTTGGGCGGCTTCGACCGATGATGTCGGCGTTGCCGGATACGATGTCTATCAAGGCGCGACATTGATCGGCACATCGGCGACAACAACGTACAACGTAACAGGACTGACGCCGAATACGCCTTACGCCTTCACGGTTAAAGCCAAGGATGCGGCAGGCAACGTCTCCAATGCAAGTACCCCGCTGTCCGTTACGACGCCAATCGGTCCGGTCGATCAAGCGGCCTGTCGTCCGGAAGGCTTGTACGATTCCGGCGTCGCGGGCATCCCTTACTGCGACGTTTACGACGTCAACGGCCGCGAGAAGCTGCCGAACGGACTGGAACGCCGCATCATCGGCTACTTCACGTCCTGGCGCACCGGAACGAACGGCGAAGCGCGGTATCTCGCTTCCGACATTCCGTGGACCAAGCTTTCCCACATCAACTACGCCTTTGCTCATATCAACAGCAACAATCAAGTTTCCGTCGGCAGTCAGTCTCCGACCAATCCGGCGACCGGCATGACTTGGCCTGGCGTTGCAGGGGCGGAGATGGACCCTGCTTACTCCTACCAGGGACATTTTAACTTGTTGAATAAGTTCAAGAAGCAAAATCCGGGCGTCAAAGCGCTCGTCTCGGTCGGCGGCTGGGCGGAAACCGGCGGTTATTTCGACGATAACGGCCAACGCGTATCCAACGGCGGATTCTATACAATGACGACAAATGCGGACGGTTCGGTCAATCAGGCGGGCATCAATACGTTTGCCGATTCGGCTGTCTCCTTCCTTCGTCAATACGGCTTTGACGGCGTAGATATCGACTACGAATACCCGACGACAATGAACAATGCCGGCAATCCGCTGGATTGGTCCTTTTCCGGGGCGCGTCTGAAGGGGCTCCAGGCTAGCTACGACGCGCTGCTGAAAACATTGCGCACGAAGCTGGACCAAGCGTCCGCGCAGGACGGAAAATATTACATGCTAACGATCGCCTCGCCTTCTTCCGGTTATTTGCTGCGGGGTATGGAAACATTCCAGCAGCTTAAGTATCTGGATTACGTAAACGTGATGAGCTACGATTTGCACGGCGCTTGGAATAAATTCGTAGGCCCCAACGCCGCATTGTTCGATGACGGCAAAGACGGCGAGCTGGCGGGGGCAGGCGTATATAACATGGCTGAATACGGCGGAATCGGCTATCTGAACACGGATTGGGCGTATCACTATATGCGCGGAATGATGCAAGCCGGACGCATTAACGTCGGAGTTCCGTATTATACCCGCGGCTTCAAGAACGTAACGGGAGGTACGAACGGCCTCTGGGGTACGGCGCCTTCAACGACATGTCCGGCGGGCTCGGGTCTGACCGCTTGCGGTGACGGTGCGGTCGGCATCGACAACCTCTGGCACGATCTGGATACCAACGGCAACGAATCTCCGGCCGGTTCCAACC
Organism: Cohnella phaseoli; assembly: GCF_003386235.1. Taxonomy (GTDB): domain Bacteria; phylum Bacillota; class Bacilli; order Paenibacillales; family Paenibacillaceae; genus Cohnella; species Cohnella phaseoli. Next base: position 133,395 of record NZ_QRDZ01000020.1, read on the forward strand.
CGATGTGGCATGCCAAAAACCTGGAGCACGGCATTCTCGGCTCTTATCTGGGCAGCTACGGACTCGGTTCCGCCACGCTGACAGGCACCTATGCGCGCCATTACGATGCAACGCTTGTTGCGCCGTGGTTATGGAACAACACGAAAAAAGTGTTCCTCTCCACCGAGGATGAAGAATCGATTAACGCGAAGGCCGATTGGGCGATCAGCAATGGCATCGGCGGTCTGATGATCTGGGAGCTGGCCGGCGACTACGACTGGGACGCAAGCAAAGGAGAATACGGCGTAGGTTATACGCTGACCAACGCCATTCACAGCAAATTCTCGAACACGACGCCTTACGGCAATACGAATTCCGCCACGCCGCTGCCTGCGAACAAGCTCAAAGCGAAAGTGGAGTTTACCGCCTTTAAGCTGGGCGATCAGAACTATCCGATCAACATCAAAATGAAAGTGACGAACAACAGCGATATGACCATTACCGGCAGCTCGGTTATCGAATTTGACGTGCCGACCTCCGTCAACCCGCTGTTCAAGAGCTGGAACGGCGATCAGGTCAGCATCGTCTCGACCGGTCATACCGGCAACAACATCGGCGGCTTGGACGGAGATTTCCACCGCGTCGCCGTAACGCTGGCGAGCTACAAGTCGATCGCCCCGGGCGCATCCGAGCTGTTCGACCTCGTGTACTACTTGCCGATCAGCGGTCCGGCGAATGCGACGATCACGATCGGCGGCGTGAAATACGCTGTCATTCCGTAACTGCCGAGCCTTTAGACGGGTAGCCGATCATGACTCACAACGATTCCAATTCCGTGAGGGAAGTTAGTCGAAAAATCATACAAAGCAACTTGGATTAGGTCTAAACGCGGACGTTTGTTCGAATATTCGTACAAAGCAACTCAAATCTGGCTCAAACAACGGATGTTTGTAGGGAAAATCGTACAAAGCGACAATCGGGCGATTACCAAATAGAAACGAGGAGAAAGACGTTGGGAAATATGGTTCCCAGCGTCTTTCTCCTCATAAGGATACACCTAACCGTAAATCTTCAACTCCTTGTGCAGATCGTGCATCATTTTCCCAAGCGGTTTCGTTCTCATGTTCTCTTTTGTGATTTCAGGTCCGAAGATCATTTTTTTGAGTTCTTTATCCGTCAAACCGACTCGCTCCAGCATTTCTTGAAGCTCGTCCTTTTGTGTCTGATTGTACATTTGCTCTTTCTCGACCAATTCGAGCACTTCAGTGCTATGTATTTGGTACGCTTGTTCGATTTTCATAGTTTCGATGTTGTTTTTTAGATTTCCATCCGCGGTTATTTTGATCCTCATATCTTTCGGCGTGGTGCCTATATAGGAGAACGTTAAGTCTTCGATCCAATTCAAAGAGCCGTCAAAAGGGGAGGCGAATTTTAAGGCCTTGTCGCTCTTGACTCTGTTACAGTTGCCGCAGACGGGAATGAGATTGTATAGACAAACCGAGAAGAGAGGAAACGCTGATTTATTGAAAAAATGATCCAACTGCGCCCCCGAAACCTTCTTCCCTCGACAGTTTATGTAATCCCTATTGCAATAAGGGCAGACGGTAAGGCCGGTATTCTGGACGATTCTCACACGCAAGGATGTACGATCAAGCGTTGAACCTGCAAGAGACGAGTAGCAGTCATGGATAACCCGGTACAGCCTTCTCATACGCGTTTTCTTTCCGTACATGCTGAAGCACTCGCGGTTCATACGATCGATCGTCGTACCGGAGATGTAGGCTTCGGCCGCTTTTAGTTTTTCTTTCCGGGCAAGAATTAGAGACTTAAATTCATTGTCGCTGCCGGCGAAAAAGTCGGGCGGCAAATACTTTTTGCAGCTGTCCATAAATTTGCCGCGGTCAAAAGCTTTTAACTTTTTATCGACTGCGTTCCAATATTCAGTTTCGAATTTCTCGGAATACGGCTCAAGTTGGATCATAGTCTCACTCGCCCTCTTCTAGCTGCTTAATTTCACGGTCAAGCTTATCTCTTTGCTTGCGCAATTGAGCTAACCTGTAGAGCTTAACCAGCTCGGATTTGTCTAGCGCATCCATCAGCTTCTCTCGATAAATAGGCTCGCCGATTTTAAGAATTAAACGGCCTATTTTTTCAGCGTAGTCCTCCGGCTCGATAGGCTGGTCATAATACCGACCTAGCTCCTCGCCGATTTTTACCGTTTCGCCTTCTCTAGGGAAAAGCCATCTCGTAATATTTTCGATCAACATTTTGCTATAATCGCCTATCGTAGAAGACATAAAGAAATTGTGTTTGAGAAGCTTGTGAATATTTTGCCCGAAGGTTTGTTCGAAGCTTTTCTTTTCTTCCGCTAGATAAGCAATATCCTCGTTGAGAACATCGGAAATCATAAACGGCGAATTTGTCGTGATCACCACCTGGATCCGTGCTGCAGTTTCGGTATCGTGAATGAAGTCGATGAGCGTAGCGATATACTTCCTCTGCCACTCGGGATGGTAATATAGCTCGCCCTCATCAATAAATAGAAGCGCGGTTTCGTCCTCCTGCAGCAGCTCATCCTGGCTGAATACGTTTGGTCCAATTAAAGGCTCCAAACGTCCCATGTACTTCCGATGACCCTCCAAAAACCAGTAAAGCTTGGCTAGAAAAGAAAACTTGGCGTATTGGCCAGACGAGAAATGCTCCAGCTTGGCATCGGGCGCGGCGAGATACGGTTTGAGCGATGAAAGCTTCTTGCCGATCTGCGTTACCGTAAGATCCATCTTTGCCAAACCCAATAATTCACTTTTTAGTGTAAATGTACGATCTGTCGGCATATCGAAATAGGTTTCCAGTCCTGTCGCTGACAAAGAATCCAAAAATACCAACTGGTAGCACAGGTCTTTGTTGATCGTAGGGGGATCGTTGATCGGCATTGATTTTTCCGTAGCTTCCCGCATTTTTCGCTGTCTTAGGGTTTCAATGTCTTTTCTCTTGCGAATAAAGCTTGCAGCCTCCGAATAATCGGCCTGCCCGAGACCGCTAAGAGATTTGGCTAATTGCTTCTTATCGTTCTCTATATCTTCCCGCAGCGTCATTTCTTCATCTGTAAACAGAAAAGTTTGGTGAACGCTGAGCATGCTGGAAAAATAGACGACTCTGCCTAATTCATGGGCTCTTTTATAAGTGCCGTTTACAAAAGGCATTGCTCCCGAGACGACGACAGCTTTAATATTAGTCAAATAATAGGGCTCATCGTCTAGGCGGAACACAATCACAAACTCGCTGCCTCTGTCGAATAAGCCATAGTTTCCATAATCGGATTCGTCAACATAGCCGTTGCTGCAGGGAATTTCGCGTATATCTATTAGATAAAGAAGCCGGAAAAAGGTATCTCTTAGAAAATCCACCGTACTGGTTTTTCCCGTTCCGTTTTTGCCTACGATACAGGATAGAGAGTGAATCTTTTCTCCATAAAAATGTGAAATATCGGGCGGTTCCGAGAGGGCTTTGAGTTCTTTCGCGCTGCAGTCGTAGGTGAAACGGTGATCAAAATCAACCGGCTGCTCTTTTACCGCTCTGTACGAATTAAGGAAAAGCAGCGAAAACGTCAGGCGATTGTAAAGATAGGAATCCGTGACCTCGTTGTTACCTCCATAAACAAGCTCGGATAATTTCTGTTCCATTTCTCTTGGCCGGTAGTCCTCCAGCATCCAGTCGCTGTAAATAAATTCAAATTGCATGTCGGGGTACGGCCGATTGGTGGAAGCAATTGAAATCTGGTGATTGGCAATATCCAGAGCTACGTTAATCACCGGTTTGCCATCGACAACGAATTGACGGGTTGGCGAACACTCATTAGTCCAATAAGCGTAGATGCTGTCCAGAGCGTCGTTTGCGATAACTCCGATTTTATCCTCTTTCAGTTTTTGTCTGTGAAAAGGATCTAGTAAGCTGAGATTGCTGCTGTTCCCGTATTTTTCGTAAATAGCGTTTGTCATGGAATTAGTCAGAAGGATACTGTCCAGGTAACTGAATTTATAGATCGTTTTTTTCTCGGATGCAAGGGATGCATGATCAATGATCGTGAAGATTTGATGCCTATACACTTTGTTGGTAATGATTCTGTATAAATCGTATTCCCGCAGCAAGAGGTCGACGATCTCAATGGGCAGACGATGGATGTACTTCCGGATCAACTCTATGCCTGAAAAAGCAAAGCCGACGTCGCCGGACGTTCCCGCATTGGAAACATGAGTATATAAAGCCTTTGCGACGGTTTCATTGTTCTCGACATTATTACTAGGATAGTACCGACATAGCAGCTCGATGGCTTCCTGATTGTCGAAGAAGCTGCCGTAGAAGTCTCCGTAAAACTCAACCAAACCGGAGTAAAGCAATTGTTCGATTGCCCCGTTTTCTGCTTTTAAGATATCGAGACCTTCCGTGCCCCCGCTCCTCAGAATGCTGTAGAAGCCGTAAGCCATATGCCGACGGCCCAGCAAGCTTTTATATCCTTCATGCCCAATAAGCTGGCCGTGGTTCGAGATCATGGACATCATAAGCTGCTTGGCAAAATGCCGTACATTATTTTCGTAGGTATCGGTTACAAAGTTTTTCTTGTGCTCCTCTTTAATAGCGTCTTCTTCCAAATTAAATACTCCGTGAAGTACGTCTAACAGCTTCTCCGCATCCATAACGTCGATATTGTCTAATAACGCTCGGCCTTTGGGTACCTCGTTCTTAAAGTGGGCTATCGTTTTTTTAATGTCTTTTAGCCATTCCAGTGCCAAATTGAATCTCTCCTTGAATGTCCATGAATGCAACGGCTGTGGTAGGATAAAAATAGAAGAAGGAGTCGCGTTATCCGGACTCCTCGACGCCAGCAAGAAATGCCAAGCTTAATTGCTTCAATTATATCAAATATTTCCATACGAGTAACGGAGGAGATTCTATGAATAACCTGACCAAAATGGAGATTCGCAAGCCTGCCCACGATGTTTTTGAAGCTTTTGTCGATCCTGATCAGATCGGAAACTTCTGGTTTTCGTCCAGCTCGGAGAGATGGGAAGAGGGTAAAACGGTCACGTTGCGATATGAAGAGTACGGAGCCCAAGGAGATATTCATGTCATCGAAATGATTAGCGATCAAAAGATTGTATTCGAATGGGGGAGGGAAGACGGGGAGCCGCATCTCGTATCCATTACGTTCAAGAATACGGATTCGGATTTAGCCGGCACTGTCGTAGAAGTGAACGAAGACGGATTTGACGAGAACGATCCAGAGCTAATCCCGAAGTTGGTGGGCAACAAAGAGGGATGGGTGTATATGCTGACTTGTCTGAAAGGGTATTTGGAGTTCGACGTGAACAGGCTTAGGGGCGCTTTGGTCAAATAATCGGAGTAAACTGGATAACTACATAGATTGATTGGTCGATTTCATAAGCCGCAAGGAAATAGCGCAAGCTCCGAGGGGAATTCAGCCCCGAGGCTTGCGCTATTTCCAATGAGCGGGTAGAGGCTTTACCGATCCTGCCTTTTTCGAACCGGAACCCATACTTCGACTTCGGCATTCGTCGGGTCGCCGTTCAGCAAAACTTCCGCAATTGCCGCCCCGGAATATTCATAGGCGAACTCATCGGTTAGAACCGCTCCGAACGCCTGATCCTCCAGTTTGTCAAACGCCAAGCGCGATAATCCGCCGCTCCCCGACAAAATCAAATAGTCGCTTTCCGGAAAATAGAGCTCTTCGGCATTTTCAGACAGAGCTTGAGCCGATTGCACCCCTGCATAATAATGGACGGTTCCATTTTCCAGAGCGACCGCTGCGTAACCGTAACGGCTGTCCGAATAAGGACGAAGGCTTGCGAACAGCCCGTTAGCCAGCAGCTCTTTGAAGAACGCCGTTTTTGGGCTGGAATACTGCGGCGAATGAATCGTTGACCCTTCATGCAGCGCGGTCTTATACCCGATGATGCGAAAAGCTTGCTTCGATTCAATTTTGAAATTGTTCATTGCTGTAGCCTCCTGATTAGAGAAAATGTTGAATACGTATTAAGCCTAAACTATCAACTATGACATCTGTATGGCATACTTGAGTGGGGGGCGGAATATGAAAATCGATCGTTTAATAGCTTTGATCATGATTTTATTGGAACGCGAAGTGGTAAGCGCAGGAGAGCTGGCCGAACGGCTCGAAGTGAGCAGACGAACCATCTACCGCGACATCGATACGTTAACCTTTGCCGGACTGCCTATTTTTACGAATCAGGGAGCGATGGGCGGCGTCGGGCTGATGAAATCCTACAAAATAGACCGACTGTTATTTACGCAGCAGGATTTGCAGGCTGTGCTGGACAGCTTGAATAGCTATAGACAGTTATTCGGGCATAAGGAGCTAACTTATGTTCTGGAGAAGCTGCAGAGCTTCCATCCTGGCGGCGTTGCCGATAGTGCCGGAGGGAAGTTTGCGGTAGATTTGGCTCTAAACCAAGGCAATGAATCGTTGCGAGGCCTGCTCGGCTTGGTCGAAATTGCGATGAACGAACATCGGTATTTGACGTTTGATTATGTGGGGCGAGACGGGGGAGGCAGTTCCCGGAAAGTCGAGCCGTACCGGGTTGTTTTCAAAGAAAGCAGTTGGTACTTGCAAGGCTATTGTGCGGATCGGAAAGATTTCCGTATCTTCAAATTGGCGAGGATGAGCGGGCTGCAGGTTTCGTCCGAAGCTTTTGCGCCGAGAAAATTTACGCCGCTGCCCATGGATGGGGCCGAATGGATGAGCCGAGATTGGGTGGAGGTCACCGTTCGTCTTCATCGCTCGGTCGCGGATAAAGTGATTGAACGCTTCGGGGAAGGGCACATTCTTCGAGCGGAGGGGGATACTTGTCTGGCGACCTACCCCATTATTAACAATACGTACGGCTACGACAAGCTGCTCGCATTCGGGGATAAATGTGAAGTTCTTGAGCCGCTTGATGTGCGTGCGGCATTCCAAGCTTACGTCTGCAGTATTTTGGAGAAATACAAGTCGAATGGGCAACGTTAGAGCGACGAATTGCGGCGCCAGGAAGCTGTAAGCCGAATGGACAACGTTAGAGCGACGAATTGCGGCAGCACGAAGCTGCAAGCCGAATGGTCAACGTTAGAGCGACGAATTGCGGCAGCACGAAGCTGCAAGCCGAATGGGCAACGTTAGAGCGACGAATTGTGGCGCCAGGAAGCTGCAAGCCGAATGGTCAACGTTAGAGCGACAAATTGCGGCGCCAGGAAGCTGCAAGCCGAATGGTCAACGTTAGAGCGACGAATTGCGGCGCCAGGAAGCTGCAAGCCGAGTGGGCAACGTTAGAGCGACAAATTGCGGCGCCAGGAAGCTGCAAGCCGAATAGGCAACGTTAGAGCGACGAATTGCGGCGCCAGGAAGCTGTAAGCCGAATGGGCAACGTTAGAGCGACAAATTGCGGCGCCAGGAAGCTGCAAGCCGAATGGGCAACGTTAGAGCGACGAATTTCGGCAGCACGAAGCTGCAAGCCGAATGGGCAACGTTAGAGCGTTCCTCAGCATAGAGAGTCGGTGGCGATGTCGCTTTTATCCCCTATTAATGTGACGCTATTCTCTATTGTTTATGGATTTCTCTCTCACTATAATTGATAATGATAATCGTTATCTATGAAGGAGAGTCAGCATGAACCGTTCAAGAAAACCACTTTTCATTTCTTTGCTCGTTCTAATTGTCGTCCTCGTCTTGTCTGCTTGCGGAGCCGCCAACGAAAAAGAGAGCGCTGCTCCAAGCGCCAGCGAAGAGGCAAGTGCGTCGCCCGCCAGCGAAGCAGCAAGCACGCCGTCCGCCGACCAAGCGGAGGAGTCTAACACTTCTTCGGCTACAAGAATATATAAAGATGCGCTGGGACGCGAGGTTGAAATTCCGGTTCAGCCGAAGAGGGTCGTCGCCCTATGGACAGTCGGCGAGATATTGGCGCTGGGGGATAAGCCGGTCGGCTCCACGGCCAATCTGCTTCGGTTCTATTCCGCAGAGGATCAGGCGAACATTGAGATTGTCGGAGAGGGAGTCGCGGGGGACTATGAGAAGGTGCTGTCTCTGGAGCCCGATCTCATTATCATGTACGAATTGGCTACGCCGGAGGAGCTGGAGAAGTTCAGCAAAATTGCTCCGACGGTGACAACGGAATTCTTCGGAGACCCCTATGAATCGCTGCGAGCTGTGGCCGACATTATGAATAAAAAGGACCAGGCGGAGCGGTGGATTAACGACTATAAAGTGCGCGTAGAAGAAGCCCGTAAAAAAACGGAAGCGTTACAGCTGCAGGAGCAAACCGCGCTAGTCATCCAATTCGCGCTGAAAAACGTCTACATGTACAAGAGCGATACGTTCCCTACCGTTTTTGACGCCTATGGGCTTAAAGTGACAGACAAACAGCTTGAGTTGGAGAGCAAGCCGGATTTCAAAAATGAAAGTCTCTCGCTGGAAATTCTTCCTGAGTTTGAGGCGGACCATCTGTTTGTCTTTATCAATGACGACGAATCCAAGCAGGTTTTCGAGGATATGCAGAAAGAGTCCGTCTGGAAGAACCTCTCTGCTGTGAAGAAGGGGCAGATGTACGAGATCAGCCACCGGATCGCGATAAAGGATGTGACCACGCTGGACTGGGCATTAGACGAAGTGTACGCGCTGTTGACCAAGTCTAAATAAGCGAAAGGGAAGGGGCCGAGAGATGACCGCTAAGCGCAAACAACTGAAATTGGCGACGACGCTGATCGCGCCGAGAGCGGCCAGCGGCGGATGGAGACACCCCGGGGCGGAAGCGTACGCGAAGGAGCCCATTTCGTACTACGCTGAGCTTGCTCGCAAGGCGGAGGACGGCAAGTTGGATTATTTGTTCCAGCCGGATCAGTATCGCGTGTCGGCCACGACCGATCGAGAGTTTCAGCACAACGTCAATGTATGGCCGGAGCCGGTTACGCTGCTGACTGCGATGGCCGCTTTTACGAAGCGAATCGGCTTGGCGGCTACGATATCCACGACTTACAACGAGCCTTATCATGTGGCCCGCATGATGGCGACGCTCGATCATCTGAGCGGCGGCCGCGCCTCCTGGAACATCGTTCAATCCATCGGGGAGCTGGAAGCGCCGAATTTCAAAAACGATCATCGCCCCAAGCAAGAGGAACGGGATACACATTCGGCCGCATTCGTCGACGTCGTTAAAGAGCTATGGGACAGTTGGGAAGACGATGCGATTATCGCCGATAAGGAAGCGGGCATTTTCGCCGATCCCGGCAAGATCCATATTGTCGGACATGAAAGCAAATGGTTTTCCGTGAAGGGACCGCTGAATGTCGCTCGACCGACCCAAGGCTATCCGGTGCTGATTCAGGCCGGTCAATCCGACAGCTTTAAGGAACGCGCCGCGCAGAACGCCGATGTGATCTTTACGATGCTGAACGATTTAACGCAAGCGCGGCAGTTCTATAAGGATGTCAAGCAAAGGTTGTCCAAATACGGGAGAACCTCCGAAGAGCTGCTGATTATGCCGGGATTGCATTTGCATGTTGGGACAACCATGGAAGAAGCGCGGGAGAAGCAACAATATTTAACGGAGCTGGAGCGCTTCGATACTCGACTTGATCGAATTTCCTTTATGCTGGGAATCGAGATTACGGAGCAGATGCTGGATGGCCCGCTGCCGGTTGCGCATGAGGGCTTGGTTACGGCAAAATATAAACGAAACAAAGAGCTGGCCGATCGCCAGGGCTGGACGACCGTTCGACAGCTTCATCGGCATTTGGAGGAGATCGGCGGACATTTGACGCTGATCGGTACGCCGGTGCAAATTGCCGATCGGTTGGAGGAATGGCTAGTAAATGAAGGAGCGGACGGCTTTACGTATATCCCCAACATCCTTCCAAGCGGACTGGACGATTTGGTCGATCTCGTCATTCCGGAGCTGCAAAATCGGGGGCTGTTTCGCAAGGCGTACGAGCACACGACGCTGCGGGGCAATCTGGGGCTGTCGCGTCCGCGAAATCGTTATGCAAAGGCGGATTAGCAATGACAGAATTGTTCGGGAGTAGGCGGATAGATGAGCCGCTGTTATTTTGCCTGGACTACATGGAGCGGCTGAGCTTGGCGCCCGAAGCTGTGCAGGACTATGGAAGCGGCGCCGGCTATTGGATGCTGTCGATTACGAAAGGCAAAGTTTGGGCGGCATCCGCTGAAGGAAATAGGCAATTGTCCAAGGGAGACAGCATGATGCTGTCTCCCTTGGACCCGTTACTACTGACTGCTGACGCGGACGGCTGCGAAGGCTATAGGCTCTCGTATCGGTTTGTTAAGCCAAGCGGCGCAGATAATCGCATGACGCTTCCTTGGGAAGAGTACGGCAAACGTTCGTTTCGCATCAAGCCTTTCGCCCGGCTGGCGGACGAGCTTGCAGAGCTGTATCGCAGCTTAAACGGAACGACGCCGCTGGAGCAATTCAAGTCGCAGCTGTTATTTCAGCAGATGCTGTATCGCATGCTGGATCAGTACCGTTCGACGAACGACGAAGGGACTTCGCTGGAGGCGGTAAGCCGGTCGATCGCGTATCTTCAAACGAACTATGCCTCCGACTACACCGTCACTCAGTTGGCGGATCAAGTCAATATCAGCGTCCGTCAGTATACGCGCTTGTTCAAGCGGATTACGGGGAAGACGCCGATGGACTATTTGAACGATTTTCGCATTAACCGCTCCAAGGAATTGCTGCTCCAAACGGATGACCAGCTCAGCCGAATTTCCAGCAGAATCGGAATTAAAGACGTGCACTATTTCAATCGACGTTTCAAACAAACGGTAGGCTGTTCGCCCAAGGAATATGTGAGAAAACGTCAAATCGATTCGAAAATCGTAACGATGCATTACACGGGAGAGATGCTGGCGCTTGGCATGAGGCCGATCGGCACGCTGGACGTCACTCTGGAGCAGCTGCAGGAGGACGCCACCGGCATCGTCAGTATTGGCGAAGCGGAGTACAGGACAAGCGATCTGCTGGAGCTGAAACCGGATCTGATCGTGGCCTCCGACTTTATGTCTCGCGAGCAGCTCACCCATCTCGAAACGCTGGCTCCGGTCATCGTCGTTCCGTGGGATACGCTGCCGATCGAGCGGCTGAAGCAGATCGCCCGCGTATTGGGCAAGCAGAACGAGGCTCAGGTATGGTTCGACCGCTATACGCGCAAAAAACAAGCGGTGCAGAGCTGGTGCAAGGAACGGTTAAAGCCCGATGAGACGGCGGCGGTTATTCGGCTGGATGAACAGAAAGTATGGGTTCATGCGTCGCGTTTTTTTCCTCTGTTTTACGATGCAATCGGATTCCGCCCCTCTGCGCTTATGAACCTCACAACGGAGCGGAACGCCGATAATAGGCGGGTAGAGGTTCCGTTCGATCGACTTGCAGAGATAGAAGCGGATCGACTGTATGTCGTAGAGGGGAGGGAGAAGGAATTTAAGCGCTGGCTGAAGGGGTTGATTCAGACGAAACAGTGGAACGAATTAAGCGCGGTTAGAAACAAACAAGTATACGTCATCCGACAAAAAGGCGTATCCAATAATGCCAGCAGCCTGGAATGGCAGCTTGACCAGGTGGAGCAACTGCTTGGCGATACGTCAGCGGTTCCGCGGGCAGGCGGATTTTTTGCGGGGAATGTCGATTATGTGCTTAGGCAAGGGCGGGTTGTTGAGGGATAAGTGCTGTTCAATATCGGATTTTGCATTGTTAATAATATCGCAAGCTTAGGGTAAGCGCCCCGGGCTTGCGCTTTTTTTATGGATGGAAACGTTGCCGTAGAATACTTAATAGTTTGTGTAGGAAAGTAGATTTATGTTGGAAGCTCTTCGAAATACAATAGGAGCAGTCTTGGAATAATAGCGCTTTCAAGAGAGAGGGGAAACAATGAGACAAAGGCTGGGACTACTCTTATTGGTATTCGCATTGTTGGCGGGGAGTGCGGCAGCGGCGGGTTCGGCAGAGGCTGCTCCGCCATCGCAAACGCTTTATGTATTTGATTTGAAAGCTTTTATCCGCGGCAAAGGGATGATTAGCCAGAAGGTTGCCTACGATTATCAGAAGCTGGCGACAGCGCTGCAAGGTATTGCGAATCGCGACGCGCCTCGAATCTATTATGAGTACGAGAGCAATAGCATGGCGACGGAAGCGAATGTGGAGACCGACAAGTATTGGCTGGATAAGCTGAATCAACCGGGCGAGTACTTGCACGATTATGCGAAGGACGACAGCCAAAGCTTCTCCGACTTGCTCGCGATCTTCCGTTCGTCGGTCAACGGAGTAGCGGTGTGGGACGAGGAAGTGCCTGCGACTGCCAACGTGGCTTCTACCCTTGCAGGCGTGGATAATTTGCTTCCTGTCCGATACGATCCTTCGCCCGGGAGCGCCTATACGGAACTGGTTACCGGTCTGGGGCTCCCTGTCGTTGTCGACCTAAGAGGCAAATTTACCGGTACGGGCGTCATACCGGATATTGGCCGCGCAAGTACGGGAAGCGCCAAGAACGACGCTTATTTATGGGCTAAGGCGCTGTACCTGGATACGGGCAAGACGAATCCGATGCTGATGACGAATTCCCTTGACGGAGCGTCTTGGAGCCTGAACGATGTGGAAGGAGAAACGCAGTACGGGGCCAAAGTCATCTCCGCCTATATTCCGGAGCAGATAGAAGCCGGAGCGACCGCAGCGGTTTCCTTAACCGTTCAAAATACGGGGACGGCGACCTGGAAGCTAGACGAATTGTATCGTCTAGGGGCGCTGTCTAGTAATTCGATCCTATGGACCAATATGCCGGATGGCGGTCATTCGTTGGCGGTGAACGATCAGAGGGTGTTTCTGAATGCTGCCGATACGATCGCTCCGGGCGAGACGAAGAAATTCCGCTTTGCGCTCAAAGCTCCTGACGCACAAGGCCAGGTTGTTTTCTCGGCGAATGTCGTCAGAGACGGAGTCGCTTGGATGGCCGGGACGGGAATCACGAGGACGATCGATATCGTGGCGCCTTCGTCGCCTCCGGTTGGCCCGCCTCCGGCAATCGATCCGCCGGACGATCCGAATCGAATCCCGGCGACCGTTGAAGATACGCCTCCTGCGGAAGCCGACGGACTGACGCTGGCGGCTCAAGCGATTGCCGAGAATCTCCCGAATGCGATGAATCCGGGAGACGTGATGAATATTTCCCTTACGCTGCGAAATAAGGGAACCCAGACATGGGCGGAAATACTGGCCGGTGAACCTGTAAATGTTCGCCTTGCAACGCTGGAGAACAACGGGTTTCAGTGGGGGGAAACCAATGGCGGATATTCGTTGGCCCCTAACAACGCCCGGGTGTTTATGAACGGGGAAGTTGACACGGAGGAGGAATATACCTTCCGGTTCACGATCGAAGCGCCGCAGCAGGCCGGCGTGTATACGTTCGCGGCGCAATTGATTCGTGACGGCAAAGCCTGGTTCGGTCCGAAGGTGACCAAGTCGATCACGGTAGGGGAGTCGTCGGCGGAACCGGTTGAAATTCCCGTCAACAGCGATACGTTCTCCTATCCGGATTTATTCAATAATTCCTTGCCGAACGCGGATTATTATATCGCCAAGAAAGCCTTCTTTTTCGACTTGAGTCCGGATCAGACCAGTATACCGAACGATGACAGGAGTCAGCCCTTGGGCACGGACTATCGAACGCTGATTGAGCTGCTGGCTGCGCAGAACGCCAAAGCGGGCGAGAATATTTTCACTGTAGGCGGGTTTGTTCCCTGGTTTTTGAAGTATACGAATTTTGCCGATCCGCTCGGCTCCAATCTTACACCGGTAGAGGCGGAGTGGACGTATGCGGATATCGTATCTCGTTATAACGCGCAGAAGGATGCGGACGCTTACGGCTTAACCGGCTTGTCCAACGCCTCGGTCTTCAGGCACGTGCCGCTGGCGGCTGCTTACGAACAGAACAATGATAAAGGAAATAACGGTAAAACGCTGGAGGAAGGCAAGAAGTACGTGACCTTCTTCATGGGAGATTTCGATGCCGGCGCCTGGACGTCCAGCGCGCTGCCGATTTTGTGGGACGATCCGCAGCGAGGCGAGCTTCCGCTTGCCTGGTCGTTCGTTCCGAATACGTCGGAGCGCGTGCCGCAGATGTACAACTATCTGTATGAGACGATGGGGCCAAACGATTATTTCGTAGCCGGAGACAACGGGGCGGGCTACTTGAACCCGATGATGCTTATGGCGGAAAATCGGCCCGACGGTCTTCCGGATTTCCTGGACGTGTGGGAGAGCTACAATGTCGGATTGTACGACAAGTTCGACTTGGACATTACCGGTTTTCTCATCAGCGGCAATTCCCAGAGCACGCCGTTAAGAGTGCAGGAAGTCTATAGCCGTATTTCACCGGCCGGAGTCGGGAACAACGCCGGGTTCGATCAGGATATTGTCAATGGTACGCCGTTTGCTCCGGTTACGGACATGGGCCTGTTCCGATCGGATACCGAGCAATTCGGCAAGGACTTGGTCAGAGCGTTAAAAAGAAATCAATTTTTGAACATCCGAGTCATTCTGACGAAGCCGTCGGACATCGTTGCAGCCGTTCAATACGTGCAAACGAATCATCCGGAGCTGAATTTTGAAGTGGTTGATCCCTATACTTACTTCCGTTTCTATAAGGAAGCCGAAGGAGATACCGGAACGATCGATGAAACGAAGCAATATCAAGCCGTTAAAGCCGGAGCTCCAATTACGATAGACGGCGTAGCCAAAGCCGAGGAATGGGAAAAGGCAGCGGAAATTGTCGTGAGTCCGCTTTCCGACGATGTGGTTGCTTACGGCACCGTATGGGGAGCGGAAACGGATGCGGCGGATTTGACGTCTCGTTACCGGATTCGTTGGGACGATCAGCATCTGTACTTGCTGGAAGAGAGAACGGACGATTCGCTTCATTTTACGGAGACCGGCGCTCAAATGTACTTATCCGATGCCACGATGCTATTCCTGGACTTGGGGCATGACAAGCAAGGGGGCGTCTACAAGAACGGGGACTACGCCTTATTCCTGACGCCGAGCGGGCCGGATGAACAGCCGCATATGTTTATTCGCGAAGGCCGGGACGAAGGGCAGATCGAGCGCGAATTCACGGACGGTCGCATTGCCGGCGTCATTACGGATTCCGGATATACGATGGAAGTTGCCATTCCGTGGTCTGCCTTGCAAACGATGCCGTTCGCCCCCGGAGTGGACCGCAAAGTGGGCATGAGCTTGCTGGCCACCGATCAAGACGGCTCCGGCAATTGGGGGCAGATCATGTGGGTTGGGGATGGCGACAATCAGGCGAATTGGGCGGATATGAAGTTTGTCGGGGTGGCGAACCCGACCGATCCGGGCGGTCCGACAGGTCCCGGAAGCTCCACAGGTTCCGGAAGCTCCTCAGGCCCAAGCACACCGCCAAAGGTTGAACAGCAAGATCCCGCCCATGAACCGATGGATAAGGAGCTTGTCGAAGAACTGCTTCGAAAATCCGAGCAATCCGAAGCGGCACAGCTGAGAGCGGTATCCGAGGGGATTAAGGTTGCCGCTGCGACGGCGGCCAAACCGACGAAAATCGCGATTCGATTGCCGACGGAGAATACGGTTCATCCCGTCTATCTGTATAAAATCGGCGAGGACGGCAAGCTGATCTATGTACCGAGCAAGCGTTCCGGCGGCGTTGTTGAAGCGGAGGTAACGGAGCCGGGCCTGTACGGATTAATCGAATACGATAGAAGCTATGCGGACGTTCCGTCCGGTTATTGGGTATACGACGTGATTCGCGATTTGAGCGCAAGGCAGATCGTAGCGGGAGTCGACGCCGCACAATTTAATCCGGCCAGCCCGATCACCCGCGCCGAATTCACGGCTATGCTTGCCAGAGCGGCAGGACTCAAGCCCGCGGCAGGATCAAGTTTCGCGGATGTTGCGGCCGACAAGTGGTATACGGGCTATATCGCCGCAGCGCGGCAAGCGGGCTGGACGAAAGGAGAATCCGCGGACAGCTTTAATCCGAGCGGCATCATTACGCGCGAGCAGATGGCGGTTATGATGATCCGAATACTGAAGAATGCGTCAGGGACGAAGGATTTGCCGGCAATGTTCAAGGATGACGAGTCCGTCTCTTCCTGGGCTCGGGATGCGGTCAGAATGGCTGCGGAGCTTGAACTGTTGAAAGGCAATCCGACCGGTAACTTCCTGCCGCTCAAGATGACCTCCCGAGCGGAGGGGGCGCAGGCGATCTATAATTTGCTCCGCTATCTGGAGAAGTAAGCGCCAAGATGAAGCTTAGCCGGGAGGCTGTCTCGCCAGTCATCGACGATGCGCTGCGGGCAGCCTCTCGTTCCAATGCGTTCAGCGGTATAGGAGGAGGGTTTGGATGTACCATTTTCAGGCTTCGGCCTATGTGTATTCCTATGCAGGTCCTGATAACAGCAAGCTGCGTTACGATTTGCTGAAAGCCTTATCCGCTCTGCAAGGGCTGGCAAATCGGGACAGCTGCAGATTGTATATCACGTTTATGGAAGAGACGGATCGCTATTGGCTGAATCAATATCGGGACAAGAACGGATTTCTCGCGAGTGAAAGCTGGCAGGAATTGCAGGATTGGGACGAATTGCTGACCGTGTTTGAGCCTTGGTTGGACGGTGTTGTGCTGTGGGATGAAGGGGTTCCGGCCACGTCGAATGTGGCTGCAACCATAAGCGGCGTGGAGCGGCTGCTTCCGGTACGGTACGATCCGGCTCCCGATTCGTTCTATAGCCGATTTATTGCCGGGGATCGCCGACTTCCCGTGAAGCGCAGCCTTGTCGGATGGTTCACGGGAACCGGTACGATACCGGGCAGCGATATTCCCAGCTCGGGAAGCGCCAAGTGCGACGCCTATCTCTGGGCCAAGCTGAACTATCTGGATACCGGAATGTGCGACCCCCATCTACTTGCTTACTATCTGGACGCGCAGCGCTGGCTCCCCGACGGGGAATGGTACCCGGATCTAAGCAATGCGATGGTGACGAATCACGATTATTATATCGCTCGGAAAGCTTTTTTCTTCGATCTCAGCCCGTGGGACGACGAGCTTCCCGGGGACGATCCCGAGCAGCCGTTAGGCGCCGATCTTCATACGATGAAATCAATCCTGCTCAGCCAATATCACAACAGCGGAGGGGAGCGAATTTTTACGGTCGGCGGGTTTACGCCCTGGTATGTGAAATATACGCAATCCAGCATCCGGCCGGGCAAACATGAAGCCGTAGAGACGGAATGGCGGTATGCGGAAATACTGTCCTGCTACAATGCGATCATGGACGCCGATGCCTACGGCTTGTCGGGGATGGCGAACGCATCGGTTCACCGGCATCATCCACTTGGGGAGCGATACGTCCAATCGAGGCCGGATGCGGTCGTGAACAAGGCGGAGAAGAACAAAGTCTATGTTCTATTCTTCATGGGAGACTACGATTCCGCGGCATGGCTTAATGCGCATATCCGTCTGATCTGGGACGACCCGCGAAGAGGGCAGCTTCCGCTTGCGTGGGGCTTCAATCCCAATTTATCCGAGCGCGTGCCGCAAGCGTTCGAATACGTCTACCGAACAAAGACCGCCAACGATGTGTTCGTATCCGGCGATTCCGGAGCGGGTTACTTGAACCCGACTCATCTGATCGAGCCCAGAGTCCATTCGGGTTTGCCATCTGGATTGGAAGCATGGGTGGCCCATAACCAAACGTATTATGAGCGGTTTGATCTGACGGTAACCGGCTTCTTGCTTAACGGCTTTCAGTATATCAATGAAGAGGTACAGAAGGCGTATGCCCGCTTTTCTCCGGACGGGGTGATTACCCAGGAGTACGATGGGCCTGCCGCGGTAGAGGGAACGGTATTCCAGCAGCTTTTTCACAATATAGGGCCTTACGGAACGCTGCGAGAGGCTGCGGATGTGATCTACGACAGCCTGACCGTTACGGAGGAGCCGCAGTTCATCGTCTACCGTACCGTGCTCGTTCCTCCGACTCATCTCGTGAACTTGTTAGCCATGATTCGGGAGGAGCGGCCTGAGCTGCAGCTTGAGCCGCTAGACCCCTACACCTTTTTTAGGATGAAAAAACAGTATTTATCGGAGGTACCTCATGATTAATGTACACCTTGTTCCGCATACGCATTGGGATCGGGAATGGTACTTGCCTTATCAGGAGTTTCGAATTCGTTTGACTCGGCTGGTCGGCAAGCTTCTGACGATTTTGGAGCGGGACCCCGAGTATGTCAGCTTTCATCTGGACGGACAGAGCAGCGTGCTGGACGACTATTTGGAGGTTCATCCGGAGGATCGGGAACGGCTGAAAAGCTACATTACTGAAGGGAAAATCAAGGTTGGGCCCTGGTACGTGCAGCCGGACGAGGCGCTTGTCAGCGGCGAAGCGCTAATCCGGAATTTTCAATTGGGCATTCGGATTGCGGAGGAGATGGGAGGATGTCAGCGGTTCGGTTATTTGCCGGATATGTTCGGGCATATTTCGCAGCTGCCGCAAATTCTGGCCGGGTTCGGCATGGAAGAGGTCGTGTTCTGGCGGGGGCTTGGCGACGTTGTGACCAAGTCGAACACTGAGCTGCGGTGGCAGGGCGCGGACGGGACAACGATGTTTGCCTACCGGTTTCCGAATGCGATCGGCTACAACAGCGTCTTTCGCCTTCACGCCGATTTAGACAAGGCGGAACAACAGCTGCGCGAGCTGCTCGACGTTCACTTGCTCCCGCCTACGCAAGCCGCTTCGGTTCTGGTGATGGTGGGCGTGGACCATATGGAGCCGCAGGATAATCTGACTGAAATTATTCGGCAGCTTGCGCCGAAGTTTCCGGGCTTCAAGCTGATCCACAGCACGATGGAACGGTTTCTGGCGGAGACGCGAGCTGATGTGGAGAAAAAGGGAGCTTCGCTGTATACGGCGGTTGGCGAGCTAAGAGATACGAACCGTTCGACGGATGGGGCGATCAACTTCCTGCTGGCCAATGTGCTTTCCTCCAGAATGCCGCTCAAGCAGTTTAATGCAAAGGTGCAGCATGAGCTGGAGAAATGGGCGGAGCCGTTCTCCGCTATGTGGCACGGTATGGGCGGAGCCTATCCGGATAAGCTGCTGGGCCAATCGTGGAAGTATTTGCTGCAAAATCATCCGCATGATTCCATCTGCGGCTGCAGCCGCGATGAAGTGCACCGGCAGATGATCACCCGGTTTGAATGGGCGCAGGAAATCGGGCAGCAGCTGACGGACGAATCCCTTCGCTCCATCGCCGCCCGGATCGACACTTCGGCTCTGCCGGAGGAGGCAATTGTTTTCCATGTGTTTAACCCGCTTGAGCATAGTCGCAAGGACGCGGTTACGGTGGAGCTGCTGCTGCGGGATGTCGACGCGAACATTCGCTTCTTTGAAATCCGCGACAGCGAGGGCCGTCTGCTGCCTTCGCAATGGGTGGATTTGAAGCGTGAGCTAATAGCTGGGAACCACCCTGACGCCGAAGTCAGAGATCTTGGCTTGCTGGATGCCGCTGTGCCTCCCGAGGAGAAGGGTATTCTCGTTGGCTTGGCGTATGTTCGCAAGGCCACGGTGCGGTTTGCCCCCTATGAGCTGCCTGCCCTGGGCTATTCAACCTTCACAGCCGTGCCCGTTCGCAACGCGGCGAGGGATGAACGCTCGCTGGTAGACGGTCATGCGCTTGAGAATGAATGGCTGCGTGTGGAAGCGAACCGGGACGGCAGCGTTCAGCTATGGGATAAGGCGACGGGGCGAAAATATGAAAACCTGCTCGTTTACGAGGATGGCGGCGATATCGGGGACGGCTATACGTTCTCCCCGCCGCTGTTCGATGAGCTCTTCACTACATTGGGCTTGCAGGCTTCCCTGTCTGTGGCGGAAGACGGACCGGCTCGGGGGACGATTCGGATCGAGCAGAGCTGGCAGTTGCCCGTCGGCTTGGATAACGATCGTCGTAGGCGTTCGGCAGCCAAGCGCGAATGCCGGTTGACGACGGAGCTTAGCCTTGGCCGAAATGACCGCTGGGTCGGCGTGGTGACTCGTTTCGACAATCAGGTGGACGATCATCGTTTGCGAGTGAAGGTGGCGACAGGAATTCAATCGGAGCAAAGCTGGGCATCCTCCGCCTTCGATATCGTCCGGCGGTCGACGAAGATTGTTCAGCCCGCAAGCGATCAATGGATCGAGGATGCTGTCGGCGCGCTGCCGAATCAGGGCTTGGCGGGAGTAACAAGCGCCTGCGGAGCCTACGGGTTTGCGATAGCGCCTTATGGGCTTCCCGAGTATGAAGCGACACCCCAAGGAGAGCTAGCGGTAACGCTAGTTCGTTCCGTAGGCTATCTCGGTTCTCCGGACGTACGCACGATCAGCGGCGGGGCAGGTCCGCAATTTGCTACGCCGGAGGCGCAGTGTCAGGGAGAGCTGGTCTATCGTCTGGCGCTAATCCCGCTCGCCGGCGACGAACTGCAGACAGGGGAAGCGTGGAGGAAATCAGCCGAGCATCATCTGCCGGCCAGGGCGGTTCAAATGCGCAGGCATACAGGAACGATGCCGCTCGTACATTCTTTTGCCAGCTTCGATCGGCCGGACAATCCGATCGTGCTGTCCGCCATGAAGAAGACGGAAGCTCGAGACGGAACGGTTATTCGCTGCTTCAACCCGACGGAATCCGAGCATACCGTCACCTTGCGGCTTGATCGTCCGGTCCAGGAAGCCTATATGCTGGACCTGGAGGAGAATAGGAAGGGGCCGGCGCAGTTTGCTTCATCGGATAACACAGCTTTGATTTTGCATTTTAAGCCGAAGCAGATCATTACCGTAGAAACGGTTAGAGGTGACTGAAATGTCAAATGACTATAACGGATTTAACCTTGCTTCGATTGCGCACTTGCCTAAAGGTCGATCCCGTTCGATCAGCGCGGAAAACCCGAATGGCGCGCCGGGAAGCGGCGGGAAGGAGGCAAGCGGTCTTGGCGCAGGACGCAAAGGCAGACCGTGCCTCATTCTGAAGCCGGGGGAACACGTCACGATTGCGGAAATCGACGGACCCGGCGTCATTCAAAGCATGTGGATGACATTTCCGCAGAAATCCTCCAAAGGCTACTACGCGCCAAGCGACCTGGTGCTTCGCATGTACTGGGACCATGAAGAGACTCCGTCTGTCGAAGCGCCGCTTGGCGATTTTTTCTGCAACGGTTTCGGAGCCAGATACAACGTGAATTCTCTACCGATCGTCGTGAACCCGGTTGGAGGGATGAACTGCTATTTTCCGATGCCTTTTCGCCGGAAGGCTGTCATCACCGTTGAAAGCCAGCATGCCGCCGAGCTGATGTTCTTCTATCAAATCAACTACATGCTCGTTGACGAGCTGCCCGAGGATACCGGCTACTTCCATGCGCAATGGAGAAGAGAGCACGATTTTACGCCCGGCAACGACTTCACGATTATTGATAATGTTCGCGGAAGAGGGAAATACGTCGGTACTTTCCTTGCCTGGACCGCGCTCGGCCGATATTGGTGGGGAGAGGGAGAAGTCAAATTTTATATGGATGGCGACACGGAATATCCGACGATTTGCGGGACCGGGGTCGAAGACTACTTCGGCGGGGCATGGGGTTTTACGGAGGTTGAAAACGGCATGCGCATCGAGCAAATCTATAACACGCCTTATCTCGGCTATCCTTACTACGCGACAGTCGATAAGACGTTGAGCGAGTATACTTCGCCCGACAGCGTGCCGATGCACGGTTTGTACCGCTGGCATATCGCCGATCCGATCCTGTTCGAGCAGCAATTGCGAGTGACTGTACAGAAAATTGGCAACGACGGTTTGAGATTGTATGAGCGCATCGACGATATCGCCTCCGTCGCTTACTGGTACCAGACGGAGCCGCATGCTCCGTTTCCGACATTGCCGAGCGCGGAAGCTCGTTGGCCTAGATAACTGTCGGAAGGCTGTCCATAAGCGGAGTTGCTTGGGATGATCGATAGACAAAGAAAGGGGTATGTGTCTCCCGGAGACTGCCTCATACGCTCCTGAAATTACCTCGTCACGGGTTTACCCATTCCCATTTCGGGAGCGTATAGCATCGGAGGGAGATACATACCCCTTGCACCTTGTTCATCGATTATCTTTTAAAGCAACTTGGAGTGCTTATGGGGCAGCCCCCATTTCGATAGAATACTTAACACTTGCCGTAGGATACTGAATTATCAGTTTAGCGCTTACATTTTATAATGAAATAGCCGACCAACGAGACAGAGTATAGAGAAGCAAGGAGGATAAGATGGAAGAAAAGCTAGAGCGTAAGCGCTTAAATGGAACCTCATTACGCAGAGAGCTGTGGAATAACAGATACCTCTATCTGTTCGTCGTTCCCGGGGTGATCTGGTTTCTGATTTTCTGTTATCAGCCGATGTACGGGGTCTTGATTGCCTTCAAAGACTACGACATCCTCGAGGGTGTGTTTGCCAGCGAATGGGTTGGACTTGCGAACTTCAAGGAGTTTTTTAACAGCCCCAACTTTCAAGTCATTCTAACGAACAGCATTGCGATCAGCCTGCTTAAGATGCTGTTCGGGTTTCCGGCGCCGATCATATTGGCCATTTTATTGAATGAAGTACGCAATCGCGTATTCAAGAGAGTAACCCAAACGATTTCCTACTTGCCGTTCTTCGTATCCTGGGTCGTCGTAGCAGGCATCTGGTATGAGCTGTTTAGTACGGATGGCGGAGTCGTCAACAATCTGCTCGTCTCGTTAGGAGTAATCAAGGAGCCGATCTTCTGGTTCGGAAATCCGGACTTGTTCTGGGGGATGGTCGTCGCTTCGGATATTTGGAAAGGAATCGGCTTCGGCACGATCATTTATTTGGCTTCCATTGTATCGGTCAATATGGATCAATACGAATCGGCCGTCATTGACGGAGCGAACCGGTTAAGGCAAATCTGGCACATTACGCTTCCGGCGATTCGCCCGACGATTATTCTCTTATTCATTCTGAATATGGCGGGCATTCTGGATGCGGGCTTCGAACAGGTATATGTTTTTCAGAACTCCATGGTGCTGGACAAAGCGGAGATCATCGATACGTACGTGATGAAGATGGGAATATTCCGGGCCCAGTATGAGCTTGCTACGGCCGTCGGGGTATTCAAATCGATTATCGGCATGATGGCTCTGTTCGCCGTGAACTTTCTGGTGAAGAAACTAGGGGAAGACGGGATTTTCTGAAAAAGGGAAGGTGAACGCCGTGATCATATCCCGTGGAGAGAAAATTTTTCAAGGGTTGAATTATTTATTTCTTACCGTATTATCCTTTCTGTTCGTCTATCCGTTCTGGCGCATCGTGGCGTTGTCCTTCAACGAAGGCTACGACAGCTCCCGAGGGGGGATTCACTTCTGGCCCCGCGCGTTTACTTTGGACAATTACAAAACGATTTTTGTGCGAAGCGATATATTGGACGCTTACACGATTACGATCGGGAGGACGCTGATCGGCTCGATCCTTTCCATTCTGCTCGTTTCGCTGTTGGCTTACGGCTTGTCCAAGAACAGGCTGAGAGGAAGAAAAGCGATCAATATGATGCTGATTATTACGATGTTCTTCAGCGGAGGCTTGATCCCGACTTATTTGCTGTTCAAGTCGCTCGGTTTGCTCAACAGCTTCTGGGTGTACGTGGTTCCATTGTTGTACAGCGCTTCTTCCGTCTTTATCTTTCGCTCTTTCTTCAGGGCGCTTCCCGCCGAACTGGAGGAATCCGCGATGATCGACGGAGCCAACGATTTGACGGTGTATGCCAAAATCGCGTTTCCGCTCAGTTTGCCTATATTCGCTACCATGGGTCTGTTCTCGGCGGTTGGCCACTGGAACGATTATATGATGGCCACGCTTTATGTGACGAAGCAGGATCTGATTCCGATGCAATCGCTGCTGATGAAAATATTGGATCTAACCCGTTCGAATAAAGGGACCTCCTTCGGGATGGTCGATCTCGTAAGCGAGACGAGAAAAACGGTTACGCCCCAATCTATTAAAATGGCGACATTGGTCGTCGTCGTAATGCCTATTATGTGCGTCTATCCGTTTCTGCAAAAGTATTTCGTCAAAGGCGTTATTATCGGTTCTTTGAAAGGCTAGGGCGTGTATGCAAACCCGCTCGGAGGCATCTATCACCGCCTTTTCGCCCCCTGCTTCGTCACTTTTGCTTGACGTACCCCCGGTACGCCTTCACAAAAGTTCCTTGCATGGAACGAAAATTCGGCAATATCTGCGATCCTCGGAGGTTACATACACGCCCTAGGGAACCGTGATAATATACAAAAATACAAAAAAGGTGGTTTTACGGTGAGAAAGAGATGGAAAGCAATCTCGCTTGTTCTGGTCATCAGCTTGATGTCGGCCGCGCTTATGGCTTGCAGCGGCAACAACAAGGATAAGACGGCATCGCCGTCCTCGTCTTCATCTTCATCCTCATCTTCTGCGCCGGAGTCCAGCGCGCCAGCGAAGGAAGATCCGCTTGTCGTGAACATGCTGTTGATCGGAGCGACGGAAATTCCGCAAGAGAACAATCCGATGCGCCAGTGGCTGCTGGAGAACAAGAACATTGACCTCCGCTTAACGATGTCCAACGGCGAAGTGGCGGATCAGATGAATATGATGCTGGCCGGCGGAGATGTTCCGGATGTCGTTCGCTATGTCACGAACGAGGTCAGCAACTCCATTCTGAACAAGTGGGGTGACGCCGGACTTATTGTTCCGCTCGACGAATGGCTCGAGAAGTATCCAAACCTGCTGAAATTCAGCGACAAGAGCTATAACGAGTCGGTGTACGCCAATAAAAAAGACGGAAAAATGTATGTGCTTCCGGTCAACTTTGCCAATCATCCTGACGTGATCAAGAAGGTCGTCGGATTTTTCATCAAAGAGGACTGGCTAAAGCAGGTAGGGATGGAGGTGCCAAAGACGCCGGATGAACTGTTTAATGTACTCATGGCCTTTAAGGAGAAAATCGCGGATGTGGACGGCAAACCGATTATTCCGGCTACGTTCGATCATCTGGGAAGACAGAGCTTTATGTATACCTGGACTCAAAACTGGTATAACCTGTCTGAGGATCATAAAGAGCTTTATTGGTGGTTCAACCACCCGCAGATTGAAGAGTACATGGTATTCATGAACAAGCTGTACAATAACGGCTTGCTCGATCGGGAATTTCTGACGCAGCAGCCCGATCAGTATCAAGCCAAGCTAAGCTCCGGACGTGTCGGATTTACTTTTAACACGCATGGCCCGATGGATATTGCCAACGGCGTGTTGAAGACCGGCGACGCCAACAATCGTTATGTGCCGTCAGCGCCAATTCGCATAGAAGGGCTTCCGATGCCGATCCACGGAGCGGCGAACTACAACGGGTTTGAAGGAATCGCCATTTCCAAGAAGTTCGCGGAAAACGGCCGCAATCTGGAACGCTTCATGGAATTCCTGAACTGGAATGCTACGGATGAAGGCGCCTTCCTCTTGCAGAACGGCGTAGAGGGCGAGTACTATGTCAAGAACGCAGAGGGTTTGTTCGAGCCTAAGCCCGAGGTTAAAGCCGAGCTTGACAAGGGAGATGCTTCTTTCGAAATGAGCACTGGCCTTAAAGCCTATAACTTGTTGAAATTTAACGTGGTTCCGGCCGTTACGGTGGAGCCGGGAACGGAAGAATTTAAGCTGGCGCAGACTGCTTGGACCGAGGGGCTTGCCATCGACGACAATCTCTTCAACCCTGCGGGAACCGGACCCGAGTGGGACAAACACTGGGGGAACCTGTGGCCGGAAATAGACAAGTGGCAAGCCAAAGCGGTATTCGCCAAGACGGAAGACGAGGCGCGCAAGATTACGAAGGAAATGCTTGAGCATTTCAAGAAAATCGGCGCCCCGGAAGTGACAGAGGAGAAGCTGCGGCTGATCGATGAATACTTGAAGAAATAACGTCCTGGAGTCAGGCGGTGAATGCAGACGTTGCGCTGCTTCGCCGCCTTTCCATATCTGAATCGTCTCCGACAAAACGCCTTCATCGTCCGAAGGATGCCAAAGGCGTTTTTGCTTGTGGGCAATTATTGTGCGATAGCGGGAATTTGAATGACAACCCGGGTTCCTTCGCCAGGCTCGCTGAACAATCTGACGCCGTAACGATGACCGTATTGCAGTTGAATTTTCTCATGAACATTATGAATCCCGTAGCCGCCATGATTCACATACTGATTGTGAACGGGAGCTTTCATTCCTACGCCGTCGTCTATGATTTCGAATACAACGCTGCTCTCGTCCGAGGACAAACCGCCTTTGATAATAATATGGGTTGTGCCTACGTTATGCTCGGCGCCGTGCAGGATGGCGTTCTCGACGAAAGGCTGCAAAATCAGCTTAAGCGTGGAGAAGTGCATAATATTGTCCGCGATCTCGTAGGAAATATTGATTTTGTCTTCCATTCTGACCTTCTGAATTTCCAGATAAGCTTGGATATGTTTAACCTCTTCGCTAATTCGCAAGAACGGCTTGCCCATATTGAGAGAAAGTCTGTAAAAGGTGGCGAGATTGTCGACCATTACGCTGATTTTCTGACACTCGTTGTCCGCGGCCATCCAATTAATCGTCGCTAAGGTGTTGTACAGAAAATGCGGATTAATCTGAGCTTGCAGCGACTTGATTTCGGATTCCTTCTGCAGCTGTTGGCTTGTTCTGAGCTGGTCGATCAATTCCAGAATTCTCTTGATCATCCGGTTATAGCTTCGCGTCAGCATGCCGATCTCATCCCGCCCGTCTACAGATGGACCGATTTCGAGCGTCAAATCCTCCTGTCTTTCCATATGCCGCGCAAGCAGTGAAATTCTTCGGGTCAGCACACGGGCAATGGCCAACGCAAGCAGGATGCTAATGACGATGCTGCCAACAAGAATGGCTATTGTAAAGCTTCTGATCGATTGCGCGCTCAGCATTAAGCTATCCAGAGGAACCTCCAGCACATACTTCCAGCCGGACAAGGCGTCGGTCCGGTCCAAGGCGAGCGTTGCAGGCTGGCTGCTTCTCATAACAAGACTGCCTGCAAGATCGTCCTCGGCGGCGATTGGCGCCATTTCGGGATTGCTCACGAATTGTACTTTTCCTTCGTCATCCAAAATATAGAAAAGCTCCTTCGGCGATTCCTCGCCGAACATATGGCCGCGCAAAATAGAGTCGACTTTCAGCTGCATCTCGGCAATGCCGGCAAGCTTGTCATGATTGTAGATCATCGGTTTAATGATGGAGATCAAGGTCCGGTTTTCATTCATCGTCCAGATCGTCGTATTCGAAAGTGAGATTAAGCCGACCAGATCGCCCTCCTCCAGATTGGCGAAGTATCGCTTGTACCAAGCCGTTTGCTTGGCAAAGTCGATATCAATAACGGTATGGCCGGCGTCGGATACGCCGGGATTGTCGGGATAAGTGCCAATGTCCGGCAAAGTATCGTTGTCTTTATAAATAATGATATTTTTAATGGCGGGGTAACGAGTCTCCAACTCAAAAATGGAACGCAGCGTATCCAAGTACTGGTACGAATAATCCGCCGGAGATTGATAGGAGGTGACTAAGGCGGAAACAAATTTACTATTGTTAATGTAAGGACGCATAAGCTCCTGATGCGTATTCATTTTATATTCGATATTCATCACGATCTGGTCAAGCGTTTGGCTGTACGATTTGCTCGATTGATCGTAAATGTAGGATTGGATTTTATGATAGGTTAGAAAACCGACCAAACTGACGGCAAAGATCATCAGACTGCCGTAACAGATGAGCAGTTTATTGCGAAGCTTGATATTGTTGAGCGTTTTCATCAGTGTCCGGGAGCCTCCTTGTTACCGTTTTGATGCGTTATCGCGATATTCCTTCGGACTGATTCCAAAACTATTTTTAAATACGACGCTAAAATAGGAGGTGCTGTTATATCCCGTTTGCTCGGCGACTTCATAGATTCGAACGGACTCGTCGGCAAGCAGGCGAACGGCGTGTTTCATTCTTATTTTCGTCAAATAGTCGATGATGCTCTCTCCAATCGTTTCCCTGAACATGTTGGAGATGTAATTGGGGGTAAGATGGACATGCTTGGCCAGCTCGTCGATAGATAGGGGCTCCGCATAACGGGTTTCAAGAATATGAATGATGTTTCCGATCGTATTCGTATTTTTTCGAATTCGTTTGGAATGCAGATGGCGGCAGGCCGACACGACCGTTTCCAGCAGCCACTCGCGCATTTCCGGCAACGTATCCAGATCGTGAAACTGACTCCAAAATGCATGCTCCTCTCCGAATACGGCTTCGACCTTCTCGTTGGCCTCGTGAAGCAGGCGAAAGATGTCGCTTATGATTTTGAAGCAAAAGGCTTTAACGACCGGTTTTTGGGTTACGGACGAATTGGCGAATTCGTTGAAAATTTCCTCAAGCGACTGCTCCGCTTGTTGAATATTGCCGATCTCCATGGCTTGAATCAAGCCTTCATAGGGAACTTCGTATTGAGGGGACAACGGCTGATCGGGCATGCTGTCTTGATAGAAGATGTCCTGGCCTTTGCCGAGGTGAAATTTCTGTTCGGCCGCAATTGCGCACTCTCTATAGGCCTCGTTTAGCTGGCTTAACCTTGCTTTCCGGCCGCTGACTGAGATCGTCAGAGCATGGCTGTCGGCAGGTGGCAAGGGGTCTCTGATCCGACGAATCGTACTAAGCAGGGAGGAACGTTCGTCCGGTCCGCGCGCATACAGCACGATGACAAATTCATTCTCCTTCGTCTGCAGGATTTGTCCGTGTTTCTCCGCTATTCCTGTTTGGGTAAGTTGACTGAGGAATTGTCGATCATCTAGCGGGTTCTCCATACCCGGGCGATCCGAAGGTTTATCCATTTGCAGCAGCAATATATCGAAGCCGTAATCGGGGATCGGGATAGATAGCGTTTTCATTTTATGGCGAATCATTTCTTCATCTGTCAGAAAACCGTCCAACATATTCTTAAATAACTTCTCCGCTAGCACGGGTTTGCTTTCCTCGACCTGGTCTTGCAGGGTGGAGAGTGCTTGCTGTTTGAGGCGCTCCTGTTGAATCTGGACACTTATGTGACCCAATTCCTGATTAAGTTTGTTAAAGGGAATCGGCTTCAACAAATAGGCATACGCTTTCAACTCGATGGCGGTTCTGGCGTATTCAAAGTCGTCGTATCCGCTAATGATCAGGATTTTAAGCTGAGGATTAAATTCCTTGGCCCGCTCGGCAAGCTCCAGACCGTGCATTCTGGGCATCTTGATATCGGTGATGAGCAGATCGACTCCGTTTTTTTCGATTAATTCCAAGGCTTGCAAACCGTCCTCGGCCAGTCCGACTACCTGCATTTGATAAGCAGGCCAATCGACATGCTTGGCAATGCCTTCTCTTTGGATTCGTTCATCATCCGCGATTACGACTTTAAGCATTGCTGCTTCCCCCTGTCTGTTCCAGATGTGCTTTATATCTTCATCATAAAGGCTGACAAGACTATTATAAATGGTGTTTTCCCGCTTACGACCAGGGATCTGGCGATATCGTAGAATAGTAGAAACATGATGTAGAATATTTAAACGAGTCGCCTGTCGCCGCAGGTTGGCGATGTAAAAAGCGCAAGGTCTGAGAGAGGAGTTAACTCTCAGGCTTGCGCTTTATATATAGAGCCGATATTAAATAAAGAGATTATGCCCGGCCATCTCGGCTCTGCCGAGATAATGGCCGACGCCGCCAAATTGAACGCCTTCGATCAGCTCTTCGCGCGTGATGCCCATCAAGTCCATGGACATTTGGCAAGCGACAATCTCGACTCCCTGCTCAAGGGCGCTTTGAATGAGTTCCTCTAATGAGGAAACATTTTTGCTTCGCATTAGCTGGCGGATCATCTTCGGACCGGCGCCGAGCATATTCATGCGGGACATGCCCAGCTTGCCGCTGCCGCGGGGCAGCATCGCTCCGAACATCGTTCCGAACAGATCCTTCTTAACCTTGATTCTGTCGGGCCGCCTGATGATATTCAATCCCCAGAAGGTAAAGAACATCGTAACTTTTTTGCCGCTGGCCGCCGCTCCGTTGGCGATAATGAACGAAGCGATCGCTTTGTCCAGGTCGCCGCTGAATACGACCATGGTGCTGGCACGGCTTCCGGCCGGTTGCTGGCTTTCGAGCGGCGTGCCGCTTCCGGCGACGGCGGGCGCGCCCGTATCGGCTTCTCCTTTACGCAGCACCGCTTCAATAAGTCCGCCGGACAGTCTGGCCGCGCTCAGCAGCGAATTGCGGGTCATGCGCGCCCATGCCTGGATGTCCTCGTAAAAGCCGGGATCGGATGCAGTTACTTTCAAGATCTGCCCTTGCTCCATGCCGTCTATTTGTTTCTTCACCTGAAGCAGCGGACCGGGGCAGCAGAGTCCACAGGCGTCCAGCACGGCGTCGGGCTCGTCGGAGACCGAGACGGAGACGGGCGCGGGAGGCGCGGATGCGGCGGCGGTTTCCGGGACGGCTGTCATCGTAGCCGTCGTTATTGGAGCCGCCGGTGCTGCGGTATGCTTCCCGGGCGTATACCGGCTCAACTGCCAGGTTTTATAGCCTCCGGTCAGGTTGCGCACGCGGAAGCCCTTCTGCGCTAAGATGCGCGAGGCGGTATAGCCGCGCAGTCCGACCTGGCAGTAGACCCAGATTTCCTTCGAAGGATCCAGCTCCTGCAGCCGTCCTCGCAGCTCGTCGACAGGAATGTTGACGGAATCCGGTATATGGCCATTGGCGTGCTCCATCGCCGTGCGGACGTCGATCAGTAAAGTCGTCGCAGCATCTCGCCGCTCCAGCTCCGCCGTCGTGAACACGTCCGTTAATCCCGCCAGCACATTTTCCGCAGCATAAGCAGCCATGTTAACAGGGTCCTTAGCCGAGGAGTAAGGCGGAGCGTAGGACAGCTCCAGCTCCGTCAAGTCGGCAACCGTACCGCGCAGACGGATAACGGTAGCCATGTCGTCGATTCTTTTTTCTACTCCGTTATAGCCCGTCGCTTGTGAGCCCAGCACTTTTCCTTCTGCGTTGAACAGCAGCTTGAGCGAGATGGGGGTAGCGCCGGGATAATAGCCGGCATGAGAGCCGGGATGCACATGGACGACATGATACGGAATGCCGAGCCGCTGCAGCGTTTTTTCATTATTTCCTGTGGCCGCGCCGGTCATTCCGAACACTTTAATGACGGCCGTACCCTGCGAGCCTTTGTAGGTCGTGTCGAGTCCGCACACATTGTCCGCCGCGATCCGCCCTTGCTTGTTGGCCGGGCCGGCGAGCGGGACGGCGGTTTGGCTGCCGTTGACGAAGTCCTTTACCTCAATAGCGTCGCCTACTGCGAATACGCTCTCCAGATTCGTTTCCATGCGCTCATTGACGAGAATATGTCCTCTTGGTCCGAAGGCAAGGCCGCTCTCCTTCAGAAAAGCCGTATCCGGCGTAACGCCGATCGCCAGCAGCGCCATCTCCGCATGCAGTTCTTGGCCGCTTGCCAGTCTTACCGTGATGCCGTTCTCCGTATCGGCGAAGCTTGCTACCATCTCGGATAGGTGCAAGTCGATGCCATGCGCTTCCAGTTCCTGAGCGAGCGGGGCGGTCATCTCCGCATCGAACGGAGCCAGAATTTGCGGCGCGGCTTCGACCAGACTGACCGATAGTCCGGCCTCGCGCAGGTTTTCCGCCATCTCCACTCCGATGAAGCCGCCGCCAATCACGATGGCCGAGCGCGTGCCTTCGGCGGTCACCTTCGTTTTAATTCGGTCGGTGTCCGGAATGTTGCGCAGCGTGTAGATGCGGCTGCTGTCGATGCCGGGCAGGTTAGGCCGGATCGGCTTGGCGCCAGGCGACAAAATCACAGCATCGTAGCTTTCCGTATATTCGCCGCGCTCAACGCTGCGCACGCGCACGGTGCGGCTGGCGGGATCGAGCGCAACGACCTCGCTGCCTGTGCGCACATCGATATTGAAGCGGCTTCTCATGCCCTCCGGAGTCTGAACGAGCAGCTTGGAACGGTCGGCAATCGATCCGCCGATATAGTAGGGCAAGCCGCAATTGGCGAATGAAATATAGGGATCGCGTTCGAACAGTACGATATGGGCGTCCTCGTCCAGCCGCCGCAGTCTCGCCGCTGCGGATGCTCCCCCTGCTACCCCGCCGACAATTAACACCTTTTTGCCTGTCATCTCATTTTGCCTCCCCTAAGAAGATGTGAATCAATTGTTTGATGCGTTCGTCCTTGACTGAGTAGTTGATTTCAAGTCCGTTGCGCTCCGTCTCCACGATGCCGAGCGATCGAAGCTTCTGCAAATGCTGGGATACAGTCGATTGCGGCAGTCCCAGACATTCCTGCATATAGGACACGTTGCAGCTTTCCTTGGTCAGCAGCCCTCTGACGATGCACAGCCGCACCGGATGGGCGAGCGCCTTCAAAATTTCCGCCGTCTCTTCGTAATGCTTAAAATTGTTTTCCACTGAAGTTGTTAATCCCCTTTCCGCTAATCGTTATATCGTAATATTACGATATAACGATTCAAGATGCAAGAAGGCAGTTGCAAACGTACAAACCCGATTTCGTACGGTATACTTGAGGGGAATGGAACAGGCAATGTGGAGGAGGAGAAAATATGCTAGAGATGTTCGGCTTTGAAGCTTCCGTGCCCATGCATACGTTCGAATATCGGCTGAAGCCGGAGCCCACCGAGCAGCATTGGCACTCCTTTTACGAAATCGGCTTCTGCCTCGAAGGGCGCGGCACGTTCTACATAGGCGATGAGGCCGTGCCGATCGAAGCCGGGACGCTGCTGCTTTTTCCGCCTTATGAGCCGCATATCGCCGTAGCCGATGCGAGGACGGGCTGCCGGTGCGCCTTCGTATACTTCGGCGACGAATTGCTCCCCGCCGAGCATCGCAGCCTTCTGCATGCGTTCGTGCGCACCTGCGTCTGGACGGAGGCCGATCTGCGGCCGATGCTGCGCGGGCTGTCGTCGTTGACCGATTTTTTCCGTTTCCTGATCACGGAATACGAATCGCGGCGGTCGGAGTACGGCGCAGTGCTTCGCGCCCGAATGTTGGAGCTAAGCGCTTGGCTGTATCGGGCAGCGGAAGCCCTATACTCGCATGAGGCCAGTAGGGAGAGACGCGACGCGTTGGAGCGGCTTAAGCCGGCGCTCGATTACATGGCTGATCGGTATCATGAGCCTCTCGAGTTGAAGGATATCGCGGAGCTGTTGAATTTAAGCGAATCGCGAGCGCGGCATCTGTTCAAGGAAGGCGTCGGCAGACGATTTAAGGAATATTTGACGCTAGTCCGTATTCAGGAAGCGAAGCGTCTGCTGGCGACGAGCAAGCTCTCGGTAACGGACGTCATTTTGTCTTGCGGCTTCCAGAGCTCTGCGCCGTTTTATCGTTCGTTTCAACAGCTCGTGGGCGTGAATCCGCAGCAGTACCGTATGCGGCAGCAGGAGGAGAAAGATAGCCGTTTTTGAGAAGAGCGCCATGTGGAAACGAGATGAATGAGGCGTCCGTTCGGGGTATCTTGGAGAAGAAGAGATAACCTAATCGAAAGGGTGCGTAGCATGGCGGTATGGACGGGGTTAAGCGGACTGGTCCGCATGGAAATTATACAAAGACGCGAGGAAGGCTGTAACGTTGACGGCTTCGAGGAGCTTCGCGTGGCATGCGGCGAGGAAGAAGGCAAGCTAATGAAGCTGTATGAAGAGCTGAGCCGGCTTGCGCCGTCGCCGGATTTTCCTTACGATGAGCCGTCGGAGCTGGAGGCGATTCGCCGCTTGCGGCCGGATGGGCTGAGACGGCTGGAGGCTAGCTACAGCGAGGAACAGTGGCGCGACAGATTTCGCGGCGCATGGTTGGGAAGACTGAGCGGCTGCGCGCTCGGCAAACCGTTGGAGTCCGAGCCGATGATGGCCGGCGCGAACGGCAATCCGGGCTGGCGCAACGTTCAGCTGTGGTTTGAGGGAGCGGACGCCTGGCCGATTCGCGGATATACGCCGGAGCGTTCGCGAGCCGAATCGCAGGGTCTTCGTCTATCGTGTCTGCAAAGCACCCGCGAACGGATCAGGTTTATGGAAAGCGACGACGATGTGCGCTATACGGCGCTTGGCATGCTGATGATGGAGCAGAAGGGGCTGGATTGGGATTCTTGGGACATCGGCAAGCTGTGGCACAGCCGCCTGACCTATGGCCAAGTGTTCACTGCGGAACAGCAGGCCTACTATAACTTTGCTAAGGTCGTCTCGCACATGCCGCCGGAGAAGCCGGCCGACTGGCTCGAGAAACAGGAGTGGGTGCGGACGTATTTGAATCCTTTCCGCGAATGGATCGGGGCGCAGATTCGCGCGGACGGCTTCGCCTATACCGCCGCGGGCAATCCGGAGCAGGCGGCGGAATTAGCCTGGCGTGACGCCTCGTTCTCGCATACGAAGAACGGCATATACGGCGAAATGTTCGTGGCCGCCATGATTGCAGCCGCATTCGTCGAGTCCGATCCCCATCGCATTGTCGCCGCCGGGCTGCGGGAAATCCCGTCCACGTCCCGTCTGGCGAGCGATATTGCCCGAGCCGTCGACATCGCGGATTCGTCCCGCACCCAGCTTGAGCTTGTCGACCGTATTTGGGAGGCGTTTAAGCACTACCACCAGGTGCATACGAACAATAATGCGGCGCTTGTCGCTGCCGCGCTCATTCACTCGAAGGGCGATTTCGAGAGAGGCATTACGACCGCTGTGCTCGGCGGCTGGGATACGGACTGCAACGGCGCGACCGTCGGCTCGATTCTCGGCGCTTCCATAGGAGCCTCCGCGCTGCCGGCCTCATGGATCGAGCCGCTTAACGATACGTTTTACGCCGATATGACCGGCTTTGATCCGGTCTCGATTTCCTCATGCGCGGAACGCAGCTATCAGACATTCTTGAATGTTCGCGAACAGTTGTCCCGAGGCTGACCGCTTGAATAACGGAAGCAGTTGACCGCAACGTCGACTACTTCCGTTGTCTGCTTATCTATTTTGTCCCTTCTCATTTGTCAGCGCCAGCGCCACAGCTACCGAAGGGGCAAACAGGCAGAAAAATTTAGGCGGAAAGTCCGCGCTAATTTTGTCGAATAGGGAAAATACGCAGATTTAGAGTGGGAAATCCATCTTAAATTTTCCAAATGAGCATAATTGTAGATTTAAAGCGATGTTTCCGCTTTAAATACCCCAAAAACGGTGTGGCGGCGAATTTAAGGCGGAGTTTCCGCTTAATATCCACAACGGGGCGGGTTGCCCGTTTATTCTTCCTATGGTTAAAGCAACGTCAGCATCGATTCTAAGCAATTGCGGGCTACGAGCCGGTCGGGACGCGATTTCAACATTACGGTAAGCCCGATCAAGGAAACGACAAAGGTCTGAGCCAATGCCTTGGAGTTCAAATGGGCCGCAAGCTCTCCGGATTGTACACCTCGTTCGATCGTCTCCTGAAAAATAACCGCAAGATACATCTGATGCTCCCTCGTCAGCACCTCGAATTTTTCGTCATGGGGGGCAAGCTCCACCATCGTATTGATACAGAAGCATCCGCGGTTAGGCTGCTCGCCGTACGCCTCCTCGATCAAATCCTCGAAAAATATCCGAATCGCTTCTTTGGCCGATCGGTTGTTATGGAGCTTGGAGCGGACGGAAGCGGCGTGTGACTGCGTGTATTTGCGCAGCGCTGCTTCGAACAACGCTTTTTTGTCGCCGAAAGCGGAATAGATACTGGGCTTTTGAATGCCCATGCCAGACGTCAAGTCGCTTAGCGATGTCGCCTCGTACCCCTTCTCCCAAAACAGCCGCATAGCCGCCTCTAAAACCTGCTCCTCATCGAATTCGCGCGGTCGTACCATCATAGCGCCTCTTTTCATACCGTTTAGTATAAAATATTTTACCCTTATAAACTTCAACTGTCAAAAAAAAGCGCAGTGTTGACAGGAGTCCCTACCATCAACTATGATTTTTGATATTAATTATGTACCAATCGGTACAAAATATACTGCGGAATAAGGGGATGTACAACTAAAATGAAAATGACGAATTTATCGAAGGCTGCTGCAGCGGAAGACGATGGGATCGCTTCAGGCTCATCCGTATCTCGCAAGCTGGCGCTGCTGTTTGCGGCGACATGCGGTTTGGCGGTTGCCAACATTTATTATGCTCAGCCGCTGCTTGACGTGTTGTCGAAAGAGTTCGCTATGGCGAATTCCACGATCGGCATCATTACGACGGCGACTCAAATATGCTATGCATTGGGTTTGTTGCTGCTAGTGCCGCTCGGAGATTTGTTGAATCAGCGCCGCTTGATCGTGGGTCAGATGCTGCTGTCTGTGGCCGCATTAGTCGTCGTCGGCACGGCTTCCTCGGCAGCGGTGCTGATTGCCGGGATCGCCGCAGTCGGATTGCTCGCCGTAATCGTGCAGACCATCGTCGCCTTCGCCGCAACATTGGCAGCACCGTCCGAACGGGGGCGAGTCATCGGCCTGGTAACAAGCGGCGTTGTGATCGGAATTTTGCTGGCAAGAACCGTTGCGGGCATATTGACGGATTTGGCCGGCTGGCGCTCGGTTTACCTCGCCTCCGCCGCTATGACGCTGCTAATGGCCAGCATTCTGCTGCGGGCATTGCCGAACCGTTCGCGCGTCATAACCGATTTGACTTATTTGCATTTGATTCGTTCGGTTATATTGCTATTCGCTCAAGAAAAGGTATTGCGCGTTCGGGGTGTGCTGGGGCTGTTGATATTTGCGGCGTTCAGCATTTTGTGGACTTCGCTTGTACTGCCCCTTAGCTCCCCGCCGTTCTCGCTTTCGCACAGTGCGATTGGAGCTTTCGGTCTTGCCGGAGCGGCCGGTGCGTTGGCCGCAGCGGGGGCCGGTCGACTGGCCGATCGCGGCTTGGGCCAACGGACGACGGGCTGGGCGCTTTTCCTGCTGCTTGCGTCATGGCTGCCGATGAGTCTTATGTCGCAAACGCTGTGGGGATTGATTGTCGGGGTCATTCTTCTCGATTTTGCTGTGCAAGCCGTACATGTGACGAACCAAAGCCTGATTTTGAGCGTGCGCCCTGAAGCGCGCAGCCGTCTTACCGCCGCCTATATGATGTTTTATTCCTTCGGCAGCGCCGCCGGTGCGATTGCCGCCACTCTGACTTATTCTCGCGCAGGCTGGATAGGCGTATGCTGGCTTGGGGCCTTGGTAAGCGCCGCGGCTGTGCTCTTCTGGATGCGGACTCGTCGAATTGTCTAAAGGCAGCAAAAATGCCCGATTTGGATCATGAAGCGGAATGGGCAGCGGATTCGAAAGGTACACGAAATTAATTGGCATTGTTTCGTAATTGTTATTAGATTAGAATTAGTATAAATAAGGGCGGTGAGTTGAACCAAAGACATCAAGAGATGGTCCAATGGAATGGAGAAAGGGAATGCAAGGGGTTCCCACTTCAGGGGTTCAACCTAGATTTGTCCGAGAATTTATAAAATAGGAGGAAAAGCAATGCGAACAGAGGAATGGATTTCTGCCGGAACGCTGGACCAACTGAAGTCTGAGGGCGCCAAGGTCATCAAAGGGGGAATCGCCGTATTTGCCCATGAGGACGGAGCGGCGGCAGTGGACAATCGCTGTCCGCATCTCGGTTTTCCGCTTCACCTAGGCAGTCTGTGCGACGGAATATTGACCTGTCATTGGCATCATGCGCGCTTCGACATCTGCAGCGGCGGCACGCTTGATCCTTGGGCGGACGATGCGCTGGCTCACGACGTGAAGATAGAGAATGGGGAAGTATGGGTTAACCCGGCGCCGCGGCAAACGATGAGTATTGAAAAGTTGAATCAGCGGCTGCGGGAAGGCTTGGAGCAGAACATCGGCATCGTCATTGCCAAAGCGGTTGTCGGTCTGATCGAAGCAGGCGTGTCCGAGGATGAAATCGTGCGAATCGGCATTTTGTACGGGACATCGCTAAGCAGCGGTTGGGGCAGCGGCTTGACGATTCTGACCGCTATGCGCAACGTTCTTCCGAAGCTCGATAAGCAAGGTCGCATCCTGGCGCTCTATCACGGACTTGTACACGTTGCCCGCGCCGGGGCTGGCCGCGCACCTCGCCACTTGCTTGGTCCGCTGCCGTCTGCGGACACTTCACCGAAGCGACTCGCCGACTGGTACCGCAACTGTGTCGAAGTCCGCGATTCGCAAGGCGCGGAGAAAGTGCTGCTGACCGCGGTTACCGCCGGCATGTCGTCGGATGAACTTGCAGATATGCTGCTTACTGCGGTCACGGACCATTTCTATTTGGACGGAGGGCATACGTTCGACTTTCATAATAAAGCGTTCGAAGCGCTTGATGCGCTTGGGCCGGACGCTGCCGAAATCATACTTGCCTCGCTCATGCCTCTGATGAGAAATCCGTCGCGCAGCGAAGAGCAGCATCATTGGCAATCGCCGATCGATCTGGTTACGCCCTTGAAGCAAGCCTTTGAACAATTACGGAGCGATGATTTGTCCGGAAAGTCCGCCACCTCCGCCTTTAATGAAGACGCTTTCGTAGATCAGCTGCTCGGGGACCAACCCCTTGCAACGATTCAACAAATATCCGATGCGCTGATGGGGGGCATTGCTCCTGCTAGGTTAGCCCGACTCATTACTCTGGCGGCCGCGGAACGCATCGCACGCTTCCATACCCAGAACGACTTCGGGGATTGGCTGGCCGTGCTGCATACATTTACTTACGCACATGCCGTGCACGAAAGGCTGCTGCGTTCGCAGGAGCCTCTGCTGTACCGCGCATTGTTTTATGGGGCGATCGCGATTTATCATGACCGTTTCTTGAACGTTCCGCGCGCTCCAAAGCCGAAGAAGGACGAATACAAGGCGGGCATAGCCGAAGCCTCGACCGAGGACTTGCTCTCGCTGCTGGATCGACGCCAACAGGTGGAAGAGGCGGCCGGCTGGGTTGCCGCCTACCTGGACTCCGGCCGCGACCATGCGCCGCTGCTCAATACGCTCGGTCACAGCTTGCTGCGAGAAGACGCGGAATTTCATTCTTTTCAAATGTACGAGGCCGCAATCGCCGAATATGACCACTGGCGCGCCATGGACGGAACCGAAGCGTTGGCGGATCGCGCCGCGAATACGATGCTGATCGCATGCGCCCGCTATCTTGCCGCCCATGCTCCGACAGCAAGAGAGATGCCGCATACGGCTCGGATCGCCTGGCGACTGCACCGCGGCGAACGGCTTTTTGAGTCCGATTAAGCTGCCCTGTATTAATTCTGAATAAGTAATTTCTAAAAATGCGTTAATGTTTCATATAGTATGTCCAATTCGTTATTTAAAGGCTATCTCCGCTCATAAGCGAGGGGGTAGCCTTTTTCTTTTACACAGAATTCGAGAGAAGGAACGGCTAGATTTATTAAAGTTCTAAAAAATAATTAATGCCGAAAAGGCATAGGTCTGTGCTAAATTAAGGCAATGAAAAAGTTACTCAAAAACGGCTTTATCCGATTAGGACTTGTTGTCGTCGTCGTGGGCGGGGCGGTCGCCTATTGGTTGATGCCGCCAATCGCTAAGGTAGAAAGCGCCGAGATCGGCAATGGCGTTAAAGTGAAATTCAAAACGAACGGAACGCAAATCGAACAATTTCAAAACCAGTCATGGAATCCTTATTTCGCCAAAGGGGTGAATATGGGAGCTGCGGTTCCGGGACATTTCCCCGGCGAGCTCGAGATTTCAAAAGACGACTATATGAGATGGTTTGAAATGATTCAAGAGATGGGCGCCAACGTTATTCGCGTGTACACCGTACTTAAACCGGAGTTTTACGAGGCTCTGGTCCGATATAATGCGAAGCATCGGGATAATCCGCTCTTTTTTATTCAAGGGGTGTGGAGTCCGGAAGAGCAATTGATCGAGGGGCAGAACGCATTTGATCCGAAGGTTAAACAGAAGTTTGAAAAAGAGATTCAAGAGGCTGTAGAAGCCGTGTACGGAAATATCGATCTTGAAGCCGAAGAGCATTCCGGCAAAGCCAGCGGCAGCTATGTCTTTAATGCCGGCCCTTATCTCATGAGCTGGATCGTCGGCACGGAATGGGACCCTGTGATGGTGGTCAAGACGAATAAGAACAATCCGGACGTTGCGGATTATAAGGGCGAGCATTTTCAAAGCCAACCCGGAGCAAGTCCCTTTGAAAAATGGTTGGCCGAGATGGTCGACATCACGGCTGCCACGGAAGCCGAGCACGGATGGCAGCATCCGATCGCCTTCTCGAATTGGGTAACGACTGATCCGCTGGAGCATCCGGGCGAGCCGCTCGTTGCCGAGGATATGGTCAGCGTCGATCCGACGCATATCGCGGCCGTCGATTGGGATGCCGGTTATTTTGCCTCCTATCACGTGTACCCTTACTATCCGGATTTCTTCACCTTCGACAAATCGTTCCAAACGATGAAAAACGACAAAGGCGAAGCGGATAGCTACAAAACCTATCTCCACAAGCTGAAGGAATATCATAACGAGATGCCGATTATGATTACCGAATTCGGCGTTCCCGCCTCGCAAGGAATTGCCCATACCGGCATGCTGGGGCGCGATCAGGGCGGTCACGACGATAAGGAGCAGGGGGAGATGGATGCGGATATGTTCCGTCAGATCCATCAGGAGGGATACTCTGGAGCGATTCTGTTTACGTGGCAGGACGAATGGTTTAAGAAAACATGGAACACGATGCATTACGACGTTCCCGATCGCCGGGCCTACTGGTATAACACGCTCACGAACGAATCCCATTTCGGCGTACTCGGTATGTATCCGAGCAAAGACGATACGATTCACATCGACGGGGACGCTTCGGACTGGGACAAGCTGGATAACGGAGACAAGACAAAGCTGGAGCTGCAGAGCGAAGGATTTAACGAAATATGGGCCACGCATGACGAAGGTTATCTATACCTCTTGGTTAATTTTTCCGAATCTTTAGAATTTTCTAATCATTCGATCTATCTGGGCTTTGACACTTTAAAAGGCGGCAATCGCCATGCTCCGCAGCTCCAAGGAAAGACGCTGGACGAGGGCTTGGAGACGTTAATCGAGCTCGGCGACGAGGACGAAGGCCGGATGATGATTGCCTCCAATTACGATTTCCATACCCGGTACTATGGTCATCTATCGAAAATATTAGCTTTTGATCCCAAAGAGCTGCAGGACGATAGCGGACTTTTTAAGCCCTGGAAATTGGTCGTGAATTATTTGCTGGAACATCCGGATGCCCGGTTCGATCATCCCTTCGGCGATATCGACGTCGGAGACTTGCGAAGAGGAACGAGCAACCCGCAGGATCCGAATTATAATTCGAAGGCGATGTGGCAGGTCAAAGGCAATACGCTGGAAATTCGGATTCCGTGGATGCTGCTTGGATTCAGCGATCCGAGCTCGCTCAGCGCCATTAGCTACACGGATACCGGAACGAAAGAATTCGAATCGGTGAAAGTCGAAGGCGTTCGCCTCGTTCCCTGGATCGTCAGCAAAGATTCGCAAAAGGTGATCGGTCTCGAAGGCAGCGATCCGTATCCGGTATCGAAGCTTCCGTTTTACGCGTGGGACAGGTGGGAGGATGTCGATGTCGATTATGTGGAACGCCCGAAACAAAGCTACTACACGATGCAAAAAGCGATGCGCGAAGTCAATCAACCGGTAACTGAATAAAGCGAAGAGAGGAAGGATTTATTTGTGTATATCAACATCGAAGTGGCGATCCAATTTCTATACGTACTTCTTATTTTGAATCTCGTATTCGCTTTGGCCGTCTATGCCTTGAAAATCAAAAGTGTGAGCAAAGCCAGAACGGAGCGCAGGTTCGAGGTCAAAATCAAAGATTATCTCACCTACATCCAATTGAATATCGAAGGAACAGAACCGTTAAACGCACCGCCGTTTGCATTAAGCAAAATGGAACGAGAAGCGCTGCAGGAACGCTTGAACGAGATGATCGAGAACTTTACTGGAGCTCCTCGCGAGAAATGCATGGAGCTCTGCGTCCGCCTGGGGCTGGCGCAAAATCACCTTAATCGTCTGAGCAAAGGCGCTTATTCCGCGAAAATCGATGCGGCGTATCACTTAGGCTGCATGAGAGTTCGGGAAGCCGTTCCGGCTTTGCTCAAGCTGCTCCGAACGCATAAACGGAATTCGTCCCTCTTCGTCGTCGCCCGCTCGATTGCGAAATGCGCTCGCGATGAACAGGACGTCAAAGAAATGGTGCAGATTCTTCTGAAGCATAACAAAGGCTTTTACGAGCTGCTTGTCGACATGATTAAGGAAGCGGACATCGATCATCGGGCGCTGTTTGCGGAATTTCTGCAACGGGACACCCATGAATTCATCCGAATCGGTCTGTGCGGATTGAAGGAGTATACCGAGCCGACGGCGGCATCGGCTGTCTATCGTCTTCTCGATTCCCCGGATAGCACCATTCAGTATAAAGCCGTGGAAATCTATCTGAAATCCGTTCATTTTATTCCCAGAAACGTCGTTCAAAAGCTGCTCCGGCACCCGCTGGACGAGGTGCGCGTTCTGGCGGCTCAAGCGATCGCGGATCTGAAGCTGGTTCCATATATCGATGTTATGAGAGGCGCCTTATTGGATGAAAGCAAGCGAGTATCCGCCGCCAGCGCGAACGGGCTGTTGCTGCTCGGAGAAGAAGGAGCCGCCCAATTGTGCGAAGTCGCCGCAGAAGCAAGAGGATCGGAGCAAGGAGAATTCCTCCGAACGCTGATCGAGGAACAAATCGAGGCCCTTTCCAGCCGGCACCACGACCTTGATCGGCTGACGCGATACAATTCGTTGGCTTACCATTACGAAAAAGCGTTCGGCAAAAACAAACGAATCTATCGCGTTGTGTAGTTAGCCGATTTAGGAGGAAACCGAAGCATGAGAATATTCGAATATTATTTGCAGCAGTTTTTAAACTTCTTGCGCGACTTTTTACTGGGCTACGGCTACTTTGCGATGTATTATGCCTTGGCGATTACTTTCATTTATTTTCTGATTTTCGCTTTATCGATTCGCCATACTTCGCCTCTTCAAAGAGGGATTCGCTACAATCGCATTCAGAAGCTGTCCGGTTCCGAACACTTGCCGCCAGTGTCCTTGTTAGTCCCGGCGTTTAACGAAGAATTAACGATCAAAGAAAACGTAAGATCCTTGTTGGCTTTGAACTATCCGGAATACGAGGTTATCGTCGTGAATGACGGCTCCAATGACGATACGACCCGAATTATGATCGAAGAGTTCCAGCTTCAAGAGATTCAGCCTTTTGTCGCCAAACCTATTAAAACCGAGAAGGTCAGAGGCTATTATCATAATCCCGAGTATCCGAACTTGTTTTTCATTGATAAAGAAAACGGAGGCAAAGCGGACTCCTTAAACGCAGGAATCAACCTTTCCCGCCATTCTCTGATTTCGACGATCGATGCCGATTCGCTGCTGGAGAAAGACGCGCTAACCCGAATCGCCAGAGTGTATATGGAAAATCCCGAAGAGACTGTGGCGGTCGGCGGAAACGTACGAATCGTGAACAGCTGTACGGTAGAAGACGGGATCGTCAAAAAAATCCGTTTTCCGCAAAAAGTGTGGCCGGCGCTGCAGAACGTAGAGTATATCAAAGCTTTCTTGGGCGGCCGGATCGGCTGGAGCGCCATTAACGGATTGATCATCGTGTCCGGCGCCTTCGGCGTCTTTCAGAAGGATAAGGTCATCGCGGTAGGCGGATATCGCGGCGGATATCCCGGGGAAGACATGAACATCGTCATCAAGCTTCACCGTTATTGCCTGGAAAATAAAATCCCTTACCATGTCGCTTTTTGCCCGGACGCCGTATGTTGGACGCAAGCGCCGGATACTTATCGGATACTAAGCAGCCAACGGAAGCGCTGGGGCCGCGGGAACTTGAAAAACATGGTCGAAGAAGGGTTCCATATGATTTTCCGCCCTCGGTACAAAGTGTTCGGGCTTTTAACGCTTCCGTATAACGTATTGTTTGAAACCTTGAACCCATATTTTCGCTTAAGCGGTCTGATTGCGATGCTGGGGTACTGGCTGCTGAATATGGCGGATTGGAAAACCGTCGTCGTCTTTATGCTGGTGAACTTTTTCTCCTGTTTCATTCTGAGCCTCGGCGCTTTGTTTATCGAGGAAAAAGCGTTTAATCGTTATCCGAAACTGAGCGATCTCCACAAAATGATGCTGTACTCTGTTCTCATGTTTTTTGGTTACCGACAAGTCGGCGTGCTGTGGAGATTAATGGGACACATCGACTTCTTCCGCAACAACAATACGTGGGGAACGATGGTTCGTACCAATTTTAATAAATAGGAGTGGAGATCATGGCCGTCATTCGCAACAGCATTCAGGAAACGACGTTGCAGCTTTTACAATTCATCCATGTGGCGACCCGAAAGAGCGCTTCGTGCGGAGTCATTCTGGC
Source organism: Cohnella phaseoli (assembly GCF_003386235.1). Lineage (GTDB taxonomy): Bacteria > Bacillota > Bacilli > Paenibacillales > Paenibacillaceae > Cohnella > Cohnella phaseoli. The sequence goes on from NZ_QRDZ01000020.1 coordinate 178,044, forward strand.
TCCTTGCGCGGACTTGAGTCCAAGAACGCTCGAACAGGCGAAAGGGGTGATAAGCAAGAACGACATCTCTCTGTCGGTCCAATTATTCTATGACGATTCGAATCAGGTTTTATGCGCGGTACTGGACGGCGGTACATTGGGCAGCACCCATTATGCGTCGCTCGTATTGAAGGATTTCCTTCAACCTCGGCGTCTGCTGCACGGACGATTAATCGTGTCCAGCTTTCCGGAGAGCGGAAAGCCGACCGAGTCCGCAATCGCGGATTTCATTCAGCAGGCGATCCGGAGCAAAGGCAACGAGGGGGACATTCGTTTTCTTACGTCGGACGATGCCGCGACTTCTGTACTCATTGCCGAGCCAGACGATCTTGTGCGCGAATTCATCAAGATCCGCTTGGAGCTGAAAGGGTATCGCGTCTATGAGGCGCAAGACGGACAAGAGGCTTACGATGTGTTCTTCCGGGAATTGCCGGACCTCGTCATTACCGAGTTAAATATGCCGATTCTGGATGGATATCAGCTGATTCGCAGCATCCAACGCCATGAACCGAATGAAGGCAAGGTGATCGTTCTGACGGACAATCATCTCGCGGACCACAGGAGCCGCGCTTACGAGTCGGGAGCTGCCGATTACGTGACCAAGCCGCTGTCGATCTCCGAATTGGAATGGAAAATCAAGAGACTGGCTGGAAACCTTTAACTTGAAAATGCGAGGAGCGGATAGTATGACATACAACATCTTAAAAGAAAATCTGCAAAATAAAACGGCGAAAGTCGGCGTCGTAGGTCTGGGATACGTCGGTTTGCCGCTAGCGATGGAAATGGTAAAAGGCGGTTTTACCGTATATGGCATTGACTTGGATAACCGTAAAATAGAGTCCCTTCTTGGCGGCGAATCCTACATTCAAGACGTGCCGAGTTCCATCGTGGCCGATGCCGTGAGCAGCGGGAAATTCGTGCCGACGAACCGCTTCGAAACGATGCGGGAGTTGGATACGATCAGCATCTGCGTGCCGACCCCCCTCAGCGAAAACCAGGATCCGGACACTTCCTTTATTGTGAGCGTTGTGAACGAGATCAAGAAATATATCCGCAAAGGAACGTTGATCGTTCTTGAAAGCACGACATATCCCGGAACGACGGAAGAGTTAATCGAATACGAGCTTGAGGCTCTGGGATTAAAGGCCGGTCGGGACTTCTTCCTCTGTTTCTCCCCGGAGCGCGTAGACCCGGGCAATCCCAACTACAATACGTACAATACGCCCAAGGTCATCGGCGGCACGACGGAGAGATGCAAAGAGCTCGGGGTATCGCTGTACAACAACGTGGTCAAAACCGTCGTTCCGGTGTCTTCGCCTAAAGTCGCGGAGATGTCCAAGCTGCTGGAAAATACGTTCCGCAGCATCAACATCGCTTTCGTCAACGAATTGGCCATGATGTGCGATCGAATGGCGATTGACGTATGGGAAGTCATTCGGGCCGCCTCTACGAAACCGTTCGGATTTATGGCCTTCTATCCGGGGCCGGGAATCGGCGGGCATTGCATCCCGCTGGACCCGATGTATCTATCCTGGAAAGCCAAAGAATTCCGCTTTTACAGCAAGTTTATCGAATTGGCCCAGTCGATTAACGATAATATGCCGGAATACGTTCTGAACAAGACGGCTCAAGTGCTGAACGTATACGCCAAATCGATCCGCAACTCTAAAGTATTGCTGCTAGGCATGTCCTACAAGCCGGACATCGACGATCTGCGCGAATCTCCCGGCCTGGAAATCTATGAATTGTTCAAAAAAAGCGGAGCAAAGGTGGAATATTACGATCCGTACGCAACTTCGTTCCAGGACGAACAGGGCCGCAGCGTTCATACGGTGAAATACGATCCGGACGCCTTTGCCCAATACGATTGCATGGTGTTGATCACCAATCATCGCAGCTTCAGCTATCATGAGCTGGCGGAAATGGGCGTTCCGATTATCGATACGCGCAATGCTTTTGCAGACATTAAGTCGGATAACATTCATAAGCTAGGAACCGGAATTCAACACCAAGACGTGAAAGTTCTTGTCGGCGCTTAAATCCAACATTCCCAGCAAGCTCCCGCCTCTTAAAATGATTTTGATCGCCATGCTGATCTGCGTGGCGATCGCAACGGTTCTTATGCTGAAAGAACGCTTCGACAAGCCGTCGATTATGGCGACTTGGGTATGGGATACAACGGCTTTAATAGAAGACAAAAACGAAATACTCGCATTTGCCGAAGATCAAGGAGTGAACGTAATCTTCCTGCACATCGATCGCGAATCCCAAGATTTTGAACCGTACCGGACTTTCGTCGAGGAAGCGCACGGGTTGGGAATCGAGGTCGAAGCGCTGGGAGGAGACCCCACCTGGGGATTAACCGATTATAGACGGGAGATCGACTCTTTTATCGGGTGGATGGAAGACTATCGAAACGCGGTGAGCGAACAAGCCGCATTTGACGGCATCCACGTCGATATTGAGCCTTATCTGCTGGAGGGATGGGAACAGGATCGTGACGATGCTGTAAGCCAATGGATGGATAACGCGGCATATTTAGTTGACAGGGCCAAGCGGGTCGGCTCCTTGCGGGTATCAGCCGATCTCCCTTTCTGGATTCATAAGATTCCCGCCCGATCCGGCGAGAGCTTGGGAGCTTGGATGCTGGAGCGGTTCGACCGCGTTGTGCTGATGAATTATCGGAATTTCGCCATCGGCGATAACGGAATTGTAGAACATGCTTTGCCGATGATCAAGGAAGGAACCCGAGCGGGGAAGCCCGTGATCATTGGTCTGGAAACGGCTCCTTCGGACGAAGGGGAGCACGTTACTTTTTTCGGCCAGGACGCCTCCAGCTTACAGCGGCAAATACAGTTGAGCCATAAGGCTATGCGTCGGTATTCCGGATATGAAGGCTTCTCCATCCATGACTACAAGAGCTGGAAGGGAGCCGCAGAATCCGGTCCGCAGGAATGAAAGGAAGGACGATACGTATGGGAAAATATTTCGGTACCGACGGGGTACGCGGCGTAGCTAACGGGACGTTAAGTCCTGAATTAGTATTTCGTTTAGGACGACTAGGCGGATATGTGTTAACTCGGAACAAGCAGGGGAAACGTCCGAAAATATTGATCGGGCGGGATACCCGCGTTTCGGGGGAGATGCTGGAAGCGGCTCTTGTCGCAGGCTTATTGTCGATTGGCGCCGACGTTCTCCGATTAGGCGTTATTTCTACGCCGGGCGTGGCGTATTTGACGAAAGCAAGGGGAGCGGATGCGGGGGTGATGATTTCCGCATCCCATAATCCAGTGGAGGATAATGGGATTAAATTTTTCGGAGGCGACGGATTTAAGCTGTCGGACGAGATCGAAGCGGAGATCGAAGCGCTGCTGGATGCGGATGAGGACGAGGATCGAATTCCGCGTCCGATCGGCGCCGGCGTCGGTGCGGTGCAGGACGACCTCGAAGGGGGACAAGCCTATCTTTCCTACTTAAAGGCGACGGTTAATCATCGCTTCGAAGGGCTTAAAGTGGTCGTGGATTGCGCCAACGGAGCGGTGTCGAGGTTGGCGCCCCGGCTTTTCCGCGACTTGGGAGCAGATACGGTGGTGTTGTCCCATCAACCGGACGGCTTGAATATTAACGATGGATGCGGCTCTACGCACCCCGAAGCGGTTCAGCGGGCGGTGTTGGAGCATCGGGCCGACCTCGGCCTTTCCTTCGATGGGGATGCGGATCGGCTTATTGCCGTCGATGAGAAGGGGACGATCGTGGACGGAGACCATATCCTCTACATTCTGGCTGAATTCATGAAGAAGCGTCAACGCTTGAAGAATGATACGGTAGTGTCTACCGTCATGAGCAACCTGGGCTTCTACAAGGCGCTGGAGCGGAAGGGGATCGCGACCAAACAAACCAAAGTCGGAGACCGCTACGTTTTGGAGGAAATGCTGCAAGGCGGCTATAATCTGGGCGGGGAGCAGTCGGGCCATATCGTGATGCTGGACTATGGCACGACCGGAGACGGCATGCTGTGCGCGATTCAACTGATGGACGTCTTGAAATCCGAGTCCGAATCTCTAAGCGAGCTTGCGCGAGGCATGACCAAGTATCCGCAGCTGCTGATCAACGTTCAAGTCGAGGACAAGTCGAAGCTGGCGGGAAATCCGAAAGTCGAAGGAGCCATCAGATCGGTAGAGAATCGGATGGACGGGAGCGGGAGAGTGCTCGTTCGCCCTTCAGGGACGGAATCGATCGTGCGAGTGATGGCGGAAGGCCCGAATGAACAAGAGCTTGCCGGCTTTGTCGGGCAAATCGTCGCTGCGATTAAGGAAGAATTGGCATTCAGCGGTAGATGATGAAGAAATGGCTGATCTGGATTTGGGTCATCGTCCTATGCGTATCGATTGTCGTACCCGTCGCTGCCGCCGCTTCCCAAATCCGAATCGTCGTAAACGGCGAGAAGGTAGATTTTCCGGATGCGCCCCCGTATATCGAGCGCCAATCGAACCGTACGATGGTCCCGGCAAGATTCGTATCGGAAAAGCTGGGCGCCAAGATGGAGTGGAACAAGGATTCCAACCAAGTCGCTTTCTCGATGCCGAATAGAACGATCCTTGTAACGATCGGCCAAAACAACGCGAAAGCGGCGAATGGGGAGACGATAACGCTCGATACGCCGGCGGTGATCCAAAACAACCGCGTTATGGTCCCGCTGCGGCTGATCGGCGAGCTTTTTCAAGCTCAAGTGGAGTGGGATGCGCAGCATAGGCTGGCCGTCGTGACGACTCCGCCGAAAATTCCTAAAGGCACGTGGATTTGGGATAGCCGCATCATTGAAAACGATCGGGATCGAATTCTCGGCTTTGCAAGCGAGCACGACGTAAATGCCATTTACCTTCACATGAATAGAGATATTGCGCCTAAGGTATATGCCGATTTCATTCGAAGCGCCAACGAACGGCAAATCAGAGTAGAGGCTCTGGCCGGTCGTCCCGATTGGGGGCTTAAATCTAAGCAGGATCAAATAAAAGCATTTATGGCATGGGTTCGGCAGTACAACGCATCCGTTGAGTCGGAAGAACGCTTTGCCGGTCTGCATTTCGATATCGAACCTTATCTGTTGGCTGAATGGGATGCCAATAATCGGATGATTCTTGAAAACTGGTTACATAATTTGAGATTCATTGAGCAGGAAGCCAAAGGCAGCGGATTAGAAATTGCGTTGGACGTCCCTTTTTGGCTTCATAACGTTAAAGTGCCCGACACCGAATACAGCTTCAGCGCATGGCTGCTTGAGAAGTTCGACAGTCTTGTAATTATGGATTATCGCAATCATGCCTTGGGGAAAGACGGGATCGTCGCCAACGCCCAAGCGATGTTGAAGGAAGCCTCTGCTCTCGGCAAGTCTTTGATCATTGCGGTGGAAACCGCTAGAAGCTTGGAAGGCGATCGCGTGTCCTTCTATTCCAAGAATCCGGATTTCATGGATCAAGAGCTGCAAACCGCTCATCGAGAGCTATCCCAGCATGCCGGTTATGCCGGAATGGCAATCCACGATTATAGAAGCTGGGTTGCGATGGTTGGGAGCTCGGAGTGAGGGGGATGCGTAGTCGTCAAAATCAGGCGGCATTTATATGGCTCGAAAAGCGGTAAGTCCCATTTGGCAGCGGGGCTTGCCGCTTTTCATTGTTTCGATAACCAGAAATAGATATAATTTACTAAAAAGGATCGGGGGACTATTGCTATGGGCTCAAATTCGAATTCTGAAAGCCTGCATCAGCGACACGACACCTCGTATCGTTTTTTATTATCGAGTAAAAAGCTGTTTGTTGAACTTCTTCGTTCCTTC
>NZ_QRDZ01000021.1 GCF_003386235.1 Cohnella phaseoli
CCTTTTTTGGAGAAATGATGGATAACGCGTCATTTCTACAATAAAGGAGCTTTAATGCGTTTGGCTACGAGAAAACAATCATAATATTCCTTATACAGGTAATTATGGAGATCGTTTTTTTCATGTTAGGTTTGATGCATGACTAGTGCAAAAAAGTGCCTTGACCCGACCCGACCCGGAGAATGGAGGCCAAAAAAGTGCCTCCACCTGACCCGAGCCCGGGGGCGGAGGCCAAAAAAGTGCCTTAATGCTCACCCAATGGCTGCGGTCGCTCATAGTTCGCCTAACCTGGCAACAGTGGGATGTATCTCCTGGAGGAGCCAGGCGTTTGCCTTTGGAAATCGTGAGATCTCGTTGTAACGAGTTTGCCCTTAAAGCAAGGGTGCTCATAAGTCGCTTATGAGTCGCTTATGTGACGGCCTCTTTGTCATGTTTTCCGCTCTAGCGGCCAATTCTTTTCCTTCACTAGCAACTCTATCCTTTCGAACGCGTCTAATAGGATACAATGTTCTATACGACATGAGTAAATTTTACCGGAGGATGGATTCATGCTTTTTCGTAATCGCCGCTATGCCTTGTTTTTGCTGTGCTTGTTCCTTCTCGTCCCGATCGCGGGGCACTCTGCTTCCGCGGAAGCGCCGCCGCAGATCGGCATTTACCTGGATGGGAAGAAGATCGTGACGGACGTTCCGCCGTTCATCACGGCGAAGACGAACGTGACGATGGTGCCGCTGAGCGTTATCAGCAAAAGCTGGGGAGCAAACGTCAGTTGGTCGCAAGCGACGAAAACGGCGACGATTCGGCACGAAGGTCTTGTCCTAGACATGACGATGGGCCAGAAGTTCGCGCTCGTTAACGGTCAACGTACGGACCTGGAGACGACCGTTCAAGTGGTGAGCGGACGCGTTATGGTGCCGCTTCGGTTCGTCGGCACGCAGCTGCAACTGCTCGTAACTTGGCAGCAGGCTACGCGGACGATTTTGCTCCAGTCTCAGGAAGGCGGAGAGGTCGGCCCCGGCCCCGGTCCTGGTCCCGGCTCCGGCAATAGCGAAACTCTGAGAGGCGCCTGGGTATCGACGGTGTACAATCTGGACTGGCCAACGGACAAATCTTACGGGAAACCGGAGCAGCAGAAGCAGGATTACATAAAGCTGTTGGACGATTTGCAGGCAATGGGGCTGAACGCCGCATTCGTGCAGGTGCGTCCGTCTGCAGACAGCTTCTATCCTTCCGCGCTTGTTCCGTGGTCGCGATATTTGTCGGGCAAGCAGGGAACCGATCCTGGCTATGATCCGCTGGCCTTCATGATCGAGGAGACGCACAAGCGGGGCATGGAATTCCATGCGTGGTTCAATCCGTTCCGCGCGACGGTCGACGAGAAGAAGGAGGGATTGGCTGCGAACCATATCGCGATAACCCATCCCGAGTGGGTCGTCCTATTTAATAAGAAGTATTACATCAATCCGGGCATCCCCGAGGCGAGGCAGCATATTATCGATGCGATTATGGAAGTCGTACGAGGCTACGATATCGACGGCGTTCATCTGGACGATTACTTCTACCCGTCCGGCTCGTTCCCCGACGATGCGACGTATGCGGCCTACAATACGGACTTGCTTAGCGCCAAAGCCGACTGGCGGCGCGATAACATTAACCGGTTCGTCAAGGAACTGGGCGAATCGATCCATCTGGTGAAGCCGCAGCTAAGCTACGGAATCAGCCCGTTCGGCGTCTGGCGCAACATTGCCGACGACCCGACCGGATCGGATACGAAAGCCGGCGTTACGACGTACGACAGCATGTACGCCGACGTTCGCACGTGGATTCAGCAGGGCTGGATCGATTACGTCGCTCCGCAGATCTATTGGAGCTTATCGTTCGAAGTTGCTCGCTACGACAAATTGGTCAACTGGTGGGCGAACGAAGTGAGAGGGACGAACGTCAAATTGCTGATAGGACACGCGCCTTACAAGTTGGGTACGAAAGAAGCCGGCTGGAGCACCGCTCAAGAGATTATCAACCAGTTGATCTACAATAAGAACGTCGTCGAGGTGCAAGGAGACATTTTCTTCAGCGCCAAAGATTTGCGAAGAAATCCGCTTGGACTCATTCCGCTTCTGCAACAATATTATCAACAGTAAGAAGTAAGAGGCTGCACGAGATCGATTAAGATCCCGATGCAGCCTCTTCTGTGTCATCCGCCCAATTGTCGAGCCAGCCATTGGCGAATGACGGTGAACACGTCCTCGCGTCGCGACTCGTTGTGCAGCTCGTGCTTGAAATCCGGCCATTCCCGCCAATCGACGCTCCTGCCGGCTTGACTTGCGAACGCTTTGCTCGCTTGGAGCGAGGTGACCTTGTCGTCGCCGCCGTGCATGAGCAGCAGCGGAACCTGCAGCATGTAGGCGTGGTTGAGCGCCCACAGTCCGGCCTTCTGCACGCCGAAGAAGAAGCGCGCCGTAATCTGCCCGTGTCCGAGCGGATCGTTCACGTACCGTTCGATCATCGCCGGATCGCTGGTCAGATGCTCCGCGACCATCGGGCGGTTATTCGTGTAGGACGGATATACCCGCTCGACGACTTTGCCCACGATCGCTTGCAGCGAAGGCGGCTTAAACGCCAGCTTCAGCCACGGTCCCGTCACGACTGCTCCGCGAATGGCCGGCTGCCGCCGCAGCAAATAATTAAGCGTGACATTGCCGCCCATGCTGTGACCGTACAGAAAGATCGGCAATGCCGGATATTTCCGCTGCGCCTCGTCCAGCAGCAGATCGACGCCCTCCAGCAGGGCTTCGTAGGTCGGCGCGTGGCCGCGCTTACCCTCCGTCTTCCCGTGACCTCTCTGATCGAATCCCAGCACGGCGTAGCCTTCTTCGTTCAGCATTTCCGCCAGATGAGCGTAGCGGCCCATATGTTCGCCCATGCCGTGGACGAGACCGACGACCGCCCGGGGGCTGCCGTTAGTAGTATCCGGACTCCACTCGTATGCGTGCATACGAGTCTGATCCTTGCACCGCCATTCCATGATGTTCATGCCCATCCGCCTTGCCTCCTCCTTTAGAGAAGTTTTTTCCATCTAGGGGTTGTTCTTATACGTTAATCATATCCGAAATCGAGCGAATCGGCGAGAGAATTACACCTCAGGCGGAAGGATTGGAATCGCGCATCGATATTGATTACAATAGAGACAGAACCTAAGCGACAGAAGGAACGGGAGGAGTATCAACATGGAAAATAACGCGCAATCGCAGCTCCATAAAGCGACTTTCGCCGGCGGGTGCTTCTGGTGCATGGTGACGCCGTTCGAGGAGCTGCCGGGTATTCACGGCATCGTATCCGGTTATACAGGCGGGCATGTCGCCAATCCCACCTATGAAGAAGTATGCTCCGAGACGACCGGACATACTGAGGCGGTGCAAATTACATTCGACCCGGGCCTGTTCCCGTATCGTAAACTTCTCGACATCTATTGGCGTTCGGTCGATCCGACCGATGCGGAAGGGCAGTTTCACGACCGGGGCTCGTCCTACCGTCCGGCAATTTTCTATCACGACGAGCAGCAGCGGGAGGAGGCCGAAGCGTCCAAAGAGGAGCTGCGGCGCAGCGGGCGCTTCGACAAGCCGATCGCGGTCTCCATCGAACCGGCGGTCGAATTCTATGCAGCGGAGGAGTACCATCAGGATTACCATACGAAGAATCCGCTCAGATACAAGTACTATCGCCACGGATCGGGCCGCGACGCGTTTCTTGAGCAGCACTGGAATACGGCGAAGGATAAGGAGGAGCTGCACAAGGAATTGCGTCAACGGCTTACGCCAATGCAGTTCGAGGTGACCCAGAACAGTGCAACCGAGCCGCCGTTTCGCAACGAGTACTACAACAATGCGGAGCAGGGGATTTACGTCGACATCGTGTCCGGGGAGCCGCTGTTTAGCTCTCGCGATCAGTTTGACGCAGGCTGCGGCTGGCCGAGCTTCTCCAGGCCGCTGCACGGAGGCAGCATTCAGGAACGTCAGGACTTTACCCACGGCATGTACCGCATCGAGGTGCGCAGCCGGGAAGCCGATTCTCATCTCGGCCATCTGTTCGACGACGGACCGATGCCGGGCGGACATCGCTACTGCATCAACTCCGCTTCCTTGCGTTTTATTCCGAAGGAGCGGATGGAGGAAGAAGGCTACGGCAGCTACTTGTCGGAGCTGTAAGCCGGCGCCGGGCAGCCGACGTCGTGCCGCATTAGTAGAGCACTCGCCATAAATAGAACGTCGTATAGGCTTCCCAGCCCTGCCAGCCGACCGCCAGCTCTTTAATCCGGGCGACGGTCGGCTTTTGTTCCATCTGCAGTACCGATTTGATTGCATTGTGCAGGCCGACGTCGTCAATCGGAAAAGCGGACGGGTAGCGCAAGCATCTCATCAGCACATAGTTGGCCGTCCAAGGACCGATCCCGCGAATCGCGACCAATCTTTTTTCCGCGGAGCGGATATCGCTTTCCAGCAGTATGGCTCTGCCGAGCTCTCCGCTGGCTATGAGACGCGCGACGCCGATCAGATACTCTGCTTTCTTTGTTGTCATTTTTAACTCCGTAATATCATTGACGTTCAGTTCGGCAATATCCCGAGGCTCCGGAAACAACCAGCAGTCGACGTCCCCGCGCCTCACCTGCCGCCCGAATGTCTCGACGAACCGACGCTTGAGCGTGTATGCGAATGCCAAATTGATCTGCTGCCCGATAATGCCCCAGCAGAGGGCCTCGAACAGGTCGGGAATGCCCATGTTGCGCAGGCCGTAAAGCCTGGGGACGACGTCGCGCAAAATCGGATCGCGGCTCGACATCGCGTAAAAAGCGGAAAGATCGTTGTCGAGATCAAACCATTCTCTCGTATAGGCGACGACCTCTTGCGCGATTTCGTCGTTCCACGGCTCCTCGTCCAGCGGACGAAGAAGCAGGCAGCCGGGCTCCGCGTCGACCTCGAAGAAAACGGCTCGAGAGCCGGCGGGAATCGCCTTGTACAGCCTGCCGTCGCGGATGCGATACAAGCTCTCGTCGGGAGAGCGGGACAAGTAATCGAGATTAACGGAAAAGTCGAATTCGGCGGGAACGGGGATGCGAATCGGGCCATTTATTTGGTTCATAGGCGGTTCTCCTGACTCTAAAAATTCAAGTAATTTAGTTGTACCATAAAACGGATCCCCGCGGCTTACGATATGTTGCGGTTATATTAAAGCAATGAAAGGTAATTCTATCGGAATAGAGCGGGGTTTATCTTGATTCCGATGCTGCTTTTGCGGTATACTTTTCTCGCCAATATCATAGATGAGGAGCAAGAAAATGAGCAAAGTATTGATTTTCGGTCACAAAAATCCGGATACGGATACGATTTGTTCTGCCATTGCTTATGCGGATTTGAAAACTCAGCTCGGCGAAGAGGTCGAAGCGGTTCGTCTGGGCGCCGTCAGCGGGGAAACCCAGTATGCGCTGGACAAATTCGGCTTTGAAGCGCCGCGGCTTGTTGAGACGGTTGCGGGCGAAGCCAAAGGCGTTATTCTCGTCGACCATAACGAACGTCAGCAAAGCGCCGCCGACATCGATCAAGTGACGGTGCTTGAGGTCATCGACCACCACCGGATCGCCAATTTCGAGACGAGCGCTCCTCTTTACTACCGCGCAGAGCCGGTAGGCTGCACCGCGACGATTCTGCTCAAGCTGTACAAGGAGAACGGCAAAACCGTTCCCGCCAACATTGCCGGCCTGATGCTGTCTGCAATCATCTCCGATTCCTTGTTGTTCAAATCCCCGACCTGCACCGCGCAGGACGTTGCCGCTGCCAAGGAATTGGCCGCGATTGCCGGCGTAGACGCGGACAGCTACGGCCTTGATATGCTGAAAGCCGGAGCCGATCTGAGCGACAAGACAATCTCACAGCTTATTTCTCTGGATGCCAAAGAATTCCAGATGGGCCAAGCAAAAGTCGAAATCGCCCAAGTGAACGCGGTTGACGTTAACGACGTTCTGTCCAAGCAAGCCGAGCTGGAGGACGCGCTGACAGGCATCATCAACGAGAAGGGGCTCGACCTGTTCTTGTTCGTTGTCACCGACATTCTGAACAACGATTCCGTTGGCCTTGCCCTCGGCAAAGCGGCTGACGCGGTTGAAGAGGCTTATAGCGTCAAGATCGAGAACAATCGCGCATTTTTGAAGGGCGTCGTTTCCCGCAAATCGCAGATCGTTCCCGTACTGACCGATATTTTTAACAAGCGCTAACGGTTGCTTAAGGGAGCTGTCCCATAACAGAGCGAATCCGGATTATCGATAATAGTAGGGGTATGTATCTCCTGGATGGAGGTACATACCCCCTTTAACCATTATGTTCGATAATTAACTTGATTGGCTTACAATTTCTCATCCGGGATGTATACAATACGCCTAGAGGTTCTCTGCCAAGGATGGCGGGGCCGCTTAGGTTGGATGTCCAACATAGAAGCATGGAGGCTTCGAAACATCATGAAACTTAGCGTACTCGAACATTCTCACGTGAATGAAGGCAGATCCGTGAGGGATGCGTTGGACGAGACGGTAGCGCTGGCGAGGGAGACGGAGAAGCTCGGATATTATCGCTTCTGGGTGTCCGAGCATCACGGAAGCGCGGCGTTGGCCTCTTCGAGCCCGGAAATTCTGATGGCGCACATCGCATCGCATACGAAGACGATTCGGATTGGCTCGGGCGGCATTATGCTGCCGCACTACAGCGCCTACAAGGTGGCGGAGAACTTCAGACTGCTGGAGGCTTTGTATCCGGGCCGGATCGATATGGGCTTGGGGCGCGCTCCCGGAGGAACGCCGATCGCAACTAGAGCGCTCCAGGAGCACAAAAGGTACGAAGTTGACCCGTATCCGCAGCAGATCGTCGATCTGTACCACTATTTGCGGGACGACAATCCGGCCAATCACCGGTTTTCCGGGCTGCGGGCGTTCCCGGAGACGGAGGGCATGCCCGAGCTGTGGCTGCTCGGCTCCAGCGACGGCACCGCCAAAATCGCGGCGCAGCTCGGCACGCCGTATGCGTTTGCTCAGTTTTTCGGCGCTGCCGGAGACGAGCCGCTTCAGCACTACAATTCGTATTTTCAGCCCTCGTCCTACTGCGCTCAGCCTAAGGCGCTGGCCGCTGTCATGGCGGTGTGCGCCGACACGGAAGAGGAAGCGCGGCAGCTTGCGCGGAGCAACGAGCTGTTCTTCCTTAAGTTGTTTGCGGGACAGGAGCTTCGCTCCATGCCTTCCGTTAAGACGGCTTCGGACTACCCTTATTCGCTTGCCGAGCAGCAAATGCTCGACCAGATGCGGACTCGCCGTTTTATCGGCACGCCCGGACAAGTAAAAGAAGCGCTCAAGCGTTACGCGGACCGCCTGCATCTAGACGAATTGATGATCGTCTCGCACATTCACGATTTTGAGAAGCGAGTGCGCTCCTACAGATATATAGCGGAGGCCTTTCAATGAAAAGAATTGCAATCGATATGGACGAAGTGATGGCGGACTTCATCGCGAAGTATCTGCTTCATTACAATAGGGACTTTAACGACAATGTCACACACGAACGGCTGCATGGAATGCATCTCAGACAGCTGAACCCGGAACTGGAGAGCCATCTTCGGAAGTGCTTGGACGATCCTTCGTTTTTCGGGGATTTGCCCGTTATGCCGAACAGCCAGGAAGTCGTTCGCGAGCTGAGCGAGCGTTACGAAATCTTCATTACAACGGCCGCTATGGAGGTTCCCGCCTCCTTCGCCGCCAAGTACAACTGGCTCAAAGAGCATTTCCCGTTCCTGAACGAAATGAACTTCGTATTTTGCGGCGACAAAAGCATCATCGACGCCGATTATTTGATCGACGACAACAGCCGTCACTTCAAGCGCTTCAAGGGGCAGGGTCTTCTGTACACCGCTTCGCACAACGTGCATGAAACCGGGTTCGTTCGGGTGAACAACTGGCTGGAAGTCAGGGAGTATTTCGCAGGGATTTAAGTTGCATAGAAATGTTGAATAGCAGCAATCCCGAAAGTAGGGGGCTGTCTCATAAGCAGGGTTGCATGATTATCTTTCAGAGCAACTTGGTTGGCTTATGGGACAGTCCTCTTTACTCGTTGTGCAAGAATCTATGATTTTCTACCAAGATTGTTGGATGCCTTCGACATGAAAAGTAATTACAATCGAAGTATAGCATTCCTAATCCATACAATCGACGAGGTGGTAAAATGACGATGCATACCCCGATTAAGCCTGCTCGCAAAGCAAGGATCGGATTATACAGCGTTGGGCTTCAAGCCTATTGGGAGCAGTTTCCGGGTCTAAGAGAACGGCTGATCGAATACGGCGTTTTTATCGAGAAAAAAATGGCGCAATGGGCGGAGGTGTTCAATTACGGTCTCGTCGATACGGAGGCGGAAGGTCGGAAAGCGGGCGAGTGGCTGAACGCGAACAACGTCGACTTGGTGTTCTGTCATGCGGCGACTTATTCGACGAGCTCAACGGTGCTCCCGGTCCATCAGGCGTGCAAAACGCCGGTTGTGTTTCTTAACCTGCAGCCGACCGAACGGATTGATTATGAGCGGACAACAACGGGAGAATGGCTTGCCCACTGCGGCGCGTGCCCGGTGCCGGAATTCGCGAACGTGTTCAATCGCGCCCGAATGCCGTTCCGAGTCTTGAACGGCCTGCTGGGATTGGACTACACCCCGGCGATTTCTTTGACGAACGAGAAGACGAACGACAGACCGGAAGCGATCCGGGCATGGCGGGAAATCGAAGAATGGATTCGTGCCGCTTCCGTACCTCGCACGCTAAAAACGAGCCGATTCGGTTTCCTTGGCAACACGTACAGCGGCATGCTGGATATGTATAGCGATTTTACGATGATTCAAGCGCAGACCGGACTGCACGTCGAAGTTGTGGAAATGTGCGATCTTGACCGGATGATGAAGGGCGTGACCCCTCAGGAGGTCAAGCAGAAGCTCGAAGAGGTTCGCGATATGTTCCAGATTAGCGGGGACTCCCCGTCAGACCCGATCGCGCGCAAGCCCACCGATGAGCAGCTCGAATGGTCGTGCAGAGTGGCCGCAGCGCAAGAAAGGCTCGTTCGCGAGTACGATTTGGACGCGCTCAGCTATTATTACCATGGCGCGCCCGGCGGGGAATACGAGAAGCTGCAGGGCGGCTTTATCGTCGGACATTCCTTGCTCACGGCTCGGGGCATCCCTTGCTCGGGCGAAGGCGATCTGAAGACGGCGCTCGCGATGAAAATATGCGACATTCTCGGTACTGGAGGCAGCTTTTGCGAAGTCGTCGTTACGGATTACGTCGATGGGACGATATTGCTGGGGCATGACGGGCCGTTCCATATTGCTATTTCTGCGGGCAAACCGGTGCTTAGGGGCATGGGGCTCTATCACGGCAAGCAAGGTACGGGCGTATCCGTCGAGGCGAAGGTGAAAACGGGACCGATTACAACGCTGAACGTTACGCAGACCGGGGACGGGAAGCTAAAGCTGATCATCAGCGAAGCGGAATCGACCGACGGTCCGATCATGCGCATCGGCAACACGCAGACGCCGGTGAAGTTTAAGATGCATCCGGACGACTATATGGCCAAGTGGTTCGCGGAAGCGCCGACACATCATTGTGCGATGTCGATCGGGCATAACGGCTCATTGTTCGCCAAAGTCGGAGAGCTGATGGAGATGAATTGCGTTACGATAGACGGCTAAACTTATCACGTAGCGGCATAGGAAGCGCATTATCTCTTATGGTACAATGACCTTAGCCTGGAAAAAGTAACTTCATGACTAAGGGAGCGGCTAAGATGAAAATCGGTTTTCTGGTGATTGATATGCAAGCTGTTCACTTGCAGGGCGTAGAAGCGCAAATGATAAATAATGCATGCGAACATATCAATTATGTAGCGGATCTGCTTCGCTCTAACGACCATCCCGTCATACACGTACAAGATATTGAAGGAATCACAGAAGCGAACAGAGGGGAATTCGATACGATATCGGAAATTCAAATCAAGGATACGGATTTGATTCTGACTAAAGAGTATTCAAATTCCTTTTGGAAGACCGAGCTTGAACAGATTTTAAGAGATCGCGGAGTTGAAGTTTTAATCATTGCCGGCAACGCTGCAGAACATTGCGTCTTGTTTACCTATAACGGAGCTCGTGAAAGAGGATTCAACACCGTGATTTTGCAGAATGGAATATTAAGCAAATATCAGGATGTCATAACAGCAACGTACAGAGACCGAAATCTCATCTCGCATCCGGTAATCAAGTATATGACCAATAAGTGACTGGACCGGTAGTTCGAGAAGATCGCAAAAGGAGGAGAAGTCGCCGCAGGGCGCTTCCCTCCTTCTTAAACTATTGATAAATGATTGGCAGATTTACAAAAAGATATTAACATTGAATGCTCAGTGAGACTGAGATTTTGTAATATCAAGAGTTCTGGGCACTAGCACGTACACTACGACAGCTACAGCCATCATAATGATGCCGCCGATCAAACCGGCCATCGCCAGGGAGTCATTGAAGGCGGATACAGCTGCTGCAGCAAGCTCGGCAACGCCAAGCTGAGCCGAAACCTCAAGCGCGCCTACCACCGATTCCTTGGCCAATTCCGCCAATGGTCCTGCAATGCCTTGGTTAATAAATGTCTCGATGTTCAAGTGATTACGATAAAGCTGCGCAGCTATGCTGCCTAAAATAGCGATGCCCAATACGCCTCCGAGATCGTACATGGATTCCTCAATGGCAGCAGCATTGCCGGATTTTTCTTGGGGTGCGCTTAACATGATAATTGCCGAAGCAATGGCTAGTGAACTCGAACCGGCGCCGATCAAAAGCAAAGATGCTGCTAATGCCGGGTAGCCGAGCGGGTGTCCGAAGAAAAACATAATCAGGAATCCGACTCCTGCAATCGCCAATCCTCCGGCAAGAACCGTTCGGGCGCCGATTCGAGCCGCTAGCATCGGAGCAAGCGGAGCAATGAACAACGAGCCAAGAGCCATGGGAAGCAGATAAACGCCAGCCTTAAACGGCGAAAGTCCCTCGACAACCTGAAGCCACTGAACGACCAATAGCAACAGGGCATTCATAGCAAACATGGAGATCAGCGTTGCGATCGTTCCTGCCGTGAACGCGTTATTTTGGAAAAGCCGAACGTCAAGCAACGGATCGGAACTCCTGAGGCAGCGGATCACAAACCCTACGAGCATGAGGATAGCGAAAGCGAAAACCATCCAAGAAGCGACGTCATTCAATCCCTCCTTAGCCAACTCCTTAATGCTCCAAACCAACGCAACCATACCCGCCATTGATAATCCGGTAGCGAATATATCCCAGCGCGCCGTATTTGCATTGCGTGCTTCGGGCAGTAGGAACACTCCGGCGAGCACAGCTAACAATGCAAACGGCACATTAATTAAAAACGTGGATTGCCAAGAAAAGTATTCGAGCAGCGCGCCTCCGACGATGGGTCCGATGATCGCACCGGCCGCCGAAACGGCGGACCATACGGCAAGCGCTGTTGCCCGTTCTTTGGGATCCTGGAAAATGGTTCGAATCATCGAAAGCGTAGTCGGCATGATCATGGCTCCGGCGGCTCCAAGAACTGCGCGAAGTGCGATAACCTGTTCGGAGCTATCAACCATAGTGACCAGCATAGAAATCAGACCGAATAGGGCAAAACCGGTTAACAAAACCTTTTTTCGTCCCCACCGATCGGCTAGAGCACTCATGGGAATAAGCATGCCCGCCAAAATCAGCGAATAAATATCGACAATCCACAGCTGCTGAACCGATGTCGTGCCTAGGTCCTTCACCAGGTCGGGCAGGGCCATAATCAAAATCGTCATATCCATCATAACTACGAGCAAACTAACGGATAGCACGGTTAATGCCGTCCAGCGTTGTTTGGGCGTCATGTTTTCCGCCGAAATAGCGAATGATGATTTAAGCATAGTTTCTCTCCTTTTTATCTAAGTTGCTCATGGTCAGACGAAGCTTGCATTTTGTCTGGATTATAGACCGACCGTACGGTCTATTGGAATTCTAACATAAGAATTTACATATTTCCAGTATTGTTACTCACTATGAACCCCTAATAAACTTGTAGTATACTTGCGATAAATGCGAAAGAGCAGGAGGTGGAAAAGTGAGAGAACGTATGCTGGAGGTGGCGAGAGATCTATTTGTTAAAAATGGATATAACGCCACGACGACTGCAGACATTGTTAAACGTTCGGGCAGCAGTAAAGGCACGCTATATTATCACTTTGAGACGAAAGAGAACTTATTCCTGGAGATTCTTAATAGAGAAGAAGATGGATGGCTGCAAGTATGGAGAGACGAAGAAAAGAAATGTTCGAACAACACGGAAAAGTTTCACCGTTTCAACGAACTTTCGGCAATAACCGATTTCTACTATCCGCTGCAAATGGCCATGATCGAGTTTTATTCCAAAGACCATGAGTCTAAGCTCGTTCAAGAGAAAATTGATGAATTGGACCAGCGCTATATTAACCAATATTACGAAATATTTAAAGCCGGGAATGAAGCGGGCGAGTGGAATCTTGAGGATATCGAAACAACGAGCCAAATTGCGGCAGCCACAGTAACGGGCCTCATACTATTCACCTTTAAGGCGGATAAAAACAAAAGGAAAGAGCTTTTTGCACGCTTTTCCCATACTTTCCTAAAGGGTTTGCTGTGAGTAGGAATTCAGGAGGCAGAGATAATGAATCTTAATCCTTATATTGGACAATACATAAGAGTCGTTACCCAAGATCAGGAATGGTTTGTCGGCGAACTGCTTACAGCTGCACCGCATGGTAACGACAATAATATTGAATTTGAGTTTAATATCATTTCTTCTAGTAAAGACAGAAATATGCGTTTAGGGAAACTTACTGAAAAGAATAGAGACCTTAAGAAAAACACAGGAATTCATATTGTGAAATCCAGCGAGATATTAGAAATTGAGGAATTAGATCCTAGGGTACAACAAGGCATAAAACTGACATTAAACAATGTACCGGACATCGCGGATGCCTATCGTTCTATGAGCATAGACACTCTTCCGAACAAAATCGAATTTGTCAAATTAGAAGAGCCTGACAAATCGTAATTCGGATAACGTCTGCAATGAATATTAAGTTCGAACTTCCGGGAGGAAGGATTGAGCTTTTTGAATCGTTGATCCTTGAAACGAGAGTAGATACAAAATGAACGGTTTAGTAGGAACCCGTTGGATTTTTCGGATGTCGATCGGGCCGGGATTAAGTATTATTTGAAATATCAGGGATTTTGCGGTGGGGGGAGTCGTGAATTGGGAAACTTTAAGGAGTCATTTTGCGGATCAAGGGGTACTTTTCGAAACAATTGAAGCGCATTCTGACAATGGCAGAAGAATGGTTGATCGAATAGCGTATTAATAAATATGATAAAAGCAAAGACGCTTTAAATGAATACAAATTAATTCATAAGACAGAACCTAAACGGGAACTTTATATTACTTATACAAGTAAGGTTGAGCTAGAAATTATAAAATGTAAGTGGCTAGGAGTTGGGCATGAATACAGCAATTGAACTTTCATCATTAGAAAAAGGATTCTCGGAGAATAATAAGAGAAGGGGGAGAGTTAATTGTATGTAACCCAAATTTCAGGTTGTCTATCTCTCATCTACCCTGGATTAGGTCATCTTTATCTGAAGAATTATCGTAAAGCAACAATTTATGCAGTAATTCCATTCCTATTTATATTGACTTACATCCTTTCCCCTTTTATTGCTTTATGGAATGCTCCCCTTCTATGGAGAGTTCTACATCTTTTTATTACTATTTATTGGTTATCTGTTTTTATCAAAACAGTGAGATATTCCAGGTTTTCAGACTTGAAAATATCTTTTTTGGTTCAAACAAAGTTAAAGATACGTTCTATTTGGTTTACATTTTTGGTTTTAATAATAGCATTAGTCGCACTTCCTTTTTATGTATATATGGGTTGCATAATATTCGGATCTATTATTTATTAGGATGTCAAACGCAGGAAAATGGCTCAATATAACACGGTGGGCAGGCTCCGAATGTAGCAAATAAAAATCTAGTTCTATCTCCGATGGTTGGGTGAAACAAAGGAACAAATTAATTGAGATGGGTGTTCCGTTCGATTACTAGGGGGAATTACCAATTTGAATAAAATTCCATTTTTTTCAAGTATCAGAGCTGCTGCCGCGATCGTTTTAGGTCGATAAGCAACCGAGCTTGTTGAATGGATTGACAAACACGGAAAGGCCTATAAGCAAAATCAAGAGAATCAATTTGAAAGGGATTTCGGTGATGACAATTGACTTGGCCAATCCTCTTTTGTAATTGATGTAGAATTCTCATTGAAGGAATTCAACAATGTCTATTTTAGAAGAATTGATCCGAACACGATTACTTTGGAGTTATTTGAGAGTTATTTATACACTAAGGGATAACCAGCTCCGGATCTTATTATTAGAACAAGCGGAAAGCATAGGCTTAGCAATTTTTAGCTGTGGCAGTTTTATGGCTACTCATGATCCGCAAAGGTTCCTATTTATTGGATAATGAGATTTTATGGCGGATCTATTGCACACATGAGTTTACGCTGGGAAGTTAGTCGGAAAATCGTACAACGCGGCTCGAATCAGGCTTAAACGATGGACTTTTGTTCGAAGAATCGTACAAAGCAGCTCGGTTCAAGCTCCAACGACGAACGTTTGTAGGAAAAACCGTATAAATCAACCAAGATCAAGGCAACCTTATGGCCTGATTTCACCGAGGAATTATTAATAGAAGCGGTTAGTGAATATAAGATGCGCAAATCGAGAAGAGAGTGACCATTAAGCACGTGTGGCGGTTATATCGATGAGACAGCGGATCCGATGAATCATCCCCCGATGGCCCAAATAAGAGAAATTTAGCCCCCATATACGTGAAATGGATGTCTATGAGCCAATTTCATTCCTCCGTATAATGAGCTTGTAGATAAAAATTTCCATGGGAGGTTATCTGATGAAGAATGTTAAAGCGCTATCACTCGCTGCGATTATGGCGATGACGGCAGTTGCGGCAGGCTGTGGCTCAGACAAGGGTTCAGGGTCGGGCGATTCGAAAGGCAAGGATGTAAAATTGTCCCTCCGTCATACGAACGTAAGGGATACGTCCAAGGCTACGCAGGATATTCTGCTCAAAGCGGTCAAAGCGGCGGAAACGGCGATTCCCGGACTGAAGTTTGAGCTGGACGGAGTAGAGGATACGGTTAACCGCGATACGAAGCTGAAAGCCGAGATGGCTGCCGGCAACCCGCCGAAAATCTTCGATCTCTTCGGTGGAGCCGATACGCAAAATTACTCCAAAGCCGGCCACTTGCTGGATTTGACCCCGATTCTCGCCGAATTGGGCTTGTCGGATAAGTTCCTTGATCTGGGCGAGTTTACGATTGACGGAAAAGTATACGGACTTCCAAGATCCGGCTATATCGAAGGCGTTTTCTATAACAAAACGATGTTCGCCGATGCGGGCGTTACGCCACCGACGACGTGGGATGAATTCATGGCGGTGTGCGAAGCTTTGAAAGCGAAGGGTATGGTGCCGGTTGCGGCGGGTACGGGCGGACCGGACGGATGGGTCGTGAACATGATCGCCAACTCGCTGTTCGTGCGCGAAGCGGGCATGGAAGTTCAAGAAGGCTTCGTCAAAGGCTCGCACAAATGGACGGACGCCGCGGTCGTGAACGCCTTCAAGAAGCTTGAAGATCTGAAAACGAAGGGCTATCTCGATTCGAGCGCATTGGCGTTGAAATACGCAGAGGGACAAGCGAAGTTTTACCAAGGCGGAGCCGCGATGCTCATGGACGGCAGCTGGGCCATCAACGCTTTCGAGGATGCGGAGAAATCCAAGATTGCCGGAAATGTCGGGTTCTTTAACTTCCCGCAAGTGGGCGGACCGGGCGACGGCTACATCAACGGCGGATTCTCTAACGGCTACGGATTTTCCAGTCATGTGAACGAGGACGAGTTAAAGGGAGTTAAAGAGTTCATCAAACAATTTTACACGGAAGCGTTGCAAAAAGAAGCCTTGTTGACCTCCAACGATTTCCCAGCCATGAAAATCGCGGATACGAGCGGCACGACGGGCGTTATTAACGAGGTTCTATCCGTCTCCAAGGACGCGAAAGGCATATTCCCGGCATTCGATTCCATCGTTCAGCCGAAAGTTAAAGTGACGCTGGAAACGACGATGCAAGAGCTGATCGGCGGCAAAACGACTCCGGAGAAGGCAGCGGAGAAAATGCAAAAGGTACAGGACGAAGCTAACGCGGAAAAATAAAGCTGACCGGAGAAGAGGTCGGGCACCTCGCATTCGCGGGTGCCCGATTTTCACCTAGATGGAGGTAAACTTTATGAACAAAGTACTCAGAAACCCGCTGGCTTATGCCCTGTTCATACTGCCCGCGCTTATTATGTATATTGCCATTTACATTTTGCCGCTGTTCAGTTCCTTGAGGAACTCTTTTACAAGCTGGAATGGCATTAACGAAGCAACCTTTAACGGCTTGGACAATTTCAGAACGGCGTTTTCGGACGAGCGGTTTTGGATCGCATTTAAGAATAACATTACGTTTGTATTGTTCTCCTCCTTCGTGCAGGTGCCGATTATCATCTTCATCTCGATTGTCATTAGCGGCGTCAGGAAGTTTTTGAATTTCTACAAGACGACCGTATTTCTGCCCAGCATTCTTTCGACGGCCGTGATCGGGACGTTATGGCAGTTCATCTATCATCCGGACGTCGGATTGATCAACCAGCTTCTCCGCGCGGTCGGTTTGGAAAGCTGGACGCATGCCTGGCTTGGTGAGGAAGGAACGGCGTTTCTGGCGATTTTGATCACCAACTCGTGGCAGTGGTTCGGATTTTATATCGTGCTTTTGCTGTCTGCGATTTTCGCCGTGCCGCGCGAACTGCTCGAATCGGCCGAAATGGACGGAGCTGTCGGCTTCAAGAAGTCCTGGTACATTACCATTCCGATGATTCGGCCCGTTATTCTGGTCATTTTGCTGCTCTCGATTACCGGCGCGATGAATGCGCTCGACATCGTCTTGATTATGACGTATGGGGAACCGTTCGGAAGCTCCGAGGTTATGGGAACCTATTTATACAAACAAGCTTACAAGTTTAACGAATTTGGCTACGCCAGTGCCATTTCCATTATCATTTTCGTATTTACCGTATTAGTCACGCTCATTTTTCAGCAGATCGCGAAACGGACAGAGGAGGTAGAGCAATAAGATGAACGTCAAGCTGAGCAAAGGAATCCCTCATCTGTTTCTGTTCGCTTATGTTTTTATCGTTTTGTATCCGCTATTTTTCCTGCTAAACACTTCATTCAAAAAGAATCTACAGATCGATAGCGATCCATGGGGGCTGCCTGAGCCGTTTACGCTTAACAACTACACCTACTCACTATCCAATAGCAAAATCGGAATCTACTTCTCCAACAGTTTATTTATCAGTATCGTATCTACACTCGCGACATTGGGGCTGTCCATCTGTATCGCATATGCGATCACGCGCATGAAGTATCCATTTCTTAGCAAGTATGTCTATGCTATACTCTTGTTATCCCTACTGATTCCTTCGCCGTCTTTGTTGATTCCACTCTATCGAATGGTGAACTGGCTGGGCATCTACAATACGCCGTTAGGCTTGATTATTCCGTACACGACGTTCGGAATACCGCTCACGGTATTCGTCATTTCCGCTTTTCTGAAATCGGTCCCAAAGGAGCTGGAAGAGGCGGGAGTGATGGAGGGGCTGTCCGTTTACGGGCTGCTGGGCAGAATTATTTTGCCGCTGACGCTTCCTACGCTTGTAACCGTATTCATCCTGAATTATTTAGGGAACTGGAACGAATACGTGCTTGCCAACCTGTTTTTGTCCAACGATAATTTACGTACGCTGCCGGTGGCGGTCGTCTCCTTCTTTAACAAATACAATACGAATTACGGCGCGTTATGCTCGTCCGTCATGATTAGCATTACGCCGATTATTCTGATCTACAGCGTGCTTCAGAAGAAAATTATCGAAGGGGTAATGGCCGGCAGCGTTAAAGGATAGTCACGGGGGAGTATGGTGAATGAGCCTATACAAGAAGATACTCGTCGCATTTTTAATTCTCATCATATTTCCTTTATTAATTTTAGGCTGGATCAGTTATACGCTGTCGCAAAACTTAATCGAATCCAAATTTAATGAGCAAACAGAGCTAACGATGAAATCGGTCGCGAGAAATATTCGCAATATCATCAGCGAGGCGAACTATTTCTCCGATTATTACTCGATTATGAAGCCCGAAATTAGTCGGGTATTCAAAGAGCTGAACACGTATCGTGACAATGGCAAAAAAATGCCGGATTACGAGTCGGAAATACGCAGCAGCCTGCTTTCCTATTCTCCGATCGTATCGGCGGCGCTGTATGCGAAGTCGGGCATTGTAGCTACCGCGACGAATAGCAGCAGCACGTTTATCTCTTATGAACAATTAATGGGCAGCTCCGTTTTCCAGGAAGTGAAAGAGCTCAACGGCATTCCGAAATGGATCGGACCCAAGGAGCACCAAGAGCTGCAACTGAACGACAACTACTTTTATCAAATTCGGGTCATTCGCGAGCTGTACAGTACGGAGGAAATCGGAATCTCGATTGCCCAGCTGCAATTGAAGGAATTGGAAAATACCTTTCAGTTGGATACCCCTAATCGGCTGCAAAACCATCGATTAATGATCATGAACAAGAACGGCCTTGTTATTTTCGACAATCGCAATCAGGAGTTGCTCGGCCATCAATTTCTTACCGAAATCTCCGAACAAGTGGAGCTGAATCGGCCGTTTTCCAGCGAATCGGTCATCTTCCAGGACGAGAAGAATATGGTGAGTTTCTATCCGTTGCAGCTTAAGGATTTGGGAGCAAGCGATTGGATTCTTGTCTCCATTACGCCTTGGCGGTATGTGGCGGGACAAATGCAGACGATAATGATCTGGATTGCGGCCTTGTTAAGCTTAATTCTCAGTCTCGCTTTGATTTTCAATTTTGTGTTCGTCAATCGAATCATTCATTTCCTGCTGCGGGTCGTCAACTCGATGAAGCGCGTTGAGCGCGGGGAGTTGAGCACTCGCGTTCACGTGAAAGGCAAGGATGAGACGACGATTCTGGCACGCGGCTTCAACAGTCTGGTCGGGCGCATTACGGATTTGCTCGAAGAGGTCAAGCTGCAGCAGAATCGTAAAAACAAAGCGGAGCTTATGCTGCTTCAGGCGCAAATCAAGCCGCATTTTCTGTTCAACACGCTGGAGTCGATCAACGTTCTTGCCGTTCAGAATCAGGGCGACAAAATCAGTCAAATGGTGTATCAGCTTGGAAATATGCTGCGGATTAGCATGTACGACAAAGAGGAAATTCGAATCAGAGACGAACTGGAGCACTTGCAGAGCTATTTGGAAATTCAGGAATTCCGTTTCGAGGACAGCTTCCGGTATGAGATCGACGTCCCTGAGCATCTCTTGGAATACTCCATTCAGAAGCTGACGCTGCAGCCGTTCGTCGAAAACTGCATTCAGCACGGCTTCGAGGGAATAGAGTATATCGGCTTGATTCGCATTTACGCGGAGGAGGAACGAGACGGTATCGCTTTCTACATCGCGGACAACGGGATCGGCCTATCGAACGAACAGCTTGCCCGGTTTCACTACAGCCTGGAAACCGACCGCTCCTTCGACAGCCGCGACGCGATCCGCGGAGAAAGAAGGGGGCTGGGGTTGGGTAACGTGGCGGATCGCATTCGCATCGGCTACGGCAAAGATTACGGCGTCTATATTTGCAGCCATCCCGATTCCGGGACGACCATTAAATGTGTGATTCCTAAATATAGGGGTGAGTGGGGTGCATTTAACCGCGCTGCTGGTGGATGATGAACCGAATATTTTGCGCAACTTGAAAAATATCATTCCTTGGGAATCGATGGGGATCAACCAGATTCGTCTGGCGAAAAATGGACAGCAAGCTTTGGACATCGCAAGGCAGCTAAGTCCGGATATTGTTTTTAGCGACATTCGTATGCCGATGATGGACGGGATCACCTTCCTTGAGCACCTTCGCGAGTTTAACGCCTATGCCGAAGTGATGGTCATCACCGGGTACCAGGATTTCGAATATGCGCGTTCCTTGTTAAAGTTCGGCGTCAGCGACTACATTATCAAACCCGTTAACTACAAAGAGCTGATCAAGCAGACGGAAAAAATCGCTCTGAAAATCCGCGCCAAAAAACTTGAGCAAATGATGCAAAAGAAACAATGGGGCAAAGTGGTCACGCTCGCTTACGAGAAAATTTTATATGATCTCATCATGGATTACACGGCGGTGAACACCAAGTATCAGCTATTGGAAGAGGCGCTCGACTTAGAAGAGTATGCGTATACCTTCATGCTTATCGATTCGGACAATTATTCACAGAAATCGTTAAGCTGGAACGAACAGGAGCGCAAGCTGTGGAACTTCGCCATTCGCAACGTGCTCCAGGACGCGCTGGCCGCTTACGGCTTAAAATATGTCGTCCTGCAGCTGCGCGAAGGCGAATGGTGCGCGATCATCGAGCAGGACAAACGCAAGCCCGGAATTGACATCGTCGAGGCGAGAAAATGGACCGAATCGATGCAAACCGAAGTGAGCAACCATCTTCATCTAAAGGTCAGCATCGTGGTTTATCCGAACTCTGTGGCTGTAAGCGAGCTTTCGCGGGTGTACAAGAAGCTGCAGCATACGCTCCAGCTCAGTCCCGGCAAGGAAGAAGAAGCGCTGCTCATCTATAATCCTGTAGCCAATCAGAACGACTCCTTGTGGAATTCGATTGAGAAGATGATCGTGGGACTCAAGATGTTGGATAAAACGGCAACGGAAGACGCCTTTCATAAATTGACCGCACAGCTGGCCGCCGTCTCGGAGCAAGCGTTCATGCCTGCCGAACAGATCTTGCATTTCGTCGTCCTGCACCTGCTGCGGGAGATGCGGGAAATATATATGATCACGATCCATCAAGAGGAAGCAGTATGGAAAAGGATGGATAGGAAGCTGGGCGTTCAGGGCATTATTGCGCTTATTCAAGAGCTCATCGAGAGCAGCATTAACTCGGCACTGAAGAAAAAG
This sequence comes from Cohnella phaseoli, assembly GCF_003386235.1. Lineage (GTDB taxonomy): Bacteria > Bacillota > Bacilli > Paenibacillales > Paenibacillaceae > Cohnella > Cohnella phaseoli. The sequence goes on from NZ_QRDZ01000021.1 coordinate 21,278, forward strand.
AACAGCGAAGTGCTGATGCAGGCGGCACAGGACTATATTTCCCGCAATCTAGGCTCTTGCTTTGGAGTTGAGGAGATCTCGGGCCATTTGGAGATCAGCTGCAGCTATTTCAGCTTGCTGTTCAAGCAGCATTACGGGGAAACCTTCATCGAATATTTGTCGAAGCAGCGAATCGAAACGGCCCAGTCCATGTTGCTTACCAGCGACAAGAGCATCACCGAAATCGGAGCGGCCGTCGGTTACGTGAATCGGCGCTATTTTACGAAGGTTTTTCAGAAGTATACGGGCGAGATTCCTTCGGAATATCGCGAGAAACGGAGGTAGAGCAGCAACAATGAAGGTTAAACGAATCGTAGCAAATATTAACACGCAGCGGATAGAGGCGGCGCGAAGCTTCTATGAAGAAGCGCTTGGTTTGGAATTGCTGATGGATCATGGCTGGATCGCGACGTACGGCTCGGAAGAGAACATGACTGTGCAGATCAGCTTTGCGTCAGAGGGCGGATCGCAGACGGAGACGCCCGATCTGTCGATCGAGGTCGATGACGTGGACGAGGCGTTAGAACGAATGCGGAGAGCCGGTTTTCCGATCGAGTACGGGCCGGCCGACGAACCATGGGGCGTGCGTCGGTTCTACGTGCGCGATCCATTTAACAAGCTCGTCAACATTCTGGCTCATCGCTAAGCTGGTTAAGAAACAAAAAGAGCGGCCGACGCACCACTGCGGGTCGCTCTTTTTGCGCTGCGAACAGAGAGGCGGAAATATGATAAGATAAAAATGATAATCATTATCAAATAGCTAAAATACATCGAGGTTACCTATGCAGAGCTCAAATTTTCATCATAATTTTCATCTCTTTTTCGACGGACTCGGATTGCCCCCGCAAAGCGGGAACGGGCCCGAGCATATGACCCTTGGTCCACAGATTGGAGGAGGGGGGATCCGGAGATTCATTCCTCGCCCAGATCTCGAAGTCGTGCTGTCCGAACTCAGATTTACTAGAGACTTTACGTTGCCGATAGAGACCAAGACGCCTATGGTGGAAATTCATTACGGATTGCAAGGCTCAAGACAGGTTCGCATTGAGAATAGGCAGTACGAGTTTGTTCCGGACATGTGTTCGCTGCAGCTGATCCGGGAAGCGAAGACGCGATTCGAGTTCGGCGGCAATCAGTCTTATTTGATGTTGGCAATCGGGCTCCCCGTTGCGTCCTTCCATCACTTCATGGAAGACCTGTCCGGAACGAGGAAAGTCGATTTTTTCTCGCTACTTGGCCGTAAGCCTTTTCGACTTTTTCAGGAGGCGATCGATCCCGCGGCAACCATCGTCCTGAACCGATTGCGTCAAGCGTTGCAGACACCCGGTACAAGGAAGCTTGAGGTGGAGTGCTGCGCGCTGGAGCTTCTGTTGTCTTCGTTTCAGTCGTTCCTGATCGGCGAGAAGCCTTTGAAGCTATCAGCAAGAGATACGCCGAAAATTAGGCAGGCGCGCGACATCATCATGGAACGAATGGCCGATCCGCCGTCCTTGGTCCAGCTGTCGAGAATGGTCGGCTTGAACGACTTTAAGTTAAAAATCGGATTTAATGAAATGTACGGAACGACCGTATACGGATACTTGCGGGAAAAACGGCTGGAGAAAGCTCTGCTGCTGCTGCAGCAAGGCGAGCTGAATGTCAACGAAACCTCGCTTGCGATAGGCTATTCCAATCCCAGTTATTTCTCGGAAGCGTTCCGGGCGAAATATGGAGTGAATCCCGGAAGTCTCAATCGACGCTCCGGCCTGAAATAAAGCCGATCTGGTCGAGTTGTACCGCCGTAAACCGGCCATTCACCCGAGTTGACCGTTTTCTAGTCGAATAACCTCCCTGCAACCGCGAAATTATTCCGCGCAGTGGTAGAGCCGCAGAAAGCCATGCGGTATGATCAACCTCAGTGATAATGAATCTCATTTTCACAAAAGGTTGCGTAACGACAAGGGAGGAAACAAAGTTTATGAGTGGTTTGAAAAAAGCGGTAGGGGTATGCGCATGCTTGTTGTCCATGGTACTGATATTCGGTTGTGCGGCTCAGAATAAAACAGCCGAGAACGGCGGAGGAGCGTCGCCTTCTGCGACAGTCGGCGGAGCTTCAGGTACGAAGGAGGCCGAAGAGCAGACGCGAACAGTGAAAGACGCCAAAGGGGAAGAGGTTGTGATCCCCGCCAATCCGCAGCGTATCGCCGATATATCCGGTTCCACGGAGGAGCTTCTGGTGCTCGGTTTCCAGCCCGTTCTGACGGGAAATACCGATATGGGCAACCCGACCGAGGTGACGCCGATTCTGAAGCAGAAGCTGCAGGATGGCGTAAGCATAGCGGGATGGTTTCAGACGGAAGTGAACGTGGAGGCGATTTTGCAAGCGAAGCCGGATTTAATATTGGCCGGTCCGACGCAGGACGGCATCTACGAGCAATTGACGAAAATCGCGCCAACCGTTAGAATTCCGTACGGCTTTAACGCCTTCCGCGAACGCTTTGCGTTCGTTGCCCAGATGCTCGGCAAAACCGGGGACATGGAAGCCTGGATGACGGAATACGAAGCTCAAGCCCAGGAAGGACACGACCGAATTACGGCTGTTACGAAGGACGAGACGTTCGCAGTGGTCGAGGCGACGGCGAAGGAGGTTCGCATCTATTCGCGTACCGGTATTGCCGATCTTGTCTATCACGATCTCAAGCTGCCGCAGGCCCCCGGAGTTCCCGAGCCGGACGCTTGGGGAGGCAAAGTGACTTCGTTGGAAGGCTTTATCGATCTCGATCCCGATCACCTCATTCTGCTCGCCGACGGCAGCGACAACATATTGGAGCAGAGCGGCTTCTGGAGCAAGCTGCAAGCGGTGAAAGCGGGCAATGTATATCGGATGACGAGTCTCCAGAATTACAATGAAGCGTTCTTCGCACTTGGGAAAAAGGCCATGATCGCACAGCTGGTCGACGACATTGTCAAACACGCGAATTCCTAGAAAAGCAGCGCGAAGACGAAATCGGTTGACGGTGAGAATGATTATCATTAAAATAATCCCAATGGACGTTACAGACCGAGAATGCGGGAACGGCGTTGTAACGCCGATTTGTCCGAGTTTGGCGGCAAACGAAGAGAGGGACGGAAATTGGGAGCAGCTGTGGACGGAATTGCCGGGGAATTTACCCGCGTTCCGATAACGATATACGGAGTACATCTGTTGATTTTGCAAGCCGGCACGGTGACGAAGGAGCATAAAGAGCGGCCGACGCAGCATTGCGGGCTGCTCTTTACGCTGCGCGGACAAGCGGGAATCCGGATCGATGACGCTTATTACGAGATGAAGCCGGGGAAAATGGTTCATTGCGCATACGGACGGATGCTGGAAATCAGGGTGGATGCCGAGGAATTCGAAGGTGTGCTTATTCAATATTTGCCGGATGAGGGGACGGGTGCGCTGGCCGGCTTGCGCTGCATGTCGGTCCCTTTCGAATTGGAGCCGGGAGCGGACGAGGAGCTGTTCGAATTGCTGCGTAAGCTGTGCTTGATATCCAGGCAGCCGGTTCCGACGACTGCGTTGAAGATTGGCGAGATAACGCAGCGCGTCATGAACCGGACGTTCCGACTATCGCGGCTCGAACCGAAGAACCCAAGCGAAGTCAGGGACGATAGACGTCGGCGAGGGGATGTCACGATCGATGCGCTGGCCGACCTGTTTAACAAAACGGCGTTTGTGGTGGAGGACGTCATGCGTATGTCCATACCGCCCGGCCAACAGCTTGAGCGTTACCGTCTGCCGAAATGCGGCTTTCTGTTCGCCGTACGGGGAGAGGCAAGAATGTCGTTTCCGGAGCGGGACTACCGATTGGAGCCGGGAGTGCTCTGTCATGGCTCCGATGGGGAGCGCATGAGCCTTGTTCCGGTCGGTGCGGAGAGCTTCGAATACTATGTCGTTCATTATCGTTTCTGCGAGCGGCATGAAGCGGTAGAGGAAGAATTGCCCGGTCACTTTACGCTGCGTCCCGGTCCCCAGCCTCGTTTGATCGAACTACTCGAGCGATTGCATTACACTGCGGTGATGCCGGGCAAGCTGACGAGCTTCCGGAAGAAGGAACTGTTCCTGGCCATACTCGGCGAAACCTTCGCAGCTTGCCAGTCCGTTCGGTATGGCCCGGATCAACTGGAAGCGATCGAACGCGCGATCGGCTACATTCACGTTCACTATGCCGAGCCGTTAACGCTTGAGGAACTGGCCCGCTTGCAGGGGATGAGCGTCAGGCAATTTTCGTATCTGTTTCACAAAAATATCGGAATTCGGCCAATCGATTACGTGATTCAATATCGCATCGGCCGCGCGAAGGAAATATTGGCGATGAGCCGGAAGCCGATCGGGGAAATCGCCGCGCAGGTCGGATACGACGATCCGCAATATTTCAGCCGCATCTTCAAACGTCACACGGGGCTGTCTCCAAGAGAAGCGCGTATGATGACGCAACCGGAGACCGGCGTAAATAATCATCCATCTTTTATTGAATAATCGTGTACTCCTTTCGACAACAAACTTTGTTACACTTCTAGTGAGAATGAATCTCATTTTCTTTTGGAGGTGGCGCATATTCGCGACAAACGATCCGGCCCGCCGACTGATCCCTACAGCGGCGGGCTTTATGCTGTGCGGCGGCTCGCGTTTTATTTGCGGGACCGGCGGCTGCTGATCGCAGGCTCGGCCGCGCTCGCCGTCCTATCGGCCGCGTTCGGGCTGGCGCCTTTTTTGCTTGTGTACGCAGCCATTGGTCTTATGCTTGAGCGGCCGGAATATGAAGGGGCTTCTACGGTCGCCTTGCTGGGCGGGGCAGCGGTCGCCGCCATCCTGCTCAAGACGTGGACGATGATCGGCTCGCACAATTTGGCGCATCGCACCGCTTACGAGCTGCTGTACGATCTTCGGTTGGAGCTGGCGCGCAAGCTTGGCCGGCTGCCGCTCGGCTATTTCCAGAAGCGGGACACCGGGCAGCTCAAGCATACGATGCACGAGCAGGTCGAGCGAATCGAGGAAGGCGTCGCGCATCTGATTCCCGATTTCGCCGCATCGATCGCGGTACCGTTGGTCGCTTACGCCGCGATGTTCGCGATCGATTGGCGGTTGGCTCTGGCCGCATCGGCAGCTGCGCCGCTGTTGTTCTTCATGTACCGGACAGTGCAGCGCAAAATGAACGGCTATCGTCATCGGTACGGGGAGGCGCAGGCGCGGCTCTCGTCGGCACTGCTTCGTTATGTGCACGGCATGAAAGTCATTAAGGCGTTCGCGCGCTCCGAACACGCTTACGGACAATTCGCCGAAGCGGTGAAAGAAAGCGAACGAATGACGACCGGGCTTCATCTGCGGAGCTTGCCGCTCAAGTCGGCGACGGTCATCCTGTCGCGCGCTCCGCTGCTTCTTGTCCTGCCGCTCGGCACGTTCCTGTACGTCCGCAGCGAGCTGACTCTGGCGACGCTTGTATTCTTTATGCTCGTTACGATGGGGATCGGCAAGCCGCTGCTTAAGCTGATGGGAACGGGAGGAATGGTGTCTTTCCGAATTGCCGCCGCCGTTCGCGAGGTCGGCGAGCTGCTGGACGAGGAGGAGCTTCAAGAACCGGAGAATCCGAAGCTGCCCGAGGGATGCTCGATTCGTATGGACAGAGTATCGCTCGGCTACGGAGACAGGAAGGTGCTGAGCGATGTCTGTCTGACCGTGCCGGAAGGCAAGCTGACGGCGCTTGTCGGACCTTCCGGCGCAGGCAAATCGACGGTGGCCAAGCTGATCGCCCGTTTCTGGGATGTAGACGAGGGCGGCGTAACCATCGGCGGCGCCGATGTGCGGGAGATGACGTCGGAAGTGCGAATGGCTAAGCTCTCCTTCGTGCTTCAGGATGAATTTCTGTTCGAGGAGTCGATTATGGAAAATATCCGCAAAGGTCGCGAGGAAGCGACCGATGCGGAGGTGATCGCCGCGGCGGAGCAAGCGGGCTGTCACGACTTTATCATGCAGCTTCCGCGGCAATACGACACTGTCGTCGGCGGGCATGGAGGGACGCTGAGCGGCGGGCAGCGCCAACTGATCGCCATCGCCCGCGCGATCGTCAAGGATGCGCCGATCGTCATATTGGACGAGGCGACCGCCTTCGTCGATCCGGAGAACGAAGGGCGGCTCCGCGACGCCCTGTCCGCGCTTATGCGCGGGAAGGACGGCAGAGGCAAGACGATGCTTATGATCGCGCACCGTCTGTCGAGCATCGTTCATGCCGACCAGATTGTCGTCATGTCCGAAGGAACGGTGCGCGCAGCAGGTACGCATGCGGAGCTGTTGGAAGACTGCGAGCTCTATCGAAATATGTGGCAGGCGTATAATACGAGTCCTGCGATCGGTACCCGGAGCGGGGAGCGGGCATCGAGATCGACGGTTCAGACGCCCCCCCGAAGAGCCTCCGAGACGGAGCCGTCCGACGAAGATGCGTTCGCACTCGACTCGAACGAGCTTACGCTCGGCAGGAGCCCGGTGGCGCTCTGGAAAGCGATCAAACGGTTGGCTGCCGGCTCCTTCCCGCAATTTCTCGGCAGCTTGCGCTGCGCCGCTCTGGAAAGTCCTTTTATCGCAACCGCGCCTTTATCCGCTGCGCTTGCCTTCTATGGCTTATGGACGGAAAACCTTACGCTCGCCTGGTCGGGGATCGGTCTTCTGGTTGCGTCGCTCGTCGGGCAGGGCGTGCTGTTTTATCTCGGTCACCGCCACGCCTTGCGTCTTGAAGGCGAGATTCGCGTCCGTCTGCGCACGCAGCTCGGCGTTCATCTCCGTCGGCTGCCGCTCGGTTTTTATGACAAGTACCCGGCTTCAACCGTGGAGAGTCGAATGCGGATGGACGCGCATAACAGCGCGCTGTTCCATACGATTGCAATTTCATCCGTCCGCGGGCTGCTGGTCGCGCTTCTCGTTTCCGGCCTGCTGCTGGCGCTGGATTGGAGACTCGCCTGCATCGCCTTGGCCGGCGTGCCGCTGTCTCTGGCCGTGACCGCGGCGGCCGACCGCAAATTCGCGGCGCTGCTCGACAGTCAGGACGAACCGCGCAAGGAAGCGAACAGGCGGATTACCGAATATATTCGCGGCGTACCGCTGATTCGGGCGTTCGGCCTGAAGAGTGCCCAACTTCGGCCCTTTATGAAGGCAATGGAAGAGTACCGCGACCGCAGCATCGCCTTTAATCGGAAGCTGGCCGGTTATATCGCGCTGGATGGCGTAGCGTTCGAACTGGGCTTTGCCGCCGTATTGGCGGCCGGCGCAGGCCTGTACGCGCAAGGGGCGGTCGAACCGCTCACGTTGTCGCTTGTGCTGTTGCTGACGCTTGGCCTGTACGAGCCGCTGCCGCTGCTTGAGCTGGCCGGCTTCCGCCGCTTGCTGCAGCGGGCCTTGCGCAACCTGCGGGAGATTTTCGGCGCACCCCCGCTTCGCGAACCTGCGGCCGACGAGGAAGAGCTTCCGCAAGACGGCGCCATCGCGCTGAAGCGGGTGGGCTTTTCTTACGGAGAGCGGCAGATTTTGCAGGGCGTTACGCTGCACATTCCGGAACGCCAAGTTACGGCGCTGGTCGGGCCGTCGGGGAGCGGCAAGACGACTTTGCTTAATCTGATCGCCCGCTTCTGGGACGTCGAGCAGGGCAGCGTCGCGATCGGCGGCGCGGATGTGCGGCAGATGCGCTCGGACACGCTGATGTCGCAGCTGTCTATGGTGTTCCAGGACGTTTATTTGTTTAACGATACGTTAATGAACAACATTCGCTTCGGACGTCCCGACGCTACCGATGAGCAGGTGTATGCCGCCGCCCGAGCGGCATGCTGCGACAGCTTTATCCGCGAGCTGCCGCAAGGATACGACACGATGGCCGGAGAAGGGGGCGGAAATCTGTCGGGCGGCGAGCGGCAGCGGATCGCCATCGCCCGCGCTCTGCTGAAGGACGCTCCGATTCTGCTGCTGGACGAAGCGACGGCCAGCATGGACCCGGATAACGAGCTGCTGGTAACTCGCGCTTTGCAGGAGCTTGCACTAGGCAAGACAGTCGTCATGATCGCCCATCGGCTGCATACGATTCGCAATGCCGACCGGATTGTCGTCATGGATCAAGGACGTGTCGCCGATGTCGGCGCGCATGAAGAACTGATGGGTCGCAACGAGCTTTACCGCCGCTTCTGGAATGAGCGGCTGCGGGCCGAAACCCGTACATGGAACGAGCATACACACAACTTACCAATCAAGGAGCATATACAATCATGAGAACCGCTAACCGATTATCCGTTATGATCATCATCCTGCTGCTGACTGCTCTTGTCGCCGCTTGCGGGGGCAAGGTGAACGACGCTTCGCCTGCGCCAACAACGTCTGCGCCCGCCACCGAGACTGCCCAAGCTTCGTCGCCTGCGGAGAGCGCTCCCTATCCGAGAACGATCGTCGATTTCAAGAACAACAGCGTCGAACTGAAAACCGAGCCTCAACGCATTGCCGTAACCGACTACGTGATTTTCAGCCATCTCGTTTCTCTCGATTACTTCCCGATGGCTGCCAATATGTACGACTCCTACATTTCGATCATGGAATCGATGAAGTCTCGTCTGCAGGGCAAGACCGTCGAAAACCTGGGAGAATGGGATGCAATCAACCTGGAAAAGACGGCATCGCTGTCGCCCGATCTGATTTTGTCGAGTACCTCGGATGCGGATAAGGTATACGAACAGCTTAACGCCATCGCTCCGGTGCTCTTCTACGATCCGGTCAAAATGGGCAACACCGAGACGGACTGGAAATGGGGCGTTCGGGAGCTGGCCAAGGTCATTGCGCAGGAGGAGAAAGCCGAACAAGTCATTGCGGACACCGAGCAGGTCATGGCGGAGAAGAAAACCGAATTTGCCGCCCATGAAGGGAAAACCGTTGCCTTCTTCCTTTACTCCAAAGCCCGCGGCGGCTTTACTATGCAATCCTACACGGCGCTGAAGGTGTATTACGAAGGACTCGGCTTAGCTCCGGCCCTTCGGAACGAGGCGGTCGAGACGGTGTCCATGGAAGGCCTGGTAGACCTGGACCCGGATTATATATTTGTTTTCGAGACGAACGGCTCTGTCGCCCAAGAGCTTGAAGAAATAAAAAACGACAAAGTCTGGAACGGTCTAAAAGCGGTCAAGAACGATCAGGTGTTTTTCGCCAACTTCTCCATGGCCGTCATGTCTCCCGTCAATATTTTGTATGGCATCGATGTGATAGATAAAGCTATGAATAAATAAAAGGGAAGAGAGCAAACCCCGGAGTGGAACGGCGCCTTGAGGCGGAAGTTCCTCCGGGGTTTCTTTCATCTCTATTACAATTGTATTGCAGAAATTGACGTTGAGAACGATTATCATTTACAATGACGAATGTGGAGCTCTTTCCTGTTGAACAAGAGAGCCGATCGATTTTGTTGCCTGAACATTTCGTTCTATCCCGAGGAGGGCGCACATTGGCTAAACTGGACTTTAACAGGATGGAGAAGAGCTTTCATGTGATGATGGTGGAGCCTAAGGGCAGCATCTACTCGATCTCTGTAGCGCAATTGTTAAATGTAAGGGACATGCAGACGTTTTTGGCCGTATATGCGCTTCAAATAGGAGCATTGGATCGGGCCGCCGCTGCCGCCTATTTTGTCCGACGCTTGGCAGGCGTGCTGTTGGCGCAGCAATATTTTATATCGATACATAATACGATAGTAGATTTCTCCCTTTCCAATCTCAAAGTCTACTTGACCGATCATGCGCTTGTCGTGTTTCAACCCCAGGTTTGGCGGGAGGAGACGGGGCCGGTCGAAGAGGACAAACGCGATCTTTGGCTGCTGCGGACGCAGAACTTTATGTTTGGCGAAGTAGCGCGTCCGCTGATCCAAAGCTTGTCCGCTCTGAGTCAGATGTGCGAGGAAGAACTGTGGGGCCAATTGCCGACCATGTTCTTGTGCCGCCTTAAGACGTTAAGCAGGGAGACGAACAAGCTGGAATATAGAAGGAGATTGGAGCACGACTTCTATTTTCTGCGTCAGAAGCTTCCGCCCTCCGTATTCCATCTTCCCTGCAACCCGTTCGACCATCAAGTAAAAATGGTTCCGCATATCGAGTTCCCGGATTTGCAAGTACAGCTTAGATCAGCTTGCTGTATGTATTATCGAACAGAGAGCGGCGTGTATTGTTATAAGTGTCCGCTGCTTAACGATGAGGATCGGGAGATTAGGCGGATGCTGCATAGGGCACAACGAAATTCCGTGTGATTCACATAGATGGAGCGAGGAGACAGGAGGGGGAGGAAAATGAAGCTGGAGGACAAGCGACATCCGTTTTTCCATCGGACTCTGACGGTGATCAGAGAGAGTGTCATAGTTACATTTGACTCGGAGCAGGGACAGGAGACGATAGAGCAGCCCGGCCATAGCCTTTTACTGGCGCTTAAAGGCAAGGGAGATATTTATATCAACAATCGTCCTTCACAGCTCAGTCGAAATAAAGCGTTCGTCATTCCAGCGGGCACGATCACGAAGATTCGCAGCGACAGCGGCAATCCTCTGGCGGCTTATTGGCTTTCCTTCGATCTCTACCGCATGGGCAAGCAGAACGAGCGACAGATGATACTGGAACGGGAGTTGTCTTTTCCGCTTGAAGGGAGGCTTCATATCGGAGACCCCGGCTCGATGGCGGCATCGCTGCGCAAGCTTGAGGCGATGGGACGTCATACAGAGGAGGACGGGGATCCGGCGCAGTATCAGCATATCGTTCAGGAGCTGTTCGATGCGTTGATGCAAGCCGGGCCTGTACCCTATGATGCGGACGAACCGATCCAAAGGACGATCCGGCACATGCAGCGCCATTATGCGGGCAGCCTTACGCTGCAGGACTTGGCGGCCATCGCCGGCTCGCATCCCACCTATTATTCGGCGCAGTTTAAGCGCAGGCTGGGCATAAGCCCCATCGACTATTTGAATCGCTTGCGCCTCAATCGCGCCAAGGAGCTAATGCTCTCCTCGCACGACAAGATGAAGGATATCGCCCGGCTCAGCGGCTTCAGCGACGAGTTTTATTTCAGCCGCAGGTTTAAAGCCGGTTTCGGCATTCCTCCCACGTTTTATTTGAAAAACCATCAACCGAGCCGCATCGTTTCTCTATCCTCCCCCTATACCGATCATCTGCTTGCGCTGGGAGTTCAGCCTTACCGGGAGGATACCCGGGAAGAGCTGGTTTCCGAGAGGAAGTGGATCGCCGCGAAGAAGGACGGCCTGGCAAGCTGGGAGCTGAGAAGGCGGGAGCTGCTCGCCATGAAACCGGACGTCCTCATCTGCAAGGAGCATATTTTGGCCGAAACGAGGATGTACATGGGAGATATTGCTCCGATTGTAACCGTCCCGTGGCTTAGGCTTGATTGCTTCGATCATATGAGAGAAATAGCGGTACTCACAGGGAAGGAGCAGCATGCGCGGGAATGGATCGAGCGGTACGAGAGCAGGGCGGAGAAGGGCCGGCGACAGGTCGGACGGAAAATCGGGGGCAGCTCCGCGGCAATCTGCGTTGTTACCGAGAAGCAGGTCAGGCTGTACGGGGAACGTAATATCGGGCATGTCTTCTATCGCTCGCTGCAGCTTGCGCCGCCGGATATTGTCCGCAAGGAGATGGACAAGCATCGCGCAGGCACCGTGTTTAACTGGTTGACGATTGCGCCCGAACAATTCGATCGTTGCGATGCCGATTATTTATTCGTCCTCATAGAGCCCAACGAAGGCGCGGTCGCCAATTTTCATCGGCTACAGGCCGGCGAGAGCTGGCAGCGGCACTCTGCCGTCAGGAGTCGACGGGTTTATTCGTTGGATTGGCAGGAGTGGCTGCCCTACTCGCCGTACTCCATCAGTCGCCAGTTGAACGGCGCTGTTGCCTTGCTCGCGGATACGGCATTAGGATAAAAAAATCCAAAGGCTGAATCGTAAGATTTGCCATGGAGCCTCAAAGGGCAGCGCAGTATAATCAATGACGATAATGATTATCATTATTGATTACAGCTTATGGAGGCGTACAGAAATGAAGAAGGGTTATGTTCTGATTTGTTTATTGCTGCTTGTGTTTACGGTCGCATGTGGCGCGAATAACGCGAATAACGCTAGCAGTGCCAGTGGCGCTAACGACGGCAACGGGCAGCAGCCTGTCGCGGAAGGATCGCAGGGAGCCGCCGAATCTTCGGCCGCTCAGGAGAAACGAATCGTATCGTTATCGATTCCGCATACAAGCAACCTGCTCGCTTTGGGGATCAAGCCTTACGGAGCCGTTACGTAAGGCGGCAAAAACTTTCTGCCCCATGTGGCGGACATGCTGTCGGGAACGGTCAACCTGGGCAGCTCGCAGGAGCCGAATCTGGAGGCGCTTGTCGATGCGGCCCCGGATTTGATCATCGGGCAGGACGAGCTGATGAAAGGCAGCAGAGAAACGATTGAGAAAATTGCTCCGCTGTATACGGTGCCCGTTTTCGGAGAGCTGAGCTGGCGCGATCAACTGGTCAAGCTGGGGGAAGAGCTTGGGCGTTCCCAAGAAGCGGCAGCGTTTCTCGGAGAGTACGATGCGAAATTGGCGGCGATCAAAGAAAAAGTGCAGCAGACAGTCGGCGAAGGCACGGTAATGGTGCTGCGAGTTATGCCGAAGGAGCTGCGCCTGTACGGATTGGATCGCAGCTACGGATCGCTGCTGTATCAGGATTTGGGACTGAAGCCGGTTGCGGGGCTGGAGAAGCTGGCGGAAGGACCCGAGGCGATCTCGCGGGAGCTGCTGCCGTCGTACGATGCCGATCATATTCTGCTTGAAGTCGCGTCTTCCGACGATGCGCAGCAGTTGTATCGAGAGCTTAATGAAAGCGCGATATGGAACGGCATGAAGGCGGTCAAAGCCGGAAATATCCACATGATCGAACAGCAGCCATGGCTGGATTATTCGGCAATGGGCATGATGAAGTCGCTGGAATTGGCGGAGACGCTGTTTGAAAAAGGATCGGCGGGAGGTGCGGGACAATGAGCAAGCTAGCGGAACTCGGCGATTACGGCGGACCTAGCAGCAGGAGCGTTGCTCCCGCAGACACCATCATTCGAGTACGGGATACGGTCATCGGGGGGCAGTCGATCTCTGTAATCGGCGGACCGAGCGACAGTATTCCCCGAGAGCAGTTTGAAGAGACGGCTCGGCTGCTCCGGATGTCGGGAGCGAACATTCTGCGCGGCGAATTCGTGCTCGGCGTGGAAGAGGGCATGGACGTCGAAGGGTTGAAAATGCTGCGGGACGTCGCTCACAGCAACGGCCTGCTGGCCTTGACGCCCGTTCCGTCCTCGCAGCATGCGGAGGTGTGCGCGGAACACGCCGATATTTTGGCTGTCGGCGTAAGGAATATGCAAAATCGCGACCTGCTCCACCATCTGGCCAAGACGGGAAAATGCATTTTACTGAGACGAGGCTTGAGTGCGACCTACCGGGATTTGCTCGGGGCGGCCGATTTTATTCTCAGTCGGGGCAATCCCAACGTGATTTTGCTGGAACGGGGCATTCGCACCTTCGAGTCCTATACGCGCAACACGCTCGACATTGCCGCCATTCCGGCGCTCCAGCGGCTTAGCCACCTTCCCGTATTCGCGGACCCTTCGCATGCGCCGGGAAGACGGGAGCTGGTCAACCCGCTCAGCAAAGCGGTAATCGCGGCGGGAGCCAGCGGAATCTTTATCGAGCTGGACCTGGATGGGGAACGCGGCGACGCCAAGGGCGTGGCCTTGTCCCCCGGACAATGGAGCGCGCTGGGACGCGACTTGACACAGTTGGCCCCGGTCGTAGGCAAATCCTATGGTGCGGCTAACGAATAAGTAGTTTGCTTGAGATGATTGATAAATAAAGTAAGGGGTATGTGCCGCCTGTAGATCTAATCATGACCCACAACGTTTACAATTTATTGGATATTAAACTTTTACGACGGATCTATTTGCACACATGAGCTTACGCAGGGAAGTTAGTCGGAAATTCGTACAACGCAGCTCGAAGCAGGTTTAAACGGCGGACGTTTGTAGGAAAAACCGCACAAAGCAACTCGGCTCAGACTTAAACGACGAACGTTTGTAGGGAAAATTGTATAAATCAACCGAGATCAGGGGTTATATGTCACTAAAGCATCTTCGATGATTATATGAATAACTTCTAGTGCCCGTCATTACGGTCATTGCCGCATATGTATGGTTGGATGAAACGCTCACCGCTGCCGCCTTGTCGGGAGCGATCCTTACGCTGATCGGGCTTATGGTGTCTGAAAAGCGATTTCTACGCAAGAAATCCGGGGTGCGAGCCTGAACCCGTCCGGTTGGAATAATACGAAAACACTTATTTGCACGAAGAAGGGGACGGAAGGCGCCCTTTTATTCGGCAGGTAAGTGTTTTTTTTGAGTACTAGACAGATAACGGTTTTGATATAATCATAGTAATACCAATGTTTGGAAGGATGTAGCCCTTTGTCGAGAGAGATTACAGTAAGAAGGCTATCTACTATAGAAGAAACAAAATGGTTGGACGAGCAGTTTGCTCAACACTATGCGTGGTATAAGCCCGGAAATTACTATGCTCAATGCCTCGAAGAGAATCGGGAAGGCGGCAGGGTAACGCTGCTTGCGTTATACGGAGAGGACCTGGCAGGCTGCTGTCATCTGCTGCAGCGTTCCTATTATCCCTATTTCAGAACAAAGGTATTCCCGAAATTAACGATCTGAACGTATTTTCCGATTACCGGGCCAAGGGAGTCGCCGGAGCGCTGCTGGACGAGTTGGAGGGGATTGCCGCACGCACTTCGGGTACGGTCGGTCTTGGCGTGGGGCTGTATGAGGATTACGGGAACGCGCAGCGCCTTTACGGCAAACGCGGCTACATTCCGGACGGCAGAGGTTTGATGTACGCGAATGAAGCTGTTCACCCGGGGCGAACGGTGACGGTGGACGACGATTTACTGCTGTATATGGTGAAGCAATTGTAGGTGTCGTTGCTTCTTATAAGCTCCTACTTGATAGCTGGTGAGAGCAGAAAGAGATCCTCGATTCGGAGTTGACTAAGCGCATGGAGCAACAGCTGCTAATCGTGTTTGCGATGACGATGATTATTCACGCCGCCGAGACATTATCTTACTCCGTTAGATTGGCGGGCGTGAGATTGAATAAAATCGCAGTCGCGCTGTCCCTCACCGGCATTATCGTGCTTGTATCCCGAACAGCCAATCTGATTCAAGCGCCGTTGACCGCCAAGTTTGTCGACTTCGCGAGAGAGCATGCTTCGTTTGATCTGCTTCGTTACTTGCGCTTTATTTTGCTGGCCTCGTCGGTGGGAACGCTAGTCGCCATCGTTCTTTTTCCCAGCTTTGTCGGCTTGTTTGCGAGGGTCATCAGACGCTTGGAAGTGACCGGCTCGATTCCGAAGCTGATTTCCAGCGTGACGCTTGGCCAGCTGCGCAACACGAAGCGCTATTTGCGGGTTCCGCGGCTGAAAATCAGCCAGTATCGGTATTTGGGCATATCGAAGAAGTTTATTTTGCTCAATATCGTCGTTACCGCTTTTTATACGGTTGGCGTACTCGCATCCCTTTATGCCGCCCATTTGTTGCCGCAGTTCAGCACGACCGCTTCGCAGGCTTCGGGCATCATAAACGGGATTGCGACCATATTGCTCACCGTATTTATCGATCCGCAGCTTGGTTTGATTACGGACAAGGCGTTAAACGATACGCGTCAGCGGGATCAGCTCGGCAAAATTTACGTGCTGATGATGACCACCCGCTTTTTCGGCACGATGCTGGCGCAGCTTGTGCTGATTCCGGCCGCTTACTTTATCGGCGTTGTAGTGAAGTGGATTTAAGAGAGGAAGTTGCGGATGGAAGAATCGATTCGGTACCCGATCGGACGTTTCGAACCAATTGACGATCTGACCGGCGAAAGACGCCTTGCCCTGATCGAAGAAATTCCCGGGCTGGCGAATCAGCTTCGCAAGCTAATCGCCGAACTGCCGCCGGAGCGGCTGTTGATTCCATACCGGGAAGGCGGATGGACGATCGCCCAAATCGTTCATCATCTCGCGGACAACGACATGAACGCCTATCTTCGCTTCAAGCGGGCATTGACGGAGGAAGAGCCGTTGGCCAGCTCCTATCGCGAGGATCTGTGGGCGGAACTGCCGGATTACAGGAAGCTTCCGCCCGAGCATTCGCTGTTGCTATTGGAGATACTTCATGCCCGATTCGCTACGTTGCTGGCTGATTTGGAGCCTGCGGCTTTCCGGCGCAAGCTTCGCACGCAAGTGCTGGGCAGCGTAACGCTGGACGTAGCTTTGCAGCGGTTCGTTTGGCACAATCGACATCATCGCGCTCAGATTGAAGTTTATTTGAACGGGAGGGATTAATATAGAAGCGTTTGAAGCCTTGGAGGGCGAACGGGTAAAATTGGCGCCGCTAACGCTGGAGCATGTTCAGCCTTTGTTTGATTGCTCCCGCGATCCGGCGATTTGGGCCGCATACCCCATTCGGATCGAGCGCGTCGAAGAGATGGAGCAATTCGTGCGGAAGGCGCTGGACGGACGGGACCGTGGCGAACAGTATCCGTATGCGGTATACGATAAGGCGCTTGACGCGTATGTGGGATCGACGAGGTTTCTTCGTATTGCCAAAGAGCATCGCAACCTCAATATCGGCTCCACTTGGTATAGCTCAGAGGTGTGGCGCACGAGAGTGAATACCGAAACCAAATATTTGATGCTTAGTCACGCGTTCGAGAAGGCGGAGGCCGTTCGCGTGGAAATCATTACGAGCACAGACAATACCCGCTCGCAGCGGGCGATCGAGAGATTAGGAGCCGTCAGAGAAGGCATTCTACGCAAAAAGTATTACGGCCTCGATTACGTCATCTACAGTATTGTCAGAGAGGAATGGCCGGCCGCTAAAGCGAGGCTGGAAGGGTTCCTTGCGACTCACGACCGATAAGCGGCTCTAATGGGACGATAGGCATTCCGGTAAAAAACTCTATTCCAAGGTGACGAATGAAAAAAAATTATGTTTACCGGCGGCGGCTCAGCAGGGCATGTGACGGTTAATCTGGCATTAATACCGCATTTTGTTCGCGAAGGCTGGTCAACCGTGTATATCGGCTCTATTAAAGGCATAGAAAATCAGCTTGTCAGCCAGCTAGACGATGTTCGCTATTATTCGATTGCCACGGGAAAGCTGCGCAGATACCTGGATTGGCAAAATGTCAAAGACCCCTTTAGAGTGGTCAAAGGGCTGTATCAGGCCTACCGCATCATCAAAAAGGAAAAGCCGAATCTGCTGTTTTGTCCGACAGCCGACAAACAATCGAGCAGTATATATGCCTGCAAATAATTCAGCCCGCTTATTGCGGGCTTTGCTTTTTTCTCGAGGGTACACTATATAATAGAAGTAATAAGCGAGAAGAGAGGTCGGAGCGGATGAGGGTTGTCGTCGTAGCCGATACACATATGCCGCGAATGGCGAAGAAGCTGCCAGGCAGATTGCTGGAGGAGCTGGAGAAGGCGGACGCGATTATTCACGCCGGAGACTGGACGAAGCAATCGGTGTATGAGCAGCTTGCTGCGTTTGCGCCGACCTACGGAGTGACGGGCAATAACGATGGAGCCGAGCTTCAGGCTAAATTTGGGCTAAGGAAGCTGCTCAAGCTTGAAGACTGTCGGATCGGAGTCGTGCACGGCCACGGCGCGGTCAAGCGCTCGTCGACGGAGGCGCATGCGATTGAAGCGTTTAAGCGGACGAAGCTGGATGCGCTTGTCTACGGACATTCGCATATTCCCGTTCGCAGAATGGAAGCGGGAATGCTTGTGTTTAATCCCGGTTCTCCCACGGATAAAAGGAGACAGCCGCTATATTCGTTCGGTCTGTTCGACATTACTGGCAGCGAACTGCGGGCGAGACATATCTTCTACGAAGATAAAGCCTGAACGCATATAAGGATAAAAGCGATAGCCGTCGTATGCTATAATAGGGATGATCGAATGGGCAAACCAGATTGGAGCACCGGACTTGAAGAAATTTAAAAAATTCTACATTGAAATTACGAGCATCTGCAATTTGGCCTGCAGCTTCTGTCCTCCGACGAAGCGGCAAGCGAATTTTATTAAAGTCGATGCTTTTAAGCATACGCTCGACCAGATCCAAGGGCACGCCGAATATATTTACTTTCACGTGAAGGGCGAGCCGCTGCTGCATCCGAAAATCGACGAGCTGCTCGACATCAGCCACGAGAAAGGGTTTAAGGTTAATCTGACGACGAATGGAACGCTGCTGGGCAAAAACAAGCATAAGCTGCTTGGCAAGCCGGCGCTTCGGCAGATGAATTTCTCGCTGCATAGCTTCGACGGGCATGAAGGCTCGGTCGATAAGGAAGGCTATGTCGGAAGCGTGCTCGATTTTGCCAAGGAAGCGGTCGCTACGTCCAACATGATCGTGTCTTTGCGGCTGTGGAACTTGACGTCTGACAATGATACGAATTTGAAGAACGACCGCAATCGCGAAATTTTGGAGCAGATTCAGCAAGCGTTTAATTTGGATTTCCGAATCGAGGAACGTTTCGTAAGAGGACAAGGCATCAAAATCGCCGATCGTGTGTACTTAAACCATGAGGAAGAGTTTAAGTGGCCCGACTTGAAAGAAAAAGAGGATGAGGGAACAGGCTTCTGCCACGCGCTTCGCAATCAGGCGGGCGTTTTGGTGGACGGCACGGTTATTCCTTGCTGTCTCGACGGCGAGGGCGTGATCAATCTGGGCAACCTCCATGCCAAGCCTTTTGCAGAAATTATTGAAGGCGAACGCGCCACTCGGTTGCATGACGGCTTCTCGCGCAGAGAGGTTGTCGAGGAGCTGTGCCGTAAATGCGGGTATCGTCAAAGATTCAGCAGCTAAACCAAAAGTCGCGGAAGCCGCGGCTTTTTACATATAGAAGGAGTGGGAAAACATGACAAAAGCACTACAGCCTGCGCTCGACAGGACATATATAATGAAAATACTCGAAGCCTTATTGGCGACGCCGAGCCCAAGCGGGTTTTGTATGGAGATCGTAAAACGGGTGCGAGCCGAGACCGAGAAGCTAGGCTTTGCGCTGGAGACGACGCCCAAAGGCAATGTCGTCATTACGTTGCCTGGAGCGGACTGCGAAGCCGGCGGCACGCTTGCGTTGACTGCGCATGTCGACACGCTCGGAGCGATGGTGCGTTCGATCAAGCCGAACGGGATGCTGCGATTTACATCTGTAGGCGGCTACGCGATGCAGACGGTAGAAGGCGAGTATTGCCTCGTGCATACCCGCGACGGGCGAACTTACGAAGGTACGGTGCTGTCGACGCAGCCCTCCGTCCACGTTTATGCCGACGTGCGCGACCAGAAGCGGGAAGAAGCGAACATGGAGATCCGAATTGACGAGCTGGTGGGCACGAAGGAAGAGACGGAGAAGCTGGGCATCGCTCCGGGAGACTTCGTTTCCTGGGATCCTCGGACCAGGATTTTGCCGAACGGCTGGATCAAATCTCGGCATCTGGACGACAAGGCGAGCGTCGCCGCTCTGTTCGGGTTGATGGAATGGCTGAAGCGCGAAGGCGTTCAACCGGCCAGAACCGTCAAAATCGTTCTATCGACCTATGAGGAGGTCGGACATGGCAGCTCCTACATCCCGCCGGACATTACGGAGCTGATCGCCGTCGATATGGGCGCAATCGGCGACGATCTGTCGACGACGGAGCGGGACGTCTCGATCTGCGCCAAGGATTCCTCAGGTCCGTACGATTACGGGATGACGTCCAGGCTGATTGAGCTGGCCCGCCGCGAGAAGCTTCCGCACGCCGTAGATATCTATCCCTTCTACGGATCCGACGCCTCCGCCGCTTTGCGCGGAGGCAGCAACATTCGCGCGGCGTTGATCGGCCCCGGCGTGCATGCTTCGCACGGAATGGAGCGAACGCATGCGGACGCCGTAGCGAACACCGCCGCACTGCTGATTGCCTATATAATGGACAAAGGAGAAGATGACAGATGAGCAACCTGACTGAACGACCGTCTAAGGAAGAATACGGTGGACATTTCGATACGTATATTAACGCTGTACCGGAAGGCAACATCGTCGATATTCTGGCGGAGGATTTGAAATCGACCTCCGAATTTCTGTCCGATCTTCCGCTGGAAAAGGCGGAATACCGCTATGCCGCGGACAAATGGACCATTAAAGAAGTCATCGGACACATCGCCGACACCGAACGCATTATGAGCTACCGCCTGCTTCGCATTGCGCGGGGAGACAGTACGCCGCTTCCGGGCTTCGATCAGGACGAATACATGAAGCACGTCAACTTCAACGCCAGTTCTTTAACCGATCTGATCGCGGATTACATCGCTGTTCGCAAAGCGACGTTAACGCTCATCCAGTCGCTGGCGGATGAAGCATGGGGCAGGAAAGGAACGGCCAGCAATACCGTCATGAGCGTCAAGGCGCTTGCGTACGTTGTCGCCGGTCACGGCATTCATCATATTCGCATCGTGAAAGACAAATATTTGGCTTAAAGCGGATTTTCCGCTTTATTTCCGGCTACCGGCCTAATTCGGCACGAATAAAGCGGGTTTTCCGGCTTATTTTCCCAAAAAGCTGCTTTTCCGGAATTTAAGACGGGTAATCCGCTTTATTTTCCTAGGAATGGTCGTAGCCTCAAATTTAAGACGGATAATCCGTGTTATTTCCGGCTCTATCGCTATCCGTCGTCCAATCGGCTCTTCATTCGTAATCCATATCGTCCAGCAACTTGATTGGCCGCCGTTCCGCCTTGCCTGCGGAGCGCGGCCGTTTTCCTTTGGAGCCGGCTTTGGCGGCGGACGACCGTTCTTTGCGAGCCAGATGCGCCAGCTCCTTCTCCGTCTTGCGGTAATTGGCGAACCGCTTGGCGTCAAGCTCGCCGCTGTTCAGCGCTTCAAGCACAGCACAGCCGGCCTCGCCCTCATGTCGGCAGTCCCTGAAACGGCAGCTTTCGGCAAACTGCTCGATGTCCGAGAAAGCTTGCTGCCAGCCTTCTTGGGCGTCCCACAGCTGTAGCTCCCGCATACCCGGCGTGTCCATGACAAGCGCGCCGTTGTCGAGCAGAAACAGCTCGCGGTGAGTCGTCGTATGACGGCCGCGCGCATCGTCTTCGCGGATTCCTTGCGTAAGCTGCAAGCTTTGCCCGGCAAGCCAGTTCAGAAGCGTAGATTTGCCGACACCGGACGAGCCGGTGACTGCGATCGTGACACCGGGCCGCATATAAGCTTCAAGTGCTTCTTTGCCTAAGCCGGTTAATGCGCTGACACAGTGAACCGGCACGCCAGGAGCGGCATCTTCGACTTGTGCGGCGAAATCGTCCGGTTCCGGACATAGATCCGACTTGGTGAGCAACACGACGGGGGAGGCTCCGCTTTCCCAGGCGGCGATCATATAGCGCTCAATTTTCCTCAGGTTAAAATCTTGATTCAGCGCGGTCACGATAAACAGGTAATCGAGGTTGGCTCCCACGATCTGGTCTTCGATTACGGCTCCGGCAACTTTGCGAACCATCGCCGAGCGTCGCGGAAGCACTGCATGGATGACCGAGCGATTCTCGCCGGGCAGCGGCTCGGCGAGCACCCAATCGCCAACGGCAGGGTAATCGCCCCGTTTGGCGGCAAGAAACTCGAACTTCCCGGTGACGGCGGCGCTGTGAATCCCGCTTGGGGTCATAATGTTGTACGAGTGCGAGAACTGGGCGACAACTCTCGCGGGCGAACATTCGCGAGGCGGCTTCTCCTGCGCCGCCAGCGTTTGCTGCCATTCCTCGTTCCAGCCGTAAGCTGTCAGTTGATCATTGCTTGTAACGTTCATATTGTAAATTTCTCCTTGTGATTTGAATTTGGCCTGGGGCGTGTCTGAAAACCCGCTCAGGGGCACCTTTCACCGCCTGCTGCGTCACTTTTGCTTGACGTACCTCAGGTACGCCTTCACAAAAAGTTCCTTGCATGGAACAAAAATTCGGTAAAATTTGCTGCCCTCGGAGTATTCAGACACGCCTTAACGAAGCAAAATAACCGCAGGGAATCCCTGCGGCTGGTCTGCGCGACGAACGAATCGGCGCACAAAAAAACCGCTCGGAAACCGGATGGTCTCCGAACGGCCTGCATCTGCAATGCGGTTAAGCATACGTTAAAATCCGTCTGCCTAAGCGAATGGCATTACAGCGCAACATTCCGTAGAGACCGAGAGCTATGCTCGCGAACAACCGACGTGGCAACCCATGTGTGAATGATGTTCCGCATATTCTTCAGCCTCCTTGCGTGTAATATGGTGCTATTATAATCAGCCTTTATTTTCCTTGTCAAGTCAAAAAAAGCCTGAAATCAACGTTTGAAGATTTATTAACCGGATGGTATAGTATGTAGGCTGGACATACAAACTCATTTTTGGATGGAGGAAACAACTAAAGTGAACACCGCAGACAACGCAGCGGGGCCACAGTTTAAGGAGCTGGAGAACGTCAAGCGATTGCCGATATTGATCACGTTGATCATTGGCGCGTTCTTCTCGATCTTGAATGAAACTCTGCTCAATATCGCATTTGTAGACTTGGTGAAAGATCTTGAAGTACCCTATACGACGATTCAATGGCTGTCCACTAGCTATATGCTCGTTGTAGGCATCCTAATTCCGGTATCCGCATTGTTGGTACAATGGTTTACGACTAGGCAAATGTTCATTGGCGCGATGGTGCTCTTCTCCATCGGAACGCTGGTGTGCGCGATTGCGCCGGGTTTTCCGGTACTGCTCGTCGGCCGAATCATTCAAGCGTTCGGCACCGGCCTGATGCTGCCGGTTATGATGAACACGATTCTCGTGCTGTATCCGCCTGAGAAACGCGGCGCGGCGATGGGAAGCATGGGTCTTGTCATTATGTTCGCCCCGGCGATCGGACCTACGCTGTCCGGCCTTATTCTCGAGTCGCTTAACTGGCGTTGGCTGTTCTACCTGGTGCTGCCGTTCGCCATTTTGTCCGTTCTTATCGCTACTGTCTATCTGAAGAACGTGTCCGATGTGACCAAGCCCAAAGTCGACGTTCTGTCGATTATTCTGTCCACGGTCGGTTTCGGCGGCATCGTCTACGGCTTCAGCAATGTGGGCGATCCCGAAGGAGCGGGTTGGTCCGAGCCTAAAGTGTATTGGACCTTGATCGTTGGCGGTATTGCTCTTATCTTGTTCATATGGAGACAGCTGGTGTCGAAGCAGCCGATGCTTAACCTTCGCGCCTTCCTGTCGCCGATGTTCTCTCTCAGCACCGTGCTTCTCATCATAGTCATGATGTCGTTGTTCTCGACGTTGATGCTGCTGCCTATTTTCCTGCAGCAAGGATTGTTGATGACTGCCTTCGCGGCGGGAATCATCTTGCTTCCGGGCGGTATTCTGAACGGCTTCCTGTCGCCTGTAACCGGCAAGCTGTTCGACAAGTTCGGCCCGCGCGTGCTGGCCATTCCGGGCGCGCTCATTCTTGTCGGCGTCATGTATCTGTTCACGACGATCGATCTGGAGACAACGAAGGGAACGCTTATCCTTTACCACTGCATCATGATGGTTGCCATCTCGATGATTATGATGCCGGTGCAGACGAACGGTCTGAACCAGCTGCCACGGGCTTATTACCCGCACGGAACGGCGATTCTTAATACGCTGCAGCAGGTATCCGGCGCGATTGGCGTTGCGTTCTTCATTAGCATTATGACCAACGGAACTAAGGATTATATCACCAACCCGCCTGTCGATGTCAACTTGGAGCAATTGCCAACGCTTGCGCTTAACGCGGGTATTCACAACGCGTTTAAGATCGGCATGGTGTTCGCAGTCGTTGCGGTCGTTCTCTCACTGTTCATCAAGAAGACGAAAGCGCCTGAAGCCGAAGTTCAGCAGAAGGCCGCTTTGAACCCGAGCAAAGGTTAAGCGAATACGATTGAAGGAGCTGTACTCCCGGATTCGGGGGTACAGTTTTTTCTTGTGCTGCACGATTGAAGCAACTTGTAAAGCTGCGTTCACCCGATGTTCATATTGCTTTCCTACAATTTCGGCATATCGACTGGCGAAACAGGAAGGAAGATGAACCTAATGTTGAACGTATTGAATCGAGTGACAGGTTGGGCAAGCAGTCGCAAAGGAGCGATAACGGTTTTGCTGGCATGGCTGATCGCAATTGTCGCGCTTACGGGGGCGGCCCCTTCGGCAAAAATGTATTCCGTAAGCGCGGGGGAAGGCAGCGTGAGGGACGATACGCTGTCCGCAGAGGCTAAGCGGGTTATGGAGGAACGTTTTCCTTCCGAGGACGGGCTGCCGGCGCTGGTCGTTTTTCACCAGCCTGACGGAATCGACGCGGACGGCCGATCCCGCATCGGCGAGTTTAGTCGCTGGCTTGCATCGGGCGACAAGCCGGCCGATATGACTAGCGCGCTTCCTTTCCATGAGCTGTCTGCCGAAGTTCAAGAGCGGATGTTTTCCCAGGATGGCACGACGATGGTGTATAGCTTTTCTTTTAAGCAAGGACTAGCCTCCGATCAAGTCTATGAAGCGCTCGGTCAAGTGCGGGAATGGCTGGATGGGCATTCTCTTCCGAGCCTGCGAGCGGAAATTACCGGGCCTGCCGGAATCGCTGCCGATACGTTGTCCCTGTTCAGAAACACTGATTTGGTGCTGCTCTTCGCCACGATTGGCTTGATTCTGGTACTGCTTGTCGTCATTTATCGTTCTCCGCTGCTGGCTCTGATGCCGCTTGTCATTGCAGGCGTCGTCTATCAAGCGGCAGATCGTTTAATCGGTCTGGGCGGCAAGAACGGTTGGTTTGTCATCGACAGTCAGGCGTTATCCATTATGCTTATTTTGCTGTTTGCCGTACTGACGGATTATTGTTTATTTGTATTTTCTCGATACAGAGAGGAGCTGCGCAAGGTTGGCAGCCAGTTTGAAGCGATGAAGCTGGCGATGTCCCGCGTAGGCGAGGCGATCCTGTTCAGCGGCGGTACCGTGCTCGTTGCGATGCTGGCTCTGCTTGCAGCATTGTTTAAGCCGTATCACAACTTCGCCCCTGTGTTCGCCATTGCGATGGCGGTCATTCTGCTTGGTGGGCTGACGCTGATTCCCGCCGTTTTCTCCTTGCTTGGACGCAGAGCGTTTTGGCCGTTCGCGCCGCGTTTGGAGGCCGGGGAGAAGATTGGGCGCCAAGGGCTGTGGGCGAGAATCGCAGCCTCTGTCGTCAAGCGCCCCGCTGCCTATGCCGGGGGACTGCTTGTCCTGTTGCTGCTCGCCTCCGCTAACGTCGGAAGCTTGCACTATTCGTACAATTTGCTAAAGTCGTTTCCGGAGGAGCTATCGTCGCGCCAAGGCTTCGAGCTGTTGGAACGGCATTTTCCGAAAGGCAAGCTGGCTCCGGTTTCCGTCGTATTGGAATCGACCGAAGAGCTAGCGCTTAACGAAGAATTATTGCAAAGATTAATGGCATTAACGAATGCGATGCGACAGACCGTCGGCATCGATACTTTAACGCCGGAGGTAACGTCGGAGATGGCCGGTCCGGATTCCGGGCTCCCTCGGAATTTCCTGTCGGAGGACAAGCGGGCGATCAAATGGGAAGTCACGTTGGCGGATAATCCCTACGATGCTGAAGCGCTCCGCGTCATGGACGGCCTGCGGCAAAATTCCGCACGGCTGTTGCAGGAGAATGGACTGGGCAACGGGAAGTATAGTATTCATTTTGCGGGACAAACGGCCGAGCAGCTCGATGTCAGCCTCCTGAACAAACGGGATACCGTTGTCGTGTTTTCGCTAATCGCCGTTTTGATCTTGATGATGCTGCTACTTCAAACCCGCTCGCTATGGATGGCGCTGCTGATGCTCGGCACGATATTGCTGTCTTATACTGCCTCTCTCGGACTGGGCTGGATGATCTTTAGCGGAGCGCTCGGGTACGAGGCGATCAGCTATCGGATTCCGATGTATACGTTTGTGTTTCTGGTCGCGCTAGGCGTAGATTACAACATTATGCTCGTATCCAGAATTCGCGAGGAGGCGGCAAAGAGAGAATGGAGGGAGGCCATCCGTCACGGGGTTGCGCATACGGGGAGCGTTATTTCCTCGGCAGGCATTATCCTGGCCGCGACATTCGCGGTATTAATCACGCAACCGATGCAGGAGTTGTTCCTGTTCGGCATTACGATGGCGATGGGCATTGTGCTGGATACGTTCGTCGTGCGCGGAATTTTGCTTCCCTCGATTCTGGCTTGGATCGGAAGAAAAACGAAACAAACTGCAAACGCTATGTCCAAGGGCGATATAGGGGCTTAGAAGCAAGCGAATTTACATCAGGAGGAGGGCGGGAAGATGAGAGTGCAACTGCTGGTTGCCGACGACGACCCGTACATTCGGGAACTGTTAAGGCTGCTGTTCAGAAAAGAGGGCTATACGGTTCACGAGGCCGAGAACGGCGAGCAAGCTTCCGCTATTCTGGATAAAGAAACGATTCACGCCGCAATCGTCGACATTATGATGCCGGTCAAAAACGGCTGGGAGCTGTGCGAGGAGATCCGCAGAGACTACGATATTCCGGTGCTGCTGTTGACGGCCAAGGGCGGGCTCGACGACAAGGAAAAGGGCTACTTGTCCGGAACCGACGACTATCTCGTGAAGCCGTTCGAGCCGAAGGAGCTGCTCTTTCGCGTCAAAGCTCTGCTGCGCCGATACCAGGTCGTGTCCGCCGAGCTGATTCGCTTAAACCGTACAGTCATCGACCGCAACAGCTATGAGGTCAAGATAGGCGGCGAAGTCGTCGCTATTCCGCTAAAGGAGTTTGAGCTGCTGGCTCAGCTGGCAAGCCATCCGGGACGGATTTTTACGAGAGAGCAGCTGGTTCAGTTGATCTGGGGAGCCGATTACGAAGGAGATAGCCGAACGGTCGACGTGCATATCAAACGGCTGCGAGAGCGGTTTGCCGAGCAAGCGGACGATTTTGTCATTACGACGGTACGCGGCATCGGCTATAAAGTCGAGGTTAAGGCGGAATGAAAACACTGTATTTGCGGATCGTCGTTACATTTGTGCTTATCTCCTTGGTCAGCAGCTTGTTTGCGTTATGGATTGCGGGTTTTTATTATCAATCTCAATTAAAGGACGAGAACGAGCGGAAAGTGACGCGTATCGGCGAAGAGATCCGAGCTTTATACGGGCAGACTTCGGGGCTGGACTTTGACGTCTACCTCAAGCATATCGCCAATATGGGGTTCCAAATTTATGCGGTGAACGAGCGGCTTGAGGGCGCTTATTACGGCAGGCCCTTCAAGCACGAGAAGCTTGAGCCCGAACAAATTCGAAACGTGCTGGCAGGGGGGACCTACGACGGCATTCGGAAGGAGCGCGGACTTCTGCTCGGCTTTTTCGAGAACAGTCTGCGCAATAGCGTCGGATTGCCGATCCAGGTCGGAGAACAGAGCTACGCTCTGTTCATCCGGCCGGACCTGGAGCAGCAGATCGGCGAAATTCGCCTATTTATGGCCGTATTGATGGGAGTCGCTTTTATGAGCAGCGTGGCGCTGATCGTCATTTTCTCCCGATCCATCGTCAGACCCGTCAAGCATTTGACGCGGGCAACGCATCAAATCGTCGGCGGCCATTACGATGTCGCTTTGAACGTATCGCGGCGGG
This sequence comes from Cohnella phaseoli, assembly GCF_003386235.1. Classification (GTDB taxonomy): domain Bacteria; phylum Bacillota; class Bacilli; order Paenibacillales; family Paenibacillaceae; genus Cohnella; species Cohnella phaseoli. The sequence continues at coordinate 49,099 of NZ_QRDZ01000021.1, forward strand.
ACGAGATCGGCAACCTGGCCCGCGACTTTACGGCAATGGCGCAATCGCTGAAGCAACTTGACGAGATGAGGCAGGAGTTCGTCGCCAACGTCTCTCACGAAATTCAGTCTCCGCTGACCTCCATTCAGGGCTTTGCGCAGACGATACTGGATCGGGAAGCGACGCCGGAGGAAGCGGAGCGCTATCTGACCATTATCGTCAAGGAAAGCAACCGACTATCCTCCTTAAGCAAGCAGCTTTTGACGCTGGCGGCGTTGGACAAGGAAGCCGGGTTAATTCGCAAAACCCCGTTCCGCTTGGATGAGCAAATTCGCCAGGCGCTGATCGTAACGGAATGGCAGTGGAGCGAGAAGCGTTTAAACGTCGAACCGGAGCTGGCCGAAATCGTCGTGTCCGCCGATCCGCAGCTTCTGTACCAGGTGTGGTTTAATTTGATTGTTAATGCCATTAAGTTTTCTCGTCCCGGCGGGACGATTCGAATCGAAACGGCGGTTGAACGGGAGGTCGCAGTAACTGTAACCGACACCGGCATCGGGATCGGGGAGGAGGAGCTTCCCCATATTTTCGAGCGTTTTTACAAGGCGGACAAGTCAAGGACTCCGGCCCGTTCCGGCAGCGGACTGGGGCTGGCCATCGTGCGCCGAATCGTCGAGCTTCACGGAGGAAGCGTCTCGGTAAGCAGCAATCCGGGCGAAGGAAGCGCGTTTACAGTTCGACTGCCCTATCGTTAAGCGGCTATGCTGCCTTTTCCATTTCGGATTGAGGACCCGTTTAGGTTATACTAGAGATTGACGCCTAATCTTTCCATACGAGGTCATCATCCATGAAAACAATGAGAACAAGGTACATCGCCGCGCTGTCGTTAGTTGCGATGGGAGTCGGTTTTGTCGTCACGCTGCTGCTGCCCTATCATCCAGTGACGGAGCTGCTGAAGGGCGGCTTCGAAGCGGGGCTCGTCGGAGGGTTCGCGGATTGGTTCGCGGTAACGGCGCTGTTTCGTCATCCGCTCGGCATTCCGATCCCTCACACGTCGCTGCTGCTCAAAAACCGGGACAAAATTTCCCGATCGCTCATATCCGCGCTGGAAAACGAGCTGTTGAACAAAGAAAGCATTAAGGAAAAGCTAAAGCAGTTTCAATTGATGAAAACGGCGGGCACGGGGCTCGTTCGACTGGTCGCCAAACGCAGCAATCGGGTCGGCGTCCTGAAGCTGGCGCACGCTTTCGTCGCCCGGCTGCCCTTGGAGACGTTCGCGCCTTACATGCAGCGCGCAATTGCGGAGGCGGTTAGTCGGATCGACGTGAAGCCTATGGCGGACAAAGCGGTAGAAGCCGTCATTCGGGAGCGGATGGACGAGCGTGCGCTCGATTACGCGCTTAGACAGGGTGGACTGTGGGTAAGCAAGCCGGAGACGGCGTACATGCTCGGCTCGATCGCCATGCAGAAAGTGTCCGAAGCGAAGGTCGGCGGGTTTATGGGCTTTGCGGTGCAGGCTTTCGCCGGATTTATGAGCGAGGACAAGTTGGGCGGGATGATTCAGCAACTACTGCTGTCGAGCATCCGGGATTTGCTCATGCCCGGAAACGCAAACAGGGACAAGCTGTTGACGGAAATTCGCCGTCAGTTGAAAGAGGCTGCAGACAACGGGTCGCTACTGTCGCAGGGCAAATCTTGGGTCTTGGACAAAATCGAGCATCCGGACAGCGGTCAGTTTTTGCTGGACCGTCTGGAGTCGCTGCGCCAATCGATACTTTCGGCGCTGGAGCAGGAGATGGAACGGGGCGGGCGCAAAGTCGTCTCCGCGCTCCGCTATGTCGTGCGCAGGCTTCAGGCCGAACCTGAGACCGTGGAAGAGGCGGAACGCAAAGTGCTCGCCTTCGTCGCCGACGCCGTGGAAGCGAACCATTATCGCATCGGGCTGCTGATTAAAGACAACATCGACAAGATGAACGACAAGCAGCTCGTCGAGATGCTGGAAGAGAAAATCGGCGGCGATCTCCAATGGATTCGCGTTAACGGCGCTCTGTGCGGCTTCCTGATCGGCTTAGTGTTATCGGGCATTCAGTTGTTGAGTTGAATGGAGTTAAGCGGCGCAGCCCTCAAGCCCCGATTCTATAGTTGGAGATAAGGCGGTTTTCCCGCTTTATTTCCGGCTACCGGGCGGATTCGGCATGAATAAAGCGGTTTTCCCGCTTTAAATTTCAATAAATCCACTTTTCTCGAATTTAAGACGGAGAAACCGCTCTATTTCCCGCAAAATGTCTCTTTCCCCATATATAAGCCTGCTTTTCCGCTTTATCGCATGCTGTCCAACCGACTCTCCCCCGTCCGAAACTAGGGCGTGTATGCAAACCCGCTCAGGCGCATCTTTCACCGCCTGCTTCGTCACTTTTGCTTGACGTATCCCCGGTACGCCTTCACCAAAGTTCCTTGCATGGAACGAAAATTCGGCAAAATCTGCTATCCTCGGAGTCTGCATACACGCCCTAGGGTTGATATCGAACATTTCACTTTATTTTCTCCTACCTCTCAGACCTTGCCCCGCCTCAATTAGGTTTCGTCTTTCTGCTCAAGAATTTTTCAACATGACGGACAGAAATTAACGGTAATCCGCAAATCGCTAATCCCGATATACATTTTTATAGTGGAAAATAATCAAAATGTCGGCTACACTTAATTGAGAATAATTCTCATTAATTAATTAGGGAGGGAGCAGGTATGAACGCCTCCTTGGATACCATCTATCAGCTTTATTTCGATACCGCTCCTTTTTCCCGCATCGGCCCGACGACTTATTCTCTCTCGCCGTCCGTAGGGGAAGGGACGATCCATCGATTAAGCACCTACAGCGGGATTGAAATCGTGTATTCGGAGTATCGGCTGCATTCGCGGCAGACGAATCGCTTTGCGACGCGGGAGCGAATGGTCGAGCTGCAGTTCGCCATGTCGGGACGACGCTCCGCCAGCATATCCGGGCTGGATTTTACGTTGGAGAGCGGCAAGGGGGCTTTGCTGCTGATGCAGGATTTCGACGTCAAATTCGACTTCGGCTGCGAGGAGCCGATCTGTTCGTTCGCGCTCGGCATTCCGGTCGAGCTGTTCGAATATGCGATGTCCGCGCTTACGCGTCCGGTCAACCGGCATTTCGAGCGGCTGACGGAGGGAGCCGTCTTTAAGCAGCTTGACTTCATGCCCGACGAGCGCGGCTTGAATCTGGCGAATCAGCTGATCGGCGAGCTGCGAGGGACCGGACGATCTCCGCTGTTGATGGAAGCGGCCGCTTACGAGCTGCTGAACTTGTACTTTATGCAGCTGTTCGATCCGGTGCCCGTCTGCGAGGGACTGTCGAGGGAAGATCTCCGTCGGGTGCGCCGGGCGGCGGAAATTCTCGAAGCGGAGATGCGGCACCCGCCGTCGCTGCTTGCGCTGGCGAAGCGGGTGGGCATCAACGATTTCAAGCTAAAAAAAGGGTTTAAGGCCATTTTCCAATCCACCGTGTTCGATTACTTGCGGCAAATCCGGATGGACCATGCGATGAAGCTGCTGCGCAGCGGACATTGCAACGTCACGCAGGCGGGGATCGAGACCGGCTACAGCAATATCAGCGCCTTCTCCGAGCAATTCGGCAAAACGTTCGGCATCAAGCCTTCGGCGGTCAAACGGATCTATTAGCGCGGGGACGGCGCGCAGGAATAATCCGTGGAGCGGCAAGAAAATCCGTACAGAGGCGGCGAAAGGCCGACCTCTCCTGTATCGTTTAGTCCAGACGAGAGAAGGAGAGGAGAAGCATAAGATGTTCAGAATCAAAGCCAGTATTTTTTTCAGCGTATTTGTAGCCATGCTCAGCCTGATGCTGATCTCGCCGATCATGCCGCCGCTTATTCGCGAGCTTGGCTTAAGCGAAAGCCATTCCGGCTGGATCATTTCGCTTGGCTCCGTATGGATGGCGATCATGGCTCCGATCTGGGGCCGTCGGAGCGATACGAGAGGGCGGAAGCCGATCATTTTAACGGGATTTATCGGAATGGGCGTAAGCTGCCTGTTGTTCGCGCTGGCGCTGTACTCCGGTCTTAAGGGCTGGATCGCCGGCGGTATGCTGGTCGCGCTGCTTATCGTCACGCGCAGCATGATCGGTCTGTTTATCCCCGCAGTACTGTCTTCGGCGCAGGCCTATATGGGCGATGTCACCGAAGGACAGGAGCGTACGGCCGGCATGGCGATCATTAGCGCGGCGAACGGCATGGGACTGGTGTTCGGTCCGGCCATTGCGGGGGCTTTCACCGGAATCGGGCTGCTGTGGCCGCTTTATTTCGGCACGGCGCTGTCGTTCGTGGCGTTCGTCGCAGCGCTGCTGTTCATTCCTCCGGCGAAGCCGATCATGCAAGAGAGGCCGCCAAAGGTTAACCCGTTCCAATCCGGACTGCGACTTTATTTGCTGGCGGGTTTCGTGACAATGACCGCGGTGATCGGCATTCAGGTCGTCGGCGGATTTTATTTTCAGGACATGCTGCATCTGACCGGACAGGAGACGGCACGTATGCTGTCCGTCGGACTGATGCTGGCGGGAGTCGCCATGCTGCTTGTACAGGTCGTTCAGATGAAATGGATGAAGCTTCAGCCCAAAACGATGATGTTGGTCGGATCGTTGTTTATTTTGCTCGGTATGCTGATCTTTCTCTATTCGGGGAGCAAAGCTTACTACTATTTGGCGTTTTTCCTGTTCGGGGTAGGTGCGGGCATGTCTATGCCGGGGTTTATGGCGGCGGCCTCGCTCTCCGTATCGAAGGAACAGCAGGGCGGCGTGGCCGGCCTGATCGCATCCGTCCAGGGCATAACCGCCATCGTAACGCCGATCGTCACCACCACGCTCTACCAAGCGGACAAGAGCCTGCCGTTCTGGCTCATTATCGCGCTGAGCGCAGCGATAGTCCCGGTGCTGCTGTTCGTTAAAGGCAGAGCTTCGGCTAAGCCTTCGGCCAACGAGGGGCTTGCGAGGGAATAAGGGGGGCTATCCAGGCGAAGGCGGATCGAAAGCGACTCAGCCCCGCCGATAACTCGCCGGAGTCGTACCCGTAAGCTTCTTGAAGACGCGGTGAAAATGGGGCAGACTCTCGAAGCCGCAACGCTCGGCGATCAGGCTGACGTTGTCGTCGCTGGCAAGCAACTGCTCCTTGGCTAGTACGACGCGTTTGGCGTTGACGTAATCGGTCACATTCATGCCGGTAATCTGCTTGAACACCCGCGAGAAATGCGCACCCGTGACGGACGCTTGCTTCGCCAGAGCGGCGAGGCCGAGATCGGATGCAGGGTGCGCCGCGATATAGTGGAGCACGTCCTTCATCCATTGCGGGCCGATGCCGGATTCGTCGCCATCGTCTTCCAATAGGCTGTTCATATGGCGGTTGATCAACAGCAGCCACTGCTGCAGCAGCAAGTTGACGGCATGGCGATAGCCGACCGCTTTGTTCTCAAGCTCTTCGCGCATGCGCTCCATCGCTTCCTCCGTAGCCAAACGGAGCGGCTTGTCGAGCTCCAATCGATAACGCTTGCGCTTGCGAGCGAGGTCGAAGCAGCGTAGGCTGCTGTACGACTCGCCGATATCGTCGACGGAGACGAAGCTCGGGGCGAAAAAAACGGCAGTCGAGGTCACCGGATCTTGAGCGTCCTGAAACGAGCGATGGATCGAATTGCCCGGCACAAGCAGCAGATCGCCGGCTTTAATGTCGTACAGCTTCTGATCGATGAAGAACGTCGCTTTGCCTGTGTAGACGTAAAAAAACTCATATTGATCGTGCAAATGGTCCGGCAGCTCTCGCTCCGGGCTTTTCTTATCTCTATAGACGAATTGGAACGGAAACAATGGCTCGCTCGCGAACGGTTTGCGGTAAATTTTCATCGGATGCGTCTCCCTGACATGCGTTATGCTTAGAACATATCAAAATTGAGTATATTTTCGCAAGGATTAAACCTTTTTACAACGATTATAGCTGATAAAATAAAGCAATAGGACGACAACAACCCCCGGGATCGGGAGCGGTTTAGGCATGCAAGGGAGAGGTTACATGAGAATCGACGCGCATCAGCACTATTGGAAAATCGAACGAGGCGACTACGGCTGGATTACTCCGGAGCTGCCTACGCTGTACCGCGACCTGTTGCCGGAGCACCTTCGGCCGTCCCTTTCCAGGCATCGCATAGATGGAACGATTGCGGTACAGGCAGCGCCGACAGTGGAGGAGACGGAATATTTGCTGGGGCTTGCAGCGCGGGAGCCTTCCATATTAGGGGTAGTCGGATGGCTCGACCTGCACGATCCGAACCATCGGGAGCATTATCGGCGGATGGCGGCCCATCCGAAATTCGTCGGCTTCCGCGTGATGATTCAGGAGATGCCGGACGCTTCCCGCATTTTGGAGCCAGCGTTCGTGGAAGCGCTTCGCTCTTATGCCGAGGAGGACGTCCCGGTCGATCTGCTCCTCCGCTCGGATCAACTGGGGCCCTTGATCCGACTGCTTCGCCTCGTCCCGAACTTGCGCGGAGTGGTCGACCATATCGCCAAGCCCGCCATCGCCGAGGGACGACTGGAGCCGTGGCTGTCGCAGATGAGCGAGATTGCCGGACATCCCGGCATCTATTGCAAGCTGTCGGGCATGGTGACGGAGGCCGATCACGCGGAATGGCAGTATGAGCAGTTCCGGCCATATGTGCGCCATACGCTGGAGCTTTTTGGTCCAGAGCGCGTTCTCTTCGGAAGCGATTGGCCGGTGTGCCTGCTTGCCGCAGAATACGATGAAGTGTTCGAAGTGATCGAGCGGAGCTTGCCCGAACGTTGGGGAGCGGCGGAGCGCGCCCGTCTGTATGGACTTAACGCAAAGGAGTTTTATAAACGATGAACAAGCTGAATCGACAACAATTGCAGATTGTGGACGCTATGGCGGCAGGTCGGATAACCGATAATGCGCCGGTGACGGTGCTGCAAATTGGAGAAGGCAACTTTTTGCGCGGTTTCTTCGATTGGATGGTGCAGACGAGCCGCCAGCAAGGTTTGTTTCGCGGAGGGGTTGCGGTAACGCAGCCAAGGCCGTCGGGCAAGCCCAAAATCGAAGCCTTGAACGAGCAGGATCGACTCTATACGCTGGTGCTTCGCGGAATCGACGAAGGCAAGCCGGTAGAGCGCAGGGAGATCGTCTCCGTGTTCGCGGAAGCGTTCGATCCGTATGACGATTGGCAGCGGATGATCCGGCTGGCGGTCAGCCCGGAGCTGAAGCTTGTCGTCTCCAATACGACGGAGGCGGGGCTTGTCTATCGACCGGAGACGCTGACGGAGGGCGAACCGATCGTGTCCTTCCCGGGGAAAATCGCCTACCTTCTCTATCGCAGATACTTGGAGTACGAAGGGGCGGCCGATCGCGGTCTGCTGTTTCTTCCTTGCGAGCTGCTGGAGCGCAACGGAGACGCGCTTAAGGAAAGCGTGCTGCAATATGCGGCCGATTGGGGATTGCCTGAAGCGTTCCGGGAATGGGTGCGAACGGCTAACCGTTTTCTGAATTCGCTCGTGGATCGAATCGTGGCCGGCTATCCGGATGAAGAACAGGCCGAAGCCTGGTTCGCCGAGTGGGGGTATCGCGACGAGCTTCTTTGCGTAGCGGAGCCGTACCATCTATGGGCGATCGAGGGCGAGCCCGAGCTTGACGAGCTGCTGCCCTTTGCCAGTGCGGGTCTGAACGTCGTATGGACGGACAGTTTACAGCCCTATCGGGAGCGCAAGGTGCGAATTCTGAACGGAGCCCATACGCTGATGACGCCGCTAGGCATTCTCAGCGGAACGGAGCATGTTCGCGAGCTGATGGAACACGAGAAGCTCGGATCATTCGTCAGATCGACCGTACGCGAAGAGATTATTCCGTCTTTGCCTTATCTTCAGGAAGAGATGAACGCGTACGCCGAGGTGGTGTTCGACCGCTATATGAACCCGTACGTCCGCCACAGATTGGCGGATATTGCGATGAACAGCGTCAGCAAGTTCAAGGCGCGTCTGCTTCCCTCGCTTGAGCATTATGTACAGAGCGGACAGTCGATACCAAGCGGGTTAGCCAAAGGATTGGCCGCGCTGCTTCGCTATTATCGCGTTCGGCGCGAGGGGAACGAGTATAGAGGGGCGGCGTTTGACGGACGCGCTTATACGGTGCGAGACGATGCGGCGGTATTGGAAGTTATGGCAGCGGAATGGGAAGAGGCGCAGCGAACGGGAGAAGCGCCGAGACGGACGGCGGAACGGCTGCTCGCTTGTGAGAAGCTGTGGGGAACGAATTTGGCGCAGTGGCCGGGCTTGACGGAAAAAGTGGAGCAGGCGTGGGCGGAATGGACGAAGGAGGAGCAGGCATGAGGGAATGGCTTCGCGTATCGGAGCGCGACCAGGTCGTTATTGCGCTAAGAGCTATGGCGGCGGGAGAGACAATCGTTCTGGAGGACGGAACGCAGCTGACGTTAACCGAGGACGTGCCCGCAGGGCACAAAATATTGACAAGACCCGTCGCGGAAGGCGACGATGTGCTCAAGTTCGGCTATTCGATCGGGAAGGCGAAGGCCGACCTGCGGCCGGGAGCTTGGGTGCACACGCACAATTTGCGAACGGGGCTAAAGGGGCTGCTCGACTATAAGTACGAGCCCTCCGCCCAGACGGCAAGCGCCAAAGCTGCGCCGAGGCAAACATTCCAAGGCTATGTAAGAGCAAATGGAGAAGTCGGCATTCGCAACGAAATCTGGGTGATCAATACCGTCGGCTGCATCAACAAAACGTGCGAAATCATTGCCAATCGCGCGAACGCGATGTATCGCGGGCGCGTGGACGGCGTCTATCATTTCTCCCATCCGTTCGGCTGCTCGCAGCTGGGCGACGATCTGCGCTTCACTCAGAAGCTGTTGGCGTCGTTAGCCAACCATCCCAACGCGGCAGGCGTGCTCGTCGTCGGACTCGGCTGCGAGAACAATCAGATCGAGCAGTTCAAGCAAGCGATCGGAGAATCGGACTCGCGCAGAATCAAATTTATGAAGTCGCAGGAGTTGGAGGACGAGCTGGAAGAGGGACTGGCGCTGGTCGAACAATTGGTGGAATACGCGGAGACGTTCGAGCGGGAGCCGGTACCGGTTTCCAAGCTGAAAATCGGCCTGAAGTGCGGCGGTTCGGACGGCTTCTCCGGCCTCACGGCCAACCCGCTTGTCGGCTCGCTGTCGGATCGGCTGATCGAATTCGGAGGCACGGCGATCTTAACCGAGGTTCCGGAAATGTTCGGCGCGGAGACGATTCTGATGAATCGCGCTGCGGACGAAGGCGTGTTCGGGCGGATCGTATCGCTGATCAATGACTTTAAGCAATATTTTATCCGGCACAATCAGGAAATTTACGAGAATCCGTCCCCGGGCAACAAGGCCGGCGGCATTACGACGCTGGAGGAGAAATCTCTTGGCTGCACGCAGAAGGGCGGCAACTCGATCGTAACCGATGTCGTGCCGTACGGCGAACGGGTGCACAGCGCCGGGTTGAATCTGCTGGAAGCGCCCGGCAACGACCTCGTATCCGTCACTGCGCTGACCGCGGGAGGCGCTCACATCGTCTTCTTCACGACGGGGAGAGGAACGCCGTTCGGCGGACCCGCGCCTACCGTGAAGCTATCGACCAACAGCGAACTGGCCCAGCGCAAAAAAAACTGGATCGATTTCGACGCCGGTCGCCTGTTAAAGGATAAAAGCATGGAGGAATTGACCGACGAGCTGTGGGAGCGGACGCTCGCCATCGCTTCCGGAGAGGCGCACACGCTGAACGAAGAGAACGGTTTTCGCGAAATCGCGATTTTCAAAGATGGAGTGATTCTCTGATGAAAAAACGCAAGCTGGGCAGAACGGGATTGGACGTATCGGTGCTAAGCTTCGGGGCGTCCTCGCTCGGCTCCGTCTTCCGGGAGACCGACGACGCCGAGGCGATCCGCGCCGTTCACGCCGCGCTGGACAGCGGCATCAATTATATCGACGTCTCGCCGTATTACGGGCTGACGAAAGCCGAGACCGTGCTGGGCAAGGCGCTTAAGGACGTTCCGCGCGACCGCTATTTGCTGTCCACGAAAGCGGGCAGATACGGTCCGGACAGCTTCGATTTCAGCGGCGGCCGCATCCGGGCGAGCCTGGAAGAGAGCTTCGCCAGACTCCATACCGACTACGTCGATATCTTGTTTTTGCACGACATCGAGTTTGTCCCGGCGGACATCATTTTGGAGGAAGCCGTGCCGACGCTGCACAAGCTAAAGCAGGAAGGCAAAATCCGCAACTATGGCATTTGCGGATTGCCGCTTTCGCTGTTTGAACAACTGCTCCCGCAGATCGACGCGGATGCCATCATCTCGTACTGCCATTATTCGCTTAACGATACTTCTCTGCTTCGCCTGCTCCCGCTGCTGGAGAGCCAGGACGTCGGTCTTGTCAACGCCTCGCCGTTGTCCATGGGCTTGCTTAGTCTGCGCGGAACGCCGGACTGGCATCCTGCGAGCCCCGAGCTGAAAGCCGTTTGCCGGCGTGCGGCAGAGCATTGCGCGAACCAGGGGGAGAACATCGCCAAGCTGGCGGTGCAGTTCTCGACGGCCGACGAGCGCATTCCGACGACGCTTGTCAGCACGGCCAGCCCGGACAACATTCGCGACAATGCTCAATGGGCGGAGGAGCCTATAGATGCGGCGCTGCTGCAGGAGGTAAAGGACATTTTGGCGCCCGTGCGCGATCTGACCTGGACAAGCGGCCGACCGGAATATAACGAAGGCATTACAGGATAAGGAGGCGGGACGATGTTCGGAATTGTATGCGCGGAGGTGGGGCGCTTTGAGCCGATTGAGCTGCCCGAGCCTGTGTTGGGGGAGGACGAAGCGATTGTCGGCATCAAGAGAGTCGGCATTTGCGGCACCGACATTCATGCTTTTGGCGGCAATCAGCCGTTCTTTACCTATCCGCGGGTGCTTGGCCACGAGCTTGCGGGAATTATTGAGCGCATAGGGGAGAACAAAGCGGGTTTGGCCGTCGGCGACCGGGTCGGCATTATTCCGTATATGCATTGCGGGAAATGCGGCGCCTGTCGCCGCGGCAAAACGAATTGCTGCGTTTCTATGAAGGTGCTGGGGGTCCATATCGACGGGGGCATGAGAGAGCGCATCGCTGTGCCGATCTCGCATCTCGTTCGGGCGAACGATCTGACGCTTGACCAAGCGGCCGTGCTGGAGCCGCTCAGTATCGGAGCGCATGCGGTGAGAAGATCGGGGCTTCAGGCGGGAGAGACGGCGCTTGTGATCGGGGGCGGGCCGATCGGGCTCGGCGTAATGGCGTTTGCTCGTCATGCCGGAGCCAGGGTCGTCGCTATGGATGTGAACGAAGCTCGGCTTGCTTTCTGCCGATCGTGGGCGCGCATTGACGAGACGGTGAACGCGAGAGGGGACGCGCTCGACGAACTGACGAGGTTGACGAACGGAGAACTGCCGACGGTCGTGTTCGATGCGACCGGGAACGCGGCTTCGATGGCTGCCGCCTTCGGCCTGACCGCGCATGGCGGAACGCTGGTCTACGTCGGTCTCGTCAAAACCGACATCGCTTTTCACGATCCGCTTTTTCATAGCCGCGAGCTGACGCTAATGGGCAGCCGCAATGCGACGAGAGAGGATTTCGAGACGGTGTACGAAGCGGTGAGAAGCGGCTCCATCGACGTAGAGCGATACATTACGCATAGAGCGCCGATCGGCGACATGATCGAGTCTTTCTCGGACTGGATGGATCCGACGTCGGGGGTCATTAAAGCGATGGTGGAGTTGTAGGTTAGCGCCGCCATCCCGCAGATGGCGCCAAAGCCGCTATTGAGAAGCTGCTAAATAAACGGTATAATAAGCTTTATTCATGAACAAAATAAGCAGCAATCCGGAGGAGCCTGTCACAGCAGGCTTCTTTTTGTCTTTTTTAGGGCTGTGGAAAGCATGCAACGGGGGGAAACGCGTGGAATTCATTTTGGAGCTTATGTTGATCATTCTATGTACGAAGTTGGCGGGAGATCTGTCCGTCCGTCTGGGACAGCCTGCCGTTCTGGGCAAGCTGCTAGCCGGAATCGCGCTTGGGCCCGCCGTGCTCGGCTGGGTCTCCCAGGGAGGCTTTATCGATCAAGCGGCGGAAATCGGCGTGCTGCTGCTAATGTTTATCGCAGGGCTTGAGACCGATCTGGAGCAGATGAGACGAAATTGGCAATCGGCGTTTGCAGTGGCCGTTGCCGGAATTATCGTTCCATTCGCTGGCGGGTACGCTGCCGGAATCGTCTTTGGATTAAGCACGACCGCCTCGTTATTTCTTGGAGTCGTGCTGTCGGCGACTTCCGTCAGCATCTCCGTGCAGGTGCTCAAGGATATGAACAGGCTGAATTCGCGCGAAGGGACAACGATTCTTGGCGCGGCCGTGCTCGACGACGTGCTCGTTGTCGTTCTGCTGGCGGTTATGATGAGCGCATTCGGAACGGGAGCGGATATTTCGATTGGCGCGCTGATCGGCAAGAAGGCGCTGTTTTTCGCCGTAGTGATCGCCGTTGGCTGGTTGGTCGTCCCGAGAGTGCTGAAATGGCTGGCGCCGCTGAAGGTAACCGAGGCGGTCGTTAGCGCCGCATTGGTGATCTGCTTCGCTTTCGCTTACTTCGCGGAGGAACTGCAAATGGCCGGCATTATCGGCGCTTTCGCCGCCGGAATCGCCATCGCTCAGACCGAATTCAAGAAGACGGTGGAGGAGAAAATCGAGCCGATCGCGTACTCGCTGTTCGTTCCGGTCTTTTTCGTTAGTATCGGGCTGAACGTCTCCTTCGCCGGAATCGGAGAACAGTGGCTATTCCTGCTTGTCGTCTCGGTGGTCGCCTGCATTACGAAGTTGGCGGGGGGCTGGTTCGGCGCCCGTGTGACCGGCTTCGACGGACGTTCATCGCTTTTGATTGGAGCGGGTATGGTATCTCGGGGGGAGGTCGCGCTGATCATTGCCACGATGGGCCTGCAGGGCGGTCTAGTGCTTCCGAATTACTACACCCCGATCATTATTGCCGTGATCGTGACGACGCTGGTTACGCCGCCGCTGCTCAAACAGTTCGCAAAGGATCGGCCAGCGAAACAATTTAACTAGTAAGGCGCAGATAGTAAGGGGCCGCACCATAAGCAGGGTCGTACAAGATGATCGATAAAGAGAAGGTGCACATGCACGAACACTCTCTATCGATCTTTTTTTTGTACGACTTTTTGCTTATGGTACAGCCCCTTTAGGTAGTTCAGGCGGCTTCTGCGGAAGTGGAGGCAGCAGGAATGCCGAGCGATTCCGTCCGCATATAGAGCAGCAGGCCAACGATGACCAAAACGCCGCCGATAAGCTGGGACGTCGTCAACATTTCTCCGAACAACATCAGCCCCAACAGACTGGCCCCCACCGGCTCTGCAAGTACGGTCATCGAAATGGTCGTCGGGCTAATGAATTGCAGCAGCCAATTAAAGATCATATGGCCGAGCACAGTTGGAACGATGGCGAGCAGGATGAAAATGAGCCATTCCGTCGGCACATAATCGATGACGTTAATTCCAAGAACGGCATTATAAATCGCAAAGCAGACGAAAGCGATGGCGAACACGATCAGGCTGTACAAATAAGAAGAAACTCGCCTGAGAATGACTTTGGCCACCAGCATGTTCACGACGACCGCGAGCATGCCCGTGAAGCTTAGCATATCCCCCTTAAACGCTTCGCCAGAGATGCGGAAATCCCCGGAGCCGACGACGAAGGCCCCTGCCAAAGCGAGGGCGAGTCCGAGCAGCGGCAGCTTGCCGATTTTATCCTTGAACGCAAAGTAGGCGCCGATCATAACGAAGACGGGTTCCAGCGTGAGAATAATCGTGGAGCTTGCAATCGACGTGTAATTAAGCGAAGCCATCCAGAGCAAGAAGTGCAGCGCCAGAAAAAATCCGGCCAGCCCGAGCAAGCCCCAATCCTTGCGCGAAATCGAAGATACCGATCGCAGTTGGCGATGGCCGAACGGCAGCATCAGCAGCACTGTGAACAGCATGCGGTACATGCCTTGGACAGATACCGGAGCATCGGAGTAACGGACGAGAATCGGAGCGAAGGAAATGGCGATCATTCCCACGATTAACGGAAGGAGAACCGGAATAGGCGCAGATGACGGTTTGTGATTCATGGTTGAGATCCTTTCCTTATCTTGAAGCAACCTTACCATTGTAAGGCCGAATCGGCGAAAGAGCAATGAACTTCCATCCCCGAATAAAAACATAGACAAAAATATAATTTGTTTGTATATTAATAAACGTAAATTAAATTTGTTTGTTTTAAAGAGAGGGAATTATGGCATGTGGAACAATCGTTACGTCCGCGTCATCTTATCGTCCAGAATTTTGCTCAATTTGGGCGTCTGGATCAGAAACTTTGCCGTTTTGCTGTATGTGAGCGAAATGACCGATAACGACTCTTATTACGTTTCGTTGATCTCGGTGGCCGAGTTTGCGCCGATTTTCATTTTTTCCATGATCGGGGGAACGCTGGCGGATCGCTGGAAGCCGCGCCGCACGATGGTTTGGAGCGATCTTCTTACCGCGGCGTCCGTATTTGCCGTACTGCTGGCGCTTATATACGGAAGCTGGCACGCGCTGTTTTTCGCGGCGTTCGTTTCTTCGGTGCTGTCGCAATTTTCACAGCCGTCGGCGATGAAGCTGTTTAAGCGGCACGTCCCGGACAAGCAGCTTCAGGGCGTGATGGCCGCTCATCAGTCGCTTTCTTCGCTCTTTATGGTAATCGGCCCGGTCGCCGGAGCGTTTGTCTATTCCGCGTTCGGGATAGAGACTTCTTTGACCGCAATGGGAATCTTGATCGTCGGCTCCGGACTTCTTCTGTTGAGACTTCCGAAGGACGACGAGGAGCCGACTGCGGGGAGAGGCAAGGCGCATTTTCTACAGGAGCTGAAGGATGGCCTGCGATACGTGGCTGCGAATCGGACCCTTCGTACGCTTGGCGGCACATTCGTAGCGGCGGGACTTGCCGTCGGTCTGATCCAGCCGCTGCTGCTGTTTGTCGCCATTGAAAACCTGGGACAGGACCGGACCTTTGTCCAATGGCTGCTTATGACCAACGGAGCGGCGACGCTGGTTGGCGGTGCGCTGGTGATGACCGCCGTCAAAAAAGCCAAACCGCAGCAGCTGCTGGCATTCGGCTTGCTGGTTAGCGCGGCCGGAACGGTCGGTATCGGATGGTCGCACAGCCTGGCGGTCATTATCGCGTTACAAATCGCCAGCGGGCTGTGCTACCCGCTGATTATGATCGGAATCCAAACGATGATTATGCGAAATACGGAAGGGGCTTATATCGGCAGAGTAGGGGGCGTGATGACTCCGCTGTTTATGGGCATGATGGTTGTCGGAATGTCGCTCGGGGGCGGATTAAAAGCGACGCTGTCGCTGCAAATCGTCTATTCGATTTCCGCGATTTTGTTTATGGCAGGCTCGGCCGCGCTCATCCCGCTGCTGGGTAGCGGTAGAAGCCGTACGTCGCGAGAGGATTATAGACCGAACGCTTGATAGACGAGGAAGGTGACGGTCGCTGCCAATGCAACTCCCGCGAGCGCTTGTGAGAGGGTATGTGCACCGACGCGCCACCTTGCCCAGCCGACGAGGACGATGAGCGGAGCAAGCCAGTAAGCTAGCGGTGTTAGGAGCAGCGCTAGCGTCAAGACCGTTCCGGTCACTCCGATCAGATGCAGGCTGATTTTCCAGCGTGCCAGCTGCGTGACGAGCAGAGCGGAGGCGACGGCGCAGACCATACCGGCGAAGGTCGCCAGCAGCTCAAGCGGCGCTTCCAATAAGAGCAGAAATGCGAAGGCGCAAACCATGCAACCGATCGTATACAGGAACGGAACGAGGCGCTGCTCGCGGCGGCTGATGTCATGGTCGCTCCAGCGTCCTCGCGATACGCCGCGCCGGATAAACGCGAACGGGGCGGCGGCCGATCCGAGAATAATGACGATGCCGCACAGTACTCCTTCGTAGACGGTAGGCGCAAAACGGATCGAAATGATCATGAATAACGGAACGATGAGCACAAATGGATGAAGCAGGAAAGATACGATATATGCGAAACGATAGGAGGGGGAAATCCCGGTTGTCATCCGTTTAACCTCTTTTCCTCGGAGTTTCATCGATTATAGCATGCGACTTGTCGCCTTTCACCTTCAGAAATCAAGTGTTCCTGAACCTGTACTCGCTTGGGGTGAAACCCGTTGTTTTCTTGAAGACTTTAGAGAAGTATTTTTCGTCGTGGTATCCGACAAGTCTGGCGATCTCGTAGGTCTTATAGTTTCCTTGTCTCATATATTCTTTAGCCTTGTTTATTCTTAGCCGGAGCAGGAAATCGATAAAGTTCTCGCCGCTTTCCTTCTTGAATTCGCGACTGAGATACTCGGGACTGATGTGCAGCTGTTCGGAGACGAGCTCGAGGCCGATTTCTTCATGGAAATGGGCGCTCATAAATTCTTTGGCCTTGTCCACCAGCTTCTTTGTGCTTCTGGTAGATCTCTCGGAGATGTAGTCAAAGCAACTTTGCAGCAATGTCTGAAACCATTCGATGATTGCGGCTATGCTCTTAAGGCGATTGACCTTCGTATAAAGATAGTATTCCTCCCCCATCACAGCTTCCGGATCGAAGCCAAGCTGGCTCATGATCTTATGGATGAGGATGAGCAGGTGATAGTTTAATTGCTGAACATCCTTGATCTCGAAGGAGCAAGGTTTCGCGAAGATCCGATAGCGATCGGCGATGAACTGCATTCCCGCCTCGAACTGACAGGAGTCGAAGACGGCGAGCAGTTCCTGTTCCAGCTTGAGGTCAAGAGCCAGAAGCAGCGGCTGGATCGGTTCTTCCGGTCTATAGGCATATACGCCGTCGACATGGGGCTCGGCGATCGTCTGCGCGTAAGCTCTTCTTGCCGTATCGAAGGAATTTCCCGCGGCAGGCAAGCTGCACTCTACAGAACCGATGGCTGCCGCAATATCCAGCTTCAAATAGGTATGTGCCATTTGTCGAAGGGCCAAGGACTGGCCGACGATATCGGGAAATCCCCCTTTCTCGTCGAGAGAGCCGCTGTTTAGCAAGAAGCCGACCCCTTCCTCCCACTTGAACGGCTCCGCCGTGAATCCCCGCTCGCGGAACACCTCGGAACACATATTTTCCAGCCCGTATTTCAGCAGTTCGAGGTCCGGATTGGACATCGCGAGGGCAAGCTCGTCTAAGTTGTCGATGCCCGCAAGCCAGACGCAGTAATGCGGATGTGTGAATTCAAGGTCGTATTCCTGGCATTTTCTAGCCAATTGGCTTTCATCCGCATGTCCGTTCAGCGCCTCTGTCAGCAGCTGCCTGCGCAGCGCTGTCGTTCCTTGTTTCAACTTGATTTTGATTTTCAGCTCGTCCTCGAACAGTTCGCGCTTCAGATTCAGCACTCGGAGCGCTTCTCGCATGACCGTTTCCAAGTCCTCGTCGCTTAGAGGTTTGAGCAAATAGGAGAAAGCGCTGTGACGGATCGCCTTCTGCGCGTATTCGAATAAATCGTATCCGCTAAGCACGATAAAAAGAATGTCGCTGTATTCTCTTCGTACGGTTTCCAGCAACGCGATTCCGTCCATTCCCGGCATGCGGATGTCGGAGAGGATAAGATCGAATTTGCGGCTCTTGATCATTTCCAGCGCCTGCGTGCCGTCATGGGCCATCCAGATGTCCGTGAAGCCGATTCTTTGCAGAGAGTCATGAAGAGTCGAGCGGATCTGGCTCTCATCTTCGACAATAAGAATATTCATCTTACATATCCGCCTCCTGAGTACGCTGCAGAGGCAGCGTGATTTTAATGGTCGTATGCAGACCGGACTTGCTGCCGATCTTTAGTCCGAATTCCTGACCGTATTGAAGTTGAATGCGGGAATTGACGTTTCGGATGCCGATATGCTCCATGGAATAAAGGGGCTCATCGTAAGGTTGCTTCAGCAGCGTATTGAAGTGGCTGAGCGCTTGCTCCGAGAATCCCCGGCCGTTATCGTAAATATAGATCAGCCACTTGTCTCCGGATGCTTTGGCAGAGATGCGGATCTCGCCGCCGAACGATTTCTCTTTCAGCCCGTGCTCGATGGCGTTCTCCACGATCGGCTGTAGGGTGAGCCGAAGCAAACGACAGTTCCACAACGATTCGTCTATGTCGTAATGTACGGTGTATTTGTCGGCGAAACGGATCTCATGCAAGTATAAATACTTGCGGATATGATCGATCTCCTCGCGCAGGCTTACGGAGCTGCTTCCCTGATTCAGGCTGTAGCGGAATATTTCCGACAGATTCTGAATCATCGCGGAGGCTTTATCATACTCGTTCCGGTCGATGACGGATTTCGTCGCGTACAGAGTATTGTAAAGGAAATGCGGGTTGATCTGGCTCTGCAATGCGCTGAATTCGGCCTGCTTGCGGAGCAGGTTGGCCTCGTACTTCTGGTTGATCAGGTTTTCGATGTTTTGCACCATATGATTAAAGGCGCTGCTGATCTGGGCAAGCTCGTGAGTTCCCTTCACCGGGACCCGCGTAGAGAAGATTCCCATCTCCAGCTTCTTGAACGACGGCATCATTCTGCGCAGCGGCTTAACGAACATATAGGAGACGGCTATGGAGATAAAAAAGACGATCCCGGTAACGATCGGCAGCATGATTAAATTCATGTTTTTGAGATAGGCGCTCTTCTTCTGCAGCTCGGCAACCGGAAGCAGGGAAATTACCTGAAACCCGTATTGCGAAGGTTTGCTGGCGATCAGCAGTTCCTGCCGGCCGTCCAGATTAATTCTTGCCGGGGTTTGTCCTTCGGACTGTACGGCATCCAAAATGGCCTGCTTCTCGGGCTCGTCCAAGGGAATGTTGGAATAAATCAACTTACCCGTACGGCTGATGATGGCGACTTGTTCGCCCTTCTGCAAATTGACGGTTGCGATATCATCGAAGAACTGCTGCGTATTCTGATCGACGAGCAGCACGCCGATGGTCCTGTTGGCATAATAATCCATGATGGATTGGGCAACCGAGATAACGGTCGGCTTCGTTTCATTCGTCAAATACAGGATGAAATCATTCGTGTGCGGATCGATGAAATAGGGAGCGCCGTTCAGCGCCAGCGTCTCCTTGAACCAAATCTCCTCTTTCTCGGAGCCGGAGATTGAATTTTTCCCCTGAATGTTGATCGCGTATTTGACTTCGCCCTCGGCGTCCAACAGACTAATGCCGTTCAGCTTGTCGTTCATCTGGAGCACCGCAAGGAAAAAGTTGTCAAGGCGTTCTTTAACCTCGAAGAACGTATCGCTTCTGTCCGTCGGATCGGCGTTTAAGAGGTAGTTGATCTCTTTGTTGATCAGAAATAGAGAAGCGGATTGCTTCTGCAGCACTAGGACATTTTCGTCGATATTGCGCATGATTTGAGAGGAGATGTTGACTTTGTTGCGGATATAGTCGGCTTCCGCGTTGCGCGCCGACAGGCTGTAGGACAGGAATCCGTAGAGAAATAAAGGCACCGAGATTACAACAAAATAGATAACGAACAAACGGAAGGCGATGGTGTTCTTGAGGAGAAACCGCCAATTGCGCATAGATGCTGTCTCCTGTCATGTAGTCCTCTTGAGCTTGTGCTGACATCATACCATGACTTGATTCTGCCGTGGGAGAGCAGGGGGAAACGGGTCAAAAAAATACTCCTATTATCAAATATTTGATTCTACTTTCAGACGATAGCCATGCTTACAATAGAGAAGCAAGACGCGAACAGAGAGGATTCACGACGACAGAGGAGGGGCTTTGCAAATGAAAAAACCATTCATCTCGATTTTGACGGCTACGCTAGCGATCGGAGTTATCGCAGGCTGCGGGTCGAACAACGATGCCGGGAATACGCCGGCAGCCAGTCCGACCGGATCTAGCGAGACTTCGGGAGCAAGCGGGGGCCAGACGCAGGAGGGATCGGAATCCGTTCAGGACACGGAAGCATTCACGATCTCCGTAGCCAGCTGGAATCTGGCCGACGAGCCGCTCGGGATCGTCCAAGCCTACCGAGAGGCTTTCGAGAAAGCCTACAAGGTCAAATATCCCAATGCGACGATCGAATACAGAAACTCGCCCGGCGAGAAGTATTTCGATCTGCTGAAGGCGCAGATGGCGTCGCACTCCGGCGCGGACGTCATTCAATTCCAGCCGGCGCAGCTCCCCTTGTTCGCCAAGGCTGGATATATTGCCGATCTGTCCGACATGGATTTCGTGACGAAGATCGACGGCGCGGCGAAGATCCAGAGCTCATACGACGGCAAGGTCTATGCGGTCCCGTTCGATCTGAACAGCAACGGCGTCTGGTATAACCGCAAAATGTTCGAGGAGAACGGCATTTCCGTGCCGAAGACGTGGGACGAGCTGCTGCAAGTGGCGGCGGACTTGAAAACCAAAGGAATCGCGCCGTTCGCAAGCGGCTTCAAAGACGCCTGGGTGGCGAACATGACCGTCGGTGTTTTCTTGCCAAACGAGTATGGCAGCGAGACGTTCGAGACGGAGGTCTATCAAGGCACGAAGAAGCTGAACGGGCCGGAGCTACAGGCGGCCTTCGCCAAGCTTCAGCTGCTTGTAGACAATGAATACTTCGGCAAGGGCGCTCTCAGCAACGGTTGGGATTTGCAGCGCAAGGACTTCGAGGAAGGCAAAGCGGCTATGATTATCCACGGGGCTTACATCGGCGGATTGGTCAACAGCGAGATGAAAGACAAGGGCGGGATGGAAACCGGATTCTTCGCGCTGCCAAGCGACAAGGGCGAACCGGTGTTGGGCGTGACGGCCGGGGTGCTGACCGGCGTTAACGCCAAGGCGAGCAATGTTCAGCGGGCGAAGGACCTGGTCATCGCCATGCACGATCCGGAAGCGATCGTTATTCGCGACAAGGATGCGGGTGTCTTCCCGGCGATTAAGGGTATCGATATTGACTACGCCGAGATTGGAAACAAGGATTTCCTGAATGTCATCGGTACGACCAAGAGCATCATTCCGGGACAATTCATGCCGACTTCGATCGGTGATATTTACGGTAAAATCTTCACCAAAATGCTGTCGGGCAGAGTATTTGAACCTTCCTGGCTCGATGAAGCCGATACGGCGTTCCAGCGGGACAAAGGGCTGGTAGCGGCGCCGGAATAAGCGGAGAAGAGAGAGGGAGGCGGCGGGATGCTGTCTCCCTTTGCAATAACACAACCAGTAGCGTCAAGCCGAAAGCGGGGATGCCTTATGAATTCCGGTAAGAAAAACGGGTTGATCGAGCTTTCGTTCATCGGACCTGCTCTGATCTTGTTCCTTATCATTGTAGTATGGCCGTTCGTCAGCTCGCTCTACTATTCTTTCACGCAATGGGATGGGATTACGAACCCGGTATTTATCGGATTCGACAACTTCGTCAACCTGTTCAAGGAAGAGAGCTTCACAATCGCGCTTAAGAATACGTTCGTGTTCGCCCTGGCGGGTCTGCTGATCAGTAATGTTCTAAGTCTGCTGCTCGCTCTGGCGTTAAATCGCGCGGGGAAAATGCAGTCCGCGCTGCGCACGATTTTTTACTTGCCGGGAGTCGTCAGCTTTGTGACGATGTCGATCGTATGGACGCTAATCTATCATAACGACGGGGCGATTAATCAGCTGCTGCGATCGCTGGGCCTACCGTCGCTTGCGAGAGAATGGTTTGGCAATTATGATACCGTCGTTCCCGCGTTGATCGTAATCATGGTCTGGGGCGGCGTCGGCTTCGGGGTTATCGTATTTCTGGCCGGGCTAAACTCCATCCCGGCCGAACTCTATGAAGCCTCCGAATTGGACGGGGCAGGAGCATGGGCCAGGTTTAAGGCGATTACGTTCCCATTGCTGATGCCGTCGATTACGATCGTAACCTTTCTGGGACTGACAACGACGCTCAAGTTGTTCGATCTTCCGTTTATTATGACCAACGGCGGTCCGGGCGACGCCTCCAACACGATCGCCATGATCATCTACAAGCAGGCGTTCAGCTATAGTAACTATGGATACGCGACGGCAGGAGGAGTGCTCTTGTTCCTGTTCGTTGCTATCGTTTCCATCCTGCAGCTGAAGATGACGACGAGCAGGGAGGTACAGCTCTGATGAACTCTTCCGCTGCTGCGGCGAATAAGAGACGGAGAACGGGAAGCACGGCTGCGCAAGCCGCTTCGTATTTGTTGGCGCTCGTGTTTCTTGCCCCGTTTCTCTTATTTTTCCTGAATACGTTCAAAGACAAAGATCATATTTTCGACGCGTTCCATATGCCGGATCTAACGAATTTCGACAACTATACGAAAATGTTCAAAAACACAGATTTTACGGCCTCCTTGCTGCTGACGATTTTCATTTGCGTCGCTACGCTGTTTTTCATCGTCCTGTTCTCTTCGTTGGCCGGGTATATGATTAGCCGATCCAATCGGAAGATGATCAAAATGCTATATGTTCTGTTCGCGGCCGGCCAGATCATCCCTGCGCAGACCAGCATGCTGCCGCTCTACAAGCTGGGGGTCGCCACGCAAATGATCAACACGGTGCCCTATCTGATTATCATTTACGTCGCAGGCGGTACGGCGTTCGCGTCGCTGTTTTTCGCCGCATTTACGAAGACCATCCCTTACGCGCTGGAGGAGTCGGCTTTCATCGACGGCTGCGGACGGTATGAGACGTTCTTCCGCATCATTTTTCCGCTGCTGATGCCTGCGACGGCGACGATCGTTACGACGACAATCTACTGGTACTGGAACGATTTCCAGGGCCCGTTGATCTACTTGAATTCAACGAAGGTCGCACCGCTTATGATGTCCATCTATTCGTTCATGGGGTCTAACAATACGGTAGACTGGGGACCGGTATATGCCTTATGTTTCGTTTCCGCGATCCCAATGATCCTTTTCTTTCTGTTGACTCAACGCTACTTGCTCAAAGGGATGGTTGTCGGTTCGGTCAAAGGCTAGGTGTTAAATTTAGGGGGATAGTCGGCAGTATGCCGTATCCCTTCAGTACGAATTGAAAGCGTTATCTTACTCTGTGGAGGTCGAAACCTATGAAACGAATTTCATTGCTTTCTTTTTTTCTCGCCGGTTTGTTGAGTTTTAACCTAATTTTATCCGGTCATGTTCCTGCCGCCCATGCCGAAGATCCGGGAACCGTCTATTATGTCAGCCAGTCCGGGGGAGACGATGCCAACGACGGTCTGACGGAAGATACGCCATGGCAAACGCTTGCGAAAGTGTCGGGAATGACATTCGAACCCGGAGACCGGATTTTGTTGAAGGCGGGGGAGAGGTGGACGAATGAAACATTAGTCCTCCATGGCAGCGGTACGGCGACGAATCCGATCACCTTGTCCGCATACGGTATCGGAAGCAAACCGGTAATTTCCCCGCAGATCGTCGATTCCTCGGCGATTACTCTTCATAACGAAGCCGGCTGGAAAGTGACGGGGCTTGAACTGGAGAAGGCGATGATGGGAATTAATCTGGAATACGACAATGTGTACAACATGGAATTCATCTGGCTGGAAGATCTGTTCATCCATGATATGGACGATACGTATAATAGCAATCCCAACAAGTACAATCATTTCTCCGTAGGAATTGCCTGGATGGGCAATCAGGCCGCCTCGACTTTTCACCTGAAAAATATAACGATGAAATCTATTGTTTTTGATCGCATCAATTCGCCGTTATGGCAGGGAGCCATATCCCGCCATACCAATTCCGCAGGATTCGGGATTAACGCCCGATTCGGCGACATTACGATTCAAGATCTCACTTCGACCAATTCCAAGCAGTGGGGCTATAATTTCAACTTTATGGTCAACGCGACGGTAACCGACATCAGCACTTCGAATGTGGGAATTGTCAGTGCGGACAGCGATGGAGTAAATCCTTACGGGATCGGAGGGATCGTCGTCGCGTATTCCAGAGACATGGTCTTCGACGGCGTGAACATCCACAATGTCAGCAAAGGTGCGCAGGGATACGACGGCGTAGGATTCGATTTCGAGGGCGGTCTGGAGGCTTCGAATATTATGCTGAGGAACGCCGTCATCGACGGCACGGACGGCGCAGGTCTCATGATCTTCAATAACGGCGGCGTCGGCGGAACGGCAGGTGCGTATGCCGACACAGTGACGATAACGAATTTTGGCAGAAGCCCGGGCAATTCCAGCGGCGGCATCAAGTTCTTCCCCGATAGCGGAACGGGGACGATCAAGAACTCGACGATCGATCGGGGAAGCTCGAACAGCCCGTTTATCGAAGGGCCGACGACTGGATTTACGCTCGAGAACATGACCTATATTCCCGACGTCAATCGGGCGGATTTCATCCGGATGGAAGACGTTCTGGCAGGCAATTGGAGAGACCGATTCGGCAAGGAAGGCTACCGGATAGAGCAAGGGGAGGACAAGCTGCCGGATTATGTGGAATTCGCCGTAAGCGGGCAAACGGACAGCGTCGTATGGGAAACCGACAGTGCGGACTATCGGGCTCTTACCGATGCGAAAGGCGAGCACAGGAGGGCTGCAGCCGTATATGCCGACCGAGGAGCGGAACTGGTTTACGATCTCAACCTGAAGGACGGTCTTGTCCATCAAATTGCGCTGTATATGGTGGACTGGAACAGATCGGGTCTGAAACAGAAAGTTTGGGTTGAAGGTGCCGGCGGAGAGGTCTTGATCGCGGAGAAGGAAATTTCCGATTTCGGCGAAGGCAAGTACTATGTGTTCAATGCGGCTGGTCCGGTGAAGGTGAAAACCACAGTTGTGGAAGGAGAGCGCGCGGTGATCAGCGGCGTTTTCTTCGGTGCAAGCAAGGCGACGGCGCCCATGACCGTTAACAAGACCAGCGCTGCGCCGAAGCTTGACGGCAACGTGGGTTCGGAAGAATGGAGCTCTGCCGACATCATTGAGATGAGCTACGAGAAGCAGGTCGCCAATGGCGACGGCAGCCTGATCGGAGGAGGCGCGCACACGGATTTGACCGGCGAGCTCAGACTGATCTGGGATCGGTTTGGTCTGTATTTGGCGGGAGAAGTAAAGGATAGCGAGTACTTCAATCCCTACGGGACGGGAGATCCGTTGAATAACAACGATGTGATTCAGGTGACGCTTGATCCGCTTAACAAGAAGACCAGCGGTACGGCCGACGCTTACATTTTCGATTTCGTTCCAACCTCGGGAGCCGATCATTCAGGGGCCGGAACATGGTTCGAGCATTGGAAATGGGGAAGTTCCGATTACCGGGCAGGCGTGAAGGTTGCGGGTAAGCTGACAGGAGACGGTTATGCATTGGAAGCCTTCATCCCCTGGGACGCATTGAAGAAAAACGGAGAGTCTTTCCAAGTCGTCCCGGGCATGAAAATGGGCATAGGTCTAATGATCGGAGATTTCAAGGCTAACGGTCAATTGAAGGGCATTCTGACCAACTTCGGACAAGGCGAAAATGCGATTGGAGACGCTTCCGCTTATCGCACCGTAATCTTCGCGGAGAAACAGGAGGCCGATGCGGTCGTCTCCCGCGGCAAAATCATTACGGCTTCTAGCAACAATGCGCCCAGTTCCTCGCCTTTGATGGCAATCGACGGCAATGAAGCGACTTCCTGGGTAGCCGCCAACGGAGACTTGCCGCAATGGCTGGAGGTGGACTTGGGCAGAGCCTACAGCTTGAGCGGAATCGATCAGCTGTTCCTGACGAACGATCCTTGGAAATATACCGTTCAAGGCTCTCTTAATGGAGAAGACTGGACGACGATCGTAGATCAGACGGCGAATACCGAACAGGGGCCGTCGTTCACGCATGCGGTCGAGGGAACTTACCGCTATGTAAAGCTCACAATGATCGAAGGCTGGGGCAATTGGGCTACGGCCAAGGAGTTCAAAGTCTATACGAATGAAGCGATTCTCACGTCATCGGCTTACGAGATCGATGACGAGCGAATGACCGTGTCCGGCGTACCGACCGGAGAAGCGGTCGATACGTTTAAGAGTAAGCTGGCTGTCGTGAACGCAACGTTCGCTCTGTACAAGGCGGATGGATCAACTCTTGTTACCAGCGGCAAGCTGGAGAACGGAATGAAGCTCGTGCTCACGTCGACGGAAGGTCTCGGCGCCGTCGTTTACACTGTGAAGACGAATGCGGAATATTCGATCGATTCTTCCTTCAAAGTCGGGAGCGTGACGAATCCGGCTGTGCTTGCAGGAGGTCAATTGCTGACCGGCAACGCCCAATTTACCAATCTGTCGAATGCCAGCCGTACGATCACGATGGTCGTTGGGCTATACGATCATACAGGAACGGA
This sequence comes from Cohnella phaseoli, assembly GCF_003386235.1. Taxonomy (GTDB): domain Bacteria; phylum Bacillota; class Bacilli; order Paenibacillales; family Paenibacillaceae; genus Cohnella; species Cohnella phaseoli. The sequence goes on from NZ_QRDZ01000021.1 coordinate 75,557, forward strand.
CGGAGCATTGGTCAGCTTCTCGTACAATACGAGAACTCTGGCGCCGGGCGAAACGGGCTCCTTGTCCGCCGGCTTTAAGCTGCCGGAAGCGATTGCCGGCTACAAGGCCAAAATCTTCGTGATCGGCGGCAGCGATCTAATGGCCCCGTCGGCGGTGCTTAGCGAAGCGGCAGTCCTGACTTCAGAATAAAGGAGAGAATGCCCGATGAGAAAAAGGATACTAGCCATATTGGCGGCATTGCTCTTGTTTACCGCCCCGGGATTCGCAGGAGCGGCGGAAGAGGATGAATTGGCCGTTTCCATTCGTTCTTCCGACTTGTCAGTTACCGTTAAGGGACGTTTAGCCGCCGCGGCTAACCAGGATGTCCTGATTACGGTTATCGATCCGGACGGCAAGTTGGCTTATTTCAATCAGACGAAGAGTGATGCGCAGGGAAGCTTCCAGTTTGTCTATCAGTCCCAAGCCTTGGAGGCGGGTTCGTACAGGATTAGCGCGATCGGTTATTCTTCCGGCCCCAATGCTCCCCGACTGGAGACGCTCTACACGTACACTGAATCCTCCGTCGTTCCCGGGGGGCCTCCGGTTCAGCCCCCGGCACAACCAGGAGCGGTTACGGAAGCGCTTCTTGAGTTGACTTCCACAGGCGGGGTTATCTTGAAGCCTCCCGCCGTTTATGACGAAGCGGGTCGGTCGTCGCAGCTTTCCATCGCGGCGACACTGTTCCGTCAAGCGGTACAACTGGCCAAGCCGGACGACCAGGGAGTCAGGCATTTGATCGTGCGCATGCAGACGGCTCCTGGCGCGCAGGCATATCGGATCAAACTGCCCTCCGAAGCGCTGAGCGCGGAGGACAGAGGGGTGAGCTGGACGTTGTCCACACCTCACGGAAACTTGGTTGTATCCGGGGATATGCTTCATGACTTGAAGCTCAAGGCCGCCGATGTCGTGGAATTCTCTTTTTCCTTGCAGGAATGGAAGGATCGGGACAGCGTCTTGACGGAGGGGATCGGCGACAGGCCTGTGCTGGAATTGAATATGAGCGTCAACGGCCAGCGGGTTCATTGGCAGAATAACCGGTCGTCCGCCCGCGTGACGATTCCATATACGCCTTCTTCGCACGAGTCGCTCAGTCCGGAGAAGCTTGTCGTCTGGTACATCGACGAGTCCGGGAAAGCCGTGGTCGTCTCTAACGGACGATACGATGCGTCGCGGTCAGGCATGACCTTCCGGACGAAGCATTTCAGTTCCTTCGCTATCGCCTATAGCGCCAAAAGCTTCGCCGATTTGACCGGAGTGCCTTGGGCCAGGAAATCCGTGGAGGCGCTTGCCGGCAAAGGAATCGTGAACGGCCTGTCTGCGAGCCGTTACGGACCGGACTTGCCGGTGAAGAGAGCGGACTTCCTCGTGTTGTTAATGAAGACGCTGGAGCTCGCAGATGGAGAGGGAGCCCGTAGCCAGTTCTCCGATGTTCCGTCCTTCGCTTATTATGCGTCAGCGGTGCAGACGGCTAGAGAGCTTGGCATTGCCAAGGGGGATGCCGGCAACCGTTTCAAGCCCGATGCCCCAATCACGAGACAGGAAATGGCCGTTCTGGCGTACCGCGCGCTTGCGGCCGCGAATGTCATTCTCCCGTCCGAAAGGGACATGCTGGACGGTTACGAGGATGCGGCCAACCTTGCCGAATATGCCAAGGAAGGCGTCGCCGCGTTGACTGCCCAAGGGCTTATCCAAGGGGACGGTAACAGGTTCAGACCAGGCTCGCTTACGAGCAGAGCGGAAGCGGCCGTATTCATTTATCGGCTTTACCAGCTGCAGGAGTAGACGAACTTCGGCGCTGATACATCTATCCGACTGACAAAGGGAGGCTCTACTATGTCGAGCAAGCGTCAAATGCTGGGGATGTTGTTTTTCGCTGCCGCATTCGTTGCCGTTTTACTGTTGGTGAAACCTGGGGAGGCCAGCGCGGCCGTGTATTACGTCAACAATCAGAGCGGTTCCGGCTGCAACAATGCCGGGGCGGGAACGTCAACGGCTGCTCCTTGGTGCGATTTTACGCCAGTTAACGCCAAGACCTTTTCCGCCGGCGACCAAGTTCTACTCAAGAGCGGTGCAGCTTGGACCGGTCAGACATTGAATCTTCAAGGGGAAGGTACGGCAAGCCAGCCTATTCTGTTGTCCTCCTACAGTACGGGGAACAAGCCGATCATTGCTCCCGGAACGATAGATTCGATTGCCATTCTCCTAAATGGTAAGGGGGGTTGGAAAATCGCCAATCTCGAATTGTCTAACGCATGGGAAGGGATCAGGCTTCAATATGATCATGTTTATAATAAGGATTATATTTGGATCGAGAATTTGACGATCCGCAATATGACTTCGGCATACAACAGTGCGCCAACGTCTTATAATCACACCTCTGCCGGGATCAGCGTCAAGACGATGGCAGATGCGGTCTCCCCGCCTTATTCGGACAAGGTGAATGCGCCCGGGAGATTAACTGCCTTGACCAATCTGACGATCAAGAATGTCAATTTCTACAATTGCGATACGGCGACATGGTTCGGTGCGCCGGTTACCGGCTTTAATCCATCCGAGCACCTGTGGGTGAAGAAAGTCATCATGCAGGATTTAACGATCGATGGAGGAGGCATGTGGGGATTTAACGCTTTGTTTGTTGATGGAGGCGTCTTTACGAATCTGGTTGCGAAAAATATCGGAGGGGTGTCCAATCCGTTTGGGTCCGCTGGTTTTGTTATCGCCTACTCGAAGAACGTAGAAGTGATCGGCGGCGAAATCGTCAATGTGAGCCGACATCCCGACCAGAATTATGACGGCGTAGGCTTCGACTTCGAGGGCGTCGGGAAGAACATATCGCTCCGCAACATGAACATTCGCAACACGGCAGGAGCAGGTATTTTCCACTATAACAATTCGGGTCTGCCGGACATCGATACCGTCATCGACAACAACATTGTGAGTCACTATGGCAACAATCCCGGCAACAGCAGCGAAGGGATTTATTTTGCCGGAGGCAGCGGCATCGTAACGAACAACGTGTTCAACAACAGTTTTGCTCGCAGTACGTATGGGGGAAGTTACGGAGAATTTGTGTTTGCGAAAAATACGGCGAACACGGTAAGCCCAAGCTTCGTGCCGGTGCCTCCATCGGTCATTGGAGCTCCTGCGGGTACCGGGCTGGTGACGTCGCAAGTGCCGGGAACGCTCCGCAATGACAGCAACGGGGAAGTCGGCTTCAAATTTACGACGGGTGCTACGGAGATTACCCTGCAAGGATTGGGCAGGAAGGCGGTGGCCGGAAATTACAAGACACATACGCTCAAGCTGCGAAAGGACAGCGACAAGTCGTTGGTCGGAGCGTGCAGCGTCAGCACTTCGACCGCTGTTCCGGATTCGCAAGGTTATCAATACTGCAAGCTGGCTGCAAACGTCAGTCTGCAGCCAGCCACGTCATATTTGCTAACCAGCACCGAAGATTACGGCGGAGATTACTGGCATAGCGACGATACGACGATCGCGCTTGGGACAGGGACGGTGAACGGATCTATCTATAACAATGGCGGCGGATGGAGCAGCGGGATTGCCGGCAATCGCGCGTATGGTCCGGTGACGCTCTTGTATACGTTAACGAATATAGCCAGGAGCGGCACGGCAGCGGCATCCGGTACGGATACCGCCAACGGGTATGCGGCTTCCAAAGTCAACGACGGCATTGCTTCGACCGATTTTAACGGTTGGGCAAGCGCATCGCCTGCAATGCCGCAATGGATTGAGATCGACTTTGGCTCAAATAAAACCTTCGGCCGGGTGGAGCTGTATACGACAAGCGGGTACGAGCTCAGAGGGTACCAGATCCAGGTGTGGAACGGTTCATCCTGGGTAAACGCTTTCCCGGCTGTGACCGGCAATTCATCCGCGCACCGGACACATACGTTCGCTGCCGTGACCGGCTCCAAAATTCGCGTGTATAGCACTCAGGGCGACGCTGCAAGCAGCTACGCCCGGGTGAACGAACTGGAGGTTTATAGCTACTAATAGAAGAAGAAGAGGCCGCTGTCATTCATATCCGTCGATTCCTTGTCGTCCGTCGTCGTAGCTTGATCCGTCTGCGACTGTCCGTTGTCGGACGACGTATCGGCGGGAATGACACGGCGTGCCGTCACATAAGTTTTGTCCCAAGTGCTGCCCTCGAATTCAGAAATCGTGACGCCGATGCCGACTCTGTACGTGTGAAGAATTTTGCCGTCTCCGATATAGAGGCTGACGTGATTAATGACGCCGTCGCGGTTCGTGTCGGAGAAGATCAGGTCGCCCGCCTGAAGCTGGCTCTTCGGAACGTATACGCCGACTTGCGCTTGTTGTCGCGAAGAACGGGGAATGCTAATTCCGTTCTGGTTGAAGACGTACTGGGTAAACGAAGAGCAGTCAAACGCATCGGTACGATCCGACTCGGCTCCGTATAAATAACGGACGCCCATAAACTTCTTTCCTACGGCGATGACGTCGTCCGCGATCGAATGCGCCGCGCCGTTAGCGGCTGTCGTCTGAACGGCGGCTGCCGCGGCGTGGGCGGCATGGCCATCCGCGAACATCGTTCCTGCGGAGAAAGCGATCGTCAGACCGAGCGTCGCGCCCAGTACGACTTTGTTGAATTTATATTTTGCAATCGGATATTTCATATTGAAATGCCTCCTTTTGTTTTTCCTTCGTCTTTCCTCTGCAACCCACTTTACCACATCATTTTGACCCATCATTTTCTACTAATAAGCGAAAAATGCGTCTTCCAAGGGGCTCGGCCCCATTCTTAGAATACGATGAGATTTTTCACATCCGGAGGCGCTTGACAAACGGGGGACAGAGGAGGATGACGACAAGACGAGCAAGCGGGCTGCATCATCGGGTAGCGAAACCTCGATTCAACCTTTGCATTTCCGATCTGAAAGTGTGATAATGACTCGATAATCTGGTTGTGGAGGCATTATTCTTTGAATCGGTATCCTTTTGCAGTAGAGCCGGGTAAACCTTATGTGCAACAGGTCGGAGAATGGGTCGCTGACGTCTTCTACGACGCGCTGCCCGAGGCCGGCTTCGAAGTTCGCGACGAACAGATTTACATGGCGTTTCAATTGGAAAAAGCGTTCGCGGACAAGCGAACGATTTTCGCGGAGGCGGGCGTAGGAACGGGCAAGACGCTGGCCTATTTGCTGTATGCGGTCAGCTATGCCCGCTATCATCGCAAGCCTGCGATCATCGCCTGCGCCGACGAATCGCTCATTGAGCAGCTAGTCAAGCCGGAAGGCGACATCGCCAAGCTGACGAAGCATCTGGGGCTTTCGATCGACGCCAGGCTAGCCAAGTCTCAGGACCGCTATCTGTGCCTGAACAAGCTTGATCGCGCCAGAACAGAGTATGAGGATCCGGAGTTGTACCGCGAGTTGTACGAGCAGCTTCCGGCGTTCGTGCACAAGAGCGAGGGGATGCAGTCGTTTCACGCTTACGGGGATCGCAAAATGTACCCGCATCTGAACGATCGCCAATGGGACAAAGTCAATTGGGACCCGTTCCAGGACTGCTTCGTGTGCGACAAGCGACATCGCTGCGGACAGACGCTGTCCCGCGAGTTTTACCGCCAATCGGCGGATCTGATCATTTGCTCTCACGATTTTTATATGGAGCATATCTGGACTTATGAGGGCAGAAGAAGAGAAGGACAGCTTCCGCTGCTTCCCGAGCATTGCGCCGTCGTGTTCGACGAAGGCCATCTGCTGGAATCGGCGGCGCAGAAGGCGCTGACGTACCGCATCAAGCACGAGAGCTTCGAGCAGCTTGTCACTCGGCTGCTGAAGAACGATATTCGCGAGATACTCGCCGTGCTCATCGACGAAGCGATCGACAGAAGCGAAGAGCTGTTCGTGCTGCTGGATCGTCATAGCCGCGTCGTTCCCGGTTCGGACAGGCGAGAGGTCCGGTTGAACGGCGAGTTGTACGGGGCGGTTGCCCGTCTGCGCGGGACGCTCGACGCGATAGAAGAAGAGCTGGTGTTCGAGAGCGAATTGTACACCTTGGACGGATACCAGCTGCGAATCGTCGAGGAGCATCTGGAGATGATGCAGAAGGCGCTAGGGCTGTTCCAAAGCTCCGGTTCGCTCATATGTTGGGCCACTGACAGCCCCACCGGACTGACGCTGGTCATTATGCCGAAGGCGGTCAAAGAGGTGCTGCGCGAAGGCGTATTCTCCCGTTCGATGCCGATCGTCTTCTCATCGGCGACGCTGTCCGTCAACGGCAGCTTTGACTATTTGGCCGACACGCTCGGAATTGATCGGTACTTGTCGTTCAGCGTGGCTTCTCCTTATGAATACGCAGGGAGAATGGAGGCGCTTTGTCCGCTGAGGGAAGGCGAATCCGGCTTTTCCGGCAAACTGAAGGCGGCTGCTCGTATGCTGCTTCGGACCGGAGGCAGGGCGCTGATGCTATTTCCGTCCCGCGAGGAGCTTGCTGAGTTCCAGGCGGCCGTTTCCGGCTGCGAAGAGCTATCGCATCTCGATTTCGTTTTCGAAGGAGAGGGCGAGATCAGCCGCCTGATCGCGGAATTCGAAGCGAACGAGACGATGGTGCTGTGCGCCGTCACGTTATGGGAAGGACTGGACGTTCCCGGACCGTCCTTATCCAACGTTATCGTCTGGTCTCTGCCTTTTCCCCCGAACGACCCGGTATTCGCCGCCAAGCGTCTTGACGCCGCATCTCCGTATCATGAGGTGGATTTGCCGTACATGCTGCTGCGTCTCAAACAGGGCATCGGCAGGCTGATCCGCTCCAGGGACGATTCGGGTCTGGTTGCGTGTGTGGCGTCGGAGCTGCAGGAAAACCCGGAACTGACAGAGCTCGTGAGCGGACTGTTGCCCGAGGGCGTCGAGCTGCGTTTCGGCTGAGGACGTGTGTAAAATAAGGTTTGTCTTTTGTTACAGCGGTGTTAATATAAGGAAAGAGAAATCCAATTAAAGGGGGTTGCGATCGAATGTTGAAAATCGCCGTACTAATCGGAAGTCTGAGACAGGGTTCCTACAACATGCAGTTGGCGCTCACGATGAAGGAACGCTATATTAACAAAATGGATCTGGAAATCGCGGACATTCGATCTCTTCCGTTCTTCGACCAAGACATCGAGCTGAATCCTCCTCGGGAGGTTCATGCGCTGCTGCGCAAAATCGCCGCCGCGGACGGTGTGCTGATCGTGACGCCGGAATACAACTGGTCCGTTCCCGGGGTGCTGAAGAACGCGATCGATTGGCTATCGCGCGTCGACAAGGTGCTGATCGGCAAGCCGGTTATGACGGCGGGAGTATCCCCCGGAGTGATGGGAACGATCCGCGCCCAGCTTCATCTGCGCGAAATCCTTGCAAGCCCCGGCATCCAGGCGAGGCTGCTGCCGCCAGCAGGCAACGAGATCATCATCAGCTCTGCCGCGCTCAAGTTCGACGAAACGACGAGCCGGCTGGTCGACGAGTCGACGGTGCGCCATATCGATCGCGTCGTAGACAAATTTATCGAATTTGCCAAGCAATAAGGGGACATCGGGCAAAGGGGTTGCCTCATAAGTAGGATCGTGGAAGATGATCGATAGCATCGCAGGGGATACATGCACGACAACCTCTGTCGATCATCTTTTCGAACGACTCTTTTACTTATGAGACAGCCCCTTTTTCTATTTCTCCAGAATCTTTATGATCATTTTTACATATGTAAACATTGACATACGAACGAAAAGAGCGTATGTTATTTCGTATGCGAAATGTTCCTTTGCGAACGATAACTGTACAGAGGAAAGGAGAAAGGGGGAATTCCCGCTGCAGGAGAATGAAGACATCCAAATGATTTTTCAGTCGTTTCGCGAGGTCAATCAAGCGTTTCATCAGTCGATGACGCAGACGACTCAGCGTTTGGGCATTACCGCGATTCAATATTTCGTGCTGAAGATCGTCAGCGAGAATCCGGGCATCGGCCTTAACGAACTGTCCGACAAAATTTTTTCCGTCACCAGCACGGCCAGCGGCATTGTGGACAGAATGGTGCGGGCAGGCTGGCTATCTCGCGAACGTCCGCCGACGAACCGCAGGTCGATCTCGCTAACGCTTACGTCCGAGGGTCGAGACTTGGCGGGCCGAGTCAAAGCGCTGCGGCAATCGCAGCTGACAGCAATTATTTCCCAGATTTCAACGGAAGACGTTGCGGAGCTGCAACGCATACACAAGCAAATTGTGAACATCATACAGAGACAGAGAGAGGAAGAGAACCATGAGTACAAGTAATCTTAGAAGAGGTCCGATCGTCGCCGCGCTTATTATCGCCGCGTTCGTCGCGATTCTGTCGCAGACGCTGCTGAACGTGGCTTTGCCGGTCATGATGGAGGATCTCGGCATTAACGCGAATACGATCCAATGGCTGTCGACAGGCTACATGCTGGTCAACGGCGTGCTCGTCCCCGTCAGCGCATTTTTGATCGATCGTTTTACGACCAGGCAGCTGTTCATGGCCGCCGTCGGTTTGTTTACGTTCGGTACGGTGATTTGTGCGGTAGCGCCTAATTTCGAGCTCCTACTGACCGGCCGCTTGATTCAAGCTGCGGGAGCGGGCATTCTAATGCCGCTGATGTCGGTCATCTTCCTGACGATCTTCCCGATTGAAGAACGCGGCAAAGCGATGGGCATGATGGGCTTGGCGATGATCTTCGCTCCGGCCGTAGGTCCGACGCTGTCCGGATGGGTCGTCGAGCATTACGACTGGCGGGTGCTGTTCTACATCGTGCTGCCGATCTCGGTGTTCTCGCTTATTTTCGGCGCAGTATCGATGAAGAACGTCACCAAAAATACGATGCCCAAGCTCGACTCCCTCGGTATCGTGTTCTCGACGCTTGGCTTCGGAGGTCTTCTGTACGGATTCAGCGATGCGGGCCACGACGGATGGGACAGCACGCGCGTCATCGTCAGTTTGGTCGTTGGCATCGTCGCGCTTGCATTGTTCTTCTGGAGAGAGTGGACAATCGACAAGCCGATTCTCGAATTCCGCGTATTCAAGTACGATATGTACTCCCTGACTACCGTTATTAACGTCATTATTACGATGGCGATGTTTTCCGGCATGATCCTGCTTCCGATTTATCTACAGAGCATTCGCGGCTTCTCGCCGATGGATGCCGGACTGTTGCTGCTGCCCGGAGCCATTCTGATGGGCATTATGTCCCCGATTACCGGTATCATTTTCGATAAAGTCGGAGCTCGCTGGCTTTCCGTCGTCGGTCTGATCATCACGACGTATACGACTTACGAGTTCAGCCAGCTGACGGTGGACACGACCTACACGCACCTCATTATTATGTATTCGCTGCGCATGTTCGGCATGTCGATGCTCATGATGCCGATTCAGACTGCGGGCATGAACCAGCTGCCGCAGCGCCTGAACGCGCACGGCTCGGCGATGTCCCAGACGCTGCGGAACGTTGCCGGAGCGCTTGGAACGGCGTTCCTCGTTACGCTTATGACGAACGCAGCCACTAGCCGCGTTAAGGAACTGGTCGTTCAGAACAACATCGATCCCGCGAACCAAGCGGCTATGCTCGAGGTGACGCAACAAGGTACGATCTACGGTATCAACCATTCGTTTGCCATCTCGACTTGGATGACGGTCGCGGCGCTTGTACTTGCTTTCTTCATCCGCAAAGTCAAGCCGCATCAAGAGCCGATCGCCTCCGTGCAGCTCGGCAAACAAACGAACTAACAGCATAGCGCGGACCCGCGCACTCCGCAGCAGCCCGATAAGTCGGGCTGCCGCCTAGCCAACGCCGCCTTTTGCCCGCTATAGTCGGAACAATCGGGCTGCAATTCAGCCATTGGTTTCTTGCTCCAGCCCGCCCTCTCGGGTTGCGGTTTGCCGGCATCTGCTAAAGCGTACGTCCCCGCTATGGATCGTTTGAGACGATCTTGCGGGGACATGCGCTTTTTTGGCATATCCTTTTCAGCCGACGTCCAAACATGGTAGTATCAAGAAATCGGACATCGCAGGGAGGCATACATGTTCAAGAAGCTGCAGGAGTCAGTGAATATTTCCAGAGGGTACTTGTATGCGTTGCATTTGATGCTGCTTACCGCTCTTGTCGGTCTGATCTATTCCTTGTCCGCGTCGTTCCTCGATTTTCCGAGCCTGTTTCTGTCCGATAAGAAAATCGTAACGATCGCCCATCGCGGAGCTTCCGGCTACGCGCCGGAAAGCACGCTCTCCTCCTATCGTCTGGGGGTCAAGATGGGGGCCGATTATATCGAGATTGACGTTCAGATGACGGCGGACGGAGAGCTAGTCGCTATGCATGATACGTCGGTGAATCGCACGACAAACGGCAAGGGCGCCGTGAAGGACATGACGCTGGCGGAAATCAAGGCGCTCGACGCCGGCTCGTGGTTCAACGAGAAGCATCCGATTTATGCGAGGGACGACTATGCGAACGAGAAAGTTCCGACGCTTAGAGAAATATTCGAGGCGTTCGGCAAGGATACCCGTTACATGCTGGAGACGAAGGACCCGGAGGACTCCCCAGGCATGGAGGAGAAAATGTGGGCTCTCGTCGAAGAATACGATTTGCGAAAATATGTCGCGGTCCAGTCGTTCAGTCCGGCCAGCTTGTTGAAGATCAGAACGTGGGACAAGGACGTACCGCTGTTCCAACTGCTATGGTACAATCGCCCGGCGCGGATTTCGGAGCGCACGTTAAGCGAGATTGGAGAATATGCGAACGGGATCGGAGCGAACTACTTGCGGATCAACGAGGATTACGTGGATAAAGTCAAACAGTCCGGCTTGCTGATCTACCCCTATACGGTCAACTACCAAGTCAATATGGAGAATGCGGTAAAATGGGGAGTCGACGGCGTCCATACGGACTTTCCCGACCGTTTGCTTGAAGTGATCGAGGAGTTGGACGATCCCGAGGCATAATGAGCTTAGAGGAACGACGAGCGGATCCCGACATCGACATCGCGAAGGAGGAATATCAGATGGCGAAAGGAAACAAAAGGCGTCCAAGCCCCGCTGCTGCGAAAGATTCGGGCGCTTCTTGGGAGCGGAGCGAGCAGCAGGGCGCGACGCTGAAGGATAGGCTGGGCGCGGACACATTGGCCAAACTGAAGCTGCAGGCCGAGACGCTTAAGCAGGATGAAGCTAAGCTTAAGGAGGCGAAAAGGCTGGAAGCCCAAGCGGCCAAGGAGGCCGAGCAGAAGAAGCGGGAGCAGGATTTCGGATATTTGCTGAACGAGTCTTCGCTCGATTGGAAGAAGTTCAAGTAACAAAGGCTAGGCGTGATTACTGGCCGGCTTCGGCTCAAAGCTCATGCAGGGCTGGCCCGAGGAGGATAACACCGTCAGGCTGGGCAACGTGGCGGATTTGAAGCCGAACGAGCGGCAGCCCTTCGGGAAGTTCGGATCCCAGGTAATATAGTAGTGGCGGCATTTCATGCAGTCGACGCGTCGGGTTTCGGACATCGTTCTCCCTCCGTTTTCACTGATCTATTACAATTATAACTGCATGGCGGCCGACGGTCGAGAGAGGAGGACGAGCGATGAAATTTCGCAAGCGAGGAAAAAACCTTCAGATGTCGGCGCTGCTTCTGGCGTTGGCGCTCTCTGCTTGCGGCAATGACGCGGAAGGGGCGGGGACGGACGCTTCGACTTCTCCGGTGTCCATCCCTACCGCTTCTAGCAATATCCCCGAGGCTCAGGGAGTTGAAGAGGGCGCATCCATCGAAGAGACGGGAGAAAGCGGCTCGGCGACAGATAGCGGGATGGATTCGGGGCCGGAATCCCAACAGGAGCTAGGGACGGAACCGGATCTAGGGACGCAACCTAGCCTGGAGACGGAACAGAGCCTGGAGACGGAACCGAGCTTGGAATCGCAACAGCAGCCTTCGCCTCCCCCGGTTTCTTCCCCTGCAAGAGGGGCATTGCCTGATGGGTTCGTCTATCTTGACGAGTACATACCGGATGCTTTGTTCGAGATTCGTTACGCGTCGGATTACAATTTTGTCGGTGCGGTAGTCGACGGCTATAAAGCGCCTGTAGCGATCGCGACAGAGGAGGCGGCTCAGGCGCTGCTGGGGGCGAACGAGGAGCTTAAGCAGTCCGGGTATGCGCTCCTTATCTACGACGCCTACCGTCCGACGAAGGCTGTAGCTCATTTTATCCGCTGGGCGGCGGACGTGGAGGACACGGCGATGAAGGACGTTTTCTACCCGGACGTCGACAAATCGCAAGTGTTTAAGCTTGGTTACGTGGCCTCCAAATCGGGGCATTCGCGAGGAAGCACCATCGACTTGACGGTTGCGGACGCGGACACCGGCGTTCCGCTGGATATGGGCGGACCGTACGATTTTTTCGGCGATATTTCCAGTCATGGCACGAAGAAGATTTCGGCGGAGCAGACCGCCAATCGCGAACTGCTTAAGAATGCTATGGTGCGACACGGCTTTAAGCCTTATAATAAAGAGTGGTGGCATTACACGCTGAAGGACGAGCCATACCCGAAGAAATATTTCGATTTCGACGTTGAATAGGCTTGCACGGGTTAATTCTTCAGCTGCACGGGAATTCTAATCTTATTCTAGTTCTAGAGGAACGGGAGGCGTTATATGTCCATTTTCACAAGCGTTGAACGGGCGGAACCGGAAGATACGACGGAAATTATGCGTTTGCTGGCGAACACGGCGGAATGGCTGCTTCGCAAAGGCTCTACGCAATGGAACGCTCTATTGAGGGGCGAAGACTCGCACAATACGCCTGAAGCGGTTAATCGCGGAGAGGTTTACATTTTCAGGGACGATGGCAAAATCGCGGGCATGGTCATTCTGATGGAGCAGCCTAACTCATGGGATCGCCATCTGTGGGCCGGTAAAGCGGAGGATGGGGCCGCCATCTATTTGCATCGTCTCGCTGTTAATCGTAAATATGCGGGAAGGGACGTCGGCAAGCAGATTATGCAGTGGACCGAGAGCTTTGTCCCGGAGCAGCTACATAAAGGGATTATTCGCTTGGATTGCCTGTCCAGCATCCCGGCGCTTAACGAGTTTTACCGTAACCTGAATTATGATTTTGTAGGAGAGGGCGTCAATTCCTCGGGAACCTACAGCATGTACGAGAAAAAACTATAGGTGAGCAGAATCCCGACCGCGTCTGTAAGATGCGGCGGGTTGTTTTTTAACGTTGCAAAATTTATAGCGGACTTTAACAGGCCCAGAAGTGGCAGAAACGCCGAATAGAGCGGAAAACCCGCTTTAAATTCGCCAGAAGTGGCGGAATCGTAGAATAGAGCGGGAAACCCGCGTTAAATTCGCCAGAAGTGGCGGAATCGTAGAATAGAGCGGGAAACCCGCGTTAAATTCGCCAAGTAGGATGGCGGAAACGCCGAATAGAGCGGGAAACCCGCGCTAAATTCGCCAGAAGTGGCGGAAACGCCGAATAGAGCGGAAAACCCGCGTTAAATTCGCCAGAAGTGGCGGAAACGCCGAATAGAGCGGAAAACCCGCGTTAAATTCGCCAGAAGTGGCGGAAACGCCGAATAGAGCGGAAAACCCGCGTTAAATTCGCCAGAAGTGGCGGAAACGCCGAATAGAGCGGAAAACCCGCGTTAAATTCGCCAGAAGTGGCGGAAACGCCGAATAGAGCGGAAAACCCGCTTTAAATTCGCCAGAAGTGGCGGAAACGCCGAATAGAGCGGAAAACCCGCTTTAAATTCGCCAGAAGTGGCGGAATCGTAGAATAGAGCGGGAAACCCGCTTTAAATTCGCCAGAAGTGGCGGAAACGCCGAATAGAGCGGGAAACCCGCGTTAAATATCGCCAGAAGTGGCGGAAACGCTGAATAGAGCGGAAAACCCGCGTTAAATTCGCCAGAAAGCGGCGGAATCGTAGAATAGAGCGGGAAACCCGCGTTAAAATTCCCCGCATCGGGGGTGGAGTCGCAAAATATAATCAGTCCAGCCCAGCTCCGAGAAGGGAGGCGAATGTTATACCGTTTCACCCTTTGTTGTCTGAGTGGTTTACCGAGACGTTCGGAGAGCCGACCGACGTGCAGAAACAAGCTTGGCAGGCTATTATGGAAGGCCGCCATACCCTGATCGCGGCGCCGACCGGCTCGGGTAAGACGCTAGCCGCGCTGCTTCCCTGTCTGGATCGAATCGTCAGCGCGAAATCCGCCCCGTCGCCGAGAAACTCCGCATCATCCGCATCAGGCGTGCGAGTGCTGTATATCACACCGCTTAAAGCGCTGAACAACGACATTCATCATCATGCGCTAGGCTTTGTTGAACAGCTGCAGGCACGGGCGGAAGCATGCGGGGCGCAGTGGCCGGGAATTCGCAGTGAAGTGCGCACGGGCGATACGAGCGCAAGCAAAAGGGCGGCCATCCTGAAGCGGCCGCCGGATTTGCTCGTGACGACGCCCGAATCTCTCTATTTGCTGCTGACGTCCGACAAAGGTAGGGCCATTCTGGGCACCGTGGAGCAGGTGATCGTCGATGAGATCCACGATGTCGCTGCGGACAAGCGCGGCGCTCACCTCTCGTTGTCGCTGGAGCGGCTCGTCCATCTCCGCGGAGGTCGGCCGGTCCAACGGATCGGCGTATCCGCGACGCAGAATCCGCTGGAGCGGGTCGCCGCGTTTCTGGGCGGTTGGGAGGAAAACGGGGCGTCAACCGTCTCGAACGACGGACAGTCGGGTTATGCAGCGGAACGCCAGGAGGAGAGGGCGCCTCGTCCGGTTGCGATCATAGAGAGCCGGATGCGCAAGAGCATGGGCGTATCGATTACGATGCCGGACCAGAGTCTGCCTGCCGCGACACGCGAGGCGGTGTGGCTGCCGCTGCTCGACCGCATCATGAAGGCGATGGAGGGCTGCCGCTCTGTGCTGCTGTTCGTGAACAGCCGCAGATTGTGCGAACGGCTCTGTTTGCGGCTGAACGATCATGTCGGCTACGAGATGGCCCGATCGCATCACGGCAGCATCTCGCGGGAGCGGCGGCTTGAAGTGGAGCGACTGCTCAAGGAAGGCAGCCTGCGCTGTATCGTCGCTACGTCATCGCTGGAGCTGGGCATCGACGTCGGTCATATCGACCTGGTTATTCAGCTCGATTCGCCGCTGGAAGCGGCCAGGGGCATCCAGCGCATCGGCCGGGCCGGCCATGGCGTCGGGGAGACGAGCCGCGGCTTGCTGCTGGCGAGGCAGAAGGCCTCGCTGCCCGAGCTGGCCGTACTCGGTCGGCTCATCGCACGCCGCGAGATCGAGGAAATCCGCATTCCCGAAGCGCCGTTGGACGTCCTCACCCAGCATATCGTTGCGATGGTCGCCTCAGAGGATTGGCAGCTTCGCGATCTGCTTGCCGTTATTCGAGGGAGCGACAGCTATCGCGGGTATTCGCTGCATCGGCTGGAAAGCGCTTTGCAGGTTCTATCGGGCTACTATCCGTTCGCCAAGCCGTTGATCGATTGGGATCGCGCCGCAAATCGGTTAACGAAGAGAAGCAATACGGCGATGGCGGCGATAACCGGTGTCGGGACGATTCCGCAGAGCGGCAACTATCCGGTGCACCATCTGGAGAGTCGCGCCCACCTCGGCGAGCTGGACGAGGAGTTTATCCAGGAAAGCCAGGTCGGGGACGTCTTCCAGCTCGGGACGAGCTCCTGGATGATTCGCGAAATTCGCAACGACCGCGTGTACGTTGCCGAAGCCGGCAACCGTTTCAGCGAAATTCCGTTTTGGCGCAACGAGGCGGGCAGCCGTCCCTACGAGCTTGGACAGAAGGTCGGCGCTTTTCTGCGAGAATTGGCCGAGGTGCTTGCCCTGCCGGACGAGGTCGACGAGCGCAGCCAGGAACGTAAGGAGAACGCTTGCGCCTGGCTCGGCGAGCATTATTGTATGGATCGCACTTCGGCCGAACAGCTGATCGAGCTCGTTTCCTCGCAGCACCGCTTCTGCGCGCTGCCGACCGATCGGCAGATCGTAATCGAGCATTATCGCGATGTGATGAACCAGACGCATGTCATCGTTCACAATCTGTGCGGAAGAACGGTTAACCGGGCATGGCTGCTTGCGATCAAACGACAGTTCGAGCAATTGCTGCCCTATCGATTGTATGGCAACGCCAAAGATAACGGAATCGAATTCGTGCTGCCGGAATGGGATGCGTCCTGGCTGCAGGCGATTCGGCAGGTGACGCCGGGCAACGTCGAGTTGCTGCTGACGGAAGCCGTCAGCGGTTCTCCGCTGCTGGGCATCGCTTTTCGCCGCATCGCGGAGAACAGTCTGCTGCTGTCGCGCAGCTTTACCCGCACGCCGCTGTGGCAGAAGCGTCTTCGCAGCGAAGAACTGCTGAGGAGCGCGCTTCCTTATGCGGAAGGGTTTCCGTATTTGCGCGAAGCGATGTCCGAGAGTCTACGCGACTACTTGCGTATCGATCAGCTTAAAGAGCTGCTGACGAAGCTCGTATCGGGCGAGATCGGAATCGTCGTCAAGGAGACGGCCTATCCGTCGCCTCTAGCGGCGCAGTTCATCGCCGATTACGTCAACATGCAGGTATATGAAGGGGACGGACTCGACGAGACGACGCGGCTGCAGCTGCTGAGCATCAGCAAGGAGATGGCTGCGCAAATTTTCGACGAGAACGCGCTTGGCCAGGCCGTCAGCCCGGATGTTATCGAAGCCGAGAGGGTAAGGCTGAACGATCCGGAACAGGCGCCGGCTAACGCGACCGGACTCGCGGCGCTGCTTAAGCAAAGAGGAGACTTGACTTCCGCGGAGATCGTGCGAATAACGGGGGAAGCGGGACTGCGCTGGCTCGGCCAACTGCAGGAGCAGGGCCGCGTATCGGCGGTCGACCTGTCCGGAGACGGGGAAAGCCGCTGGATTTCCTCCGACGAGACGGAGACTTATGCGGTTTTTCCGGAGACGCCGGAATCGGTTATGTTCGTGCTGGGCAGGTATGCGGATAACGTCGTCTCCTTCACGGACGCGGAGCTGTGCGAACGCTATCCCGCGCTTACGCTGTCTAATGCCAAGGAGGCAGTCGAAGAGCTGCTGGAGAAAGGTCTGATCGAGCGAGCTCCGCACGCGGCAAGCGCCGACGAGCGGCTATGGACGAGCGCAAAGGTCGCTTCCCGGCTCGTACGCCTATCGATTCGCCATGCGCGCAGCAAAGCCGAGCCGATTGAGCCGGCTCGCTGGTGCGGGCAGATCGCGCTGCGCCAGCACGCCTGGAACGGGACGCAGCTTCAGGGCAGCGAGGGGCTGCTCGAGGTGATGAAGCGGCTGCAGGGCTTATTTCTTCCGCTCTCTCATTGGGAGACGATTGTGCTGCCGACGCGCTTGACCGGTTATCGCAAGGAGCATCTCGATCTGCTGTGCGCATCGGGCGAGCTGATCTGGATCGGCCGCAAGGAAGAAGGAGACAAGGAAGGTAAAGTCGCCTTCTTCCTGACGGACTCGAAGCCGCTCTATTCCGCCTTTCTCGAGGAGGCGAAGCCTTCCAAGCATCCAGAGCTGCTGAAGCGGATTGAGGCGGACGGAGCCAGCTTCTTGACGCGTCTTAGCCGCGAACTGGACAAGACGCCATCGGAGCTGCTGGCTGATCTGATGGATCTGGCGTGGGAAGGCCGCGTGTCCAACGATCAGTTCGCTCCGCTGCGGCTGCAGGTCGGAACGGTCAAGCCGAAGCAATGGGAACGGGCGGGATCGGGGCAGGGAAGATGGTATGCGACAAGCTCCCTGCTCGACCCAGGCGAAGCGCGATCCCCTGACCCGGACAAGTCCGGTGCGGAGCAGCAATCGCCCGTGCTCGTATGGACGCATCATCTCCTCAACGTCTATGGACTGATTAACAAAGAGCTGGTGGCAAAAACGGCCCCTTATTCTTGGGATCTCTTTTACCCGACGCTCAAAAGGCTGGAGGAATGGGGCGTTTTGACGCGCGGAGCGTTCGTCAAAGGCGCTTCGACGCTGCAATTCACGACGCGCGAACAGAGCGAATCGATTCGTCAGCCGCTGCCGGATGCCGCAGAGCCCGCCTTATCGGTGCTGTCCTCGGCGGACCCCGCCATACCGTTCGGCCTGCTGATGGATTGGCCGCAAGGGAAGGGCGGGGCGAGCTATGCGCGCAAGCCGGGCAACTTCCTGGTCATGCAGGGAGACCGCTGGCTGTTCTGGATCGAAAACAACGGGAAGCGGGTGTTCGAAGCGCCGGGAGCGGACGGGTTGCAGACCGAACAGGCTGAGGATAGGCAGGCTGCGATGCTGCTCTATGCGCTTCATGCCATCATTCGCAGCCGCAAGCTCGTTAAGATTAAGGTCGACAGCTGGAACGGCCTGCCGATCCTGGAGACGGGACAGGGGCGGCGACTGGTCGGCCTTGGTGGCGAGAAGGACATGCGTTCTCTCGTATTCTGGTCGAAATAGGGGAAGCCAAGAAGCCGCGCATCGTGTACAATGAGGGGGAAGAGTTCATCCGATTTCATGGGAGAGATGGCCTTGCAGAACGAGAACGTGCTTTGGGAAGGGAAGCCTTTCAACTTCGGATTCCCTAGCTTCACGCATTACCGGATTACCGAGCGCAGAATCGTCGTGGAGAAGGGGATTTTCACGAAACGCCGGGAAGAAATCCAGCTGTACCGCATCAGGGATATTACCTTGAAGCGCAATCTGCTTGAAAGAATGCTGAAAATCGGGGATATTACCGTCCTCTCCACCGATACGACCTCGCCAAGCTATTTGCTTCGCAATATACGGGACAGCGTCACCGTATCGGACTTGCTGGGGCAGGCCGCCGAGACCGCGCGGTTGAAGTTCAGAGCTCAGGAGCTTACGGAAATCCAAGTGCAGTAAACCGGGAAGGGGCTGCGCCGAGATCATCTCGATCGATGATCAGGCGCAGCCCCTCTTGCATTGTGCCGTCAATTCAGGTTCAGCCTCTACAGCTCTCAACGAAGCTTAATCGGCTTCTTGTAGAGCGGATACAGCCACTTGACGCCGCTTGGGGTCATTGTATCCGTTAGCAGATGCGAAGCATAGCCGGCGATCGCAACGGCGGTCACTCCCTCGACTCCCGATTGCTGCTCCAGCCCCCAGCCGATCGCACCCCAGCCGATCAAAGCCCAAATCGTATGCGTCATTCCCCGATGCTTCAGCCATGGAGCCCAGGCGACGAATACGCCCAAGCCGCTGAGCCAGGCGTACCCGTACACCCAGCCGCAAGCAAACAGGGCGCCACCGATCAGACTGACGATCGCATTGCGGATGACCCCTTTCTTGGCGACCAGGCCGAGCAGGAACGCGGAAATCGCACAAGCGGCATACACGGGATCGAAGCGACCGGGAACGACAACTACATACGCCAGCCCCGCCATAAGCAGCAGCCCCGCGACCAGCATCGCATTTCTCAGCCATTGCGAGAGCTTCGTAATTTTACGGCTGAGTATGCTTGGTCCGTCGAGATCGGCGCTTAAGGCGGACAGTCCGGCGACGGAGAAGAACAGTGCGGCGTTGTTTGGACTAAACGGATAATAAGCGCAGGCCACCGCGCCGATCGCGCAGCCGATGGCCAGATGTGTCGTGCCCTTCATTCATTCCTCCGCAGGCTGATCATGTTGTAAGCCTATGCCGTCACGCTCGCAAATAAGCTTAAGCAAACATATGTTTGCTTAACTATTATACAAGCTGATGAGAGACGGGGCAACCTGCGCGAGATGAAGAAATCCGGGCGCGACGTTCTCGTACGATTGCTCGCGTTGAGTCTCGCCGATCCTTTCGCTACGATCAGTCGTATCTGCCCTTGTACTTCCCGGTGTTGCGAATATCGATTTTAATCACGATTTTGCGAATGCTGTCCTTGCTTATCAGCAGCTTGTCGTTTTTACGCAACTGGTGCCATTTCTTAGAATGGTTGCGATAAAGCGTCTCTTGAAGTTTAAGCACATCAACCTGCTTGGCCAGACCGTTGCGAAAGCTGCGCATAATCTCATCGCGCACAGCTTCTTCTCCGAGCCGCTCCAGCTCTTCGATACTGATGTTCTCGTTCAACTGATCCAACGTCGCATCCAGTTTCAGACTCAGGTCGAACACCGGCTGTCCGTTTATCACATCGGACTCGACATGATAAGACGGCTTGATAAGAACAAGAGACGCTTTCGGCTTGCCCTCGGCAGGAACTCGGATTAAGGAGCGCTTCAATTCTCTCTGCGTCCAGCGCGTGCCCGCAAGCTCGTCCTCGGATAGCCAGGCGATCGCTTTCTTGTTGCGGAAGAAGAACGCTCCGTCGATCGTCAGCATCGTCTCCGGCTTCTGATCCTGCTGCCATACGTCCCGGTTAATCGCGATCGACGGCAGCATGACGGCTTCGGCCGGCTCGGTAATTTCCGCGATGACCCGGTTGCTTGTCTTCGGCACGATGAAGGAGCGCTGAGAGAACGTTTGCTCCGGCGTGAACATGATCGTATCCAGCGGAGACAGATGGAAAATCGATTTCTGTATGAACAGATCGGGCAGCTTCTCGCGCGTACCGAAAACGAGAATGTTGTAGCGGATTTCCCCAAAACGGTTGGCCGCATTGTACGCTTCCTCGACACCGTGGCGCAGCAATCTTTCCGAGCATACGATCGTTTTGACATGCCCCCAGAAAATGCGCATTTGCGAGGTCGCATAAATAGAGGAAAGCGATTCGCTCAGCGTTGCCCCTATGCCTTTGGCAATCCATACCGGCAGAGGTTTGCCGATTTGCATCGTCTCGTTGCGTCCGACGTTGGTAAAGTTCAGAAATTGAACGTAAGTAATGTACTTTCCATCTTCGAAGTCGAGTCCGATCGCGGTCGCGTAATCCATCGTTTGAATATCCTTGGAGTTCCAGCAGGCGGTCAGCGACAGCAGCACGATTGCCGCAGCAGCGGCCTTCCCCACTTTGCGAATCATTTCTCGTCACCGTGGTGGTCGGGATCGATCGGATGGAGCGCGCCCGGACGCTTCCTCAAGCGACTCCAGGGCACGCGTAAGTAGGAATCCGCCAAATCCTTGACATTAAGCGGGGACATCGGCGCCAGGTAAGGCACTCCGAACGAATGAAGCCTCGACAGGTAGGCGATGAACAAAATCAGACACAGAATCAAGCCGTACATGCCGATCAACGACGAGACGAGAAAAATACCGAAACGGATGACGCTGACGATCGTACTGAGCGATTGGTTGACGAGCGTGACCGAGGTGACTGCGGTGATCGCGCCAACGACGACAACGGAGGGGGACACAAGGCCGGCTCGAATCGAAGCGTCTCCGATAATAAGCCCGCCGACGACTGTTAACGTCTGCCCGATCGAGCTCGGAAGCCGCACGCCCGCTTCCCGGAAAATTTCCATCAGCGTGAGCAGAATGAACATTTCGATCTGCGCGGACATCGGCAATCCGAGCCTGGCGCCGGCGATCGTAGCCATCATCCGAAACGGAATCTGGTCCTGATGGAAAGCGACGAGAGCCACCCATAAACCGGGCAACGAGATGGAGAGGAACAGGCTGATATGCCGGACGATGCGCGCGAACGAAATGTAGGTATAGTTGAAATGCACGTCCTCCGGAGACTTCATCAGCAGCGATAAGCCCGCCGGACCGATCAGCACCATCGGAATGCCGTCTACGATCAGAATGAACCGCCCGGCCAAAAGACTGCTGACGACATAATCCGGCCTTCCCGTTAACGCGAACGTAGGGAAGACCGAATATTTGGAGTCCGCCATCTTTTCCTCCAGTTGGTTAATGCTGTACAGCCCGTCGATATCGATCTGAGTGATCCTCTTGTGCACTTCCCGCAAAATTTCCGGCGACAAAATATCCTTGAAATAGATTAACCCGACTTTCGTTTTCGTCCTTCTGCCGAGCGTATATGTTTCGTAATTCAAGCTGGAGCTGCGTATCCGCTTGCGAATAAGCGCCACGTTCACGACGAGATCTTCCGTAAATCCGTCCTTGGGCCCTTTGATCGAAATTTCCGTGTTGGATTCTTCCGGAGTCCGCTGCGGGCGATTACAGATATTCATTTTGTACATGCGTCCGCAATCCGTGAACAGGAGCAGCACGTCCCCTTGGAACAAATACTCGGCGACAACGTCTCCCGGTTCATCGGGTTTCACTTCGATAAGAGGCAGTCCTCCCGAGTAACCCTTCGTTTTCATTGCGAAGGACCCATCCCCTAAATAGAACTGCTTTAGCTGGGGAAGGAGAACTTGGCCGAATTGAGAGGTATCGCACAGGCCTTCCGCATAAACCATCACAACCTCGGAGGCAGGCTGATCGGTCAGCTTGCAAGGCATAATCTGCACGTCCGCAGAATTCACGAATAAATCGCGCAGCTTCTTTTCGTCCCATTCAGACTCTTTTTTTGAAGATTGCCGTCTCATGCTGCTCCTCCTTTGGCCGGTTTGGCAAACCACGATATGGACATCCAACAGAACGAGGCGGACAGGGCTACGATCAGAGAAATCGGAAAGTAGTACCGATACATCCACAAGTAGAAGGCGTACTCGTTAATCGGAAAAATGGACAGCGCGACATAGCTGAGCGCAATCAGCATAATGAATCGGTTCCGCAGCTCGTTCCGACGAATTCTTAGCAGATCGAGCACAAGGAAGATGGACAAGCTGATCCTTACGCATGCGCCGGCCAGCCATTGATAGATAGAGAAAAAGTCGACATGCTCCACATAAGAGCCCAGCTTGACGAGCCTCCACTGCTCGTATGGCGATACCGTCTGCTTTGCCGCTTCGCTCGGCCCGAACTCCGTAATGCCTCCGATTAACGGACCCATCATGATATACACCATTAACGCTCCGTACACCATCAAGGCCCACGGCTTCACTTTTTTCTGCAGATGCTGCTTCATGGCGATCAGCGTTAAAATCTCGACAAAACCGCCGCCCGCATAGATCATGCCTTGCAGAACCGGGTTAACTCCGAATTCCAAATAGGGCTTCAGCAGGTTGAAATCTTTCTGCGGATAATTCGATATGCCCGCGAACGAGCCGAGAATAATCACGAGCGGCAGCAGAATGCCGGACATGATCGCGATTACGCGCAGCCCCCAGCTTGCATAGAGCGCGCAAAATCCGGTCAGAATCAAAGCGAGGATCACCTTCGGCGTGCCGGGAAGATAGTTGGTGATCGTCCAGGTCGCCGAATGGATGACTGTCATCGCACCGATCATATAAAGCTGGATGCAGAGCGGCAGCGTCAACGCCCATGCGAGAATCGGATTCGTTTTCTCCGCAAGCCACGGGTGCAGCGCCATACTCCCGGACCTTCTCATAAATAGAGCCAGCAGCAAGCACCACGGGATGAACAGCACGCCGGCGGCGATAACCGCAATCCAAGAGTCGCGCCCGGATGCATCCAGAAGCATCGGATTTACGATGACGTGGTTGGTTAAACCGTTCGTCAGCATGAGAATCGTGCAAGCTTGGAAAAAGTTGATCGATCCGTTCGAACTCTTCAAGTCGAGACCACCTAAACAGTTGGTAATGTTTGCAACAAAGCTATTATGCGCGATACCGCTCTTTTCTATGTCAGAGCCTTCCGGCCGTTTCCAGTATCAGCCTCTGCCGGCCTGGAATATGAAAATTTTCTAATCGACAAATTAACAATTAATCTTCGCTGAAAGAATGACAAGCTTTTCATCCGCATATATGTACAATCAAACCGATAACTAACGGCTGCCATCACCAAATTGACGGAAGAGGTGTATCCGGATGGTTAGGGAAACTATTCGTAAATGGGTCGCATACATCATAGGAGCGGCATTAACGACGATTGTAGGAATCAGCTGTCTAACGGCAACAGCGCCGGTTGGTCCCGCCTCGCCGGCGGCATCTAGCTTATCCGAAGCGGACTGGAAAGCCGATTTCGCATTGCCCGCCGCGACGGCTGTCGAGTCTCAGGTCGCTACCGAGGAGCTTTCGTTCGAATACGAAGCGCCAAACCCTCCGGATCGGTTCCAGTCCGCGGTCGTCTCCGCGACCGTAGCCGACATCGCCAAAAATCCCTACAAGGAAGTACATATCGCGGCCTCCGCAAAGCCGCAAACGCAGGTTTACGAAGTGACGGCTTATTTTCTTAACGTCAGAACGAATGCTTATCCGAAATCGAAAATCAAATCGGTAGTGGCGAAAGGAACGCGGTTGGAAATCGTCGGCAAGACGACGGAAGGCTGGCTTAGAATTAAGGGCGGGGGTTACGTGCATGGAGATTATGCGAACCTCGTAGAGGATGCGTCCGTTTCTGAAGACAAACCGAAGGCGGTGGAGGCGGGGACGGAGACGATCCCGACGGAGCCGGCAGCGCTAGCAGCGCCAGCGACGGAACCTGTTCAGACAGAGGAAGAGGCGGAGGAGCAGAACAAAGTCCCTGTGGTGCCGACCTCCAAAGTAGAGACGGAATCCGGACTGTCGGAAGAGGATATCGCGCGGATTTTTAAAGGCACGGATCTGGCGGAGCAAGGGCTGGAGGAAGCAATATTAGAGGTGGAGAAGATGTACGGGATCAACGCTTTGTTCACGATTGCCGTCATGAAACTGGAGAGCGGCAACGGCAGCAGCCGATTGGCCAAAAATAAAAACAATCTGTTCGGATTAAACGCGACGGGTCCCGATCCCCATCGCAAGGCGTTCGCCTTCGAAACGAAGGGGGACAGCGTCAAAAAATTCGGACAGCTGTTAGCCGACAAGTACGTCGACAAAGGCTATACGACGATCGAGAAAATCGCGACTAAGTACTGCCCGGCAAACTCCAAATGGCCGAGCCTGGTCAAAACGATTATGAAGAAGGACTACAAGAAGCTCAACATCATTTGAACCAGCCTTTCTCGGTGAATTTTTTGATCGCCTCGACCCGGTTGCTGACGGCTAGCTTGTCGAGGATGACGGAAATATAGTTTCGTATCGTGCCCGTCGTCAGGAACAGCTCAGTCGCGATTTCCTTCGTGTTTTTACCGTCGGCGATCAGTCCGAGCACTTCCTTCTCGCGGTCGGTAAGCGGGTTGCCCTGATGTTCCCGGTAAGCTTCGTCGACTAGCTCCGGCGCATAGACGCGACGGCCGGCTAGCACGCTGCGGATCGTGCTGGCAAGCTCCTCGCTGGGGCTGTCCTTAAGCAGGTAACCTACGACTCCGGCTTTAATGGCGCGTTCGAAATAGCCGGTACGGGCGAACGTCGTCAGAATAATGACTTTGCAGTCCGATTCCTTTAGCTGCTCGGCGGCTTCCAGACCGCTGAGACCGGGCATCTCGATGTCCATAATGCAGACGTCCGGCCGGAGCTGGCGCACGAGCTCTACCGCTGCCGCGCCGCTCGACGCCTTGCCGACGACTTCCATGTCGTCCTCCAAGTCGAGCAGGGAGCCGAGGGCTCCAAGCAGCATGCGTTGGTCTTCGGCGATAACGATTCGAATCATGGCAATTCCTCCTTGATGGTTCGCTGCACAATTTGCGGGATCGTCGCAACGATGGCCGTGCCTTCGCCGATCACGATCTCCAATGTTCCGTTGACGAATTCCAGTCTTTCTTTCATGCCTTGAAGGCCGTGGCCTTGTCTGAAATTGAGTCGTTCCGGCCGACTGGCGCCGTTATCGCGAACCTCCATAACGACTACGGTGTCGCTCTGTCGGAAGCCGACCGCGCACTCTGTCGCTCCGCTGTGTTTGACAACATTGTTGACCGCTTCCTTCAGGCACATGCTCAGCACATTTTCCGTCAGCAAGGAAACGCCTTGCAGCGCAGGATCGCCTTGCAGCTTAAATTCGATTTGCGCTGCGAGCAAAATTTGCTTGATTCGCTCCAACTCGTCCTCCAAACGTGTGCCTCTCATCTCCGAGACGAGCATGCGGACTTCTTGAAGCGCGGTTCTGGCCGTATGCTGGACGTCTTTGATCTCAGCCCGCGCGCGTTCGGGGTTGGCGGAGACCAATTTGTGCGCGAGATCGCTCTTGAGACCGATCAGCGACAGCTTCTGCCCAAGCGTATCGTGCAGATCGCGAGCGATGCGCTGACGTTCCTCCAGCTTGACCAGCTCGGCGATACGCTGGTTGGCGTCTTTGAGCTGCTCCTGCAGAGCGTCCTGCTTGTTGCGATTGTAGCTGCCGAGAGGGAGCAGAATGACGCCGAGCAGACTAATCAGGATAAACGGCGTCTGCGTAATGAAGAACTTGTCCTGCATAATGAAACCGACGTTAACGGCGATCAGGCTCGTGGCGATATGAATCGTATACAGTGTAATAAATCCGGCTTTGTTCTGAACGTTGCCGATGAAGAACGCCAGGAAGAAGGCGAAATAAGCATAGCTGAACAGCACCGTCATCGCGATCGAGATGGCGATCTGCACGCCTATCCCAACGTAAACCGGCCAACCTTTGGCACTCAAGGTCAGCCGATAGCAGAAGAAGAACAGTACGATCATCAGAATGCCCGCGGCGATCTCCAGATTCGACGATGAACGGAAAATAAAATAGAAGGGCAGTATGCAGAACATCAGCCATACGTATGGGCTGATTCCGGTCGTTTTCGGGAAAATCTGAAATCTTCTAAGTTTTCTGTACATCTGTGGTTACGCTCCTATTGGCAATAACGCTCCATTAATCGGCAAGGGCCTTCTCACGGTTATTTTACCATAAGAAGGCCGTAGGTTGGCGGTTATGCGACTTCGTTGTCCGGCGCGGCTTTCGGCGTCCGTCCTGCGGCCGAGGCGCTGGTCCGGGAAGCTTGTAGCAGATGTTTAATCTGCCCGAACGTAACGAAATCTTTCTTTTGTTCGTCCCACAGCTTGAATTTCACTGCGGCAAAGCTTGACTTCAGCGTGACCGTCGTCGCGTGCTGCAACGGAGGGACGGACTCGTGCGCTTTTTCCAGCAAATAGTTAGGCACTCTCGGGCTTAGATGGTGAACATGATGAAACCCGATATTGCCGGTCAGCCATTGCAACGCCTTCGGAAGCTTGTAGTACGAGCTGCCCTCGACGGCGGCCTTGACGTAGCTCCATTCCGCATCGTGCTCGTAATACGTCTCCTCGAATTGATGCTGCACATAGAACAGCCAAATACCCGCTGCGCCGGACAGCCAGAAGATCGGAAGCTGTACCAGAAGGAATGCTTGCCAGCCGAGCGCCCAGATGAGAACGCCGTACACTGCTACAATGCCAAGGTTGGTGATCCATGTATTCACTCGTTCGGCGCGTCGCGCCCCTTTGCGATTAAAACGATATTCGATCAGGAAGACGGCGAACGGGCCGATTCCGAACATGACGATCGGGTTGCGGTACAGGCGGTAGTAAAATCTCGTCCATCTCGACGCTTCGAGATATTCGTCAGTGGTCATCAGCCACATGTCTCCTATGCCGCGCTTGTCGAGATTGCTGCTCGTGGAATGGTGGATGGAATGGCTATGCTTCCATTGATGGTAAGGGAACAGCGTCATAATTCCCGTGAGCGTTCCGAGAATCTCGTTCGCCTTGCGGCTTCTGAAGAACGATTGATGACAGCAGTCGTGAAAAAGGATGAAGATGCGGATCAAGAAACCGGACGCCAACAAAATAAAAGGCAAAGAAAGCCAATAGGATACGGACAGGCTCAGATAGGCCGCCGCCCAGAGTAGAATAAACGGCGGAATCGTATTGATCAGCTGCAGTAGACTGGCTTTCGTGATCGGCTTTTCATAAGGAGAGACGCTTTTCTTTAATTGTGCTGTGTTTGAAGTGGCCATATGATCCTCCTTACGCAAGTTTATAATCTTATTGTAGAAGGAGAACGGGCCGGACGTTAGTCATAAGTGTCAGTATTCGAACATGACAAATGTCATGTCAGAAGGCGAATTTTTACATTCAGAAAGAGGAATCCGTCGAACGATGTCTAAATGTAATAGGATCAACTGGATCCGGAGGCAAGGCTCGTGTCGATTAAAGTCAAGCTTTCGCTGCTGATCTCCTTGATCGCAACGATTATTTTAGCGCTAAATATATCGATTTACTATTACTCGTCCAAGAATGAGATGGAGAACAGTTTGAGGCAGGAGATGCTGACGATCGCCAAACAGATCGGAACGAATCTGGACGCTGCGGAGAAATCGATGAGGCTGATGGAGTCCATCATCGGGGAAAAGCTGCGGACGGTCGCCATATCCGCTCAGAGTGCGTTAAATCCGCGGATTGAGAACGTCGGCAACGAGCAGTTGGCGGAGCTCAGCCGCAAGCTCGGAGTAGATCATATTTCGCTGTGGAAACGAGGGGACGGCGACATCAAAGTGTTCCGTTCGTCCGATCCGATGGAGCTGAATATGGGCTCAAAAACGATGGACTACTGGTACAGGGCGTTTAACCAGCTGCTCGACGACCGCCAAGTGACGATCGAGCAGGGGCAGAAGCTGGATCACTATTGGTCGGGGCCGTATCAGTACGCATCCTCCGATCCCGATCGGGTGCATAAATGGGGCTATTACTACGACGGAACGACCGACTACATTATTAACCCCTACGTCAATGCGCAGGTATTTCTCGATTACGAGAACAAAATCGGAACAAACGCGCTTATCCGCAGCGTCATGTCCGGCAACGAGGGCATCTTGGCGATTACGGGCTTCGATCCTAAGTTTTTCGGCAAACCCGAAATTGTCAAGCTGAAGAAAGGCAGGCCGGTACGCAATCTTGACGTTCGGGACGTGCCATTCGGCATATACGCCTATGCGGACAAGGAACAGGACGTCGAATTCGTCCTGCGGGCGGCGGGGACCGGAGAAGTATCCACGGCCAGATTCAAAATAGACGGCAAAGAAGTCATCAAAAGCTTCATTCCGCTGCAGAACGAGAAGCACTACGTCGTCAGCGTCATTTTCGATTACGGATCGATCAAGGAAGCTTTGAACCGCCAGCTGTTTCTGCTTATGTTTATTTCCGCAGGCTTGCTCGTGCTGGTCTGGACGACCAGCTATTTCATCTCCGGGGCGATGATCAGACCGCTTCGGCATATCGTCGATTACGTCAATGAGATCGCGGTCGGGCGCTTCGGGAGAAAGATTGAAACGCGCGCCCGCGACGAGCTCGGCACGCTGTCGCTGCGGGTGAATGCGATGGCGGACAACCTGCAGACGTACATGGGCAAGCTGCAAGATTCGGCGGAGGAGCTCAGAAGTACGAAGGAGTACTTGGAGTCGTTCGTCAACCATACCTCGGACGCCATTCTCGTCACGGATCTGCAGGGAGCGGTTAAGCAGGCGAACCAGGCGTTCGGCGCGATCTATGGCTGGAACCCCGAGGACGTTCTCGGCCGGGAGCCGTCGATCATTCCGGACGAGCTGAAACCGGAGAATGAGGCGATCCGCGTCCGCGTAGCGACAGGGGAATCGGTTACCGGCTTCGAGACGGTTCGGCTTGCGAGGGATGGGAGCCGCATCGACGTCAGCATCACGGTATCGCCGATTCGCAACGATCGCGGAGAGGTGGTGGCGATCGCGGAGATTTCGCGGAACATAACGGCGCGGAAGCAGACGGAGGAAGTGATCCGCCGCACGGAGAAGCTGTCGGTCATCGGGCAGTTGGCCGCCGGCGTGGCGCACGAAATCCGCAATCCGCTAACGACGCTGCGCGGTTTCGTTCAATTGGGGCAGAAGCAGGGCTCGCTTTCCAACGCGTATTTGGACATCATGCTTCCCGAGCTTGAGCGGATCAACTTGATCGTCAGCGAATTTCTCGTGCTCTCCAAGCCGCAGATCAGCCAATTCAGACCGACCGAGCTGTCGGAGCTGCTCTGCGACTTGATTTCGCTGCTGGAGCCGCAGGCGAGCCTTGTGAACGTTCACTTCCGG
The DNA here is from genome assembly GCF_003386235.1 of Cohnella phaseoli. Classification (GTDB taxonomy): domain Bacteria; phylum Bacillota; class Bacilli; order Paenibacillales; family Paenibacillaceae; genus Cohnella; species Cohnella phaseoli. The sequence goes on from NZ_QRDZ01000021.1 coordinate 105,473, forward strand.
ACTAGCTTCGCGGATAACGTGCCTCCGATCGTCTGCGACGGCAATCAGCTCAAACAGGTATTTATGAACGTGATTAAAAACAGTCTGGAAGCGATGGAGGAAAACGGCGGAGAAATTGCCATCGATCTGTCATGCGACGGGGCGAACGCAGTCATTCGGGTAGCCGATCAAGGTCGGGGCATCGCGAAGGAGCATTTGACCCGGCTCGGGGAGCCTTTCTTCACTAGCAAAGCTTCCGGCAACGGACTTGGCCTGATGGTCAGCCAGCGAATAATCGCGAATCACAAAGGCAAGATGAGCTTCAGCAGCAAGCCGGGAATCGGAACATGCGTGGAAATTCGGTTGCCGGTTGTAGCTTAAGCCGGAAAAGCTGTTTGCTGTTTAAGGCTGCTTCTTGTTGAGCAAAAGTTAGAGCGTTTTTATTTTGGGCGGGGAGCGCGCAAGAAAATGAGCATTGCATCCGATTTTAGGCAATTTATTAGAATCCGTTGGGCATGGGCGCTTGTTGCGGCCATGTTTCTGTACGGCATCGGCGTCGGCGTGCTCGCGCCGATGAATGCCGTATATATGAAGGACGGCATAGGACTGACCAAGCTGCAGATTACTTGGGTGTTCAGCAGCTCGCTGCTGCTGAATATGCTGCTTACGGTCGCGGTAGGCTTGTTCAGCGATCGGCTGAGAAGGCGCAAGGCGATTCCGATGACCGCTGCGGCCTTATGCGCGTGCGGCCTGCTGCTCTACATGCGCGCGGACAGCTTTGTACCGGCGCTGCTCGGCATGGCGCTAGCCAGCGCGCCTTCGGGCATGATCATGGGGCAAATGTTCGCGATGGCCCGCAACCATTACACGCGCTGGGCTCCGAATATCGTTGAGATCTCGCAGCTATGGCTAAGGGCGACGTTCAGCGTCGGCTTTTTCACCGGTCTGCTCGTCGGCGCGAATGTCTATTTGTTCGCGTCCTTTCGAGGCGTGCTATGGGGCAATCTGCTCGGCTATGCCGCGCTGTTCGCGCTTCTGCTGCTGTATCGGGAGGTGGAGACGGAGCCTGGAACGAAACGAACGGCGGGAGGAGAGCCTTATTCTCTAGCGATGCTCATTGCGCTGCTCTTGCTGTCATGCGCCGATGCGATTCGCGGACTGTACTTGCCGCTTGTCGTCAGCGGGAAGTTCGGAGACCCCCGTTACGCATCTTATTTATGGAGCGCTCAGGCGGTATTCGAGCTGCTGTTCATGACGGTGGCCGGTTACTGGGCGGCGAAGTACGGCAGCAAACGGTTGATTCTGTATGCCGCCGCAGGCGCCTTCGTAACCTATATCGTCTACGCGCAGACGGACTCGCTGGCCGTTTATTTTACGATGCAGCCGATTTACTCCTTCTTCGTCTCCGTTCTGCTCGGAGTGGCGATGGGGTATGTGCAGAGAATGTTTATTCACCGGGCGGGCTTCGGAGCCAGTCTGTACGTGTTTATCACCCAGACGGCAGCGCTTGTCGGCTACATGCTGCCGCTAGTCGTTCCCGGAATTTCTGCGGACATCTTCTACATTCCCGCCGGGCTTGTTCTCGTTTCCGTAGCGATCCAGTGCGTCGTATTGCTCAAGGAGAGAGCGGTCGGCTACAATAAGGCATAATCCGATGTACAGGGGAGATTCAGACATGCACAGGGTAGGCTTCGCGCCGCTTCAATACCAGGGCTCCGCCGAGCTTCCGCTTGCTGGAGGGGAACAGCTCCTTCTGCCGGCTCATGCTTGCGATCGGTTCGGCGTCTGTCTCTATTCCGATCTTCAGGCTTCGTTGGACGACCTTCATGGTCGCGCAATTCGTATTCCGGCCGGGGAGCTGTTCCATCTGCCCGCAGGCCGCCCAGTTGCGATTGCGTCGAATGCTTCCGGGCGCGCGACTTTGCTGCTGGTGGCCTTCAGCGGACTCGTACGGCAAAGGGAGTCATCCGGTAAAAGGACCTCGGCCGGCATTGTGAGCTTTCGCTTCCCGCAGATGAAGAACTGGGTATCCGAATTCGCCGCGGCGTCTGCGGAAGAGCTTGATTTGCCAGACTACTACTTGGCTCAAGCGCGACTGTATGCTCTTGCCTCCGCCTATGCGAATGCTCGCCGCAGCCCGACGGGCGAAGAATCCGCGCTAAACGATTATTTGGAGCAAACGAGGCAAAGAATCAGAGACAACTACGACGCGGCGTTGGATATGGAGGAGTTGGCGAGAAATTCGGGCGTCGGCTCCAGCCGCTTTTACAAAATGTTTCGCAAGATGACGGGATTAAGCCCGCTCAAGTATTTAATCACGAGAAGGCTGAACGCATCGCTGCGCCTTCTGTCCGATCCGAATGTGAGCGTGACGGAAGCGGCTCATTCGGTCGGCTATCCGGACGAATATTATTTCAGCAGGCTGTTCAAGAAGCAGATGGGGCTGACGCCGACAGACTACGCGTCGCGGGCGCAATTATCGGTCGCCGCTCTTAGTCCGATTTTCCGCGGCGACCTGGCCGTGCTCGGCATTGTCCCATGCGTCGCGCTGCCGAGAGACTGGGATTTGGATATGGAAAACAGGGACGGTTATTTGCGCGAAATCCGCGAGGCTAAGCCCGATCGGATGTTAACGGGGCCGCTGCCGGACGATTTGATTGCCGAACTGCGCCTAATCGCGCCGTTGACCGTATATGCTTGGCACGAGCATTCATGGAAGAAGCGCTTGGCGGACTTCTCGCAGCTGCTCGAATTAGAGAGCGTGGCGCAGCGCTGGTTGGCCGACTTCGATCGCAAAACCGACAACGCCAGACAGCATGTCGAGGAGCGGCTGCAGAAGACGCCGTTTCTAATCGTCGGCGTACGGGAAGGAAATTTCCGCGTTTATGGCAAACTGAGGCGAAAATTCACCGATCTGCTCTACGACGAGCTCCATTTCCAGTCGCCGTCTGCGGCGGACGAGATCGGATTCCTCGACCAGTCGGCTATTGCGGACGTAATCGGGCTGGGTGCCGATCATGTGCTGTTTCTGATCGAGTTTGCGGCGAGTGACGCGTACTGCGCTTCGCTTGAGCGGCAATGGAAGGATGCGTCCGGCTCTGCCGGAGGGGAGAGGCGCTGCTTGTTCATTCGGCTCGGCGAGCCGTTCGTCTACAACGCGGAAATGCATGAACGGCTTGTCGACCAGATCGTCGATTATTTGTTTGCTTCCGAGAGCGCAAAATAGAAATGTCCATGAGAGAAATCGAAATGTCCATTCCGGTTTCTCTTTTTTTATGTAAAATGATAAAGGTATTATGCAAATGAGAATCATTATCACGAAGAGAGAGTCGCAATGAAAATCGGTTATTTGTGGGTCGCGCTTATCGTATTTTCCTTCACCTCCTTGTTTGTCGGCGTATCCAATTTGAGCCCGCTGGACTTGTTCCGCATGACGGATTATCAGTGGGAAATTATGTGGATCAGCCGAATTCCGCGACTGATCAGCATTCTGATCGCCGGGGTAGGGATGAGTGTGATCGGTCTGATCATGCAGCAGCTGGCGCGGAATAAATTTGTCTCGCCGACGACGGCGGGAACGACGGATTCCGCAAGCCTGGGCGTGCTTGTCGCCATTCTGGTGTTTCCCGCGGCTTCGCCGCTGTTCAAGATCGCGGTCGCATTCGTGTTCGCGCTTGGAGGCACGATGCTGTTTATGCGGATTCTGAACCGCATTCAGTTCCGCGATCCGATTCTGATCGCGCTCGTAGGCTTGATGTTCGGAGGGATCGTCGGATCGATCACGACGTTCCTTGCGCTAAAGTACAATTTGCTGCAAAGCGTGAACAGCTGGCTGTTCGGAGACTTCTCTTCCATCTTGAAGGGGAAATACGAGATGCTGTACGTCAGCCTGCCGCTTATCGCGCTCGCTTATCTGTATGCCAATCGGTTTACGATCGCCGGCATGGGCGAGGAGTTTGCAGTCAATCTCGGCTTGAAATATCGGCAGGTCGTCAATCTCGGTCTTGGCATTGTCGCGCTAGTAGCTGCGGTCATTCTGCTGACGGTCGGCTCGCTGCCCTTTCTCGGGCTGATCATCCCGAACATCGTTTCCTTGTACAAGGGCGACAATTTGCGAAGCAGCCTTCCGCATACCGCATTGCTGGGAGCCGTATTCGTACTGGCCTGCGACATTCTCGGCCGCATCATCATCTATCCGTACGAAATCTCGATCGGACTGATGGTCGGCGTGATCGGCAGCGGCATCTTCCTCTACCTGCTGTTAAGGAGGAAGAGCTATGCGTGACTCTTGGAAGCTGATTGCGCTGGGAGCTTTGGCGCTGGCGCTGATCGCCGTGTTCATGACGATCGACGGCAGCGGCAACTGGGATTACATACTGCCTCGTCGGTCCAAGAAGATTCTGGCGATTCTGTTGACCGGAACGGCGATCTCGGTCTCGACCGTCGTTTTTCAGACGCTGACGAACAACAAAATATTAACGCCGACGCTGATCGGTCTCGACTCCATGTACGTGCTGCTGCAGACGGCGATCGTGTTCCTGTTCGGCTCCGCAACGCTTACGTCGATGGCGAAAAACGTGCAGTTCGCGCTGGCGGTAGGCATGATGGTGTTGTTCGCGGGACTGCTGTACAAGTTTTTGTTTAACCGGGAAGGCAACCATCTGTACTTCCTACTGCTCGTCGGCATTATTTGCGGAACGTTCTTCTCCAGCATTTCGAGCTTTATGCAGATGCTGCTGGACCCGAACGACTTCCTGATCGTCCAGGATAAAATGTTCGCCAGCTTCAACAACATGAATACCGATGTGCTGATCCTATCCATCGTGCTCGTGCTGCTTGTGCTGTTGTATTTCTACAGAGACTTCAAGTATTTGGACGTCATGGCTCTGGGCAAGGAGCACGCGGTGAATCTGGGCGTTCCGCACGGACGCATCACAAAACGTCTGCTTGTCGCGGTGGCGCTGCTCGTCGCCGTATCGACGGCGCTGGTCGGTCCGGTTACCTTTCTCGGGCTGCTCGTCTCGAACGTCGCGTACCGGCTAATGAGCACGTTCCGCCACAAAGTCGTGATCGCGGGCACCGTATTGATCAGCATCGTCGCATTAGTGGGCGGTCAGCTGATCGTCGAGAGGGTGTTCACCTTCTCTACGACGCTTAGCGTCATTCTGAACTTCGTCGGCGGAATCTACTTCCTATACTTGTTGTTGAAGGAGAGCAAGTCATCGTGATTGAAGCGAGAGGCATTACGAAACGCTACGGAGACAAACACGGTATACACGCCGTTACGACCTCAATCGCCAAAGGCAAAATTACGTCCTTCATCGGGCCGAATGGCGCGGGTAAAAGTACGCTGCTCTCCGTCATCAGCCGGTTGTTTGCGCCCGACGCGGGGCAGGTGCTGATCGACGGGCTGGACGTCGGCAAGACGGACAGCGCGGAGCTGGCGAAAAAAATATCGATTCTCAAGCAGGCCAATTCGATCAACGTCAGGCTGACCGTGCTCGATCTGGTGCAATTCGGCCGTTTTCCTTATAGCAAAGGCAGGCTGAATGCCGACGATCTCAAGCATGTCGAAGCCTCGATTCGCTACATGGAGCTCGAAACGCTCCAGGACAAGTACTTGGATCAGCTCAGCGGAGGCCAGAAGCAGCGAGCGTTCATCGCGATGGTCCTTGCGCAGGATACCGAGTATATTTTGCTCGACGAGCCGCTTAACAATCTGGATATGAAGCATTCGGTCCAGATTATGAAGGTGCTGCGCCGCTTGACGGACGAGCTCGGCAAGACGATCGTGCTCGTGCTTCACGACATCAATTTCGCCTCGGCTTATTCCGACTTTATCGTCGCGATGAGGGAAGGGGAAATCGTGCGGGAGGGACCGACGGACGAAATGATCGATACGGCGGTGCTGCGGGACATATACGATATGCACATTCCGATCCACGTCGTGGACGGGAAAAAAGTATGCGTCTATTTCTCTTGAGTTGTGTTGATTCGCGTGAGCGAAGTCAAATGACTATATAAAAAAATAACTAGGAGTGGTCTACTGTGAAAAAGGCATTATCCCTCATTCTGATGTCCGTAATGGCGATCGCGATTCTCGCTGCCTGCGGCTCCAAAAACAATAACGAAGGCGCCGCAAGCCCTTCGGCCAGCCCGTCCGCATCGCCAAGCGCGTCCTCGGCTCCGTCGGAATCCGTCAGCCCATCCGAGTCCGTTGCCCCAGCCGAAGTCACGATTACGCACGCTCTCGGCACGGCTACCGTCAAGACGAATCCGGAGAAGGTCGTCGTGTTCGACTTCGGTACGCTCGACACGCTCGGCAAGTTGGGCGTCGAAGTGCTGGCGCTGCCTAAAGCGTCGATCCCGGGCAATCTGTCCCAATACGGCGATGCCAAATACGAAGACGCAGGCACGCTGTTCGAGCCGGACTTCGAGAAGCTGAACAAGCTTAAGCCCGACGTTATTTTCATTAGCGGCAGAACGGCTCCGGCGTACGAAGAGCTGAACAAAATCGCGCCGACGATCCAAATGTCGATCGATTACAGCAAGTATACGGAATCTTTCTCTAACAACGCCAAGATTATCGGACAAATTTTCGGCAAAGATGCGGAAGTGAACGCCGCTCTTGAAGAGTACAATGCGGCTGTTGCCGAATTGAACGGCAAAGCGTCCGGCGCAGGTAAAGCGCTGATCGTTCTGACGACAGGCGGCAAAATCAGCGCTTACGGACCAGGCTCGCGCTTCGGCAGCATCCATGACGTATACGGCTTTGCCGCCGTCGACGAGAACATCAAAATCGATAATCACGGCAACAGCATTTCCAACGAGTACATTGCGGAGAAAAATCCGGACGTTCTGTTCGTCATCGATCGCGACGCGGTGGTCAGCGGCGAAGGCACAGTTCCGGCCAAAGAAGTCATCGAGAACGATCTCGTAAAGAAAACGAACGCCTACAAAAACGGCAAAATCGTGTATCTCAACGCCAACTTCTGGTACCTGTCCGGCGGCGGCTTGAACACCGAGCTGGAAATGGTTAAAGAAGCCGCTCAAGCGGTACAGTAACTTAAATCAGAGGAGGACTGTCCATGCTTATCCAGACGAGAACGATTGTCGTGCAGAAGGGCAATGTCGACAAGGTCGTCGAGAGATTCAGCCGGGAAGGCATTCTCGACGAGCGCGAAGGCCTGATCGATATTACAGTGATGACGAACAAGCGAAGCAAGGAAACGGAAGAGGTTGTCGTCATCATCCGCTGGGAATCCGAGGAAGCTTGGAAAAACTGGGAGAAGAGTCCTGAGCATATTCAGGGGCATCGCGACAGCAAAGGTCAAACCCCTCCTGACTATGTCATCAGCACCACAGTCAACATGTACAATGTGAATAAAGTCAGAAAAGGAAAGTTTGGGCAGTAATCCCTGACGGAATGGCGGGGAAGGGCATGCATCTCCCGAGGGCATCATTTTTGGGGGAGGCGTGCCCTTTAAAATCGTTGACATCGGCTCCTTCTTGGTATACATTTGTATACATAACGATATGTATACGATTGTATACAAAGGAGGAATTAACATGAGAATGGGACATTTAGACGGGGAAGGACGCGGTCACGGACATGGGCACGGGCATGGCCGCAGGGGAGATCAGGCTCAGCGCGGTTCGCGAGAGCATCATGGAGGTCGCGAAGGCGGCCGCGATCCGAGGGGAGCACAGACGTTCAGAAGAGGCCGCGTCCTTATGTTTCTGGAGCAATTGCAGGTGAAACGCGCGAGGCTTGCCAAGCAGCTTGTCCAGCCGGAATTCGAGGCGATTCGGCCAACGCTGTCCGGGGAGCTGAAGGCGCTGGACCAGATCATCGATGAGTACGTCCATCTGTTCGATCTTCAGGAGATCGGAGAGGAGCCGAGGCCGCAAGGACCGGTTGACGGAGGAGAGGGGAACGATTAACGATGCTTCGCAGGTTTTTCTCGTATTACCGCCCTTATAAAGGCTTATTCATTCTCGATTTCACTTGCGCGGTGATCGCGGGTCTGCTGGAGCTTGGCTTCCCGCTCGCGGTTAGCCAATTTATTGACGATCTGCTGCCAAGCGGCAACTGGAAGATGATCGTGCTGGCCAGCATCGGCCTGCTCGGGATTTACGTTCTTAACACCGTATTGAACTACGTCGTCACCTACTGGGGCCATATGCTGGGCATCAACATCGAGACCGACATGCGGCGGAAGATGTTCGATCATATTCAGAAGCTGTCGTTCCGGTTTTTCGACAATCATAAAACCGGCCATCTCGTCGGTCGGGTAACCAACGATTTGAACGACATCGGAGAAATCGCCCACCACGGGCCGGAAGACATTTTTATTGCCATCATGACGTTGGCAGGCTCGTTCACGCTGATGGCATACATCAATGTGGAGCTGGCGTTGATCACCTTTATCATCATTCCGATCATGGCTTGGCTGATCATCATTTTCGGGGGCCGCATGACGAATACCTATCAGCGGCTGTTCGGCAACGTCGGCAGCTTTAACGCCCGCATTGAAGAGAACGTGGGCGGCATTCGCGTCGTGCAATCGTTCGCCAACGAAGAGCACGAGAAGAAGCTGTTTGCGGTTGACAACCAGAACTTCCGCGAGACGAAGCTGCTTGCCTACAAGACGATGGCAAAGAGCTTCTCAGTTTCTTACATGCTGATGCGCTTGATTACGATATTCGTGATGGTGTGCGGGGCATGGTTTTACATCGACGGCAGAATCGAGCTTGGAGAATTCATGGCATTCTTGCTGCTGTCGAACATTTTCTTCCGTCCGATCGAGAAGATCAACGCCGTTATCGAGAGCTATCCGAAAGGGATAGCCGGGTTTAAGCGCTATGCGGAAGTGATCGACACCGAGCCGGACATTGTGGACGCCAAGGACGCCGTCGCGGTCGATACGCTGCGCGGAGACATCCGCTTCGAGAACGTGTCGTTCGGCTACGAGGAAGGCCGCGACGTACTTAAGGGAGTGGATCTGTCGATCAAGGCGGGAGAGACGATTGCTTTTGTCGGGCCTTCCGGCGCAGGAAAGACGACGATTTGCAGCCTGCTGCCGAGATTTTACGAGGTTTCCGGCGGGCGCATTACGGTCGATGGCATGGACATTCGCAACCTAACGTTGAAATCGTTGCGCCGCAATATCGGGATCGTACAGCAAGACGTTTTCTTGTTTTCCGGATCGATCCGCGAGAATATCGCCTACGGCGACTTGAAGGCGACCGACGAGCAGATTTGGGAGGCCGCCAGAAGGGCCTCGCTCGAGGATATGATCAAGCAGCTTCCCGAAGGCATGAATACGATCATCGGAGAGCGCGGCGTTAAGCTTTCGGGCGGTCAGAAGCAGAGAATGGCGATCGCCCGCATGTTCCTGAAGAACCCGCCTATTCTCATCCTGGATGAGGCCACATCGGCGCTCGACACCGAGACCGAGGCGGCAATCCAGCAATCGCTGTCCGAGCTGGCAGTCGGCCGGACGACGCTGGTCATCGCCCACAGACTGGCGACGATCAAGAACGCGGACCGGATCATCGTCGTCGACGAGAACGGCATCGCGGAGCAAGGGAGCCACCGCGACCTGATCGCGTCGGGCGGCATTTACAGCAGGCTTCATCAAGCTCAGTATCAGCACTCCTAATTCACTCTTTTATTACGACAAAGAAGCTGCCTCGACAGGGGAAGCTTCTTTGTCTTTCCAACGCTATTTCCCACCCGGGGAGAACAATGAAGTAACAGCCAGGACAAAACATTACTCTTTGCGCTCCATTTGCCCGCACCTATAATGAGAATCAGCTTAGCAGCTTCATATTTAAGGAGGGAATCGACGATGACGAGTTCCGTGGAAGATATGAGAAACAATAGCTTGACGCAATTATCGATTGAACTTGGGTGTGGCGCGGCAGATATTACACCGCCTGAAGGCACGTTTCTGATGGGCACTATTCATTGTAAGCGGTCGGCAGTGCTATTTAAGGATCCCCTATATGCAAAAGCTATAATTATCCAATCCAATCAGCGCAAAGTATTAATTGTATCACTTGATGTAACCTTTATAATCGAAAAATATATTCACAAAATCCGCAATTGGGCTGTTGAGCACTTCGGATTCGATTGGGAGTCCGTGATGGTACATGCTACCCAGAATCATGGAGCCCCAGCCATTGGTTATACCAAATTCAGTGACACTTTTCCTTTTCCAGAGGAGTTCGAATGGGTGAGGGGACAGCAAGCCAGTTATCATGACTATGCCATGGAACGTATATTTGAAGCAATTGAACAAGCTGCTTCTGATATTAAACTTGTCCAATATGGCGTAGCTAGTGGAATTGAAGGCAGGGCATCTTTCAACAGGCGAATGGTAATGAGGGATGGATCGATCGGAATGCCGCGAGGGATACTTGCGAACAGCCTTTATCTGGAAGGTCCTATTGATGCGGAAGTCGGGGTTATGTGCTTTAAGAATGCACAATCGGAAGTGGTTGCAGCCATATTGAATTATACCTGTCATCCTGTTCACGAGCTGGGTGTAGTGGGTATTGTGACAGCGGACTGGCCAGGTCAATGGTCATTACAGCTAGCGGATAAATTAGACTCTAATTGTTTTTCCCTAGTGTTGAATGGAGCTTGCGGAAATATTAACCCTTGGGGTAATTACGACCCGGATTATATCGAGGACTCTGCCCTCATGGCAAAGTTGCTGACAACCGAGACAGAGAAAGTGATTTCTCTTATGGACTTTACAAATAAGGTTACACTCGATTGGGCTTTTAAAGTTTTGAAAATCCCGATTAGAGAGCCCGATCCGGATAAACTGGCGGCAGCAGAAGCGCTTCTCGCAAAACGACCTGCTCCATTTTGGGTAGATACTGTAAACGAAATTATAGATCACGAGTGGGTGCTGGCTGCTCAGGTCGTGGATGTCAATAATCAGCGAAAACAGCAGGCTTATTATGAATATGAGCTTCAAGTTTTGCGGATCGGTAATGCCGTATATGTTGGATTGCCCGGAGAGCTATTCGTAGAGGGCGGTTTGAAAATTAAACAGCACTCCAAAGCTGATTTTACTTATATCGTACATGCTACCGGAAATGCAGGCTATATTCCATTCAAAGAGGCGTTTTCGCGTGGGGGACATGAACTAAATTACTCGAATTGGTCAAAGCTGGTGCCTGATGCTTTTGAAATAATTGTTGAAGAGGCAATTACACTCATTAACAAAATGTTCGATTGACAATTATCAACTGATATTTATATAAAATACCTCTAAACATTACTTGTCATGATCATAGCGAAAGGAATGGGTATAACAATGAAAATTACAGATGCGGGTGTCAGGAAAATTGGCGAAGCCCTTGATAAACTAATGACGGTGGATATTTCAGCCAGAGGAAGTATTGCAGTATTATATGAAGCGGCCCGAGCTCAGCAGGAGGATTCTCTTACCTATTCATCAATCCAGTTGCTGAAGAAATCCATCAAGCCGGGGGATTATGTATTCATAGTAACTGGGTGGGCGGATCAATATTGGAATGTGCCGCATTTCGGTGAATCAGACGGTCCTCCAGGAGCAGTAGCTTTGGCAAGAAGCATAAGAATCGCACTCGAAGCACTACCTATCATTGTTACAGACGACTATTTGGTTGAAGGGATGAAGAAAATCGTTAATGGGTCTGGCATGCATTGTTCTCCTCCCGATAATTTAGCGGCTTCAATTGACAGCTCCAGAGGATTCGCTTGCGTACCAACTGCAGCGGTTATTCCCTTTCCCCAGGATGCCCCAACAGGCGAACTTGAAGCTGCAAGATTAATCGAATTCTATAAGCCAGCAATGTGTATTTCCATTGAAAGAGGCGGAATGAACGAACAGGGCAGAATTCATGGAATGGGGGGATTTGATTACACCGATTCACAAGGCAAATTGGACTATCTCTTTCTCGAAGCAACCCGCAGGGGCATAACGACAATGGGCATTGGTGATGGAGGCAATGAAATTGGAATGGCCAATATTGCGGAAACCATCCGGGAGAAGGTAAACCATGGTATAAAAATTGTACCTTCGACGAAGGTAGATCTGTTAGTGCCTGCAACGATTTCTAATTGGGGAGGTTATGCGATTTCTTGTCTACTGGCAGCAAGCACAGGCGAGCTTGATGCAATGGTAGCTGAGGATATTGAAGACAGAGTTCTTAAAGCATGTGCAGATGCTGATTTTCATGACACAATTGGAGCAACTAATATGCCAAGTGTAGATGGCTGCCGAGCTCCAATTCATCTTGCCTTGATTAAATTAATGAGAGAAAGTGTCATGCAGGGAATGAGAAGGCACAGTGTCGATTCGTGAGCCAGGATGAAAGAGGGGAGACAAAATGGAAATCAATCAATTTGCTCGTCCGACTTGGGTAGAAATTGATCTTGATGCTGTAACAAATAATGTACGCGAATATACACAGATGCTAGAGGGGCGCGCAATCATCATTGGTGCAATTAAAGCTCACGGGTACGGACATGGACTTGTGCCGTTAGCCCATCATTTGGTTAATAATGGAATTCCAATTTTGGCTGTAGGAAGTGTAAAAGACGGCAGGAAGCTTAGAAAGAGTGGCATAACAGCCCCAATTCAAGTGTTTGGAAATTCATTTCCACAATCCGCACATCTCTATGCGGAGCATAATTTAATGCCTACCTTTTATAACGCAAATGACCCTCAATTGTACCAAGCTTCTTTAGGCGAAGACGTTCCATTAAAGATTTGGATTAAGGTTGAAACCGGCTTGGGCAGGCTTGGTGTGCCGTTGGATGAGGTGGAGACAATGGTTGCATTTATAAATAACCATACCCCCTACATTATTGATGGGATATATACTCATATTGGAGCGAGAGCAGCTCTAGGAGACCCGAGTGACCGGGCATTCGTAGACCAACAGTGGGAGAGGTTTGAAGGACTGGCAACGCGTTTGAAACAATCCGGATTTAATATTCCCTATTTTCAAGCCGCAAGCAGTCCTGCTGCTATTTCAATGCCACAGACCTGGATGAATTGTATTTCCATAGGCGGGGGACTATTTAGCGATCCAGAGCCTATGATTCGTAAAATAGACCTTCGTCTTGAGAATGCTTTTAAGGCGCTTCGATCCAAACTTATATCCGTGAAAAACTATAAAAAAGGCGAGCAGATTGGTGTTTACACTCTGACAAGGGATAGTATGTTCGGAGTGGCGCCTATAGGCTTAGGAGACGGGCTATCCGCTAAAAATAAAGACAATACCGTACTTGTTCGCGGACAAAGATGTTTGATAAGAGGTTCAATAAGTCTTGAGCATATTCGCATCGATGTTACGGATGTGCCTGGGGTTTCGGTTGGTGATGAAGTAACTCTAATCGGTAAGCAGGAAGGAGAAGAAATCACGGTGAACGAAATATGCCAGCGATTAGACATTTCATCCGCACAATTGTGGACTTCTATTAATCCTTCTTCTGTGCCCCATATATTCTGGAGAGATGGGGAAATTTGGGCAATTGAGGAAAGTGAATAAAGAAAAGGCAGCAAGTTAAGGCCAATCTATTAAATTCCAATATGATTGGAGGAATAGAATGTGAATATGAATGAGGAAAACAAGCTGAAGACGGAAGCTTCGGGACACGAGGCGGCCAACGTGAAACCGGCGGGAATAAGTAGGCGAAAGATGATTGGGGCTCTTGGTGTTGCGACGGCGGCATTCCTGGTATCGGGAAAATCGATTTTTGCAGCAACGACTTTAACAGACAACCTAAAGCTTAAGCGGACGACTCCGATCGACGTGACTGACGTGAACGAAAATTTTACGCGGATCGATTCAGAATTTGGCAACCGTGCCGTTTCGCCGGACTATTACAAAGTTGGGACCGGCTTCGATGATACCGACTGCGTACAAGCCGCTTTTGACTCGGGAAAACCTGTCATATTCACGAGAAACTACAATGTTAAGTCAGTCAAAATGACGGGTAGCGATCAAAATATTGATTTTAACGGTTATTGGCTTTTCGGAATTTCTGAAAGCACGGATACGGAAGAGATGAGAGATTGCGTGCTGACGATTTCCGGCTTGTATTTGAACCTGTACAACATCAGGGTCGGTGCTGGCTTTAAGCCTTACAAATGCGGCATACACTGGGTATCGATAAGTGCGTCGAGGCCTGCGGAGCATATTAAAGTTTATGGGTTGCAGGTCAACCGCTGCCTGGTAGGTATCCAGTATGGCGCATACCTGGACGATTCCAATCCGCTTGACGCTCCGCAGAGCGAGAATTTTATATACGGCATTCATTTCCGAGCTGTGCAGAACTGCCTCATCCTCAATCAGCCAAACGGTATACTGAAAATTATAGGCGGGTTGTTCGACTGTGGACCAAGCGAATGGGATACCGTCCCCTCCAGTCCCTATTCGGCGGTGAATGCTTATTGCTTCTATGCGAAAGATAGTGTGTTATCCATTGATGCATGCGAAATTCTTAAAGTTTCCAGCACGGAAGGTTACGGTTTCAAAGGCAATAACTTTATTCTCACCAATTGCTCGATCGAAATTGGAAGCACATGGGGATATATCGATGGCAAAGCCACAATAACGCAAGACGATGCGGGATATCAGGGCGGCATTAACAAAAATTTATTTGAAATCGCTCCCGGGGCCGAGGGCAGGTTAAACCTCAATACTTTTTTTGCCAAACGGGCCGCCGGTTTCAATTCTCCTGCCTATATTATAAATGGTTTAGCAGCGGCGCCAAGATTCCGCGTGAATATCGACAAGTCCTATTTCAGTGAATGGACCGCCAATAAAGTGACAAGTGCGCGCAGGGAAAATGTATATGTGCAAAACACGCGTTTTACGAAAGTCGTATCCGGAGTTACTTACGAATCCAATATTAACGATCAGGACCGCATTCTAAATATTGCTGCAAGCGTAGACACGACAGGTGAAAACATGTCTACGGAATCCGATACGGTTCAGAAGTCAGACTGGAATATGTATGTCTATACGGGAACTGGAACAGTCTATTTTCGCAAAAATACGACAGACGTGCCGGTGGGCTTCCGCTCGTGCATTGAGGTAAAGGTAACCTCGGGAATATCCTACATCTATTCCTCCAAATTTCCGGTGTTCGGAGGCGCTTCGCTTGTGTTCAGCGGCTGGGCAAAATACACGACGGGGAATTCGGAACAGAAAGTATCTGTCGTATGGGTCGATGCAGCAAATAATGTTGTGGCAGAAGACTTGATAGTGCTCGCGGACCTCTCGACCACAGAGTGGGGACGCATCGTAAAATCGGTTACCGCTCCGCTATCGGCCGTACGAGCTAGTTTTCAAATCGTCGGAAGTGGGGGTTCCATACTGGTAACAGGACTAGGGCTGACTGCGGAAGGCGACACCGTTGAACGTGCGTCGTTTATTAATCAGATGAATGCGGCGCTTGACGCACCGGGAGAAGGGTTCATTCTGAAATCTCCCAATAATACAAGCTATAAAATAACGGTAAGCGATGCAGGGACATTAACGGCTACCGCTTATCCTTAATTGCCGTCACAAGCGATTAGGAACCAGGAGGTACTATTCAACATGACAATTGATAACCCATACATCAAGCGGCAGCTTATGGAAACGATTGTACTTGTGAAAGAAGAAGGACAGCAATTGCGGCATTCTGGTATTCAACCAGGCGCCTATGTCCGAAGTCATGCTGTTTCAACGGACAAAGGCAATGTGATTTATATCGAAAATGAAGATTATGTCATCGATTACAAGTCAGGTACGATCAGTAGAACAGGGCGCAGTCGAATCCCGGATTGGGGTAATCATCCTGTGTATGGCGTAAAAGGCTTTGATCACAGAGATTACCCGGATTACAGCAATCGTGGTTATATGATTTATATTGACTATGATTATGAATCGGAAGACGAAGTAAATGAAGGGATATCCGTACTTGCTTCGGTGAACACATTAGACCGTCTGATCCGGAAGCTGAAAGCCGGACAACCGCTGCGCTACGTCGTATTCGGGGACAGCATCAGCACCGGGGGCGACGCCAGCAGAGATGATTTCGCTTTCTATAGCTTATTCGCCAATGACTTGAGAGAGCGATATCCCGAAGCTGAATTGGAGGTCGTAAACAAAGCGCTGGGAGGAGAAGGCAGCACGACCGCGTTGGAACGATTGGAACAGGACGTGATCGCGCTCCAACCGGATTTGGTCAGCATCGGTTACGGCATGAACGACCAATGCACGATGGGTCCGGATATCCGAAACGGCATTCCGCCGGGTTTATTCGAGGAAAATATACGAGCAATGGTTCAGCAGATTCAACGGAAAACGAATGCGGACATCATTCTGGTCACGCCCTGTATTTCGAATCCGCACTGGAAGCATTCCAGCGGCGACCTGGCCATCTATACGGACATTTTGCTGCGGTTAAGCAGAGAACTTGGGACTTGCGTCGCCGATGTGCATGCGCTCTGGATACGAGAGCTTCAGGCGGGCAAAACCCATGAAAGCTTGCTGCTCAACAACGTCAATCATCCGAGCGATTACGGGCATGCGATTTATTACAAAGCGTTCAGTCACTTAATTTCATATTAAGCAGCGTAAACGCGTTGCATGAATCAGGGGCAGGCCAAATTTGGAATTTGGCTGCCCCTGCTGGCGATATGTTAGCATGGAATAGAGCGATCAAGGAAAAAAGGGGACGGGCCTATGAAACTATCGACATTTTTCCCATTCCGATATGGGATCCTGCAGAAACTGTTCACGATTTTTCTTATTGTGCTCGTTCCGATTTACATCATCGTCTATTTAATGAGCAATTCGGGCGTTAATATTATTAGGCAGCAAATATTAACGTTAATGGAGCAAAAGTCGGATTACTTCGTATCCGCGACGGACTCGGAATTGGAACGCATAG
Organism: Cohnella phaseoli; assembly: GCF_003386235.1. GTDB lineage: Bacteria > Bacillota > Bacilli > Paenibacillales > Paenibacillaceae > Cohnella > Cohnella phaseoli. The sequence goes on from NZ_QRDZ01000021.1 coordinate 122,409, forward strand.
CCAAACTGCAGAAGGATATGGCGGACGACCCGGATCTGCAGAGCCTCAGTATCCGGCCGGATACGCTGAGGGATTATGAACGGGCGAAAGCGATTAACGATCTGGAGTCCAAATTGCGCACGCTTTCCGAATCGAGCAGGTACATCAAGGAAGCTTTCGTCATTATCCCAAGCATCGAACGGCGAATTTCCTCGTTTTCCGGCATGAAAGATATCGATCAAAATGAATTTGCCCGCTTGCTGGACAATAAGGCGTCGGCTTCGGGATTGACGTCGATCGATGAACGCATATTTTTCGTGTTGGGCGTCCCTTATATGACTAAATTCAATTACTTAATGGTCGTTGAGCTATCGATATCCAAAATCGGCGTCGATCTTGGCAGCATGAATTCAAATGGCAACGGCACGGTTTTCATATGGAGCAACGAAACGGAGAAGCCCTCGATCATTCCGGCCGTCGGCGTAACGGACGAAATCATTCGCTTTAATCGGCAAAGCTCGGAGTTGGAAGGTACCGCTTTTCGAATCGGCAACAAAAACTATCTCCGCTTTACCAAATCGTTCGAATTTCCCGATTGGGCGCTTGTAACGGTCGTAGAAGAGGATCAAATACTCCTTCCCGTTCATTCTTTCAAGGAATGGCTGATCGTCTTGTCCGTCATTTCCATCATTGTTTTTGTCATAGCTTCATTCCTGCTGTATCGCTACATTCATAAGCCGCTGCGGAAGATGATGCAGGCGTTCAAGAAGGTCGAGGTCGGCCAGTTCGATACGTCTCTCGTCCATACGAACAAAGATGAATTTTATTACTTGTTCCAGCAATTCAATCAGATGACAAGCCAGCTCAAAATCCTCGTTCAACAAATTTACGAACAAAAAATTCACAGTCAAAGATCGGAGCTTAAGCATCTGCAATCGCAAGTCAATCCGCATTTTATGTATAACAGCTTGTACACCGTCGCGCTGATGGCCAAAGAGGAGGATTACGAGGGAGTCACCTCGATGTCCAGGCATTTGGGCGATTACTTCAAATTCATTACGCAAAATAAAGCCGATCTCATTCCACTCGAGAAGGAAGTGCAGCACGCGAAAGTGTACGCCTCCATACAGGAAGTCAGATTCGGCAGCAGGATACGGTTTGATTTTCAAGAAACGGGCGACACCTCCGAGTGGGAAGTGCCCCGTTTGATCATTCAGCCTTTTTTGGAAAACGCGATCATACACGGTCTGGAAGATATTCGTCAGGGCGGACGGCTTTGCGTACGTATTATCGCCAAGCCGACAAGCTTAATCATTGAGATCGAAGATAACGGCAAAGGGATGCCTCAGGATAAGCTGAAGAAGTGGCAGGAAGAGAGTATCATTCCCAATGAGTGGGAAGACCACGCGTTGTGGAACGTGCATCGCCGCTTGCGGCTGCGTTACGGGGACAAGAGTGGCGTCAAACTACAGACTAACGATAACGGCGGATTGACGGTTGTTTTGCAAATTTATAAGGAAGGGGACGTAAAAGATGAATAACGTACTTGTTATCGACGATGAACCTATCATTCTGGAAGCGCTTTACAATACACTCTTAAGAATGGAAGACCATGAGCTTTTCGTTTGGAAGGCGTCGTCCGCGATAGAGGGCATTGAAATTATGAGAAGCAACCGCATCGACATTCTAATGACCGATGTTCGCATGCCGGGAATGTCCGGGCTGGAGCTGGTCGGACTCGTTCGCAAGCAATGGGAGCGCTGTAAAATCATTATTTTGTCCGGATATTCGGATTATGAATATTTGCAATCGGCCCTTCAGCAAAACGTGTTCGACTACTTGTTGAAGCCGATTGACGAGGAGGTCATCGTCGAGACGCTGACGCGTGTTATCGCGGAGATCGAGACGATTATGCTGGAGCAGGATCTGATGACGAAAGCCGAGAACCAGCTTCAGAAGGCGCAGTCCTTGTTGCATAAGGACTTCTCGGAAAAATTGTTCTCGGGCGAGCTGCTCACGCAAGGCTTGATCGACGAATCGATCGATATGCTGCAAATCCCAATCCGCCGCGACCAAGACGTCATCGTTGTCGTCGGTAGGACGGATCGTTGGCCGACAGGCTATTTGCTTAAGGAGAAGCTGTTGATGCACTACGCGATCAACAATATCGTGAAGGAATATTTGGATAGCGTATGCCGGATCGTTACCTTTATCGAGAACGGATATATGGTCTGGCTCATTCAGGAAGCGGATCGCGACAGCGGCGAAAATCGTCAAGAGCAAGATCTGATTACGCTGCACTGGTATATTGGCGAGGTGCTTGACAAAATACAGCAATCGATACGTCATTATCTTCGTTTGCCCGTTTCCTTGCTGTTATCCAAGCCCAATATCGGATGGTTGTCGATTGCGCATACTTTTAAGGAAATGTGCGCTTGGCTGCAGAGGGGCATCGGACTGGAAGAGGAAATTATTTTCATCGAGCAGATCGATGAGTTGAAGCCGAGCTATGAAGGCAGGGATCATTCGCCTATCGATATCAAGAGGAGCATGAACCACTTGCTCAATTTGCTTGAATCAGGCAATCTAACCTCCTTTCAGAAAGAGCTGGCTGATTTTTTCCGTTCTATGCAGGGGGTCGTTTTTTTGGAATATCCTTTGCAATTAGAGATTTACGCTCATTTGTCAGGAATGTTCCTGTCTTATATCAACAACCGTAAAATCTCGGCGTTCATTGAAGACGAACTGGAGATGCGGTATTTGTCCAATTACAGTCTGTTTGCGCAATGGTCCGAAATGGAAGCTTATTTTCTGCGATTGGCCGTTTATCTCCATTCCCTTGCTCAGGGCGAGAATAAAAGCCAGAAACAAGAAATCGTAGATGAGATAGATGCCTACATCGTCGAGTCTTTTTCATCCGAATACATTTCGTTAACCCACCTGGCAAAGACGTTTCATCTCAGCACTTCTTATCTGTCCCGCCTGTATCATTCGGAGAAAGGCATATCTCTCACTGAACGAATGAAGCAGTTGCGAATGACGCGAGCCAAGGAATTGCTGCTCGTCGAGGGCAAAAAAATCCAGGAGGTCGCGCTCGAACTCGGCTTCTACAACGTCCCCTATTTTTCTAAATTTTTCAAAAAGAACATCGGCATAACGCCTCAGGAATATAAGCAAAATCACGGGATTGCCATGGGTGAAGTCCGATCGGTAATGGACAATAAATGACGGGTGACATCAAGACATTACTCTTGTTGGCAAAGTCCGTCTCCTTTAATCTTAAATTAACACACCGGTGTGTAGCGCGATTAATAGGGGGGGCTTTAATTGAACAAACGATTGGGTAAACGAGTCATGGCCGGGATACTGGCGACAATCCTTATTCTATTGACGGCATGCAGCAACAACGGCAACGAAAACAGCGCACCAGCATCATCCGAACCGCCCGCAAGCTCCAGTGCGCCTCCTGAAGAAACAGCATCGGCAGACGGACCGCTTACGAAATTCGAACCAGCCATTGAAGTCAGAATCGGCAGAACCGGGGACGGATTAAAGTTCGAGCCCGGACAAGATATCGATAAAAACCTCGTTTCCGATTTTTATGAAAGCGAACTGGGTGTAAAAATCATCAATGATTGGGTCGTGAACTGGGATCAGTACGACAGCAAGGTGAATGTCTCAATTTCGTCTGGCAGCATTCCGGATTTGATCCAGGTTACCGGCGCTCAGATGAAGACGCTCGTCGAAGCGGATATGATCGAGGACTTGACGGATGTATTCGCCAAGTATGTAAGCGAAGAAACGAAAAAAGTGATGACGGAAGACGGCGGCTTTGCGATTAATGCCGCGACGATTGACGGCAAAATGTACGGGATTCCCAATACGATACCGGGATACGGCAAATCGTCGATGATATGGGTTCGCCAGGACTGGCTCGACCAGTTGGGGTTGCAGCCGCCTGAAACCGTGGAGGATGTCGTTAAGATTGCTGCCGCATTTAAGGAAAATAATCTTGGTGGCAATCAAGGTACTTACGGTCTAGGACTGAGCAAGGATTTAATGAAGGGGCAGCACCTGTTCGGATTTTTCAACAGCTATCATGCCTATCCGGGGCAATGGTATCAGGACGCTAGTGGCAAAACGGTTTACGGCAGCGTACAGCCGGAAATGAGAGCGCCGCTGCTGAAGCTCGCGGAGTTGTACAAAGCGGGATTGATCGACAGAGAGTTCGCTGTTAAAGATGATGCCAAAATGCAGGAGTCCATTATTGCCGGAAAGCTAGGCTTGTTCTATGGTGAATTCGCGATGGGATGGTACTTAAGAGACTTTATCGTCAACAATCCCGAAGCGGTATTGTATGCTTATCCACTGCCATCCGCGGACGAAACGCCCGCCAAAGCTTTTCTGGGACCAACTGCCAATACGTTCTGGGTAGTCAAGAAAGGATTCAAGCATCCTGAAGTCGTCGTGAAGCTTGCTAATTTCTGGCAGGAGCATTGGTTTACGAATCCGAAGCTTGAATATTCCACAAACCAACAAACAGGTATAGCGTATTATTCATACGCGATCATTACATTTAATGCTGTTATGGCAGCTATTGTTGAGAGTAACAATATAAGAGCTTCAATCGAAGCTAATCTAGAGCCGGATGATAAAACGATGACAGCCAACGAGTTCGGATACCTTCGGGGAATTTACAAGTATAAGGCGGATCCGCTGAATACGAAAGACCCGGAAATCGCCACTGGCTGGATCTATCATACGACGGTGGGAACGCCGAACAGCGGCGCGGAAATTTTAAGCCATTACTATAAAAATAATTTGACGGTCGGCACCGGATTAAAGGCGTCATCCACGCCGACGATGGCGGAGAAATGGGCAACGCTTACGAAAATGGAAGAAGTGATGATCACGAAGATCATCATGGGCGAAGCGGGTATCGAAGAGTTCGACAAGTTCGTGCAGGATTGGAACAAGCAAGGCGGAGAGCAAATTACGCAGGAAGTTAACGAATAAAGAATTGAAGCAAGCGCGCGGGGGTTGGTCCTGAAGACAACCCCTTCCTTAGTAATGGGATTTTTGCGGGTGAGGAGGTTGCTGAACAGAATGAAGAAAAAATATGCGATGAACTTGCCGCTGCATATTATGCTGATCCCGGCCCTTATTTTTTCGATTATGTTTGCGTACGTTCCGATGACCGGCATCGTCATCGCGTTCCAGAAGTTTATCCCGAATCGGGGATTTTTCAATTCCAAGTGGGTAGGTTGGGACAATTTCACTTTCATGCTGCATATGCCAGATTTCTATCAAGTTATTTATAATACGGTCTTCATCGCGGTCATGAAAATCGTTGCCGGAATCGTCGTCCCGGTCGTGGTCGCCTTGTTGTTGAACGAAGTCCGAAGCAAATATTTCGCAAGATCGATTCAGACGATGATCTATCTTCCGCATTTTCTGTCATGGGTCATTCTGGGCGGGATTTTAATCGACATTCTTTCCGTCGAGGGCGGGGTCGTCAATCGGATCATTCAAGGGCTCGGACTTGAGCCGGTGTTTTTCCTTGGCAATAACGACTGGTTTCCCTTTACCCTGGTTTTGTCCGACGTGTGGAAGGAATTCGGATTTGCGACGATCGTCTACTTGGCCGCTCTTACGTCAATCGACCCTACCTTATACGAAGCAGCTTATATCGATGGCGCGAATCGCTGGAAACAAACGCTGCACGTGACGATTCCGGGCATGGTGCCGATTATCGTTCTGCTATCGGTTCTGAGCTTGAGCAACGTGCTCAATGCCGGATTCGAGCAGGTTTTCATTTTGTATAGTCCGTCCGTGTATCAGTCAGGCGACATTATCGACACGCTGCTGTATCGGGTCGGATTCGTGGAGGCGCAATACGGCGTCTCGACGGCCGTCAGCTTGTTCAAGTCGTTCATCGGCATGATTCTGATCGCAACGTCTTACGGGCTCGCTTACCGCTATGCCAATTATCGTATTTTCTGATTGAGGGTGATCGCGTCTTGGTAAAGTCAAAAAGCTTATCGGTTCGAATAGCCCATGTCGCCATTCACTTGATTTTAATTTCGCTGGGAGTGCTCTGTCTTCTGCCGTTCGTTCACGTTCTGGCCTTTTCGTTAAGCGAACCCGGCAAAGCCGGCGCCGGTTTAGTCTCCTTGTGGCCGATCGGATTTAATCTCGATGCATATACGTATATTTTGCGCGAGCCCAAATTCATCCATGCATTGTGGATTTCGGTGCAGCGGGTTGTGCTGGGAACGTCGATCGGCCTATTGTTCACAGTTATTACAGCCTATCCGCTATCCAAAGAATCGAATAGATTCCGTACAAGAACGTTTTACGTATGGTTTCTCATTGTGACGATGCTATTTAGCGGAGGGCTCATTCCAACATTTATCGTCGTCAAAAGCTATGGGCTGATCGATTCACTTTGGGCGCTTGTGCTGCCATCAGCCGTGAACGTCTTTCTGGTCACGCTTATGCTTAACTTTTTTCGCGGCTTGCCGAAGGAGTTGGAGGAATCGGCGTTCGTGGACGGCGCAGGCCACTGGGTGATCTTGTTTCGCATTTATTTGCAGCTATCGTTGCCTTCGCTCGCCACTATCGCTTTATTCACGATGGTCAACCATTGGAACTCCTGGTTCGACGCATTGATCTATATGAATAAAACGGATAACTACCCGCTGCAGACGTACTTGCAATCGATCGTAACGAAGCCGGACATGAGCAGGGTGGCCAATCTGAACGAGCTGCTGAATGTTTCCTCGCGCACTGTGAAGACAGCCCAGCTGTTCCTCGGCATGCTGCCTATTATTATCGTGTACCCCTTCTTGCAGCGGTATTTCGTAAAAGGAATCGTGCTCGGAAGCGTAAAGGGCTGAACCGTTTAGCCCCCCCCGTCATAGTCGAAAAAACCGACTATGTTGAAAAAAAATTACACGGAGCGGCAGTTTATTGCGGCTCGCGATTATGAAGGTTTGGATTGGCACATCCTGACGCACTTGATGGGGAGTTGACTGGAATGAACGCATTTAAGGGAAAAGTTGCGGTACACGGCATCACTTGGGGACACGATTACGAGAAAAGCTTCGAAGAAGCGGCTCAACTTGGGTTTCGCGCGATCGAGCCTTGGCCGAGCTTCGTGTTCCAGTTCGAAAATCGCGAGGAAGCGTTAAAGGAAACGCTTGACCGTTATGGTCTTACGCTGACAGGCGCCTACGGCGGAGCGGCTGGAATCGCCGGCCGCCGGTACGTCGATCCTGCCGTGCGGGAGGACATTCTCGATTACAACGTTAGATTAGCTCGTATTCTGTCCAAGTGCGGGGCTCAGCATATCGTCAGCGGTCCGGGAGTACCCCGGAACGGGCCGACGGAACCTGAAGAAATCAGGCAAGCCGCAATTACGATCAACGAAATGGCTAAACGGACATTGGAGTTCGGTGTCAAATCGTGCGTGCACCCCCATTTATGGACGGAACTGCAGGATGAGAACGAACTGGATGATCTGATGGCGCTTTGCTCCCCGGAGGTGTACTTTGCGCCGGATACCGCGCATTTGACCGGAGCGGGCATGGATGCAGCCGCCGTCATTCGGCGCTACAAGGACCGCGTAGCTTATGTGCATCTGAAGGATTTAACCTCGAAGGATGCGAAGCATGAAGATTTTCCGATGCTGCTCGGTAATGAATCGTTGCCCGTTTTCTGCGAGCTTGGTTTGGGAACGATCGATTTCGAGCCCGTTATCGAAGCTTTGAATGAGATCGGTTATGCAGGCTGGCTAACCGTCGAGATCGACCATTCCACGAGCACGCCGTTGCGAAGCCTGGAAATCTGCCGGGACTTCGTTGAGCAGAAACTTGGCATTCCCGTTCGGACGGCGACCTGGAAGTGAGGAATCCATAATGTCCAACATTGCAGTAATTGGTTACGGTTCCCAGATCAAACGGTTGACTGGCATCTTATTGGAACAGGACAACAACAACCGAATCGCGGCAATCGCCGATCCCAAGCATGAAGAGATTAAGCGGGAAATGCAGGCGGAAGGTATCGATACGGACGGCATCCGCTATTACGGTAGCGCGGACGAGCTGCTTAGTGACGGGGAGTACGATGGCGTATTAATCGGAACGAGATGTTCCCTGCATACCCCGATGGCGATTAAGGTACTGAAAAAAGGTTTTCCGCTTTATTTGGAGAAGCCCGTTTCGACGACGATGACCGACCTGATCGCGCTTCGGAATGCTTACAGAAGTTCCGCCAGTCCCGTCGTCGTCTCGTTTCCCCTGCGGGTGACTCCTCATGTCAAGCTGGTGAAGGAAATCATCGATTCCGGCAAAATCGGCACGGTGGAGCATGTGCAGGCCATCAATAACGTCGCGTACGGCAGCGTATATTTTCATAACTGGTACCGGAACGAAGAAGAGACGCAAGGGCTCTTTTTGCAAAAAGCAACGCACGATTTCGATTATATTAGCCACATATTGGGGATTAGGCCTATTCGGGTTTGCGCGATGACCTCGAAGCAAATTTTCAAAGGGACCAAACCTGCCGGCTTGAAATGCGGAGTTTGCGAAGAGCAGGAGAGTTGTCCGGAAAGTCCGCAAAATCTCCGTAAGTCCGGTGAACAGCCTTTCGGGGACAATTGCTGCTTCGCGGAAGATACGGGTAACGAGGATTCCGGAAGCGCGCTCGTGCAATACGAAAGCGGTATGCATGTGAGCTATTCGCAAAACTTCTTTGTCAAGAAAAAGGCGGGAACGAGGGGAGCGCGATTCATGGGGTATAAGGGTACCGTCGAGTTTGATTGGGCTACCGATCAAGTGAAGGTATTTATGCACCATACTCCGCGCGTGGAAACTTATCAGATCGATTCGTCGGCAACGGCAGTCGGCCATGGCGGCGGCGACCACATTCTGATGGACAATTTTGCCCGAATGATGAAGGATCGCGGAACGAAATCGATTTCGCCGCTGGATGCCGGCCTGGAAAGCGCGCTGCTATGTCTCAAAGCCAAAGCTTCCGCCAAGACGGGAAGCTTTCAGAACATCGAATGGCCGGACGAAGAAGAAGCGACGGAAAGAAGTGGCGACTAAGATGAATTCCTCATACAACGTCTACGATTTGCGCGTAAACGAGTTGGAGACGCCTTTAGGGATAGATGACGACAAGCTTTTCTTCTCTTGGAAAATCGGCGCTGCCGATCGCGGAGACAAGCAAACGCATTACCGAATTTCCGTTGCTTCAAGCGACAAGCTGCTCCGGGATGGAGTGGCAGATTTATGGGATAGCGGCAAGCTCGCGGGAAGTCCGCTGAGGGTCCTGTATAAAGGAGCCTTGTTGAGCGGGAGCGTCCGATATTGGTGGAAGGTGGAAAGCTGGAATACGGGAGGAACGTTGTCGGATTCGCCTATCGCGTATTTCGATTCCGGACTTCGACAAGACGAATGGAAAGCGTCGTGGATTTGGAAAGCGGAGGAACCGCAAGTTAACGATTATGCGTATTTCCGCAAGGAAACGGAGCTGCATAAACCGGTATCCAGCGCGAAAATCTACGTTTCCGCCCACAACCGCTATCAATTATTCGTGAACGGGACAAAAGTCGGCGGCTGCGGCAGCCCTGCTCCGTCCCATCCGCGGAAACGCAAATATTATCTCGCCTATGACGTTACCGGGCTGCTAAGCAACGGCAGAAACTGTTTGTCGGCCATCGTTCACTACTTGGGCGGCGACGGGCAAAACTACGTGAACGGATTGCCGGGTTTGCTTCTGCAAATGGAAATTCGTTATACGGACGGAACGTGCGATCACGTCGTTTCGGATCCGTCTTGGGAAACGCTGGATGTGATTCCCCATGCCATAGGCACGCCGTTCCAGCAATTTCGAAGGCTGTCCGCTATCGAAGACTACGACGCGGCTAAATTGCCGGCGGGATGGATGAATGCGGGATTTCCGAGCGGTTACACCTCTGTAGCGGTTATTGCGAGCGAGTTGGAATCGCAGGCATGGACATTGAAATGGCAGCAAATGCCCGAGGGGGCAGAGGAAAGAACGATCATTCCCGCAGCGACGGGAATTCAGGAGGTCGGCTGCCAAGTTTTCGATGCCGGTCTTATCGTATCGGGGTGGCCGCGCATAAGTCTGAAGGGGATCCCGGGCTGTACCGTTCAAATGAGATATTCCGAGGATTTGGACGAGGCGGGGTATGTAAAGCACAACGTTACGAATGAGCTGTCGGAATTTTACTACGATAGCTATACGATGCACGGATCGGATTCGGAAACGTGGGCGCCGGATTTTTCCTACAAGGCGTTCCGATATGTGGAGATCACGGGGTATCCTGGGCTATTGACCGCCGAGCAAGTCGTTATCGTGTCCGCCCATACGGCGATCGTTCAGGAAGGCAGCTTTCACAGTTCCGACGATCTGCTTAACCGAATTTACGAAGCCTGCATTCAAACGCAGAAAAATAATACATTGGGCCTATTGGCCGATTGTCCGCACAGGGAACAGGCGCAGTTTCTGGCCGATGCCGATTTGCAGGCTGAGACGCTGTTGTATCATTTTGGCGAAGCGTATCCGGTATTGGATAAAGTATTAAGCGATTTTGCCGACAGTCAATTGGAGAACGGAACATTTCCATGGGTGTTTCCGTCGGGTTTCGACTATCCGGGCTTCAGCGGATGGATCCCGGAATGGGATTTGCACTATTGCACGCTGCTGTGGAAATTGTACGAATGGAGTCATCAACTTCAGTTGCTTCAAACGTATTATGTGCCTGCCAAACGGATGTTGGATTTCTACCTGGATCGTGCGGATCCCGAGCTGGGACTCATTCCCAAATCAACGCAGTCTTCGGATTGGCATATTAGCGATCACCCGTATCAGAATATTGACCAGAATGGCCGCTTCTTGACCGTGCAAAACATAAAAATCAAGCATGTCATCGATTTGATGGGCAAAATGGCGACAGAGCTAGGCTACGAGTACGATGCCGCTTATATGCACCGGCGTTCGCTGCTGCTGCAGCAAGCGATTGTAACGCATTTGTACGATCCCGTGCGGAAGCGGTTTGCGGATTGCTACTTATCGGAACAAAGCCATCAAGGCACGAATGTCGTTGCATATCAATACGGAATTGTTCCGCCCGAGCATAAGGAGGAAGTGCTTGCGCATATCAAGAGCGAGGGGCTCGATTGTCGTACGCTGCTTGCGCTAAATCTCTTGCGGGTGCTGTTCGATAACGGAGCCGAGGATGAAGCTTATCGGCTTATTCATAAAAGAGATTATCCGGGCTGGGGCTACATGATCGAGCAGGGCGCGCGTACGATCTGGGAAGGCTTCAACGATATCGAGTCCCATTGCCATGCATGGAACGCTTATCCCGCTAGGCTGCTCGTCGAGTACTTGGTCGGCATTCGGATGGCTTCGCCGGGCTGGGACAGCATGCTGATCAAGCCTTATGTGCCCGAAGGCATCACGTTTATGGAAGGCTCAGTCGTTACGGGCAGAGGGCGCGTTTACGTCAGATGGGAAGCTGCCGCGGGTAGTTTGCTACTCGATGTTGAAATTCCTCCGAACGCAACAGCCGATGCGATCTTTCCGCTGCCATCAGACGGAAGGAATTCGTGGATATTGACGGAATCCGGGCGAGTCATTTGTTCTGCCAATGGAGCTTCGCACAGTAACGAGCCGTTTATAGAAGTCAGGGATATATCGGACAAAATCGTATTTGGGCTTGAATCGGGCAGCTATCGGTTTGCTCTTCAGTGGAAATAAGCTTGTTGGAGGTGCTCACGAAACGATGGAAGCAAAAGCGGTTGTTTTTACGGATAAGCTGAAGGTCGCATTTCAAACGGTACTGGTGCCGGAGCCGGACAGCGGACAGGTTGTCGTCGACGTGACGCATTCCTGGATAAGCATCGGTACCGAATCCTCTTTTCTACGCCAAGAGCGGGCGACCGGAGAAGCCGTATTCAAGGAAGGGGATCCAGCGCCTTTCCCGCACGTTCCCGGTTATCAGAAGGTCGGTGTCGTTAGCGCGCTGGGAGCTGAAGTGGAGGGCTTGGAGATCGGCGATGTCGTTTTCGCTTCGGTAAGCGAAGTGTCGGGCATGCACTTCTCCTTCGCCGGCCATGTCAGTCCGGCGGTTACTTCCGCCGATCAAGTATGGAAGCTTCCGAAGGTTGCCAGTCCGATCGCTTATTCCGGGCTCGTGCTTACCCAGGTCGGATACAACTGCGGAATGAGAGCTCCGGTCAAGCCGGGAGACGTGGCGGTCGTGATCGGCGACGGACTAGTCGGGCAATGGTCAGCCCAAACGCTGCTGCATCGCGGAGCCGAGGTCATTGTGTTGGGTCGGCATCGGGAACGGCTGTCGCTTCTCGCTCCTGGTATTCGCGGAATTAACACAAAAGAGATTAGCGTTGCGGATGCGTTGCAGGGATATGAAGGCGTTCACGTCGTCGTGGATACCGTAGGGGCCATGAATACCTTTGCGGAGCTTCAGCCTTTCATGACGCATAACAGTCATCTTGTGTCCGCCGGTTTTCTGGGCTCATCGGGAGTCGTGGATATTCAAACGTTGCGCGCTCAAGAAATTACGCTTCATTGTCCATCCGGTTGGACGAAGGAAAGAATGGACGCCACCCTGAAAGGGATCGAAGAGGGATGGTTGACAACGGAAAATTTAATTACTCATCAGTATCCGGCTGATGAGGCGGAAACGGCTTGGGAAGTCATTTTGGATAAATCGCAGCCTTGTTTGGGCGTTGTATTGAACTGGTAATCGTAACGCCATGGGGGCAAACACGAAGAATTGAAGGAGGAATGAGACGTGTCGGCTACAATGAAGGCCATGCAATTTATCGGAGTGGAACAGGCGAAGTTAATAACGGTGCCCATCCCCGAGCCGGGTCCGGGGCAGGTGCTGGTGAAAGTAAAGGCGGTTGCGACCTGTCCGCAATGGGATATGCATATTTATTACGGCAAACCGATGGTAGACAATCAGCCGCCGATCCCTTATCCGTATACGCCCGGTCAGCCCGGCCATGAAATGACCGGCGTGATCGTGCGTACTGGCGAAGGGTGTCGTCTGCCTGTCGGCCAGTCGGTTAGCGCCTGGCGGGATCAAGGCCACCATCGCTACGGCTGTTATGCGGAATATGTCGTCATGGATGAAGAGAATGTGCTCCCCGTTCCAGCTGATATGCCGTATAAGAAGGTCGTTTCTCTTGAGCTGGCGATGTGCGTCGCCGCGAGTATTCTTAGGTTGAAAAATACGGTAGGCATTAAAGGCAAGAAGTGCGGCGTGAACGGTCTTGGTCCTGCGGGGTTGATCGCGTTGCAAATGATGCTGGCCGAAGGAGCGACGGAAGTTGTCGGCATCGATCCGAATGGCGAGAGACGGGAGCTAGCCATTTCTCTAGGCGCTTCTTCAGCTTTCGAACCGGACGATGAGCGGATTGCCCTTCGAGGCGAGCCCGGATGTTTTCAGGTAGCGATCGATTGTGCGGGTTTCCCTCAAGCGGTTGCTTCTCTCATGGATCGTACCTATGAAGCGATCGTTCTGTTTGCGGTGAAGAAAGCGGATTACATTTTGCGCCACTACACGCTTACGGTTATCGGGTATCCCGGCCATTCCAGGGAGGCGGCAGAATACGCGCTTCGATTGATCGAAGATCATAAGGTGGATATGAGTCCGTTGATCAGTCGCGAATTGCCCTTTGAACGTTATGAGGAAGCCGTCGGGCTTCTGCGCAGTCAAGACGCGATCAAAATCGGCTTCTTGCCGGAGTTGGGGGAATAACGTATGCCGAACGCAAATAAGCTGCTGCTAGGCAAAAACCGCATCGATATTACGCCTGACAAAGATACGATACTGGGCGGAGCCACGATCAGCGGTAAAATACGCGTCGATTACATTAAGGATCCGCTCTATGCCAATACGATCGTCGTAGTCCGAGAAGAACGCAAAATGGCCGTTATTACGCTGGATTTGCTAATGATTACCCGCAAATACGTAGAGCTTATTCGGCATGAATTGCACAGCCGCTGGGGCTTCGACCCGGATGCGGTTATGATTCATGCTACGCAAAATCACAAGGCGCCGTCGCTTGGCCATTTCAAGATCAGCGAAGATTACGGGGGAATACCGGAGGAACTGAATTGGCTGAGAGGAGGGGATGAACGGTACCACCCCTATGCGGTTGAGCGGATTATCGCCTCGGTTGAAGCCGCGCTGGATGCGCCAGAGCCCGTAAGAATTGGCTACGGAGGCGGCGTTGAAGGGCGCTTGGCGTTTAATCGCCGCATGGTCATGAAGGACGGCTCGATCAGCATGCCAAATGCAGTAGGCCCGGCAGCGCCGAATAGCCGTTATGTCGAGGGACCTATGGATCCGGATCTTGGCGTTGTCGCTTTCCAAAGCGAAGCAGCGCCGATTTCCGCTCTGCTGCTCCACTATACGTGTCATCCCGTTCATCAGCTCGGACACTTTTTCATATCCGCGGATTGGCCCGGGGCTTGGGTGAACGAAATGAAGTCGAGCCACGGGGAACAATGTGTGTCCGTCGTGCTCAACGGAGCTTGCGGAAACATTAACCCGTGGGATCCCTATGCGGACAAACCGCAGGATGACGCAGGAGTGATGGGGAATCGGCTTGGCGTCTCGGCGAATGGCGTAATCGAAAAGATAGCTTTTCAGGATGATGCCGTTCTGGATTGGAAAATTGTCCATATCGATATCCCGTTGCGTAAAGTGAACGAAGCGGATTTGGAATCGGCGCGGCGTTACATTGCGGACAATCCGAATCCTCGCTGGCTCACTGACGTCGTGCTTGACGATAAGTGGGTCTATGCATCGGGAATGCTGGATTTGCACGAGCAGTACGAGAGAAACCCGCTATACCGCTATGAAATACAAGTGCTTCGGATCGGAGATGCCGCGCTGGTGGGATTGCCGGGCGAGCCTTTCTCCGAAGGAGGGCTGGCCATCAAGCTCGGCTCTCCTTCACCTTATACGATTATTGCCCATAATACGCAATTCGCCGGATATATCCCGACGAAGGAAGCGTTTCTTCGGGGCGGTTACGAGACGACGACGTCCAACTGGTCCAAATTCGTGCCGGAAGCGTTGGATCTCATCGTTGCGGCTTCGCTCGAAACGTTAAAGTCGGTTTTCAAGTAAACGATTGGCCATTTAACGGGAAACTCTAAAGCAAATCGAAACAAACCGCGATTCCGCATGACGGAAAGCGGTTTGTTTCGGCGTGCGGCAGCACTCATTTCAAGACGGGAACCAGCGCAACACCGAGGTTCGCGCGGACGAGCTCCTTAAAACAAGATCCTATCACAAGGAACGGCAACTTCACGCGGGCGGCGCAGGAGCTTCATATCGCTCAACCGGCTCTTAGCAAGCAAATGAGCCGTCTGGAACAAATTCTCTCATCGCCCGCAAACGAGGCTCATCGCTTTGGAGAACACCCATAATGCAAGAGGGGGAACCGTGCTGCCTTTGTCCTATACGCAAGAGATATGCGCGGAGATGCACGAACGCGGCGTTTCGGTTCCTCTCGACGGAACTCGGATCTTCAACGCGGCAGCGGCGTTGGGAGAGCCGATGCGCTCCCTGACGGAAAGTTTCGATTCGGTCGCCCTCAATTTGAATAAAGGGCCTTGCGGAAGTCCATCGTTCAATCCTAAAGCTGCCTCGACAGGGTCAGCTTCTTCGCATGCAAACGCCGTGGCCGCTCCAGCCCCCCCAATTTTAGAAATAGCGATTGACCCTTTATAATTATATATAATATAATGAATATAATAAATTATATAGTTTTGATATAAATGAAGTCTATTACATGGAGGAGTCCTATGAAAGCGTTAGTATGGAATGCGGCGGAACAAATGGACTGGGAAGAAAGGGATCGCCCTGCCCCTCAGGGCAACGAGGCTCTTATCCGAATCGAAGCGGTCGGCATATGCGGATCTGAAATCGAGGGTTATTTAGGCCATAACAGCCTGCGCAAGCCGCCGTTGATCATGGGTCATGAATTTTGCGGAATCGTGGAAGAGGTTGGGGACGTAAAGAACGAATCGTGGATGAACAAAAAAATCGTGGTAAACCCGCTGCTCTTCTGCGGACAGTGCGATCGTTGCAAAAAGGGCTTGACCCAATTATGCGAGCAAAGAAAGATTATCGGCATCCATCAACCGGGCGCTTTCGCGGATTGGGCCGTCGCGCCTGTAGAAGCGCTCGTTGAGGTTCCCGTTGGGTTGAATTCCGTCAGAGCCGCGCTTGCAGAACCGCTTGCGTGTTCGCTCCGCGCGACGCGGCGAGCGATGGAGCGTCATCCTTTCGCCAACGTTGTCGTTTTCGGTGCCGGCGGAATAGGCCTGCTCTGCGCGATGACGGCTAAGTTGCTCGGTGCCGCGAAGGTTATGATCGTCGATACAAACCCGGAAAGACTAAAAATGTGCAAGAGCATTGGCTTGACGCATACGGCGCATGCACGCGAGGATCGGTTGGAGGAGCGGACGAGAGAGACTTTTGGGTCCAAAGGGGTCGACGTAGTCATTGACGCAGCGGGCTTTCAGCCTACGAGAGAGGCTGCCGTGAAGCTGCTGAATGCGGGCGGAACGTTGATGAATATCGGGCTTGGAATCGATGAAACGTTGTTGCCGATCAATTATACGATTCGTCAGGAAATCGAAATATTAGGGTCCTTCTGCTACTCGCGTCAGGATTTTCAGGATGCGGTCGATTTATTGATCGCCGGTAAAATAACGGAGACGGGATGGACGGAGATTCGTCCGCTTGCGGAAGGGTTCCAAGCTTTTGCCCATTTAGTTGCCGGGGAGGTCACGAGCGGTAAAATCGTATTAAAGCCTTGAATCGTTTTCACAAGCTAAGTCTAACTCTATCGCCTTATCGATAGGATTAGACTTTATTTAGTAAGAATTTCGGGATTCGCAGCTTTTCCAGAGACTAGCCGTCGACTTCATCGCTTTTCCCTATTTTCGAGCAAAGGATTCGATGCTGTGAAACGGACAAAGACGGTGTTGATCATTAAAGAAGATGAGTTGCGGAGCTCTTTGGTAGAACCCTATTTACGCAAGGATGGCTGGCGTACCCTAGTCGTGGGCGAGAGGCAATCGTTTATGCGCGTGTTAGGAGACGACCCGCCAAACCTTGCCATTCTCGAGCTGGGAACGCAATCCGTATGTGCAGAGTATTTGTGTCGAAAAATAAGAGAGCGCTCTCATGTTCCTATTATTGTCGTAGTTCCGCTGAAATCGGACTGGAATCCAATCGATGCGTTGTATCATGGGGCGGACGATTATGTCGTATCTCCAATTGATCCTGAAGAGTTTGTTGCAAAGGCACATGTGGTTTTTAGGCGATCTTGGGTATATACCAATCAAGTGTCGCATTCGGTCAGTTACGGTCGTGGAAGATTGGTTATCGATTATCGCAATCAGGATGTACAATTCGATGGGCGGCAGGTGATGCTCACCAATACGGAGTATACTCTCCTAAAGACGATATGCGACAGCACCCACCGAACATTGACTCGATCTGAGTTAATGCGCAACATTCTCGGTTACAGGATTGAAGTCGATACGCGGTCGATAGACGTTCATATTAAGAACATTCGCCGAAAGTTGGAAACCAATCCGCGAGAACCGGAAATTGTGCTGACCGTGAGAGGAAGCGGCTATAAAATGGGTCTCTCGAAAGACCGGGTAGGCGAAAGCGCCGTTCATTAGGAGCGATCGCAGTAATCGTTTGGAAGGAGTTAGAAACTATTGATCGAATAAACTTAAGAAGATAATTAGATAATAAGCTGGTACATATAAGGAGATAAAACTATGGCAAAAAACAAACTGCTAAGAATGGACAATGTTGGCATCGTTGTAGAATCCCTTGATGACGCAATCTCTTTCTTCGAGGAGATTGGCTTAAAGCTCGAAGGGCGTGCTATTGTCGAAGGGGAATGGGCCGGTCGCGTAACCGGGCTCGGTTCACAGTGTGTAGAGATTGCTATGATGGTGACCCCCGATGGCCACAGCCGCCTTGAACTTTCGCGATTTATCACTCCGCCCACGGTATCGGATCACCGAACTGCTCCTGTAAATGCCCTCGGGTATTTACGCGTCATGTTCGCCGTTGAAGACATTGACGAAATGGTATCCAGACTTCTAAAGCATGGCGCTCAGCTCGTTGGCGAGGTGGTTCAGTACGAGAACTCGTATCGGCTCTGCTATATTCGTGGAAAAGAAGGAATTCTCATCGGTTTGGCGGAACAGCTCGGAACAACGTAAAAACAAGGGATGTCCCCAGTCATCGTTAATGACTTCGGGGACATCCCTTTTTATTTTTATTCGGCCAGGAAACTGATTCCGTTCAGCGATAAATAATCGTTGCCGCCTCTCATGAACAGCACTTGACCAGTAGCGAGTACTTGAACCTCGCCTATGAGCGCAACGCCGTTTTCGATCGTGCTGACCGTGAATTTTTTGGCTTTCGCGGGGCGGAAGCCTTCAGGCAGAGTAAGGATAGCGGTTCCCGCCGTTAAGCTGCCGTCCTTAATCAAGCCGTCCAAGCTGACTTTGCCGTTCATGTCGCGGCTGAAGGAGGCTTTACCGAATGCCGATTGATCATAATCGACCCAGCCATTCGTGAGCGCCGCCGGCTTCTCGACGCCTAGCGTTATGATGCCGCTGTCGTCGATCGCATTCGCGCGGGGAACGATGCCGGTATTGCTTAAGAAGGAATTGTCATAACCGATTTCCGTGAGCGTAGCCTCCGGTTCTACTTTGATTACTCCTAAAGTACCGGTAGCCAAAGTATTGCCGCTGATTTTCGTATATGCGGCATTGCCGATTTTGATGGCATGATCTACATGTCCCGCATATCCCCAACCGTTAACGTTGTTGCCAACGATTTGGCTGAACACGACGGGGTTAATCTCGCCGTCCAAAGAAATCGCGGCTTGGTGCGCGCTCGTGTGCGGAACGTTTTGTTCGATCTGGTTGTACAGAATTTTGACCTGATTGCCTTCGGTGACTCTGATCGCCCCGCCGGCAGACGTAATATTGTTAAAAGCGATGACGACTTTCGCGGCTCCGACAACCTGGCTCAACTCTACGCCGATATTGTCTCCGGTAATCGTATTGCCGAGGATGTTAATGGAATCGCCGGCGTTAAGCAGCGATAACCCTCCGTAGAAGACGTTATTCTCGAAGGAGGAGGTAAATAAGCTGGGGTCTCCCTTGGGATTCGTCAGCTTCACACTGTTGCCGCCCAATTGCCAGAAGTAGCAATTCTGTACAAGCAGCTTTGCCAAAAATTGCGGATAAGTGGAAATGTCGATGTTCAGCGCGTGTCTGGCCGGCTTGCTGCCTTCCTGCGGAATAATGTTGATGGAGTCGATGCCGAACTGCCAACCGATGCTAAGCTCGGGCGAAATTCGGATGACGTCCGTCGTATTCGGAACGTTGGAAGCAACGACTAGGCGGCTGAGGAAACCGTCTCCTAAAATATGAATGGGACGCTTAATTAGAAGAAGCTCGGTTCCGCTGCCTCGCAGAAGGTAGTTGCCGCCGGGGAGGTATACGGTTCCGCCTTTTTCTTCCGCAGCCGTAATTGCAGCTTGAACCGCAGCTCTGTCGTTGGTCGTTCCGTCTCCTTTCGCCCCGTAATCCTTAACATTAAAGAAGGTTCTTGCCGCATTTTCCTTCTTCTTTTGGCTGTCACCGTTTCCATTGCTTGCGCTGGCAGAGACTGCGAACAAAGAGACGGCAAGACAAACGGCAAGTACGGTAAAACTCCATCTTTTCAAAACTTTCACAACGCCACTTCCTCTCATTCCTAATAGTGTGAATGCATCAACAACGATAGCACAGCTATTATGAAGGGAATGTAAAGATAGGACGGCCAACGTCGACCGAATTCAAATTGACAGATGAGTAGAGACGAGAAGTTGTGATATAATATATAATGTAAAATTTATATTATATTCAGAGAGCAGGGCGCGAGAATGAATAACATAACCAAACAATCCTTTATGGAAAAGAAAAGCATGAGTCAGGATTTAGTTACGCTGATTAAGCAACAGATCCTTAACGGCGAACTTAATCCGGGAGACAGAATCGTCGAGACCAAGGTGGCCAAGGAGCTCGGAATTAGCCAAACGCCGGTGCGCGAAGCCGTGCGGATGCTGTCCGGAGAAGGGATCATCAACATTGTTCCGAACAGAGGGCCGATCGTGAAAGAGATCGAAGAGAGAGATATTTTTGAAATCTACTCGCTTCGCGCCTCATTGGAAGGCTTGGCGATGAGGCTGACGACTTTGCACGCCTCCAAGGAACAGATTCAACTTCTGGTTGATCTGTATGCGGAGATGGAATCAAAGCTGCACAATCCCGAAGTAGATTCCTTATTGAAAGAGTCGCTGTATCTGCACCATAGCATTATTCAGTTTTCCCGCCACTCCAGATTGATGCAGATTTACGACTCCATTTCGTTCCAGATCGAGCTTGTCAATAGAATCATCGGGATGAAATCGACGAAGCAGAAGGAATTCGATGAGCACAAAGAACTGATCGACGCGCTTCGGAAGGGGAATCCGGACGAATCGGAGAGGGTCATGAGAAGGCATATTCACCGTTCCTTCAAGGAATGCATTAAAGCTTTGCAGGATAACGGTTCAGCAGACCGTACCGACATATCGAAGCTGTGGCCGGAAGAGAACGAATAAGCCGGGTTCAATGGATAAGCTAAATGGGGGAAATGCGACTTGCATGAACGATGGAGACGGATTCATACAGAAGCATGGGTAGCAAGAGATACCAGAACGTAGCGGTAGCGCCTTAAGGCATACCGCTGCGGACCTTCCATTCGAATAATAGGGGATCAACTCATACATAATCAAATATATAATACATTTTACATTAAATTGCTTTCAGGCAGACAAAGAGTCGAAATAATCGTTTGACAAATACATTAAATATTATATATAATTTATTATATTTCAAATTTAATAGACAGGGGATGGGTCTGTATTTCGGGAAACTGTTAACAAAATGAAGATGGATTGAAGGGGCTTATCCAAGAAAGAAAATCAAAGGCGTTTATTATGAGGAGGATGAAGCATGAAACGGAGTATTTTGACAGCGCTTTTATTGGGTCTTATCGGATCTGTCTTGCTTGCGGCTTGCAGTAACAACAACTCTCCGTCCAATGAAACGGGCAAAGCGTCTCCTACAGGCACGAATCCGGCTAGCGAAACGGCAAGCAGCGGCGCGAGCGAAACCGCCCCGGCAGATTTGCCGGCCAAGTTCGACCCTCCGGTCGAAATGAGCTATGTCAGCTATCAGTTCGCAACGTTGAAATACGATAAGGGCGACGACGTTAACAATAACGTCTGGACGCGAATGTTGAAGGATGAATACGGTATCATTGCCAACAATCTCTGGGAAGTTCCGTACGCGCAATATCTGCAAAAAACGGATTTGATGATCGCCTCCGGCGATATCCCGGATTTCTTCGTCGCCAGTCCTACGCAGCTCAGACAGTTGTACGACGCCGACATGATCGAGGATTTGACCGACATATACGCCAACTATGCGCCCGAATTGGTTCGCAAGGTACAGGATGCCGCAGGCGATTACCCAAGAAAAGCCGCCACGATCGACGGGAAATTGATGGGAATTCCGTTTACCGGAGTTCTTCGTGAAAGCGTTAACGGCTTATGGGTACGCATGGACTGGGTGAAGAAGCTTGGACTGCCCGAGCCTAAGACGTTTGAAGACTTCATAGCGCTCGCCGACGCCTTCGCCAACCAAGATCCCGACGGGAACAACAAGAAGGACACCATCGGACTGGGACTGGATAAGGATCTGGCGATGACGGCTCCGTTCATGAATACGATGCATGCCTATAAATCGATCTGGACGAAAGACGCGGACGGGAAATTGGTTTACAGCAGCACGCTGCCGGCTATGAAAGAGGCTCTGATGAAGCTGAACGAGATGTACGAGAAAGGAATTCTGGATAGAGAATTCGTGGTTAAAGATCCGACGAAGCTGTTCGAGGATGTAACCGCTAACAAAGTCGGTATGTTCTACTCTGCCGGTACGGCCGGAGCGTATCCCCTGCAAGGAAGCAAAGACAATGACCCGAACGTGGAATGGAAGATGTTCCCGCTGCCGGCCTATGACGATAAACCGGGCAAATTCCAGACGGAGCTTGATGTCTTCCACGGTTTCTGGGTCGTGAAGAAGGGCGCGAAGAACCCGGAAGCGTTGCTGAGAATCCTGGAGCAATGGCTGGCGAAATTCTATTTCAATAACAGCGACGAGGCTCACAAGCAGTTCGTAAGCGGAGCGGACAACGATACGATTTGGATGGAGTCTCCGGCCAAAATGTATATGCCGACCAGGAACCGCGACTTCTATCTGCTTGTCAACGAGGTGTTAGCGGGCAAGACCGATCAGTCGACGGTACCTCCCGGGGTGAGAGATATTCTGGGCATGATCGAAAAATACAAAGCGGGCGACAATCAGTTCTGGGGCCAGAATTTGATTTACGGCGAAGGCGGCTCCATGGGCGTAGCGGACTACTATATCAACAACAATCTTTACGTTCAGAACGAATTCATCACGGCTCCGCTTCAAATTATGGTCGATCGAGGCACCAATCTAACCAAACTGGAACTGGATGCTTTCACGAAGATCATTACCGGCAACCAACCGATCGACTCCTTCGATAAGTTCGTGACCGATTGGAAGAAGCAGGGCGGAGACGAGATTACGGAAGCGATCAACGAATGGTATACGGCTAATCAATAGAATGATGAAATGCCAGAGGAGATCGTCTTTCTCTTCTGGCATTTCATAAGGGACGGGAAACGGGGGATCGCCTTGTTCAGAAAATCGTGGAAACTTGAACTGCCGCTTCACCTCTTGCTGCTGCCGGCGACCGCAATCGTGTTCATCTTTAATTACATCCCGATGGCCGGCATTGTCATGGCTTTCGAGCGCTATATTCCGACCAAAGGAATACTGGGTTCCAAGTGGGTGGGCTTCGACAACTTTAGCTACGTATTTTCTCTGCCGGATACGTACACCGTGTTATGGAACACCCTGTTTATTGCTTGCATGAAGATTGTCGTCGGTCAGGCTACGCCGATCGCGATTGCTCTTTTGCTTAACGAGATGCGCTCGGCCTTCATTAAACGAGGCGTTCAGACGCTGATTTATTTGCCTCATTTTCTTTCATGGACAATATTAGGCGGCATTATGATCGATATTTTATCGCCTTCATCGGGAATCGTGAATCAAGCGTTGACCGCCCTGGGCGGGAAGCCGATCTTTTTCCTTGGGGACAACGCCTGGTTTCCGTTTACGATTGTCGTCTCCAACGAATGGAAGGAATTCGGCTTTAGTACCATCGTCTACTTAGCGGCTCTGACGGGTATTTCACCAGCCCTCTATGAAGCGGCCGTCGTGGACGGCGCCGGGAGATGGCGGCAAACCTGGCATATTACGCTTCCAGGGATGAGGCCGGTCATTATTCTGCTGGTTACGTTAAGTCTGGGGCAAGTGTTGAATGCCGGCTTCGAGCAAATTTTCGTCTTATATAGTCCGCAAGTATACGAAAGCGGAGATATTATCGACACGATGGTCTATAGAATGGGGATGCTCAGCGCTCAGTACGGTCCAGCTACCGCCGTCGGATTGATGAAGTCGGTTGTATCGCTGGTCTTAATCTCCATTGCGTATTTCTTGGCTTACAGGCTGGCCAATTATCGAATATTCTAGCCGGAAGGGGGCGAGCTCTTGGTAAAGGCATCATTCGGCCGCAAGCTGTTTCTTGGCTTCGACTATTCGTTCATGATTGTGCTTGCGCTGCTATGCATGTTCCCATTGATTCATGTGTTAGCCGTATCGTTCAGTTCCAATTCGGCGGCATCGGCAGGACTGGTATCGCTGTGGCCGGTCGGTTTCAATCTCAAATCCTATGAATTCGTCTTGCAAAAAGAGGAGTTTCTACGATCGGTTGGCGTTTCCGTTCAGAGGGTTGTGCTAGGAAGTCTCATTCAAATGCTGCTAATCGTCATTACGGCCTATCCGTTGTCCATGGAAGTTACTAGATTTCGATTGCGGACGGCGTATGCCTGGTATTTTCTAATTACAATTCTGTTCGGCGGCGGATTAATCCCAACCTATATGGTCATTAAAGATATGGGAATGCTGGACACGATTTGGGCGCTCCTAATTCCGTCTGCGGTTCCGGTGTTCAGCGTCGTATTATTGCTTAACTTCTATCGCGGACTTCCGAAGGAGCTGGAGGAAGCCGCATTTATCGACGGCGCCAATCATCTGCGTACCTTGTTCAGTATCATCCTGCCGTTATCTCTGCCCGCGATCGCAACGCTGCTCTTGTTCTCCATGGTGGGCCATTGGAACGCTTGGTTCGACGGACTGCTCTATATGAACCGTCCGGAAAATTATCCGCTGCAAAGCTACTTGCAGACGCTTATTATCAATAACGACTTCAAGGCGACGACGGCGGAGGAGCTCCAAATGCTGAAATCGATCTCGAACCGTTCCGTCAAAGCCGCTCAAATATTTCTTGGCGCGCTTCCCATTCTGCTCGTCTATCCATTCTTGCAGAAATATTTCATGAAAGGCATCGTCCTTGGCAGCGTGAAGGAATGACAAGGCGCGTAAACTTGCGGCGCGCCATCTATTAGGAGGTTGATAGAGTGAAAGAGCTTGAAACAAAAATCGGCATCATTAATCCGCTTGAAAATGGCGGCGATTGCTTCGAGCCCGTCCTTCGATACGGCTTGAAGGTATGCCAGCTGGTAAGCTGGGACGTGAGTCAAGCTACGGACGTCATTGCGGACACCGTTGCTGCCGCTGCCGCGAAAGCCGGCGTGCGTATTGCCGCATTCTGGGCGGGCGTGCCGGGACCGCAAGTGTGGAATTTCGTTGAGGGGCCGCTGACTTTGGGCATTGTACCTGAAGTTTTCAGAGCGGAACGGGTCGCCGCGCTTAAGAGATGGGCCGATTTCGCCGCCCGGATCGGAACGCCTGCCATTATTACGCACTGCGGTTTCATACCGGAAAATATGACGGACCCCGAATATGCGCCGGTCGTCGACGCCATTCGCGAAGTCGCCCAATATTGCGCGGATCGCGGACTGGAATTTTGGCTTGAGACAGGGCAAGAAACGCCGGTTGTCTTACTAAGAACCATTGAACGCGTCGGAACGGGAAATATCGGTCTTAACTTTGACCCTGCTAACTTGATTATGTACGGCAAGGGAAATCCGATCGATGCGCTGGATACGGTGGGAGACTACGTACGCAACATCCACGTGAAGGACGGGATGTATCCGATAAGCGGCGACAGTCTCGGCGAGGAGGTTCGTCCGGGAATTGGCAAAGTAAAGTTCCCGGAGCTCGTGCGTAAGCTGCTTGATCGGGGATTTACGGGCGATTGGATCATTGAACGGGAAATTCACGGGGAGCAGCAGGAGAAGGACATTCGTCAAACGATCGCCGATCTGAACCGGTGGGCTGCTGCGGAAGATTCGGAACAATGACTAAAGGGGACGAGGAAATGTTGAAAGTAGGACTCATCGGCATCGGCTTTATCGGGAGAGCTCATCTGGATCAATATTTGCGTCTTGAGCAGGAAAATTATCCGATTCGCGTAACGGCCATTTGCGACACGGATCCGAAGAAGTTCGAAGGGGAGTTTACGGAGGGGAACATCGGGGTAGGCAACGCCGACTACGACTTTAGCAAATACAACTTATATACGGATCTGAACGACATGCTGGCATCGGAAGCTTTTGATTATATCGATATCGCGCTTCCTACGTTTTTGCATGACTCGGTAGCGATCCAGGTGCTGGAGAAGGGGTTTAACGTACTTTGCGAGAAACCGATGGCGCTGGATTCGAAACGATGCGAGGAAATGCTTGCGGCTTCCAGGAAAAGCGGCAAATATTTGATGATCGGGCAATGTCTTCGTTTCTGGCCGGCCTATGAATACTTAAAAGAATGCGTGGACCGAAATACATGGGGAGCGGTCAGGTCCGCCCGTTTCTACAGGGCCAGCAGCGCTCCGATCTGGTCGAATCAGAACTGGCTGCTCGACGAAACGCGAAGCGGAGGCGCGCTAGTGGATTTTCACGTCCATGATGCCGACATGATCCGGTGGTTGTTCGGAAACCCCGATGCCGTCACCGCCATTGGACGCAATGTGTTCCCAGGCAGCGGCTACGATATCCTGTCCGCGCAATATCGTTACCCGGACCGCAAAGTCGTATCCGCCGAAGCCGACTGGTCGCTGCCGCCAAGCCTTGGCTTCGAGATGTCCTTCCGCGTCGGTTTCGACGAAGCGGCGGTCGTATTTGCGGGCGGCATGGTAACCGTGTATCCGAAGGACGGTCCGTCCTTAACGCCGGAATTGTCTCCCGATACGGGCTTTTATAGAGAAATCGTCTACTTGGCCGATTGCTTAAGGAACGGAGTTAAGCCGTCCGTCTCGCTCGGCGACGACGTCGCGGAGTCGATTCGTCTGGTGGAAGCCGAGAAAAGCTCCGCCGATGCCGGAGGCAGATGGATCGAATTCAAATAAGCCAAGATATACGAGGAGTGAGAGACTGTGGAAGCCTTACTGACAAAGAAATTATTTATTGGCATAGAAGATTGCGCATGGTTTTATAGCGGTGCCGAAACGCCGGCTCTTAGAGGGAGCTTGGAAGCGATTACCGACTATATGAACCGTCGCAGCGTAGGCCCTGGAGGTCGCGCAAACAATGCGGCTATCGAGGCGTCGTGCAAATCGAACATTGCGCTTCTGCTCGGGGGAAAGGCTGAAAATATCGGATTGTTATCGAACTCTTCGGAGATCATCTCGATGATCGCAGGCTCGATTTCCTTTCTCCCCGGCGACAACGTCGTCGTCAACCGCTTGGAATTTCCGGCAGGCGTCCTGCCCTGGCTTGTCCTGCGGGATAAAGGCGTGGAAGTAAGGTTCGTGGAGCATACGAATTGGCAGGTTACGCCGGAAGATATTATGGAGAAGGTCGATCATCGGACCCGACTCGTCATCGCAAGCCATGTCAGTTATTTATCCGGAGCCAGGCTCGATTATCGGGAATTATACAAGCAATTAAAACAGACGGATACGCTGCTCCTGCTCGACGCTACGCAATCGCTGGGCGCGGTCCCCGTCGATATGAACGAAACCGATTTTCTGGTGTGCAGCTCCTATAAATGGTTGCTCGGCATTCACGGTCTAGGCATTCTAGGCGTCAACCCGGCCAGAGTGGCTGATTTCATGCCGCGCTCGGTGGGATGGCGGAGCGTAATCGATATGTTCAGCCCGATTCGTCATAGCAGCTACGAATTCCATCACGACGCCAAGCGATTCGAGACGGGATATCCCAGCTACCCGACGATCTATGCGCTCAATTACTCAACCCGGTTGCTGTTGGATACCGGCATCGCCAGAATCGAAAACCATATTTTGCAGCTAGGCGACGAATTAATCGGAAAGCTGGACGCGCAGGGCTTCACGATTATTACGCCACGCGAACGGCAGCGACGGGCGGGCAACGTTTGCGTCGCTTCCGACCGGGGGGAAGAGGTATCCGAATATCTCCAAAAGCTAGGAATCTATCTGTGGGGAGGCGACGGCCGATTCCGCGCTTCCATTCATTCTTTTAACGATAGTGCCGACGTTGACCGTCTGATGAATGGCTTGTCTGAGGCTTGATACCTATTTCATGTCAAAGGGGCTATGAACATGAACAAAGTCAAAAAAGCGTCTCTCCATGCAACGATTTGTCTAGTCTTGTCTATTATGATCGGCATCGATAAAACCTCGGCATCCGGCACGGATTTCGTCATCCAAGAGGATCAATTTCAATATTACAATGACGGCATAACCGTGACCGATACAACCGCGCGCAATGGCTTTGCCGGTAAAATGTCGAATACGAGCGAGGATTGGAACATCTCTCATATTCGTTCGGATTTCAGCGACCTGCAGCCGGGAAGATCTTACGATGTCTTTATGCGCATCAAGGTTGATCACACTGCGGCAAATCCAACGGGCAACGCATTCGCATTCGGGGTTTGGGATAATACGTACAGGGATTATATCCTGCCGCTAAAAACCGTGCCTTCCAGCCAAACGCAGGATATGACTTGGAAGGAATACCGGGTAGGAACGTTCGTGCCGAATTTAAGCGTGAACCAGCTTGTATTTTTCGTGGCGGGAACCGATAACGCGAGTCAAGTGTCGGAAATCTACGTCGATGAAATCATTCTGATACCGCACGAATCTATCGTTATCGAAGACAGCAGCTTTATTCTGCATAACAGCTCGGTTCTCACTTCGAGCCCTCTCGCTTCCGATAACAGCGCGGCCGTTCTGTACAATGGACCGGGCAGCAACTGGAATATTCAAGCGCCTATCGACGGCACGAAGCTAAGGGCCGACGAGACCTATGATATCCATGCGATTGTGCAGATCGATCGAGCGGACTGGAATTCTTCAGCGGGCGATATTTTCGGAGTTGTCGTGTACGATTCGACGACGGGAACCTACCCTGTGCCGCCCAAGGTTTACAGTACGTCCAGTTTGGAGACGCAAGACAAGTTTAAGTTCTATATCGGAATCAAAATCAACGCCGCGCCTTTAGCGCTCGATCCGACTCATGTTTATCATGTCAGCTTTTATCAAGTAGACAACGCCGCCCAATTTCCTTCGATCAAAGTCGATCAGGTATCGATAGTCGAATCGGAAATCAACGACAATCCCGAACAACTAATTAAAGTGAAGCCGTATAAGATTTCGCCGGGCAATCAGGACGATCTTAACGATTCCGCCGGAATTACGTATTCGCTATCCGGGGCTCAAACGATAAGCGCCAAAATCGTCGATAGCAGCGGCAGTCCGGTTAAAACATTGGTTAACAACGTTAGTCAAAGCGGCACGGCGAAAATTTCGTGGGACGGAAAAAATAACGCTAACGCGATCGTACCAAACGGGATGTATACCGTAGTAATCAGCAATCCGAGCGGGGAGTTGTATAAGAAAAATATTCAGGTTATAACCGGTGTCGCCTTAAACGATCCGATTGCTCCGGCCCCTCTCGTAGCAAGAGGAACATGGTTTGAGGGAGGAGAAATTCCATTCCAATCCACCGCTAGAATCTCTTACTTAAATAATAGCTTCCAGGATCTGAAGGACGCGAATATGAACATGGTCAGCATCGCCAACTGGAACGGATCTACCGCGCTGTATACGGACACTCTGGATCGGGCAGCCGCTTACGATATCCAGGTCATGGCTTTCCCGATGGCCTATGCCACGTTCAGCAATCCAACGCTGGAGAATGACGAAATTGCGTTATACAATCAGATCAACGCTAGAATCGCTCCGATTAAAGATCATCCGGCCCTGTATGCCTATGTTCTGAAGGACGAACCGATGAACCTGGATATCGATCATGCTCATTTTTTGAGAAACGCCAAAAGAATGACGGAATCGATCGATCCTTATCATCAAGCGTTAATAGATTACGTTACTCCGGAATATACGGAATTCCATTACGGGATTCAACAGACGCAGACGCTATTGACCGATCCTTACGGCGCGGCAATCGGTTACCCGATCGGGGATTTTACCCATTACATGAATCATCCCTATTATGCGAATATCGATTACAAACCTTATTTGGATTTCCTTCACATGCTGACCAAGAAGGATATTCAAAATCGCGCTCCATGGTGGACTGTCGTGCAAAATTACGGACATGAGCCCACAGGCTTAAGAGACCCGATCCCCGCCGAAACAAGGGCCATGACCTATCTCAACATCGGGCACGGCTCCAAAGGATTCCTTTACTTTATCTATCAGACGGAAAGCTTATGGGAAGGCATGGTGGATGAAAATTATAATAGAGGGCCTAAGTTCGGCACCGTTCAAACCTTGTTTAATGAAATCAAAACGTTGGAGCCGACGATTCTGTCCATGACCAAAATTGCGAATGTCGCGACGACGATCGGGGGCGGCAATACGACGAGCTCGGCTCATCCGAATGCGGACGTGACGACGCACGAGAATCTTGCCACAGGGGACAAATATTTGGTCGTCGTGAATCATAATTGCTTAAGCAGCGCCAATGTCACGATTAAAATCGATCGGGCGAAGCTCGGTATGGATATTACGGAAATCAGGGATTCGCTTACCAACGCCTCAATCAGCTATACGACCTATCCGGATCGCTATGAAATCAGCAGTCTGGCTTTTGCGGCGGGGGACGGGAAAATCCTCAAATTGACCAAGGATACGACCCAGTCTGTCTACGTCGGGCAGGATAGCGATTTGAACATGTTTGGAGGAGCTACCAAAAATAACGCGGACGTATCGGCTTCGGACGGAAAAACGGCGATTAAGCTTGTAGGGGCTGCGAACGGCTGGGACGTTCAATGGTCCTGGGATAAGAGCCGGCTTGTTCCCGGCGCGACTTACGATCTGTATGCGGTCGTGAAAATCAAATATGCCGACGATTTGTATTTCGATGCCAATGGGAAGCCCGCGTTTTCTATTCCTTCTGGAAATGCGTTCTCGTACGGAGTATACGATGCGACTACGAATTCGTATCCGTTCGGAACGACGACCGTGCAGGCTTCCGCCATGGAAAATATGTTATGGCATACGATCAAGATCGGATCGTTCGTTCCTTCTCAGACGAATAATCAATACGCCTATATCTGGCCTGCGGATAATCCGGCAAACGTATACGCGGTTTACGTAGATAAGCTCTATTTCGTAAAACAGTAAGCAGCAGAGTCGTGGGAGTGAGGAAGATGGGGTTACTGGATAGGGAAGGCGGGGCGCAAGAGGCGGAGCATCCCGCGGTCCGGATATTGGACGATTTGGTACGCATACAAAGCGTCAATCCGCATTACGGCGAGGACGCCCGGGGAGAAGGCGGCGTTGCCGATTACGTCGAAGCGCGCATGCGCCGAGCGGGGCTGCGGGTTACTCGGCAACCCGTAGTCGAGGGGCGCGACAATATTATCGCCGAATTGCGGGTTGGCAAGCCGGAATCCGCATTGCTGTTCGAGGCGCATATGGATACCGTATCGATCGGAAGCATGGAGAACGCGCTTGTGCCGACTTACCGCGACGGAAGGCTATACGGCAGGGGAGCCTGCGACACAAAAGGCGCGTTGGCCGGCATGATTCATATGATGGAGCGGTGCGCTTCCCATCCGGAGCTTCTGAACGCCGATCTTGTCTTCTGCGCTTCGGTCGATGAAGAGTATGCCTTTCAGGGGCTAACGGCTTTTATGTCGCTCCAGATCCCTCTAACGGGAGCAGTAGTCGGCGAGCCGACCGAGCTTGGCATCGTGGCGGAGCATAAAGGCTGCGCACGGTTTTCCGTCCGGACAAGGGGCTTAGCCGCTCACAGCTCGGTTCCGTACAAAGGAGACAACGCAATCTATTCGATGATGGATGTCGTTCGCTACGTGAAAGATACGGTAGAACCGGGTTTGGCACGAATCGGCAGCGAACTTTGCGGAAGCCCGACGATCGTCGTAAGTACGATTAACGGAGGCAGCCAGATCAATATCGTTCCGGAAGCTTGCGAGATCCGGATCGATCGGCGCATCGTTCCCGGCGAGACGCCCGAACAAGTTCTCGCCGGGTTCGAGCGGCAATTGCGGGAATCGCTCCCCGACGCGAACCTTTCCGTCGAACCGCTGCTCCTGGATCCTGCGCTCAATACGCCGCATGACGCAGCCGTTGTCCAGGCGGCGCAACGCGTCGCCGGATCGCTCGGTTTGAATCCGTCGCTGCGCGGCGTGTCTTACGGCAGCAATGCAAGCAAGCTGCAGGCTTGGCAAGGGGTCCCGTCCATCGTGTACGGACCGGGTTCGATCGATCAGGCGCATTCCGCGGAAGAATGGGTTCCGGTCGCCGAGGTCGTTCAGGCGGCCGAGTTCTATTATCGCTTGGCTTGCAATTATCAGCTCGACTAAGAGGAGAGAGACCGATATGAAGAAGGAAATCATCCGTACCGATAAAGCGCCGAAGCCAGGCGGTTCTTATTCTCAGGCCGTAAAACTGGGCGACATGGTATACGTGGCGGGAACGTGCCCGTTCGATCTTGTGACGGGAGAGGTGCTGTTCCCCGGAGATATTGTCCGGCAAACGCATGTCGTACTCGAATATATGGAACAAATTTTACAGGCTGCGGGCACCTCTCTTGAACATGTCGTCAAAGTCACTTCTTTTATTGACGAGCTGAACGATTTTTCGGCATACAACGAGGCGTACGCTGAATATTTTACCGTTGAGCCGCCCGCCAGAAGTACGGTTGAAATCGTCAAGTTTCCTCCCGGCATGCGCGTGGAAATCGAATGCATCGCCTACATCCCGTCATGATCAGAATCGATGATGGCATCTATATGGTCGGCAGCGGCAAGTACGGCTTTCAACTGAGCGATCCGATGGATTGCAACGTCTACCTGCTGGACGGCGGGGACGGGCAATTCGCTTTGATTGATGCCGGCGGAGGGATAGAGCCCGAGCGGATTGCGGCGAATATCGAACGCATCGGGATATCGCCGGGGCAAATCCGATATTTGCTGCTTACCCACGGGCATGGCGACCATGCGGCAGGGGCCGCTTATTTTCACCGGACCTACGGGCTGCAGGTCATGACCTCGCAGGAAATTTTGCCTTGGATCGAAACGGGGGACCGTGACAAGGTTAGCATTACCGCGGCGGTAAGAGCGGGCGTGTATCCCGCGGATTACGAGTTTCCGCCTTGTCCGGTAGCGAGAGGGCTGCGGGAAAACGACGAGATCGTTATCGGCAATCTCTCGCTGAAAATAATCGATACGCCGGGACACGCGCGCGGGCATATTTCCTTCCTGATCGAGAGGAAGGGGAGGAAGCTGTTGTTCGGCGGCGATTCGGTATTCGCCGGAGGAAAAGTTGTCATTCAGAATGTCTGGGATTGCGTCATATCCGAATATGCAGACACCGTGGACAAGCTCCACGGACTCCGTATCGACGGATTGTTTCCCGGACACGGACCTTTTCTGCTTACCGAGGCCTGGCAGCATATTGCCAAGGCGCAAGCTTGCTTCGAACGGCTGGACGTGCCTCCGAATTTATAGATAGGGAGTGGGAGATCGGAATGAATAAAGTGAGAGTGGGCATTCTCGGCTTGGGTCGATGGGGAATGTGTCATTTGGAAGCCTTCAGTTCGCTTGGAACGGCGGAAGTAGTAGCCATATGCGACAGTTCGCCGGAAAGGCTGGAACGAGCGGGTAAGGAATACGGCGTCGCGAACTTGATCTCAAGTGCGGACGAGTTGGTCCAGCGAGACGATATCGATTTGATCAGCGTGGTGACCTTTGAAAGCCACCACCTGGAGCCGACTTTGAAAGCTTTGCAATCCGGCAAGCATGTCCTCGTGGAGAAACCGGTAACGACTCGCCCGGACGAGGCCAAGGCGATGCAGGAAGCGGCCGCCGCCAGCGGCAGGCTGCTCTTTCCAGGACATCTGCTGCGGTTCGATCCGCGTTATGCCGCGATTAAGGAGGCCGTGCTGTCCGACCGGGTAGGCGCTCCAGTCAGCATGTACTTAAAGCGTTCCCGGGAGCACTATTTATTCGAAACCTTTCAGCGCGTCCATACGGTATTCGAATTAATGATCCATGATATCGATTTGGCGATCTGGTATGCCGGATGTCGCGTGAGAAGCGTGAAAGCTTACGGAAGATCCGTAACCGATTCCGGCGCAGCCTCCGCCTCCCCGGAAGTGCTGTGGGCGAACCTCGAATTCGAGAACGGAGCGCTGGCCGTGTTGCAAAGCAGTTGGATGACGCCGGACCAAGCTGGAGTCGAAATCGCGGACGCGATCGAAGTGATCGGAAGGAGCGGAATTGCCCACTTCGAGACGAGTAATTCGGGCCTGCAATTCTGGAACGGTCAAGGAAGGCTGACTCCGGATACGAATATTCATGCGAAGCTGCATGGACAATCCGTTGGATGCCTGCGGGAGCAGCTGACCTATATTTGTCGCTGTATTTCCCGGGGCGAGGATCCGGTCGTTATCTCATTCGCCGATGCCGTTCATGGCGTAGAGGTCGCCGATGCGATCGCGAAATCCTGCGCGACGGGACGGGAAGTCGTACTTGCGGAGTCTATCGAGTTATAAATAGGATGAGGTGCGGAGAATGAAACTGCTGACGTTTGTAACGGATGACGGGCTTAAACTGGGGGTCAAATCTGAATCCGGGGTCGTGGAGATTCCCTCAGAGGAAAGTTGGCCGCGTACGATGGAAGAGTTGATCGCCGGAGGAGAGCGGATGATCGATCGGATCGATGAGTATGTGCGCAGCGCGATTGACGCCGGCGAACTGAGGAGAGAAGAGGAGTTGACGTTCGGACCTTGCGTTCCGAGCCCCGGGAAAATCATTTGCGTCGGCTTGAATTATCGCGAGCATGCCGCGGAATCCCAGATGAGCATTCCGGAATACCCCGTTCTGTTCAATAAATTCAACAATTCGATAGCCGCTCACGGCGAGACGATCCCTCTGCCTTCTTACGTGAAGGAAGGGGATTACGAAGTCGAGCTCGCGATCGTCATCGGCCGAACGGCGAGCGGGGTAGCCAGGGATAAAGCGCTGGACCACGTATTCGGGTATTGCATTGCCAACGACCTGTCTTCCCGGGATTTGCAGTTCAGAACGAATCAATGGCTGCTCGGCAAGAGTCTGGATCGCTTCTGCCCGATCGGTCCTTACTTGGTCACGGCCGATGAAGTCGGAGATCCGAATTCCCTAGAATTGAGCTGCTGGTTAAACGGCGAGATTCGGCAACAATCCAATACGTCGGATATGATTTTCTATTGCGACGAATTGGTCAGCTATATTAGCGATTACATCACCCTGAATCCGGGGGACGTCATTTTAACGGGAACGCCGCAAGGCGTCATCTTCGGCTATCCGCCCGAGAAGCGCGTATGGCTGAAGGACGGGGACGAGATCGCGATGGAAATCGACAAGCTGGGCAGATTGGAAAATCGGATGCGTGCCAGGGCGGGTGAGCGGCTATGATTCTCGATTTGCGAACGGAGCCGGATAAGAAGGCGTTGGCAACACCTCATTTTCCTACGCGAATGCAGGCCGTCATTTGGCGAAATTGGGGGTTAGTGCCGGTAGAGCGACTGGCTCTGGTGCTCGGCGCTTCCGAAGAGCAGATCAGGGAAGCCGCGTCGAACCTGGGGCTTGAGGTCTCGCAGACGGGGAATGAAGCGATATGGCTCGAAAGAGGATACATTACAATCATTCGCGCCAATTGGCATTTGCTCCCTGTCGAGCAATTGCTCGAGCTGCTAGGATGGACGGAAGACCGACTCGCCTTCACTTTAAAAGAGGACGATTTCCTATGGATCAAGCTAGGCAGCCTCAAGCCGTGGACGGAGTCGGTCAAATATCGGGTTCTGAACGAGGCGGAACAAGAGCGGACGCGGCTGATCAGGGAATCGACGGCGGCCTTGAGCGATGAACGGCAAGCCGAAAAGCCTTTCGATTTTCTCAATCAATATCGCAAGCCGGCTATGAGGGAGAACGTCCGTGTTAGGGAGCCAGGTCACGGGGAAATCAGACTGGATATTTCTTGGACAATCGAAGCGCCGAGCGGCCATCCCGTTTTGGATTCCGCGCTGGAACGATTCGTAACTAAGCTTGAACGGACCTGGGGCGCAAAGTGGACCGTCCGGAAAGCTTCCGCCTTTTCGCCTAACGAGGAGATCAATCCGGTGATGCGAATCGAAATCGTACCGGATTCATCCCAATTGACGGAAGACCACTTGATCGTTGCGGGGACGGATACGCTTACGATTCGGGCAGCGGCCGAAACCGGGATTATGCGAGGACTGCAATGGCTGGCCGGGCAAGCGTGCGAAGGTCATGCGCCTTATCTCATGGCTGGCGAATACCGTCGGACTACGAAATTCGATATGCGCATTATCTACTCCTACGGCGCCGTATACGGAGATCCGCTTTTGACGCCGGAATTGGACCCTTTTCCGGAAGCTTTGCTGGAACGGCTGTCCGATGCGGGAGTGAACGGCATTTGGCTGCAAAGCGTCCTCTATAACCTAGTTCCGCTAGCCGGGTTGCCGGAGGAGCTGTCTCTCAATTGGGAGCAAAGGATTGCCGGATTGCGCTTTCTCGCGGACCGTGCTGCGAAGTACGGGATCGGCGTTTACTTGTATTGCAATGAACCCCGTTCCATGCCTGTATCCTTTTTTGCCGACAAACCGGATTGGCAAGGACATACGGAGGACGGCTATGCGACGCTGTGCACATCGCATACGGAAGTACAGCAATTGCTGAGCGACGGGATTGCCCGCCTCTTCCGCGAAGTCCCGGGTTTGGCCGGCCTGTTTACGATCACGATGTCGGAAAATTGGACGCACTGTTATTCGCGGGCAGTGGGGGGCCAGACGAATTGTCCGCGCTGCAGCCGACGAACGCCGGGCGAAGTCGTTGCGGAAGTGAACGGGCTTATCGCCGAAGGCGCGTTTCGAGAAAAACCCGAAGCGCGAATTGTATGCTGGACATGGGGATGGTCGCACAGTTGGGGATGGGACGATCAGGAAATTCGTTCCGCGATCGAGGGATTGCCGGACAACGTAATCGTCATGTCCACGAGCGAGGAAGCGATTCCCACGAACATGGCCGGTTCTTCGGGACAGGTCATCGACTATTCCATGTCCGTCGTCGGGCCGGGCGAGAAATCGCAGCGGACCTGGGAAGTGGCTCAAGCGCGGGGCTTGCGCACAGCGGCGAAGGTTCAGTTTAATAACACATGGGAATGTTCGGCCGTGCCATTCTTACCCGTTTTTCAGTTAATCGAGGAGCATCTCATCCGCTTAAGCGATTCCGGGGTCAGCGGCTTGATGCTGAGTTGGACATTGGGCGGATACCCGTCGCTTAACCTGGAGCTTGCATCCGAATACTATTGGGATACCGATTCGGGCGAGAAGACAGGCATTGGCGAACGGATGCAAGCCAAGTTCGGAAGCGAGGCGGGGCAAGCGATCGCAGATGCTTCGGCCGCGTTCGGTAGCGCGTTCCGAGAGTTTCCCTTCGATTTAAGTGTGCTGTACTTCGCACCGCAAAATTTCGGACCGGCCAACCTGCTTCATCTGGAGCCGACCGGCTTCGAGGCGACCATGATCGGTTATCCTTACGACGATCTGGAGCGATGGCGCGGAATCTATTCGGATGCCGCATTTGCCGGGCAGTTCAAGAAACTTGCCGTAGGGTGGAAGAAAGGGCTGCGTCTTCTGGAGGCGGCAAGGAAGCGGCTGTCTGCTGGGGCACATCGGGAGTTCGACGAGTTGACGAATTCCGCATCGGCGGCTTATCTTCATTTCTACAGCACATACCTGCAGATCGAGTTCGTTAGAGCCCGGCAAAAATACTTGAAGGCAAGAAGCTCATCCGTCCGTTCGAAAGCTTGCCGCAAGCTCATCGATATCGCGAACAAGGAAGCAAGCAACGCCTTGCAGTTGTACGAACTCGTCATTCGAGATTCCCGCATCGGCTTTGAAGCGAGCAATCATTATTACTATACGGTTCAGGATTTGCGCGAGAAAGCGCTGAATTGCCGTTATATTGTCGAGGAACTGCAGCAGGCGGAACAACAAATCGACACTATGTGACGAAGGGGGGCTGTCTTATAGGCGCCTCAAGTTGCTCTGGAAGATAATCGATAGGCGTATATACCTCCCTCCGATGCTGCTATACGCTCCTGAAATACGAATGGGTAAACCCGTTACAATGTGATTTCAGGAGCGTATGAGGCAGTCTACGGGCTAATCATAACCCACAACACTTCCAGATAATTCCCAGAAACTATTCGTATAATTATCGAAGACGCTTTAGCGGCATACAATCCCCGATCTTGGTTGATTTATACGATTTTCCCTACAAACGTTCGTCGTTTGAGTCTGAGCAAAGTTGCTTTGTGCTGTTTTTCCTACAAACGTCCGCCGTTTAAGCCTGGTTCGAGCTGCGTTGTACGAATTTCCGACTAACTTCCCTGCGTAAGCTCATGTGTGCAAATAGATCCGTCGTAAAAGTTTAATATCCAATAAATTGGAAATGTTGCGGGTCATGATTAGGTCTACTGGAGGTATATACACCTTACCTTATGTATCGATAATCTCAAGCAACCTTTCCCTATAAGACAGACCCTTGATTTTGTTACCTAGTCTGCGTTTTGCGGAGTTTCTTCGCCTGTTGGCGCGTCATGGGAGGCGTCAGCGGCAGGAACGGCTTCCTCGTATAGTCCCGTGCGACGCTTAAACCAGCGGAACAGATGCGTGCTGATCACCTTTAGAATGGCATACCCGGGAACGGCGAGAATGATGCCGATCATGCCGAACAGGTTGCCGGCCGCGATAATGACGA
Organism: Cohnella phaseoli; assembly: GCF_003386235.1. GTDB lineage: Bacteria > Bacillota > Bacilli > Paenibacillales > Paenibacillaceae > Cohnella > Cohnella phaseoli. Next base: position 160,947 of record NZ_QRDZ01000021.1, read on the forward strand.
AGATGATCGTAATCGGATGAACCCGCATCGTCTTGCCCATAATTTGCGGCGAGATAAACTTGCCCTCGATCAATTGCACGATTGTCCAAATCACGATCATTTTCACGAGCATGATCGGGGACGTCATCATGGCGACGATCAGCGCGGGAGTAATGGCGATCGCCGGTCCCAAATAAGGGACGATGCTTGTACAAGCGGCGATAACGGCGAGCACGAGGGAATAGTCCAGTCCGATAATGAGATAGCCGATGTAGAGCAGTGCGCCAATACAGGCGCTGACGATGATCTGGCCGCGAATGTACGAGCTGATCTGATGGTTCATCTCCAGCATGACGCCGAAGGAGCGGCCTCTGAGCTTAGTCGGCACGAATCCGAGCACGAACGGGGCCAGTTTCTTGCGGTCTTTGAGCAGGTAGAACAGGACGAAGGGAACCGTGATGATCGCCAGCACCGTCTCGGTAATTCGGCCTACCAACCCGCCTATTCCCGACCAAGCGTTGCTGAGAAGGGTCGAAGCGCGCGAGGAGAACTCGTCCGTGAGCTTGGCCGTATCAATTCCGATCATGCTTTGCAGCTCGTTGAAATACTTGTTCCCAATCAGTTCCTCGAACTTGGCCTGCGCGTTCTGCGTGTAGGTCGGGAACTGCGAGATCAGGCTGGCGATTTGCTCGCTGAGCAAGGGGACGACTTTCATAACTACGAGCGTCAGTACCGTAACAATGACAAGGTACAGCCCGAGGATGGAATAAAGGCGTTTTACTTTGCGATGCTCCAAATAGTCGACGATCGGATTAAGGAGGTAGTACGCGACTCCGGCTAACAGGAACGGAAGGAATACGGTTTCCAGCACGACGGTCAGCGGATGAAAAACATAAGAAATCTTTTCCAAAATAAAAATATTCAAGCCAATCAGCAGGATGACGACGAGGAACAGAACAAATTTCCGGTCGATCAGTCCTTTAATGCCTTCCGATAGTTTGCTAGAGCTCTGCATGGGGCTTCCTCCTTCTTTGTTCTATTGTAACCGACGGGAAAGCCGTCCGACAAATTTGTCCGCTGCCGAATTTCACGGATGAAATTTCTCAGGGTTGACAGGGCGGGCAACTGTAAATTATAGTTTAGTTACGCTTAGTTTCCGGAAACTTCCGGAAAGCGGGGGAACCAATCTTTTGGGGCGAATCATGGATTGCTCATGTAGGGAACCATCTATCCCGAGCCCGACAGCTAACCTCGTTTGCACTGGATGGGTCATAAGTTGCTCATTCTTTTGACCCGTTAAGGGTCTTTTTCTGTCTTTACGGACCCTTGTCCGCAGTAGGGATGGTCTACTGCGCGCAGGGTCTATTTAACGTTCGGACGAAAGGGGGTATCGCGGGGCTTGGAACGGATTCGTTCTCGAATTCGAATGAATATACATGGAGGAGGAAGGCCGCATGGCGCAGCCAAAGTATATCACCGATATCGGAAAGATCTCTCACATCCCCGAGGAACAACGTGAGAAGCTGAAGAAGATTACCGACAAGTTCGTGTTTCGCGTGAACGAATATTACTTGAATCTGATCGATTGGAACGATCCGCACGATCCGATTCGCAAGCTCGTTATTCCGAATGAAGGGGAGCTGGAGGAATACGGACGTTGGGACGCTTCGGACGAGGATACGAACTACGTGGTCAAAGGCTGCCAGCACAAGTATTCGTCGACGGCGCTGCTGATTGTCTCCGAAGTGTGCGGAGCCTACTGTCGCTACTGCTTCCGCAAGCGGCTGTTCCGCAACGACGTCAAGGAAGCGACCTCGGACATCGAGCCGGGCCTGCAGTATATCGCCAACCATCCTGAGATTAGCAACGTGCTGCTGACCGGAGGCGACAGCCTCATCCTTGCCACGCCTAAACTGCGTGCGATTTTGCATAGATTACGCGAAATCGAACATGTGAAGATCATTCGACTCGGCTCGAAAATTCCTGTCTTTAATCCGATGAGGATTTACGAGGACGAGGAGCTTCTGGAGACGATCCGCGAGTTTTCCAACGCGAACAAGCGCATCTACGTGATGGCTCATATCAATCATCCTCGCGAAATTACGCCGGAAGCGGTACGAGGCTTCCAAGCGCTGCACGACGCCGGAGCGATCGTCGTTAACCAGACGCCTGTGCTTAGAGGCATCAACGACGATCCTGAGGTGCTCGGCGAGTTGCTGGACCGGCTGAGTTGGGCTGGCGTAACGCCCTACTATTTTTTCATCAACCGACCCGTGGCGGGCAACAACGATTTCGTGCTGCCGTTAGCTCGAGTGTACGATATCGTCGAGAAGGCGAAAGCTCGTACCTCCGGTTTAGGCAAGAGAGTGCGCCTGTCTATGAGCCATACGTCGGGCAAAATCGAAATTTTGGCGATCGAGAACGGCAAAGCCTATCTGAAATATCATCAATCCCGCGACGGCAACTACGGGAAATTCATGATGCTGGATTGTCCCGACGACGCGGCCTGGTTCGACGATCTTCCGGGGAGCGAGCGCTATTGGAAAAAGCCGCAGAAACGGACGAAGGAAGTCGTCTCCGTGAACGAATTGCCTGATGTCCCGCGCAAGCGCGAGCGGAGGGCGGAAGTGCCGAGTTAAAGCCATAAGGGTTCCACAGGAGCCGCCTCCAGTGTACGCGCAGGGCGACGATGTCGCTCTCCGTGTCGCCGAGGCGGCTCTTGTTCGCGCGCTTCGCTTGTTTGCTACCGGATACGACAAAGGTTCCGCGATTTCTCGTTGACCGTTTGACAAGCTTCTCGACGGCAGGAAGGTAAAATCTATTCATTCCAATATATGGAGGAATGGATAGGGATGGCGTTGGGAAGCAAAACGGTCTTATTCGCGCTTGCCATTTTGCTGGCGGCGCAAGGCATTGCGCAAGCGAAGGGGGTTCAGTCCGGGCAATGGAGCGGCAGCAAGCCCGCGGAGGCGAAGGCATTTCCCGAGATGTATACCGAAGTGGCGGGAGTACTCGGTTTTCGGGGCGGAGGCGACAGAAGCGCGCCGTCTTACGGGACCGTTGAGATGCAGACGTATCGCCCCGCAATCGCTTGGGAGAAGAAGACGAAGAGCAGCTCATGGGGCGGCGGAGCGGGTTGGACGGGACAGCCGGCGATCGTCCAATGGCAGCCGGAAGTGCTGGCGTCGATGAACGTTAAGCCGAAGTTTCGTTCCAAGCCGAATTTTACCGAGGTCATCTATGCCTCTTTGGACGGATACGTCTATTTTCTGGAGCTGGAAACGGGCGAGGAGACGAGAAGTCCGATCCGGGTCGGCAACCCGATTAAAGGCAGCGTGTCCGTAGATGCGCGCGGGTATCCGCTGCTGTACGTCGGAGAGGGAATCCCCGAGAACGGAACGATCGGATTTAACCTGTATAGCCTGATCGACCAGAAGCAGCTGCTGCGCGTTAACGGCATCGATTCCTTCGCTTATCGGCGGTGGGGGGCGTTCGACGGCTCCGCTCTGTTCAACCGCTATGACGATACGCTTACCGTAGGCGGGGAGAACGGGCTGTTGTACCGCGTCAAGCTGAATACGGCTTTCGATCCGCAGCGGAAGACGCTTTCGATCAAGCCGGTCGTGAGCAAATTCCGCTATCGTATAAGCGGCAACAATTATCAGGGCATCGAGAATTCGCTGGCGGCGTTCGGCGACCTCGTTTATTTTGCCGATAACGGGGGAAGCGTGCTGGCGGTGAACGTTCGGACGAACGAGGCGGTATGGGCGCTCCCGGCGCTCGACGATACGGATGCGACGATCGTTGTGGAAGCCGAGGACGGAATTCCGTACTTGTACACCGGAACGGAAGTCGACAAGCAGGGAAGAAAGGGCTACGCCTATTTGCGCAAAATCAACGGGCTAACCGGCCAGGTCGTCTGGCAGATGAAATACGAATGTTTGTCCGTCGTCGGCGGAGATCATCCCGTCAACGGCGGCGTACTGGCGACGCCGGTCGTCGGCAAGGGAAATATTTCCGATCTTGTCGTGTTTACGATTGCCCGCTTCGGCAAGCTTGGGGAGGGGCTGATGGTCGCCTTGGACAAAAAGACAGGCAAGGAGACTTGGCGGCTCCCGATGAAACGCTATGCCTGGTCGTCACCGACCGACGTCTACGATGCCAAGGGCAACGCTTATTTGCTACAGGCCGATTCCGGCGGGGTCGTCTCCGTCGTCTCCGCCAGGGATGGCCGCGTTCGAGGCAGCATGACAGTAGGCTCAAATATCGAAGCTTCTCCGGCGGTATTCGGCAACTATGCCGTCGTCGCTTCGCGCGGCGGCAAGCTTTACGGGATTAGGCTGGAATGATCGGAGGAAACTCCGGCGATTCGCCAAGGTAAGCGAGGAGCGCTTCGGACGAACTCGAAACGGAGCTCGGATTGAAGCGTTCCCCGATCGCGCAAACGAATTTGCAGAGGGAGCGTTACGGAGGCTGACAGCTCATCCGCTAGCTCTTCGGTTTTCGTAACGCGGGTTCTCTTGATCGTTAACGATTCCAGTCGTTCAAGCAGTCGATTCAGCTCTTCGAAACGTTCGGCGGAAGCTTCGGGCCACAGCAATTGCAGCATCTCGATGTCTTTTCTGGCGACTGCCTCCGCGAAGTTGATCGCCATCACGCCGGGAGAGGCGGAAGCGAAATAGCTGCGCAATTGCCCGGCCGCTTGATAAACCATCAACTGATGCGCCGGATCGGGCGTATCGGAGCGATGCGACGAGCTGCCGAGAAAATGAACGCAAAAATGCCCTTTAAAGCCGTTGCCCGGAATGCCGTCTCCCCCATGGGGCATGCCGTTCATGGAAGCGGCTATTCGTGTGCGATCCTTGGAGACGATGATCGCTCGACGGTCCCAGCTCCACGCACCCCCGTAAATCTCCTTCATCGTCTTCGAATCTTCTGTTGTCATTGGCTGCACGTCGGCGTGATCGCTGCCCGCTCGACGCTGGACGCGAAAACTGAGTCCGCTTTCGAGATCGGTAATCGTGAACGTGCTTTTGCGCTTCACGATAAGGCGGACTTCGCTCCAATCCATCAGCGCCCCGTAATGCTCCCGTCTCAATGCCTCCGCATAGCCGAGCATACGTTTGGACGCATCGGCTGAAAGTCGCAGCAATCGCCCTGCGGCTTCGTCCCAAAGGTGGCCTGAACGTTCTAGTCGATACCGCATTTCTTTTCCGTCGGCATCTCGAATCCCGACCTCCAGGTCGGTATAGCAATCTGCGCGTTGCTCCGGCAAGCTTCCCGTTTGCGCATTGCGCAAAATTAGCGTAGGGCTGTCTATCGTTAGCCTGCTAAACATGGAGGCGGTGCGGCTGGAGCGCACGACGATCTCTATGCGCTGCCGCTCTCGAGTCGTCGGTGGCTTCGCTTGCGCAGCGGAGCCGACAGCGGAAGCCAGTCCAAGGGCAAGTACAACTGATGCGGCCCAGCGCCAAGCATTCAGCCTCAGTGGTCGGCTCATTTTTTTCTTCCTTCCCGTTTCGAATCGTTGGCGTTATTGTCGGCTAACGAATAAACGATTATGCGGCATAACCGCGGTCCGTTTCGCGCAACGTAAACAGGGATGCATCGGTTGAGACAAGTGTGCTCATGCATCGAGTTACGTTAAATTTATCGAATCGGGGGATCGATTTGGCTTGGACATGGATTGCCGGCCTGTTGGTGCTTGCGCATACCGCATCGTTGCCGGATCAGCTTGCAATAACTTCCGAAGGACGGGAAATCGCGGTCGTGCGCCGTGCGGATTATGAATTTCCTTTACCCGGGCTGCCGATTGTTAATGACATTAAATTGTTGGAGCTGACAGCGAAAATGGAGCGGCTGGTCTATCAGCCGCCGACTAACGCCATGCTGGACGCATCGGGGGGGATCGTCCCGGACAAGCTCGGCTATAAGCTCGACCTCAGAGTCTGGGAGGACGAGTTCTATCGTTATATGACGGAGGGGAAGAGCGCCTCGATGGAAGCCCCGCTTAGAGCCGTCTATCCGCGAGTGGACAGCGAGCTGCTGACGACGCTGAAGGAGAAGAGAATCGGCTACTATACGACCTATTACAATTCAAATAACCGCAATCGCTCCCACAATATCGATTTGGCGGTTAAGGCGCTAAATAATCGCTATGTGTTTCCAGGGGAATCGTTTTCGTTTAATCAGACCCTTGGGGAGCGGACGGCGGGTAAAGGCTATCGCCGAGCGAAGGTGATCGTAAGAGGCGAAGTGGCGGAAGGAATCGGGGGCGGCATTTGTCAAGTCTCATCGACGTTGTTCAATGCGGTCGATCGAGCGGGGCTCACAATCGTTCAACGCTATTCGCACAGCCGCAACGTGCCTTACGTGCCGCCGGGAAGGGATGCGACGGTTAGCTGGTACGGGCCGGATTTCGTGTTCAATAATCCTTACGACCATCCCGTGCTCATTCGCGCATTCTCGGGAGGCGGTCAGACGACCATACTGATTTATTCGGCCGAGGAAATTCACAACCGTCCGCGCGAAGTGCCTAGCGCATCCAAGAAGCTGCCGGCGGAAGTGCCGGCCGACCGCAACGTTAATCAAATTGTGCCATAGGGAATCGACTATGCGAAGAAGCCTGATCTGAAAGCAGGGGTAAGAGCTGCTTTCAGATCGGGCTTCTTTTCTGTGGCTGGCCTTCACTCTGCGGCTGAGGTAGCGTCTGGGCACATTTTTGGCCTTCACTCCGCGGCTGAGGCAGCGTCAGGGCACATTTTTGGCCTTCACTCCGCGGCTAAGGTAACGTCAAGGCACATTTTTGGCCTTCACTACGCGGCTGGGGCAACATCAGGGCACTTTTTTGACCTTCACTCCGCGGCTGAGGTAGCGTAAGGATACTTTTTTGGCCTCATTCCCAATGCTTCGGTCTGTTAAAGCACAGACCTGTTAGACTGAATTGTGGCACGCAGGGCGAGCAAGATTTTGTTCTCCAGCCCGACGCCGCTGTCTGCGATGTAGGATTGGTCCAGTTCGAGCGATATTTCATGTTGCCTACGGGTTCATGTATGCGAATTGGTCAGCTGTAGTTTTTTTGCAGGTGAACCGGTTTCGAAGTTATGACAATATATAGGTGAATGGCCATTCAGGAAGGAGAAGCTGCTTGGATATCGATGAGTTGATTGAGCTCGTGAAGCTGCACGGCAAGTCGATTTACGGCTTTTGCCACAAGCTGACGGGGAACAAAGAGGATACGGACGATTTATATCAGGAAACTTTTCTTAAGGCTATGGAGCTGCGGCTCAAGATGGACGCGGCCCGCAATCCGAAAGCTTATCTCATATCGGTTGCCGTGCAGCTTCACCGCAATCATCGTCGCAAGGTTGCGTGGAGGCGAAGAATCGCCCCTACGTTCGAGCTTGACGAGGCGGCGGCAGGGGTGGCGGACTTATTTTCTCGCGAATCGGCACCGGAAGACGCGGTACTGTCGCTAGAGCTTCGAACGATGATTCAGCAGGCCGCCCATCGGTTGAACGACAAGCTGAGGCTTCCCCTCTACATGTATTACACAGCGGATATGACAGTGGAGGAGATCGCATCGGCGTTGAAAATTCCGTCGGGAACTGTGAAAAGCAGATTGCATAAAGCGCGCATGGCCGTGAGAAAAGATTTGGAGGTCGATGTCCCGTGAAGGATGCGGATTGGGAACGTTTGCTCGGACAGGCTCTGGCTCCGGCAGCAGAGCCTGAAGAAGAATTGGATCAGGCCCTTATCCATCAATTAAAGGAGCGTAATCTAGTGAAACCTAAACATAGAAGAAGATTATCGATAGGGCTGTTAGCCGCGGTATTATTGCTGCTGGTGTCTGTATCGGCCTATGCGGCGACACAGCTGTTCAGCGCCAAGCAGGTTGCCGAGAGTTTCGGGGACCGGCTGCTGGCGGAAGCTTTCGACAGCAAGGACGCTATGGAGATTAATCGGTCCATCGCATCTGGAGATTACAGTTTTACGCTTCACGGTCTCGTGTCGGGAGCCGGCCTCAGCCAATTTAAGCACTCCTCGGAGGAAATCTACCCCGACAGAACCTATGCGGTTGTTTCCATCGTCAGACAGGACGGCAAACCGATGCCGGCGGTCAACGAACCCGAATACGGCGAAGTTCCGTTTTTCATTTCGCCGCTAATTAAAGGTCTGAAGCCGTGGCAGGTCAATATCGTTACGATGAACGGCGGGTACAGCGAAGATGTCATCGACGGTGTCATGTACAGACTCATCTCATGCGACCAAGTAGAAATTTTTGCAGACAGAGGCGTGTATTTGGCGGTAAGCAGCGGCAGTCCGTTTTATAGGAACGAGGCGTTCTCGTATGACGAGAGCACGGGAGAAATCCGGTCCAAGGAAGGATACTCGGGCGCTTCGGCATTGTTCGATCTCCCGCTCAATATCGCCAAAGCGGATCCGGTCAAAGCGGAAGCCTATTTGGAGTCTATGCTAACGCCGACGTCCTCTCCCGAGTCACCGTCGGATAAGAAGCTGGTCGCTGACGCAAGGCGCTGGGCCGCGGAAATTAAAACCAAAATTAAAAAAGGAGAGGAGATCGGTGAAACTCTTCCCGACTCGATTAAAGAAGTGACGTATGACGACGCCGGCAACCTCCAATACTCTCATGACGGACGGAGCGTGACAATGGCTCCAGACTCCTTTTTCCAGGAAGGGCAGAGCGGATTTTCCGAGACATTCTCCGTTAGCAAAGATGGTGATACTTTCAAAGCGCTGCTGTTTCATAAAGACGAGAACGGCGTCATTACCGGCAGAATTATTGTGTTGAATTAGGGCGTGTCTGAAAACCCGCTCAGGGGCATCTATCACCGCCTTTTCGCCCCCTGCTTCGTCACTTTTGCTTGACGTACCCCGGTACGCCTTCACAAAAGTTCCTTGCATGGAACGAAAATTCGGCAATATCTGCTGCCCTCGGAGTATTCAGACACGTCCTAGCGCTGGCCTATTATCGCGCTGGCTTTCGTCTATTGACAATCGGCCGAGATCGCAGTAAGATTTCTAAGATTCGTATAACCCCAATAGTTCAGGGTGGGGGTCTCTACGGGAAGCCTTAACTTCCTTGCTACGAATATTCGTTCGCCTCGCGCGAGCCAATATTCCGGCAAGGAAGTTTTTATTTTTTTATAAAGGAGCTAACGTTCGATGAAATACAAATTATCCGTTCTTATGGGAGCGATCTGTTACGGCATTCTTTCTACCATAGTTACCAAGGCATACGCTCAGGGCTACTCGCTTGGCGAGGTAGTCGGCAGTCAACTGCTTACGGGGTTCGTGCTCGCGTGGATGCTTGCGCTGCTCGTCGGCAGACGGGCCCGCAGACAAGATAAGCATGACGCGGCGGCAGAGACGAAATCCGTTCATGAACGAAAACTTAGCTGGAAGCAGCGTTTGCTGCTGATGGCGGCAGGCACTCCGACAGCCATCACGGGGCTGCTGTATTACGAATCTCTTCGCTACATTCCAAATTCGCTGGCAATCGTGCTGCTGTTCCAATTCACCTGGATCGGAGTCGTGATGCAGGCGGTCGCGCGCAGGCAGAAGCCCGGCAGAAGTATGCTGCTCACGCTCTCCGTTCTGCTTGGCGGAACATTAATGGCCGCAGGCATTATCGATCAAGGGGTGGCCGAGCTGAACTGGCTCGGCGTCGCATTCGGCTTGGCCTCCGCGCTCAGCTATTCGCTGTTTATTTTGTTCAGCGGCAAAGCGGTCCCGTCCGTTCACCCCGCACGGCGCAGTGCATGGATGATTACCGGCGGCCTGCTGCTCGTCTTCGTTCTGTTCCCGCCCGCTTTTCTGTTCGACGGCACGCTGTGGAGCGGCTTGCTTCCATTCGGGCTGATGCTGGGCCTGTTCGGTGCGTTCCTGCCGCCGGTGCTGTTCGCGATCGGCGTTCCGCGGATCGGAGAGGGCTTGACCGGCATTCTTGGCGCTTCAGAGCTCCCCGTCGCGGTTTTGCTGGCGGCGGTCGTGTTGCACGAACACGTGAGCGCCTTGCAATGGGCCGGCGTGGTGATCGTGCTTTTGGGCATCGCGCTGCCCGAGCTGTTCGGCAGATTAAGGAAAAAATCGGCGCTCATACTTGAATAAGAATGGGCAGAATCATCGGGCGGCGCTTCGTCTGGTTCCACAGAAATTTGCCGACCTCGTCCTTGATCGTCATTTTGTAAGTGCTCCACTGGTTCACTTTCTCCTCCAGCAGCTTGTCGAGAGAAGAGGCCGCGATGCGGTTCACTTGCTCCAGCAGCCCCTCCGATTCGCGGACGTAGACGAAGCCGCGCGAGATCGTGTCCGGACCGGACAAAATTTTGCTGTCGGCGCGGCTTAGCGTAATGACAATGATCAGCACTCCGTCCTCGGACATATGCTTGCGATCGCGCAGCACAACATGGCCGACGTCTCCGATGCCAAGGCCGTCGACGAGCGTGTTGCCGGTTGTAATTTTCCGGCGCTGACTGGCGACGCCTTGCTCGATATCGACAACGTCTCCGTTTTTGACGATGAAGATGTTATCCTCTTCGACTCCGACCGATTCCGCCAGAATGCGATGCTGGTACAGCATCCGATACTCGCCGTGGATCGGGATGAAATACTTGGGCTTCATCAGCGTGAGCATCAGCTTCAGCTCCTCCTGGCTGGCATGCCCGGAGACGTGCATGCCGGTAACGGAGCCTGAGCCGTAAATCACTTTTGCGCCGATCTCGTACAAATTGTCGACGATGCGCGCGACGTTGCGCTCATTGCCGGGAATCGGCGTTGCGGCTAGAATAACCGTATCCCCGCGGTGCACCTCCAATTGACGGTGGTTGGAGCTCGCAAGCCTGGACAGCGCGGCCATCGGCTCCCCTTGCGAGCCCGTGCAGAGCACGACGACTTCGTTCGGAGAATAACGGTTCACATCGGTCGGCTCAATCAGCATGCCTTCGGGCAGTCGCAAATAGCCGAGCTCCACCGCAACGTCAACGACGTTAACCATGCTCCTGCCGAGCAGCGCAAGCTTGCGGCCGAAGCGAAGAGAGGCGTCGACGATCTGCTGCAGCCGGTGCACGTTGGAAGCGAACGTAGAAATGAAGATTTTTTGCTCCGCCTTGGAGAATGCCTCCTCGATATGCTCGCCGACGACCCGCTCGGAGGGCGTAAAGCCTGGCCGCTCTGCGTTGGTGCTCTCCGAGAGAAGCAGCAGCACGCCTTTGCGGCCGAGCGCGGCCATTTTGTGAATATCCGGATAATGGTTGTTGACCGGCGTAAGATCGAACTTAAAGTCCCCGGTATGGACGACCGTTCCTTCGGGCGTGTTCAGCGCGATGCCCAGGCAGTCGGGGATGCTGTGATTGGTGCTGAAAAAGCTCACCTTGAAGCTGCCGAAGCGGAGTGCCGAATCGGCGGTAATCGTCTTTAGCCGCGAGCTGCCGAGCAGTCCGTGCTCGCGCAGCTTAACCTCGATCAGGCCCAGCGTCAGTCGCGTCGCATAGATCGGCATATTAAGCTGCTTCAATACGTAAGGGATGCCGCCAATATGATCCTCATGTCCATGCGTCACGATGAGCGCGCGGATTTTGTCCTTATTTTCAAGCAAATATGTAATATCGGGCACGATAACATCGATGCCAAGCAGGCTTTCGTCCGGGAACTTGGAGCCGCAATCGATGACGAGAATATCGTTCGCGTAGCGAATGACGTACATATTTTTGCCGATTTCGTTGACGCCGCCCAGCGCGACAACCGACAGCGCGTTCTCTTCCGAGCTCAAGAATCGGTCCCCTCCGTTTGCGATAGGAATAGGTGCAGTATTGCCTGGAATGACGCCGTTCATCCCAACGACCGGAGATAGCGGACCGAGGCAATTTAAATTTCGGGTTGCATTTTGCAGAACTAGTGCGTATAATTACCTCAAATTCATAGGTTTGCCGAAAGTCGATGAAGAGAAAGAGTACGTTATTCGTCAGTTCCGCAGAGAGTTGGGTCGGGTGAAAGCCAACGTTCGGGCGATAACGGAAAGCCGTCTCCGAGACGCAGACTGAAATTTGAGTAAGCTCTGCCGCATTTCCAGCGTTAACGGGAACACGTATTGATGGATACGTTGTTGAGTGCCGCTATATTTCGTGCGAACGAAAGGCGGAACTAGGGTGGTAACACGGGTGCAGACTCGTCCCTTGCGGACGGGTTTTTTTGTTTTAAATTTTTGTCGTTATCCACAAGGAGGACTGTAAAAATGCCAAATCAAACGTTAAAGCCGATCGAACGGCTGCTGTCGCCGCAAGTACGGGAGATGCCGCCGTCAGGCATACGCAAATTTTTCGATTACACGTCGGGCATGAAGGATGTGATCTCGCTCGGAGTCGGGGAGCCGGACTTCGTCACGCCCCAGATCGTTCGCGATGCCTGCGTCGCCGCGCTGGATAAAGGGAGAACGACGTATACCTCCAACTCGGGCATGCCTGAACTGCGCGAGGCGATCTCCGGCTATTTGTCCGACAGCTGCAAAGTCGACTACGATCCGGCAAGCGAAGTGCTGGTCACGGTCGGCAGCAGCGAAGCCATCGACCTTGCGCTGCGCGCGCTGATTACCGAGGGCGATGAGATCGTTATTCCGGAGCCATGCTATATTTCCTATTCTCCTATCGTATTTCTAGGCGGCGGCAGACCGGTTGGCGTCGAGACGTTTGCCGAGCACCAGTTCAAGCTGAAGGCGGATGCGTTGCGAGAGAAGCTGACTCCTCGTTCCAAGGTGCTTGTGCTCTGCTATCCGAACAATCCGACCGGCGGAATAATGACTTACGAGGATTGGCTGCCGATCGCCAGGCTGGCGGAGGAACACAATCTGGTCGTCATCTCGGACGAAATCTATTCCGAACTGACTTACGGGGATAAGCATGTCAGCTTTGCGTCCTTGCCGGGCATGAAGGAGAGGACGCTCGTCGTTAACGGCTTCTCCAAAGCGTTCGCCATGACCGGCTGGCGCGTCGGCTATGCGTGCGGACCGCGCGAGTTGATCGCGGCTATGCTGAAAATCCATCAATATACGGTCATGTGCGCGCCGATTATGGGTCAGGTGGCGGCTTTGGCTTCGCTGCAGGTCGGGATGGAGGAGAAGGACCGGATGATCGAGTCCTACGATCAGCGGCGCAGACTATTCGTGCAGGGGCTGCGGCAGATCGGGCTGCCGTGCCACGAGCCGCAGGGCGCGTTCTATGCCTTCCCTTCGATCGCTCATACGGGGCTTACCTCGGAGCAGTTCGCGCACCGACTGCTGCAGGAGGCGAAGGTCGTCACCGTGCCCGGCCAGGTGTTCGGTTCGGGCGGGGAAGGATTTATCCGTTGTTCTTACGCCTCGTCCCAGGTACAATTAGAAGAAGCATTGGAGAGAATCCGCAAATTTCTAAGCTTGATATAAGGAGGGAAGTCGCGAAGATGGAAGCGACCAAAGGGAATAACCTGAAGCTATATCCGCCGCAGGAAGACTATATTGCCTTCGACAACGAGGAAGACTATGCGGAGAAAGGGCGCGCTTGGGGGCTGTTCGCCAAGACGCCCAAGACGCAGTTCTGGTACAAAGGCGCGACCTCGCAGCACCAGGTCTCGATCAAGGGCTACCAGGAATACGGCAATATGAGCGTCTTGATCGTGGAATTCGAGGACGGCCGGGAGACGAGCATTCATCCGGCCTATCTGAAGGAAATGCAGAGCGGTACGTTCGGCAAAGAAACGGCTGTCGTAGAAGCGGAGGACGCGGAGAGCGGCGAGTCTTCCGTTGCGCCTTCCGCCTATGCGGATGCTGTAGAAGGCGGCGACGGGGACAAGCCGGTTAAGGCGGCTAAAGCCCAGAAAAAGCCGAAGGAGAAGAAGGAGAAGCTTGAGCTGCCGATCGACAAGGTGAAATTCACCGCAAAGGTGAAGGAGTTTACGACCAAGCCAAATCCGTTCTCCGACCGCGACGACGAGGTGCTCCTGTTTGAGGAAGTCGCCATCGTAGGTGAGAACCCGCTTGCCATCGGCGACGCTTGGTGCGGCTACAGCAACACGCTCAAGGGCTTCGGGCTTGAGGTCGGCAACGTGATCACCTTCGAAGGAAAAGTCGTGGACAAGAAATTCAACAAGGAAATATTGTACAAGGTGAACAATCCTTCGAAGCTCGTCGTTCAGTGATCGTGAAACAACCGCCGGGGAATTCTCCACGGCGGTTGTTTGGCTATATCGGCTGATAAAAACTTCGATACAATCGCTTGACATTGCCGTTACGTAAAGGTGTACGATCGGTTTGCAAGGAGGGATCGAGATGGAATATACGGTTCAGAAGCTCGGCCAGCTGGCCGGAATCAGTACGCGCACGCTCCGCTACTACGATGAGATCGGACTTCTCAAGCCGGCGAGGATCAATTCGTCGGGGTATCGGATCTATGGGCAATGGGAGGTGGATCGTCTGCAGCAAATTTTGTTCTATCGAGAGCTTGACGTCGGCCTCGATGAGATCAAGGCGATCGTCGATTCTCCGGAATTCGACGCCCGGCGCGCGCTGTCAAGGCATCGCGAACAGCTTCTGGCTAAGCGTCGGCAACTCGACGCGCTGATAGCCAATATCGATCTGACCTTAGCCTACCAAAAGGGGATGACGGATATGAGCGATAAGCAGAAGTTCGAGGGCTTTAAACAGCAGCTCATTGACGATAACGAAGCCAAGTACGGCGAAGAAATCCGCGCGAAGTACGGCGACGAGCAAGTGGACAAATCCAATGCCAAACTCAAGGGCATGACGAAAGAGCAATACAAGGAAATCGAGCGTCTGTCGGAGGACATTCACGCAACGCTCGCGCAAGCGTTCGCGACGGGCGATCCGGCGGGGGAATTGGCGCAGAAAGCAGCCGATCTGCACCGTCGCTGGCTGACTTTCTACTGGGATCGATATTCCAAGGAAGCGCATGCGGGAATAGCCCAAATGTACGTAGAGGACGAGCGATTCAAAGCCTACTACGATAAAGATCAGCCGGGAGTCGCAGAGTTCCTGCGTGAGGCCATCCGAATCTACACAGGAATCGACGCCTAATTCATCAAGGAAGCTGTGCCTAGGCAAAGCGAGACATTCCGAATGCCGGTCCCAATCGGACTGTCGGATGCCGCTGCTGCTTAGGGGCAGCTTCTTTTGCGTCTGTAGAGGGAAAGAAGTATTGTGCAGCGTCACGGAACAGATAAGAAGGGGCAGGTGGACCGGACAATGCGCTAAAGCGGAAAATCCCCCTTAATTTCGAAGATCCAGCCATTTTGAGGAAAATAAAGAGGATTATCCGCCTTAAATTATGAAAAATCAGATTTTACTAAAAATAAAGCGAAAAATCCCCTTTAATCTCCACAGCCCCCTAATTCAGTTGGAGTCCTCCACCACGAAAATGTACACTTAGTACATGAGGAGGATGAGCGCAGTGGGAAAAATGTCTGAACA